>NZ_JANAVP010000021.1 GCF_024213665.1 Streptomyces sp. A3M-1-3
ATCGGACCCAGAAACCTCCCTTTCAGTTCCTCCCGGTTGAACCGGGGATACAACAGAGCGCCTCATGGCGCACCGGCATTGGCAGCCAGCTCGGCGACGACCACGGCTGCGGAGTCGGACAGTTCGCTGCCGTACGGAATGCCCCACACGTCGAGCCGATGGACGGCGAGATGCCGGGCGAGACGCGCACCGAGGCGCGTAGCGCTGAAGCGCTGGGTGAACACACGTACGGTGACGGGAGTGTGGGGCTGGGCAGGTGCTGGCATATGCCCAGGCTGACGGCTTGGCATGGCGCTCACCAGGCCGGCAGGCCGTACGCTGCGTCAGCGTACGGGTACATGGGGTGGACAGTACGCGTAACGGACCGTGACCATGGGTGAGTTGGGCTCCATGGAGGGGGACGGGAAATGCCGGTCAACAGCGAGCCGGAAGCGTCGGACAGCCTCAAGGCATACGGGGCGATGCTGAAGGCGTTCCGCGAACGGGCCGGCCTCACCCAGGAGGACCTGGCCCCGCTGGTGCGGTACTCCCCCCAGACGGTGGCATCGATCGAACAGGGCCGCCGCCTCCCGCCGAAGGACTTCGTCGAGCGGGCGGAAGAGTCGCTGGACGGCTTCGGTGCGTTGCGGGCGGGAGCCCGGCACCTGACGCGAAGGCCGGGGCTGGCGTCCTGGTTCCGCCAGTGGGCGGGGCTGGAGGAGCAGGCGGTGAGCTTGTGCACGTACGAATGCCGGGTGGTGCCGGGTCTGTTGCAGACGGAGGCGTACGCGCGAGCGGTGACCTTGAGCGTTCCCCCGCCGCCGGACGAGGAACAGGTTCAGCAGCGGGTTGCGGCCCGACTGGCGCGCCAGGAGCTGCTCACACGTAGGCCGCCGATCGCATTCAGCTTTATCGTTGAACAGGCGCTGCTGGAACGGCAGACGGGCGGATTGGACGTCACCGGGGAACTCATCGACCACCTGCTGAGGTGGGCCGAACACTGGAACGTCGAGCTGCAGCTCATGCCACTGCGGCAGCCGGATCATGCGGGCTTGGACGGGCCCATGATGCTGTTGGAGACGCCGGAGAACCGCTGGCTCGGCTACACCGAGGGCCAGGAGTCGGGCCAGTTGATCTCCGATCCCAAACAGGTCAGCGTGCTTCTCCAGCGATATGCAAAACTGCGCTCACAGGCTCTCACCCCTGCAGACTCCGTGAGCCTGCTGGAGCGAATGCGAGGAGCGCTATGACCGCCACCGAACTGGCCTGGTTCAAGAGCAGCTACAGCGGCTCCCAGGGCGACGCATGCGTCGAGGTCGCCCTCGCCTGGCGCAAGTCGAGCCGCAGCGGCTCCCAGGGCGACGACTGCGTTGAGGTCGCGACCTGCCCGTCCACCGTCCACGTCCGTGACTCGAAGAACAAGCAGGGCCCGCACCTGGCCCTCGCCCCCACCGCCTGGACGGCATTCGTCACGTACGCCACCTGCGGGGAGCGGTAACCGGGCTGCGCCGGGAGCGAGTCGTTCGGGAAGGGGGCCGCCCTAGCGGGGATTATGGCGGCTCCGGGCCGGGCATCAAGGGCGCTCCCTGCGGTCGCGTCGCTGCGCGATGGCCTTCGGCCACCCTTGACCCCCGTCCCTCCACCGCGAATTGACCAGAGGGGGGGCGGCCCCCGGGGCGGGGCCCGGGGATTCGTCGTCGCTGGCTCCGGTCCGCGCCCGGCCGCAGGCCGGTGAGCGGCTCGGGGCGCGGCGACTCCGGGATGGGCCCGGCCCCGGCTCAGCGGCCGCCGGGTGGTGGGCGGTTGCGGACGCGGCCACTTCGGGATCAGCCCGGCCCGGCTCAGCGGCCGCCAGGCCGGTGGGTGGGGCGCTCGGACGCTCCGGGGTGGGCCCGGCCCCCGACCTGCCGCGCCCCGCAACCACCCGCCGGCCGGTCGCCACTGAACAAACCCGCGCCGCCCACCAGGCTCAGGTGGGGCCCCGCTCCCCAGGGCCGCCCGACGTACATCCGCAGCAGCGGGACACGGCTCGCTGTCAAGAGTGGAGCGAAGCGGAATCGCGCAGCGACGCGACCGCAGGGAGCGCCCTTTACAGGGAGACGAGGCCCGCCAGACTCTCAAACCGGGCGGCCCCGGGTTACCCCGAACCACGCGTACCCGGTCAGGCGGCCCCCGCTCACCCTCCCGCCCCCCTGAAGTGTTCCCGTACCAGCGACTCCACCACCGCGAGGTCCTGGGCGATCAGGGCTCCCAGTAGCGCCGAGTGTTCCGCCGCGTCCGCCACCAGGTCCGCGTGGCGGACCGGCGGGGCGCTTGCTGCCGGCCACTGGGCGCGGCGGTGCAAGTCCGCCGCCACCAGCAGGAGTTGCTGGTTGCCGGCGAGGGCCAGGACCGCGCGGTGGAACGCGCGGTCCGACTCCGCGTACGCCGCAAGATCGCCCCGCGCCGCCGCCAGCGCCGTGGCGTCGGCGAGCGGACGCAGTTCGGCCCAGCGCTCGGCCGGGACCGTACGGGCCAGCCCGAGCATCACCGGCACCTCGATCAGCGCCCGGATCTCCGCCAGCTCGGCGAGTTCGCGCGCACCGCGCCGAACCACCCGGAAGCCCCGATTGGGAACGACCTCGACGGCCCCCTCCAGGGCGAGTTGCTGCATCGCCTCACGGACCGGCGTGGCGGACACGCCGAAGCGCTCGGCCAGAACCGGTGCGGAGTAGAGCGCGCCAGGTTCAAGCTCGCCATCCACCAGCGCCGTCCGCAGCGCGTCGAGTATCTGGCCGCGTACCGAGTGGCGGAACACCCGTGGCGCCGGCGGCTCGCTGTGCGTGTGCTCCCCACGGGCCCCGCCCCCGTCCCCCCGGGCCTGCTCCGGCACCCGGGGCACGGCGGACCCGGCCGGCGACGCGGCGTCACGCGCTCGGGCCTGCTCCACTCGGGTCCTCCTCCGGCGTCCGCTCAGACCCAGCTCGCGAGCGCCAGGGCCTGTATGCACGATAGGCGGACGGGGCTGCAGTTCAAACATCGAACGCGTCGGGTAAGGTAAGGCTAACCTGCTAACGATCGCGATTCGGTGGTCCCGCATGACCGTCCCGGCTTTGCTCCCCAGCGCCGCGCGCCCCCTCGTCCCGACCGGATGCGCGACCGGCTCTCCGGTCGCGGACTCGTACGCGCGCCTTGCCGAGGTGTTCCCCGGTCTGCAGATAAGGGAACCGACCGCGGGCACGGCGACCCCCCGCGGCGCGGGCTGGGTCGGTGCGGACGAACTCGCGGCCGGCGGCCCCGCTCTCGACGCCTTCCTCGCCTGGGACAACGCGCAGGTCCTGAAGGACTACGGGCAGCAGGCCCGCCCCGACGTGATCGCCAGCTTCGGCTTCCACCGGTACGCCTGGCCCGCCTGCCTGCTCATCACGGTGCCGTGGTTTCTGCACCGCCGGGTGCCCCGCACCCCCGTCGGGAACGTCAGCTTCCACCGCACGCTGGGCCGGATGACCGCCCGGGTGGAGAGCTTCGCCTGTCTGCCGGGGGATCCGGCGGCCCTGCTGCCGGGCGCCAGGGTCGTACCGGACGAGGAGGCCCTGCGGGCCGAAGTGCGGGAGGCCGTCGCCGAACACCTCGGGCCGGTCCTGGAGGGCTTCGGCCCGCGGATGCGCCGCGGCAGGCGCGCCCTGTGGGGCATGGCGACGGACGAGATCGTCGAGGGCCTCTGGTACATCTCGCATCTGCTCGGCGAGGAGCAGCGCGCGATGACCGAGCTCGAACTGCTGCTGCCCGGCACCACGGCCCCGTACGTCGGCTCCACCGGCTTCCGTACGCTCACCGGCCCGAACGGCGAGGCGCTGCCCACCCGCGACCGGGCCAGTTGCTGCCTCTTCTACACGCTGCGGCCCGAGGACACCTGCGTCACCTGTCCGCGTACATGCGACGCCGACCGCATCGCCCGGCTGTCCGCCTCCGCGTAGCGCCTCCGCGTAGTGTCACGCCACTCGATGCAGTGACGTAAATCGAACTCAACTCCCTACCTACGGACGGTAGTTCGACCTAGATCGCCCTATCCGGAGGGGTGTGGCCTCCGTTGGCGTCCACTTGCCCCGAAACCCTCATCCCGGCCAACCGGAATCCGCAACTATGGCGGTCCGAACGAGCCGAAACCGCCTGACGCGATGCAAGCGATGCATGCGATGCAAGCGATGCAAGGGACACCGGATGAGACTGACCGACATATCGCTGGACTGGCTGCTTCCGGGCGCCCTGTTGCTCCTGGGCGTGATGGCGGCGGTCGCGGTGCTCGCGCGCGGGAAGCGCGCCGGGGACAAAGCCGCGGCCGACGACACCTGGGAACGCAGTGAGGAACGCCGCCGGCGCAAGGAAGCGGTCTACGGAACCGCCTCCTACCTGCTGCTCTTCTGCTGTGCCGCGGTCGCCGCCGCGCTCTCCTTCCACGGCCTGGTCGGCTTCGGCCGGCAGAACCTGAACCTCACCGGCGGCTGGGAGTACCTGGTCCCCTTCGGACTCGACGGCGCGGCCATGTTCTGCTCGGTCCTCGCCGTACGTGAGGCCAGCCACGGCGACGCGGCACTCGGCTCGCGCCTGCTGGTGTGGACGTTCGCGGGCGCGGCCGCCTGGTTCAACTGGGTGCACGCGCCCCGGGGCCTGGGCCACGCCGGCGCCCCGCAGTTCTTCGCCGGCATGTCACTGTCGGCCGCGGTGCTCTTCGACCGCGCGCTCAAGCAGACGCGCCGGGCGGCACTGCGCGAGCAGGGTCTGGTGCCGCGTCCGCTGCCGCAGATCCGGATCGTGCGGTGGCTACGGGCGCCCCGCGAGACGTTCGGCGCGTGGTCGCTGATGCTGCTGGAGGGCGTACGCACGCTGGACGAGGCGGTCGACGAGGTCCGTGAGGACCGGCGGGAGAAGGAGCAGAACCGGCTCCGCCGCAGGGACCAGGAGAAGCGGGAACGGGCCCACATCAGGGCGCTCAACCGCCAGCACCGGGCGTTCGGCCGCAGCCGCGGCGGCGGCCGTCAGGTGGAGGTCACGGGCATCGCCCCCGGCACGGGTTCCGCGCAGGTCGGCGCGGAACCCGCCATAGCAGAGCCAGGACAACTGCCGCCGCCGCGCCCCCGGCCCTCCCTCCAGGCCGTGACTGGTACGAGCCCGGCCC
The DNA here is from genome assembly GCF_024213665.1 of Streptomyces sp. A3M-1-3. Lineage (GTDB taxonomy): Bacteria > Actinomycetota > Actinomycetes > Streptomycetales > Streptomycetaceae > Streptomyces. The sequence goes on from NZ_JANAVP010000021.1 coordinate 5,135, forward strand.
TCGGTCCTGAGTCCAGGACCGTCGACCTCACCGCCGAGGACGACACCCAGACCCTCCCGCGACTCGACTCCCTGGAGCGCAAACTCAAGGACCTCGAGCAGCAGTTCGGCTGACCGGGCAGTTCGGCTCAACCGGGCGGGGGAATCCGCCGGGCACCTGCTACGCGGGTCCCCCGTCCAGCTCGAACCACACCGCCTTGCCGATCCCGTGCGCCCGCACGCCCCACGCGTCGGCCAGCGCCTGCACCAGCAGCAGCCCCCGGCCGTTCGTAGCGTCGTTGCCGTCGCTCCCGTCGCCTGCGGCCGGCGCGCGCGGCCTCGGGTGCCGGGCGACGAAGTCCCTGACCTCCACACGGAGCCGGGTCGCCGCGACGGTGGCGGTGACCACCGCATCGCGGTCGGTGTGCACCAGCGCATTGGTGACGAGCTCGCTGGTCAGCAGCTCCGCGACCTCCCCACAGTCCGGTCTGCCCCAGTGGCGCAGCAGGTCCCGCAGCGCCCGCCGGACCTCACCCACCGCGGTGAGATCGGCCTTTCCCAGCTTGCGGCTCATCTGCAGCTGTCGCCCAGTCATAGCCCCCACCCGCACAGCTTCCCCCGCCCCTCCCCCTCGAACACGCCTACGAGATGCATGCCCCGCAGGCTTGAGAGCACGCATGTCGATTCATCGACAGTGATCCCGACTCAGAGACGGGGCACATTCCGCAGGTTGGAGCGCGCCATCTGCACCATCCGGCCCACTCCGCCGTCCAGCACGATCTTGCTCGTGGAGAGGGCGAAGCCCGTCACCATCTCCGCGCGGATCTTCGGCGGGATGGACAGCGCGTTCGGGTCGGTGACCACGTCCACCAGGGCCGGACCCTTGTGCTTGAACGCCTCCTTCAGCGCACCCACGAGCTGTTTCGGCTTCTCCACCCGCACCCCGTACGCGCCGGCCGCGTTGGCGATCGCCGCGAAGTCCGGGTTCCGGTTCGTCGTTCCGTACGACGGGAGCCCGGCGACCAGCATCTCCAGCTCGACCATGCTCAGCGAGGAGTTGTTGAACAGCACGATCTTCACTGGCAGGTCGTACTGCACCAGGGTGAGGAAGTCGCCCATCAGCATGGTGAATCCGCCGTCGCCGGACATCGAGATCACCTGGCGGCCACGGTCGGTGAACTGCGCGCCGATCGCCTGCGGCAGCGCGTTCGCCATCGAGCCGTGGCTGAACGAGCCGATGATGCGCCGTCTGCCGTTCGGGGAGAGGTAACGGGCCGCCCAGACGTTGCACATCCCGGTGTCCACGGTGAACACCGCGTCGTCGTCCGCGAGTTCGTCCAGTACGGACGCCACGTACTCCGGGTGGAGGGGAACGTGCTTCTCCACCTTGCGGGTGTACGCCTTGATCACGCCTTCGAGGGCGTCCGCGTGCTTCTTGAGCATCCGGTCCAGGAACTTGCGGTCGGTCTTGGCCCTGACCCGCGGGATCAGACAGCGCAGCGTCTCGCGCACATCGCCCCAGACCGCGAGGTCGAGCTTGGAGCGGCGGCCGAGGTGCTCCGGGCGGACGTCCACCTGGGCGATCTCGACGTCGTCGGGGAGGAACGCGTTGTACGGGAAGTCGGTGCCCAGCAGGATCAGCAGATCGCACTCGTGGGTGGCCTCGTAGGCGGCGCCGTAGCCGAGCAGCCCGCTCATGCCGACGTCGTACGGATTGTCGTACTGGATCCACTCCTTGCCGCGCAGCGCGTGCCCCACCGGAGACTTGATCCGCTCCGCGAACTCCATCACCTCGGCGTGGGCGCCGGCCGTGCCGCTGCCGCAGAACAGGGTCACCCGGTCGGCCTGGTCGATCATGCGCACCAGCTTGTCGATCTCCGTGTCGCCCGGCCGTACGGTCGGGCGCGAGGTGACCAGGGCGTGCTCCACCGCCTTGTCGGGGACGGCCTGCGCTGCGATGTCGCCCGGCAGAGTGACCACGCTGACCCCGCTGCGACCGACCGCGTGCTGCACCGCCGTCTGGAGCAGGCGGGGCATCTGCTTCGGGTTGGAGATCATCTCGCTGTAGTGGCTGCACTCGCGGAACAGCTGGTCGGGGTGGGTCTCCTGGAAGTAGCCGAGGCCGATCTCGCTCGACGGGATGTGCGAGGCGAGGGCCAGCACCGGGGCCATCGAGCGGTGCGCGTCGTAGAGGCCGTTGATGAGGTGCAGGTTGCCGGGGCCGCAGGAGCCGGCGCACGCGGCGAGCCTGCCGGTGATCTGGGCCTCGGCGCCGGCCGCGAAGGCGGCCGTCTCCTCGTGCCTGACGTGGATCCATTCGATGGCGGCGTTACGGCGGATGGCGTCGACGACGGGGTTCAGGCTGTCGCCGACGACGCCGTACAGGCGCTGCACGCCTGCGCGCACGAGGATGTCGACGAACTGCTCCGCCACGTTCTGTTTGGCCATGGGGCGCGCGCCCTTTCCGGTCTGGTCCGGTCTGGTCCGGTCGTGTGGATCTCCGGGACTCCATCAACCCACGCCGGGCGCGCTTACGCCTCCCAGACTGCGGCAGCCGTGCGGTCGTCCGCGTACCCCTTCACCCGGAGCTGGGTGTCCGCCAGGAACGCGGCGAGGCCGGGCGCGTCGTGCGGCGCCCAGCGCTCGGCGAGCAGCTTCGCGAGCGAGGGCTCGCCGCGCAGCGGCTCGGCGAGGCCGTTGCTGCAGAGCAGGAGCGTGTCCCCCGGGCGGGCGACGGAGGCCCGGAAGCGGAACGGTTCTGTCCGAGGTGGCAGGCTCTCGACGTACGGCGACGAGGCCGTCGTGATGCCCAGGTCCATGGTGAGCCGGTCCCCCTCGGCGCCCTCGCTCGGCACCGAGCCGTAGCCGACCACGGGCTCGCCCGTGGCCTCCGCGACCTGCGGCTCGATGTCCTGCCAGGCGCCGTCACGGAGGCGGAAGAGCCCTCCCGCGCCGATCCCGAAGAACACCCTCGTACGGCACTCCGGGTCGGCGGGCAGCAGCAGGCAGCGCAGGGTCGCGGTGTACTCGTCGGGTTCCAGGCCCAGTTCGGCGGCGCGGGCGCGGAGCTTGCCGTAGCTCCGGTCGGTGAGCCGGTGGAGGCCGGACTTCAGGTCGCCGCGCCGGCCTGCCCTTATGTCCTCGGACAGCCGGGCGTGGCTGCGGCCGACCGCCCCGCCGATCCAGCGGCAGACGTCGCCGGCGGCCCGGTGCGCGCCCTTGTTGGCGCGCGCGCCACCGGCCAGGGCGACCAGTACGAGGGCGGCTTCGCCGGTGCCGAAGCGGGCGGTGAGCAGCGAGTCGCGGCGCGGTTCGCCGCGGTAGCGGGCGGAGTCGCCGCGTACGGAGGCGGCGCGCAGGATGTACGTGCCGTACCGGGCGCCGTCGAGGACGGTGTCGGCGACGAGATCGTCCAGCAGGGCGGGATCGGCGGCGGGCAGCGCGGTGGGCTCTGCGTCGTAGGTGGGCGGCCGCCCCCCTACGAACCCGACAACGGGCCGCGAAGCCGCCTCCGGCGCGGGGGCGGCATGCCGTGGCCGCCCGGTCGCCCGCGGCGGCTCGGCGGGGGACGGGGCGGGTGGCCTGGGCCCGGCGTGCGGCCCGGCGGGGGCGGGCGGCGCCGGTTGCCCGGCGGGTGGGCGCGGCCCGGCGGGCGCGGGCGGCCCGGCGGGGGCGGGTGGTGACGGGGCCGATTGCTCGGGTGCGGCCGGCAGCCCGGCGGGGGCGGGTGGCCCAGCGGGCGTCGGTTGCCCGGCGGGCGCGGATGACGGCTGGGCCAGTTGCCCGGGTGCGGCCGGCGGCGCGGCGGGGGCGGGTGGGGCCGTCTGGGCGGGCACCTCACGGGCAGCCGCAGAGGACGTCACTGGTGGTGCGGGGGGTGCCGGCGGCGCCGACTGTTCGGCCGCAGGCAGATGGGGCGGCTGCGCCGGTTGTCCGGGCGCAGACCGGCGGGCCGGCAGTACGGGTGGGGCCGGCTCGCGGGCCGGTGGTACGGGTGGGGCCGGCTCGCCGGCCGCCGGGGGTGGCTCCGCGAACCTCGGGTCAGAGCCCGGTGGTTGAGCCCGTGGCGGGCGGTCGGTTACGGCCTTCCCCGGAGGCGGCGAACCGTCGGCCCCGCATGCCTCCGGCGGCTCCCAGGGCCCGCGCGGCCGGGGCGGGCGCGCCGGTGGCGGGTCGGGTACCGGTACGGGGGCCGGCGGAGCCACCGTGCCCAAGGCGGAGTTGAAGCGGTCTTCCAGGGTGTCGGTGTCGGTGTCCGTGTCGGTGTCGCCCGTCGCGGCCGGGGCCGTGTCCGGGGCGGATTCGTCGTACAGCCGGTTCCACCAGTCGTCCTCGCCGGTGGTGGGCCTCTCCCCCTGCTGGCTCATGCCCCTATTGTCCACCGCGCGGGCCGTACGAAAACGGGGCAACACGAAAAAGAAGTCCGCCGAGCGACCCCACCCCCCACGGGAAGGACGCCCGGCGGACCCTTCGTGGCTACCGCACGTCGTACGCGCGAACCACGGTCTGGGTGACGGAGTTGCCCTTGGCGTCCGTCAGTTCGGACCTGAGCGTGACCTGCTTGCCCGCGGCCCCCGCGTGGTCAACCGTGGCGGTCCACCGGCCGTCCCGCTGGGACGCCTTGGCCTCCGTCCAGGTCTCGCCCTTGTCGTACGAGTACGAAAGCTTCGCAGAGTTGAGCGTCGCCGGGGTGTATCCGGCTTGACCGCTGACCCTCAGTCCGATCAACTGGCCGTCCGCCGCGGGCAGCGTCTTCAGGCCGTCCTCGGGAAGGTCGTAGCCGGGGAAGAGCACCCCCAGGCCCTGCGAGTACGCGGACTCGTCGAGCTTCGAGCGGAACTTCCAGACCGTCTTGACGCTCTGGCACCGCTGCCAGACCCTGGCGGGGCTGCCGATCTTCAGGACGAATTGCTCCAGTTCGTAAGGGGAGTCCTCGGCCGGGACCTCGAACACCCCGAACGGGCCGGCGCTCCTGCCGATCTCCTCACCGTCGCGCCGCAGCACCAGGTTGCCGATGTCGCCGAAGCCGCCCGCGTGCGCGAAGTGGCCGCTGTCGCCCCACATCGCGGATGCGAAGCCGATCAGGTTGCCCTGCCGCTCCGCTGCCAGGACCCGCTTGCCCGCCGTGTCCCGTGGCGCGACGGGGGCCACCACACCGTCGTACCAGCTCTCCGACCGCGACTGCCCCTTCCGGTACGTGCGCTGCTGGTCGGCCATCAGCTCGCCGAACGGGAAGCTGCTGCCGACGAGGTGGTCCCAGGCGGTGTCCCCGGCCGAGTAGAACTCGGTGCGCTTGCCCGGCACCGGAACGAACTCGGTGCCACCGAAGTAGACGGCGGAGCCCACCGGCCGGTAAGCGGCGGTGCTGTCGAAGAAGTCCGTCGCCACACCCATCGCGTGGTACGTCGCCTCCACCTCGGCCAGCTCACCGTCGCGCACCCGGTAGGTGCGGTCCGAGCCGATCCGGCCGGTCTCGGGAAACGCCAGGTTGTAGAGGTACGGGCTCTTGGCGGTGGCCTTCCAGCGCAGCGTGACCTCGCCCGCCCGCCGGGTCTGTACGAACGGCAGGGTCCCGTCCTCGCGTGGCAGCGCGGTGGCGGCGGTGCGGCCCGAACCGTCGGTGCTGACCAGCACCTTGTCGCCGGTGACCAGAGTCACCGTGGCCGTCCGGCCCTCTTGTCCGGCGGCCTGGCTGCTGCCGACCAGGGGGCTCTTCTCCGTCCTGTCCGCCGTCGCCGCGTCCTGCGGCTGTGCCGCTGACGGCGGGACCGCGGTGACGGCCAGGACGGCGGCTGTCGCCGCCCCCAGCGCCGTACGCGATATCAGGCGCATCGCTCTCCCCAGGTGATTTCCGGCCAAATTTCCTCGACGGATCAAGCGCCTTATGGCGGGCGGATGTTGATGCTGCGGTGGCGACACATTGACAGAGAGGCGGGGGGTGCGGGGATGATGCGCGGCGGCGGGTTTGCGCCGTGGCGGTTTCCCGCCAGGGCCGCGGAATGGATGTGTCCGGTGAGGGGTGGATGCGAGTGCTCAGTGCCATAGGTCTGGACGAGGCGCAGGAGTCGGCGTATCGCGTGCTCGTCGCGCTCGGAGCCGCCGACGTGCCCGATCTCGCCCACCGGCTGTCCCTCCCGGAGGCCGACACCGAGCGGGCGCTGCGCCGGCTGGAGCGGCAGGGGCTGGCGGCCCAGTCCTCCGCCCGCCCCGGCCGCTGGGTGGCCGCCCCGCCGGGCGTCGCGCTGGGCGCGCTGCTCACCCAGCAGCGCCATGAGCTGGAGCAGGCGGAGCTGGCGGCCGCGCTGCTGGCCGAGGAGTACCGGGCCGAGGCCGCCGAGCCGGCGGTGCACGACCTGGTGGAGGTGGTGACGGGCGCGAGCGCGGTCGCGCACCGGTTTCTGCAGTTGCAGCTCGGTGCGACGGACGAGGTCTGCGCCCTGGTGACGGGGAGGCCGATCGCGGTCACCGGCATGGACAACGAGGCGGAGGAGCGGGCCGCGACGCGCGGGGTCGCGTACCGGGTGGTGCTCGAACGGGAGGTGCTGGCGTCACCGACCGGGATCACCGAGCTGGCGGCCGCGCTGGGCCGCGACGAGCAGGTACGGACGATCGAGCGGGTCCCGACGAAGCTGATGATCGCGGACCGCAGCATGGCGATGGTGCCTCTCACTCCGCATACCGCCGAGCCCGCCGCGCTGGTGGTGCACGCCAGCGGTCTGCTCGAATCGCTGATGGGCCTGTTCGAGGCGGTGTGGCGGCAGGCGCTTCCGCTGCGGCTCGGCGCCGGCGGCCAGGTCAGGGAGGAGGACATCGGCCCGGACGGCACCGATCTGGAGGTCCTCTCGCTGCTGCTGGCCGGGATGACCGACGCGAGCGTCGCCAAACAGCTGGACCTGGGGCTGCGGACCGTACAGCGCCGGGTGAAGGGCCTGATGGAGCTGACCGGGGTGACGACGCGGCTGCAGCTCGGCTGGCACGCGTACGAAAGGGGCTGGGTGGCCCGCGACCTGCGCTTCTGAGCCTGCTCCTGCACGCTGGGCAGATGGGCGTGGCAGAGCTCCTCCTGGTGGGCCTGGTGATGCTGCTCGGCCTTCTCGGGGTGCTGATTCCGGGCGTGCCCGGCTCCTGGCTGGTGTGGGCCGCCTTCCTGTGGTGGGCGCTGCACGTGAAGACCGGCCCGGCGTGGTGGCTGCTGGTGGGCGCCACGGCGTTGCTGCTGGTCACCCAGGCGGTGACGTGGCTGCTGCCGCCCCGCCGGCTGCGCGGAGTGGGCGTCAACCGCCGGATGGCGGTGTTCGCCGGGGCCGGGGCGCTGGCCGGCTTCGTCCTGGTCCCGGTGATCGGTGCGGTACCCGGGTTCATCGGCGGGATCTACGGCTCCGAGCGGCTGCGGCTGGGGCGGCACGGCGAGGCGGCGGCGTCGACGCGGGCGGTGATGCGGGCGATCGGGACGAGTGTGCTGGTGGAGTTGTTCGCCTGCCTGCTGATTTTCGGTGCCTGGATCGGGGCGGTGGTGGCGGCCTGACCGGCCTGTGGGTCTGCCGTTCTGCGGAGCCGTTCTGAAGACGTAGGACTCGCCTGCGTCTGACGGCCGATGCGCGGGAGAGTCACGCGTGTGAGGCTGGGCCCATGACCGAATTCAGCGAGGCCGAGCGCGCGTATCTCAGGTCCCAGCGCCTCGGGCGACTGGCGACCGTCGACCCGAAGGGCCAGCCGCAGGCGAACCCGGTCGGCTTCTTCCCGCAGGAGGACGGGACGATCCTGGTCGGCGGACTCGCCATGGGCAAGACGAAGAAGTGGCGGAACCTGACGGAGAATCCGAAGGTCGCCCTGGTCGTGGACGACATCGTCAGCCTCAAGCCGTGGACGGTACGGGGAGTGGACATCCGCGGAGAGGCCGAACTCCTCACCGGGCCGCACGAGCTGGGTCCGCACTTCAGCGAGGAGGTCATCCGCATCCACCCGCGGAAGATCCACAGCTGGGGCCTGGAGAACACCGCCCCCTGAGGGCTTGCAGATCATTAACACGTTGTTTTGATCTTGTTGTCCTCGCCGGTCTGGGCCTGGACCCGGGCCTGAAGGGCGGCGAGCGTCGTGGGTGGGGTGGTCGCGGGTGGGATGGTGATGCCGTGTGTCTCGAGCAGTCGCCGGTTCTTCAGCAGGGTGCGGTGCTTGGCGGTGCGGCTGGTGCCGAACAGCACGGCGAGGGGTTCCGCGGCGAGGGCGGCCCGTGGGTGGAGCACGGTGGCCAGGACCTGGTCGGGGAAGGTCAGCCGGGGCGGGTATCCCCGTCTGGGGCCAGTGTCTCGGTGAGGTCGTTCAGTTGCCGGCGGGTCATCCCGGTCAGTGCGGGATCGGCAGAGCAGGTCCTGGTCCCACGCCGGCTCCGGCGTCTGCGGGGTCCGGGCCGCCGGGATTACTGAACCCATGGCCGTGATCGACGTGACCAGCGCCTAGCAGTTCGAAGAATTGCTCCGCAAGAGTGCGAAGGCGGCCGTGGAATTCACGGCCGAGTGGTGTGGCCCTGGCAGGCTCATCACCCCTGTCTTCAATCAACTCTCCGAGCAATACCGCGACATCGTGTTCGTGTCCCCTGGACGTCGACAAGGTCGCTCCCGTGGCTCAGAAGTACAGCATCCGAGCCATGCCCACGTTCATCTTCTTCAAGAACGGCGAGAGGGCCGACGACATGACGGGGGCGAACAAGGTTGGGCTCGAAGGCAAGGTGAAGATGCTGGCCGCGTAGTGTCCGGTGCACCGTCGCCGATCATCAGGCCAGCCGCGGCCTGACTCGGAGGCCCCGGCCTCGCCCCGCAGGACACCGAATAACCTCCCCGGGCCGCCGTTGGAGGACGACTCACCGGTGTGTTGGCCTTCGTCACTGACAGTGAGGTTTACCGTGGCCAGATGACTCCCCGCCAGGCGGCCGTGGGCGGGGAAATCTAACTGGCCACCGGCACCCTGCGGTGCTTGTAGGTTGCTTGGTTGATTGGTGCGCAGTTTCGCTGATCGGCGACACCCGCGCTCCCGGGCAGGAGCGGTGGTCGAGCGGGGACGTGAGCCAGGCCGACCGGAAACGCCTCAACCTATCCCGACACCGAAGTGTCCTCCACCGGCAGAGCCAGGACTCGACTGGGTCTGACTGGCCGGTCACCCGCGGGCTCTCTACGGAACCCTCGTGTTTCGAAAGTGTCCCATCCAGCGCGATGCTCTCAAGGCACGGCACGGTGGTCTTGACGTTCCGGGCGACGTCGCGATGCAGCTGCCGCTTGCGCGTGGGCGACAACCTCAATGCACCGGCGGTATAAGTAAATTGGAGAGGTTCCGTGGCGGAGGTGCAGTCGTCACGGATGTCGCGCGTCACGCATTCTGAGCGAACCGGAGGCGGTGTCCGCGCCTGGTCGCGGTCAGGGGGACACATTGCAACGACAGCACCGTCCAAGAGTGCACGAGGCGGCGGTGGCCGCGGCGGCGGCCCTGCTGGCGGTCGCGCTCACGGGCTGCTCGGGCGGCGACGGGGCCGGGGCCCGGGGTTCCGCGCAGGACACGCCGTCGGCGTCACTGTCGGCCGCCCCCTCACCCACGCCCACCGAGCCCTACACCGACGACGACCAGGTACTGCTCGCCAAGGACGACTGCTACGGCCCGGCAGGCACTGCGGGAGAGTTCGCCCAGGTCGTCGAGACCGCGTGCGATGACCCGGAAGCATACGGCAGGGTGCTCAAGCGCAGCGAGGAGGAACTGACGCTGACCTCGATACCCGACTGCCCCGACCCCACCGACCAGGTCATGGGCATCACTTACGGCAAGGAGAAGGTCTCCGTCACAGAGGAGGTCGCTGGCCCGCTTCACTACGTCACCTACGCTGTAGGGCACGGCTACGCCTGCGTACGCAACCTCAAGGCACCCCACCCCGGCGACCGGGGCGGCGGCGGCATGGAGATCAGAGTGGGCGACTGCCTCGAAAACACCGCCACCGGCTACAAGGAGATCGCCTGCGACGGCGACAAGACTCCCGACCTCAAAATCAACAAGGACACCTTCGACGGCGACGACTGCCCGAACAAAGACGACGTCAAACTGTCGCCCAACACACTCGTCGACCGACTGGGCCTGAGCCGCTCAATGCTCTGCGCAGAACAGCTATAGCACCGACACCCCCGAAGCGGCCCGCCGAAAGGAGCCGCTTCTTCGTAGGGCAGGAGGGCGGCGACGCGGGCGACCAGCACGAGGAACGCTTTGACGGACAGTCCGGTCCAGTGCAGCAGGGATCAGGGCCGCAGGCTAGTGACGTTGATCTTGAGCACGAACGGACACAACGACGGATTAGGTCAGTTACTTCCTGTATCGGGAAAGGTCAGTTAATCTCCGCGCTTTGGGTGCGTTGCACGCCAGGCGTCGAGCCGATCCACGGGCCACAGGGGTGTGCGGCCGACGTAGACGGGGGCGGGGAAGTCGGCGCGGCTGCTGTTGAGGTTGTAGACGTGCTGGACGGTGACCTTGAGTCGTGCTGCCGCCTGTCGGGCGTCTTCATATCCGGGAATTGTGATGGCCATGGACCCATTCTACCTCGGTTCTCATAGCTCAACTACTCACGTAGCGTGTCGTAGGTCAGCTAATTCGTGAAGGTGACAGGCAATGCAGGCTGCCCAGACGCGCAGGTTCCGGGGAAAGAACAAGGCCCCGAAGTGGACCAAGCCCGACGACGGGATCGTGTCGGTGATGGTGCTGCCGCTGGCCGTCACCGACCCTGCCGAACTCGCCCGGCTGGAGAAGCTGTTCGGGGCGATGTGGTCGATCAAGCGCGCCGTCCAGCGCGATGCCCGCGCCAAGGTCGATGCCTACTGGGCTGCGTTCCACGAGCGCGACGAGCACGGGCCGAAGGCCGTACGGCAGCGTCTCGGCCTCAACCGTGAGGCGCTGGAGCGCTGCGCATACAAGCATCTCGAAGCCGCCGGGCACCTCAAGCACCACGCCTCCAAGGCCCTGGCCATGCATATGGCCGACGAGGTGTGGAACGGCGTCCAGCGCCACCTGTTCGCCGACAGCACAGGCAAGCGGCACGGCCGCCCGAAGACCGGCCGCTGGCACGACTTCACCCGTATCCCCGGCCGCGCCCGCTCCCACACCACCGAACGCAAGTGGGAGACCTTCCGCCTGGTCGGCACCCTCCACGGCCACGCCATGGCCTACACCGACGGCGGCCGGCACCCCATGCAGCAGCCCCGCCGGATGCCGGTCCCGGCCCCGCCGTCCGGCAGCGTCCCCACCGGCAAGACCGCCGCGCCGGGGAAGCCCGCGATGCGCGCTGGACCGGATCGGCGGAGTGGACGGCAACGTCTCCAACGTCTCGATCGTCTCCCTGCCCGCCACCCTTGACCCTGCCGACGGTGCCCCGGCCTCCACCGAGATCACCCTCAGCCCCGAGGAACGGACGCTCCTGGAACGGGAAGCAAAGAAGCGGCGCGGCCGGGCGCGGGCGCTGGAGCGCTCCCGCCGGGCCACCAACACCGCGCAGTACGGCCTGTCGAAGAAGCAGGCCAAGCGCGCCGGGCGCCGAGCCTCCAAGGGCCTGACGCCCAAGCAGGTCAGCGTGCCCGGCGGTGCCCGTGATGCCCGGTCGGACGGGGTGCCGAAGCAGGCGTTCCGCCGCGCACGGCTCTCGTACGGCTACCGGGAGCTGCGCGCTCGTCAGGCCGAAGCCGCCGCCAGCAGCGCCGAGCACCGACGCCACCGCGCCCGCACCGTGGCTCGCCAGATCATCGCCGCGCACGGACCCGTGCTCGTGGTCGAGGACTGCGACATCCGCACCTGGTACCGGCTCTGGGGCAAGCGTCTCTCCCAGACCACCCCCGGCCTGCTCATCACCGCCCTTGACCGCGAATGCCAGGCTGCGGGCGGCCGTCTTGTACGGGCCTCCACCTGGTCCACCGCGTTGTCGCAGCACTGCCTGTGCGGCGAGCGCGTGAACAAGACACTCCGCGACCGTGAGCACAAGTGCATCGCGTGCGTTTCGTCGGGAAGCGTGACCTTGTGTCTGCCGCCCTGGCCGCGTTCGTTCGCTTCACCGACGTGGACGACCCCAAGACCGCGTACCTGGACACCACCGCGTCCCGGCACGCACAGATCACCTTTGCACAAGGGCTGGAAGAAGCCCTGCGGGAGTCAACCGCACCGAGCCAGACCACCGTTCACGGTGCCGGCCATGCGGCAGTCCCACGGCAACGCCGTGAGACCTCTGCTCCCCGAACCGCCGGACGGCGGTCCCGAGCAACCCCGGATGAGCCACGTCCCAAGCGTGACCACGCCGGAAGGCCCGGACACCGCCCCGGCTGCAACCCGCAGCTCACCCTCTGGTGAATTACGGATCAAGTCTTAGAGCGGAAGCACTCCTTCGAGGGTGAGCAGTTGTCGCTTGCGCTCCAGCCCGCCCGCGTAGCCGGTCAATGCGCCGTCGGCGCCGATCACCCGGTGGCACGGCCGGACGATGAGCAGCGGATTCGCGCCGACCGCGCCGCCCACCGCCCGTACAGCCGCGCGGGAGGCGCCGATCCGGGCCGCCAGCTCTCCGTACGTGGTGGTCGCCCCGTACGGTACGGAGTCGAGCGCGTCCCAGACCTGCTCCCGGAACGTGGTGCCCTGCGTCCTGAACTCCAGCCGGAATTCCCTGAGTTCACCGGTGAAGTAGGCGGTGAGCTGCTCCTCGGCGGCCCGGAAGACCCCGGGTGCGCGGAGCCAGCCGGGCTGGACGGTCCGTCCGCCCTTCTGTCCCGGAAGGGAGAGGGAGGCGAGGCCCGATTCGTCACCGGTCAGGAGGAGTTCCCCGATCGGGCTGTCGAGGGTGGTGTAGAGCGTCGGTGCGGTCATCGGTTCTCAGGCTCCAGGTCTTGTTCGGTCCACAGGTGTCGGAGGGCGTATGAGCGCCACGGCCGCCAGGCCGCGTCGTCCGGTTCGCCGGGCGGTACCACGTCGGGGTCGCCCAGAGCGCGCATCCGGATACGGGCGGCCGTGTGCGCGGTGAGGCCGGGCAGGGCGCGCAGCGCCCGTTCGGCGTCGTCGCGGTCCGCGCCGGGATCGAGCCGTACGGTCCCGTCGGCGAGGGCGGCGGCGAGTGCGCGCAGCGCGGGGGCCGGGTGCCCGGCGAGGGCACCGGGCTCGGGGAAGAGATGGGTGAGCCCGTCGCAGGGCGCGTCCAGGGCCTTGCCGTACTGCTCGACGAGCAACGCCGCGGCGTCCCGGCCGACCAGCTCCCGTACGGCCGCCTCCCCGGGGTCGGCGGCGCCGGGCGAGCGGAGCCCTGGGCGGGCGGCGACGAGCGGGGCGAGGCGCGGATCGGCGCCGAGCCGCTCGTCCACGGCGTACGGATCGGCATCCAGATCGAACAACCGGCGCAACCGCTGCACGGCGGTGGTGAGGTCGCGCAGATCCCTAAGGAACAACCGCGCCTCCAGCCACCCACAGCGCGTGCCGCCGCCGCGGCCCGCGGGCGGCAGGGCTTCGTCCACCGCGACGATTCCCGTGCCGTACGGCAGCCGCAGCGTGCGTCGGTACGTGCGGCGGCCGGGGGTGCCGCGGACCTCCTCCACGTGCGGGACCGCCTCGCGGGCGAGGAGATCGAACATCTCCTGCCCGGCGTAGGGCCCGCGGTACGCGAGCCGGAGCGGGATGCCCGCGGCCGGCCGGGCGTGTCCGCCGCGGGGGCCGGCCTCGGCCCGTAGCTCGCTCGGTGTGCGGGCATAGATCTGGCGGATCGTGTCATTGAACTGGCGGATGCTCGCGAACCCGGCCGCGAACGCGATCTCCGTGACCGGGAGCCCGGTCGTCTGGAGCAGCACCCGCGCGGTGTGGGCGCGCTGGGCGCGGGCCAGTGCCACGGGCCCCGCGCCCAGTTCGGCGGTGAGCTGGCGCTGCACCTGCCGGGCGCTGTAGCCGAGGCGTACCGCGAGGCCGGGGACGCCTTCGCGGTCGACCACCCCGTCGCCGATCATGCGCATCGCACGGCCGACGACGTCGGCGCGGGCGTTCCACTCGGCGGAGCCGGGCACGGCGTCCGGCCGGCACCGCCGACAGGCGCGGAAGCCATGCCCCTGCGCGGCGGCGGCGGTCGGATAGAAGCGGACGTTCTGGCGCTTCGGGGTGACGGCGGGGCAGCTCGGGCGACAGTAGATACCGGTCGTCTCGACGGCGAAGAAGAACTCTCCGTCGAAGCGCGCGTCGCGGCTGCTCACCGCCTCGTACCTGGTCTCTTCGTCCATCACGAGATCCAGTGTGCGGCACCGACCGGACCCCGGCTGGCGGGATTCGGACATGGCGCATGGGGCGCTGGCGGCGCCGGGCACTCCGGTGCCCCCGGCCCCAGCCCCCGCACCACACGCCCACACCCACGGCTACGGCTACGGCTACGGCTACGGCTACGGCTTGCGCACCTTGCCGCGCTTGGCCTCCATGTTGGCCCGGCCCTCCGCGTGCTTCAGCTTCCAGTCGCGCCGGATCTCGCCGCGCAGCCGCGCGTCGGTCTTGGCGACGATGCGCTGGTTCTCGCGCATCAGCTTCCGGTAGCTCTCCAGCCGGCGCTCGGGCAGCGCGCCCTGCTCGATCGCGCCGAGCACCGCGCAGCCCGGCTCCGCCTGATGGGCGCAGTCGTGGAAGCGGCAGTCCCGGGCGAACTCCTCGATCTCGGAGAACACCTGGCTTACCCCGGTCCCGGCGTCCCACAGCCCGACCCCGCGCAGCCCGGGGGTGTCGATCAGCACTCCCCCGCCGGGGAGCACCAGCAGATTGCGGGTGGTGGTGGTGTGCCGCCCCTTCCCGTCGACGTCACGGATCGCCTGTACCTCCATGACGTCCTCGCCGAGCAGCGCATTGGCGAGAGTGGACTTGCCGGCGCCGGACACCCCGAGCAGCACACTCGTTCCGCCCGCCACGACCGCGCAGAGCACATCGACGCCCTCGCCCGCCGCGGAGCTGACGGCCAGCACCTGCACACCGGGCGCGGTGGTCTCCACGTCCTGGACGAGGTACGCGAGCCCGGTCGCGTCCGGAACCAGGTCGGCCTTGGTGAGCACCACCACCGGCTGGGCGCCGCTCTCCCAGGCCAGCGCGAGGAAACGCTCGATCCGGCCGAGGTCGAGTTCGACCGCGAGGGACACACAGATAACGATGTAGTCGATGTTGGCGGCCAGCACCTGGCCCTCGGAACGCTTGGACGACGTCGACCGCACGAATGCCGTACGGCGAGGCAGCAACGTCCGCACGTACTGCGGATCACCGGCCGGATCGACAGCAACCCAGTCCCCAGTGCACACGATCCGCATCGGATCATGAGGCATCACGAACTCGGTGTCGGCCCGCACAGTGCCGACCGGAGTGACGACATCGCAGAGACCGCGGTCGACCCGTACGACACGGCCGGGCAACAGGCCCTGCGCGGCATGCGGAGCGAACTCCGTCTCCCAACCCTCATCCCAGCCGTACGCGGCGAGGACGTGCTGAGCATCAGAGGTGGAAGAAGACATGTTGAGCGAAGCGTTGAACAAGGGGAACCCTTCGAAGGGTGGCCCCGGCGGCGCGCTCGGCGCGCGGAAGTCGTATGGGTGTCAGCCGGAGACCACAGGGGTGAAAACGATGAACTCCTGAATGCGGGCAGCGCCCGTCACCGTGACAGTCATCAATGTCCTCACCTCCTGCTTCTCATACGGCTGTCGAAGGCGGTCACACGCCGCCTTTCGCAACGAGGAGAACCATAGCCGGGCTCCGCACAGCCGCGTCAACCGGTTTTCGTCCGTCATCGGCCGGCCGCATAGGCTGCCCCGGTGAACACCGAAACAGCGCTGTGCCCGCAGGAGTTGCCGGCCTCAGGTCCCGCCGGGGCGTTGGCTCTTCCCGCGGCCGGCGGGGTGCCGGAACTGTGGGTCGTGCGGGTGCCGGGAAATGGTTCCGGTCTGGCGGCGAGCGCCCCGTTCGTGCTGGACGGGTCCGAGCTGCGGCGGGCGGCGGCGTTCCGGAAGGACGCCGACCGGGACATCTACGGGGCGGTGCATGTGGGGCTGCGCCTGCTGCTCGGGAGTTATCTCGGGGTGGATCCGGCCGAGGTGCCGTTCGTCCGCGAGGACTGCCCGTCGTGCGGAGGGCCGCATGGGCGTCCCGCTGTCCAGGGCGCGCCGTTGCACTTCTCGATCACTCACAGCGGGGACCTCGGGCTGCTGGCTTTCGCGGGCACGCCGGTCGGCGTGGACGCGGAGGTGGTCCCGGCCGGTGTGGTCGCAAACGAGGTGGGACCTCTGCTGCATCCCCGGGAGGCCGGCGAGCTGGCCCGGCTCGACGCGGAGAGCAGGCCGGGGGCGTTCGTCCGGGCCTGGGCGCGCAAGGAGGCGTACCTCAAGGGGTTGGGCACCGGGCTGGCCCGGTCGATGTCCGCCGACTACGTCGGTACGGGCCGGGTCCCGGCGGCGGGCCCGGGCGACTGGCTGATCAGCGATGTGGTGGTCGGGGACGGCCACGCGGCCGCCGTCGCGGTGCTGTCGGGCGCGTAGCGCCACCCGCCGAGCCGCCCGCCCGCCACGCCACCCGCCGCGTGACCGATTCGTACAAGACCGGCGGCGCGCGGCCCGCCTAGCTTTGCGGTATGACTCCACGACTCGATGTGGTCGGCCTGGTCGTCTCCGACATGGCCGCCTCCCTTGCCTTCTACCGTCGGCTCGGCCTCGACATCCCGGCCGGCGCCGACACCGAGCCCCACGTCGAAGCGACGCTGCCCGGCGGGCTGCGAATCGCCTGGGACACCGAGGAGGTCATCCGCTCGTTCGATCCCGGCTGGACCCGGCCGCAGGGCGTCGACCGGATCGGGCTCGCCTTCGTCTGTGACAGCCCCGCCGAGGTCGACGCCACGTACGACTCGCTCGTCGAGGCCGGGCACCAGGGGCATCTGAAGCCCTGGGACGCCTTCTGGGGGCAGCGCTATGCGGTGGTGCTCGACCCGGACGGCTGCGGGGTCTCGCTGTTTGCCGCCGCCACATAGTCGCCCAGCGTGGTGCCGGCCAGCTCCCGCAGCTCACGGGCGAGGTGCGGCTGATCGGCGCAGCCCGCGGCGAGCGCCACCTCCGCGTACGGCATCCCGGACCGGGCCAGCGCCAGCGCGCGCTGCAGGCGCAGGACGCGGGCCAGCGTCTTGGGCCCGTAGCCGAAGGCGGCGAGCGAGCGGCGGTGCAGCTGGCGCGCGCCCAGGCCCACGCTCCGCGCGGTGGCGGCGACGCTGTGCCCGGCGTCCAGCGCGGCGACGACGGCGCGCAGCGCCGGGTCGGGCGGCTCCGCGTCCGCCGCCCGCCGCAGCGCCACGGCCTCCAGCACCGCGGCCGGATCCTCGGCTTCGTCGATCCGCTCGGTGAGCCGGCGCGTCTGGGCGCCGGACCACAGGTCGGCCAGGGCGACGCGCCGGTCGCGCAGTTCGTGCGCCGGTACGCCGAGCAGGGCGGGGCCGGTGCCTGGGGCGAAACGGACGCCGGCGTACCGGGTTCCCGGGACTTCGCCCGCCGGGTGGGCGCGGGTGTCGGGCCCGGCGACGAGCAGCCGCCCCTCGGTCCACAGCAGGTCCATACAGCCGTCGGGCAGTACGGGATACGTGACCACCCCGCCCGGCGCGGTACGCGTCCACACGACGGCCCCGGGCACCCGCGACGACCACTCCTCGTACACGAGAGCGACGTTAGTCGCGATGCGGCGCGTTGCGCTCCTTGCGCAGGCGGGCGGAGACGTCGTCCGGCGGCAGGAACTTCGACCAGCGCTCCGGGAACTCGGAGGGCATGTCGCCGGGCCCGTCCTCGTCGTCCTCGTCCCCCGACGCGGCACGGGCCGCCTCCGCGCGGGCCAGGAGTGCGGCGGCCTGAGCGGCCCGGACCCGCTCGTTCGCGGCACGGGCGGCGGCGGTGGCGACCGACGGCCAGACCCGGTCGATCGCGGCGTTGACCGCCGCGCCGACCAGGACGGCGAAGGCGGAGATGCCGATCCACAGGAGCACGGCGACGGGGGCGGCGAGCGAGCCGTAGATCGTCGGGCCCTCCACCGTGTTGGTCAGGTAGATACGCAGCAGGAAGCTGCCCAGCACCCACATGGCGAGGGCGACCAGCGCGCCCGGCACGTCCTCGATCCACGGCGAACGCACCGGTACGGACACGTGGTACAGCGTGGTGAGGAACGCGATGGACAGCAGGGTCACCGTGGGCCAGTACAGGACGCTGACCAGCTCGGTGCCCCAGGGGACGAGCTTCACCACCGCGTCGGGGCCGACGACCATCAGCGGCAGCACCACGGCGCCGATCACCAGGGCGACGATGTACAGCAGGAAGGCGAGCAGCCGGGTCTTGACGATGCCGCGGTGCCCGTCGAGGCCGTACATCACGGTGATGGTGTCGATGAAGACGTTAACCGCCCGGGAGCCGGACCAGAGCGCGAAGGCGAAGCCGAGGGAGATCAGATCGGGACGGCCGCGCTTGGTGACGTCGTCCAGCAGGGGCTTGGCGATGTCGTTGACGCCCCGGTCGGAGAGGACCGTGCCGACGGCGTTGAGGATGTTCTCCTCGATGCCGGCGACGGTGGAGGTGTTGGTCCAGCCGTCGACGTATCCGAGCAGTCCGATCAGGCTGAGGAAGAGCGGCGGCAGGGACAGCAGGGTGAAGAACGCCGCCTCGGCCGCGAGGCCCAGGATGCGGTACTCGATGCACGAGTCGACGGTGTCCTTCAGCAGCAGCCAGCCCATTCGTCGCTTGGAGACATTGCGGTACAGGGCTCGGGCCCGGTGGAGCCGGCCCGGTGGCCGCTCGGGTGTTTCATTTGCTGGCTGCACGTCCTTACCGTATCGGCATGGCACCCACCACCCACACCGTCACCAACCAGGCTCCGCCCCTGGTCGGATACGACGTCTACGGCGCGGACCGGGCCCTGGTGGAGGGCGTGGAACGGCATCTTCCGCCCGAAGACCCCGAACTCCTCGACACCGTACGAACGGAGCTCGGCGAACTCGGTGTGGCGGCCGGCTCCGCGCAGGCCCAGGAATGGGGCGTACTGGCCAACGAGAATCCGCCCCGACTGCGCACCCACGACCGGTACGGGAACCGGATCGACGAGGTCGAGTTCCATCCGTCCTGGCACCGGCTGCTCGGGCACGCGGTGGCCGCGGGCCTCACCGACGCCTGGGGAAGGCCGTCCGGCCATCTGCGCCGCGCGGCGGGCTTCGTGGTCTGGACACAGGCCGAGGCGGGCCACGGCTGCCCACTGTCGATGACACATGCGGCGGTGCCCGCGCTGCGCGCCGATCCGGAGCTGGCGGCGGAGTGGGAGCCTCGGCTGACCTCCCACGTGTACGACGAGGAGCTGCGCCCGGCGGCGGACAAGCCGGGAGTGCTCTTCGGGATGGGCATGACGGAGAAGCAGGGCGGCAGCGACGTCCGGTCCAACACGACGCGCGCCGAGCCGCTGAGCGGCGCCGCCGGCGAGTACCTGCTGACCGGGCACAAGTGGTTCTGTTCCGCCCCGATGTCCGACGGCTTCCTGGTCCTGGCGCAGGCCGCCGGGGGCCTGACCTGCTTCCTGGTGCCACGGGTGCTGCCCGACGGGACCCGCAACGTCTTCGCGATCCAGCGCCTGAAGGACAAGCTCGGCAACCGGTCCAACGCGTCGGGCGAGGTGGAGTTCGACGGCACCCGGGCGCGCCGGGTCGGCGAGGAGGGCCGGGGGGTGCGCACGATCATTGAGATGGTGGCCGCGACCCGGCTGGACTGCGTGCTCGGTTCGGCCGCGCTGATGCGCCAGTCCGTGACCCAGGCGGTGCACCACGCGGCACACCGCAGCGCCTTCGGCGGGAAGCTGATCGACAAGCCGCTGATGCGGAACGTACTGGCCGATCTGGCCCTGGAGTCGGAGGCGGCGACGACGCTCGCGCTGCGGCTCGCGGCCGCCCAGGACGACGTCCAGAGCACAGACAGCGAGCAGGACCGGGCCTTCCTCAGGCTGGCGGTGCCGATGGCCAAGTACTGGGTGACCAAGCGGTGTACGCCGGTCGCGGCGGAGGCGCTGGAGTGCCTCGGCGGCAACGGCTACGTCGAGGAATCCGGGATGCCTCGGCTGCTGCGCGAGTCCCCGCTGAACTCGATCTGGGAGGGCTCGGGGAACGTACAGGCGCTGGACGTGCTGCGCGCCCTCCAGAGGGAGCCGCAGGCGCTGAACGCCTTCCTGCGGGAGGTAGGGCAGGCTCGCGGCGCCGACCACCGGCTGGACGCCGCGATCAAGAACCTGCTGACCGAACTCGCCGATCTGGACGGCATCGAGGCCAGGGCCCGGCGGCTGGTCGAACGGATGGCGCTGGTGCTCCAGGGGTCGCTGCTGGTGCGCTGGGCACCCTCGGAGGTGGCGGACGCGTTCTGCGCCTCGCGGCTGGGCGGGGACTGGGGTACGGCCTTCGGGACGCTGCCGCACACCCTGGACCTGGCCTCGGTCGTCGACCGGGCGCGGGTGGAGATCTGACCCGCCGTCCGGCCTGACAGCGCTGAAAGGAGAACGGGGTGGTGCTGCGCCGACACGGCACCACCCCGGCCTCACCGCCCCGTATGAGGGAGCCGGCCCGCCGTTCGAACGGCGTTACGCCACCTTCGGCCAACTGCCCGCCTCTGGCGAGAGTTGCAAACAGTTGCAACCGTTGTGCGAAGAAACAGCCGTCGCAGCCCGTCCGTGAACGGCAGGATGAAGACCGGCTGATTCCGGGGCCATTCCGGGGAGGATCCGGTGACGAACACATCTCTCGACCTGACCAGGCTCGCCGCCGTGGACGCCCGCCGGGCGGCTCAGCTGCTCAAGGGCGTACGAGCGGCCGCCCTCGCCGGGAAACAGCCGCCCGCCGCCCCTCGCCCGGAGATCGGCGAGTCGTGGCGGCGGATGCTGAGCAGCGGGGTCGACCCCGACCGGGGCGCTCGCGTGCATCTGCTCACCGTGGAGGAGACCGAGCGGCGGCGGCAGTCCTCGCCGCTGCGCGACATCCTGCCGGTCCTGCGCGAGGGGCTGCTGCCCGCGGTCGACGAGACCCTGCACATCATGGTGGTGTCGGACGCCGAGGGGCGGCTGCTGTGGCGTGAGGGCCACGCCTCGATACTCAGGAAGGCGGACCGGCTCGGCTTTGAGGTGGGCGCCGACTGGGACGAGGACCTGGTCGGCACGAACGGGGTCGGCACGACGCTGGTGGCGAGGCGTCCGCTGCAGGTCTTCTCGGCCGAGCACTTCGTCAGCACCCATCACGACTGGACCTGCGCCGGAGCGCCCGTCCATGACCCGCGCGACGGGCGGCTGCTCGGCGTGATCGATGTGAGCGGTCCGCTCGCCACCATGCACCCGGCCACGCTGACCTGGGTCGCCTCGGTGGCCCGGCTGGCGGAGAGCGAGCTGCGGAACCGGCATCTGATGTCCCTCGAGCGGCTGCGGACCGTGGCGGCGCCGGTGCTGTGCCGGCTGTCCGGCCGGGCGCTCGCCGTCGACCCGCACGGCTGGCCGGCGGCGGTCACCGGCATGCTGCCGCCGGACCGGCTGCCGCTGCCCAAGTCGTTCGGGCCGGGCCGCGTCTGGCTGCCCGCGCTCGGCGACTGCACGGTGGAGCCGCTGCCCGGCGGCTGGCTGGTGCGGATCGAGGACGCCCGGCCCGCCGGCGCGGTCAGCAGGCTCGTACTGGATGTGAGCCGGCCGCGGCGGTGGTCGGCCACCGTGTCCGGCGCGGCGGGCAGCTGGAGCCAGGAGCTGAGCCCACGCCACGCGGAGTTGCTGTTCCTGCTGGCCATGAACCGCGCCGGCTGGTCGGCGGCCGAGCTGGCCGAGGGCATCTTCGGGGACCCGACGCGTACGGTCACCGTGCGCGCCGAGCTGTCCCGGATGCGGCGCACCCTCGCCGGGGTGCTCGCCCACCGTCCGTACCGCTTCACCGAGGACGTACAGGTCGAGGTGATCCAGCCGGACCACCCGGCGAACCTGCTGCCGCACTCGACGGCTCCGGCGGTGATACGGGCCCGCACCGCGGGGCGGCCGGTGCCGTGGCCCGGTGACCGGTGACCCGGTGACCGAGTGACCTGGCGACTCAGTGACCCGGCCCACCTTGGAGCGGGACGCGGACGCGTGATTCTCTGGCATACATGAGCATCACTGTGACCACCTGGTCCCTGGAGCAGACCTCGCCCGCGGATCTCCGGCCGGCCGCCGAGCCCGGCGCGGACATCACCGTCGTCCGCGCCGGGGTTCCCTCCCCCGAGTTCAGCCGCTTTCTCTACACCGCCGTCGGCGGCGACATCCGCTGGACCGACCGGCTGAGCCTGCGCCACCAGCAGTGGCAGGAGGCGCTGGCGAAGCCGGGGACCGAGACCTGGGTGGCGTACGACCGGGGCACCCCGGCCGGATACGTCGAGCTGGAGGCGCAGGACGAGGGCGCCGTCGAGATCGTGTACTTCGGCCTGATCCCGGCGTTCCGGGGCCGCCGGATCGGCGGTCATCTGCTGTCGTACGGGACGGCACGCGCCTGGGACCTGGCGGAGCGCTGGCCGGGGCTGGCGCCGACGAAGCGGGTATGGCTGCACACCTGCAGCAAGGACGGCCCGCACGCCATGGACAACTACCTGCGCCGCGGCTTCCGGCTCTTCGACACGAAGACCTCGCAGGAGCCGGAGGTCGAGACGCCGGGTCCCTGGCCCGGCGCGTGATCATGTGACGCACGGCACATCGTCCCGCATTTTGGGACGATCGTGTCCACATGATGGATAGCGGTGGACTGCCCCGAGACCTGCGTGACACGCTTCCGTCATGTCTACAGCTGGAATTGCCTTGGTGAGTCGGCGGCACGTCGACCTCGGCCGCATGTCCAGCGCCATCTGTCCGGCCTGCTGATCGAACCAGCACCGCCGCACACATCGCCGTCCCCGCCGCCGCGGACGCGTCGATCCCCTGGAGCACAAGACAGCTCTGCCCACGCGGGCGAGCGCTTCGCCATGCCCCATCTGCCAGCGTTTTCGCAGGTCAGGTCGGGTACAGGGGTAACGTCGTCGCCGATCCGCCCTCCTTGCCGCCACTAGAAGGACGTAACACCATGGCCGCCAGCCCCGAACAGCCGACTGCTGCCACCTCCCGCCGCAAGGCCGGACGCCACCGTGGCGAAGGCCAGTGGGCCGTAGGCCACTTCACGCCCCTCAACGGCAATGAGCAGTTCAAGAAGGACGACGACGGTCTCAATGTGCGGACACGCATTGAGACGATCTACTCCAAGGCGGGCTTCGACTCGATCGACCCCAACGACCTGCGCGGGCGTATGCGCTGGTGGGGTCTGTACACCCAGCGCAAGCCCGGGATCGACGGCGGCAAGACCGCGATCCTGGAGCCGGAGGAGCTGGACGACGAGTTCTTCATGCTGCGTGTCCGGATCGACGGCGGCCGGCTGACCACCGAGCAGCTCCGCGTCATCGGCGAGATCTCCCAGGAGTTCGCGCGCGGGACCGCCGACATCACCGACCGGCAGAACGTCCAGTACCACTGGATCCGGATCGAGGACGTCCCGGAGATCTGGAACCGGCTGGAGGCCGTGGGGCTCTCCACGACCGAGGCGTGCGGTGACACCCCGCGTGTCGTCCTCGGCTCGCCCGTCGCGGGCATCGCCGAGGACGAGATCATCGACGGCACCCCGGCCATCGACGAGATCTCCCGCCGGATCGTCGGCAACAAGGACTTCTCCAACCTGCCGCGCAAGTTCAAGTCGGCGATCTCCGGATCGCCGCTGCTGGACGTGGCACACGAGATCAACGACATCGCCTTCGTCGGCGTGAACCACCCCGAGCACGGCCCCGGCTTCGACCTCTGGGTCGGCGGCGGTCTCTCCACCAACCCCAAGATCGGCGTCCGGCTGGGCGCATGGGTTCCCCTCGACGAGGTGCCCGACGTCTACACCGGCGTCATCTCGATCTTCCGCGACTACGGCTACCGCCGGCTGCGCACCCGCGCCCGGCTGAAGTTCCTGGTCGCCGACTGGGGTGCGGAGAAGTTCCGCCAGGTCCTGGAGGACGAGTACCTCAGCCGCACGCTGGTCGACGGCCCCGCGCCCGAGCAGCCCGTACAGCAGTGGCGCGACCACGTCGGTGTGCACCGGCAGCAGGACGGCCGCTTCTACGTCGGGTTCGCGCCGCGCGTCGGCCGGGTCGACGGCACTCTCCTGACGAAGATCGCCGAACTGGCCGAGGCCCACGGGTCGGGGCGGCTGCGCACCACCGTCGAGCAGAAGATGATCGTGCTCGACATCGAGGAGTCGCAGGTCGAGTCGCTCGTCGAGGGCCTCGAGGCGCTGGACCTGCGGGTCAACCCGTCCCCGTTCCGGCGCGGCACGATGGCCTGCACCGGCATCGAGTTCTGCAAGCTGGCGATCGTCGAGACCAAGGCGCGCGGAGCCTCGCTGATCGACGAGCTCGAACGCCGTATCCCCGACTTCGACCAGCCGATCACCATCAACATCAACGGCTGCCCGAACGCCTGCGCCCGTATCCAGGTCGCGGACATCGGTCTCAAGGGCCAGCTGGTCCTGGACGACGACGGCAACCAGGTGGAGGGCTTCCAGGTCCACCTGGGCGGCGCGCTGGGCCTCGAGGCCGGCTTCGGCCGCAAGGTCCGAGGCCTGAAGGTCACCTCGGCCGAACTGCCCGACTACGTCGAGCGGGTCCTCACGCGCTTCCAGAAGGAGCGCGAGGACGGCGAGCGCTTCGCCACCTGGGCGGCGCGGGCGTCCGAGGAGGCCCTCTCGTGAGCGAGCGTGCCGCGCCCTTCTACTGCCCCTACTGCGGCGACGAGGACCTGCGTCCGAACGAGCAGGGCCACGGCGCGTGGGAATGCGCAGCCTGCAATCGAGCCTTCCAACTGAAGTTCCTCGGGCTGCTGACCCGCGGACTTCAGCGCAAAGACGATGCAGGGGACGAGATATGACGACCGTTCAGACTCAGCGAGACCTCAAGGCTCTCGCCGAGCAGGCGGGGCGTGACCTTGAGGACGCCTCGCCGCTCGACATCCTGAAGTGGGCCGCCGACACGTTCGGCGCGCGTTTCTGCGTCACCTCCTCCATGGAGGACGCGGTGGTCGCCCACCTCGCCTCCCGGGCCTTGCCGGGCGTGGACGTCGTGTTCCTGGACACCGGCTACCACTTCCCCGAGACCATCGGCACGCGGGACGCGGTCGAGGCCGTGATGGACGTGAACGTCATCACGCTCACCCCGCGGCAGACCGTTGCCGAGCAGGACGCGGAGTACGGCCCCAAGCTGCACGACCGCGACCCGGACCTGTGCTGCGCGCTGCGCAAGGTCAAGCCGCTCGAAGAGGGCCTGACCGCGTACGAGGCGTGGGCGACCGGGCTGCGCCGCGACGAGTCCCCGACCCGGGCCAACACTCCGGTCGTCGGCTGGGACGAGAAGCGGCAGAAGGTCAAGGTCTCCCCGATCGCCCGCTGGACGCAGGACGACGTGGACGCGTACGTCGCGGAGCACGGGGTCCTCACCAACCCGCTGCTGATGGACGGTTACGCCTCGGTGGGCTGCGCGCCCTGCACCCGGCGCGTGCTGGAGGGCGAGGACGCCCGGTCCGGCCGCTGGGCGGGGCGGAACAAGACCGAATGCGGGTTGCACGGATGAGCGACGTGATCACGAACGGATCGGATCAGGAGAAGAAGTTGACTGGCGCCACGGTGTGGCTCACGGGTCTGCCCAGCGCGGGCAAGACCACGATCGCGTACGAGCTGGCGGGCCGGCTGCGCGCGGAGGGCCACCGTGTCGAGGTGCTCGACGGCGACGAGATCCGCGAGTTCCTCTCGGCGGGCCTCGGCTTCACCCGTGAGGACCGGCACACCAACGTCCAGCGGATCGGTTTCGTCGCCGAACTGCTGGCGAGCAACGGCGTGAAGGCGCTGGTCCCGGTCATCGCCCCGTACGCGGACAGCCGCGAGGCCGTCCGCAAGCGCCATCTGAGTGAGGGCACCGCGTACCTGGAGGTGCACGTGGCCACGCCGGTCGAGGTGTGCTCCGAGCGCGATGTGAAGGGCCTGTACGCCAAGCAG
Source organism: Streptomyces sp. A3M-1-3 (assembly GCF_024213665.1). GTDB lineage: Bacteria > Actinomycetota > Actinomycetes > Streptomycetales > Streptomycetaceae > Streptomyces. Next base: position 31,211 of record NZ_JANAVP010000021.1, read on the forward strand.
GCAGCCGGCGAGATCTCCGGGCTGACCGGGGTCGACGACCCGTACGAGGCCCCGGAGACACCGGACGTGCGGATCGAGTCGCACACCCAGACCGTGCAGGAGTCCGCGGCAGCGCTGCAAGCGCTGCTCACTGAAAGGGGCCTGGCATGACGACCGCCACCGTTCTCACCGAAGACACGGACGCGCCGTACGCGCTGTCGCACCTGGACGCCCTGGAGTCCGAGGCGGTGCACATCTTCCGCGAGGTGGCGGGCGAGTTCGAGCGGCCGGTGATCCTCTTCTCCGGCGGCAAGGACTCCATCGTCATGCTGCACCTGGCGCTCAAGGCGTTCGCGCCGGCGCCGGTGCCGTTCACGCTGCTGCACGTCGACACCGGGCACAACTTCCCCGAGGTCCTCGAGTACCGCGACCGCACGGTGGCCAAGCACGGACTGCGCCTGCACGTCGCGTCCGTGCAGGAGTACATCGACGCGGGCAAGCTGCGCGAGCGCCCCGACGGCACCCGCAACCCGCTGCAGACCGTCCCGCTGACCGAGGCGATCCAGCAGCACCGGTTCGACGCCGTCTTCGGCGGCGGCCGCCGCGACGAGGAGAAGGCCCGCGCCAAGGAGCGGGTGTTCTCGCTGCGGGACGAGTTCTCGCAGTGGGACCCGCGCCGCCAGCGCCCGGAGCTGTGGCAGCTCTACAACGGCCGGCACGCGCCCGGCGAGCACGTCCGCGTCTTCCCGCTGTCCAACTGGACCGAGCTGGATGTGTGGCAGTACATCGACCGGGAGGAAATCGAACTCCCCGAGATCTACTTCGCGCACGAGCGCGAGGTCTTCAAGCGCAGCGGCATGTGGCTGACCGCCGGTGAGTGGGGCGGTCCCAAGGACGGCGAGACCGTCGAGTCCCGTCTCGTCCGCTACCGCACCGTCGGCGACATGTCCTGCACCGGCGCCGTCGACTCCGACGCCACCACGCTCGACGCCGTGATCGCCGAGATCGCCGCCTCGCGCCTCACCGAACGAGGTGCGACGCGAGCCGACGACAAGATGTCTGAGGCCGCAATGGAGGACCGCAAACGCGAGGGGTACTTCTAGTGGCCTCTCCCACCGCCCGCAGACCGCGAGATCCGGTGATCACACACCGGGCTTCCTGCTTCGCAGCCGACTGCCCCCGGGACGTACCCAAGCCGAGGCCTTACACCAGCTCCACAGGCTGCAACCGCCGACCCGGCGGCCAACACGGAATGTAGCAGAGGGATTACCCATGAGCATCAGCGAGCAGGCCGCGGCCACCACCCTGCTGCGGTTCGCCACCGCGGGGTCCGTCGACGACGGCAAGTCCACCCTCGTGGGACGGCTGCTGCACGACTCCAAGTCGGTGCTGACCGACCAGCTGGAGGCCGTCGAGGCCGCCTCGATCAAGCGCGGCCAGGACGCCCCGGACCTGGCGCTGCTCACCGACGGCCTGCGGGCCGAGCGCGAGCAGGGCATCACCATCGATGTCGCGTACCGCTACTTCGCCACCGCGCGGCGCCGGTTCATCCTGGCCGACACCCCCGGTCATGTGCAGTACACACGGAACATGGTCACCGGCGCCTCGACGGCCGAGCTGGCAGTCGTGCTGGTCGACGCCCGCAACGGTGTGGTCGAGCAGACCCGCCGGCACGCCGCGGTCGCCGCCCTGCTGCGGGTCCCGCATGTCGTCCTGGCCGTCAACAAGATGGACCTGGTCGACTACCAGGAGCCCGTCTTCGCCGCCATCGCCGAGGAGTTCACCGCGTACGCCGCTTCGTTGGGCGTTCCGGAGATCACTGCCATCCCGATCTCCGCACTCGCCGGCGACAACGTGGTGGAGCCGTCCGCGCACATGGACTGGTACGGCGGCCCCACGGTGCTGGAGCACCTGGAGACCGTCCCGGTCAGCCACGACCTGACCATCCCCCGGCTACCGCTGGGAGGTGCCCCCAGCCCGGCCCGCTTCCCGGTGCAGTACGTGATCCGTCCGCAGACCGCCGAGTACCCCGACTACCGCGGTTACGCCGGCCAGATCGCCTCCGGTGTACTGCGCGTCGGCGAGGCCGTGACCGTACTGCCATCGGGCCGCACGAGCACGATCGAGGCCATCGACGCGCTCGGTCACAGCGTGGACATCGCCTGGGCCCCGCAGTCGGTGACCGTGCGGCTTGCCGACGACATCGACATCTCGCGCGGCGACCTGATCGCGCCGAGCGCCAGCCTTCCGGCCGCCACCCAGGACGTCGAGGCGACCGTCTGCCATGTCGCGGACCAGCCGCTCACCGTCGGCCAGCGGGTGCTGCTCAAGCACACCACCCGTACGGTCAAGGCGATCGTGAAGGACATCCCGTCCCGGCTGACGCTCGACGACCTGTCCCAGCACCCAACCCCGGGGCGGCTGGTGGCCAACGACATCGGCCGGGTCCTCGTCCGTACCGCCGAGCCGCTCGCGCTCGACGCGTACGCCGACTCCCGGCGTACCGGATCGTTCCTGCTCATCGAACCGGCGGACGGTACGACGCTGGCGGCCGGCATGGCGGGCCACTCGTTCGCCGCCGAGGCCGAGCCCGTACAGGACGACGAGGGGTGGGACTTCTAGTCATGACAGGTGACTTCTTCTCCACCTTCGCGAAGGAGGGCGGCCGCGTCGGCAGCGGCGTCCTCGGCAGCGGCCAGGGAGGGGTGGGGCGATGTGCGCGATGACGTACGCGCACTGCCTGCGCGCCCTCACCCCCCACGAGCCGTACCTGTACAGACGAAAACCTGCCGACTCCCCGGCCGCGTCCCGGAACACCCGTAGGACGTAAGAACCGGGCCTGGCGAGAGGAAACCCTCCCGTGCCTGCCACCCGTACCACCCTGCGCCGCGGTGTTGTCGCTGCCGCCGCCCTGCCGCTGCTGATCGGCGCGCTCGCCTCCTGCGGCTACGGCTCGCAGGCGAACGACGACGACACGAAGGCCAATGTGGCCGCCGACGGCAAGAAGCTGTCGGCTGACACGGTGAAGCTCGGTTACTTCCCGAACCTCACGCACGCCACCGCGCTGGTCGGCGTCCAGGAGGGCCTGATCCAGAAGGAGCTGGGCGGCACCAAGCTCGCCGCGCAGACCTTCAACGCCGGCCCGTCCGAGATCGAGGCCCTCAACGGGGGCAGCATCGACATCGGCTTCATCGGCCCTTCTCCGGCCATCAACGGGTACGTCAAGTCCAAGGGCCAGAACCTGCGGATCATCTCCGGCTCCGCCTCGGGCGGTGTGAAGCTCGTCGTCAACCCGGACAAGATCAAGACGCTGGACGACCTCAAGGGCAAGAAGATCGCCACCCCGCAGCTGGGCAACACCCAGGACGTGGCCTTCCTCAACTGGATCTCCGAGAAGGGCTGGAAGGTCGACGCCCAGAGCGGCAAGGGCGACGTCTCCGTGGTCCGTTCGGACAACAAGGTGACCCCGGATGCCTACAAGGCGGGCTCCATCGACGGAGCATGGGTGCCGGAGCCGACCGCGTCCAAGCTGGTCTCCGAGGGCGGCAAGGTGCTGCTCGACGAGTCCACCCTGTGGCCGGACAAGAAGTTCGTGATCACGAACATCATCGTGTCGCAGAAGTTCCTCACCGAGCACCCGGACGTTGTCGAGGCGTTCCTGCGGGGCACGGTGAAGACCAACGAGTGGATCAACGCCAACCCGGACCAGGCGAAGGCCTCGGCCAACGCCGCTCTGAAGGCGGAGACCGGCAAGGAACTGGCCGCCAAGATCATCGACCCGGCGTGGCCGTCCATCCAGATCACCAATGACCCGCTGGCCGCCACGCTCGACGCGCAGGCGCAGCACGCGGTCAAGGCGGGGCTGCTGGAGAAGCCCGACCTGGCCGGCATCTACGACCTGAAGCTCCTCAACAAGGTGCTGAAGGCCGCCGGCCGGCCCGAGGCCGCCGACGCCGGTCTCGGCGTCAAGTAACAACCACCCGCATCCGGATTCCCAGGAGGTGACGACCATGGCCATCACGATCGCCAAGGCTGCCGAGGGCGGCACGACCGTGTCGCACGCCGCCCGTATCGAGCACGTCTCGAAGTCCTTCGCCGGACCTGCCGGTCAGCAGCTCGTGCTGGACGACATCACCCTCGATGTCGCGCCGGGCGAGTTCGTCACCCTCCTGGGAGCCTCCGGGTGCGGAAAGTCCACCCTGCTCAACCTGGTCGCCGGGCTGGACAGGCCGACCGCCGGGTCCATCGAGACCCCCGGCGGCCGGCCGGCCCTGATGTTCCAGGAGCACGCCCTCTTCCCGTGGCTCACCGCGGGCAGGAACATCGAACTCGCGCTGCGCCTGCGCGGCGTCCCGAAGGCGGAGCGCCGGCCGGAGGCCGAGCGGCTGCTGGACCTCGTCCGGCTCGGCGGCGCGTACCGCAAGCGGGTGCACGAGCTGTCGGGCGGTATGCGCCAGCGCGTCGCGCTGGCCCGCGCGCTCGCCCAGGACAGCGAACTGCTGCTGATGGACGAGCCGTTCGCCGCGCTCGACGCCATCACGCGGGACGTACTGCACGACGAGCTGACCCGCATCTGGCGCGAGACGAACGTCTCGGTCCTCTTCGTCACCCACAACGTCCGCGAGGCCGTCCGGCTCGCTGAGCGGGTGGTGCTGCTGTCCTCCCGGCCGGGCCGGGTGGCGCACGAGTGGACCGTGGACATCCCGCAGCCGCGCCGCATCGAGGACGCCGCCGTCGCGGAGCTGTCCCTCGAGATCACTGAACAACTGCGTGGGGAGATCCGCCGCCATGGCCAGCACTGAGGCCCGCGACGACGTCGCGAAGACAGCATCGAAGACCGACGACCTGGCCGGGCTCGAAGCCGGCCTGGACGCGCTGGACGCCGTACAGATCCGCCGCACCCCCGTGCGCCAGGTCCTGGTGCAGAAGGTGCTGCCGCCGCTGGTGGCGGTCGCCCTGGTGCTCGTCGTCTGGCAGGTGCTCGTCTGGGCCAAGGTCACCGAGGACTACAAGCTGCCGCCGCCGGGCGCGGTGTGGGACAGCGTCTCCGCCATGTGGCTGCAGGGCACGCTGCTGGAAGTCGTGTGGACCAGCGTCTCGCGAGGTCTGCTCGGCTTCCTGCTCGCGCTTGCCATCGGCACCCCGCTCGGACTGCTGGTCGCCCGGGTGAGGTTCATCCGCGCGGCGATCGGCCCGATCCTGTCCGGCCTGCAGTCGCTGCCCTCGGTCGCCTGGGTGCCGCCGGCGGTGATCTGGCTCGGCCTCAACGACTCGATGATGTACACGGTGATCCTGCTCGGCGCCGTTCCGTCGATCGCCAACGGCCTGGTCTCCGGCGTGGACCAGGTGCCCCCGCTGTTCCTGCGGGCCGGGCGCACCATGGGCGCCACCGGTCTGCGCGGGACCTGGCACGTGGTGATGCCGGCCGCGCTGCCCGGCTATCTGGCGGGCCTGAAGCAGGGCTGGGCGTTCTCCTGGCGTTCGCTGATGGCCGCCGAGATCATCGCCTCCTCACCCGAGCTGGGCCTGGGACTCGGCCAGTTGCTGGAGAACGGCCGCAACAACTTCGACATGCCCGGCGTGTTCCTGGCCATCCTCCTGATCCTGATCGTCGGCATCGCGATCGACCTGCTGATCTTCAGCCCGCTGGAGCGCGCGGTGCTGCGCGGCCGCGGCCTGCTCGTGAAGAGCTGACCGCCATGCACCGCCCGGCCCTCCCGTCGCCCGCCGCCACCCTTCCAAGGAGGCGCTCCGCGCCGCCCCTCCTGGTCATCGCCCACGGCAGCCGCGACCCGCGGCACGCCGCGGCCGTCCATGCCCTCACCGGGCGTGTACGGTCGCTGCGGCCGTGGCTGCGCGTGGAGACCGGCTTCCTGGACTTCAACGCGCCGAGCGTGCCTCAGGTCCTGGAGCGGCTCGCGGCCCAAGGAGAACGGGACGTCGTCGCGCTCCCGCTCCTGCTGACCCGCGCCTTCCACGCCAAGGCCGACATCCCCGCCGTCCTGCACGAGGCATCGGCCCGGCTCCCCCAACTGCGCATCAGCCAGGCTGAGGTGCTGGGCCCGTCCCCGCTGCTGCTCGCCGCCCTTCAGCGGCGGCTGTACGAGGCCGGGGTGGCGCCCGGCGACAAGCGCTCGACGGGCCTGGTCCTGGCCTCGGCGGGCTCCACAGACCCGGAGGCGATCGCAGTGATCGCTGAAATCGCGCGGGAGCTGCGGCACACCGGTTGGTGCGCCGTGCGGCCTGCTTTCGCCTCCGCTGCCCTTCCCCGTACGGAGGACGCCGTACGCACCCTGCGCGCCGAGGGCGTACGCCGGGTCGCCGTGGCGCCGTACGTCATCGCACCCGGGTTCCTGCCCGACCGCATCGCGCGCGGTGCCCGGGAGGCGGGTGCGGACGTCACGGCGGACGTACTCGGCCCGGCGCCGGAGCTGGCCCGGCTGCTGGTGGAGCGCTACGACGAGGCGCGGGTGCCGGCGCGAGCCGTTCGGGCACTCGCTGGCTGAAGTCCAGGCTGCCTGTCCGGGTGCGCTTCAGCTCGAAGAAGTCCGGGTGTCCGGCGAGCGTCCGTACGCTGTCGAAGAGCCGGGCCGCCTGCTCGCCGCGCGGGATCGAGCTGAGGACGGGCCAGAAGAACGGCGTCCCGTCGAGGTGGATCGTCGGTGTGCCGACGTACGCGTCGGCCTCCGGGTCCTTGCCGGCGTCGTGGCTGAGCGTCTCTGATGAGCTTAGTGATCCCATGTCAGACGTGGTGTCTGGCGCGGGTTTGCCCATCGTGGAGGGGTGGCGTGGGCGTGGAGGTGGAAACCCGCGCCCAGTGCTGCTCCTCGTGGCCGGTGTCGGCTGGATGGGGGTCCCCCCGGACGGAGCCCGGGGGAGGGTGTGCTGATCGTCGTCACGTCCTGGTGCCGGTGGGCTGCGCGGGGCAGCCGGGTCCGGTCCGTGTGAGCGTGTCCCTCCGGACGCTTGCCCGCCGGCCCTTGAACACGGGGGTGGCGACGATGAGCGCATCGGCGGCGGACACGACGTCGGTGGCGGCGCGCAGGGCGGGAGTGTCGGCCCGTCCGGAGAGCAGTTCGGCGGCGGGCAGCTCACGGACCTTCAGATGGTCGGCGTCGAACCGGCGACAAAGAGCCGTTCCACGGCGTGCTCGACCAGCAATTCGGTACGCGAATTCAGGGAAGGGCTGCCGGAGACAGCCAGGATGGAGGTCATGAGTCATTCCGTTTCGGGGTACGGAGAAATACCTGAACAACCGGGCGGTCCACCGCACGGACTATTCAGGGAGAGGGCAGAAGGAATACCGGCCGGGGAATTCTCCGGAGACGGTTCAGCGCACCCCGTGCGCTTCAGTACGAGGACGCGAGGGGGAAAAGGGGTCAGCTGGGGCGCGCTTCAGCGGCCGACGGCACAGAGCGCGCTGGCGTGACGTCGAAGATCGACGTGCAGGCGCTCTACGAGAATGTCAGCTTGACTCACACCGGAGAGAATGGCAGCCGCTCTCGGCCCCGTCAATATTCTCGGACACCGTCTCGCATCATGGATTTGTTACAGATTTCTTTCGTACGGAATCACTCCACTGCCCGGATCCGGTGACAGAACCGTGGCCCCGCCGTGACAGCGGAGCGGGATCGCTGGTGCACGATGGCTGCAAGGAGGCCGATATGTCGTTCTACTACCACAAGCGCATCACGATCGTCCCGAAACTGGTGCACCTCAATGTCAGCAATCGCGGCTGGTCGGTGACGTTCGGATCGCGCCGGGCCCATGTCACGCGGGACAGCCACGGCCACCGCAGCGCGTCGGTGCGGCTGCCGGGCGGGTTCAGCTGGCGGCACCGTTCCCGTCGGCAGTGAACGTCGGCCTCAGGGCGCGGACATCTCCCCGAGCTTGACGACCGTGTTCCAGTTGCGCGTGGTGGCGTCGATGCCCTTCAGCAGCGCGGGGCGGGCGAGCGCCTCCGCGAGTTTGGAGCGGCCGAGGCCGCCGGGGGTGTGCAGGTAGATGACCCGGTCGCCGAGCCGGAACTCCTCCGGCAGAAACGCCGCGGGGTCGAGTGAGGCGAACCGCTCGGGGCCGGCCTGCTCCGAAAGAAAGGTGGCGTGCAGCTGCTTGCCCTCCAGCGTGTCCGTGCGGAACGGACAGGCGTCGGCCACGGCGCGCAGATACGTTCCGCTGCGCACCAGGCAGGAGACCGTGAAGCCGAAGTGGGCCTCGATGGCCTTCTCCAGCTCCGTGGTGAGGGCGTCCGGGTTGTCCGACGGGCTGCTGAATACGGCGTTTCCGCTCTGGAGGTACGTCCGCACGTCCCCGTGCCCCAGCTCCGCCACGAGCGTGCGCAGGTCCGCCATGGGGACCTTCCGGTGCCCGCCCACATTGATGCCGCGCAGCAGCGCCACGTACGTCGTCATGAAGCCACCATAGGACGGCCGCCGCGCCCCGTGGGGGTGAGCGCGGCGGCTGCCGGTCGGAGGTCCTGACGCTGTGTTACTCGACGGTCTTCAGCAGCTTGTTGGGTGTGCCCTCGTTTTGCTTGCGCGCTTGTGAGTTGCCATGAAGAGGGATCTCCTCGTGTGCGGTGTGGGGGGTTCAAGCACTCGTGCGACAGCCCCCGGAGACCGCAAAATCTCCTGGGGCCGGCTCGAAACACTGACCGATTGACGCCCGCAGTTCAAGAGCCCACAGGGGACCGCGACTTGTTCAACAAGGTTTCCTATGGGAAGCCCTCGGGACCATCGCGTGCTTGCCGCCGAACAGTCCGGGCAGGGTGTCGGAGCCCCCGCTGCCGAGCGTCGTGCGGGACGCGCTCCCATCGGTGTTCACCTGATCGCGGATCGTGCCGGGGAGCACCGCGTCGCCCTCGGTGAAGCGGAGCGTCACCTTGCCGTCCCCTCCCCGATGGAAGAGCTGCCCGCCCGCTGAGAGACCGAGGTTGAGGGTGGCCGACACGGGGTCTTTGAGCGGCCAGGCCGCGCCGTACCTGCCGTCGTCCACGCTCAGCTTGTCGGTGATGTGCCGGAACTCCTCCCAGCTCCACGGCCTTTCGGGCGTCGGGATGCGGACGCCGGACATCCGCAGGACCTTGGCGTCGGCGATCAGGACGCGCGGCTCCTGGAGGAACGGCACGCCGTAGATCCCGTCGCCGAAGGTCGCCGTCTCCCAGCTGTGCTGCGGGATGTCGCGCTTCAGCCGCTCCGGCAGCAGGTCGCTCAGATCCGCGAGACAGCCGCCGTACGCGAAGTCGGCGAGGTCGTCGCAGGCGTCGTGGATGGTGTCCGGCGCCTCGCCGCCCTCGAAGGAGGTCAGCAGCTGGTCGTGGACGCTGTCCCAGCTGCCCTGTACGTACTGGACCTGGACGTCGGGGTGGGCCGCGTTCCACTCCTTCACCAGGGCCTTGTTGGCGTCGACCGACTCCTTCTGCCAGGCGAGCGACTGGAAGCGGAGCTTGACCGGCCCGCCGGAGCCGGCGCCGTCGCCCGTGCAGCCGGTGAGCAGCAGTGCGAGCGCGGCCGCCACGGCAGCAAGCGTCCTTGCCGTGCGCATCAGCTCTTCACCGCCCCGGTCAGCATTCCGCCCGTGATGCGCTTCTGGATGACCGCGAAGATCACCAGGGAGGGCAGGGTCGCGAGGAAGGCGGCCGCCGCGAGCGGGCCGAGGTCGGCGACGCCCTCGGCGCCGAGGAAGTGGGTCAGGACGACCGGCAAGGTCTGCTTCTCCGGGGTCTTGAGCAGGACGAGCGCGAAGAAGAACTCGTTCCATGCCGTGATGAACGCGAACAGCGCGGTCGCGACGATGCCGGGAGCCAGCAGGGGTGCGGTGATCGAGACGAGCGTACGGAACCTGCCCGCGCCGTCCACGGATGCGGCCTGCTCCAGCTCGGGCGGCACGGCCCGTACGTACCCGACCAGCATCCAGAGCGCGAACGGCAGCGACCACACCACGTACACCATGACCAGGCCCGCCAGGGAGTTGATCAGGTGGAGGTTCTTGAGGATCAGGAAGAGCGGGATGATCACCAGCACGAACGGGAACGCCTGGCTGATCACCACCCAGCCGGTCGCTGCCGTGGACAGTCTGCTGCGGTGCCGGGCCATGACGTACGCCATCGGCGTCGCGATGGCCACCGCGACGACGGCGGCGCAGACGGCAGCGATCAGACTGTTCAGCGCGGCCTGGAGCAGCGGCTGTTCGTCGAACGCCTGCCGGAAGTTGGCGAGGGTCGGGTCCCCCGGGATCCAGCTGGGGTGCAGGCTGCCCAGCTCGCGCGGCGGCTGGAAGGCCGTCGAGATCAGCCAGAGTAAGGGGAACGCGAGGAACACCAGGTAGGCGACGAGCGCCAGATACTGGCCGGCCCGCGCGGACCGGCGGGTGCGGAGCGTCACGCGGCCTCGTCCCCCTTCAGCCGGCCCACCAGGTAGAAGGCGAGGATGACCGAGATCACGGCGACCATCACACACCCCATGGCGGCCGCATAGCCGAACTGGCCGTAGCGGAAGGCCTCTTCGTACGCGAAGAGCATCGGGAGCCGGGTGCGGCCGCCGGGACCGCCGTTGGTCAGCACATAGACCAGGGCGAACGAGTTGAAGTTCCAGATGAAATTGAGCGAGGTGATGGCGAGCGCGACCGGCTTGAGCGCGGGCCAGGTGACGGTACGGAACCGGCGCCAGGCACCGGCGCCGTCGATAGCCGCGGCTTCGTGCAGTTCGTGCGGGGTGTTCTGCAGTCCGGCGAGGAGGGCGACCGTGGTCTGGGGCATGCCCGCCCAGATGCCGACGACGATCACGGCGGGCAGGGCGGTGGCGAGTCCGGTAAGCCAGTCCCGGCCGTCACCGAGGCCGAGGTCGCGGATCGTTTCGTTGAGGATGCCCGCGTCGGGGTTGTAGACGAGCCGCCACATGATGCCCACGACCACTTCGGGCATCGCCCACGGAATGATCGCCAGCGCGCGGGCCAGCCAGCGGAAGCGGAGATTCTGGTTCAACAGCAGAGCGAGGCCGAGGGCCAGCACGAACTGCGGGACCGTGACCCCGACCGCCCACAGCAGGCCGATCCTGAACGAGTCCCAGAACAGCGTGTCGTGCAGGAGGTCCTGGAAGTTCAGCAGGCCGACCCACTGGGTGGGGGCGGTACGGCCCGACTGGGAGTCGGTGAAGGCGAGCGCGATGTCGTAGAGGAGCGGGCCGACGCTGAGCACCAGGATCGGGATGAGGGCGGGCAGCACCAGGAACCAGGCGCCGTGACCGGTGCGCCGGCCGGCGTCCGGGCGCCTTCGGGCGTCGGGCGCCCGCTGGTCGGACCGCTTCGTCGCGATCGCCGATGCCACAGATTCTTCCCCTTCGGGCGGATCGCACGGTTCTGACCGCCCCGGCGGCCCCCGTCATCGTGCTGAGGGCCTGATGGGACGTCCAGGTGGCGCACACGCGGATGCGAGACTGGGCGGATTCACGACGATCAGCACGGACGATCAGTACGGACGATCGGCACGGACAGGCAGCGGGAGAGACGGTGGACGAGGCGCAGGCCCGGGAGGTACTGACCGCGGCAGGTCTGGCATCCGGTGCCGAGCTGCTGGCGCTGGGCGAGAACGCGGTGTTCGCGGCCGGGGGCCTGGTGGTCAAGGTCGGCCGCGACGCGTCCCTGCTGGAGCGGGCGGAGCGCGAACTGGCCGTCGCGGGCTGGCTCGCCGAGGCGGACGTACCGGCGGTACGGGCGGCCGAGCCCGCGCCCCGGCTGGTGGACGGCCATCCGGTCACCCTCTGGCACCGCCTCCCGGATTCCGTACGTCCCGCCGGGCCGGGCGACCTGGCCCTGCTCCTGCGACAAGTCCACGCCCTTCCCTCCCCTCCCTTCCCCCTCCCCCGCCGTGAACTGCTCGGCGGAGTCGAGCGCTGGCTGCGGCTCGCGGGCGACGCGATCGATCCCGCGGACGCCGCGTATCTGCGCGAGCGCCGGGACGGTTTCGCCGCCGCGGCGGCCGCGCTGACGCCCCGGCTCCCGGTGGGCCCGATCCACGGCGACGCCCTCCCCCGCAATGTGCACGTCGGACCGCACGGCCCGGTCCTGGTCGACCTGGAGACGTTCTCCGCCGATCTGCGCGAACACGATCTGGTGGTGATGGCCCTCTCCCGCGACCGCTACGGCCTCCCGGACGAGTCGTACCGGGCGTTCACCGAGAAGTACGGCTGGGACGTACGCGCATGGGACGGCTGCGCGGTGCTCCGGGGCGCCCGGGAGACGGCAAGCTGCGCCTGGGTGGCCCAGCACGCGCCCGCCAACCCGAAGGCGCTGGCGGAGTTCAGGCGCAGGGTCGCCTCCCTGCGCGACGGCGACCCCGAGGTCCGCTGGTACCCGTTCTGACGCCGCCTCAGCCCGCTGGCTCCCGGCCCCGGTGCCGATACGGACTCACCCATCAGCCCGGGCTCTCCCCGCGTGGATCGGCGCCTCGGCCCGGTTCCCCACCGACGCCGCTCAGCCCGTCGCCCGTATCACCTCGCGCAGTGGCCACGCCCCGTCCACCACCGCGTCCGGCGTTCCCTTCCTGCGCAGGAAGCTCTGGAAGTCCGCCGCCCACTGCGCGTACCACGTGATCTGCTGCGCGTGCAGCTCCGCCGGCCCCAGTTCGCCGACCTTCGGGTGCCGTTCGGCTATCGCGTACGCCACCCGGACCGCCGCCAGGGCGTCGGCCCCCGCCTCGTGGGCCGCGTCGAGGACGATGCCGTACTCCGCGCAGACCGCCTCCAGCGTGCGCTTGCCCCTGCGGTAGCGGTCGACGGCCCGGTCGATGGTGTACGGGTCGATGACCGGGCCGGCCGGTGCGCCGCCCACCCGGTCGGAGAGCGACGGCAGCCCGTACCGCCGGAGTTCCGCCGTGAGCAGGGTCAGATCGAAGGCCGCGTTGTACGCGACCACCGGCACCCCCGCGCGCCAGTGGTCGGCCAGTACCGAGGCGACCGAGTCGGCGACCTCGTCGGCGGGTCTGCCGTGCGACGAGACACGCTCGTTGGTGATGCCGTGGACCGCGACCGCTTCCTCGGGGATCGGGACCCCCGGGTCGGCCAGCCACTCCCGGTGGGCCGTCGGCTCACCGTCCTTCACCTCGACGACCGCGGCCGTCACGATCCGCGCCTCCCCCGGGTCGGTACCCGTCGTCTCCAGATCGAAGCCGATCAGCGTCTCGCGGTGCCAGCCCATCGTGGCCCTCCCTCATGGTGCGTCCCCCTGTTGAGAACACCCTCGCACCCGCCACTGACAATCAGGCCCCGGCAGTCAGGATCCGGCAGTCAGGACACGGCAGTCAGGACACGGCAGTCAGGACACGGACGCTCAGGGCACGGACGCTCAGGACACCGGACGGGAGTCGGCCCACACGGATTCGAACTCCTCCCGGTAGGTCGCGAACAGCCCGTGGTCCGCGTCCAGGTCGTGGCCGGCCTTGACCACAGGCCGGCGGCCGCCCCGCAGCACGAGGACCGGCGCCTCCATGCCCCGCGCACGCCGCAGATAGGACTGAACCACCGCAATGCTGCCCATTCCGCCCGCGCCCTCGCCGTCCACCAGATAGGCGGTGAACCGCGGGGTCTCGTCGAAGACATGGATCTCGAAGGCGTCCGGGTCGCGGAGCCGGGACCTCACCCGACGCATATGGAGGATGTTCATCTCCACCGAGCGGCTCAGCTCGCCCTTCTTCAGGCCCAGCTCCCGCTCGCGCCGCTTCACCGCGCTGCTGGCCGGATTGAGGAAGAGCAGCCGGACCCGGCAGCCGGATTCGGCCAGCCGGACCAGCCGGCGGCCGGAGAAGTTCTGGACGAGAAGGTTCAGGCCTATGCCGATCGCGTCCAGCCGGCGCGCGCCGCCGAACAGGTCCTCGGCCGGGATCTGGCGCTGCAACCGCACCCGGTCGGGGTGGACGGAGATGACGTCGGCGTAGCGGTCGCCGACCAGGTCCTCCACCGCGTCGATGGGGAGCCGGTCCGCGGACGGTACTCCGGCGCCGCTGCCCAGGATCTCCAGCAGCCGCGCGGAGGCCCGCTCGGCCTGGGCGAGCACCGTCTCGGACAGCGCGCGGTTGCGCGAGACGACGTTCCGGGTGACCTCCAGTTCGTCCAGCGCCAGTTCGACGTCGCGCCGGTCGTCGAAGTACGGCTCGAAGCACGGCCAGTGCTGGACCATGAGCTCGCGCAGCTGGGGCAGCGTCAGGAAGCTCAGCACGTTGTCGTCCGCCGGATCCAGCAGGTACCCCTTGCGGCGGCTGACCTCGCGTACCGCCACCGCGCGCTGCACCCACTCCTGGCCCGCCGGTCCGGCCGCCGCGACGACCCAGTCGTCCTCGCCGTGCACCGGCTCGTAGATGGGCCGCAGTACGGCGGCGACGACGGCACGCAGCCGCTGTTCGACGAGATTCAGCCAGATGTAGGCCCGGCCTGCCCGCTGGGCGCGCGTACGCACCTCGCTCCAGGCGTCGGTTCCCCAGTCCAGCTCTGGTCCGATCTGAGATCCCGTCTCCACCGGCCGTGCCACGGTCACCGCTCCGGGCGGGACGTCTGTGGGGCCGCCCTCGTGACCTCCGTCACCAGGGGGCAGCTCCAGCCCTCCCGAGCTCACCCGCGCACCGCCTTCTGCTCCTGGACGCCCGCCTCCAACGATCAAGGAAGGGTACTCCGCGAGCAGGAGGCGGTGCAGCCGGATGGACAGGCCGGTTTCCCAACTCCCCTATTGGTAGTTGCCGTTCTGGTCCGCGAGAGCCGGCGGAGTGAGCGGATTCATAGCGGTCACGTCACGCGGGCTGAGCTGGAAGCCCTGCCAGTGGACCGGCATCGGCTGCTGGTCCTCGTCCCGCGCGATGTGGTGGAAGCCGACATTGACCCAAGTGATGGGGTGTTTCAGCGTCTGTCCGTTGACCCACTTGTCGACGCTCCTGCCTGCGCCCGGGCCGCAGTTGCGCAGATTGTTGCTCGCGAACTGCTCGCACTTGTTGTACTCGGTGAAGTAAACGTCGTGCCGGGTGAAGCCACGCCCCGGGTACTTGGTGGTGGCGCCGGGCACGATCTCGTACGACCGCGGGTGCCCGTCCTTGTTCTTGCCGGTCGCGCTGACCATCCGCCACCAGCGCATCGCCTTGGCGTCGCCTGCGAGCTCCTTGGCGACCGGCGTCCTGGTGGTCTTCGTCTTCGGCGTCCCGCCGTTCGCCACCGGGGTGACGACCGAGTCGTACTGCTCGACCCTGTTCGCGGAGGAGCCGTCGAGGCCGAAGTTCAGCCGCCAGAAGACGTTGTGGCTGTGGCTGGTGGCGGAGTCCTTGGCGCCCTTGCCGATCGGCCAGCCTCGCCCGTCGCCCGCGTCGTAGTCGTCGTACGAGAGGCTGCCGGTGGCGCCGACGTTGGCGGATATGGTGCCGTCGTCGGCGAACCGCCACTCGGTGATGTACTCGTACCAGCCGACCTGGTTGACCGTGTAGACCAACAGGTCCTTGCCCTGCGCCGCCCAGGCTTTGTTCGCCTGCTCGCCCGCCATCCGGTAGGCGTGGCCACGCGACCGGGTGGTGGTGCACAGGCCCTTGACGTTGGCCTGGGACGGCTCGAACGCGTCCGGGACCTTCACCGTCTTGATGGTGCCGCCCGGGCACTCGCCGGGGGTCAGCTCCTGGAGCCCCTGCCCGAAGGCCTGGCCGGTGAGATCGTCCCACTCCCACTGGCCGTCGTCGTAGGGGACGTGGATCTGGGCGAGTTTGGCGGTGGTCAGGACCCGGATCGGCTTGGCTTCACCCTTGGGCTGGTACGAGACCTTGTCGAGGACAAGTCCGGCCTCGCTCTCGTAGTGCCAGCACATCCGCCAGGTCGTACCGCCGGACAGCTTCTGCTCGATCGTGTACGCGGCGCTGCAGTCGGCGGGCGGTGCCGGGGCTGTGGGTGCCTTGGGCGCCGCGGCGGCGGCCGGTCCGGTCGCCGCCGCGGCGCCGCCGGTCAGCGCGGCGACGGCCAGCGCGGCCGCGACTCTTTTCCTGTGCATGAAGTCATAGCTCCTTGTGCGGAGGAGAAGTCGGAGGAGAAGTCGGAGGAGAATCCGGACTAGCGCAGCCGGCCGGCGGTCCGGGCGCTGAGGTCGACGATCAGGGTCCGGGTGTCGATCCACGGACCGTTCTTCACCTTGGTGAAGAGGCGGACACAGCGGTGCTGCCCGCAGTCGGCGAGCGCGGGCGGGCCGGGGTTCTCCGCGTTCACCCGGTAGACGCCACCGCTCAGGGTGAGCTGATCGGGTGAGGTGAGCGCCCTGCTCGTGGCGTCCTTGTAGTCCTTCTTCAGCCCGTCGCCGAGCGGACTGGCCAGCAGCAGCCGAGCGGCCTCGATGGCCTCTTCCCGGCTGGGCGGCGGCTGGACCTCGGTTTGCGTCTCCGTCTGCTCGACCTTGCCGGTGGAGAGGTTGACGGTCCGTGTGACGAGGGTGTCGTCCGTGTAGTCGTAGTACGAAATCTCGGCGCGGCGCGGCGCGCCGGCGTCGTCGACCTCGTCCGGCCGGAGCTCCGCCAGATTGGTGGTGATCCGCTGCGGGCCGCGGTCCCCTGCCACGTCCTTGCTGCTCATCCGCAGCCCGCGGTCCAGCGCGATCCGCTCGGCGCGCTTCAGCTCGGCGTCGGTGAGCGGGTCGCGGCCGGTGCCGGTCTCCGCCTCCGCGGGCGCCTCCTCGGCGATGCCCGGGGCGACGGCCTGCCCCCGGCCCGCCTGCCCTTCCTGCTGCCCGCGCTTCAGCCCGTCGGACGGGCCGTCCGCGGCTCCCGCCGCACCCGGCAGAGTGACTCCGGCCATGACGGCCGTGCCGGTCACCGCGATGGCCGCAGCCGCCACTACTTTGCCCAGGTGGCGGCGTACTGTTCTGTGCACATCTTCCCCCTCGCGTGCATACCGCGTATGCGTGGTGGTCACCCGGTAGGACGGGTCCAAGTCCCGCCTGGTTGCCCCTCTTTGAGGGAAGATCTGACCGAAGAGACCCCCAGCACCCGGATCAGAAGTGGAAGAGTCTTATCTATGCAGGTCTGGCCGGGACAGGCGTATCCCCTCGGTGCCACGTACGACGGCGCCGGTACCAACTTCGCGGTCTTCTCCGAGGCCGCCAGACGGATCGAGTTGTGCCTGCTGCACGACGACGGGTCGGAAACGGCGGTGGAGCTGCGCGAGACGGACGCCTTCGTCCGGCATGCCTATCTGCCCGGCATCATGCCGGGCCAGCGGTACGGCTTCCGCGTGCACGGCCCGTACGAGCCGGGGAACGGGCATCGCTGCAACTCGGCGAAGCTGCTGCTCGATCCGTACGCGCGTGCGATCAGCGGGCGGGTGGACTGGAACGAGTCCGTCTACGGCTACCACTTCGGCAAGCCCGACTCCCGCAACGACATGGACTCGGCGCCGCACACGATGAGCTCGGTCGTGGTCAATCCGTATTTCGACTGGGGCAACGACCGGCCGCCGCGGACCGAGTACCACCACACCGTGCTCTACGAGGCCCATGTGAAGGGCCTGACCATGCTGCATCCGGCCCTGCCCGAGGAGCTGCGCGGGACGTACGCGGCGCTCGCGCACCCGGCCGTGATCGAGCACCTGACCGAACTGGGGGTCACGGCGCTGGAATTGATGCCGGTGCACCAGTTCATCAACGACCACCGGCTGGCCGACGACGGGCTCAGCAACTACTGGGGCTACAACACGATCGGCTTCTTCGCCCCGCACAACTCCTACGCGTCCTGGGGTGACCGGGGCCAGCAGGTGCTGGAGTTCAAGTCGGCCGTACGGGCCCTGCACGAGGCGGGCATCGAGGTCATCCTCGACGTGGTCTACAACCACACCGCGGAGGGCAACCACCTCGGGCCCACGCTCTCCTTCCGCGGCCTGGACAACGCCTCGTACTACCGGCTCGGCAACGATCCCCGCTACTACACGGACACCACGGGCACCGGGAACTCGCTGCTGATGCGCAGCCCGCACGTCCTCCAGCTGATCATGGACTCACTGCGCTACTGGGTCACCGAGATGCATGTGGACGGCTTCCGCTTCGACCTGGCCGCTACCCTGGCCCGGCAGTTCCATGAGGTTGACCGGCTGTCCTCGTTCTTCGACCTGGTGCAGCAGGACCCGGTGGTCAGCCAGGTGAAACTGATCGCCGAGCCCTGGGACGTCGGGGAGGGCGGCTACCAGGTCGGCAACTTCCCGCCACTGTGGACCGAGTGGAACGGCAAGTACCGGGACACCGTACGGGACCTCTGGCGCGGCGAGCCGCGGACGCTGGCGGAGTTCGCGGGGAGGCTGACCGGCTCGTCCGACCTCTACCAGGACGACGGGCGACGGCCGCTGGCCTCGATCAACTTCACCACCTGCCACGACGGCTTCACCCTGCACGACCTGGTCTCGTACAACGAGAAGCACAACGAGGCGAACCGGGAGGGCAACCGGGACGGCGAGAGCCACAACCGGTCCTGGAACTGCGGGGCCGAAGGGCCCACCGACGATCCGGAGGTCCTGGAACTCCGGGCCCGCCAGATGCGGAACTTCATCGCGACGCTGATGCTGTCGCAGGGCGTGCCGATGCTCAGCCAAGGCGACGAGTTCGCGCGCACGCAGGGCGGCAACAACAACGCGTACTGCCAGGACAACGAGGTGTCCTGGGTGAAGTGGCCGGAGGAGGGAGCGGAGACCGACCCGC
Organism: Streptomyces sp. A3M-1-3; assembly: GCF_024213665.1. GTDB lineage: Bacteria > Actinomycetota > Actinomycetes > Streptomycetales > Streptomycetaceae > Streptomyces. Next base: position 49,877 of record NZ_JANAVP010000021.1, read on the forward strand.
TGCTCGCCTTCGCCCGGGCGATGGTGTGGCTGCGGCGGGACCATCCGGTCTTCCGGCGCCGCCGGTTCTTCCACGGCCGGCCGGTGGAGGGCACGCACGACGAGCTGTCCGACATCGCCTGGTTCACCCCGGAGGGGGAGGAGATGAAGCAGCGCGACTGGCAGGCCCAGCACGCCAAGGCGCTGTCCGTCTTCCTCAACGGCCAGGCGATCTCGGAGCCGGGCAGCCGGGGGGAGCGGATCACCGACGACTCTTTCCTGCTGATGTTCAACGCCGGCGCCGACCCGATCGAGTTCGCGGTGCCGGTCAACCACGGTCAGCAGTGGCAGGTGGTGGTCGATACCGCCCGGCCGGACGGAGTGCCGCCGGGCACGGGCCCCGAGGTCGCCGCGGGTGAGCGGGTCACCCTCGTCGGGCGGAGCCTGACGGTGCTTCAGCGGCCGGGCTAGCAGCCGGGACGGCGGCCGCCTCGTGCACCGCGCGGGCCGGCCGCACGCGGGTGAACAGGGCCAGGCACAGGCACAGCGCCGCCGACCCGACGGCCACCAGGAACGCTCCGGCCGGGCCGTGTCCTTCGGCCAGCCGGCCGGAGAACGCAACGGCCAGGGCCATGCCGCCGATGATGGCGCTCGCCGCGTAGGCCATCGCCTCGGAGAGCCGGCCCGGGTCGACCGCGCGTTCGATCAGGGCGAACGCGGTGATGAGGTGCGGGGCGTACGCCGCGCCGAGCACGACGACCACCGCGTACAGCGCCGACAGGCTGTCGGTGACCAGCAGCGGCAGCGAGAACAGCAGCGCGGCCGCCGTCGCGGTGCGCCAGCGCAGCCGCAGCCCGACGGTGGCCGGGCAGAGCGCCCATCGCGAGGCCCACGACGGCGCTCATGACGCCCATCGCTGCATGGACGAGCCCTGCCTGCTCGGGCCGGCCCAGCCGATCGGCGAGTGCGGTGATACCCGCCTGGCTCGCGCCGAACATCGCGCCCTGGAGGGCGAGCGAGGCGCACAGCGCGTACACCACGCCCGGCGGGCCACTCCGGCGCCGCCCGCTGCCGGGCGCGGCGGCGCCGGACACGCCCGCCGGGTGGACCACTCGCGCGGTCGGGTGCAGCGCGAAGCAGGTGCCGAACAGCGCGATCAGCACCGCCGCCCCGGCCAGTGCCACGGCGGGGTGGGCCGCGACGGCCGCGATGCCGACGAGGGCCGGGCCGAGGACGAAGGAGACCTCGTCCAGGGTGCCTTCGAAGGAGAGCGCGTTGTTCACCACGCGGTCGTCGTGCCCGCCCCGGCGGGCGAGCGCCACCAGCCGGGTCCTGGCCGGCGGTCCGATCAGCGGTACGGTCCCGCCGGCCAGCGCGCCGAGCAGCGCGAGGGCGACCGTACCCAGGCCGGCCGGCGCCCCGGCGACCAGCACCGCGATGGCGACGGCGTTGAGCCAGGAAGCCACCAGGACGACGGGCGGCTGCCCGCGGCGGTCCGCGAGCCGCCCCAGCAGCGGCCCGCACACCACCCACCTGGCCGACGGCGAGTGAGCCGCCGACCACGCCGGCCGTGGCGAGCGAGCCGCTGGTCTCGGCGACCAGCAGCACGCTGCCGAACTGACACATCGCCGTCGGAAGCCTGCCCAGGAAGGAGACCAGGGGGAGGAGTGGTCCCGTCAGGGCTATCACCTTGCGGTACGTGTCAAGCGTTCCGGCCATCAGGCGAAGTTAACGCAACGTGCTCGACTGGATGCATGAGGTGATGACACAGAAGCCGCCAGGGCGGGTACGTACGTTCGCATGACACCCACCGCCACGTACCGGCTGCAGCTCCAGCCCGAGTTCCCGTTCTCCGCCGCCGCCGAGGCGGTGCCGTACCTGGCCTCGCTCGGCGTCTCGCACCTGCATCTCTCCCCGGTGCTGGAGGCCGTACCCGGCTCGTCGCACGGCTACGACGTCGTGGACCACACCCGGGTCCGCGCGGAACTGGGCGGCGAGGAGGGGCTGCGCGCGCTCTCACGCACCGCCCGCGCCCACGGGCTCGGCCTGGTCCTCGACATCGTGCCCAACCACATGGCCGTCCCCGTGCCCGCACGGCTCAACCGGCCGCTGTGGGAGGTGCTGCGGGAGGGGCCGCACTCGTCGCACGCCGACTGGTTCGACATCGACTGGGAGGCGGGCGGCGGCCAGGTCATGCTGCCCGTGCTGGCGGCGCGGATCGGCGAGGAGCTGGACAAGCTGCGCGTCGACGGTGATGTGCTGCGGTACGCGGAGCACGAGTTCCCGCTGCGCGAGGGCACCGCGAAGCTCCCGCTTCCCGAGCTGCTCGACGCCCAGTGGTACCGGCTCGCCTGGTGGCGGCTGGCCAGGACGGAGCTCAACTACCGGCGGTTCTTCACCATTTCGGACCTCATCGGAGTGCGGGTGGAGGACCCCGAGGTGTTCCGGGCGACCCATGCCAAGATCCTCGAACTGCTGCGGGACGGGGTGGCCGAGGGGCTGCGCATCGACCATCCGGACGGGCTGGCCGACCCGGAGACGTATCTGCGCAGGCTGAGTGAGGAGACCGGCGGCCGCTGGACGGTCGTCGAGAAGATCCTGAGCGGGCCCGAGCGGCTGCCGGCCGGCTGGCCGGTGGCGGGGACCACCGGCTACGACGCGCTCCGCCGTATCGACGGGCTGTTCACCGACCCGGAGGGGCTCGCCGGACTGGTCGCCCGGTTCCGGGACTTCGCGGCTCCGGCCGGCGACCGCGGCGGCTACTGGGAGGCGACCGCCCGCCGGGCCGCGTACCGGGTGGTGACGCACGAGCTGGCCGCCGAGGTCGGCTTCCTCACCCGTACCGCCGCCCGGATCTGCGCGGCCGATCCGGCGCTGCGCGACCACGCGCCCTGGGCGCTGCGCACCGCCGTCCGCGAACTGCTGGTCCGGGTCCCGGTCTACCGCCCCTACGCGTCCCCGGACAACCCCACCGCGGACACCGACGCGGCCGTGCTGAGCGAGGAAGCCGCCCGCCGGGCGCGGGATGCCTTCCCGGTGCCGGAAGAGGCCGGCGCGGTCGACGTCGTACGGGACCTGGCGCTCGGCAGGAGGGGCACCGGGCCGGACCACACCGCGTTCTGCGCGCGTTTCGCCCAGACATCCTCGGCGCTGCGCGCCAAATCCCTGGAGGACACGGCCTTCTACCGCTACACCCCGCTGGTCTCGGCCGCCGAGGTGGGCGGCGAACCCGGGCATCCGACAGTGACGCCCGAAGAGTTCCACACCTTCTGCTCCCATCTCGCCCGCGACTGGCCGGCCACCGGGACGGTCCTGTCCACGCACGACACCAAGCGGAGCGCCGACGTCCGGGCGCGGATCGCCGTACTGTCCGAATGTCCGGACCGGTGGGGGGAGTTCCTGGCCCGCGTCACCGAGGAGGCGGCGCGCCTGGACGGCGGGCGCGCGCCCGACCCGCACCTGGCGTGGGTGGCCTGGCAGACCGCGGTCGGATTCGGTTCCCCGGACCGGGACAGGCTGGTGGCGGCGCTGCTGAAGGCCGTCCGGGAGGCGGCGCTGCACACCAGCTGGACCGAGGCGGACCCGGTGTACGAGCGGGCGGTCGCCGCGTTCGTCGAAGCGGGGCCGGCCGGTCGGCCGAGCGACTCGGTCGCCCGGTTCGCGCGCGAGCTGGATCCGTACGTACGGGCCAACGTGCTCGGCGCGACGCTGCTCCAGCTCACGATGCCGGGCGTGCCCGATCTGTACCAGGGCAGCGAGCGGGAGTTCCTCGCGCTCGTCGACCCGGACAACCGCCGGCCGGTGCGCTTCCCCGGCCCGCTCCCGGAGCGGCTGGACCTCTGCGACGAGAAGCCGGCGCTCACGGCGACGGCGCTGCGGCTGCGCCGCCGGCACCCGGAGCTGTTCGGCGAGTCGGCGACGTACGGGCCGCTGACCGTGCACGGGCCGGCGGCGGACCACTGCGTGGCCTTCTGCCGCTCGGGCGAGGTCGTCACGGCCGTCACCCGGCTCTCGCTCCGGCTGGCGGAGGCGGGCGGCTGGCGCGACACCGTACTGGAGCTGCCGCCCGGCCGGTGGACCGATCTGCTCACCCCTGACCGGGAGTTCGAGGGCGACGCAACCGCGCTCGCCGGCCTGTTCGCGGACCGCCCGGTGGCGCTGCTCAGGCGGGTTTAGGGCGCCGGCGGCCCGCCGGACGGCGAGGGAGTAGCGCCGCTTCTCACCGCCCACTGGGCAGCCCCGGTCACCACCTCGGCGTCGACCAGGCGCGCGCCGAGCCGGTCCATGTGCAGGCAAACGCGCCCCTCAGGGGGCGAACTCCGGGGCGCAGTCGGCGCATCCGACGGCCTGTCCGCCGGCGGCCGGCGCCACCCGCGGATGCAGCCGCGGCGCACGGTCGCCGAAGAACGCGGCGGCCCGCGGTCAGCGGGCGGCGAGGCGGAATGCCATCCGGCCGAAGCTCACCAGGTCGCCGTCCTGGACCACCGCGGCGCCCGTCACCCGGCGGCCGTTGACGGTGGTGCCGTTGGTCGAGCCGAGGTCGCGGAGCACCCACAGCCCGCCCTGCAGGCTCAGTTCCGCGTGCACCCGCGAGACCGTGTCATGGCTGAGCCGCAGCCCGCTGGCGGGGTCGCGGCCGATCCGCAGCGGGTACGGGGTGGGCTGCGGGAACAGCAGTTTCGGCAGCCGCTCGGCCTGCCAGGCCCTGCGCAGCCGCTCCGAGAACGCCGAGGCCGAGCCGACCCAGCCGAACAGCCGTCGCGCCCACGGGCCTTCGGCCTGCAGATCGGCGGTGAGAGCGGCCAGCTCGTCGGACCGGCGGGCGACGAGGGCGAGTTCCATGCGCCGCAGGAAGGTGTCGTGCGACAGCTTTCCCTGCGCCGCGCCCTCCCTGAGCACGCCCAGTACACGGTCCCGCTCGGCGTCCGAGAGCCGTGCCGGGTACGTGTGGAATTCGTAGGAGGACGTCACAGAGCCGATTGTCGGGCCGACGGGCCCGGGTGTCCAGAAGAACCGGTTTTCCTTGCGGAGCTGACCTGCGCCGACGGATGCAGCGACGCCGTTCGAAGATCGTTGCCAGGGTCTGCGGACTCGACATCCGCTGGGGGAACCGATGACCGCGACACCGCACGATGTGACCGTCCGCCCGCTCGCCGGACCGGAGGAACTCGGTCTGTTCCTCGGGCTTTCCTATGTCCTCGACCACGAACTCGCCGAGGACCTCGAACAGGGCCGCCGCCGCCCGGAGTGGATGTGGGTCGCCCTGCGCGACGGCCGGGTGCTGGCCCGCATGGCCTGGTGGACCACGACGGGTGGTGGGACTCCGCAGGCCCTCGACTTCTTCGACCTCGACGACACGCTGGACGATCCCGAACGCACCGACATCGTTCTGCTGTTGCTGAAGACCGCGACGGCCGCCGTGGTCCCGGCCGGTGCCACGCCGCCGGAGTACGGCCGGTTCGTCCCCGCCGACTGGCGCGAGGACCCTGCGGCCACCCGTGTCGTCGAGGGCCGTATGAACGTCCTGGAGCGGGCCGGCGCCCGGCTGCTCGTCGAGCGGCTGCGGCTGGAGTGGCGTCCCGGCACGCCGGTCCCGGAGCCGACGGGGAGGCTCCGGTTCCGACCGGCCGGCGACCGCGAGGAGCTGATCGGCCTGATGACGCTCGTCCTTCAGGGCACGCTCGACGCGCACAGCCTCCAGGAGCTGTCCACCATGACGGCCCGGGAGTCGGCGACGCTGATGTACGAGGAGGAGTTCCTCGCGTACAAGAGCCCGCACGACTGGTGGACGATCGCGGAAACGCCGGACGGCGAACCCGTCGGCTTCGTCATCCCGGCCCGCAACAACTACAACCCGGTCATCGCGTACATCGGCGTCCTGCCGACCCACCGCGGCCACGGCCACATCGACGGCCTCCTCGCCGAGGGGACGCGCATCCTGGCCGCGAACGACGTGCCGCGCATCCGAGCGGCGACGGACCTGGCCAACGTCCCCATGGCGAAAGCCTTCGCACGCGCCGGATACGTCAACTTCGAGCGCGCGCTCAACATGACCTGGAGTTCCTGAACCCGGGCCTCGTAAATCCGTGGACGCGGCCCGCCGGCCGCGTCTAGTGTGCCCGTACGCCCTGGAAGAGGAAGGAGGCGAGCGCCGTGCACACCGTCATCAGCTGTCCGCGCTCCCGCCCCGTCCGCCGGGCGTCTTCGGTCTGACCGGGAGCGCACCACTTCCCGGAGGATCTCCATGACCGATCTGGTCATCCGCGCTCTCACCGAGAGCGATGCCCATCTCTTCAACTCCCTGCAGGACCCGGGTCTCGTCGGCCGCGCGCTGAACGGGGTCTCCTACCGCACCCTCGCCGAGGGCGGCGAGTACCGGCCCGACTGGACCTGGGTGGCCCTGCGCGACGGCCACGTCGTCGCGCGAGCCGCCTGGTGGGCGGGGCCGGACGACGACGCGCCGGTGATGCTCAACTGGTTCGACTTCGCCGAGGGCGAGGACGAGGCAGGAGTGGAACTGCTGCGCACCAGCCCGCTGTATGCCGAGTACGAGCTGTCCGTACCGCCGCACTGGCGCGAGCAGCCGGCCGTGCGCGCGGCCGCCGAGGCCCGCCTCGCCGCCGTCGCGGCGGCCGGGATGAAGCCCCTGGTCGAACGGTTCCGGTACGAGTGGACGCCGGCCCTCGGGCTGCCCGAGCGCCCCGGGCGGCTCGTGTTCCGCCCGGAGCCGGACGACGCGGTGGTCTTCGACATCCTGCGCCGGGTCCACTCCGCCACGCTGGACGCGCACGCGCTGCGGGCCATCGCCGGCCCGGGCGGCCTGGACGCCGCCGCACAGGAGGAGCTCGACTTCTTCCGCTGGTGCCCCTCGCCCCGCTCGTGGTGGCAGTCGGCGCACACCCCGGAAGGTGAGCTGGTGGGCCTGCACATCCCGGCCCGCAACCTCCAGGGCCCGGTCATCGGCTTCATCGGGGTCGTGCCGGAGCAGCGCGGTCACGGCTATGCGTACGACCTGCTGGCCGAGTCCACGCACTTCCTCGCCGCCCAGGGAGCCGAGATCATCACGGGTGCCACCGACCGGAGCAATTTCCCGATGGCGGCCAACTTCACCAAGGCCGGATATCCGGTGATTCAGGAGCGGATCCACTTCGTCTGACGCACCATGGTGGGCGGGTGTCGGCGACGAGGGGATCCGTCCGTGCAGTTCGAGGTGTGGGCACCGCAGGCAGACCGGGTCACGCTCCAGGTGGCGGGCACCGCCCAGCCCATGGAGCGCGACCCGGTACGCGCCGGGTGGTGGACGGCCGAGGCGGAGGCCGCCGACGGCGCCCGGTACGGCTTCCTGCTCGACGACGGCACGCTGCTGCCGGATCCGCGCTCCCGGCGCCAGCCGGACGGGCCGGACGGCCCGAGTGCCGTCGTCGAGCACGACCGGTTCGCCTGGACGAGCACCCCGCCGGGGCGGCGGCTGCCGGCCGCGGTGCTGTACGAGCTGCACATCGGCACGTACACCCCCGAGGGCACCTTCGACGCCGCCGCCGCGCGCCTCGGCCATCTCGTGGAGCTGGGGGTCACCCATGTGGAGCTGATGCCCGTCTGTCCCTTTCCCGGTACGCACGGATGGGGGTACGAAGGGGTGTCGCTGTGGGCCGTGCACGAGCCGTACGGCGGCCCCGACGGACTCAAGCGCTTTGTCGACAAGGCTCACGCGCACGGCCTCGGGGTCGTCCTCGATGTCGTCCACAACCATCTCGGCCCGTCCGGCAACCATCTCCCCGCCTTCGGGCCGTACTTCACCGACACGCACCACACCCCGTGGGGCTCCGCGGTGAACCTGGACGCACCCGGCTCCGACGAGGTGCGGGCGTATCTGCTGGGCAGTGCGCTGGCCTGGCTGCGCGACTACCGCATCGACGGGCTGCGGCTCGACGCGGTGCACGCGCTCGCGGACACCCGGGCGCTGACGTTCCTGGAGGAGCTGTCCACGGCCGTGGACGCCCTGGCGGCCGAACGGGGCCGGCCGCTGTTCCTGATCGCCGAGTCCGACCTGTGCGATCCGCGTACGACGGCCCCCCGCGAGACCGGCGGCCTCGGCCTGCACGCCCAGTGGAACGACGACTTCCACCACGCCCTGCACACCGCGCTCACCGGTGAGTCACAGGGCTACTACGCGGACTTCGCCCGCGCGCCGCTGGCCGCCCTCGCCAAGACCCTGACGCACGTCTTCTTCCACGACGGTACGTACTCCGCCTTCCGGGGCCGTACGCACGGCCGCCCCGTCAACCGAGTCCGCACCCCCGCCCACCGCTTCCTGGGCTACGCGCAGACGCACGACCAGATCGGCAACCGCGCGCTCGGCGACCGCCTCTCCGCCACCCTCTCCCCCGGGCTGCTCGCGTGCGCGGCCGCCCTGGTACTGACGGGCCCGTTCGTACCCATGCTGTTCATGGGCGAGGAGTGGGGAGCCCGCACGCCCTGGCAGTTCTTCACCGACCACACGGACCCGGAGCTCGCCGAGGCCGTACGGAGCGGCAGGCGCCGGGAGTTCGCCGCACACGGCTGGGCGGAAAGAGCCACGCCCCGGCAGGGGCATATGGACGACTTCCCCGACCCGCAGGATCCGGCCACGCGGGAGCGGTCCTGCCTGGACTGGACGGAGGCCGCGCGCCCCGAGCACGCCCGGCTGCTCGCCTGGCACCGGGTCCTGATCGCGCTGCGGCGCGGGCAGCCGGACCTCGGCGACCCGGACCTGGCGGCGGTTCGGGTGGCATACGACGAGGAGGCCCGGTGGCTGACCTTCCGGCGCGGAGACGTCCGTGTCGCCGTCAACCTCGCCAAGGAACCGGCCGAGATCCCGCTCGGCGGCAACGGCACCCAGGTGCTGGCCGCGTGGGATCCGGTCGTAGAGCCGCCCGGCGCGGACGGGCTGCTCCGCCTGCCGGGCGAGTCGTGCGTGGTCCTCGGCCCGGCGTGACTGGGCCGGGCGTGACTGGGCCGGGCGTGACTGGGCCGGGCGTGACTGGGCCGGGCGTGACTACTCCACCACGGCCAGCTCGCGCGCGACGGTGTTGAAGCGGCGCCCGCCGGTCTCGGTCACCGTCACGATGTCCTCGATCCGCACGCCGAAGCGGCCGGGCAGATAGACGCCGGGCTCGATCGAGAAGCACATACCGGGCACCAGCGGCTGTTCCTCGCCCTCGATCATGTACGGGGGCTCGTGCGTGGTCACCCCGATCCCGTGTCCGGTGCGGTGGATGAACCGCTCGCCGTACCCGGCCGCCGTGATGACCGCCCGCGCCACCCGGTCCACCTCCTGGCAGGCGATGCCGGGCCGCACCGCCTCGAACGCCGCCTGCTGGGCCGCCCGTACGACATTGTGGACGCGCTGTTCCTCGACGCCCGGGGCGCCGACATGCACCGTACGGGAGATGTCGGAGCCGTAACCGTGCATGAGCCCACCGAAGTCGAGGACGACCATGTCGCCGTTCTCGATGACGCGGTCACCGGCCTCGTGGTGCGGATTGGCGCCGTTCGGGCCGGAGCCGACGACCGTGAAGTCGACCTGGGAGTGCCCGGACTCCCGGAGCAGCGCGGCGAGATCGGCCGCCACGTCGGTCTCCTGCCGCCCGGAGAAACGGACCTTCAGGATCCGCTCGTACACGGCGTCGGCCGCCGCGCCCGCCGCCTCCAGCCGGGCGAGTTCGTGCGCGTCCTTGACCGCCCGCAGCATGGGCAGGGCCTCGGTCAGCGAGACGTACGAAATGCCCGGCAGCTCCTTCTGCAGGCCCAGCAGATGCATCGCCCAGGCGTTGTCGCTGATCCCGAAGCGGCCGTCGGCGTCGAGGAGCGGCGCGGTCACGTCGTACGGGTCCTTGCCGTCGGTCCAGTCGCGCAGCGTGAGCGCGGAGGCGCCGGCGGCCCGCACGGCGTCCGGTGCCTCCAGCGTCGGTACCACCAGTACGGGTTCCTGGCCGGCCGCGAGCACCAGCAGGGTCAGGCGTTCGGTGGCCGCGGGCGGCCGGTAGCCGGTGAGATGGACGAGGTCGGGTCCCGGCGCGACGAGCAGCCCGGCGAGCCCGGCATCGGCGGCGGCCTGCGCCGCCCGGTCCATCCTGGCCCGGTAGTCGGCGGCGGTGAAGGGTTCCGTGAGCGGTGCGGGCGTGCCGGCCATGTGCGCCTCCTCTGCGACGCCCCCATCCTGCCGGTGGCCCGGCCGGGACGCTACTGCTCGTCAACCAGCCGCTCCAGCAGCTCCTGGAAGTCCTCGCCGACCACGATCCGCAGCCCGTCCCGGTCCCCGTCCTCGCCCTCGTCCCGGTCGGTGAGCTGGGTCAGCTCCCCGTTGCGCCACCAAAAGACGTACGGGCTGATCGCCCCGGGAGTGTCCTGGTACCCGGCGGCGGCGAACCCGGCCATGCCGTTCAGGGCCTGGATCACGCCCACGTCCCGGATGGCGTGGAACGCCAGCTGGTGCCGGAACGGCATCGCGACCAGCGCGCCGTCGGCGCCGAGCGCCCGGCCGGTGACCCGCTGTACGAGGTCGTCCAGTACCAGGACCCGGCTCGCGGTGAAGAAGGAGTCGCCGACGACAACGTCGAAACGCATCCCCTCGCCGTTCTTGACCACCTCGTGGCCCTCGACGGGCAGCTCACGGAGATTGTCCAGCGCCCGGGTGCGCAGCTCGCGGACCTCGCCGAGCGGCTCCAGCGCCTCGTCCGTCAGCATCATCACGCTCTCCGGGAGGTCGAGCGCGATGATCTCGTGCAGCCCCGGGGCGAGCGGCCGGGCGTATCCGAAGGCGTGCGGGTTGAACCCCTCCGAGCCGATCACCCGCGGGTAGAGCTGGGCGCGGATCTGTTCGGCCGGCAGGGTGTCCAGCGCGGAGGGCGCGTCCATGGTGCGCAGCACCATGCCGACGTGCTCCCGCGCCACCTCGGGCCACACCCGCGGACCGCGGTCGTCGTTGTGACAGACCGCGGCGAGATTCCCGAGCCCGAACTGCCGTCCCGCGCTGTCCTTGACCATGTCCGCGTAGACGGTGACTTCGAGGCCCTGCTCGGCGAACGCCTCCCGCACATACCCGCGGAAGCGCGCGCCCTCGTCGGTGGAGAAGTAGGAGAACTCGGGATCCCGCGGTGCGTCGCTGCGGTCCCGCTTGGGCCCACGCCGGAATATCCCCACTTCAAGCCTTCCTCGAGCCCGTGACCTGCGGTGCGCCCGATCCTACCGACGCCAGGTCCCGGCGGGCCCCGGGGCGGCGCGGTGGCCCTGAGCTGATCGGCTATGCTGTACATGCACGATGAACGGGCGCCTCGGCGCCCGTCTTGGTGGGTGTAGCTCAGTTGGTAGAGCACCTGGTTGTGGTCCAGGTGGCCGCGGGTTCAAGTCCCGTCACTCACCCTGTGAAAAGCCCTCGGGGGTACGAGATCCGTCTCGTACCCCCGAGGGCTTTCCCGCGTCGGCCGCCTGCCGAGTGGCTGAGACTGTCCCTTGTTCCGCTCCGCCAACGATGCCTACCTTGAACCCTCCCCCAGCTAAAGCAGGGGGATTCCTGGCTCACGCTGCTCGGTCGCTCAGCGAACGATCGAGTCTTCCACGATCAACACCAGCCGGGTTGGAACCAGCCCGGTTTATGAAGTTTGGAGATTGGTGTGCCGGCTTGGTTCTCACTCAGCACGCCGTGCGCGCTTGGTTCTCGCAACGCACGGCATGCACCTTACCCGATCATGTGGGCGGTTTTTCGCCCTGGGGGCAAACCCCGTCCCCTGCTGCACGCGCTGCTCACCCGTACCCGGCCGGACGACGACGTGCGCGAGTTCCACGGCTCGCTGCGCTGGGCGGAATTCCTGCTGGAGCGGTCGGACGGGCAGCTGCGCCCCGGGGACCATGTCGCGGTGGGCAGCGATTCGATCTTCGACGGGCTCGGGGACTGGGTCTTCTCGGGGTCCTCTACGACGACCCCGACTGGGGCACAGCCAGATTGACCGAGTACGCCCGACAGCGCGGGATCGCCATCGACACGGCGTCCCGGATGCGTGTCCACGCGTCGGAGTTCATCGCGGACAGCGCGTCCGAGATCCTCGCGGACGATCCGGACGTCGTGGGGTTCACCAGTACGTTGATGCAGAACGTGTCCTCGCTCGCGCTCGCCGGGGAACTCAAACGCCGGCGCCCCGGACTGACCGTCGTCTTCGGCGGCAGCAACTGCGACGGGCCGATGGGGCACGCGCTGCACCGCAATCACCGATTCGTCGACTTCGTGGTGCGCGGCGAGGGTGAGTACGCCTTTCCCGCCCTCCTGGACCACCTGAGCCGCGCCACCCCGCCGGCGGACGTGGCGGGACTGTGCTGGTGGGACGGCGAGTCGTCCCGGGCCAACGAGGTGACGCGGCGCACCGTGGCCCCCGGGGACATCCCGTCGCCCCACTACGACCAATGGCAGGCGGCCCTGGACGCCTCCCCGACGGCGGAGTACGTCCATCCCAAACTGGTGGTGGAAGGCGCACGGGGCTGCTGGTGGGGCGAGAAGCACCACTGCACGTTCTGCGGCCTCAACGGCTCCGCCATGGCCTTCCGCGCCAAACCCGGCGGGCGGCTGTGGAGCGAGGTCGACCGCCTGGTCCGGCGGCACCGCATCCTTGATGTCATCACCGTCGACAACATCATCGACATGGCGTACTTCAAGGACTTCCTTCCGCTCGCCGCCGACAGCGGCTGGGACCTGCGGATGCACTACGAGGTCAAGTCCAATCTCTCCGCCGATCAGCTGGCCCTCCTGGGCCGGGCGGGAGCGGTACACATTCAGCCGGGCATAGAGAGCCTCAACAACCGGGCTCTTGAGCTGATGGACAAGGGCGTCACCGGCGCCCGCAACGTCCGTACCCTGCGGGAGTGCGAGAACCACTCGCTCACCTGTACCTGGAACTATCTGTACGGGTTCCCGGGCGAGACCGCCGAGGACTACGGCTCGGTCGTCGACCAGATGCCCGCGCTCGTTCATCTGCAGCCGCCCGGGGGTGCCTTCCGCATCCAACTGGAGCGGTTCAGCCCCAACTTCGCCAATCCGGGCCTCGGGTTCGGCGAGCGGCGACCGGCCGAGATGTACGGCCATGTCTACGACCTGCCCGAGGATGAACTGGCCGACCTGGTCTACCTCTTCGACACGCCCCCCGCCGGCATCGGCGGCGAGACCGAGGAGCGGCTCAAGCGGGCCGTCACGCAGTGGCGTGCCGGACACCCCGGCTCGAGCCTGACCCTGGAGCAGGAGCAGGAGCAGGAGCAGGAGCAAGGCCACGGCTCCGGCGGCTGGGCAACGTCCCGGTGCTGACGGGCTCGGCGGCGGTGGCGCTGATCGCGGCGGCCGCCCTCTGGTTTCCGCTCCGGCCGGACACCTCGTGACGGCCCATCATCTGCCCATCATCCGCGCGCGTGCTTACCAGACCGGTCCATTGATCTGAGCCCGGGTACTCAGGTCCGGGCCCCGCATGACCTGAAATCATCTGCCCATGCCCAAACAGATGAGCGATCCGCAGCAGCAGGTCGGGATAACCGCCGTCGGCAGCCTGCTGCCCGACGAGGTCCTGTCATCGGACCGCCTGCAGCAGGAGGTTGCCGGAAGCAGCGGATTCGCGCTGCCCCCGACGCTGTTGAAGCAGGCCACCGGGATCGTCACCCGCCGTATCGCGGATGAAGGTACGTTCGCCTCGACGCTCGCGGTGGGCGCCGCGCGCCGGGCCCTGGCCGCGGCCGAACTCGATCCGCTCGATATCGACCTGCTGCTGTTCGCCTCCGCGTCGCGTGACATGGTCGAGCCCGCCACCGCGCACATCGTGCAGGCAGAACTCGGTTCGAGGGCGCACGCGCTGGATGTCACCAATGCCTGCAACAGCTTTGTCAACGGGATCGACCTCGCCCGTGTCATGATCCTCGCCGGGCGGGCTCGGCGGGCGCTTGTGGTCACCGGGGAGACCCCGAGCCGGGCGATGCACCGAGCACCCGCCGGTTTCGCCGAGTTCCGCTCCGGGTTCGCCGGTTACACTTTCGGCGACGCGGGGGCCGCCGTGGTGCTGGAGGCGGTGGAGCGCGGCGGGATTCTCGACGTGGACAGCGAGACGTACTCCGAGCACTGGGCGGTCGGCGGAATCCCCGGCGGCGGGTCCCGGCATCCGCGCGGCGACGAGTACACCTATTTCCGCGGCGACGGCCGGGAGTTGCGCGGTGTGTTCGAGAAGGCGGGCACCGCGGTCATCGACCGGACGCTGCACCGTACGGGGATGGAGTGGGACAGTTTCGCGAAGGTGCTGGTGCACCAGGTGACGGTGCCGTATCTGGAGCGCTTCGCGGAGCTGACCGGGGTGCCGGCGGAGAAGCTGGTGGTCACCGTCCCCGAGCTGGGCAACGTGGCCAGCGCAAGCATCGGGGTGCAGCTGGAGCGGGTGTACGGAGAGCTGTGTCCGGGGGACCGAGTGCTCTTCGTGGGTCTTGGCGGCGGCATCAGCATCATGACGATGATCTGGGAGAAGTCTTGAGCCGCCGCGAGCTGATGTGGGTGATCGTCCCCGCCCACCAGGAGGAGGCCCGGCTGCCCGGTACCCTCCGGGCGCTGGCCGCCCAGCGGGATCAGGACTTCACGCTTCTGGTGGTCGACAACGGTTCGTCGGACGGCACGGGGGCCGTCGCCCGGAAGTTCGCCACGCAAGCCCCGTTTCCGGTGGAGGTGATCGAGGAGCCGGAGAAGGGCGTGGGATGCGCCGTGGACACCGGGTTCCGGTACGCGATCGAGCGGGGCGCGACGCTGCTTGCCCGCACGGACGCAGACTGCCTGCCCCGCCCCGGCTGGACCGCCGCCGCACGGGCCGCGCTGGCGGACCCCTCCGGCACCGGCGGCGCCCGGATGGTCTGCGGGCGGATCGTCGCCCGGCGCGATGAGCACGGTCCGTTCGGCCGGGCCTGCTTCGCGGCGATGGTGGCGCTCGCCGCGCTGTTCGGGCGGCTGCGGCCCGCGCATGCCCGCAGGAACGGCTACCTGGCCCCGTATCGCATGCATGCCGGGAACAACATGGCCATCAGCGCCGAGCTGTATCCGGCCGTCGGAGGCATGCCCCGGCGCCCCTCGCCGACGGACCGTCTCTTTCTCAACGCGGTGCGCCGGCACACCACACAGATCGCGCGTTCGCGGGCGATGGTCGTGGAGAACTCCACCCGGCGGCTTCGGGCGTACGGGATCGCCGGCACCGCCCGCTGGTATCTCGACCAGGGCCCTGGCCGGCACGGACAGGACCCACGCTGAGGGGTCTTTTCCCCACCCGCCCGAAGGGCGTACGGGTGCGGGGGCTTGCCCCCGGTCACGGGAAGGGGCGGGTGCGGGTCGGGGAACAGCCCGCCGCAGGCCCGCCACGATCCCCCGGTTCAAGGCCCGACGCCGCACAGAGAGGACCCGCCCCATGCTCGACCGCCTCCAGCACTCACTCCGCACCCGCCCCGAGCAGCCCGCAGTGCTCACCGCCACCCGCACCGGCGCGCCCCGGGTCCGCGCCACGCGCGGTGAACTCGTCGGGCTTGCCGACGCGTACGCCGCCGCATTGCATCAGCGCGGGCTGCGCGCCGGGGAGACGGTCGGCGTCGCCGTACGCCCCGGACCGCGCGCGCTCGCCGTACTGCTCGCCCTGTGGCGGCTCGGGCTGCGCGGCGCCGTTCTCGACCCAGGCGCGGGCCCCGAGGTACTGCGCGCCCGGCTCGCGCTGGCCCGGCCCTCGCTCGTACTCGCCGATGCCACGGCACAGGCCGTCGCGGGCTGGGCCCGGCCGCTGGCGCGCCGTGCCCAGCTCGCCCTCCCGGACCTGGGCGAACTGGGTCCGGTGGCCACGGTCGGCCGCCGGCTCCCGGGCTGCGCGCCCATGCTCGATGCGGCCGCGTCCCGCGTCGGCGTCCCCGGCCCTGGCTCGGACCACGGGGACGGCGACGCGGTCATCGTCTTCACCTCCGGCACCACCGCCCGGCCACGCGCCGTGGTGCACACCCGGGCGAGCCTGGCCGCCGGGATGGACACGGTCTCCTCGCTCTTCGGGGCGCGGCCTGACGAACCGGTGCTCGGCGGCACCTTCTTCGTCCTCGTCCCGTCCCTGACCGAGGGCGCCCCCGTCGCCCTCCCGGCGCGCTCACCGCGCGTACTGGCCCGGCAACTGCACCGACTGCGCCCCCAGGGCACGTATCTGACCCCGCCACAGCTGCGGGACGCGCTGCGCGCGGGCGCCCGCTTCCCGGGGCGGGTGTGGACTGGCTCGGCTCCCGCGAGCGCCGAGCTGCTGTCCCGGGTGCGGCGTGCGGGCGCGGCGGAGGCATGGGGCGTGTACGCGCTCACCGAGCTGTTTCCCGCGGCCGCCGTCGAAGCGCGCGAGAAGGCCGCGTTCGACGGCGCCGGAGACCTCATCGGCGCCCCGCTGCCGGGCGTCGAGGCCAAGCCGGACGAGGACGGACAGCTGCTGCTGGCCGGACCCGCCGCCCGGCACCGCTATCTCGGCGAGGACCCCGACCCGTGGGTGCGGACCGGCGACCGGGCGCATCTGGACGCCACGGGCCGGATCATCCTGGAAGGCCGCTGCAAGGACATGGTGCTGCGCCGGGCGGAGAACATCTATCCGGGCCTGTACGAGCCCGCCCTGCAGGTGCCGGGTGTGGAGCTGGCCGTGCTCGTGGGCGTCCCGGCGGGTGACGGCGACGAACGGCTCGTCGCCGTCGTACAGCCGCAGCCAGGCGCCGGCGAACCCGAGCTGCGCGCCGCCCTGTCGGCCCCGCTGCGGCGCATGGGCACGGCCCGCCCCGACGCCCTGCTGTTCGCGGACATCCCACTGGCCGGCCGCTCCCGCAAGCCGGACCGGGCCGCGACGGCACGGCTCGCGACGGCACGGCTGGACGGACGCGCGTGACCGGCCTGACCGTCCGCCCGCACGCGATCGCGGCCGCACGTGCCCTGCGTGCCGCCCGGGACCGTGTGATGGCGGCCCACCGCCGCCACACCTCCGCCAACGGCGACGCGCTCGCCGGGGCGCTCACTCGACGTGGCGCTGCTCAGGGCGCGCGCCGGACCCTGCTCCGGTACTGGGACCGGCGCCACCGGCCCGCCGACATCGCGGAGGTACACGTCCGATGACCGCAACGACCACCGGAACAACGCCGGACTCCGCCCTCGCCCGGGCCCGCCGGCGCGACCGCCGGGTCTATCTGCGCAGCCACCCCCTGCTGTTCGCGCTGCTCGCCGCCACTCGCGGCCGGCCGGTGCGCAGGATCGGGCGGACACTGCTGGTGCACGAATCCGACGCCTTCCGGGAGGCGCTGACCCGCCTGCCGCTCGACCGTACGGCGGCCGGCACGACGGGCGGCGCGGCGCGGGCGGCGCTCTCGGCCACGGGCGCGCACGACGGCGGGGTCCTGTTCGACCAGGAGGGCAGCGCGCACCGGTCGGGGCGGCGCGGCCTCGCCGAGAGCCTCGGCACGGCCGGGGTGGAGCACCTGCGGGCGGTGTGGCAGCCGTTGCTCCTGCGGCGGCTCGCGCCACTCGCGCAGGGCGGCGAGGTGGACCTGGTGGAGCTGGCGCGGGAGATGTCCGGCTCGGTCGTGTGCGCCCTGCTGCGCTCCGACGCCGACCCGACGGCGGTCGCGCACGCCGCAGCCGAGGCCGCGGCCGCCTCGGTCCGGAGCCATCTGCCGGGCCCGCGCCGCCCCGGCGCGCAGGCCGAAACGGCGCGTTCCACCACACGCCTGACGCAGCTCCTCGGCTGCGCGGACGACGCGCTGTCCGCGATGGTGGCGGTGGCCGCCGTCAACACCACCGTCGCCGCACTGCCCCGGGCCGCGGCCTGGTGCGCGGACGCCGGGCTGTGGGACCAGGCCGCGGACGAGACGCTGCGCCAGGACCTGGCCGACGAACTGCTGCGAGTCACCGCGCCTTCGCCGCTCCTCCCCCGCGTCGCCGCCGCGGACGGCACGGTCGGTGGCTGCCCAGTTCGCTCCGGCGACCGGCTGCTGCTGATCGCCCGCCACGCCGTCGGCGCGCACGAACGCGATCCCGACGCCCACCACCCCGCCGAACCGGACCTCGCCCACCTGGTGTTCGGCGCCGGGCCGCACACCTGCCCCGGCGCCCGGCTCGCCCGCGTACAGCTGGCCGACGTACTGGCGTCGCTCACCCCGCACCGGCCGGTCGTGGTCCGGGCCCGGGTCGACAGGCGGGCCGCCCTGCCCGGCTGGCAGTCGCTGACCGTACGAGCCGGAAGGCCGGCCCACGACCCGGAGGCGCGCCCATGACGTCCCACCCGCGCATCGCCGTCACCGGAGCGAGCGGGTTCTGCGGTGGCCATCTCGCCCGCGCCGCCGCCACCGCGGGAGCGGACGTGGTGTGCGTAGGACGCAGACCGGGACCACTGGGCGAACACCGCTTCTGGGACGCCTCCCTGAGCAGCGTCCCCGACCTCAGGGGCACGGATCTCGTCGTGCACTGCGCGGCGGCGGTCGGGGATCCTGTGCCGGGCTCACCGGCCGAGGCCGAGATGCGCGCGGTCAACATCGACGGCACCGCACGGCTGCTGGAGGCCGCGGGCGGCCGGCCGGTGGTCTGGGTGAGCAGCGCCAGCGTCTACGACCCGCGGTACGACCGCAGCCTGGTCGGTGAGGATCACCCGCGCGGCGGCCACCTCAACGCGTACGGCCGGACCAAGGCGGCGGGCGAAGCGCTCGCCCTGTCCGCGGGCGCCGTGGTGCTGCGGCCGCGCGCCGTGTACGGCCCTGGCGACACCCAGCTCCTGCCCCGGCTGCTCTCCCGCGTCCGTGCCCGGACCCTGCTCCTGCCCGGCCCCGACGTCCGGCTCAGCCTCACCGCCGTGGAGAACCTCGCCGACGCCTGCCTCGCGGCAGCCGACTGGACGCCGGGCGCGTACAACGTGGCGGACGCCGTTTCCTACGCCCGCGACACCGCCGTACGGCAGGTGCTGCGGGCCCACGGTGTCACGGCGCGGATCCGCCATCTCCCGCTGGGAGCCGCCCGCACCGCCGCACGCGCCGCCGAGGCCCTGGCCCGCCGCGGCGCCGGATCCGCCGAGCCCGCCCTCAGCCGCTACGCGGTGGATCAACTGGCCCATACGGTGGTGCTGGACATGACCCGGGCGCAGTCCCAGGGCTGGACCGCGCGCCGGAGCCTGGCGGACTACCTCGTCGCCTTGTCCAGGGCCGGCGTCAGCGAAATCGAGTTGATGCAGTAGCGCTGGTCGGTGGGGGTCGGGTAGCCCTCGCCCTCGAAGACGTGGCCCAGATGCGAGCCGCACCTGGCGCACCACACCTCCGTGCGGAGCATGCCGTGCGAGCGGTCCTCGATCAGCTCGACCGCGTCCGTGTCCTTCGGGTCGTAGAAGGACGGCCATCCTGGGCTTTGAGCCCGGCGGATGCGTGAATGTGCGGCAGGATGCCGCCGGTTTCCGGGTCGTGGGCGAGGGTGCCGGCGCCGAATGCCTCGACGTTGGTGACGTAGGTCTTGGCCCAGACGGGTGCGTTCGGGTCCTTGAGCTTTTCGCAGGCACCGACGATCTCGGCTTCGGCGAAAGCGCCGATGAACGAGGGGACGTATCCCTGGCGTATCCCGTGCTCACGGCAGAACCGGGAGAGCGTGTCGAAAAAGTCCTCGCCATGGTCGAAGGTGACACCAAAGGTCCGACCGATGGTCAGTTCGTGGGCGTGCATGCGCGGTCCTCTCCGGGGGCTGTCTGCCGTGGTTTCAGTACGCCATGTCGGCGAACGTGTCGACGATCGTCCTGCGGTCCGCTCCTCGACCGATCAGCGAGCGGAGCAGGAGCCGGGCCTGGTACGGGCTGAGGTCGCCGGCCGGGATGAGGCCTCGTCCGATCAGGTCCTTCTCCGATCCCGCGAAGCTGTAGGTGCCCTTCAGGACAGGGCCGTTGCCGATCCGCGAAGCCAGGACGACGGGGATGCCCGTGGCCATCCGACTCAACGCTTCCACGAGCAACTGCGGCACGTGGCCCACCCCGAAGGCAGCAACGACGAGCCCATCGCACTCTCCGTCCCACAACTCGAGAAGGCTGCCATCGTCTCCCAGGGTGACGGTGTAAAGGCCCACTCGGACGTCCCGGGCGGGCCGTCCCAGACCGGCGCGCCGGGCGGGCAACGCGGGGTTCAGCCGTACTCGGTCTTCAGCGACAGATCCAATCGGGCCGGCACCAGGCGAAGTGAAGGCGGCCGGGCTGGTGGTGTGGGCCTTGCGGACATGGCGCGCCGCGTGGATCTCGTCGCCCAGGACGACCATGCACCCGGCTCCGCGCAGCTTCGAATCGGCCGCCGCGATGACGGCTGCGTACAGGTTGGCGGGTCCATCGGGTCCGGCCATGGTCGGGTTGCGCATGGCACCGGTGACGATGACGGGCTGGTCCTGGCCGTGGTGAAGGTCGAGGAAGAACGCGGTCTCCTCGATGGTGTCGGTCCCCTGGGTAATGACGATCCCGTCGACGTCGCCGCCGCTGAGTGTCTTGTCGATCTCCGCGCTGAGGTCGGCAAGGTCTTCGAAGGCGAGCGAGGCGCCGGGAACCCTGCGGAAGTCATGTACGCGCAGCTCGATCCCCCGCGCCTCGAGGCCGGGAACAGCAGCCAGCAGGTCATGGGCGGACAGAGCTGGCACAACGCCCCCGGTCGCGGGATCTGTGGTCATGGCGATGGTGCCGCCAAGAGAGTAGATCGCTACCGTCTTTGTCACGCCCACCATCGCCCCAACTCCCCGTCGGCTCCCGCCTGAACGGATCTCAAGTGCCGTTGATCGTTCCGTGCAGGCTATCGGGTCGTCATCGCATGAGGACCGGCCACGGACTTCAATTCGGCAGCCGCGTACACACAGGCGGTGTCCAGGGCGTCGAGGCTGAGGTGGCGGCTGCGCGGCCTGGCGCGTGTGCGGCCCGGCCGTCAGCGCGGTCTGAGGGACGGCTTCAGCGCGCACCCAGGTGGCGATCGCGGCCCGGTGCCCTGTGAGCAGCTTCGGGCTGCTCCTTCACGTGCATCCACGGCGAAATACCGCTGGGCACCGTCGACCACCCGGGACGCGACGATGAGCGCCCTGAGCGGCATGCAGGTCCACGCCTTGATGTCCCGGCTCGGAGAGAGCCACAGAGAGCTTCCGCGGAATGTTGAGGCAGGGCCGGTAAGCGTGGGCAGCGCGGTCGGCGGAAGACTCCGGCCGGCAGGAAGGAGGAGATGACCAGGTCCGTCCGGAAATTCGAGGCGGCTGTCAGCGCGATCCACCGAGTGCGGTGGAGGGTGTTCCGTGCTCGGCAGCGGTCCCATGAGGTCGTCGGGCATGCCGAGGGCCTCGCCCCACTGCGCAAGCCGGCGACGGTCGCGGATCTTCTTCCGTCCTCGCTCCAGTCGGCTGACTTCGGCTTGGTCAATGTTGACCAGGCGGGCTACGGCGGCTTGAGAGAGACCCGTGTGTTGCCGGAAGAGACGGACCACAATCCCGATTTCCCACGCCGCTGCGGCGTCCCGCACTGCGGGGGTGGCCCAGAAGGCCGGGTCGAGCCGCCTCACTGGTTCGCGCTGGCAGGACGCACAGCGAGTTCCTGCGTTGGATCGGCTCAGCGGCACGCCGCACTGCACACACCGTCGCCGTTCGCTGCTCCCCATGGTCGGCATTCTCTCGCTGAACACAGGCTTGTGGGACGGGACTTCGGCGATCACTCATAAACGCTCATAAGCCGGTGGCTGGCGGGCTGCGATCGTGAATTGGCATCCGGTCGAGGGACAGCTCACCAGTCTCTCGTACGACGAAGGGAACGCTCCGCGTGACGCCACAGACCGCGCCGCCACCGCCGTGGCTTGCTGACACACCGTCGCTTCACGACGCATGGCAGGCGCTGGCCGATGGCGCTCTGCGCGCAACGATCCGCAGCACTGTCGCCCGAGCGCAGGACGTGTCCTCCGCGACACCGCGTGACACGTCAACCTGAGGCACCCTGGAACGCGGACAGCCGATTGTGCTGCTTGAGCTCTGGTCTCGCACCCAGCCGCGTGCTGGACGCGATCAAACACCGTGATCAACAGGGAGCTTCGTGCTCTTCCGGGTTGTTAGACCGCCCAGCGGATACAGCCGGGCACTGCAGTCGACAGCCGGACTGGCGGCTGGCGGCTGGCGGCTGGCGCGCTGGGGCAGCTGGAGCGCCTCGCTCACGGCCGGGTCCGCCTTCACGGCCGCGGTCACCAGCGAGCAAGTGGCAGCCGCCGCTCGCTTACGTTCTGCAGGCGATGGACCCGGCGGGGGCGCACCCGGCGGGTCCATCGCATACGTGGATTCAGTGACTGTGCCCGTCGTCGCGTCCCGGAGCTTCCGGCTGACCAGCGTCTGTCGCCGCCGAAGTTGGCTCCGGCGCGCCGGCAGAGGGGCCTGCGTTCTCCGGCATCTTCTCGTCGTGCCCTTCTTCCGTTCGTTCCTCTCCGCTTCCGTGGCTGTGGCCTCCGCCGTCCGCGGGTACTGCCATGGTCGATGCCACATAGCGCAGACCCACGAAGCTGACGATGACGACGATCAGTGCGGTGAGTCCGGCCAGGCTGAAGATGCGGCGCCATGTCGATTCTGCGTCTTTGAGGACGTACGCCACGAAGGAGACGGTGACGCCGAGCGGTACGAGCAGGGCGGCGCGGTCCGGGAAGTCCTCGAAATGCTGAAGGCCGCCGCTGAGCATGCCTATACCGAACGAAAGCAGCAGGGAAGCGCCCATTACCTGAAGCATCCTCGGCAAGGCGGGCTTCTTCTCGGCGAGGATGTACTCGTTGAGCAGGGTGGCGGCCAGGAAGACCAGTACTCCGTAGCCGGCGATGCGTGTATAGCGGGCGGGGTCCAGGGGGTGGTGCACCACCGCACCGCTGATGAGGCCGGCGCCGACGAAGTATCCGACGTAGCCGAGATAGCGCGCCAGCAGCGCGTTCTTACGAGCCCGGCTTACTCGCGCTTTGCGGAGTGCGGCGCGGCCGGATCCGGGTCTGTGCCGCTTGTCGGTCTCGTACGGCCGCTGGATGAGCTGGGTGGAAGACAAGAAATCTGCTCCTTGCAGGTCTGATGTGCGGAAATATCAGGGGGCGCCGAGCACACGCAGTGCGAGCCCGGCGGCCGGCTTGGGACCGAACGAGGTCGTTTTTCGGGGTAGAAGCACGCCGGCACCGGCCAGCGTTCGTACGGTTTTTTCGCTGACGGCAGGCAGCAGAACGGCGATGCCGTGCCCCGGTGTGACTGCGGAAGCGGTGGCGAGGTGCGCGTCGTGTACGTGCCGTACGGCGCCGGGGAGGTCGGGCACCGACCAAGTCCGGTTCAGCAGGAGGTGGTCGGCGACGGCTGTGGGCAGGTCGCGCCATTCGGTCGGCTGCCCCGCCAGTGCCTCGTCGAGTGACCGCGGGTCGGGGTCGGTGAGAACCCACGCATGTCCGCCTGTGGTGAGGACGAGTTCGCCGGGCAGCGGCTGCCGGGCCCCTCCGGGCAGGGGGCGTACGCGCATCACGTCGGCCGCTGCCGCGAGGGCCTTGTCCGGCTCCAGACCGGGGATGACGCGGTGGATCGCGGTCAGCTGCAAAGGGTGGGTCGCCTGGTCGACCAGCAGCGCCAGGCTCTGTCCCCATGGTCCGCGAGGCTGCTGTTCGCCGAGCCGCAGACAGGCGGCGTAGCGGTGGTGGCCGTCGGCGATGAGCGCGCTGGCGCCCGCCAGGTGGCCGGTGATGGCCGCCTGTTCACTCAGATCGGTGCAGGCCCACACGCTGTGTGTGATCCGGCCGATCCGGGCGACAGCCAGCGGCCGGCGCCTGGTGACGCCCTCCACGGCGGCGCTCCCCGAGGAAGCCGCGGCACGGTAGGTGAGCAGCAGCGGTTCGAGCTGGGCTCGTAGAACTTCCATGTGAGCCGCCCGCTGACCGACGACGTGTGCCTGTACGTCCTCGTGGGGAAGCACCGCGGCAGGGGTGCCGGTCGGCAGGTCGAGTTCGCCTATGACGCCCCGGTGCAGGACCTTCGCGCCGAGCTGCTGCTGATAGACGTAGAGAGCGGGGAGGCTGTCCCGTACGAGGACGCCACGCTGCAGCCAGCGCTCCAACTGCCCGGCGGCGGTCTGTGGTTCCGACGAGTACAGGAGCCGCGCCAGGTGATGAGGGCGGCGGCGCAGGGCGCGAGCATGGGACGAGCCGACGTCGTCGTACGGCGGACAGATGACATTGGACAATTCCCCGGCGGTCGCGGGGTCGTAGCGAACAGCTCGGAAAGGCCGTAGCCGCAGGCCGCGTGCGGGCGGCGTGGCGGGGGTGGGCATGGGTGCTCCTGGAGGAGATGGGCACGGCAGGAGAAGGGGCGGGCACCGTCGAGTGCCCACCCCTCCCTGGTGGGGCCGGTTCGTCAGGCTGCTGCCGGCTGGGCTTCGCGCACCGGCGGCGAGAGACGGTCGGTGCGGTGCAGCCCGTACAGGGCGGTGGCGCAGGCAAGGCCGAGTGCGAGCAGCGAGATCCACGGCAGAGCCGACATGCCGGCTGCGCGGGCCGCGTCCAGCGCGGCGCCGGTGAGCAGGTTGCCCAGCGTGATGCCGACGCCGCAGATGGTGTTGTAGAGCCCGTAGTGGGTGGCGACGAGCCGGTCACCGGAGAGGCGGACGATGGTGTCCATCTCGAATGGGTACGCGATCATCGTGCCGAACGCGAGCAGCAGCGCGGCGAGTGTCGGCGGCACCGCCGCGAGCAGCCACAGTGCCATCCCGCCGTCGGGTACAGGCACGGCCGTGGCGGCCAGCAGGGGGACGAACGCCACACCCATCATGAGCACTCCCCAGGTGAGCGCCCGGCCAGGCTCCATCCGGGCCTTGCACCAGGCGGTCACCTTGGTCTGGAAGAGGATCGTGCCAAGGCCGGAGGCTGCGAAGAGCACCGCGACTGCGGCTGTGCCGAACGATCCCTGACCACCAAGGCGCCGGACTTCGAGAGGCAGAGCCAGGTAGACCTGAAAGGACAGGACGTACGAGCCGATCATGGCGGCGGAGAACAGCAGGAAAGGCCGGTTGGCCAGGATCCCGCGCCACTGGGAAATCACGCTCTCCCGCTTCCCGGTCTTTGCTTCCTTCGTTTCATCCGCCCGGCGTGCCGGCAGGCTGCGGATCTGTACGACGCTGAGCAGCGCGAAGATGCCGGCCGCGACCAGGCAGGTGACGCGGAAGTCGACGCCGGTCAGCACCATGCCGACCAGCGGGCCGAGCAGGATGCCGGCCTGGTAGAAGACGTTGAAGAGGGCGAAGGCTTCCACCCGCCGTTCACCCGCGTCGGCGGCGAGGTAGGCGCGGACGGCCGGATTGAACAGTGCTCCGGCCAGGCCGGTGGCCGCGGAGGCAGCCAGCAGGGCGGGCAGTGAGTCCACGAGGCCGAGGGTGGCGAAGCCGGCGGTGCGCAGGACGCAGCCCGCCACGATCATCGGCTTGTAGCCGAGCCGGTCGGCGAGGGTGCCGCCGACCAGGAACATGCCCTGCTGGCTGAAGTTCCGTACGCCAAGGATGAGTCCGACGATCCAGCCGGCGAGCCCGAGGGTCCCGGAGAGATGGGCGGCGAGGTACGGCATCAGCATGTAGAAGCCGAGGTTGATGGTGAACTGGTTCACCATCAACAGCTGGACGCTCCGTTCGTAGGAACGGACTTGTGCGAGAGTGCCCTTCACTGACGCTCGTCCTCCGCCTCGTCCGGCGCGACATACGTATCGGTCAGGGCGACATCCTCCGGCTGCTCCGAGCCATCCGGGAGCGTCAGCGGGTCTACGACCGCTGTGCACCGGGTCCAGCGGGTGATCTCCTTCTCGTCCACCCGTCCCACAATTTCGGGTTCGATGGCTGGAGGCCCTTCGAGCAGACCGTGGGCGGCGCAGTAGTCGTCGTCGTACACCGTGCCCAGATAGCGCTGCGGCCCGTCGGGGAAGACAGCCGTGATACGGGTGTCGGCCGGTAGCGTGCGCGCGAGCCATCCGGCGACCAGAGCGACCGCCCCCACGCTCCAGCCGCCCGTCGCATAGTGCGAGGCGGCAAGCTGCCGGCACGTCCACACCGCCTCGGCCGGAGCCACCCAGTGCACCTCGCTGAAGTTCTCGTACGCGACATTGCGTGGGTAGATGCTCGATCCCAGGCCGCGCATAAGCCGCGGCCTGGCCGGCTGCCCGAAGATCGTCGAGCCGATGGCGTCCACGCCGATGACCTTCAGCTCGGGGTACAGCTGACGCAGGACCCGTGACACGCCTGCGGAGTGTCCGCCAGTGCCCACGCTGCACACCAGCACATCGATGTGCCCCAGCTCAGTGGCGAGTTCCAGGGCGAGCGGGGTGTAGGCGGTGGTGTTGTCCGGGTTGTTGTACTGGTCGGGGCACCAGGAGCCGGGGTGCTGGGCCATCAGCCGTTTCACGCGCTCGCGGCGAGCCTCCTGCCAGCCGCCCGTCGGATGAGGTTCGGACACGACGTTGACCTGCGCTCCGTACGCGGTCAGTAGCCGCGTCATGGACATCTCCAGGCCCGGGTCGGTGACCAGCGTGACCGGGTGGCCGTAGACCATGCCGGCCAGCGCCAGCCCGAGACCGAGGGTGCCGCTCGTGGACTCGATGATCCTGGCGCCCGGCCGCAGATCGCCGCGGGCACGGGCGCGCTCGACCATGTGCAGCCCAGGGCGATCTTTAATGCCGCCGGGGTTGAAGCCTTCGAGCTTGGCCCAGAAGCCGCGGCCGTCCTGAGCGAAGGGCTCGGACACCCGAAGAAGGGGGGTGTTGCCGACCAGTCCAGAAAGAGCGGTGCGAGAGGGCGGGCTGGTTTCAGCAGTGGGGAGAGTGGACATCTTTTCGGCTCTCGTTCGTAGATGGCTGTTTCAGTGCGCATCTCGCCTGCTGCTGCGGCCGAGGGGCAGAGTCCTGCTCCAGGCGGCAGCATTCGGCGGCGGCCGGTCGTCACGGCCGCACGAGTGAGCTCTAAATACGCCAACAACAAACGTTTGTGAGTGTGAAGCGGCCAGTCCGTATTGCGGGGGGTCTGAAGAGAGGCCGCTGAGCAGCCGAAGGCCACATACTGAGAGCGGCCACGACCGCCACGACCGCAGGGCCCTCAGCTGACACCTTGAGTGCGGGCGCTTCCTGCCCTGCTCTCAACGTACGGGCTGCGGTAAGGCAGACTTCCGCAGAATCGGACGGCGCGGGCACGTTGCCGGTGAATTCGTTGCTGGTGGTCGCATGCTGGGACAGCGTCGGCGTCTCAGCGTGAGAGTGACCCGCTTCACGGGAATGGACAACACAGGCAACAGCGGCGATCGTCAGTGCGGCAAGAATGCAGGCGACGAGGCCGCCGCGCATTCGAGCGCCTGTGGTGCCAAGGAATTCGAGCGGGTGGAACGACACAGTTCCTCCGTGCGGTGCCTTCCTTCTCAAGAATTTGGGAGAAGGAAGCAGGGACAGAGATCGGTCACTCGGGAAGTGCCGTCGACAGGCCCGTTCAAAGTGCGGGCTGTCGATCAGCTCGAGGAGAGATCCAAGTCCTAGATCCGCAGGATGCCTGTCGCTCTCGCACCTGCCAAGGGCAGGCCGTCCGTCCGGCCGTCGGCCACGGGCGACCGGTGCGGTACCTGACCGCCGAGGGCGCTGTCACCCAGGACACCTGAGCAGGGAACCTGCAGGGCAGCGCCCTGCTGTGGCTGTCCCGGCATACATTCCTCGGCCGGCTGCGCGGGGTCCTCCTCGTCGTGTTCCTCGCCCGCCCCAGCAGGGGACTGGGCCGTTTCCGTGGAGGAGTCGACGGGATCGGCGGACATGCTGCCCGAAGTCAATGCCGAGAAGGACGCACTGCTGGAGAGATGATGGGCGGCGCTCTCGGCGCTCACGCCATGCGCGTACACCAATCCCACCATGAGCAGGGTCAGCCAAAGCATGCGCAGCGGACCGCGGGATGTCCGGGCCCGCAGCACACCGAAGGGCGACCGCGCCGTAATCATGCCGTGATCCTAACGGGTGCCGCGCACCCGATTGCAACTCCACCTTCAAGCACCCGGTAAACCAAATCGAGCATATGGTGCATGCACGGCCAAATGTTTGGTGAGCATTAAACGAAAAGGCTCACCGACGAGGAGCTGCGGCTGGCTTTCCAGGTCATGCACGGCGCGCCGAGGCAAGGATCCGGTTCTGCGGACGTCCCAACCGAGTCGCGTGACGTCCTCCGAGCGGAGGACGACCGGATGATCGAGGGCCTGGTGCCCCAACGACGGCGTCGGTGACGCGGCCCGGCTCCGTGGGCTTGGAGTCCTGCTGGCGGCGGTTGACGCTGCGATTCTGGGGCTGCCCATCGAAACCCCTGCACAAGCGGCGGGTAGGAAGGCCGTCGGACAGGCCGAAGCTCAGCGAAGGAACCGCATGTCCAGCGAAGAGGACCTCGAACAGATCGCGAAAGACGCCTATCGTCCGAGCAGCGGCAGGATTCGTCGCGGCCGACGCTGATTGCAGGGCACCAGACGGTGTGAGGGCCGAGGCGTGAACCGGTTGCCCGCCCCGGAGAACCAACCGAGTGAGCCTCCCGGAGGGCTGACAGCGGATAGTCCGGAAGAGCCACCCACGCAAGGCGCTTCGGCACGTCGTCGACCAGAATCTCGCTCAGACCGGCACGGCACAAGCGCTGAGGCGGACCAGCAGGATCCGGAAGGGTCAGCCCTCGTCGGAGTCCGGGATCAGCCGCAAGGAGATGGAATTGATGCAGTAGCGCTGGTCCGTGGGGGTCGGGTAGCCCTCGCCGTCGAAGACATGCCCGAGGTGCGAGCCGCAGCGGGTGCAGCGGACTTCCGTGCGGATCATTCCGAGTGACGTGTCGGACACAAGTTCTACGGCATCCGAGTTGCGTGCATCGTAGAAGCTCGGCCAGCCGCAGTGCGACTCGAACTTCGTGTCGGAGCGGAACAGCTCGGCGCCGCACGCCCGGCAGGAGTACACCCCGGCCGTCTTGGTGTCCGTGTACTCACCGACGAAGGCGGGCTCGGTGCCGGCCTGGCGCAGGACCGCGTACTCCGCGGGGGACAGCTCCGTGCGCCACTGCTCGTCCGGCTTCTCTACGTCGTACGACATGGGTGGCGTCTCCTCAGTTCGACAGGCGGGCGAGGATCTCGGGGCCGAGGTCGGTGACATCGCCCGCGCCCATGGTGAGAACGAGGTCGCCCGGCTTCGCCATTCCCGCGATGACTCCGGGGATCGCCGCCTTGTCGTGCTCGGCCGTCACATCGGCGCCCGCCGCCTTCGCCGCGTCGATGATCAGCGCGCTGGTGATGCCGGGGATCGGGTCCTCGCGGGCCGGGTAGATGTCGAGGACCACCGAGGCGTCGGCCAGTGCCAGCGCCTGGCCCATCTCGGTGCCCAGCTCCTGGGTGCGGGAGAAGAGGTGGGGCTGGAAGACGACCAGGATGCGCGAGCCGTCGGCTGCGCCGCGGATCGCCTCCAGGTCGGCCGTCATCTCGGTGGGGTGGTGGGCGTACGAGTCGATGACCTGGACGCCGTTCGCCTCGCCCTTGAGCTGGAGGCGGCGCTTGACCCCGGTGTACTTGCCGAGCGCCGAGGCGAGGTTGTGGGCCGGGATGCCGAGGGCGACGCCGGCGGCGAGGGCGGCCACCGCGTTGTGCGCGTAGTGGCGGCCGGGGACCGAGACCATGAACGTGAGGAACTTGCCGCCGAGCAGGACCGTCACCTCGCTGGTGAGGCCGCGCGGGGTGACCTTGTGGATGCGTACGTCCGCCGACTCCGACTCTCCGTACGTCACGACCTTGATCGTGGACAGGTCGCGGACCCGGGAGGTGAGTTCGACGGCGCCGGCCTGGTCGGCGGCGACGACGAGCGTTCCACCGGGCACGATCCGGCCGACGAAGGTCTCGAAGGAGTCGAAGATCTCGTCCATCGAGGCGTAGTTGGCGTGGTGGTCCAGCTCGGCGTTGAGGACGATGGCGACCTCGGGCGCGTACTTGTGGAAGCTGCGGTCGCTCTCGTCGGCCTCGGCGACGAAGATCTCGCCGCCGCCGTGGTGGGCGTTGGAGCCCGGCGCGTCGAGGTCGCCGCCGATGGCGTACGACGGGTCGAGGCCCAGCGCGGCGAGCGAGACGGCCAGCATGGACGTGGTGGTCGTCTTGCCGTGCGTACCGGCGACGGCGATCGGGCGCAGCCCGTCCATCAGGGAAGCGAGGGCGTCGGACCGGTGGACGACCGGGATGCCGAGCTCGGCGGCGCGGGCCAGCTCGGGGTTGTCCGCGCGGATGGCGCTGGAGACGACCACGCACGACGCGTCGTCCGCGAGATGCCCGGCGGCGTGTCCGATGTGGACCGTGGCGCCCAGGGCCCGCAGCGCCTCGGCGGTGGCGGACTCCCGGGCATCGCTGCCGGCGACCTGCGCGCCGCGCTGGGCGAGGATCTTCGCGATGCCCGACATTCCGGCGCCGCCGATGCCGATGAAGTGCGGTCGGTCCATGGCGGAAGGAAGGCCGGATGCCATGCGTGTGTCTCCCAGGTCGGTGCGGCGTGTGCGCCTTCAGCCTATTCGTTGTGCGCGAACAGCTTGAGCACCGGTACGCCGACCTTGTGGCGGGCGCGCGAGGCCCAGTCCCGGTGGAAGAACTCCTCCACGAAGTGGGGAGCGGTGAGGACGATCACTTCGTCGGCCCCCGTCTCCTCGACGACCGACTTCAGCTTGTCCAGCGGG
Organism: Streptomyces sp. A3M-1-3; assembly: GCF_024213665.1. Classification (GTDB taxonomy): domain Bacteria; phylum Actinomycetota; class Actinomycetes; order Streptomycetales; family Streptomycetaceae; genus Streptomyces. Next base: position 80,601 of record NZ_JANAVP010000021.1, read on the forward strand.
TGGTCCTCCACGACCTGGCCCACGGCCTCGTTGCCCGACGCGCGCAGTGCCTCGACCGAGTGGGCCAGTGCCCTCTCGGCCGGAAGTCTCGCGTCCTTGCCCTCCGGCTCCTCGCCCTCGCGGATGGCGCCGGGCAGTTCGCCGAGGGCCACGTCGTCGATGGCCCGGAGCAGCCGGTCCTGGTCGCCGCGCGGCTGCATGAGTACGACGAAGGAGACCCGGTCGTCGCCGTGCAGTGTGGTGATGAAATCCACGTCGACGGATGTCAGGGGCTTCTCGATCATCAATACGCTCGTGAACACGACGGGCGCCCTTTCCTTGATGGGTCGTGGCCGACCCCTGCGGAAACCATCCTGCCCCGTGCGCCCACGGGGCCTGCGCATTTAAGTGTGCCCAGCGGAAACTAAGCGGAACAGCATATTCCGCCGATTGTCAGATCCGACGGTATCGGGTGAAAAGGAAGCCGGCCTCCTCCAGTACGGACGCCAGTGCGAAGCGCTCCGGTACGGCGATCGCGGGCCCGCCGGCGATGCGCTGGGCGTCCCCGGCGGTGAGCATCGGCGCCACAGTCAGGCAGAGCTCGTCCAGTACCCCGGCCGCCACGAACTGGCCGAGCAGCCGGGGCCCGCCCTCGGTCAGCTGCCGGGTCAGGCCGCGGTCCGCCAGCGCGCGCAGCGCGCGCGCCGGATCGACGGCCGCCCCCTCCCCCGCGACGAGCACCTGTGCGCCCGCCTTCTCGGCGGCCTGGATCCGGTCGGCGGGTGCGCCCGCGCCGGTCAGGATCAGGGTCGGGACCAGGGGCGAGGCGAAGAGCGGCAGGGCGAAGTCCAGCCGCAGGCTTGCGCTGACCACGGCGATCGCGGGCGCGGGCCCCTGTCCGGCCGCCTCCCGGCGGGCGGCGAAGGCCTCGCGGGCGCGAGCCGGCCGGTACCCCTCAAGACGAACCGTTTCAGCTCCGACCACCACGACATCGGCCAGGCCCCGCAGGGTCCCGAAGATCCGCATGTCCGTGTCGCAGGAGATCTGCTGGGAACGCCCGTCGTGCTGGGCCGCGCCGTCCAGCGTGGAGACCATGTTGGCCCGCAGCCAGTGCGCCTCCCCGGCCGGATACGCGTAGGCATCGGCCAGCTCGTCGAGCTCCCACTCGCGGCCGGCCGCTCCGGCGGCTCCGGCCGTCTCTGATGTCTGGTCGGTCACGGGGAACAGGCGTCGCATGCGGTGCAGTGTGGCACGGGACGTAGAGTGGACAGCTGTGTCGTCCTCCCTCACCGCGTCCGCACAGGGCCCGATTGCCGAAGCGGGCCCGCTGTCCCTGTGCGCCCGCGCGCCGCACGTCCCCGCCGACCGGCTGGTCGCCGAAATGGTGCCGCCGCCCCGGTTCGACTCGGTGCGTTTCGCCACGTACGTACCCGACCCCAACCAGCCCAGCCAGGCCGAGGCGGTCTCCGGGCTGAGCGCCTTCGGGGCCGGTCTCGGCGGGGCGCACGCGACGGGCTCCGGCAAGCGCCGGTGGTTCGCGAAGAAGCCCACCGCGCCGGCCGGCCCGCGCGGCGTGTACCTGGACGGCGGGTACGGCGTCGGCAAGACGCACCTGCTCGCCTCCCTGTGGCACGCCACCCCGGCCGCCCCCGAGTACAAGGCCTTCGGCACCTTCGTCGAGCTGACGAACCTGGTCGGCGCGCTCGGCTTTCAGCAGACCGTGCGAACCCTGAGCGAGCACCGGCTGCTCTGCATCGACGAATTCGAGCTCGACGATCCGGGCGACACGGTCCTGGTCTCCACGCTGCTCGGCAAGCTCGTCGACGCGGGCGTGGCGCTGGCCGCCACCTCCAACACCCTCCCCGGCAAGCTCGGCGAGGGCCGCTTCGCCGCCGCCGACTTCCTCCGCGAGATCCAGGGGCTGTCCGCACAGTTCCGGCCGCTGCGGATCGACGGCGAGGACTACCGGCACCGCGGGCTGCCCGAGGCGCCGCCGCCGTACTCCGACGAGCAGGTCACCAAGGCGGCGTACACCAACGAGCAGGCGTCGCTCGACGACTTCCCGGGCCTGCTGGACCACCTTTCGAAGGTCCACCCGAGCCGGTACGGGGCGCTCACGGACGGCGTCAGCGCCGTCTGCCTCACCGATGTCAAGCCGGTTCCGGACCAGTCGACTGCGCTGCGCCTGGTGGTGCTCGCGGACCGGTTGTACGACCGGGAGGTGCCGGTGCTCGCGTCCGGACTGCCGTTCGACCAGCTGTTCAGCGACGAGATGCTGAACGGCGGCTACCGCAAGAAGTACTTCCGGGCGATCTCCCGGCTCACCGCGCTGGCGCGGGACGCGAAAGGCTTGGTGGCCCAGTAGGTTGGGGCCGGTTGGGACCAATCCATCTGAAGGGATCCATCATGGCCACCAAGCGTCAGGCGCACACGGTGTGGGAGGGCAACCTGCTCGAGGGCGCGGGCACCGTGACCCTCGACTCCTCCGGCATCGGCGAGTACCCGGTCTCCTGGCCGTCGCGCGCCGAGCAGGCCAACGGCAAGACCAGCCCCGAGGAGCTCATCGCGGCCGCTCACTCGAGCTGCTTCTCCATGGCGCTTTCGCACGGTCTCGCGCAGGCCGGCAACCCGCCCACCCGGCTGAACACCCAGGCCGAGGTCACCTTCCAGCCGGGCACCGGCATCACGGGCATCCACCTGACGGTGCAGGGCGAGGTGCCGGGTCTTGACGAGGCCGGCTTCGTCAAGGCGGCGGAGGACGCGAAGGCCAACTGCCCGGTGAGCCAGGCGCTGACGGGCACGACGATCACGCTGTCCGCGTCGCTCGCCTGACCGGTAGCCACACGAGGCACTGTGGCCCGCATGGTTCACGTGTCACCCAAACGCGTGATACACACGTGCGGGTCACATCTCCTGTCCCCCAGCAGGGAGTTGCCTCATGACCGCGACACGACGTCAAGTCCTGGCCGGTACCGGCGCATCGATCGCCGGCATCGCCTTCACCGGCTCCGTTTCGGAACTGTTCACGGATACGGCCGCCGCGCAGGGCCGGGGCAGGAGCGGTTACGGGCCGCTCGTGCCCGACCCGGACGGCCTGCTCGATCTGCCCCGGGGATTTCGCTACAAGGTCCTGTCGAGAGAGGGCGATCCGCTCCGCTCGGACGAGGGCAGGGTGCCCAGCAACCATGACGGCATGGCCGCCTTCGCGGGCCGCCGCAGCCGCGTCCATCTGGTGCGCAACCACGAGAACCGCCCCACCGCCAGGATCCGCGTACCGGCCGTCAAGGGCCTGACGTACGACCCGAACGGCATGGGCGGCTGTACGGCCCTCGCGCTGGACTCCCGTAACCACGTCCTCGGCGAACGGGTCGCCATCGCCGGTACCGCCGTGAACTGCGCGGGCGGGCCCAGCCCCTGGGGAACCTGGCTGACCTGCGAGGAGACCGAGGACAAGGCCGGCACCAACGGCTACACCAAGGACCACGGCTTCATCTTCGAGGTCGACCCGGTCGATCCGCACCGCACCGGCGCCGTGCCGCTCACCGCGATGGGCCGCTTCCAGCACGAGGCGATCGCCGTCGACCCGAAGAGCGGCATCGTGTACGAGACCGAGGACGCCTTCCAGAAACCTTTCGGCCTGTTCTACCGCTTCCTGCCCGAGAAGCCGCTGGGCGGTACGGGCTCGCTGCGCGCCGGTGGTGCGCTGGAGGCGATGCGGGTACCCGGCGTGCCCGACCTCTCGGCGATCCAGGAGACCGGCGCGAGCTTCGGCGGGGTGGAGTGGGTCCCGGTCCCCGACCCGCTGGCCAAGGAGACCCCGATCCGGCTGCAGGACTTCGGTCGACAAGGCATCACGCACGCCCAGAAGCTGGAGGGCTGCTACTGGGGCGGCAAGTCGGTGTACTTCGTCTCCAGCTTCGCGCGCAGCAGGGAGGGCTCGGCCGGCGACCACTTCGGCCAGGTGTGGAAGTACGAGCCGCACCGGCGCCGGCTGACCCTGGTCATCGCCTTCGGCCCGAGTACGGACATCCAGCTGCCCGGTGAGTCCCCGGACAACATCTGCCTCGCGGCCGGCGGCGGCCTGATGGTGTGCGAGGACGGCGACGGAGCACAGCACGTGTACGGGCTGACCAGGCGCGGCGAGGTCTACCCGATGGCCCGCGGCGCCCAGAACATTGGGACCCCCAAGGCCCCGGAGTGGGGCGAGTTCGCCGGGGTCGTCTTCTCGCCGGACGGCGGGACGATGTACGTGAACTGCTACACCCCCGGCACCACGTTCGCCGTCACCGGCCCTTGGCGATAGCGGGGCCAGCACTCGCGGTTCCCGGCGATCCGTCGCACGATCGAGGGAACTGACCGGCTGCCGGAAGGGGTGCGCAGTGGCCAAGAAGGACACGAAGAAAGGCAAGGCCGCGAAGGGCGCGAAGAGCCCGGCGAACAAGCAGCGGCGGCCTGCCGGTCTCCGTGGGCTGCTGCGTATCCCCGGCGACGAGCCGCTGGATCTTTCCTCCTACGACGCGGCGGACACACCGGCGAGCCCGGCCGACCGGATCGACGCGCTCGCCGACACCATCCAGATGGGTGAACGTCTCGGCGAGCTGCAGGAGCGCCTCTTCGCGGCGAGCACGTCGGGCGACCGGCGCCGGCTGCTGCTGGTGCTCCAGGGCATGGACACCAGCGGCAAGGGCGGCACGGTCAAACACGTCATCGGTCAGTTCAATCCGTCCGGCTGCCGGGTCAGGGCGTTCAAGGCGCCGACGGCGAAGGAGCTGAACCACTCCTTCCTGTGGCGGATCAAGAAGGCGCTGCCGCTGCCGGGCGAGATCGGGATCTTCGACCGCTCGCACTACGAGGACGTCCTGATCGCCCGGGTACGCGAACTGGTGCCGCCCGACGCGGTCGAGCGCCGCTACGAGAAGATCAACCGCTTCGAGAAGTCCCTCGCCGACGACGGGGTGACCGTCGTGAAGGTCTTCCTGCACATCAGTCACGAGGAGCAGCGGGGCCGGCTGCTGGAACGGCTCGACAACCCGGACAAGCACTGGAAGTTCCATCCGGGCGACATCGACGAACGCAAACTGTGGCCGGCGTACATGCGGGCGTACGCACTGGCCCTGGAGCGCTGCTCGACGGATGCGGCCCCCTGGTACCTGGTCCCGGCTGACCGCAAGTGGTACCGCAACTGGGCGGTCAGCAAACTGCTGCTGGAGCACCTCCAGGCCCTGGATCCGCAGTACCCGAAGGCGGACTTCGACGTGGCGGCGTGCCGCACGGCGCTGCTCCACGGGCACTGACCTGTGCCCCTGCCGCGCTCACCGGAATGACTTCCCGGAGCGCGGGAACTGGACGCGTCTGCCATCCGACTTCCTTCGTGCGGAGAACGAGGGAGGTGTGATGGGCGGGCTGGAAGTGCGGATGAGCGAGGTCGCCTGCCGCCATGGCCGGGTCGAGGCCGTACGGGACGTGGATCTGGAGATCGCGGCCGGTGAGCGGGTCGCGCTGACGGGCACCAACGGCTCGGGCAAGACCACGTTGCTGCGGGCCGTGCTCGGCCTGCACCGGCAGTGGGGCGGCCAGATCCTGGTCGGCGGACGCGGCACCCGGTCGGCGGCCGAGTGGGCGTGGCGGCGGCGGGCCTGCGCGTGGATTCCGCAGAAGCCGGCCACCGGCCGGTTTCCGTTGCTGGCAGCCGAGTTGCTGGCGAGCGGCGGGGCCCGGGGCGAAGCCGTCGAGGCGGCCGGGAAGCTGGGGGTCGGACATCTGACCGGCCGGCCGCTGCACACCCTGTCCGGCGGGCAGTTGCAGCGCATGTACCTGGCTCGGGCGATCGGTTGCGTCACCGCCGGCGCCGGCGTACTCCTGGCGGACGAACCCACCGCCGCGCTGGACTTCGATGGTCAGGAAGAAGCGGCCGACGTGCTCACCTCGCTGCCGGTCACCCTCGTGGTCGTCACCCATGACCGGGCACTGGCGGACCGCTGCGACCGGGTGCTGGAGATGGCTGCCGGACGGCTGCGGGAGGTCGGGTGAACCTGGCGGCAGACGTCGGTGAACTCCTGCAGCTCCTCCCCGTACAGCGGGCGGGACTGGCCCTGCTGCTGGCGGCGGTCGGCCTGCCGGTGATCGGCGTGGTCATCGTGGGGCTGGACATCATGCCGGTGCGGTTCGCGATGATGCATGTGGCGCTGCTGGGCATCGCGGTCGGCATGCTGACCGGCCTCGACCCGGTGCTGTGCGCACTGGTCGCCTGCGCGCTGGCCGGTGCGGGCGTCGCCCCACTGGCCCGTACACCGGACGGACTCTCCGGGGCGATGGGCCTGCTGATGAGCCTGGCCATCGCGGCGGCCCTGCTGGTGCTGTCCGTCTCGGGGGTCAACGCCTCCGGGGCGTTCGCACTGCTCTGGGGCTCGATCCTGTCGGTCGGCACCCCGGACCTGGTGGTACTGGGCGCGCTCGCAGTCATCGTGCCGGGTCTCTTCTGGTGGCGGCGGCGCGATGTGGCGCTGCTGCTGTACGACAGGGAACTCGCCCTCTGCTCCGGGGTTCCGGTGCGAGCCCTGACCCTGGTGCTGCTGGTGCTGGTCGCGGTGGCGGTCGCGGGCGCGATCAAGCTCACCGGCGCACTGCTCGTCGACGCGCTGACACTGCTCCCCGCGCTCGCCGCACGCCGGCTGGGGACGTCACTCGGATCGATCACCGCCTGGGCGGTCGGTATCGGAGTCGTCGTCAATCTGACGGGCTTTCTGATCGCCCTCCGGCTGGACCTGCCGCCCGGTCCGGTCCTTGTCCTGACGGCGGGGGCTGTTGTCCTCGGCGTCCATCTGATACCTGAACGGAGAATCAGCTCATGGCGCGCAACCGCGTCCGTTTCACTTCCCTCCTCGCACTGAGCGCGGCACTGGCCCTGGTCACCGGCTGCGGCAGCGACAGCGACAGCGGCTCGTCGACCAAGGACGGGAAGCACCCGCACGACGGAAAGCCGGTGGTGGTGGCCACCACCACCTGGGAGGGCGCGTTCGCCAAGGCCGCGGGCGCCGAGGACGTGACTGTCATCGTGCCCCAGTCGGTGCACCACGCCCCCGACTACGACCCGAAGCCCTCCGACCTCGCCGCCGTGGCCAAGGCCGACTTCGTGCTCTACGCGCCCTTCGAGCCGTACGCCGAGAAGATCAAGGAGGCGGCCGGCTCCGACGCCGAGCTGGTCGAGGTGAACCTCGACAACGACGCGGACAACGCCACCGCCGAAGTGGCCCGCCTGGGCAAGCTGTTCGGCACCGAGGACGCCGCAGCGAAGTGGAAGACCACCTTCGACACCGAGTACGCCACGCTGTCGAAGGATCTGAAGGCGGCCTGGCCCGGCGGTAAGAGCCCGGCCGTGGTCACGCAGGTCTTCACCGCCTGGTCGGCCAAGATGGCGGGTGTGAACGTGGTGGGGACGTACGGGCCCGAGGCGGTCACCCCGGCGCAGCTGGCCCAGCTGTCGAGGAAGAAGCCCGCGCTGGTGCTGGACAACGCGCATATGTCGACCGGGACCGTGCTGCCCGACTCGGGCGCGAAGCAGGTGAAGATCGTCAACTATCCGGGTGAGGACCTGGATCTGCTGCCGGTGTACCGCAAGGCGGCAGCTGAGCTGAAGGGCGCATTGGCGTCCTAGACCGTCCCAGACCAGACCCTTCCCGGCCGTGGGGGCAGTCCTGACCAGGACTGCCCCCACGGCCGTTTGGGTCGGATCAGACCGCCTCCGCCGACGGGGCTGCTGCCCCGTCCGCGCCCGGCTGTGGTGCCTGTGTCCCGGCGAGGCGCTCGCGGAGGGCGGGCCGGTCGGGCTTGCCCGCCGGGGTGAGCGGGAGCTCTGCCACCAGCAGGAGACGTTCAGGGTGCTTGCGCTGCTCCAGCCCGCGAGCGGTGAGGTGGTCGCACAGCTCGGCGAGGGTGGGAGCGTCTCCGGCGGTCGCCACGATGCACGCCGCCAGCCGCTCCCCCATCAGCTCGTCCGGTATGCCGACACACACCACGTCGCGTACGAGGGGATGGGCGGCCAGCTCCCGTTCGACCTCGGCGGGGCTGATGTTGGCGCCGCCGCGGATGACGACGTCCTTCAGGCGTCCGACGACGTGGAGGGTGCCGTCGTCGTCGAGGAAGCCGAGGTCTCCGGTGCGGACCCAGCCGTCGGGTGTGCGGTAGCGGGCGTCCAGGTCGGGGGCGCCGACGTAGCACAGCGGGGTCATGGGGCCCCGCGCGATGATCTCTCCGATCGTGCCGTCCGGCGCCTCCTTGAGGTCGGCGGCCTCGGGATCGGCGATGCGGATATCGGCGACGCGGGGGTCCGGACGGCCGGCCACGACGCCCGGGCCGTCGGCGCTCGGGGCGCCGGAGTTCGGGCCGTCGGCGCTCGGGGCGCCGGCGTCCAGCCCCGTATGGCAGTTGACGCCGTCGGCCGACCCGTACAGGTTGACGACGGGGCAGCCGAAGGCACGGCGGGCATTCTCCGCCGTGGTCTCGTCCAGGGCCGACCCGCCGAGGATCAGCGCCGTCGGCGCGGGCAGGTCCGCGCCGCAGTTTTCGAGCCGGTCGAGCATCATCCGCACCATCGTCGGTACGCCGAGGATGTGCGTGGGCTCGTGTTCCCGCACCGCGTCGAGCGCGGCCTCGGGGGTGAAGTGGTCGAGCAGGACCAGGGTGCCCCCGTGGCGGGCCAGGGTGACCGCGGTGCCGTTGGAGCCGAAGGCGGAGGCGAGCGGTACGAGGAACAGACAGCGGGGCGGAGTCCTGTCGGGCATGAGGGAGGCGAGGAAGTTGCCGCGTCCGCCGGCGAGCGCGTTGTGCGAGTACGCGACCATCTTCGGCTCGGCCTCGGAGCCGGAAGACACCAGGATGCGCGCGGCGCTGTCGGGATCGGGCCGGGCGGGGGTGAAGGCGCTCGGGTCGGAGCGCAGCAGCCGGGAGAGCGGAACCGTTCCTTCGGGGGCCGTACCGGGCCCGGCCGCGATGACGTGGCGCAGTGCCGGGAGCGCCGGGGCGAGGGCGAGCAGATCGGCGGCGTGCTGGTTGCCGCGGTGCTCGGCGGCGGCGATGACGGCGACGGCTTCCGCCCTGCGCAGCAGGCATTCGGCCTCGATGCTGCCCCGGCCGACCGGGAAGGGCAGCGCCACGGCGCCGAGGGCGGCCAGGGCCAGGTCGGCGATGACGGCGTTGCGGCCGCCCGGGAGCTGGACACCGACCACGTCGCCCGGACGTATCCCGACGGCTTCGAGGCCGGTGGCCAGACATCGCACCTTGCGGTCCAGGGCGGTGTAACAGAGCTTGCCCTTGGCATCGATGACGGCGGTGCGGTGCGGATCGGCGATCTGATGTGCCCGGTAGAGGCTGTAGAGATCGAGGTCGGGGCAGGTGCCGTCGGCGGCCCAGGAGCGGCGCAGCGGGGCGGGCAGCAGGTCGTGCAGTACGACGGTCATACGAAGCTCCAGGGGTCGGGAACGGCGGGTGCACCGTGGGCGTCGCAGCTGATCGAGCCGGCGAAACGCGGGTCGTGGTGCAGGTCGGCCAGGTCGGTGGTGACGGCGGTCGCAGCCAGCCCATGCGCGCGCAGTTGGGTCAGGGCCTCGCCGGTGGGCAGGTCGCGCAGGTCGTACGCACGGGCTGCCGCCGCGCAGGCGTCGGCGGGGGCGACCCAGCCGTCTGCGGTGGGCAGCGGCCGGCGGAACCCGGCCGGTTGGCGCGGGCTCTGGCCCGTGGCGGCCCGGCGCAGGCCGGGAGCGGTGAGCACATCGGCCGCCCCCAGGAGGGAGGAGTCCACGCGGACGCCCTGGCCGGTGCGTTCCCGCAACAGCAGACCGGCGAGCACCGCCTCGGTTCCGAGGAGCCCGCCGAGGACGTCGAGGAGCGTCATCAAGGACGGGGCGGGCGGCTCGTCCGCAGGCCGTGCGGCCTCGCCGACGCCGGTGCGAGCCTGGACCATGAAGTCCGTGCCCATGGGGGCGCCGGGCAGGCGATCGGCCCAGCCGCTGGTGTACGCGTATACCAGGGCGGGGTTGACCACGGACAGGTCGCCGGCGTCGAGGCCGAGCTGCGCGGCCTTCCCCGGCGCCCAGTTGTGCAGGAAGACGTCCGCCTCGGCTGCCATCTCGCGCAGGCGGCGCCGGTCGGACTCCGCCTTGATGTCCACCTCCACGGCCTGTTTGCCCCGGTTGAGCGCGAGCCAGCGGGCGGAGATCCCGGAGCAGGCGGGCGGCATCCCACGCAGCGGATCGCCACCCGGCGGCTCGATCCGGATCACCTCCGCACCCAACAGCCCCAACAGGTGTGCGGTGAGCGGAGCCTGGATACGGCGACCGGCCTCCAGCACGGTCAGGCCGGCCAGCGGTCTGGCGGCGGTGGGTGTCACTTCCGCGGGCCGGTGGCCCGATCCCCGAGCGGCCAGTGACCACGGGGCCGCGCCGTCGTGTTCGACGGCCCGCTCGGCGGCGCGCTCGGCCGCGCGCTCGGTCAGCGAGCGCAACGGGCAGACCTCGGCGCCGGAAGCGGACGCGGCCTCCCGGATCCGCTGCCAGGAGTGGTCCCGCGTCGTCGCGTGCAAGGCAGGGGGCAGGGGCGCGCAGGCGGTGGCGTATCGGAACTGGAAGGGCCGCCAGCCTGCCCGTACGGCGTCGGCCGGCGCGTCCAGGGCGCGCCAGAAGGCGGCCCACGCTCCGGCATCGAGCGTTTCGAGCTCGAAGAGGGTGCCGTCTGCTGCGGTGAACGGCGGCCCGCCCGGCGCCAGTTCCACGGCCTCGCCCTCCGCGGCGCCGGCCGCTGCGAGGTACTGGGAGACGGACAGCAGCCCGGCCCGCTCCGCGCTGGTGGTCACCTGCGCGGCCGGCCCGCCCCTGGCCTGTGCCAGCAGACCGGCCAGCAGCCCTTGCGCGGTGAGTACGGCCGTCGCCGTGGCGGCACAGTCGACCGCCAGGCCGCGCGGGCTGCCGTCACGGCGCCCGTGCACCGCCATGATGCCGGTGGCGGCCTGCGCCGTCGCCTCGTCACAGATGCCGGTCTCCCGGCTGCCGTCGGCCCAGGCCGTGCGGGCGCCGGCAGCGGCGAACCCGTCGCCGGCCAGGGATATACGGGCGGCCGGGCCTTCGCTCTCCTGGCCGGAGTCCGTCGGGGCAGCACCGAGCAGCCGCAGGTGTTCGGCGGCGAGTGCGGTCAGCTCCGGGGGCCCCGAGGTGTGCAGGTGCAGTCCGTCGAGTGGCCGGACCGTCCGCATGGTGGCTGGTGACGCCATGCCTCTCCTTTCCTGGCGCGGCGGTGGCCGTCGCCCGGGATGTTTCGGAACAGGGGAACCCGGGGGCTTTTGCACCCGACCAGTTCCATCGGAGAGGCAGTCGGACTGTCGTTCCCATGGGTTCCCGACAGGCTGGAGGAAAAACGGTGGAGAACCAGGGCGAAATGGTGCGCGGCCTTCCCGAATGTCCGCCGCAGGCGGTGAAGTTGAGGGACCGGGTCACCGACTTCGTACGCCGCCGGGTCATGCCGAGTGAGGCCACGCTCGATGCCGGCGGGCCCGCGGCCGCAGCCACCATGCGTGACCTTCAGTCCCAGGCCAGGGATCAGGGGCTGTGGGCCCTGCCGCTCCCGGCCGAACTGGGTGGCCAGGGCGTACCACTGTCGACGTACGCGCATATCGCCGAAGCGGAGGGGGCCAGCGACCATGGGCCGGCCGCGCTGGGCTCGGCGACACTGCTGGACGTACTGATGCTGCGGCGGCACGGCTCCGACCGCGTGCGCCGGCTCTACCCCGAGCGGCTCGCCGCCGGGGAGCTGCGTACCTGCTACGCGATGACCGAACCCGACACCCCGGGCACCGATCCGTTCCTCACCGAAACCCGCGCCGCCCAGAGGACGGACGGCAGCTGGACCGTCAGCGGGCGGAAGTGGTTCACCTCCGGCGCCGGCGAAGCCGACCTGGTGACCGTCCTCGCGCGCACCGCCGGCGCACCGCCGGACCGCGAAGGGCTCTCCCTTCTCCTGGTCCCGACCGATACCCCGGGCTTCCGCGTGGTGCGCGAGCTGCCCGTGCTCGGCGCCGGCGGACAGTGGGAGATCGAACTCGACCGCGTCACCGTGCCCGCCGATCACCTGCTGGGCGAGCGCGGCAAGGCACTGGCCATCGCGGGAGAACGGCTGCAGCTCGGCCGCACCTTGCGCTGCCTGCGCTGGCTCGGTCAGGGCCGGCGCGCCTTCGACCTGATGGGCGAGCGGGCCAACACGCGCACCCGGTCGTACGGTCCGCTCGCCGACCACCAACTCGTACAGCGCCACGTCTTCGAGGCGCTGCTCGCGCTGCGCACCACGCGCCCGCTGGTCTACGAAGCCGTGGCCCGGATCAACGCCGGCCAGGACGCGCAAGTGGAAGTGGGCCTGGCCAAGGTTGCCGCGGCCCGCATGCTCCAGCAGGTGGCGGACGCCGCCATCCAGATTTACGGGGCGGCCGGGCTCGGGCCGGACACCCCGCTGCCCGCGCTGTTCCGCACCGGCCGGACGGCCCGCATCCTGGACGGCCCGGACGAGCTGCACATGACGTCGGTGGCCCGTCGAGTGCTGCGCGAACGCGGGCGCCAGACGGCCGACCGGAGGTGTTCTTGAGGTCCTGTCCGGTCGATCAGGCCGGATCTGGGAGGTCTGGTGCCGCGGATCGCAAGGCGGAGGAGGCCGTGACATCAGTCGCTGCCGCGACGGGCGACGCGGTGGGGGCACCTCTGGGGGCACCCGCAGAGGTAGCTGTGTGGGGGACGTCGGCGACCGACGACAACGCGGCGAGGCGCGGCCCGCCGCGGAGCGGCTGATGTCACTGCGGGCACGCGAGCCCGGCATGATCGGCCGGACAGGACACTATGCGGCCCGGACGTCCACGAGTCCGATGAGGGCCGCGAGGCCGAATGCCAGGAAGAAGTCCCCCCACACCAACTCGTGTCGTACCGCCGTCCCACGGGCGGCGTCGTAGCAGCCGTTCAGCAGCATGCCGGGCGGACGGCCTGCTCCGGTTCCGGTCAGATGGGCGTGGGCCAGATGGTGAAGGGTCGCGACGGCGCGGGCCTGGAATTCGGTCGCCTGCGGCCCTGCCGTGCGGGCGAGTTTGAGCAGGGCAACGGCGGCGATCGCGGCGGCGGACGTGTCGGACGGACCGTCCGGCAGGGCCGCGTCGGCTGCCGGAACGAGTGGCGCCCCCGCCACCGTCCACGGAGCGGCCAGTTGCCGGGCCGCCGCGAGCCGCCGCGGCTTCCGCTCGTCGGCCCCCAGGCAGTGGATCGCGTCGGCAACCGCCAGCATCAGCCACGCACTTCCCCGGCTCCAGCCCGGCGGCGGGTCATCACACGCGCGCCAGCCGGTTTCCGCCTCGAAGCGGCAGGCCGGCCGCAGCAGTCCCTCGTGCAGGCACACATCGAGATGCCGGTCCAGATGGGACCCGGCCGCTGCCGCACCCTCGGGACCCACGGCAGCGAGCAGCGGCACCATGCCGGGAACTCCGTCGACCCGCGCCAGCAGCCGGGGGCCGCCGAAGGCCGATCCCCAGGGCACCAGGCCGAGTCGCGGATCCATCGCGGCCAGGCAGGTACGGCCGGCCCGCTCCCGGAGCTCGGCCGCCCTCGCGTCACCGGTCGCCAGGGCGGTCCCGTACCAGAGGATCAGCCCGCGGGTGGCGGTGTCGGCCGGTACCCAGTCGGCCAGGCGTCCGGTGCATGCCGACGCCACGGCCCGGTCACCCTCGGCGCCGGTGTGCAGCGCCCGCAGCCACAGCAGCCCGGCCCAGAACCCACCGGTCCACGAACCGCGGCCCGTGGTCGTCCAGCGGCCGCCGTCCGGGTCGGCGAAGAGCGGGAACCGGTGACCGACCTCGGCCTCGGTGACCGCAACGCGGCCGAGGAGGGCCGCCAGCGCGCGCTCTGCCCAGTCCGCCGTGGTCATACGGAAACGACCGGCGTTCGGCGACGGTCCCGTACCGCCCACAGCACAGCCACCGCGCACGCGCCCGCGAACTCTCCGGCGACCAGCAGCCAGCCGGGTCCGTAGTGCCCGGCTTCCGCGAGAAGACCGAACAGCGGCGGCCCCACCGCGAAACCGGCGAAAAAACCCGCCGCGACCAGCGCCGAGTCCAGTCCCGCCCGGCCCGGCGCCGCACGCTGCATGACCAGCACCATGGAGACGGCGTTGGCCGAGACGGCAAACACGCCCACGGCCGCCGCCGCCACCCATGCCAGCGGGTGTAGGAGGGTCGCTCCCGCGAGGAGCAGGGCCGCTGACACCGCTCCCGCGGCCAGCCATCCCGGCAGCCACGCGGCGCGCCCCGGACGACCGGCCACTCGCGACCAGCCCACCCGGCCCGCGATTCCGGCGACGCCCAGCACAGCCACCAGCGCGCCGGCCGCGGTGGGCCCCAGCCCGAGGCGCTGAGCACCGAAGAGTGCGAGATAGGTGTTGACCGACGCGATCCCGCAGCCCAGCAGCAGAGAGAAACCCGCCAGCCAGGCAACAGTGCCCCGGGGGATCATCGACGGACGCGGCCCCGGGGCAGCCGAGGTCCCCTCCGGCGGATCCGCCGGGAGCATACGGACGGCCCAGACAGCTGCCACGACAGCCGTGCCGGCCGCCGTCCACACCGCGCCCCGCCAGCCGATACCGCCGGCCAGAGCCGCCAGCGGCAGACCGGCGGCGAATGCGCCGAGCTGCACCCCGGACTGCTTCATGCCGGTCACCGAACCGCGTGCGGGCGGCGGGACCGCGGCAAGGATCGCCTTGTTGGTCGCGGGATTGGCCAATGCCTGGGGCAGACCTCCCAAGGCCACCGCCGCGAGCAGCAGCCCGGTGCCAGGGGCAGCGCCGATCAGCCCCAGTGCGGCGGCGGACACCAGCAACAGCGCCACCAGGCAGCGGCGCGGGCCCACCCGGTCCACCACCCGGCCGCCCACCGGGGAGAGCACGGCGGCCGTCCCGAAGCCGACCGTCGTCGTCAGGCCGAGCACCGTGGGCGAGATACCGAGTTCGCCGACGAGCCGCGGCCCCAGCGCACCGAGCAGGAACAGCTGCATCATCGAGAACGCCATCGCGCAGGTCAGCAGCGCTGTCAGGGCGCCGACAGCGGGTTGCCGCCGGCCCGTTCCGGCCGATGCGGTCGGTGCCTTCCGCTCCGCCTCCACAGGTGTTCTCCGTTCCACGCCGACTCGATCGGCCACTGGGACCTTGTCAGAAGTCGGCTCGCACCGACGCGGAGTTCCCCGGGTTTCATGTGTCCTGCGCCACATGCCCCGGGGTGAACTGGAGGCCACCGGAGGCGCGTAGAACATTCCGGACCCGCCGCCTGCGAGCGCGGGACGGATGCGAGGATGAGGCCGCCATGACTCCGAGTCGAAGCTGTCGCGCGGTACGGGCTGCGGTGTTCGCAGCCGCCTGCGTGCTGCTCGCGGCTCTCGGCCACGTCCTCATGTCAGGAGCGGACGCCCCCTGGTGGGCGATGTGCACCGCATTCGCCACGAGCGGTGCCATGGCGTGGGTGCTGGCCGGCCGGGAACGCGGGTTCCTCACGGTCGCCTTCGCGGTGGTCACCACCCAGGCGGCGTTGCACTCCGGGTTCTCCCTGGCCCAGGCGGTGGTGAGACCTCAGCTGGCCGACGGCGCGTCGTTGGGCCGGCAGTGGGCGCAGTACCTGCTGTGCGGAGCGTCGGAGGCGAAACCGCTTCGGCCTGCCGATATGCCGTCCATGGGCGAGCACGCCCACCACACCATGCACGCCATGCCGGACCACACGGTCATGCCGGTGAGCCACGGCATGGGTGACATGTCGCCGAGTGGGATGCTGGCCGCGCACCTGCTGGCCGCCCTGCTGTGCGGCCTCTGGCTGGCCCACGGTGAGCAGGCCGCCTTCCGTATCCTGCGCTCCCTGGCCGCCTGGATCGCCGCTCCACTTCGACTGCCGCTACGGCTCCCCGCGTATCCCTACCGGCCGCGCATCCGCGTCCGCCGCGCCCGCCCGGCCCAAGCCCTGCGGCAGCTTCTGCTTGTGCACGCCATCACCTCACGGGGTCCGCCCTCCGGGATCGCTGTCTTCTGACGGCCAGTTCCCCGCCGCCGCGACGGTGCCTTCACCACCGCGGCGACGGGCATCGGCGCTGCCCCACGCGGCGCCGTACCCACCTCACCGGCCCCGCCCGAACGCGGCTGCCGGATCCCGGATTTGTCGAAAAGGACACCAGGCGATGAACCCTGCCCTCCTCCCCCGCCCGCCGCAGACCACCGGCACGCGCCCGCCGAGACGCGTCAGCACATCCGTGCGCACGAATGACGAAGCGATCACCGGCTGGGCGCTCGCCGCAGGCAGTGGCGATCCGGCTGCCGTGGAACGCTTTGTATGCGCACTGCACCGCGACGTCTGGCGTTACGTGGCCTACCTGAGCGCGGACCCGCAGTCGGCCGACGACCTGACCCAGGACACGTTCCTGCGCGCGCTCGGCAGCCTGCACCGCTTCGAAGGCCGCTCCTCGGCGCGCACCTGGCTGCTCTCCATAGCCCGGCGCGCCGTGGTGGACAGCCTCCGCTACACCGCCGCCCGCCCCAGGCTGTCGGGCACCGACGACTGGCAGTCCGCGGCCGAACAGGCCCAACCGCGTGACGCGCCGGGGTTCGAGGACGGAGTCGCCCTCTCCGAACTGCTGGCCACGCTTCCGGACGAGCGTCGCGAGGCCTTCGTACTCACCCAGTTGCTGGGACTGCCGTACGCCGAGGCGGCGTTGGTCAGCGGCTGCCCGGTGGGAACGGTGCGCTCCCGTGTGGCCCGCGCCCGCACCTCCCTGATCGAGCTGCTGCGCGATGCCGAGCGGCCCTTGACCGGCTCCGAGGCCTGACTCCGAGCCGACCCGGCCCCGGCCGGCACCTGTGTGCCGGCCGGGGCCGGGTGCTCTCAGCAGCCCAGGGTGAGCATGCCGTCGCCGCCGTCGGTGGCCTCGGCGATATGGGTGCCGAAGGCGCGGCTTACGCGGTTCAGCGTGGCCCGCAGCCACGCGGCGTCTTCGGCCGAGGCGTGCTGGAGGCGCAGCCGGCGGGACCGCAGGGGTGTGATCCGCGCGGCGGCCAGTCTGCCGGTTTCCGGCCGCACCGAGAGGACGTACAGCAGCCGCAGGTCGTCCCGGTACTCCTCATAGCCGGTGATGCCCTCGTAGTCGTCGATGAAGTCGCCGCAGCCGTACAGGATGAGCTTGTCGCGGTACACCTCCAGGGGGCGGGGATGGTGCGAGGAGTGGCCGTGCACGACATCGACCCCGCCGTCGATCAGCGCGTGCGCGAAGCGCACCTGTTCCCGCGGGATGCCGTAGCCCCAGTTCGATCCCCAGTGGACGGAGACGACCGCCACGTCCCCCGGTCGCTTCGCCTGCCGCACGCGGTCGGCGAGCTCCGCCGCCGCGGCCTGGGACGGCTGGGGTACGAAGTCGACACCGGGCCGGTCCTCGGCCGCGGCCCAGCTCGGCGGAATGCCGCTGGACGACATTCCGCAGGAGAAGACCAGGACCCGGCCGGCGCCGGCGACGGCGACGGCCGCGGGCCGCCGCGCCTCATCCGCGTCCCTGCCCGCGCCCACGGCCCGCAGGCCCGCGCCGGTCAGGGTGTCCAGCGTCTCCGCCAGTCCCCGGTGGCCGAAGTCCAGTACGTGGTTGTTGGCCAGGACGCACGCGTCGGGCCGGGCGGCGGTCAGGCAGGGCAGGTTGGCCGGGTGCATCCGGTAGTGCACCGCCTTCCCCGGCGCGAAGTCGTCGCTTCGGGTGATGCTCGTCTCCAGGTTCACCACCCGGACGTCGGGCGCGCTCGCGTCGAGTGCCTGGAGGGCATCGCCCCACGGCCAGGAGTAGTCGACGGGACGAGGGATCGGACCGTTCGCCGCCTCCGCCAGCTCGACGTATGTCCCGGCGTCGTCCAGGAACGTCTCCCGCAGTGCCGGATCACCGGGGTGGGGAAGGATCTGGTCGACGCCGCGGCCGAGCATCACGTCGCCGCAGAGGGACAGCGTCACCAGGTCGCCGCGCACGCTTCCACGCTAGGCCGCGCGGACCCCGGACGGTAGTCGCCCGGGGTCCGCTCCCTGGTCAGACCCACTGGTCAGGCCCGCTGGTCAGGCTCTCTGGTCAGGGGGTGGTCAGCTCGTAGAAGCCCCGGCCGAAGGTGGCGGCGACCAGGCGGTGGTGCCCGGCGTCGTACTCGATGTCGTCGACCGGGACCAGCGGCATGCCACGGCCGAGGCGGTGCCAGTTGCCGCCGCCGGCCCGGCCGGCGAACACGCCGTGGTCGGTGCCCACGTACAGGACGTGTCCCCGCCCGATGACCAGGTCGTTGACCGGTGCGGCCGGCAGGTTGCCGGACAGGTCCTTCCAGTGTCGGCCGCCGTCGGTGCTGCCGTAGACGTGGGGCAGCCGGGAGCCCGCGCGGTAGCCGGAGTGGGTGGTGTAGACACGGGCCGGGTCGGCCGGGTCCACTACCACACGGGTCACCCAGCCCCGGCCCTCGGCCAGCTTCGTCCAGGTCGCGCCCAGGTCTTTGGTGACCCAGACGCGGCCGTCGTCGGTGCCGGCGTAGACGGTGCGCCCGTCGCCCGCCGGTGCGATCGTCGTGATCGTCCCGTAGTTGGTGTAGATCGGGTCGGCGCCCGGGCCGCCGGTCAGGTCGCCGCTGATGGGCTGCCAGGTCACGCCGCCGTCCGTGGAGCGGTTGAGTACCTCGGCGCCGTAGTAGAGGATCTGCGGATCGCGCGGGTCGAAGACGACGGGCGTGAACCAGTTGCGCCGTTTGAAGGTGGTCTTGTCGGCGAAGTACGTCAGCGTGTCGCCGCCGTCGGTGGAGCGGAAGCAGTTGCCGTACTGGTAGCAGGCGTAGACGTTGTCGACGTCCGTCGGGTTGATGAGGTTCTCCTCGCCGTCCCCGCCGAGATACTCGTTGAAGCCCTCCCCGCCCCAGGAGCGCAGCGATCCGTTGTCCTGCGCTCCGCCGGAGATCCGGCCGGTGTCCTGCGGGGTGATCGCCGCGCTGTAGAGCTGGGTGTACGGCTCGTGGCGGGCCTTGACCCAGCCGCCGTCACCGTCGCTGTCGGAGCGGTAGACCCCGCCGTCGTTGCCGAGGTAGACGCGGCCGGGGCGGCGCGGATCCCAGACCATCGCGTGGTGGTCGACGTGGATACTGGTGTCGTCGTGCGTCCAGGTGGCGCCGCCGTCCTTGGTGGTCAGCAGGGCGACCCCGGCGACGTGGACGTGCCGGGCGTCCTTCGGGTCGGCCCAGATCTTGCCGAACCACCAGCCGAAGCTCGACTGCGAGTCGGTGAGGGCCTTGTTGGCCGGGGTCCGGTTCCAGGTGTCGCCGCCGTCGGTGGAGGCGTAGAAGCCCTCGAAAGGGCCGCTGGTCTTGTTGACGATGGCGTAGAGCCGGTCGCCTGCGACGGCGAGACCGATCCGCCCCACGTCGGGGCCCTGCTCGGGCAGGCCGCCGCCCAGTCGCTGCCAGGTCGCCCCGCCGTCGGTGCTGCGGAAGACGCCCGATCCCACGCCGCCGTAGGTGCGCAGGTCGGGGCGGCGGCGGTGGTCCCACATCACGGCGTACAGCGTGTTCCCGTTGACCACCACTTCGGTGGCACCGGTGAACTCGTTGGCGCCGGTGAGGATCCGCTGCCAGGTCGTCCCGCCGTCGTCGGACCGGTAGACGCCCCGGTCGCCGCCGCCGTTGTAGAGCGAGCCGGCCGCGGCCGCGTAGATGCGCCGCGGGTTGGCGGGGTCCACGGTGATCGCACTGATCGCGCCGGAGTCGCGCAGCCCGATCGGCCGCCAGTGGGAACCGCCGTCGGTGCTGCGGTAGAGGCCCGTGCCCTCGTACGTGATGCTGCCGCCGCCGGGGTTGGGCTCGCCCGTGCCGGCGTAGAGGGTGCCGTCCGGGCCCGTGGCGACCGCCCCCATCGCCTGCGTCCAGTCGTCCGGCCACGCGGACCGGAAGGTCTGCCCGGCGTCGGTGCTGCGCCAGATCCCGCCGCTGGCCGCGGCGGCGTAGACGGTGTCGGCGCGCCTGGGGTCGAGCGCGAGCGAGACGATGCGTCCGCCGATGTTGGTGGGCCCGACGGACTTCCAGCGCCCGCCGACAGTGGGCAGTTGCCGCGCCTGCGTCGCGGCGTCGGCGTGGGCGTGGCGCGGAATCGACTCTCCCGGCCAGGTCTTCTGCAGGTACCGGTACTCGGCCGGCGCGGCGGGTCCGCGTACCGGCCGGTACACATCGGGCGGGCCGGGCGGCGCCGCGGCCGCGGGGGCGGTGACGATCGCGGCGCCGACCAGCGAAGCGAGGACCAACTGAAGCAGACGTCTGCGCATGAACACCCTCTTGGTCGTCATGGCCGTTTCAAACCGTGTCGACGTTACGAGAGGGGACAGCGCGACAGAAGTCGCAAGTCAGCCGTCATGAAAGGGATTTCCGGGTCAGCCGTTCTGGCCGGGGCCGTCGCCCGCGCCGTCGCCCGCGCCGATCTCAGCGCCGACCGCGGCCAGTGCGGTCGTCACCGGCTGGAAGAAGGTCTCGCCGCCGGAGGTGCAGTCTCCGCTGCCGCCGGAGGTGAGGCCGATCGCACTCCCGTCGGGTGTGAAGAGCGCACCGCCGCTGTCGCCCGGTTCCGCGCAGACACTGGTCTGGATGAGCCCGGTGACGGTGCCTTCCGGGTAGTTCACCGTGGCATTGAGCCCGGTCACCGCGCCGTCCCTGAGCCCGGTGGTGCTGCCCATCCGGAACACCTGCTGGCCGACGGCCGCGTCGGCCGCCTGGGTGATCTGCACGGTCTGGCCGCCGCCGACGTCGACCGCGCTCGGGGCGTCGGTGCCCGGGTCGTCGTACGTGACGAGTGCGAAGTCGCCGTCGCCCGGAAACGTCGCCGCCTGCACCGTACCGATGGGCGCGCCGTTCGGGTCCTGCGACCACTGCTCGGCGGCGACACCGCAGTGCCCCGCGGTGAGAAAGCCGGGCTGCCCGTCGTCGGTGGTCACGTTGAATCCGAGGGAACAGCGCGCGCCGCCCCCGAAGATGGCGTCGCCGCCCTCGATGAACGGCTTGAACTCGCCTGCGGACTTCTGGATACGGGCCATGCCCGTGCCCAGCGATCCCACGGCGCTCTCCAGTCTGTTCCAGCGCTCACCGGTGACCGTGCGGTCCGCCGTGACCAGGATCTGGTTGGTCCGCGGGTCGAAGGCCCACGCCGTGCCCGGAATGCTGGCCCGCTTGGTCAGCGACCGCGTGGCCGACTTCAGTTCGCCGGCGCTGTTCTGCACCTGCCTGGCCACCGCGCCGGCCTTCTTGACCTCGACGTTCACGTTGTTGTTGTTGCCCACGACGTTGACGACGACCTGTTGCTTCTCGGCGTCGTAGTACGCCCCTCCATAGGCCGCTTCGCCGAGCTGCGAGGCCAGCTGCGCGACGAGGTCCGCCGCCGACGCGGCGCTCACCGCCCTGGGGGCGGGCCCTGACGGGGGCTCGGACCCGGACTGCGAAGCATTGGCTTGCGGCAGCAGCACGGCGGCCGCGGCGATGCCCACGGCTCCGGCTCCTGCGAGAACGGCCTTTCGCTTCGATATGCGCCTGTGACTCAACTCGTCGCCTCCTGCGGGGGTACGGAGCCCGGTCGCCGACGGAAACCGGGGGGACGCGTCCGACCACTGATACGCGTGGGACGGGAGTCGTGTTCACCGGCCTCGCGGAAAGAAGGTTTCCGATGTGGTGAGCCAACCGCCGTCACCGCGACCGCAGTTGTGGTTTGCGGCCGTACCGTCGCCGTGAGGACACTGCCGGCCGAGGGCGCGAGCGGTACCGTCGCCGAGGCGGACCGTCCCACACCCGCGCACCTCGGCCCTGCCGGCCCCGCCCCGACGCGGGGTGGCGGCGGCGGGACGGTGGGGGCTGCCCGGACCGAGACCGGCCAGGGGTGGATCGTCGAGGTCACCTTCAGCAGCGCGGACCGCTTCCTCTCCGGGGCACCGGGCGCCCGCCGACAGGGTGACGGCTTCGCCGTCTGGGGTGCCGCGAGCCGACACTCCTTACATGATCGTATATTTTCCGCGAGTGACCATTTTTGTAGGAAGATTGGCGGCGGCTGCGGTTCTCGGTGCCGTACTTACCGGTTGCGGGGGCTCCGATCCGCGCCCCGGACCCACCGCGGCCCGTAGCGCATCCGCCTCCCCGCCCGCGGCGACCGCTCCCGGTTCACCGCAGTCGAAACCGCCCACCATGGCCCCCGGCCCCGCCGGCCTGACGCCCGTCTTCGAGCGCGCCCGCACCTCCGCCGGGGAGAAGACCGTCGCGCTCACCTTCGACGCCGACATGACGGCGGATCAGGGCCCGCGCGCAGCCCGTGGCGAGCACTTCGACAACCCGGCGCTCATCGCCTCACTGCGCCGCCTCAAGGTGCCTTCGACGGTCTTCATGACCGGGCGGTGGGCCGAGGAGTATCCGGACCAGGCCAGGTCCATCGGTACCGATCCGCTCTTCGAGATCGCCAACCACTCGTACAGCCACCACGCCTTCAAGTCGCCCTGCTACGGCCTGCCCGCCCTCGACAACAAGGCGGCGCGCGCCGATGTGGAGCGGGCATTCGCCGCCTTCCGCAAGGCGGGTGCGCGCAACACCGTGCCGTACTTCCGCTTCCCCGGCGGCTGCTACGACGACCGGGCGCTACGCGCGCTCGCCCCGGCCGGGGTCACCGCGGTGCAGTGGGACGTGGTCAGCGGCGACGCGTTCGCGAGCGACGCGGACGCCGTGGCGGAGCAGGTGCTCGCCGGCGTGCGGCCCGGTTCTGTGGTGGTGATGCACTGCACGCGCAGCGCCGCGCCGGTCACCGACGAGGCGATCGAGCGGATCGTGCCGGAGCTGCGCAGGCGCGGCTACCGCTTCGTGAAGGTCTCCGAACTCATCGAGAAGTGATCAGCCGGAGCAGGCGCTGCGCTGCGCCTCCTGCCATTCGCAGACCGGGCACAGCACGATGCCCGGCGTCGCCACTGCGTACTCGGTCGGCTTGCCGCACCGTACGCAGTCGGCGTACGGCGGGCCGCCGGGCACGACCGCGGGCGCGCGGCCGGCCGGCGTCTCGCAATACGGCTGGTTCTCGTCCATACGTACGAGCGTACCGGCGGTGTCAGTTGGCGGTGGCCTTCTCGGGCTTCGCCTCGCTCGGCCGTACGATCACGAAGCCCTCGCCCTGGAGCATCAGCTGGACGGCCTCGCCGGAACCGCCGCGCAGCATCGAGCCGACGCTCTGCGAGCGGTGCAGGGAGGTGTTCAGCTGCGCGCTCCAGCCGACGACCGCGTCGGTGTCGACGTACACCGGGGCCTGCTGGGAGACGGGGATGACCAGCGGGTTGCCCTCGCAGATCACGCCGAGCCTGCCGTAGCCGGTGAAGAGGCTGTTGAAGAGTCCGCCGCCGGTCATACCGGCACCCTTCACCGTCTTGATCTCGTACGAGAGGGTGGCGTCGAAGCACAGCACGTTGCGGCCGTTGATGGTCAGCGCGTCGCCCTGGTCGAGGTCGACGATGAAGCAGTTGGCGGCCTCGTGCGCGAACCACGCCTCGCCCTGGCCGCGGACCGCCATCAGGGGCAGGCCCTCGCCGGTGACGGCGCGCTTGAGCATGCCGCCTATGCCCTGGCCCTTGCGTTCGAACTGGAGGTTGCCGCGGAAGGCGATCATCGATCCCTGTCGCGCGAGCATCTCCCCGTTCACGGCGTACTTGATCGACTTGGCGTTCTGCAGGGTCATCCCGGGTGCGGTGGCGGGCTGGACCATGTTCTCGGAGGCAAAAAGATCGCTCTTCATACGGCGCATCCTCACCCGGAGGCATCGGCTCCGCCAACAATGCTCACGTCACGGCCTGGCAAACTGAGCGGCGTGAACAACCAGTACAACAACGCCAACGCCACCCCCGACAGCCCTTTCCGGCACGAACAGACCCGGCGCGACGCGGCACCGCAGTTCGTGCTGCCGCTGGTGGTCCGTATCGAACGGGCCGAACCCCCGGCGCGCACCGACGCGCTGGAGACGGCGGCGCGCGCGGTTCTCGTCCTGCTCTCCGACGAGCGGTCGCGCGGCGTGGGGGTCCCCCCGGCGGAGCCAGGGGGAGAGTGGGCCGCGGCGGTGCGGGACTGGCAGGACGCCCGGATCCGCAAGGTCGTACGGCGGGCGCGCGGGGCGGAGTGGCGGCGGGCCGGGACGCTGCCGGGCATCACCGTCACCGGCAAGTCGGCGCAGGTGCGGGTGTTTCCGCCGGTTCCGCTGGACGGCTGGCCCAAGGAGCTGGCCAAGCTCCAGGTGTCGGGCACCGACCTCGACGATCCCGAGCCGCCGGCCGGTCCCGACCTCACCGCTCCGGTGCTGTGGCTGAACCCGGACCTAGGAATGTCGGCCGGCAAGGCTATGGCCCAGGCGGGCCACGGCGCCCAACTCGCCTGGTGGGAGCTGCCGGCGACGGAACGGGCGGCGTGGCGCGGCGCGGGCTTCCCGCTGTCCGTACGGACCCCAGGGCCACAGCTGTGGCGTGAACTCACCACGAGCGGGCTGCCGGTCGTCCGGGATGCCGGATTCACGGAGATCGCACCGGGTTCGTGCACGGTGGTCGCCGACCACCCGGCGCTGCGCGGCTGAAACTGCCGCTGGCTGAAACAGCAGGCCCACAGGCCGCTTTGCTCTCCCCTTGAACAGAGCGGTGACGAAATTCGTACCCACCAATACCTGCAAGTAGGTTGAACGCCTGTTCAGTCGGCGGTTTGGTTCGACGGTGTAACGCATCTGCCCGGGAGAAACACATTGCGACGCATCAACGGAACAGCTCTCATCATCGCGGCCCTCGTCGCGACCCTCGGCGCCCTCGCCTTCCCGGTGTGGTCCTACGCGGACCGCTCCGGCACCGGGCAGGCCAATCTCAACGCGTCGACGGTCGCGACCCAGTGGGGACCGCTGTCCGCCACCGACCGGGACTTCCTGGTCAAGGTGCGGCTCGCGGGGCTGTGGGAGCTGCCCGCAGGACAGCAGGCGATCGAGCGCGCGCCCAGTGAGGCCATCAAGGCCACCGGCGACCACCTCGTCGTCGGGCACGCGGACCTC
Organism: Streptomyces sp. A3M-1-3; assembly: GCF_024213665.1. GTDB lineage: Bacteria > Actinomycetota > Actinomycetes > Streptomycetales > Streptomycetaceae > Streptomyces. The sequence continues at coordinate 105,703 of NZ_JANAVP010000021.1, forward strand.
GACAAGCGGGCCCGCCTGGTGGCGGCCAAGCTGAGTGTCGAGCTGCCGAACGTGCCCAACGAGCAGCAGCAGGGCTGGCTGCAGGAACTCTCCGCCGCGACCGGAAAGACGTACGAGCGGAAGTTCGTGCAGCTGCTGCGCAACGCCCACGGCAAGGTCTTCAGCCTGGTCGCGCAGGTCCGGCACACGACCCGTAACACCCTCATACGGCAGCTGGCGACCGACGCCAACCAGACGGTCCTGGACCACATCACCATGCTGGAGAACACCGGGCTCGTGGACTTCGACGCCCTCGCCAACGAGGCCGCCGGCGGCGCCACCGCCAGCCCGACCGGACCTCCGCCGCCCGGCTCCTCGGTGCCGCAGGTGCCGGTCCCGGCCGTGCCGACGGGCACGGACCAGAAGTTCACCTCGCGGCCGTCCGCCCAGCCGACGGAGGAGCTGGACAACGGGTCCGTGATCAACACCAACCGGCCCGAGCCGCAGGGCCACCGGATGGAATAACGGGTTCCACTCCGGAACCTCGCCCGGAACTCTGCCGGAACCTCAAATGAAGCTCTGAACGTCCCCTCCTCTGGGTTCGCCGCGCTCCGCCGGGGCCATTACCCCAGCACCCGTCGAACGTACGGAGCAGAGGAGGGGAACATGGAGCCCATGACTCGCCTGGGGACCGGCATCGGCTGGCGGCCGGAAATCGCCGACGCGGTGGAACGGCTGCCCGGTGTCGACTGGGTCGAGGCCGTCGCCGAGAACCTCTGCCCCGGCCATCTGCCCGAATCGCTGCTCCGGCTGCGCGAGCGCGGCACACTCGTCGTCCCGCACGGCGTCTCGCTGGGCCTCGGCGGGGCGGAGCGCCCGGACGCGGGACGCCTCGCGGACCTGGCGGCCCGCGCCGAGGCGCTCGGTTCGCCGCTGGTCTCCGAGCACATCGCGTTCGTACGGGCGGGCGGCCCGCTCACGGCCTCCCCCCGCCTGGAGGCGGGCCATCTGCTGCCGGTGCCGCGCACCCGGGACGCTCTCGCGGTGCTGTGCGAGAACGTTCGTATCGCGCAGGACTCACTGCCCGTGCCGCTGGCCGTCGAGAACATCGCCGCGCTCATCTCCTGGCCGGACGAGGAGATGACGGAGGGCCAGTTCCTGGCGGAGCTGGTCGAGCGGACCGGAGTACGGCTGCTGATCGATGTCGCGAACCTCCACACGAACCGGGTGAACCGGGGCGAGGATCCGGCGGCGGCGCTGGACGAGCTGCCGGTCGAGGCGATCGCGTACGTCCATGTCGCGGGCGGCGTCGAGCGGGACGGAGTGTGGCACGACACGCACGCGCACCCGGTGACCCGCCCGGTCCTGGACATCCTGGCGGAACTGCGCGCGCGAACCGATCCGCCGGGGGTGCTGCTGGAACGGGACGACGACTTCCCGCCGGAGGCGGAACTGGCGTCGGAACTCACCACGATCCGCGCGACACTGGCGAAGCCGCAGTCGCCCGCGACCTCGGCGCCCCTGCGCGCCGCGGCGGGCGGACCCGCAGCCGGTTCGCACGTGAGCGGAGCGGCAGGGCGCAGCGTCGCCCGGGGCTCCGGGGCGACGACCGTCCTGCCGGGTGCGCCCATGGCGCGGGGCGCCGTGCCCGGCACGGAGGCCGGGGGCGTCGCGGCCGACGACGGCGCCGCCCGGACCCGGCTGGCGCTTGCGCAGACCGCGTTGCTGTCCGCGCTCGTCGCCGGCACCCCCGCCCCGGAGCGCTTCGACGCGCGTCGCCTGCGCGTGCAGAGCCGGGCGCTCGCCGCCAAGCGGGCGGACGTCATCGCCAAGGTCGCCCCCGAGCTGCCGCGGATCCTCGGCGACCGCTACCGCCGCACGTTCCTCGCGTACGCCAAGGCCCGCCCCATGACGGACGGATACCGCCGTGACGCCCTCGACTTCGCCGAGCATCTGCTGATCGCCCAGATGCCCGAGGACCCGGCCGTACGCCGCCGGCTGACCGACTGGTGGCGCGAACGTGCCGCCCCGCAGCCGCCCACCCGTACCACCCGCTTCGTACGGGCGGCTCGTGCCGCCCTGGTCAGGAGGTGACCGCCGTGAACGTTGTCGCTGTGCTCTGCTACCTCGCCCTCGGAGCGTCGTCCGTCGCGCTGATCGCCGGTCTGGCCGGCGCCCGCAGGAACGGTCCGTCCGGCGGCCATGTCCACGATGTGATGGAGGGGGCCTTCCTGGCCGGCGGCCCCGCCCGGGTCGTGGACACCGCCATCGTCGCGATGGCCACCGACGGCCGGCTGTCCATCGGCGGCCCCGGAATCGTCTCCGTGCATCCGTACAGCGCGGTCCGCGAACCGGTCGAGCGCGCCGTACTGGATGCGCATGCGGAGGCGCCGAGCGGTGCGCTGCACACGCTGCGCTTCGCGGTGATGCGCAGTCCGGCCGTACAGGAGATCGGGGACGGCCTGGCGGCGCGCGGCCTGATGGCGGCGCCGCGCGAGAACCGGAAGTGGCGGATCTGGGGCCTGGCCCAGGCGGTCGGCTGCTTCCTGGGCTTCCCGCTCGCCTTCGTTCTCACGATCGTGCAGTTCGTGGACGAGGATCCGTTCGACGCGGGGTTCCCCTTCATCGTGCTGGTGGCGCCGGCGCTGATCGGCGGCGCGGTGACGGGCGCGGTGTGCGCGGGGATCGCGAAGAGCCGTATCACGAGGGCCGGGCAGCAGGCGCTGCGCGAGTACCGCACGGCCCAGGCGTACGCGACGCATCCGGCGGTCCTGGTGGGCACGCAGGGCCTGGGCGCCCTGCCGGACCCGCTACTGCGGGCGCAGTTGGTGGCGGCGGCCCGGGAACGGCGCGCCGCGGCGCGAAGCACGGGCGGCGACGACGCCGCCGCGGGGGTCGTGGTGTGGTGCGCCGCATCCAGCCCCGGAGGGGGCGGAGGCTGCGGCGGCGGTGGCGGAGGCCGGGGCGGGGGCTCAAGCTGCAGCTCGGGCTCAAGCTGCGGTTCGGGCAGCTCTGGCAGCTCGGGCTCGAGCTGCAGCAGCAGCTCCGGCTCCAGCTGCAGCAGCAGCTCCTGACCTCCGCCGGGCCGGAGTTCGGCCTACCGTGCGACGCCGTGGCACGAGGCACGGGACCTCGCCGGCGGCGCCGGCCTTCCCGATCTGGTCGCACCAGACCGCCCGGGCACCGGCCCAACCCAGTCGCCGCGCAGTTCTGGCCATCGCCCGGGTCGAGGTACACCCGTACTCCAGGTGGGCCTCCCCCGCCGGGCAGCGGCTGCTCGGCTGCCTGTCCGGCGACAGCGCGGGAGACGACCGGGAGTTTCTCACCGCCGTCGCCGTCCACGGGGTGGCGGTGGTGCGGGACCCGGCGCTGCGTGCCGCCCTGTCGGGCGGCGGCCGGAGCGGGCACCGGGGTCGCTGACCCCGGCGGCCCCGGCCGCGACCGCCCCGGCGGGCACCCGTCAGGCGAGTCCGGCCACCAGCTCGGCGACGGACTTCCGGCGCCCGGTGTAGAACGGCACCTCTTCACGTACGTGCATCCGTGCCTCGGACGCGCGCAGGTGCCGCATCAGGTCGACGATGCGGTACAGCTCGTCCGACTCGAAGGCGAGCAGCCACTCGTAGTCGCCGAGCGAGAAGGACGCGACCGTGTTGGCGCGCACGTCCGGGTAGCCACGGGCCATCTTGCCGTGGTCGGCGAGCATGCGGCGGCGGTCCTCGTCGGGCAGCAGGTACCAGTCGTACGAGCGTACGAAGGGGTAGACGCTGACGTAGTTGCGCGGCGTCTCGTCGGCCAGGAAGGCCGGGATGTGCGACTTGTTGAACTCGGCGGGGCGGTGCAGCGCCATGTTCGACCAGACCGGCTCCAGCGCGCGGCCCAGCTTGGTGCGGCGGAACAGGTTGTACGCCTCCTGGAGCTCGTCCGCGGTCTCCGCGTGCCACCAGATCATGAGGTCGGCGTCGGCGCGCAGGCCGGACACGTCGTACGTGCCGCGGACGGTGATGTCCTTCGCCGCGAGCTGGTCGAACAGCTCCTGCACCTCGTCGGCGTAACCGGCGCGGTCCTCGGGCAGCACGTCGCGCAGCTTGAAGACGGACCACAGGGTGTAGCGGATGACCTCGTTGAGGTCCTTGGCCTTCTTGCCGGCGTTGGGAGTCTTTTCAGGAGCAGTCATGCGGCTATTGTCCCGCGTCACGTCCCGTGACCGGCGCCAGGGTGGCCAGCACCTCGTCGGCGGCGCGGCGGGCGCTCGCGATGCAGGCCGGGATGCCCACCCCGTCGTACACCGCACCGCACACCCGCAGACCCGGCAGCCGCCCCACCGCCTCGCGGATCCGGGCCACGCGGCCCAGGTGGCCCACGGGGTACTGCGGCAGTCCGCCGTTCCAGCGGGTGACGACGGAGGCGACCGGGCGGGCCGCGAGACCCACTGCCTCGCCGAGGTCGGCGAGCGAGACGTCGACCAACTCGGCGTCGTCCCGCTTCAGGTCCGCCTCCTCGCCGTAGCGGCCCACCGAGGTGCGCAGGACGAACAGGTCCGGGTCGCCCTCGCCGACCCAGCGCCACTTGTTGGCGGAGAAGGTCGACGCCTTGATGGTCCGGCCGTCCACGGGCGGCACGAGGAAGCCGCTGCCGGTGAGCCCGGCCGGCACGTCGGCGCGCCGGAAGGCCATGGTGACCAGGGCCATGGAGGCGTACTCGACGGCGCGCAGCTCGCGCGCGGCGGCCGGAGCGGCCGCCGCGAGCAGGTCCGCAGCGGGGGCCGCGGGCGTCGCGAGGACGACGGCGTCCGCGTGGATCACATGCGGCGAGGCCGTCGTTCCGGCGGTGTCGCCGCCGCGGCGCGTCCCGGACCGGCCGACCCCGGTACCCCCGGTGCCCGCAGCGGCAGTGCTGGACGGGGCGGCCCCGGCGCCGACGGCCGTCACGATGCGCCAGCCGGTCGCGACGCGGGTCAGCTCACGCACCGGGGTTCCCGTGAGGATCTCCGCGCCGGCGGCCCGGCAGGCTTCGGCCACGGCGAGCGGGAGCCGGCCCACGCCGCCCTCGATACCCAGGAAGACGGGACCGGTCGCCCCTGGCCCGGCGGCGGTGCGGGCCTGAAGTTCCCGTACCCCCTCGCCCAGCGAGCGGTGGGTCCGCGCGACTTCGAAGAGCTGGGGGACGGCCGCGCGCATCGAGATGCGGTAAGCGTCGCCCGCGTACACCCCGCCGAGCAGCGGCTCCACGAGCCGGTCGACGACCTCGCGGCCGAGCCGGGCCGCGACGTACTCGCCGACCGCGACATCGTCGCCGATCTCGGTCGGCGGCAGTTCGGCGTCCTGTCCGATCCGGCGCAAGCCCGCGTCCGACATGACTCCGGAGGCGGCGAGCGGCGCGAGATCGCCGGGCACACCCATCACATGCCCCTTGGGCATCGGGCGCAGCGCGCCGCGCGTCCAGAGGGCGGCGGTCGCGGTGGCCGGCGGCTGAAGTCGCGCGTCGAGCCCCACCTCGCGGGCCAGGTCCACCGCTTCGGGGCGCCTGGCCAGCATCGATTCCGCGCCGAGGTCGACGGGTACGCCCGCGAGTTCACCGGCGTGCAGCTTGCCGCCGAGCCGGCCGGAGGCCTCCAGAACGGTCACGCGCACCCCTGCGCCGAGCAGCCGGTGGGCGGCGGCCAGTCCGGCGATCCCGCCCCCGATGACGACGACATGGCCCGTACGCTTGTCCGCTTCGTGCATGGGTCCACTCTCTCAGACCCGTTGCACACACCGTTACGAGTCCTGACCGTGACCGCATCGGGATCAGGAAGGGGCAACCCGTTCCCGGGGCCCGCGCGTCGAACCTGCGACATCAACCACCATCCACCGGGGGTACCCGTTATGCGCGCAGCCAGCAGGTCAGGGCGACGACGACTCATGGCGACGGCAGCCGTTCTCCTCACCGCCGTGCTCGCGGTCGGCGGGTGCGGCGCGAGTGACACTGCCGAACTGAGCCGGGGCGACAGCAAGGCGGCCGGCCCGGAGGCGGCGGCGGACCGGGGCGGAGCCGCCGACACCGGGGCGAAGCAGCCCACCGAGCCGGGGGCGAAGAAGCCTGCGGTCCCCCGGAACCACATCATCCGTACGGCGACGCTCACCGTGGAGGTGAAGAGCGCGCAGAAGGCGCTCGAGGTGGCCCGCTCCGCCGCCGAGTCGGCCGGGGGCTTCGTCGGCAACGAGACGACAGAGCGGGACGACGACGGCGGGATCTTCTCGAAGCTCGTGCTGCGCGTGCCCACCGACCGGTTCGCGGGCGTGCTCGCCGACATCGAGGGCACTGGCAAGCTCATCGGCCGCAAGGTCGGCGCCCAGGACGTCACCGAGCAGGTGGTGGACGTCGACAGCCGCATCAGGACGCAGCAGGCGAGCGTCGCGCGGGTGCGGGAGATGATGGACAAGGCGACCAAGCTGAGCGATGTCGTCATGCTCGAAGGCGAGCTGAGCACGCGTCAGGCCGATCTTGAAGCGCTGCTGGCCCAGCAGGCGTCGCTGAAGGACCGAACGAGCATGGCCACGATCACGCTGGAGGTCTCCGAGCCCGAGACGAAGCGCGAGGAGAAGAAGGACGACGATCCCGGCTTCCTCGACGCCCTCGGCGGCGGCTGGGACGCGTTCGTCGCGACCCTGCGCTGGATCACGGTCGTGATCGGCGCGGTGCTGCCGTTCGCCGCCGCGGCTGCGGCGCTCGTCCTGCTGTGGCTGCTGGTACGCACCCGGCTGCCGCGCCGGAAGGCCCCGGCGGTGGATGCGCCCACCGCGGCGCCGGGGAATGTTCCGCTGCCCCGGCACGTCCCTGCAGGAGAAGAGCCGGAGCCGCAGCGGCCCGAGCGGGACTGAACCGCCGCTCGCACGTAGCGTGTTCCGCAGTCACGGACCGGAGGGACGCGCAATGGCAGCAGAGCGGCTGGTGGTCGTCGGAGGCGACGCGGCGGGCATGTCCGCCGCGTCGCAGGCCCGCAGGCACAAGGGCCCGGACGAGCTGGAGATCGTGGCCTTCGAGCGGAGCCACTTCACGTCGTACTCCGCCTGCGGCATCCCGTACTGGGTCGGCGGCCTGGTGACCGAGCGGGACGACCTGATCGCCCGTACGCCCCAGGAGCACCGCGAGCGCGCGATCGACCTGCGGATGCGGACGGAGGTCACGGAGATCGACGTGCCGGGCGGCCGGGTCCGCACCCGTGACCTCGAATCGGGCGCCGAGGCGTGGACCGGCTACGACAAGCTCGTCGTCGCGACGGGCGCGCGCCCGGTCCGGCCGCCGCTGCCCGGCATGGACGCGCCGGGGGTGCACGGCGTACAGACCCTCGACGACGGACAGGCCCTGCTGGACACGCTCGCGCGTACGGAGGGCCGCCGGGCGGTCGTCGTCGGCGCGGGCTACATCGGCGTGGAGATGGCCGAGGCGCTGCTGAACCGGGGCTACGAGGTGACCGTGCTGAACCGGGGCGCGCAGCCGATGTCGACGCTCGACCCGGACATGGGCCGGCTGGTGCACGAGGCGATGGACGGGCTCGGTATCACGACCGTCTCGGGAGCCGAGGTGACCAAGATCCTCACCGGCGGAGACGGGCGGGTCCGCGCGGTGGCCACGCAGGACGCGGAGTATCCGGCGGACGTGGTGGTCCTGGGCATCGGCGTGGAGCCCGAGACGGCTCTCGCGCGCGCCGCCGGGCTGCCGGTCGGCGAGTACGGGGGCCTGCTGACCGACCTGTCGATGCGGGTGCGCGGCCACGAGAACATCTGGGCGGGCGGCGACTGCGTGGAGGTGCTCGATCTGGTCGCGGGCCGCAGCCGCCATGTCGCGCTGGGCACCCATGCCAACAAGCACGGCCAGGTGATCGGCGCGAACGCGGGCGGCGGCTATGCGACGTTCCCGGGCGTCGTCGGCACGGCCGTCAGCAAGGTGTGCGACCTGGAGATCGCGCGCACCGGTCTGCGCGAGAAAGACGCCCGCGCGGCCGGGCTGCGGTTCGTGGCGGCCACGATCCAGGCCACCAACAGCGCGGGCTACTACCCGGGGGCCGCGCTGATGACGGTGAAGATGCTCGCCGAGCGCCGCTCGGGGCGGCTGCTCGGCGTGCAGATCGTCGGCCGGGAGGGCGCGGCGAAGCGGGTGGACATCGCGGCGGTCGCCCTCACCGCCGGCATGACGGTAGACCAGGTGACAGCCCTGGACCTGGGCTATGCCCCACCGTTCTCCCCAGTCTGGGACCCGGTCCTGGTGGCCGCCCGCAAAGCAGTGACGGCAGTCCGAAAGGCGAGCGCGTAACGCCTGCGGCGGTGTCCTCGATCGCCTGACGGGCTGGATTTCTCCGCGAAATCCAGCCTCGCCGGCGTTTGAGGCGTGGGGGTTCGGGGGCGGAGCCCTCGGTTTCGGGAAGCCCCGCCGCGGCCTACCGCGCCGTCGACTCGTGCACGTCGGCCACCAGCCGCGTCAGCACGTCCGGGTCCGTCGTCGGCAGGACGCCGTGGCCGAGGTTGAAGATGTGGCCCTCCAGGCCCGCCGCCGCGTCCAGCACCTCGCGTGTCTTCGCGCGCACCGCCTCGGGGGTGGAGAAGAGGACGGCCGGGTCCAGGTTGCCCTGGAGCGCCTTGCCCGGACCGACCCGGCGTGCGGCCTCGTCCAGCGGGACTCGCCAGTCGACGCCGACGACGTCCGCGCCCGCCTCGCCCATCAGGCCGAGGAGCTCGCCGGTGCCCACACCGAAGTGGATGCGCGGGACGCCGTACGACGCCACCGCGTCGAAGACCTTCGCCGAGGCGGGCAGCACCGAGCGGCGGTAGTCCGCGGGAGCGAGGGCGCCGACCCACGAGTCGAAGAGCTGGACGGCGCTCGCGCCCGCCTCGATCTGGACCTTCAGGAAGACGGAGGTGATCTCCGCGAGGCGGTCCAGCAGGTCGGCCCACAGCTGCGGGTCGCCGTACATCAGCGCCTTGGTGTGCTCGTGGTTGCGCGACGGGCCGCCCTCCACGAGGTAGCTCGCGAGAGTGAACGGCGCACCGGCGAAGCCGATGAGCGGAGTGGATCCGAGTTCACCCGTGAGCATGCCGATGGCCTCGGTGACGTACGCGACATCCGCCGGCTCAAGATCGCGCAGCTGCGCCAGGTCGGCGCGCGAGCGGATCGGCTGGGCGACGACGGGGCCGACGCCGGGCTTGATGTCGAGGTCGATGCCGATGGCCTTGAGCGGCACCACGATGTCGCTGAAGTAGATCGCGGCGTCCACCTTGTGGCGGCGCACCGGCTGCAGCGTGATCTCGGTGACCAGGTCGGGCCGCATGCACGACTCGAGCATCGCGGTGCCCTCGCGGACCTTCAGGTACTCGGGCAGTGAGCGTCCGGCCTGCCGCATGAACCAGACCGGCGTGTGCGGCACGGGTTCGCGCCTGCACGCCTTCAGGAAGGGGGAGTCGTACGTCTGGGTCTGCTGGCCCGTGGGGCGGTCGTTGGCACTCACGCCCAGAATCTTCGCACGTACGTCGAAGTGCCTGCCCCGGGCCGGGTGTCCCTCCCTGCGGGACGGCCTCGTTCCGCCTAGTCTTCCCCGCATGGCTGCGGCTCAGGGACGATTTTCAGATGGCGCTGACGGTGTGGACAGCGTGGGAGACACCGAGGAGAGCTCCGTCCCGCTCCCGTTCCGGCGGGCGGTCGAGGCCTTGCAGAAGACCAGCCTGCGGCCGGGGCTGGAGATCGAACCGAGCCGGCCGCCGCAGCGTCTCGCGCCGCACGCCTACGCGCTCGAGGCGGCGGTCGTCGACGGCGACGAGGACCTGGCGGACGGCCGCCTCGTCCTCCTGCACGATCCGGCCGGGCACGACGCCTGGCAGGGGACCTTCCGGCTGGTGACCCTCGTACGGGCGGAGCTGGAGCCGGAGATGGCGGCCGATCCGCTGCTGCCGGAAGTGTGCTGGTCGTGGCTGACCGGCGCGCTGGAGGCGCGCGATCTCGCGTACGGCGAGGCGAGCGGCACCGTCACCCGGGCCGGTTCGTACTACTTCGGCGGGCTGTCGGAGCGCAGGCCGGCGACGCAGATCGAGATCCGTGCGTCGTGGACCCCGCGCGAGGGCGTGGGCGGCGTGCCGGACACCGCGGCCCATCTCGCGGCGTGGTGCGATCTGCTGTGCCAGATCGCCGGGCTGCCGCCGGCCGGTCCCTCGGACACTACGGTGGTGTCGCTGCCGCAGCGGCGCGGTCCGCAGACCCGCTGACGGAGTTCATCAGTCCGGGTTCACCGGTCCGGGTTCATGAGTCCGGGAGTGCGGGCTTCTGATCGCACATGATCGATCGCGCGTCCGAATTGCCCGAATTGTTACTCACCAAATCGTGATCATTTCCTAAAGCCGGGTCGGTGACGTGCCGAAGAGGTCAGTGACCATCCGCACGGTTCGCCCCGGCTTCATCCCCGAGCCGGCCCCGTCCCACCACTCCCCCCAGGAGGCCTGGTGTCCGTTCTTCTCGAGCAGCCCGCAAGCCTGGTCGCCTACCGCCCGAACAAGCCGACGGCCATGGTCGTCGTGGCCGACCCGCGCGTCCGCTCCACCGTCACCCGCCACCTGTGGGCCCTCGGAGTACGTGACGTGATCGAGGCGTCGTCCATCGCGGAGGCCCGTCCCCGCGTCGGCAACCCGCGCGACATCTGCGTTGCCGACGTCCACCTGCCCGACGGTTCCGGGCTGACCCTGCTGTCCGAGACCCGAGCCGCGGGCTGGCCGAACGGCCTGGCCCTGTCCGCCGCCGACGACATCGGCGCCGTCCGCAACGCCCTCGCCGGCGGCGTCAAGGGCTACGTCGTCACCGGTACGCGTACGAACGTCGGGCTCCCCACCCGGCCCGGCGCCGCCCCCGTCGGTTCGACCGCCGCCCGTATGCACCGCCGCCCCCCGGGTGCCCCGAGCCACCCGGGCGGCTACCGCGAGCTCTCCGGCCGTGAGGTCGAGGTGCTCCGGCTGGTCGCCGAGGGCCAGTCCAACAAGGCCATCGGCGTCTCGATGGGCCTGTCCGCACTGACCGTGAAGAGCCACCTCGCCCGTATCGCCCGCAAGCTGGGCACCGGAGACCGGGCCGGGATGGTGGCCGTCGCCCTCCGTACCGGCATCATCCACTGACCCATTCGCCGGGCGATTCGCCCGGATAACCGTTGTACATCCACCGCGCGCCCGTCGACGGAACGTTCCGTCGACGGGCGCGGTGCATACACAGATACCCTTGACACGTGACCGACGCCCAAGAGACCGCAGCAGACGCACCACTGCGAACCACCGGGGGCGCTCCCCCGGACGACGTCGAACCGGCGCCGATTCCTTTGCTCGAGCCGCGCGAAGGCATCCCCCCGGTTGTCGAGACCGAGGAAGCCCTCGCCGCAGCGATCGCGGCCTTCGCCGCGGGCAGCGGCCCCGTCGCCGTGGACGCCGAGCGCGCGTCCGGCTACCGCTACGGCCAGCGCGCCTATCTCGTACAGCTGCGCCGCGAGGGCGCCGGGTCCGCGCTGATCGACCCGGTCGGCTGCCCGGACCTGTCGGGCCTCGGCGAGGCGCTCGCCGGCGCCGAGTGGATCCTGCACGCCGCCACCCAGGACCTCCCGTGCCTGCGCGAAATAGGCATGATCCCGACCCGGCTGTTCGACACCGAGCTGGCCGGCCGGCTGGCCGGCTTCCCGCGGGTCGGTCTCGGCGCGATGGTCGAGAGCGTGCTCGGTTACGCCCTGGAGAAGGGGCACTCCGCGGTCGACTGGTCGACCCGGCCGCTGCCCGAGCCGTGGCTGCGGTACGCGGCCCTGGACGTGGAGCTGCTCGTCGACCTGCGCGACGCGCTGGAGAAGGAGCTCGACCGGCAGGGCAAGCTCGAATGGGCGCACCAGGAGTTCGACGCGATCGCCTCCGCGCCGCCCGCGCCGCCGCGCAAGGACCCGTGGCGCCGTACGTCCGGTATGCACAAGGTGCGGCGCCGGCGGCAGATGGCGGTCGTACGGGAGCTGTGGAACGCGCGCGACAGCATCGCCCAGCGGCGGGACATCTCGCCCGGCAAGGTGCTCGGCGACGGGGCGATCGTCGACGCCGCGCTCGCGCTGCCCCCGAACGCCAACGCGCTCGCCGCGCTGCCCGGGTTCGGGCACCGTATGGGCCGGCGCCAGCTGGAGCAGTGGCAGGCCGTGGTCGACCGGGCCAGGGCCCAGCCCGACGCCGAGCTGCCCCAGCCCGGCCAGCCGCTCACCGGGCCGCCCCCGCCGCGGTCCTGGGCGGACAAGGACCCCGTGGCGGCGGCCCGCCTGTCGGCGGCCCGCGCGGCGGTCTCCGCCCTCGCGGAGGAGCTGAACATGCCGCAGGAGAACCTGATCACTCCGGACACCGTGCGGCGCCTGTGCTGGGAGCCGCCGGCCGAGCCGACCGAGGCCGCGGTGGCGGCGGTCCTCGCCGCGTACGGCGCCCGCCCGTGGCAGATCGAACAGGTGACTCCGTCCCTGCTCACGGCCCTCTCGGCGCCGGCGGCCTGACGCGGACCACCCCAGAACCCCCGGCCACTCGGCCGGGGGTTGGGACCTGTTGTCTCGTAAGACCACTCTTGTGAGTGATAGTGCATTTTGGTGAGTGTCATTACGGTCGCGG
>NZ_JANAVP010000022.1:0-35971 GCF_024213665.1 Streptomyces sp. A3M-1-3
CGATTCACCGGGGTATGCAAGCACAACACGACCGACAACGCACTTCTGCGACCAGCACTTTCGCAACAGACCCTAGGACCCGGGTCAGCTCGCGGCTCAACTCAGCGAGAAAACCCACCCGTTCATACAGGAGGGCCTGGCCGACCTGCTCGCCACTGCCCTCGATCACACCGCGGAAGGCGGTACATGTCGCCGTCGCCATCAGCCTAGCCACACCCGCCACCCCCGCCCCGGGGCATCGTTCCAGGAGCAGGAGCAGCGTGCTCGATGCGGTTCCCGGCTTCGGCCAGCAGGCCGCGGCGCGCCTCGCGTGAGCGCATCCCGTACATCCGGCCCGCGAAGGTCCCCACCAGCGACATGAAGTCATCCAGCAGCTCCTCCATCCCCCCGGCCGCGCCCTTGGCGTGCATCATTTCCACCTCGACCCCGTGATGGGCCAGGACCTGGATCAGCCAGCCGGTCCCGAACCGGGCAAGCCGGTCCGCATGCGTGACGCGCACATGCGTGAACTCGCCCGCCGCCGCCCGCTTCAACAGCCGGTCAAGACCCGGACGCGACTCCCGCAACCCCGAGGCCCGGTCCTTGAAGACCGCGACCACCACCCCCGAGGCCGAGCCCCGCAACTCCGCCTCCTGCGAGGCCAATGACGACTCCTGCCCACTGGTCCCCGAAACGCGCACATACAACGCCTCACGGCGACCACCGCTCCCCGCAGCACCGGTCAGTGCGTCCAACGCCCCGATCGAGAAACGGCGTTCCCGCCCTACCCACACCACCGGGACCTTGCCCTCGTTCGCCCACAACCGCAGCGTGCCCGGGTGAACACCCACCCGCCGCGCGGCCACCGACAACCGAAGAAGCTCCATGCCCGACAACCTACGGACCCCACGCCACCAGCCCACGAGAATCAGCAGGAAACACATTCAATCGGAGGAAACGCCACCCCAAACCCTGCGGATCACCCTCGCATCTGATAAGCAGCATCACCCAGCCTGCTTAAGCAAAAACCGCAACAGTTGAAGACCCTGGCGCCGACCGCCGCGGTCTTCGAGGAGCAGGGCCCGGTCGCGGCGCTGCGCCGCTCCGCCACGGCGGACCGTACGACGGCGGGGCGCCACCTCACCAGGTGGCGCCCCGCCGTCGTACGTGTGTAGCGCTGTGCTCAGACGTGCTGGTCAGACGTTGAAGCCGAGCGCGCGCAGCTGCTCACGGCCGTCGTCCGTGATCTTGTCCGGGCCCCACGGCGGCATCCAGACCCAGTTGATCTTCAGTTCGCTGACGATGCCCTCGGTCGCCGACTTCGCCTGGTCCTCGATCACATCGGTCAGCGGGCAGGCCGCGGACGTCAGCGTCATGTCGAGGGTGGCGACGTTGGAGTCGTCGATGTGGATGCCGTAGATCAGGCCGAGGTTGACGACGTCGATGCCCAGCTCAGGGTCGACGACGTCGTACAGCGCCTCACGGACCTCTTCCTCGGAGGCGGGCTTCGTGGTCACAGTGTCTTCGCTCATGCCGTCTTCCTCTCGGCGCCATCACCCAGTGCCTGGGCCGTCGCGTCCTTCCACGCCATCCAGCTCAACAGCGCGCATTTCACCCGGGCGGGGTACTTCGAGACGCCGGCGAACGCGACCGCGTCCTCCAGCACCTCCTCCATGGCCTCGTCCGGCTCGATCTTGCCCTTGGACTGCATCAGCTCCAGGAAGGTGCTCTGGATCTTCTGCGCCTCGGCCAGTTCCTTGCCGACCAGCAGCTCGTTCAGCACGGAGGCGCTGGCCTGGCTGATGGAGCAGCCCTGGCCCTCGTAGGACACGTCCGTGATCGTCTGGCCGTCGTACTTCACGCGGAGCGTGATCTCGTCGCCGCACGTCGGGTTGACGTGGTGCACCTCGGCGTCGCCATCCCGCAAGCCCCGCCCGTGCGGGTGCTTGTAGTGATCCAGGATGACTTCCTGGTACATCGAATCCAGCTTCACGTCCCAGCCCCTAGCCGAAGAAGTTCCGTACGTGCTCCAGCCCGTCGACCAGGGCATCGACCTCGGCCGGCGTGGAGTACAGGTAGAACGACGCTCGCGTGGTCGCAGGAATTCCGTACCGCAGGCAGACCGGCCGCGCGCAGTGGTGGCCGACCCGGACCGCGATGCCCTGCTCGTCCAGTACCTGGCCCACGTCGTGCGGGTGGATGTCGCCGAGGACGAAGGAGATGGCCGCGCCCCGGTCCTCGGCCGTCGTCGGGCCGATGATCCGCAGGTCGGGGACCTCCAGCAGGCGCTTGACCGCGTACTCCGTGATCGCGTGCTCATGCGCGGCGATCTTGTCCATGCCGATCGAGGAGAGGTAGTCCACGGCCGCGCCGAGGCCGACGGCCTGGGCGATCGGGGGCGTGCCGGCCTCGAACTTGTGCGGAGCGGGCGCGTACGTCGACGAGTGCATCGAAACCGTCTCGATCATCTCGCCGCCGCCGAGGAACGGAGGCAGGTCGTTGAGCAGCTCCTGCCGGCCCCAGAGCACGCCGATACCGGTCGGGCCGCACATCTTGTGGCCGGTGAAGGCCACGAAGTCGGCGCCGAGCGCCTGTACGTCCAGCGGCATGTGCGGGGCGGCCTGCGAGGCGTCGACCAGCACCAGGGCGCCGACGTCCTGCGCACGCCGGACGATCGCCTCGACCGGGTTGATCGTGCCCATGATGTTGGAGACCAGCGTGAAGGAGACGATCTTCGTCTTCTCGGTGATGATCTCTTCGATGTTGGACAGGTCGAGCCGGCCGTCGTCGGTGAGGCCGAACCACTTCAGCTTCGCGCCCGTGCGCTGCGTGAGCAGCTGCCACGGCACGATGTTGGAGTGGTGCTCCATCTCCGTGATGACGACCTCGGTCTCGCGGTCCACCCGGTAGGGCTCGTCGGCCCAGCCGAGCATGTTGGCCACGAGGTTGAGCGACTCGGAGGCGTTCTTGGTGAAGATCACCTCGTCGCGGCTCGGCGCGTTGATGAAGGCGGCGACCTTGTCGCGCGCGCCCTCGTACAGCGCCGTGGCCTCCTCGGCGAGCACGTGCACGCCGCGGTGGACGTTCGCGTTGTGCCGCTCGTAGTACCCGTTGAGCGCGTCGAGCACCTGGCGCGGCTTCTGCGAAGTCGCCGCGTTGTCCAGATAAACGATCTTCTTCCCGTCGTGGACCACACGATCCAGCAGGGGGAAGTCCTTGCGGATCGCTTCGGTGTCGAGGAGGCCCGGCAGCTGTGTCACGCGGTTGCGCCACCCTTCACGTAGGACTCGTAGCCCTCGGCCTCGAGCTTGTCGGCGAGCTCGGCGCCGCCGGACTCGGCGATGCGGCCGTTCGCGAACACGTGCACGAAGTCGGGCTTGATGTAGCGCAGGATGCGCGTGTAGTGCGTGATCAGCAGGGTGCCGACCTCACCGCCCTCGCGGACCCGGTTGACGCCCTCGGAGACGATCCGCAGCGCGTCGACGTCCAGGCCGGAGTCGGTCTCGTCGAGGATCGCGATCTTCGGCTTGAGCAGCTCGAGCTGGAGGATCTCGTGGCGCTTCTTCTCACCGCCGGAGAAGCCCTCGTTGACGTTGCGCTCGGCGAAGGCGGGGTCCATGTTGAGGCGCTCCATGGCCTCCTTGACCTCCTTGACCCACAGCCGCAGCTTGGGGGCCTCGCCGCGGATCGCCGTCGCCGACGTACGCAGGAAGTTGGAGACCGAGACGCCGGGGACCTCGACCGGGTACTGCATGGCGAGGAAGACGCCGGCGCGTGCGCGCTCGTCGACCGTCATCTCCAGGACGTTCTCGCCGTCGAGAGAGACGGTGCCGCCGGTGATCGTGTACTTCGGGTGACCGGCGAGCGAGTACGCAAGAGTCGACTTGCCAGAGCCGTTCGGGCCCATGATCGCGTGCGTCTCGCCCTGCTTGACGGTCAGGTCGACGCCCTTGAGGATCTCGCGGGCGCCGCCATCGGCCTCGACGGAGACGTGCAGGTCGTTGATTTCAAGCGTTGCCATGGGTGCCTCAGGACTCCTGGGTGACGGAGACGAGCACATCGTCCCCTTCGATCTTTACGGGGTATACGGGGACGGGGCGCGTCGCGGGAAGGCCGGACGGCTTGCCGGTACGGAGGTCAAAGCTGGATCCGTGCAGCCAGCACTCGATCTGGCAGTCCTCGACCTCGCCCTCCGAGAGGGAGACGTTCGCGTGCGAGCAGATGTCGTTGATCGCGTACACCTCGCCCTCGGTGCGCACGACGGAGACCGGCGTGCCGTCGAGTTCCACCCGCTTCGGGGTGTCGTCCTCCAGCTCGCTCAGCGCACAAGCCTTGACGAAGGCCATCAGACGGAAGCCTCCAGCTCGGCGTCGATCTTGGCGATCAGACGCTCCTCGACATCCGGCAGACCGATCCGCTGGACCAGCTCGGCGAAGAAGCCGCGCACCACGAGCCGGCGGGCCTCGTCGGCCGGCATGCCGCGCGACTGCAGGTAGAAGAGCTGCTCGTCGTCGAAGCGGCCGGTGGCGGAGGCGTGGCCGGCCCCGACGATCTCGCCGGTCTCGATCTCCAGGTTGGGGACCGAGTCGACCCGCGCGCCGTCGGTGAGGACGAGGTTGCGGTTCAGCTCGTACGTGTCGGTGCCCTCGGCCCCGACACGGATCAGGACGTCGCCGATCCAGACCGCGTGCGCGTCCTGGCCCTGCAGCGCGCCCTTGAAGGCCACGTTGGAGCGGCAGTGCGGCGCGTTGTGGTCGACCAGGAGCCGGTGCTCCTGGTGCTGGCCCTGGTCGGTGAAGTACAGGCCGAAAAGCTCGGCCTCGCCGCCCGGGCCCGCGTACTGCACTCGCGGGTGGATACGGACCAGGTCGCCGCCGAAGGTGACGGTGACCGACTTGAAGGACGCGTCACGGCCGACCAGCGCGTTGTGCTGCGCCACGTGGACGGCGTTGTCGTCCCAGTCCTGTACGGAGACGACGGTCAGCTTCGCGCCGTCGCCCAGCACGTAGTCGACGTTGGCGGCGAGCACGGCGTCACCGGTGTGGTCGATGACGACGACAGCCTCGGCGAAGGCGCCCAGCTCCACGACCTGGTGGCCGAAGGCGGTCCCGCCGTCGCCGTGCACCGCGATCCGGATCGGCTCGTCGAGCACGGTCTCCTTGGGCACCGAGACGACCGAGGCCTTCTCGAAGGAGGAGTAGGCCTGGGCGGCGACCCGGTCCACCGGGGTACCGGCCCTGCCGAGCCGCGCGTCGCCGCGGTCCACCGTCTCGACGGTGACGCCCTCGGGGGCGATCACCTCGACGGTGAGCACGCCACCGGCTTCGGCGGAGCCGTCGTGCAGACCGCGGAGGCGGTCGAGCGGGGTGAACCGCCACTCCTCCTCGCGGCCGTGCGGAACCGGGAAGTCCGCCACGTCGAAGGACGGGGGCGCACTCATACGGGTGGCGACGGTGGACTCGGCGGCCACCGCGATGGACCCGGCGGTGGTGGAACCCGCCGGAATGTTCTGAGCCTCAGCCATGGCTGTCGTCGTGCTCTCTCTCTACGTCGAAACGTCGAAATCAGTCGCTGCGGGGGGTGTGTCGGGCTGTGCTAGCCGACAGACCCCTCCATCTGCAGCTCGATCAGCCGGTTGAGCTCCAGTGCGTACTCCATGGGCAGCTCACGCGCGATCGGCTCGACAAAGCCGCGCACGATCATGGCCATGGCCTCGAACTCCGTCATACCGCGGCTCATCAGGTAGAAGAGCTGGTCGTCGGAGACCTTGGAGACGGTCGCCTCGTGGCCCATGGACACGTCGTCCTCACGGACGTCCACGTACGGGTAGGTGTCCGAGCGGGAGATCGTGTCGACCAGCAGCGCGTCACAGAGCACGTTGGACTTCGCGCCCGGCGCGCCCTCGCCGATCTCGATCAGACCGCGGTACGAGGTACGGCCGCCGCCTCGCGCCACCGACTTGGAGACGATGTTGGACGAGGTGTTCGGGGCCATGTGGACCATCTTGGCGCCGGCGTCCTGGTGCTGGCCCTCGCCCGCGAAGGCGATGGACAGGGTCTCGCCCTTGGCGTGCTCGCCCATCAGGTAGACGGCCGGGTACTTCATGGTGACCTTGGAGCCGATGTTGCCGTCGACCCACTCCATGGTCGCGCCCTCGTACGCCACGGCGCGCTTGGTGACCAGGTTGTAGACGTTGTTCGACCAGTTCTGGATGGTCGTGTAGCGGCAGCGGCCGCCCTTCTTCACGATGATCTCGACCACGGCGCTGTGCAGCGAGTCCGAGGAGTAGATCGGGGCGGTGCAGCCCTCGACGTAGTGGACGTACGCGTCCTCGTCGACGATGATCAGCGTCCGCTCGAACTGGCCCATGTTCTCCGTGTTGATACGGAAGTAGGCCTGCAGCGGGATGTCGACCTTCACGCCCTTCGGCACGTAGATGAACGAGCCACCGGACCAAACGGCCGAGTTCAGCGACGCGAACTTGTTGTCGCCGACCGGGATTACCGTGCCGAAGTACTCCTGGAAGAGCTCCGGGTGCTCCTTCAGCGCGGTGTCCGTGTCGAGGAAGATGACGCCCTGCTCCTCCAGGTCCTCGCGGATCTGGTGGTAGACGACCTCGGACTCGTACTGGGCCGCGACACCGGCGACGAGGCGCTGCTTCTCCGCCTCCGGGATGCCGAGCCTGTCGTACGTGTTCTTGATGTCCTCCGGCAGCTCCTCCCACGAAGCGGCCTGCTTCTCGGTGGAGCGCACGAAGTACTTGATGTTGTCGAAGTCGATGCCCGACAGGTCGGAGCCCCAGTTCGGCATGGGCTTCTTGTCGAACAGGCGCAGACCCTTCAGCCGCAGCTTCAGCATCCACTCGGGCTCGGACTTCTTCGCCGAGATGTCGCGGACGACGTCCTCGGAGAGGCCGCGCTTCGCCGAGGCGCCGGCTACGTCGGAGTCGGCCCAACCGTATTCGTACGTGCCCAGGCCTTCGAGCTCAGGATGGGCAGTCTCCGTGGGGAGAGTCATGCGGGGTTCCTCCCGGCCGTGTTTGCAGATGCTGTGGTGGTGGTGGTCTGTGTTCCGCTGTGCGGAATGAACGTCGTACACACTCCGTCGCCGTGGGCGATGGTGGCCAGACGCTGCACATGAGTCCCGAGCAGACGGGAGAAGACCTCGGTCTCCGCCTCGCACAGCTGCGGGAACTGCTCGGCCGCGTGGGCTACCGGGCAGTGGTGCTGGCAGAGCTGTTCGCCGACCGGTGCGCTGCGCGCCGTAGCAGCGTACCCGTCCACGGTCAACGCCCTGGCGAGTGCCTCGGTACGGTCCTCGGGTGCGGCCGCGTCGACGGCCTTCCGGTAGGTCTCGGCCTGCGCGGCCAGCCGGGCGCGGGCGAAGGCGGCGACTGCCGCTTCTCCCTGCTCCCCGCCGCCTGCGGCCTCGGAAATCCAGTGCAGGGCATCGACGGCCAGCTTGTCGTACGACTGGTCGAAGGCGTCCCGGCCGCAGTCGGTGAGCGCGAAGACCTTGGCCGGGCGGCCACGAGTCCGGGCTCCGTACACGCGCTGCTCCCGGGGCTCGACCACGTCGTCGTGTACGAGCGCGTCAAGATGGCGGCGGACGGCGGCCTGGGTGAGGCCGACCCTCTTGGCGAGGTCCGCCACGGTCGAGGGCCCGTGGTCCAGGATGGACCGCGCGACTCGGGTGCGAGTGGACCGCTCCCCGGTCGCGAGCTCCTCATGGGCCTCGCCGACGTATTTCACAACACCATTGTTGCGTAATTCCCCAAGCCGCGACAAGCGGTGCAGGTGGGCGGCCTCAGGTGGCCTCGGTCACTAAGGGTTACCTAATCAGCCCCCCGGACCGAGGGCCCCCAAGGGCTCTCTAGACTCGCCCCTATGCGAATCGAGCAGGTCGTCCAGGTCCGCGGCCTGGTCAAGCGGTACGGAGAAAAGACCGCGGTGGACGGCCTCGACCTGGAGGTCCGGGCGGGCACGGTCACGGGCGTCCTCGGTCCCAACGGCGCCGGCAAGACCACCACCGTAGAAACCTGCGAGGGATACCGCCGTCCGGATGCCGGCACCGTGCGGGTACTCGGCCTGGACCCGGTCGCGGACGCCTCCGCGCTGCGCCCCCGGATCGGCGTGATGCTGCAGTCCGGCGGGGTGTACTCGGGGGCCCGGGCCGACGAGATGCTCAGGCACATGGCCAAGCTGCACGCCCACCCGCTCGACGTGGACGCGCTCATCGAGCGGCTCGGCCTCGACAGCTGCGGCCGGACGACGTACCGCAGGCTGTCCGGCGGCCAGCAGCAGCGGCTCGCCCTCGCGATGGCCGTGGTCGGCCGTCCCGAGCTGGTCTTCCTGGACGAGCCGACCGCCGGTCTGGACCCGCAGGCCCGCCGGGCCACCTGGGCTCTCGTACGCGAACTGCGCACGGACGGCGTCGGCGTCGTCCTCACCACCCACTTCATGGACGAGGCCGAGCAGCTCGCCGACGACATCGCGATCCTCGACGCGGGCCGGGTCATTGCCCAGGGCAGCCCCGAGCAGCTGTGCCGCGGCGGCGCGGAGAACACCCTCCGCTTCGCCGGGCGGCCAGGTCTCGACCTCGCGGCCCTCCTCAAGGCCCTGCCCGACGGAACCGCGGCGGCCGAGCTGACCCCCGGCGCGTACCGCATCAGCGGCAAGGTCGACCCGCAGCTGCTCGCGACTGTGACCACCTGGTGCGCCCAGCACGGGGTCATGCCGGAGGGCATCTCGGTGGAGCGGCACACACTCGAGGACGTTTTCCTTGAGCTCACTGGAAGGGAGCTGCGCGGATGACGCGGGCCGACACCGGCATCGGCCGGGGGTCCGGGGGTTGCCCCCCGGGACGGCACAGCCTTGAGCTCACTGGAAGGGAGCTGCGCGGATGACGCGGGCCGACACCGGCATCGGCCGGGGGTCCGGGGGTTGCCCCCCGGGACAGCACAGCCTTGAGCTCACTGGAAGGGAGCTGCGCGGATGACGCGGGCCGACACCGGCATCGGCCGGGGGTCCGGGGGTTGCCCCCCGGGACAGCACAGCCTTGAGCTCACTGGAAGGGAGCTGCGCGGATGACACGGGCCGACACCGGCATCGGCCGGGGGTCCGGGGGTTGCCCCCCGGGACAGCACAGCCTTGAGCTCACTGGAAGGGAGCTGCGCGGATGACACGGGCCGACACCGGCATCGGCCGGGGGTCCGGGGGTTGCCCCCCGGGACAGCACAGCCTTGAGCTCACTGGAAGGGAGCTGCGCGGATGACACGGGCCGACACCGGCATCGGCCGGGGGTCCGGGGGTTGCCCCCCGGGACAGCACAGCCTTGAGCTCACTGGAAGGGAGCTGCACGGATGAGCGCCGGTACGTTCACGCCGAAGCCCGGGGCGGCGCCGCTGTCCCGGATGATCGCGGCACAGACCGCGCTGGAAACCAGGATGCTGCTGCGCAACGGCGAGCAGCTGCTGCTGACGGTGGTCATCCCGACCCTGCTGCTGGTGCTCTTCTCCACCGTCGACATCGTCGCTCTGCCTACTGAACCGAGTGGGAACGCCAGGGCCGTCGACTTCCTCGCGCCCGGCATCCTCGCGCTCGCGGTGATGTCGACCGCGTTCACCGGGCAGGCCATCGCGACCGGCTTCGAGCGCCGGTACGGGGTGCTCAAACGGCTTGGCGCCTCGCCGCTCCCCCGGTGGGCCCTGATGACCGCGAAGACCCTGTCCGTACTCGTCACCGAAGTGCTGCAGATCGCGCTGCTGACGGTGATCGCGTTCGGACTCGGCTGGTCCCCCCGGGGCAACCCGCTCGCCGTGGTCCTGCTGCTCGTCCTCGGGACGGCGGCGTTCTCGGGCCTCGGCCTGCTGATGGCCGGAACGCTGAAGGCCGAGGCAACCCTGGCCGCGGCCAACCTGGTCTTCCTGCTGCTGCTGGTCGGCGGCGGGGTGATCGTGCCGCTGGAGAAGTTCCCGGAGACAGCGCAGTCGGTGCTCGGCCTGCTGCCGATCTCGGCGCTCTCGGACGGCCTGCGCGACGTCCTCCAGCACGGCGCCGGGATGCCGTGGGGCGACCTGGGGATCCTCGCGGTGTGGGCGGTACTGGGACTGGGCGCGGCGGCCAAGTTCTTCCGCTGGGAATGAGCCACCTCACCGCCCCCTAGTGAATCCGTGCGCAAGGGGCGTCCTACGATAGAGCCCGTGTTGACCCCCCTCGCCCTTATCGCCCGGCGCTGGACGCCCACCCCCCGCACGCTCCGGCGCGCCGCGCTCGCCGCCCTCGTGATGAGCGTCGCCATCGTGGTCACCGGCGGCGCGGTCCGGCTGACCGGCTCCGGTCTCGGCTGCGACACCTGGCCCAAGTGCACGGACGACAGCCTCATCGCGACACCCGCGCAAGGCGTGCACGGCGCGATCGAGTTCGGCAACCGGATGCTGACGTACGTGCTGTGCGCGGCGGTCGGCTGGGCCATCACCGCCGCCCGTTCGACCAAGCCCTGGCGGCGCGGTCTGACCAGGCTGGGCTGGGCCCAGTTCTGGATCGTGATGGGCAATGCCGTCCTCGGCGGCGTCACCGTCATGGCGGGCCTCAACCCGTGGACCGTCGCCGGCCACTTCCTGCTCGCCACCTCGCTGATCACGGTCACCACGATCACCTGGCAGCGCACCCGCGAGGGCGACGGCACCGCACGCCCGCGCGTCCCGCGCCCCGTCCGCAAGCTGTCCTGGGCCCTGATCGCCGCCTCCGTCGTACTGATCGCGGCGGGCACGGTGGTGACCGGATCCGGTCCGCACGCGGGCGACAGCAGCGAGGTCCCGCGGATGGGGTTCGACTGGGCGGGCGCCGCCCATGTGCACGCGATCGCCGCCTGGGTCGTGTGCGCGCTGGCTCTCGGCATGTGGCTGGTGCTGCGTGTGGTGGACGCTCCGGCGGACACCCGGGCCCGCGCCAGGGACCTGCTGCTGGTGCTCCTCGCCCAGGGCGCCATCGGCTATGTGCAGTTCTTCACCGAGCTTCCCGAGGTCCTGGTCGCCGCCCACATGCTGGGCTCGTGCCTCGTCTGGATCGCGGTGCTGCGGGTCGCGCTGAGCCTGCGCGAGCGCCCGGCGACCGCGGCGGAGATCCCCGCCCAGAGCGACCAGGCACTCTCGGCCGCCGTCTAGACCCTGGCCGCGGCTAGGTCTGACCTAAGCCGCGTCCAGCCCGTAGACGCGGCGGGCATTGCCCGCCGCGATCATGGCGGCGACCCGCTCCGCGTCCCGGCGGGACCACGCCCCGTCGCCGACCCAGCCGCCGAGCACCCGCGCCATCGCGTCGCGGAACACCCGCGCCCCCACCACGTGCAGCTCCGGCAGGCCACGCCCGCCGCTGGAGAACAGCAGCTTGCCGAACGGCGCCAGCTCCAGGATCTCCGCGAGTACGGCCGCGGCCCGGGCGCCGGTGTGCGCCAGGGCCGGCCCCAGGTCGGCGTACACATGCGGGAAGGCACCGGCCAGATGTGCGGCATGGCGGTGGTACGGATAGCCGTGCAGCAGCACCAGATCGGTGCCCAGTCCGCCGGTGGCCCGGACGAAATCGGTGAGCAGTATCGGGTCGGTGCGGTCGATGCGCAGCTGGGGGTCGCCCGCGCCGGCGTGCAGTTGCAGCGGCAGTCCCGAGGCGACGGCCATCCACAGCAGATGCCTCAGCAGTACCGGGTCGGTGAGCTTTCCGCCCGCCGGGCGCCGCGCCAGCCAGCGGCCGGCGGCCCCGCGCACCTCACCGGGTCCCGGCGGCTCGGGGGCAAAGGCCAGCCCGTACCCGATGCCGGCGACGGAGGTGAAGGCGACGGCCGAGGCGGCCGCCCCGTGCACGGCCTCGGCGAGATTGGCGAGGAACGACTCCACGGTGCCGGAGGTGTCGGCCACCTGCTCGGCCAGCAGTTCGAGCCGGACGATCTCATGCGCCTCGGCGGCACCGGCCACGGCCAGCTCGCCCGGCCCGGTGAGGTCGCCGGGCAGCCCGGTGTCCACCAGATAGGTGGCGATTCCGGAGCCGCGCAGCAGGCGCCTGCCCGACTCGATGACGCCGAGTTCCCTGCGGCGCGCGAGATAGCGCGCCGGCGGGCAGTGCGGCTCCAGGCCGAGCAGCGGCGGGCACCAGCGGCGCACCGCGAAACCGGTCTGGGTGTCGAAGAAGGTGGTGCCGGGGGCGGGCGGCCCCTCGGCCCTGCTGAGGTACGCCTCGAACGTGCCGAGGCCCAGTTCTGTACGGAGCACCCCATGGCAGTACTGGTCCACCAGGGACGGCGTTTCGATCATCCGGGCATCCCGTTGTGGGCGTGGGGGTCCCCCCGGACGGAGTCCGGGGAGGGGACGTGCTTCCACCCCTCCTAACGGGTGACCCCCGCGTCAGGTGTTGCTCGCGCTGTTGCTCGGGCCGCCCAACTGGATACCGGCCATGCGCGTCCACTCGTACGGACCGGTGCGCACCTTCGCCGCGAACTCGCCGTCGAAGGACTCGTGGAGGGTCAGCCCGGCCTTCTCGGCGGCCTGCTCGGCGATGGCGTGGCTCGGGGCCACCAGGTCGCCCCAGCCGCCGTCCTCGCCGACGAGGACGATCCGGGTGCCCATCTGCCCGAGGTACGCGAGCTGTCCCTCGGCGCCGCCGTGCGCCTTGGAGAAGGCGCCGATCTGCTTGGCGAGCTTCGCCGCCTTGCGCTCGGCGCGGGCGTCGGGCGCGGTCTCTTCAGCCTTGGTGTCTGCCATGAGCCGCATGCTACTCGCGAGTAATGGCTATGCCTACTGCCGACTGCGCCTATCGCAGGAACGGGTCCACGGCGACGGCGACGAAGAGGAGCGAGACATAGGTGATCGACCAGTGGAACAGCCGCATCTCCTTGAGCTTGCCGCCCGTCGCGCCGCCCCTGGCACGCGACTGCAGCGAGTGCGCCTCCCAGAGCCACCAGCCGCCGGTCACCAGCGCCACCGCCGTGTAGAACCAGCCGGTGTAGCCCAGCGGGGTCAGGAGCAGCGAGACGCCGACCATCACCCAGCTGTAGAGGACGATCTGGCGGGCCACCACCGTGCTGGAGGCGACGACCGGCAGCATCGGCACGCCCACCCGGGCGTAGTCCTCCTTCACCTTCATCGACAGCGGCCAGTAGTGCGGCGGCGTCCAGAAGAAGATGACGAGGAAGAGGATGACCGCGGCCCACGACATGGAGTTCGTGACGGCCGACCAGCCGATGAGCACCGGCATACAGCCGGCGATGCCGCCCCAGACGATGTTCTGCGCGGTGCGGCGCTTGAGCAGCATCGTGTAGACGACGACGTAGAAGAGCAGCGCGCCGAGTGACAGTGCGGCGGACAGCCAGTTGACGAGCAGCCCGAACCACAGCGTGGAGACGGCGGCGAGGACGAGGCCGAAGACCAGGCCCTCGCGCGGGCTCACCATTCCGGTGACCAGCGGACGCTGCGACGTGCGGTCCATCAGCGCGTCGATGTCGCGGTCGATGTACATGTTCAGCGCGTTGGCGCCGCCCGCGGAGAGGTATCCGCCGACACAGGTGACCAGCACGAGCCACAGGTCGGGAACGCCCTGCTCGGCCAGGAACATCACCGGTACGGTGGTGATGAGCAGCAGTTCGATGATCCGCGGCTTGGTCAGTGCCACGAAAGCCTTGACCCGGGCCCCGAACGGCCGCCGGCCGGGGCTCGTCCCGAGCTCCCCCATAGCCCTCCGGGCATGGGAGGTGCCCCCACCCGCAGGACGGGATTCGACGGCCGTCACGCACACCCCTGACGAAAGACTCCCAGCAAGCTCCGGACGTGAAGGCCCGGTAAAGACTTGCGCGTACCACGCCACTCTAGACGTTGCCCGTACGCCGCCCTGCGCCGGGGTGGGGTCGTGTTGAGCAGCCGACCCGCGAGGCGCGTACTGGTGCGCGGAGAGGCGAATGCCCCGCGGAGACGGCAGTCTGGCAGTGACCTGATCTGTTACGGGATCACTGACCGGCATCACCGGCCGGCGCTCGAAAAGATGGGCGTTGCGGCGGGGGTAGGCTCGACAACGCCCGGTGCATCCGTCGTCACCGGGATACGACATGTGGAGAGGAGCCCTGACCCAGGGTGAGCACCAAGCCGACCACCACAGACCTCGAGTGGACCGATCTGGACCAGCGGGCCGTTGATACCGTCCGAGTCCTGGCCATGGATTCCGTACAGAAGGTCGGCAACGGCCACCCCGGTACGGCCATGAGCCTCGCGCCCGCCGCCTATGTCCTGTTCCAGAAGTTGATGCGGCACGACCCGGCGGACGCCGACTGGACCGGCCGTGACCGTTTCGTGCTGTCCGCGGGCCACTCCAGCCTGACGCTCTACATCCAGCTCTACCTCGCCGGTTACGGCCTTGAACTCGCCGACCTGGAGGCATTCCGCACCTGGGGTTCCAAGACCCCGGGCCACCCGGAGTACGGCCACACGGTGGGTGTCGAGACCACGACCGGCCCGCTGGGCCAGGGTGTGGCCAACGCCGTGGGCATGGCGATGGCGGCCCGCTACGAGCGCGGCCTCTTCGACCCGGACGCGGCTCCGGGCACCTCCCCCTTCGATCACACCATCTGGGCGATCGCCGGCGACGGCTGCCTCCAGGAGGGCATCTCCGCCGAGGCGTCCTCCCTCGCGGGCCACCAGAAGCTCGGCAACCTGGTGCTGCTTTGGGACGACAACCACATCTCCATCGAGGGCGACACGGAGACCGCGGTCTCCGAGGACAGCCTCAAGCGGTACGAGGCGTACGGCTGGCACGTCCAGCGCGTGGAGCAGCAGGCGAACGGCGACCTCGACCCGAAGGGTCTGTACGAGGCGCTGAAGGCGGCTCAGGCCGAGACCGAGCGCCCGTCGTTCATCGCGGCCCGCTCGATCATCGCCTGGCCGGCGCCGCACGCCCAGAACACCGAGGCCGCGCACGGCTCGGCGCTCGGCGCCGAAGAGGTCGCGGCCACCAAGCGCGTGATGGGCTTCGACCCGGAGCAGTCCTTCGAGGTCTCCGACGAGGTCATCGCACACACCCGTGAGGCGCTCGACCGCGGCCGCGAAGTGCGTGGCGAGTGGGAGAAGACCTTCGCCGCGTGGCGGACCGCCAACCCGGAGCGTGCGGCCGAGTTCGACCGCATCGCCGCGGGCGAGCTGCCCACCGGCTGGGAGGAGAAGATCCCCGTCTTCGAAACCGGCCACTCTGTCGCCACCCGCGCGGCCTCCGGCAAGGTTCTCCACGCGCTCGGTGCGGTCATCCCCGAGCTGTGGGGCGGCTCGGCCGACCTCGCCGGCTCCAACAACACCACGATCGACAAGCACTCGTCGTTCCTGCCCGTCGGCAACCCGCTGCCGGAGGCGAACCCGTACGGCCGCACGATCCACTACGGCATCCGCGAGCACTCCATGGCCGCGGAGATGAACGGCATCGCGCTGCACGGCAACACGCGTATCTACGGCGGCACGTTCCTGGTGTTCTCCGACTACATGCGCAACGCCGTGCGCCTGTCCGCGCTGATGCACCTGCCGGTGACGTACGTGTGGACCCACGACTCGGTCGGCCTCGGCGAGGACGGTCCGACCCACCAGCCGGTGGAGCACCTCGCGTCACTGCGCGCCGTCCCGGGGCTGAACATCGTCCGGCCGGCGGACGCCAACGAGACGGCGATCGCGTGGCGGGAGATCCTCCGCCGCTGGACCAAGGTGTTCGGCAAGGGCGCCCCGCACGGTCTGGCGCTGACCCGCCAGGGTGTTCCGACGTACGAGCCCAACGAGGACGCGGCCAACGGCGGTTACGTGCTGTTCGAGGCCGAAGGCGGCGAGGCGCAGGTCGTCCTCATCGGTACCGGCTCCGAGGTGCAGCTCTGCGTCGAGGCGCGTGAGCAGCTCCAGGCCGCCGGCGTTCCGACGCGCGTTGTCTCGATGCCGTCGGTCGAGTGGTTCGAGGAGCAGGACCAGGGGTACCGGGACTCCGTGCTGCCGCCGGCCGTGAAGGCACGGGTGGCGGTCGAGGCCGGTATCGGCCTGACCTGGCACCGCTTCGTGGGCGACGCGGGCCGGATCGTCTCGCTGGAGCACTTCGGCGCTTCGGCGGACGGCAAGGTCCTCTTCCGCGAGTTCGGCTTCACGGCCGACGCGGTGGCCGCCGCCGCCCGGGAATCGATCGAAGCCGCAGCACGCTGACGCCGGTATACGACAAGTAGGAGATGCAACTCTCATGACAGACGCACTCAAGCGCCTCTCCGACGAAGGCGTCGCGATCTGGCTGGACGACCTCTCGCGCCAGCGGATCACGTCCGGCAATCTCGCCGAACTGATCGACCAGCAGCACGTCGTGGGCGTCACCACCAACCCCTCGATCTTCCAGAAGGCGATCTCCGAGGGCCACGGTTACGACCAGCAGCTCGCCGACCTCGCCGTCCGCAAGGTCACCGTCGAGGAAGCCGTACGCATGATCACGACGGCGGACGTCCGCGACGCCGCGGACATCCTGCGTCCGGTCTTCGACGCGACGCAGGGCCAGGACGGCCGGGTGTCCATCGAGGTCGACCCGCGCCTGGCGCACAACACCCATGCGACCGTCGCCGAGGCCAAGCAGCTCGCCTGGCTGGTGGACCGTCCGAACACGCTGATCAAGATCCCGGCGACCAAGGCCGGCCTGCCGGCGATCACGGAGACCATCGGCCGGGGCATCAGCGTCAACGTCACGCTGATCTTCTCTCTGGAGCGCTACCGCGAGGTCATGGACGCCTACCTGGCGGGTCTGGAGAAGGCGAAGGCCGCGGGCCTGGACCTCTCGAAGATCCATTCGGTGGCGTCCTTCTTCGTGTCCCGCGTGGACACCGAGATCGACAAGCGGCTCGACGCGCTGGGCACGCCCGAGGCCAAGGAGGCCCGCGGCAAGGCGGCGCTGGCCAACGCCCGCCTCGCGTACGAGGCGTTCGAGGAGGTGTTCGGCTCGGCCGACGAATCGACACAGTCGAGCGACCGCTGGGCGGCTCTGGACAAGGCGCAGGCCAACAAGCAGCGTCCACTGTGGGCTTCGACCGGCGTCAAGGACCCGGCGTACAAGGACACCCTGTACGTCGACGAGCTGGTCGCCCCGGGCACGGTGAACACCATGCCGGAGGCCACCCTCGACTCCACCGCCGACCACGGTGGGATCACCGGTGACACGGTGCGCGGCACGTACGAGCAGGCCCGCGCCGACCTCGACGCCGTCGAGAAGCTCGGCATCTCGTACGACGACGTCGTGCAGCTTCTGGAAGACGAGGGCGTCGAGAAGTTCGCGACGTCCTGGAACGACCTGCTCAAGTCGACCGAGGCGGAGCTGAAGCGCCTCGCCCCTTCGGAGGGCTGACCACGTTGTCTGTTAACGGAGCGAACCCGCTTCGTGACGCACAGGACCGACGGCTCCCGCGCATCGCGGGGCCGTCGGGCCTGGTCATCTTTGGCGTTACGGGCGATTTGTCACGTAAAAAGTTGATGCCTGCCATCTACGACCTGGCCAACCGCGGCCTGCTGCCGCCGGGTTTCTCGCTCATCGGCTTCGCCCGCCGCGAGTGGCAGGACGAGGACTTCGCCCAGGAGGTGCACGACGCGGTCAAGCAGCACTCGCGTACGCCCTTCCGCGAGGAGGTCTGGCAGCAGCTGGTGCAGGGGTGCCGCTTCGTCCAGGGCAACTTCGACGACGACGTGGCGTTCGAGACGCTGAAGTCGACGATCGAGGAGCTGGACAAGGCGCAGGGGACTGGCGGCAACTTCGCCTTCTACCTCTCCGTACCGCCCAAGTTCTTCCCGAAGGTGGTCCAGCAGCTCAAGAAGCACGGGCTGGCCGACCAGCGGGAAGGCTCCTGGCGGCGGGCGGTCATCGAGAAGCCCTTCGGACACAACCTGGCGAGCGCGCAGGAGCTCAACCAGATCGTCCACGAGGTCTTCCCGCCCAACGAGGTCTTCCGGATCGACCACTACCTGGGCAAGGAGACCGTCCAGAACATCCTGGCGCTGCGCTTCGCCAACACGATGTTCGAGCCGATCTGGAACCGGTCGTACGTCGACCATGTCCAGATCACGATGGCCGAGGACATCGGTATCGGCGGCCGCGCCGGCTACTACGACGGCATCGGCGCCGCCCGTGACGTCATCCAGAACCACCTGCTGCAGCTTCTCGCGCTGACGGCGATGGAGGAGCCGGGCTCCTTCCACCCCAAGGCACTGGTCGCCGAGAAGCTCAAGGTGCTCACGGCGGTGCAGCTGCCGGAGGACCTGGGCAAGCACACCGTGCGCGGGCAGTACGCGGCCGCGTGGCAGGGCGGCGAGAGGGTCGTCGGGTACCTCGAGGAGGACGGCATCGACCCCAAGTCGAAGACCGACACCTACGCGGCCATAAGGCTGGAGATCAACAACCGCCGCTGGGCGGGCGTGCCGTTCTATCTGCGCACCGGCAAGCGCCTCGGCCGCCGCGTGACCGAGATCGCGGTCGTCTTCAAGCGGGCGCCGTATCTGCCCTTCGAGTCGGGGGCGACCGAGGAGCTGGGGCAGAACGCCCTGGTCATCCGGGTCCAGCCGGACGAGGGCGTCACCGTGCGGTTCGGCTCCAAGGTGCCGGGCACCTCGATGGAGGTCCGGGACGTCACGATGGACTTCGCGTACGGCGAGTCGTTCACCGAGTCCAGCCCGGAGGCGTACGAGCGCCTCATCCTCGATGTGCTGCTGGGCGACGCCAACCTCTTCCCGCGCCACCAGGAGGTCGAACTCTCCTGGAACATCCTCGACCCGATCGAGCAGTTCTGGGACGCGAACGGCAAGCCCGCGCAGTACCCCGCCGGGACGTGGGGGCCGGTCGAGGCGGACGAGATGCTCGCACGAGACGGACGGAGCTGGCGTCGGCCATGAAGATCGACCTCACGGACACCAACTCCAGCAAGATCAACGCCGCGCTGGTCCAGGCGCGCCGCGACATCGGCACGCCGGCCATCGGCATGGTGCTGACCCTCGTCATCGTCACCGACGAGGAGAACGCGTACGACGCCCTCAAGGCGGCGAACGACGCGTCCCACGAGCACCCCTCGCGGATCATCGTCGTGATCCGGCGGATCAGCCGCTCGCCACGCAGCCGGCGCGACGCGCGCCTCGACGCCGAAGTGCGCGTCGGGGCCGACTCCGGCACCGGTGAGACGGTGGTGCTGCGGCTCTACGGCGACCTCGTCAACCACGCGCAGTCCGCGGTGCTCCCGCTGCTGCTGCCCGACGCCCCGGTGGTCGTCTGGTGGCCCGAGGGGGCACCGGCGGACCTGGCGAAGGACCCGCTCGGCACGCTCGCGCAGCGCCGCATCTCGGACACGTACGCCACCGAGAACCCGCTCGCGGCGCTGTCGGGGCGGGCGGAGGCGTACGCCCAGGGCGACACCGACCTGGCCTGGACCCGGATCACGCCGTGGCGCTCGATGCTCGCGGCGGCGCTGGACCAGCAGTCCGTGGAGATCACGTCGGCGCTGGTCGAGGGCGAGGACGAGAACCCGAGCTGCGAGCTGCTGGCCATGTGGCTGGCCGACCGGCTGGGGGTGCCCGTACGGCGGGCCCTGTCGTCCGGCCCCGGGCTCACGGCCGTACGCCTGGAGACCAAGGACGGCGACATCGTCCTGGACCGGGCGGACGGATCGCTGGCGACGCTGTGCATGCCGGGCCAGCCGGACCGCGCGGTGGCGCTCAAGCGGCGGGAGACCGCCGAGCTGCTCGCGGAGGAGCTGCGCCGGCTCGACCCGGACAACATCTACGAGTCCGCGGTGAAGTTCGGGGTGGACCGGCTGCAGCAGGGCGCCGCGGCGGCCGCCGAGGCCGAAGAGCCGGCCGCCGAGAAGGCCGCACCGGCCGCGAAGAAGCCGGCGGCCAAGAAGGTGGCCGCGAAGTGAGCACTCCGCAGGTCGTCGTACACCGCGACAAGGATCTGATGGCGCAGGCCGCGGCGGCGCGGCTGATCACGAAGATCGTGGACGCCCAGGCCGCGCGCGGCTCCGCCTCCATCGTCCTGACGGGCGGGCGCAACGGCAACGGCGTGCTCGCCGCCATGGCCGCGGCGCCCGCGCGGGACGCGGTGGACTGGGCGCATCTGGACCTGTGGTGGGGTGACGAACGGTTCCTCCGGGCCGACGACCCCGAGCGCAACCACACCCAGGCCCGCGAGGCGCTGCTCGACTCGGTACGGGTGGACCCGGCGCGGGTGCATGTCATGCCCGCCTCGGACGGACCGTACGGGGGGGATGCGGACGCCGCCGCGGCGGCGTACGCGGACGAACTGGCCGCCGCGTCGGGGCCGGAGAACCACGGTCCGGTGCCGACCTTCGACGTACTGATGCTGGGCGTCGGCCCCGACACGCATGTCGCGTCGCTCTTCCCGGAGCTGCCGGCCGTACGGGAGACCGAGCGCACAGTCGTCGGCGTGCACGGCGCTCCCAAGCCGCCGCCCACCCGTATCTCCCTGACCTTGCCCGCCATCCGCGCGGCCCGCGAGGTGTGGCTGCTCGCGGCGGGTGAGGACAAGGCGGGCGCGGTGGCGATCGCGCTCGGCGGCGCAGGGGAGATCCAGGCCCCGGCGGCGGGCGCGTACGGGCGCAGCCGCACGCTGTGGCTGCTGGACCGCGCGGCAGCGGCGAAGCTGCCGCCCCAGCTGTACCCGCCGGCTTCGGCCTGAACGTACGACGGCGGCCCCGCACCTGCCTGTCCGGGTGCGGGGCCGCCGTCGCGTGGTGCGCCCGTCAGGCCAGCTGGTAGCCGCTGCCGTCGCGGGTCCGGCTGAGCAGGCCGTCGATGACCAGATAGCGGCGCAGCGCGGCGCTGTCGTCGTGCACCTGCTGAATCGCCTCGTTGACCTCCGCCTCGGAATAGCTGCGGCCGGGCTCGAACCGGGACTCGGCCAGATACTCCAGCAGCTCCCGGCGCAGGGCGGTCCGTACCGGAATGGCCGTCAGCCGCCCGCGCGAGAACAGTCGTTGGAGCTGCGGCGGCAGGCAGTCCGCCTCACGGTCAACGGGTTCGGTCCCCAGAGCCTCCTGGAACGCGTCGGCACGGGCGACGAAGCCGCCGTCCTCATGCGGCCGCACCAGACCCGCCTGGATCAGGGGCCCCAGGTGCTTGCGCGCCAGCTCGGCGTGCTCGCCCCGGAAGGGATGCGTGGGGCCCTCCGCCAGCACGAGCTGGGCGTAGAGGCGTACGCGGTCGGGGTCGCCGAGGGCGGCCATCAGGGGGTGCATGACGTCCTTTCGGGGCGGGTGTCACCGGCAGTTCGGACTGCAGTGTCACCCGCCCCGGCCGGAACGGCATCCGGTTTACCGGATGCGCCGCGCTCGAACCGCTCCTACTGCCTGCCTCGCAAGCTTCGGACCGTTCCTCTGGACTGAGCAGGAGTGAGTCCGCTCAGCCGCACGCCCCGAACGGTCTTGGGCGCACTGGTCCCCGGCGTACTCAACCCCGGGGCGGCGACACGCATCCTGTGCGTGGTCCGGGCCCGGGAGGTCGGTTCCCTGCGCGATCCGGCCAAATGGGTACGGCCAGAGGCGACGGGGAGGCCCTGAACCATCACTCCGGTGGAGCAGGGGCCCCGCACGCCGGCGCCGTACCCGGCGTCCCAGATCACACGATCACGTTAACCCGGACGGCCCAGGACGCCGCAAGCCCGGAAGCCGACCATCACACGATCGAGTTAAACCGCCCTCGTGCACGCTCCCCGGCAAGCAGCTGACGACCCCTCCTATCGCCTACCTCGCAGGCTTCGGTAGGTGGCCACCAGCGCCTTGGTGGACTCGTCCAGGCCCGGGACCTCCGCCAATCCCGACAGGGCCGGCTCCAGCCGCTTGGCGAGGACCTTGCCCAGCTCGACGCCCCACTGGTCGAAGGAGTCGATGTTCCAGACGGCGCCCTGGACGAACACCTTGTGCTCGTAGAGCGCGACCAGCTGGCCCAGCACCGAGGGAGTGAGCTCCTTGGCCAGGATCGTGGTCGTCGGGTGGTTGCCGCGGAAGGTCTTGTGCGGGACCAGCTCTTCCGCGACCCCTTCCGCGCGCACCTCGTCAGGGGTCTTGCCGAACGCCAGCGCCTGCGTCTGCGCGAAGAAGTTCGCCATCAGCAGGTCGTGCTGGGCCGCCAGGCCGGTGCTGAGATCGGCGACCGGCTCCGCGAAGGCGATGAAGTCCGCCGGGATGAGCTTCGTACCCTGGTGGATCAACTGGTAGTACGCGTGCTGGCCGTTGGTCCCGGGCGTTCCCCACACCACCGGTCCGGTCTGCCAGTCGACCGGATTGCCGTCGCGGTCCACGGACTTGCCGTTCGATTCCATGTCCAGCTGCTGCAGATACGCCGTGAACCGGGAGAGGTAGTGGCTGTACGGCAGCACGGCGTGCGACTGGGCGTCGTGGAACCCGCCGTACCAGACGCCCAACAGGCCCAGCAGCAGCGGCGCGTTGGCCTCCGGCGGGGCGGTGCGGAAGTGCTCGTCGACCAGGTGGAAGCCGTCCAGCATTTCGCGGAAGCGGTCCGGGCCGATGGCGATCATCAGGGAGAGCCCGATGGCCGAGTCGTACGAGTAACGGCCGCCGACCCAGTCCCAGAACTCGAACATGTTCGCCGTGTCGATACCGAAGTCGGCCACCTTCTCGGCGTTGGTGGAGAGCGCCACGAAGTGCCTGGCCACTGCCTCCCGGTCACCGCCCAGGCCGCCGAGGAGCCACTCGCGGGCCGAGGTGGCGTTGGTGATGGTCTCGATGGTGGTGAAGGTCTTGGACGCGATGATGAACAGCGTCTCGGCCGGGTCCAAGTCCCGTACGGCCTCGTGGAGGTCGGCCCCGTCGACGTTCGAGACGAAGCGGAAGGCCAGCTCGCGGGCGGTGAAGGAGCGCAGCACCTCGTACGCCATGGCGGGGCCCAGGTCCGAGCCGCCGATGCCGATGTTGACCACGGTCCTGATGCGCTTGCCGGTGTGCCCGGTCCACGCCCCGGAGCGGACCTGGTGGGCGAAGCCGGCCATCTTGTCGAGCACGGCGTGCACGGCGGGTACGACGTTCTCGCCGTCCACCTCGATCACGGCGTTCCGCGGCGCCCGCAGGGCCGTGTGCAGCACGGCGCGGTCCTCGGTGGTGTTGATCTTCTCGCCGCGGAACATCGCGTCCCGCAGCTCCGCCACGCCGGTCGCCGCGGCGAGTTCGCGCAGCAGCCGGAGCGTCTCGTCGGTCACCAGCTGCTTGGAGTAGTCGATGTGCAGGTCGCCGACCCGGAGGGTGTAGCCGGAGCCCCGACCCGGGTCCGCCGCGAACAGCTCACGCAGATGGGTCTCCCCCAGCTGTTCCCGGTGCTTGCCCAATGCGGTCCACTCGGGCGTCTGGTTGAGCCTGGTACGGCCGTCTGCGTTCATACCGGTTATCAGCCCACTTCTTCTCGTACCTGCGTACTGCCCCGCTGCCTCCCAACCTAGTTGATCGGAGCAGGGCCGGCAGCGCGGACGGCGCGGGCGCGAAGCGGACCGGCCGGGCACCTCGGAGGGTGCCCGGCCGGACATCAAGTCTTAGATCTCGCCCCGCAGTTTCGCGAGGGCCTCGGCGAGAATCGCCTCGCCGTCGGCGTCGGTGCGCCGCTCGCGTACGTACGCCAGGTGCGTCTTGTACGGCTC
The DNA here is from genome assembly GCF_024213665.1 of Streptomyces sp. A3M-1-3. Taxonomy (GTDB): domain Bacteria; phylum Actinomycetota; class Actinomycetes; order Streptomycetales; family Streptomycetaceae; genus Streptomyces. The sequence continues at coordinate 23,652 of NZ_JANAVP010000022.1, forward strand.
GGTGCGCGGCGGGTCCGGCGGATTGTCCCGGTCCTGGCCTGCCGGGAATCCGCAGCGCGGGCAGTCCCAGGTGTCGGGGACCTGCGCGTCGCTGGCGAAGCTCGGCTGCGTCTCGTGCCCGTTCGAGCACCAGAAGGAGATGCGGAGACGCGGCGCGGACTCGCCGCGCTCGGCCTCACCCATCGGCCCCGCTCCGACCCGACTTCCTCGGATCGCGTTGCCACTTGCCACGGTCGTAACTCCCTGCGTGATGGTGCTCGAAGTCAGCCCAGTCTACGTAAGGCCCAACGCGCGTCCAGTGACCGGAGTTACTTATCGGCCCCCAAAACGCAGGCCCATGATAGGCCGCGCAGGCGACGCCATAGCGGAGATGCGGTCAGCTGTCCAGCTTCAGCAGCAGACCGAGCGCGACAATGCACGCAAACCAGATCAGACCGACGACGACGGTGATGCGGTCCAGGTTGCGCTCCGCAACCGAGGAGCCGCCGACGGACGACTGCATACCGCCACCGAACATGTCGGAGAGGCCGCCGCCCTTCCCCTTGTGCATCAGCACCAGCAGCATCAGCAGCAGGCTGAAGACGATCAGGGCGATCGAGAACCCCATAATCACGGCTGAACCCTACTTTCCCGGAATTCCCTAAGACTGAATCGGACAACGGGGGCCGGGTGGCGCATGCCACCTCGGCCCCCGCCAGGGTACGACGGATCTGCCCTACCGCATACTCACTGGTCGCGGAAGCGGACGATCTTGACGAACTCGTCGGCGTCCAGCGCCGCGCCGCCGATCAGAGCGCCGTCGACGTCCGGCTGAGCCATGATCGCGGCGACGTTCCCGGACTTCACCGAGCCGCCGTACTGGATACGGACCCGGTCGGCCAGTTCCTGCGAGTACAGCTCCGCGAGCCGGCCGCGGATCGCCCCGCAGACCTCCTGCGCGTCTGCAGGGGTGGCGACCTCGCCGGTGCCGATGGCCCACACCGGCTCGTACGCGATCACGACCGTCTCGGCCTGCTCGGCCGGGATGTCCTTCAGGCCGCCGTCGAGCTGGCTCAGCGTGTACGAGACCTGCTCACCGGCCTTGCGGATGTCCAGGCCCTCGCCGACGCACAGGATCGGGGTGAGCCCGTGCTTGTAGGCGGCCTTGACCTTGGCGTTGCAGATCTCGTCGCTCTCGCCGTGGTACTGGCGGCGCTCGCTGTGGCCGACGGCCACATACGTGCACTTCAGCTTGGCCAGCATCGGGCCGGAGATCTCGCCGGTGTACGCACCGGAGTCGTGCGCCGAGATGTCCTGAGCGCCGTACTTGATCTTCAGCTTGTCGCCGTCGACCAGGGTCTGCACCGAGCGGAGGTCGGTGAAGGGAGGCAGGACGGCGACCTCGACCGCGTCGTAGTCCTTGTCGGCCAGGGCGAAGGCGAGCTTCTGGACGTGGGCGATGGCCTCGAGGTGGTTGAGGTTCATCTTCCAGTTGCCCGCCATCAGCGGGATGCGCCCTTGGGTAGGAGCAGTCATTGAGGGTCAGTCCTCCAGTGCGGCGAGGCCGGGGAGCGTCTTGCCCTCGAGGTACTCGAGGCTGGCGCCACCGCCGGTGGAAATGTGGCCGAATGCGTTCTCGTCGAAGCCCAGGATGCGGACGGCCGCGGCGGAGTCGCCGCCGCCGACCACCGTGAAGGCCGGGCTGTCGACGAGCGCCTGGGCAACCGCCTTGGTGCCCTCGGCGTAGTCGGGGTGCTCGAAGACGCCCATCGGACCGTTCCAGAAGACGGTGCCGGCGTCGGCGAGCTTCGCGGCGTACAGCTTGCGGGTCTCCGGACCGATGTCCAGGCCCTCCTCGTCGGCCGGGATGGCGTTCGAGGCGACGGTGGCCGGGTTGGCCGGGGCCTTGGTCTTGAGGTCCGGGAAGTCGGCAGAGACCAGGACGTCGACGGGGAGGACGAACTCCACGCCACGCTTCTCGGCCCGCGCCAGGTACTCCAGGACCGTCGGGATCTGGTCCTCCTGGAGCAGCGAGATGCCGACCTCGTGGCCCTTGGCCTTGAGGAAGGTGTACGCCATGCCGCCGCCGACCAGGATCCGGTCGGCCTTCTCCAGCAGGTGGTCGATCACGCCGAGCTTGTCGGAGACCTTGGCGCCGCCGAGGACGACGACGTACGGGCGCCGGACGTCCTCGGTGAGCTTCTTCAGGACGCCGACCTCGGTGGCGATCAGGCCGCCGGCCGCGTGCGGGAGGCGGGCCGGGAGGTCGAAGACCGAGGCGTGCTTGCGGTGCACCGCGCCGAAGCCGTCGCCGACGTACACATCGGCGAGCTCGGCGAGCTGGTCGGCAAAGGCACCGCGCTCGGCGTCGTCCTTGGCCGTCTCACCGGCGTTGAAGCGCAGGTTCTCGATAACGGCGACCTGGCCGTCGGCGAGGCCCGCGACGGTCGCCCGGGCGGACTCGCCGACGGTGTCGGTCGCGAAGGCGACATCGGCACCGAGGAGTTCGCCGAGCCGTGCGGCGGCCGGGGCGAGCGAGAAGGCCGGGTCCGGAGCGCCCTTGGGGCGGCCGAGGTGGGAGGCGACGACCACGCGCGCGCCGGCGGCGGCGAGCTTGGCGATCGTCGGCTGGACGGCGCGGATACGGCCGTCGTCGGTGATGGTGGTGCCTTCGAGCGGCACGTTGAGGTCGGCGCGGACGAATACCCGCCGGCCCGCGACGCCGTCGGCGAGAAGTTCGTCAATCGTCTTCATCTGTTGCTGACTCCTAGAGAAACCGGAACCTGGAGAGATCGGGACAAGAAGCAGGGCTCGAACAGCGCGTCCTTGCGCTGTCCGAGCCCTGCCGCTCACATCGAGGTGGCTACCGGCCCGGGATCAGAGCTGGCCGCCGACGAAGACCGTGAGGTCCACCAGGCGGTTGGAGTAACCCCACTCGTTGTCGTACCAGCCGATGACCTTGACGCTCTTGCCCGACGCCATCGTCAGGGACGAGTCGAAGGTGCAGGAGGCCGGCCAGTTGACGATGTCCGAGGAGACGATCGCGTCCTCGGTGTAGTCGAGGATGCCCTTGAGCTGGCCCTCGGCGGCCTTCTGGAAGGCCGAGTTGATCTCGTCCTTGGTGACCTCGCGCTCGAGCTCGATGACGAGGTCGGTCACGGAACCGGTCGGGACCGGGACGCGCATCGCGATGCCGTCGAGCTTGCCCTTGAGCTGCGGGAGGACCAGCGCGGTGGCCTTGGCGGCACCGGTGGTGGTCGGGATGATGTTCTCGGCGGCGGCGCGGGCGCGGCGCAGGTCCGAGTGCGGGAAGTCCAGGATGCGCTGGTCGTTGGTGTACGCGTGGACCGTCGTCATCAGGCCCTTGACGATGCCGAAGTTCTCGTCGAGAACCTTGGCCATCGGCGCCACACAGTTGGTGGTGCAGGAGGCGTTGGAGATGACGTGGTGGTTGGCCGCGTCGTACTTGTCCTGGTTGACGCCCATCACGATGGTGATGTCCTCGTCCTTGGCAGGAGCCGAGATGAGGACCTTCTTGGCGCCGGCGGCGATGTGCTTCGCGGCGTCGGCCTTCTTGGTGAAGATGCCGGTCGACTCGATGACGATGTCGGCACCGAGTTCGGCCCACGGCAGGTTCGCCGGGTCGCGCTCGGCCATCGTCTTGAAGGTCTGGTTGCCGACCGTGATGGAGTCTTCGGTGTGGCTGACCTCAGCCTTGAGGCGGCCCAGGATGGTGTCGTACTTCAGCAGGTGCACCAGGGTCGCGTTATCGGTCAGGTCGTTGACACCGACGATCTCGATGTCCGCACCCTGCTCCAGGAGCGCCCGGAAGTAGTTGCGGCCGATGCGGCCAAAGCCGTTGATGCCTACGCGGATCGTCACGAACCGATCTCCTCGTTGGTACGCCGGGTGTCCGCCGGCGAGCTGTATGGGATGTCCCCGACCGCCTACGACCCTACCCCTCTGGGGGCTCGGTAGTGACATCGGCCGCATCCGTGCCGGATGCGGCGGCCCGTACCCGTTGGTACGGATACGGGCCGCCCTGGTTCTCAACTCCTGTCTCAGGGGTCAGTCCCGGAGGGAACGCAGCGCCTTGCCGAGCAGTGCCGTGCGGTCCGCCGCGGCCGGCACATGCTCCAGGCCGAATCCGAGCAGCACGGTGTCACGCGTAGTGACCGCCGCGTAGGACTTGAAGAGCTCGCCGGAGCGGGCCCAGTCCCCGGCGACCGCAGGACTTCCGGCCGGCGCGCCCGGAACCGTCCAGCCGCCGAGGGAGGTCTCGAAGTCCCCCGAGGCCGCCGGCTCCTTGTCCGCGCCGCCGACGACGAGGCGGGCGTCGTCGGCGAAAACGCCACGTCCGCCGCTGGAGGGGTCGGTGACCGAGCTGAGCGCGAGCTCCACACGCTTGCCCGCGTAGGCGCTCAGGTCGAAGGAGACCTGCTTCCAGCCGCCGGAGGACCCGGTGAAGCTGTTCCAGGCTCCGCTGGTGCCGGTCGCCGTGCAGCCGCCCGCCGCCACGGTCAGGTAGTGCCGCAGGAACGGGTGGCCGTTGACGAAGTAGCCGGCCTCACACTCCTGCGGGACTGTCGTTCTGGTGAGTCCGCCCGCCTCGGGAAGCGTGGTCCAGTCCTCGGTGTCCGCGCCTTCTGCGGGATGGGCCTCCAGGATCGCGTGGTCGTATCCCGGCTCGGTGTTCCAGTTGAGGGCGAGGCGCAGCTCCGGCTTGTCGGCCGCGCTGATGCCGGTGAGGTCGACAGTGCGGGTGAGGCGCTTGAAGTCGTCGTCCGCGTGCGTGGCGGCGGCCATCCACTGGCCCGCGTACGGAGCGTACGGGTTGACCACTCCCGCGTAGCGGCCCGCTGCCGCGCTCTCGAACTGGGGGAAGCCGGCGGGCGGCAGGGTGTCGGAGGTGATCGCGTAGGCCCCGGCGGCGTTGAGCGGATTGCCGGGGGTGCCGGCGGCGCCGGCGAGCGGGCCGGTGAACCCGGCGAGGTTTCCGGCGCCGGCGAAACCGGTGGCGGTCGGCGCGGAGGTGCGTCCGTACGCACCCAGGTAGTACTGGCTGAAGTCGTTGGTCGCGGCCCGCCCGACCTGGGCGTTGCCGCCGGCCAGCTCACCGGCCTCGATCAGCTTGCCGCCCTCGTTGAGGAAGGCCCGGACCGCCAGCTGGGTGGGTCCGCCGGGGGCCCGGTCACCGGTGTAGTGGACGGCCGTGGAGAAGTGACCGAGGACGCCGAGCGGGTGGGGCGCGCCCTGGGTGGCGACGTCCCAGACGACGGCCTTGCGGCCGTTGGCCTTCAGCGCGTCGACGTACGTCTGGGCGTGCTGGGCGGGGGCTCCCTCCTCGGCGATCACCAGAGTGTTGGCCCGGGGGCGTTCGGCGACGGTGTACGTGAAGTGCTCGCTGGAGGTGGGCTTCCCGCTCCGGGTCTCTCCGGTGAACCAGACCTCGACCTGGTCGCCGACGTCTCCGTCCTTGACCTTGGCGCGGTACTCGTCGAAGCGGATGTTGTCCTCGCCGCCGTAGGTTTCGCCTCCCTTCCAGGGCTTGAGAGCCATGTCGTGCGTGCGGCCGCCGTTGACGCGATACCTGAGCTCCTTGTCGCGTACGGACTTGCGGACGGTGACGGACACCTCCTGGTCGCCGCCGCGGGCGTACGAGGTGGTGAAGGGGTCGACGGTGAAGTCGGGGGCGTTCATGCCGACGGCGGAGGACGGCTGGTCGGGGTGGGCGGCGGTCTCGGCGACGGAGAGCGCGAAGGGGATGTTCTTGGCGAACTCCGCCTGGATCAGCTTCTCGTCGTCGGGGAAGTTGAAGCCGGACTGGCAGTCCTCGGGCTTCCACGGGTCGTTGGGGTCGCTGTTGGAGACGGTCTGGCAGGTCGTCATCTCCGGGGTGAACATCATGATCCCGTTGGCGTTGGCCGCGTGGCCGTCGGCCTCACCGTTGGTGGTGTAGAGCTCGGAGGAGACCTGCGGGTAGTAGCCGGGGACGGCGGAGTTCTCCGGGGTGCCGGCGAGGGCCTTGTAGAGCACGTCGTCGGGGGTCGGCGTGGCGACCTGCCAGCCGACGCCGTACAGCAGCAGCTCCGCCGCGGAGTGGTAGTTGATGCCGTACTCGAAACCGATGCGCTTCTGGAAGCGGTCGAGCGCGACGGTCTCGGGCTCGGAGGCGGGGCCGGCTCCGCGGTAGGTCTGGCTGGACGGGCTGGGTGACGAACCCTCGTTGTCGTAACCCCACTTGTAGGCGAAGTTCCGGTTCAGGTCGACGCCGTCGGCGTTGGTGGTCTTCCCGTCGCCGTCGTTGTCGCGGAGGTTCTTGCGCCACAGCCGGTTGTCCGCCGACTGGTGGGTGTGGTCGTAGCCGTCCGGGTTGGCGGAGAGCACGAACCACAGCTCGGTGGAGTTCACCACGTTGGTGATGCGCGGGTCCTTGCCGTAGTTGTCGAGGTAGTGGTGGAGCAGCCGGCGGGTCATCTCCGGGGTGATCCACTCGCGGGCGTGCTGGTTGGACAGGTACAGCACGGACGGCTTCGCGCCGTCCTTGGTCTTCTTGGCGCCCTTGGTCAGCTTGAGGGCCAGAATGTCCTGGCCCCGCAGGGTCTTGCCGATGGAGACGACCTTGGTGATGTCCGGGTGGGCCTGCCCGGTCCGGACGATCTCCTCCTGGAGGTTGCCGTCGCCGCTGTACGGGCGGTAGACCCCGTCACCGGCGGCCTGCAGGCGTGCCTCGGTGTTCGCCGAGACCCTGCGCTCGGTGACCTGCACGCCCTGCTTCTCCAGCCCGCGGGCCTGGGCGTCGGTGAGGAAGAGCTCGACCCGGGCGGTGCCCTTGTCGGGGGCCTGTTCGCCCAGTTCATGGGCGTCCTGGCCGAGTGCGAGAAGCAGGGGCACCTGCTCCTTGGTGACGTCGGCGTTGAAGACCTTCACCGCGTCGGCGGCGGGGTCGGCGGCACGGTCGGCCGCTCGGTCGGCGGCTCGTCCGGCCTCGGCCTGGGCGACAGGTGCCGCCGCCAGTCCGCCGAGCAGCAGTGCACCCGCTGCGAGGATCGATCTCGCTCTGGGTCTCATGAGCTCCCCTTGGTGTGGTGTGACACAAAAGGACAGACGCCAGGCTCATGACACCCCATGATCATGTCAATAGGGCCTCGGGACACGGAAACGCCGCTGCCGACAACCCGATTGGGCGTAGGCAGCGGCGAATTGAACAGCCGTCAGGGAGTTCAGCCGACCAGATTGTCGGCCATGTCCTCGGTGAGATTGCACTCCGTACTCGGGATCCCCAGGTCCTGCGCCCGCTTGTCCGCCATCGCCAGCAGCCGGCGGATCCGGCCCGCGACCGCGTCCTTGGTCAGCGGAGGGTCGGCGAGTGCGCCCAGCTCCTCCAGGGATGCCTGCTTGTGCTCCATCCGCAGCCGGCCCGCGGCGGCGAGGTGCTCGGGCACCTCTTCGCCGAGGATCTCCAGCGCCCGCTGCACCCGCGCACCGGCGGCCACGGCGGCCCGCGCCGAGCGGCGCAGATTGGCGTCGTCGAAGTTGGCCAGCCGGTTGGCGGTGGCCCGCACCTCGCGGCGCATCCGCCGCTCCTCCCAGGCCAGCACCGACTCGTGCGCACCGAGCCGGGTCAGCATGGCGCCGATCGCGTCACCGTCGCGTACGACGACCCGGTCGACCCCGCGCACCTCGCGGGCCTTGGCCGCGATGGAGAGCCGCCGCGCCGCGCCGACCAGAGCGAGGGCCGCCTCCGGACCCGGGCAGGTCACCTCCAGCGAGGAGGAGCGCCCGGGCTCGGTGAGCGAGCCGTGGGCCAGGAAGGCGCCGCGCCAGGCCGCCTCCGCATCGCAGGTGGCGCCGGAGACGACCTGCGGGGGAAGACCCCGGATGGGCCGGCCGCGGCCGTCCACAAGGCCGGTCTGGCGCGCCAGCTGGTCGCCGCCCGCAACCACCCGTACGACGTAACGCGAACCGCGGCGCAGACCGCCGGGCGCCATCACGATGAGCTCGGAGCCGTGTCCGAAGATCTCCAGGATGTCCTTCTTCAGGCGGCGCGCCGCCATGGCGGTGTCCAGCTCCGCCTCGATCACGATCCGGCCGCTCACCAGGTGCAGCCCGCCCGCGAACCGAAGAATCGCCGAGACCTCTGCCTTTCTGCAGCAGGTCCGGGTGACGGGGAGCCGGGAGATCTCGTCCTTCACCGCTGCCGTCATCGCCATGGGCCGATCCTTCCATGCATCCGAAAAATACGGTCGTACGCGGCGGCCAACAGCTCCGGGTCGTGCCTCGGGCCGTCGGGCGCGGCGACCGGCGCCAGCTCGACCGCGGCGCCGAGCCGCCTGGCGGCGTCGGCGAGGGACTCGCGGTCGGGCACGGCGGCCTGGTCGGCCAGCACCACGTCCAGGGCGAGTTTAGGGGCGTGTCGGGCCAAAACCTCCAAATGACGTTGCGGGGAGAAGCCATCGGTTTCGCCGGGCTGGGGCGCGAGGTTGAGCGAAAGGACCCGCCGTGCCTTGGTCTCCATGAGGGCGTCGCGCAGTTCCGGCACCAGCAGATGCGGAATGACGGAGGAGAACCAGGAGCCGGGGCCGAGCACCACCCAGTCCGCGTCGAGGACCGCTTCCACCGCCTCGGGCACGGCGGGCGGGTCGTGCGGGACGACATGCACGGACTGCACCTCGCCCGGGGTCAGCGCGACGGTCGCCTGGCCGCGGACCGTGGCGATCTCATCGGGCCGGTCCGGGTTGTGCCCGCGCACCAGCGCCTGCAGCTCCAGCGGTACGGCGGACATGGGCAGCACCCGGCCGTGCGCGCCCAGCAGCCTGCCGACCAGGTCGAGGGCGCTCACATGGTCGCCGAGCTGCTCCCACAGGGCGACGATCAGCAGGTTGCCGACCGCGTGCTCGTGCAGCTCGCCCTGGGACTGGAAGCGGTGCTGGATGACCCGGGCCCAGGTCTGGCCCCATTCGTCGTCGCCGCAGAGTGCCGCGAGCGCCTTGCGCAGGTCGCCGGGCGGCAGTACGCCCAGCTCCTCGCGCAGCCGCCCGCTGGAGCCGCCGTCGTCGGCGACGGTGACCACTGCGGTGAGATCGCCGGTGATCCGGCGCAGCGCGGCGAGCGAGGCGGACAGGCCCCGGCCGCCGCCGAGGGCGACGACCTTGGGCTGTGCGCCGCGTCTGCGGTTTGTACGTACGGCGTCGCCGCCGCGCTGGGGGGTTGTCCGGCGCAGCCGCCGCAATCTGCCCACCTGCGGGTTTGTGCCACTCACTCGCGCCCCATGTCCCGGTGGACGACGACGGTCTCGACTCCCTCGGAGGCGAGGCGGGCGGCGAGCTTCTCGGACATGGCGACACTGCGGTGCTTGCCGCCGGTGCAGCCGATGGCGATGGTCACGTACCGCTTGCCCTCGCGCCGGTAGCCGGCCGCGATGAGCTGGAGCAGCTCGGCGTACCGGTCGAGGAACTCCTTGGCGCCGGGCTGGTTGAAGACATAGCCCGACACCTCCTCGTTCAGGCCGGTGAAGGGGCGCAGCTCCGGGACCCAGTGCGGGTTCGGCAGGAAGCGGCAGTCGACGACCAGGTCGGCGTCGACCGGCAGGCCGTACTTGTAGCCGAAGGACATGACGGTGGCCCGCAGCTCCGGCTCCTCGTCGCCGGCGAACTGGGCGTCCATCTTGGAGCGCAGCTCGTGGACGTTGAGGCTGGACGTGTCGATCACCAGATCGGCGTCGCCGCGCAGCTCGCGCAGCAGGTCGCGCTCGGCCGCGATGCCGTCGACGATGCGGCCGTCGCCCTGCAGCGGGTGCGGTCGGCGTACGGATTCAAAGCGGCGTACGAGTGCTTCCTCGGACGACTCCAGGAAGACGATGCGCCGGGTGACGTTCTTGGCCTCGAGGTCCGCGAGGGACTCGCGGAGGTTGTCGAAGAAGCGGCGGCCGCGCACGTCCACGACCACCGCGATACGGGCCACATTGCCCTGGGACCGCGCGCCCAGCTCCACCATGGTGGGGATCAGCGCGGGCGGCAGGTTGTCGACGACGAACCAGCCGAGGTCCTCCAGGCACTTGGCGGCCGTGCTTCGGCCGGCGCCGGACATGCCGGAGATGATCACCAGCTCGGGAATGGCCGTCTCGGCGGCCTGGCCGGCCTCCACGCTCGTGCCCGTACTCACCTGTGCTCCGTCTCGGTCGTGCTCGGTCATTCCTTGATCCCCCGATCGGACAGGAGTCCCGCGGGTGCGGGTTCCTCATCCTCAATGATCTCTCCTGTCGCGGTGTTCACCGCAGGGCCGGCGGGTGCCGCCGAAACGAGGGCCGCGGCCACGGTCTCGGCCGTCTTGCGGCCTATGCCGGGCACCTCGCAGATCTCGTCGATTGTCGCCTGCTTCAGCCTCTTCACCGAACCGAAGTGCTTGATCAGCGCCTGCTTGCGGGTCTCACCGAGCCCCGCGACCGCATCCAGCGGGCTCACCTTGATCCGCTTGGTCCGCTTGCTGCGCTGGTACCGGATGGCGAAGCGGTGTGCCTCGTCGCGGACCCGCTGGAGCAGATACAGCCCCTCGCTGGAGCGGGGCAGGACGACGGGGTCGCCGTCGCCGGGCAGCCAGACCTCTTCGAGGCGTTTGGCGAGGCCGCACACCGCGACGTCGTCGATGCCCAGCTCGTCCAGGGCCCGCTGGGCGGCCGCGACCTGCGGCATGCCGCCGTCGACCACGACGAGCTGCGGCGGATAGGCGAAGCGCTTGGGCCTGCCCTCGTCCTCGGGTGCCGGCTCCTCCTCCGACCACTCCCCCGTCTTCAGCTTCTCCTGGACGTAGCGCCGGAAGCGGCGGCTGATCACCTCGTGCATGGACCGGACGTCGTCCTGGCCCTCGAAGGACTTGATCTGGAAGCGGCGGTACTCGCTCTTGCGGGCCAGGCCGTCCTCGAACACCACCATCGACGCCACGACGTCCTCGCCCTGGAGGTGCGAGATGTCGAAGCACTCGATCCGCAGCGGCGCGGAGTCGAGGCCGAGCGCCTCGGCGATCTCCTCCAGCGCCCGGGAGCGGGTGGTCAGGTCGGAGGCCCGCTTGGTCTTGTGCAGCGCGAGCGACTGCTGCGCGTTGCGCCGGACCGTCTCCATCAGGTCCTTCTTGTCACCGCGCTGCGGGATACGGAGGCTGACGTTCGAGCCGCGGCGCTGGGTGAGCCACTGCACGACGGCCGCCGAGTCCTCGGGGAGGGCGGGGACCAGGACCTCCTTGGGGACCGCGTCGCCCTTCTCCTCGCCGTACAGCTGCTGCAGCGCGTGCTCGACCAGGCCGGCCGTGTCGACGGCCTCGACCTTGTCGGTGACCCAGCCGCGCTGGCCGCGGACGCGCCCGCCGCGTACGTGGAAGATCTGGACGGCGGCTTCGAGCTCGTCCTCCGCGACGGCGATCAGGTCGGCGTCGGTGGCGTCGGCCAGCACGACGGCGTTCTTCTCCATCGCCCGCCGCAGCGCCTCTATGTCGTCGCGCAGCCGGGCGGCACGCTCGTACTCCATCTCCTCGGCGGCCTCGTGCATCTGCTCCTCGAGGCGGCGCAGGTACGTACCGGTGCGCCCGGCCATGAAGTCGCAGAACTCCTCCGCCAGCTCCCGGTGTTCGTCCGGGGTGACCCGGCCGACACAGGGCGCCGAGCACTTGCCGATGTAGCCGAGGAGGCAGGGGCGGCCGATCTGGGCGGAACGCTTGAAGACCCCGGCGGAGCACGTACGCACCGGGAAGACCCGGAGCATCAGGTCGACGGTCTCGCGGATGGCCCACGCGTGCGCGTACGGACCGAAGTAGCGGACGCCCTTCTTCTTGGGGCCGCGCATGACCTGGACCCGCGGGTACGGCTCGTTGAGCGTGACCGCGAGGGACGGATAGCTCTTGTCGTCCCGGTACTTGACGTTGAAGCGGGGGTCGAACTCCTTGATCCAGGAGTACTCCAGCTGGAGCGCCTCGACCTCGGTGGAGACGACGGTCCACTCGACGGACGCGGCCGTGGTGACCATGGTGCGGGTACGGGGGTGGAGGCCGGCCACGTCCTGGAAGTAGTTCGCGAGCCGCTGGCGCAGGCTCTTCGCCTTGCCGACGTAGATCACCCGGCGGTGTTCGTCACGGAACCGGTAGACCCCCGGCGAGTCGGGGATCTGTCCCGGCTTGGGGCGGTAGCTGGAGGGGTCTGCCATGTCTCATAGCCTACTGGCGGGGAGTGACAGTCCAGCGGGCGAGCGGGCGAACCCGCGGCGCGGGGAGCGCGTACGGCGCGGGGAGCGCGTACGGCGCGGGGAGCGCGTACGGCGCGGGGAGCGCGTACGGCGCGGGGAGCGCGTACGGCG
>NZ_JANAVP010000022.1:36068-113421 GCF_024213665.1 Streptomyces sp. A3M-1-3
GCGCGTGCCCGTCAGGCGGCGGGGCCCGCGACGAGCCGCCCGCCCTCCGCCCTGATCGGGACCGCGGGCAGCGGGTCGGAGGCGGGGCCGCGCAGCACCTGCCCGGTCGTCACGTCGAACCGGCTCCCGTGGCAGGGACAGTTGCCCCGAGTCTCGTCCTCGATCTTGTCCAGTACGCAGCCGGCGTGGGTGCACTGCGCGCTGAACGCCAGGTACTCGCCCTCGGCGGGGCGGCTCACGACGACCTTCTGCTCGCGGTAGAGCTTCGCGCCGCCCACCGGAACCTCGTCGGCCGCGCCCAGGTCGACCGGGGCGGTGGGCGTGGGGGGCGTGGAGCCGCCGCTGTTCGTCTCGGTCGAGCAGGCCGTGAGCCCGAGTCCGAGCCCGGCGGCCCCGGCCAGAGCCGCCCCCTTGAGCACGGTACGGCGGGCGGAGGGCTGGGCGGACATGAGCTGTCTCCACTGGTCAGGGGGCGGTCGGCAGAAGACGATACCGGCGGTGGCCACTTACGCCTCCCACAGGCCATGGGATACGTTCCCCCGCATGATCGTCGTCGCCGGAGAAGCACTGATCGACCTGGTGCCGCAGGGGACGGCGCCGCGCGGCGAGCCCCTGCCGGCGCTGCTGCCCCGGCTGGGCGGCGGCCCGTACAACACGGCCCTTGCGCTGGGCCGGCTGGGGGCCACGGCCGCGTTCTGCTCGCGGGTCTCGACGGACGGCTTCGGCGAGGCGCTGCTCGACGGTCTGCGGTCGGCCGGGGTCGACCGCACGCTCGTCCAGCGCGGGCCCGAGCCGACGACGCTGGCCGTGGCGTCCATCGGGACGGACGGCTCGGCCGGTTACGGCTTCTACGCCGAGGGCAGCGCGGACCGGTTCTTCGAGACACCGGCCGCGCTGCCCGCCGGGACCCGGGCCCTGGCGCTGGGCACGTGTTCGCTGGTGCTGGAGCCCGGCGCGAGTGCGTACGAGGCGCTGCTGCGGCGGGAGGCGGCGCGCGGGGTGTTCACCCTGCTCGACCCGAACATCCGGCCGGGGCTGATCCCCGATGCGGACGCGTACCGGGCGCGGTTCAGGGGCTGGCTGCCGCACGTGGACCTGCTGAAACTGTCCGAGGAGGACGCGCGGTGGCTGGGCGGCGACCCGGCCGACTTCCTGGCGGGGGGTGCGGAGGCGGTGGTACTGACCCGGGGTGCGGCCGGGATGACCGTACTGACGCGGGCGGGGGACGAGTTCGCGGTCCCGGCGGAACCGGTGGAAGTGGCGGACACGATCGGCGCGGGCGACACGGTGAACGCGGCACTGCTGCACCGCCTGGCCGCGCACGACGCGCTCTCGCCACGGGCGATGGCCGCCCTGGGTAAGCCGGCATGGCAGGACACCCTCCACTTCGCAGCCCAAGCGGCGTCCCTCACCTGCTCCCGCCCAGGAGCCCAACCCCCATACGCAGCAGAACTGCCCCCGTAGCGTGGCCGGCCACGGCCAGGCAGCACAGCGGCGGCGAAGGACCCGGGACCTCCGCGCATCGGCGGAAGGCCCTGCGCCCGGCAGGCACGCGAGCCCGCGGGACGCAGCGGCCGAGGCCCGTAGCCCAGCGGCCACCCGAGCACCTCGGTACGCGACGGGCCCGCGCACCGGCTGAACGGCCCCGCTCCCAGCGGATACGCCAGACGCGCGGCCCACCCGCGCGGCGGCGACGACCCTGCGCAGCACACACACGAGCAGTCGGGCCCGAGCCGTGGCCGAGCCCCTGCGCCTACCCGAGCATCGCCGTATACGGCAGGCCCCGCGTGGCCGCGGGGAGCCCCGCCCAAACAGATACCGACCAGCGGGCCCGCGCAGCGGCCGAGGCCCCGCAGCCGCACGAGCATCGCAGTACGCGACGGGCCCGCACAGCGGCGGAACGGCCCCGGGTCCAGCGGATCCGCCCGCCCGCGCGGCGGAGGGCAGGGCCCCCGCGACCGGCGGGTGCGAGGGGACCCGGGCGGTGGTGGGGCCCCGCCGTGGGGTCAGGCCTTGCGGGTGCGCGGCGTCTTCGCGGTCGCCGTCCTTACCGGGACCGCGTTCGCCTTCGCCGCCACCGTCTTCTTCGCCGACGCCCGCTTCACGGGCTTCCGCGCCGCCGGCACCACCGCGTCGCTGATCCGGTCCGCGCCCAGGATGTCCCGCAGGAACTTGCCCGTGTGGCTCGCCGGGACCGAGGCGACCTGCTCCGGCGTGCCCTCGGCGACGACCAGGCCACCGCCGTTGCCGCCCTCCGGGCCCATGTCGACGACCCAGTCGGCCGTCTTGATGACGTCCATGTTGTGCTCGATGACGATCACCGAGTTGCCCTTGTCGACGAGATTGGACAGCACCTTGATCAGCTTGCTGATGTCCTCGAAGTGCAGACCGGTCGTCGGCTCGTCCAGGACGTACACCGTCCGGCCCGTCGACCGCTTCTGGAGCTCCGAGGCGAGCTTCACGCGCTGCGCCTCACCACCCGACAGCGTCGGCGCTGACTGGCCGAGCCGGACGTATCCGAGGCCCACCTCGTTGAGCGTCTTGAGGTGGCGGGAGATGGTCGGCACGGCCTCGAAGAAGTGCAGGGCCTCCTCGATCGGCATGTCCAGCACCTCGGCGATGGACTTGCCCTTGTAGTGGACCTCCAGCGTCTCCCGGTTGTAGCGCGCCCCGTGGCAGACCTCGCACGGGACATACACATCGGGCAGGAAGTTCATCTCGATCTTGATCGTGCCGTCGCCGGAACAGTTCTCGCAGCGGCCGCCCTTGACGTTGAAGGAGAACCGGCCTGGCAGGTAACCGCGGACCTTCGCCTCCATCGTCTCCGCGAAGAGCCTGCGCACATGGTCGAAGACACCGGTGTACGTGGCCGGGTTGGACCGGGGCGTCCGGCCGATCGGCGACTGGTCGACGTGCACCACCTTGTCGACGAGGTCGTCGCCGTCCACCCTCGTGTGCCGCCCCGGCACCGAACGGGCGCCGTTCAGCTCACGCGCCAGGTGCGTGTAGAGGATGTCGTTGACCAGCGTCGACTTGCCGGAGCCGGAGACGCCGGTGACCGCCGTCAGCACACCCAGCGGGAAGGAGACGTCGATGTCCTGCAGGTTGTTCTCACGCGCACCGTGGACGGTCAGCTGCCGCCCCGGGTCCACCGGGCGCCGGATCTCCGGCATCAGGATGGCCTTCTTGCCGGACAGGTACTTGCCCGTCATCGACTCCTCGTTGACCAGCAGCTCCTTCAGGGAGCCGCTGTGCACGACCTTGCCGCCGTGCTCACCCGCACCCGGGCCGATGTCGACGACCCAGTCGGCCACCTTGATGGTGTCCTCGTCGTGCTCGACGACGATCAGGGTGTTGCCCATGTCGCGCAGCCGCACGAGCGTCTCGATCAGGCGGTGGTTGTCGCGCTGGTGCAGTCCGATGGACGGCTCGTCCAGTACGTACAGCACGCCGACCAGCCCGGAGCCGATCTGGGTGGCGAGCCGGATGCGCTGTGCCTCGCCGCCCGACAGCGTGCCGGCCGCGCGGTTCAGGGACAGGTAGTCCAGGCCGACGTCGACCAGGAACCTCAGCCGCTCGTTGACCTCCTTCAGCACCCGCTCGGCGATCTTCTTGTCGCGCGCGTCGAGCCTCAGCCGGCCGAGGAAGTCGGCGCACTCACTGATCGACATTGCGGAGACCTCGGCGATGGACTTCTCCATCACCGTGACCGCGAGGACGATCGGCTTCAGGCGGGTGCCCTCACAGGTCGGGCAGGGCACCTCGCGCATATAGCCCTCGAAGCGCTCGCGGCTGGAGTCGCTCTCCGCCTCCGAGTGCCGCCGCTTGACGAACGGCACCGCTCCTTCGAAGGAGGTGGTGTACGCCCGCTCACGCCCGTACCGGTTGCGGTAGCGGACCTCGATCTGGGTCTTGTGCCCGTACAGCAGTGCCTTCTTGGCACGCTGGGGCAGCCCGGCCCACGGAATGTCCGTACGGAAGCCGAGCTCGTCGGCGAGCGCGCCGACCAGCCGGGCGAAGTAGTCCTTGGTGTGGCCGAGCGACCACGGCGAGACCGCGCCCTCGTCGAGGGACTTCTCCTCGTCCGGGATGATCAGCTCGGGGTCGACCTCCATACGCGTGCCGATGCCGGTGCAGTCCGGGCAGGCGCCGAAGGGCGAGTTGAACGAGAAGGAGCGCGGCTCCAGTTCCTCGAAGGACAGGTCGTCGTACGGGCAGTAGAGGTGCTCGGAGTACATCCGCTCACGCTCGGGGTCGTCCTCGGGCAGGTCCACGAAGTCGAGGATGACCATGCCGCCGGAGAGGCCGAGCGCGGTCTCGACCGAGTCGGTCAGCCGGCGCTTGGCGCTGTCCTTGACGGTGAGGCGGTCGACGACCACCTCGATGGTGTGCTTCTCCTGCTTCTTCAGCGTGGGCGGCTCGGTCAGCTGGATCGTCTCGCCGTCCACCCGCGCCCGGCTGTATCCCTTGGTCTGCAGGTCCGCGAAGAGGTCGACGAACTCACCCTTGCGTTCACGCACCAGCGGCGACAGGACCTGGAAGCGGCTGCCCTCCGCCAGGCCCAGCACCTTGTCGACAATGGCCTGCGGCGACTGGCGCGTGATGGGGCGGCCGCAGTCGGGGCAGTGCGGCTTGCCGATCCGGGCGAAGAGCAGACGCAGGTAGTCGTAGACCTCGGTGATGGTGCCGACCGTCGAGCGCGGGTTGCGCGAGGTCGACTTCTGGTCGATGGAGACCGCCGGGGACAGGCCCTCGATGAAGTCGACGTCGGGCTTGTCCATCTGGCCGAGGAACTGACGGGCGTACGAGGAGAGGGACTCGACGTACCGGCGCTGCCCCTCGGCGAAGATCGTGTCGAACGCGAGGGACGACTTGCCCGAACCCGAGAGTCCGGTGAAGACGATGAGCGAGTCGCGGGGCAGGTCGAGCGAGACGTTCTTGAGGTTGTGCTCGCGAGCGCCACGAACGATGAGACGGTCGGCCACGCCGGTCCGCACCTTTCTTGAGAGAAGCAGGGGGACTATGCAGAACAGCCCCCGTCCCAGGGTATGGGGGGCGCCGAGCGATGTCGTAAGGATTCAGCTCCGAGCCTATAGCACGCGCATTCGATTTTCCGTACAGGCCGGGATGCTTCACCCGATCGAGTGGACGGCGCTATCGTCGACGGCATGATCGATCATGTGCGCGACCTGGCATCTGTACGTGAAGCGACCGAGCGGCTCCTCGCCGCGACCGGCAAACTGGACAACGCGGCTGTGACCGAGCCGTCACGACTCCCCGGCTGGACCCGCGGCCACGTCCTCGCCCACCTGGCCCGCAACGCGGACGCGCTCGTCAATGTCCTCGAAGGCCGGCCGATGTACGTCAGCGCCGAGGCCCGCGACGCCGACATCGAGCGCGACGCGCCCCGCCCCCTCGACGTACAGCTCGCGGACGTACGCGACAGCGACGCCCGATTCCAGCGGGCGGCCGACGCCCCGGCCGACTGGTCCCGCACCCTCACCCTGCGCAACGGCGTCACCGACGCCGCCGCGCGGCTGCCCTTCCGCCGGCTGATCGAAATCGAGCTGCACCATGTCGACCTGGGCATCGGCTACGAGCTGGAGGACCTTCCGTGGGAATTCACCGGACGCGAGATCGAGTTCCTCACGGAACGCTTCTCCGGCCACCCGGACGTACCGTCCCTCATCCTGGCGGCGGCCGACGGGCGCCAGTGGCGCACCGGCCGCACCACCGACACCACCCCTCTCACGGTCAGCGGCAGCGCCGCCGGGCTGCTGGGCTGGCTGGCCGGCCGCGGCGACAAGGGAGCGGGCCTGGACACCGGCGGAGCCCCGCTGCCGCCGCTGCCCCCGCTATAGGCTGAGCCCATGACGTACAGCGGAGTGGTACGGGTCGGCGGACCGGCGGATGTGCACGAGCTGGCGGACCTGATGATCTCCAAGGTCGCGGTCGGCCCGATGGACAACAACGCGTACCTGCTGCGGTGCCGGGCGACCGGCGAGCAGCTGCTCGTCGACGCGGCCAACGACACCGAGACGCTGCTCCACCTGATCGGTGACGACGGCATCGCGTCCGTCGTCACCACCCACCGGCACGGCGACCACTGGCAGGCCCTCGAAGCCGTGGTCGCCGCGACCGGCGCCCGTACCTTCGCGGGGCGGTACGACGCCGAGGGCCTTCCCGTCGCGACCGACGTCCCGGTCGAGGACGGCGACACCATCCAGGTCGGCCGGGTTTCCCTGACCGCCCGTCACCTGGTCGGCCACACGCCGGGCTCCATCGCGCTCGTGTACGACGACCCGCACGGCCACCCGCACCTGTTCACCGGCGACTGCCTCTTCCCCGGCGGGGTGGGCAACACGCACAAGGACCCGAAGGCCTTCGCGAGCCTGATCGACGATGTCGAGCGGAAGCTCTTCGACCGGCTGCCGGACGAGACGTGGGTCTACCCGGGCCACGGCAAGGACACGACCCTGGGCGACGAGCGGCCGCACCTGCCTGAATGGCGCGCTCGCGGCTGGTAGGCGGTAGGCCCGCAGGCGCACTTGTACCGTCCGCTCAGCCGGCTGTATCGGTGCGGGGCGCGGCGCCGGCGAATCGTTCCGCCACCTCCCTCGGAAGCGGGCCCAGGTGCAGCAACCCGGTGACGAGCCGGGTGGTGAGGGTATGCCACTCGCCCGCGCCCCGCAGCATGGCGTGATCGCCGCCGGGCATCCGCAGCGCACAGGACTCGGCGCCTGCCGCCCGGGCCCGCTCCTCGAAGGCCCAGGAGTCGCGCGGGTCGGTCACCCGGTCGCGGTCGCCGTGCACCAGCACGATCCGGCGGCCCGCCAGGTGCTCCACCGGCTCGCCGGGCGGGCACCACGGGGCGAGGCCCACGACGGCCCGTACGGTCGAGTGGCCGGCCACCCGCAGAGCCGCGCGCCCGCCCATCGAATGGCCGACCAGGACAACGGGGACGGGCCCGGTCAGCCGCGTCAGTTCGTCGAGTGCCCGGCGGGCGTCACGGGCTGCATCGCCCCGTACGCCGTTCCAGCCGCGGTGGCGGTAGCGGACCTGCGCCAGCACAACACCGTCGTCCGCGGTGGCCCGCGCGATCGCCCGGGCGAAGGGGCGCATCCGGGCGCCCGGCAGATTCCAGCGTGTGGGCGGCTCGAGCGCGTCCGCACGGCCGCCGTGCAGCAGCACAACGGCGGCCCGCGGTCGTTCTGCGGTCCGCTCGACGACGAGAGCGGGACCGGGAGGCAGCGCCTTCGTGTCGCGTACGGCCATGGGTCAGTCCTCAGCTCCTCAAGGGGTTCCGGCCGGGCCGCGCGCGTTCGGCCCCCGTCTTGTATTCGGAGCCCGGGGCAGGGTGGATGGGCCGGGCGTACCGATTCTTACAGGGAGGGGTGCACGGAGGGTGCACGCAGGCGGCCGCGTATGCCTCCGCGCGCCCCATAACCGCCCTCCGGGGCGGGTAGTTGGAGCGTCATGCGCGAAGATCACCCCCCATCCGGGTCTCCGTCCATGGCCCGTCTCGCGGCCGCGTCACTCGCCGGGACCGCCATCGAGTTCTACGACTTCTTCGTCTACGGGACCGCTGCCGCGCTGGTCCTGGGGCCCCTCTTCTTCCCGACGTTCTCGCCGCTGGCCGGGACGCTCGCCGCGTTCGGCACCTTCGCCGTCGGCTTCCTGTCCCGGCCACTGGGCGCCGTGGTCTTCGGCCATATCGGCGACCGGTACGGCCGGCGTCCGGTGCTGTTCGCCTCCCTGCTGCTGACCGGCTTCGCGACCGTGGCGGTGGGGTGCGTACCGACGTACGGATCCATCGGAGTCGCCGCGCCCGTCCTGCTGTTGGTGCTGCGCTTCCTCCAGGGTCTCGGGCTCGGCGGTGAGTGGGGCGGCGCGGTGCTGCTCACCGCGGAGCACGCTCCCGAGCGGCGGCGCGGGCTGTGGGCGAGCTTCCCGCAAGTCGGGCCGGCGGTCGGCTTTCTGCTGGCCAACGGGGTGATGCTGGCCCTCTCGGCGGCGCTGACGGATGCTCAGTTCCGGTCGTGGGGATGGCGCGTGCCGTTCTGGGCGGCGGGCGTGCTCGCGCTGGCCGGGCTGCTGCTGCGTACCTCCCTGACCGAGACCCCGCAGTTCAGGAAGCTCGCCGAGACAGGGCAGCGGGCGAATGTGCCGCTGGCCGACGTGGTGCGCGGGCACTGGCGGCTGGTGCTGCTGACCGCGGGCGCGCTCTCGGTCGGGTACGCCGTGTTCTACGCGGTGAGCACCTGGGCGCTCGCCTACGGGACGGAACAGCTCGGGGTGAGCCGGACCGTGATGCTCACCTGCATCATGGCGGCCGTCGCGATCCAGGGGGCCGCGACGCCGTTTGCGGCGATGCTCGGCGACCGGTACGGGCGCCGGCCGATGTGCCTGCTGGGATGCGCGGCGGCGGCGGTGTGGATGTTCCCGCTGATCGCGCTGCTGCGCACCGGCGAACCGCTGCTGATGTTCCTCGGCTTCCTGGGCGCGCTGCTGGCCTTCATCACCATGTTCGCGGTGGTCGCCGCGTACCTGCCCGAGCTGTACGAGCCGCGGGTGCGCTGCACGGGCGCCGCCGTCGGCTACAACCTGGGCGGGGTGGTCGGAGGTGCGCTGACCCCTATCGTGGCCACTGCGGTGGCCACCGGGGACGGGCCGCCGTGGGGTGTGGCCGCATATCTGACCGGCATCGCGCTGCTCAGTCTGGGCTGTTTCGCACTCCTGCCGGAGACCCTGCCCGCGGCGGCACGGACCGGGTCTCCGGAGACGACTGAGGCGACGCCGGACGCGACGGAGGCCGCGCCCGCCTGACGCCGTCCGCGGTCAGGCGTCGACGCTGTCCTTCCGGTCCCGCTCGGCCTCCTTGGACGCCTCGGCGGCCTCTGCGGCCTCCTGCTTCCTGGACGCCATGAGGCTGGTGATGGTGGTGATCACCAGAACACCGCAGATCACGGCCAGCGAGACCGGGATGGAGATCTCGGGGACCTGAACCCCGGACTCGTGCAGGGCGTGCAGCACCAGCTTCACGCCGATGAAGCCGAGGATGACCGACAGGCCGTAACTCAGGTGGACCAGCTTCCTGAGCAGGCCGCCGATGAGGAAGTACAGCTGTCGCAGGCCCATCAGGGCGAAGGCGTTGGCCGTGAAGACGATGTACGGGTCCTGGGTCAGGCCGAAGATCGCCGGGATCGAGTCCAGCGCGAACAGCACAT
The DNA here is from genome assembly GCF_024213665.1 of Streptomyces sp. A3M-1-3. Classification (GTDB taxonomy): domain Bacteria; phylum Actinomycetota; class Actinomycetes; order Streptomycetales; family Streptomycetaceae; genus Streptomyces. The sequence continues at coordinate 45,296 of NZ_JANAVP010000022.1, forward strand.
CGGTGGTGCCGATGGCCAGCATGACGACCATCAACGGGGTCAGGACGCGCTTGCCGTTGTTGCGGATGAACAGTTTCGTGCCGTGGTACCGGTCGGCCACGCCGAAGCGCTTCTCGACGGACTTCAGGAGCCGGTTCTCCTCGAACTCCTCCTCCTCGTCGTCGGAGCGCGCCTCCTGGATGAGCTTCCAGGCGGTGTAGATCAGGAACGCGCCGAAGATGTAGAAGACCCACGAGAAGCTGGCGATGATGGCGGCGCCGGCGGCGATGAATATCGCGCGCAGGACCAGGGCTATCAGTACGCCGACCAGCAGCACCCGCTGCTGGAGGTGGGAAGGCACCGAGAACTTCGCCATGATCAGGACGAAGACGAAGAGGTTGTCGACGCTCAGCGACTTCTCGGTGATGTAGCCCGCGAAGAACTCGCCGGACGCCTGGCTCTCGCCGAAGGCCAGCAGGCCGAGGCCGAACAGTGCGGCGAGGACGATCCACACGATCGTCCAGGTGCCGGCTTCCTTGATCGACACGTCATGGGGCTTGCGGCCGATGAAGAAGTCGGCACCGATGAGGATGCCCAGACCGACGATGGTCAGCACCCAAAGGGTCAATGAAACGTCCACTACGCCTCCGGCAGATGGCTACGGCTCAAGAGTCAGCATCATGGCTGCCGGAGGTCTCTTCCACCCGGGGCACGCTGAACGGCGCCGCAAGCCGACGCCCCGGGACCGGTCTCGGTCCGTATTGACGGGAACGCCGCAGCAGGAGTACTCCCCTCCGCACAAAGAAGCGTACACGGATTACCAAGGGAAGGTAAAGGGGTTGGTAAAGCCAATCCCAAAAGGCCAGGTCAGGGGCGCCAGGTGCGGCGGGCCTCGGCCGCCTGGCCGAGCACCTGCCGCAACACCTGGCTGCCGGGCGGCGCCAGCAGCGGCTCGAACGTCCACGCGTGCCCGACCCACGGGTCGGCCAGGTGGTCGTCGGGGACTGGGGTGATCCGCAGCAGCGAACGCCACAGCGGGTCGAGCACCGGTCCGTACGCGCTGGCGTCCTCGCGGTCCGCGACCATCACCAGATGCACGCCGACCGCCGGGCCCTCGTCCGCGAGATAGCGCAGCTGGGTGACCGCCCGGTCGTCGAAGCCGTGCGGGAAGTCGTTGACTATCAGCAGCTGCTCGGCCGTGTCGAGGTCGGGCGGCAGCGAATCCGGCGCGCCGCCGCGGATCGCCATCTGTACGAGGTCCACCCGCTGGGTGAGCTTGGCCAGCACGGCGGCCACTCCCCCGGCGCCGGCCGCGGGCGGCTCGTCGAGCACCCCGGACTGGACGAGCGGGGCGAGGGCCGCGGCTCCGGACCCGGCCGGGTCGATCACGTGCACCGAGAAGTCGCCTGCCGGATAGACCGCCAGCAGCCGGGCGGCGGTCGCGACGGCCGTGTCCATGGCGAGCCGACGCAGCTGGCTGGAGTCCGTCATCAGGGCGGCGTCCGAGCCGGAGCGGCCGCTGTCGATCCACAGGCCGCGCTCCAGCGGCAGCCGCACAAGCATGGGGATCCGCAGATCCGTGCGCTCGGGGAGGTGCAGATCGCCGACGCGCAGCGCCATCGGGACTTCCATCGGGACCCGGTAGCCGTGCCACACCGGGTTGTCCCAGCGAGCGAAGGCCGGCGGCAGGGCAGGCTCCACGACCCCCGACTCCGCGGCGAGCTGCGCCAGGTCGCGGTCGAGCGACTCGCGGGCCTGGTCGACCAGCTGATCGTGCTTGGCGCGGGCCGCGGCGCGGGCGGTGTCTCCGGTCGTGCCGATGCGGCTGCGCGGATCGGAGAGGACCCGGTCGAGCTCCTGCTCCATACGGGACTCGGCAAAGTCCACGGCACTGCGGTACGCGGCGGTGGCGCGGGCCAGGTCCTCGAACATGCCCCACACCTGGTTGTAGAGGCGCTCCTCCATGGACCATCCGGTCGCGTCGCCTGCGACCGGTGTGGGCGGCTGCCCGGGCCGGACCTGCGGGGCGGCCGGGGGCGGCGGAGGAGGCGCGGCGGCCTGCCGGCCCGGATGCGCGTAGTTGACCGGGCCGCCTCCGGTGCCGGGACCGAGCGGGCCGCCGGGCCCGCCGACCTGCGGCGCGGCGCCGTGGGCGTTCGGGGTGTGGGCGCCCGGGCCGTGGGCGGTGGCGCCATGCGCCGGGGTGCCGTGCGTGTGCGGGCCGTGGGACGGCGTGCCGTGCGGGCCGTGGGACGGGGTGGCGGCGGGCGGCTGGTCGGCCTCCGGCAGGGCGCCTCCGGTCTGGCCGGGGGCCGGGTGCGCCGCAGTGTGCCGGGCGCGGTCCCCGTCCGGGGTGCGCGGCGGGGGTGCCGAAACCGAGCGGGCCAGCCCACTCGCCACCGCTTCCTGGATGGCGGTGGCCAGCTCGCGGGCCTGCGGCAGGCCCTGGTCGCCGAGCATCTCGGCGAGTCCGCCCGCGTACCCCTGGCCGACGGCACGGACCTTCCACGCGCCCTGCCTGAGGTAGAGCTCGAGGGCGACGACCGCGGACTCGGCGTCCAGATCGGTGATGGTGTAGCTGGCGACCTCCGTGCCGTCCAGGCCGGTCACCGCGACGAAGGGGGCCGCGACGGCACCGAAGCGCACCGGTCCGCCGACCCCCACCGGCAGCGCGAGCAGCACGTTGACCCGGTGCACGGACTCCGGGAGGGCGCCCAGATCGACCGCCAGCCGGTGGTCCGCCGCCGCCTGCCGGGAGACCTCGAGGCCCGGCAGCTGGGGCGAGCCGGGGTGGGCGACCCACTCCACGCCGCGTACCTTGCCGCGCTCGTCGCTGAGCGTCGCGCCCGCCACCACCGGCTGCCCGGCCGATACGCGGATTTCCAAACGGGTCTGGGGCAAGGGGTGGTTCTGCCCCCGGACCAGCTCGGCCGTCATCGCCTCAAGTCCCCTCGTCATGTCGGGTGGTGCGGTGCAGCTCCCGGCGGCGGCATGCCTCCGGGAGCTGCACCGGCGAAATCGCCGTACCGGCCGGACTACAGGTGCGGCAGGATCGCCGGCATCAGGTCCTGGAAGGTACGGCCGTTGGCCGGGTTGCCCACCGCCGTCATCTGCCAGCCGGCGCCGGCTCGGTGCACCTTCGCCATGATCTGCGCTGTGTACTGCCCGCCACCGTCGAGCGTGTAACGGGCCAGTTCCTGGCCGTTGGTCTCGTCGACGATGCGGCAGAACGCGTTCTGCACCTCCTGGAACGTCTGGCCGGTGAAGGAGTTCACCGTGAAGACGATCTGGTCGATGTGCACCGGGACGCGCTGCAGGTCGACGAGGATCGCCTCGTCGTCGCCGCCCTGGCCGGCGCCGCCGACCAGGTTGTCGCCGGTGTGCCGGACGGAACCGTCGTCGCTGACCAGGTGGCGGAAGAACACCACATCGACCGGCTGCTTGTCGGCGAACAGCACCGCCGAGGCGTCCAGGTCGATCTCACGCGTACGCGAACCGAACAGACCGCGACGCGGCGCCGCCTGCCAGCCCAGCCCCATCCGCACCGCGGTCAGGGTCCCCCCGTCGGACTTCTGCAGGCTGATGGCCTGACCCTTGGTCATGTTGACCGTCACGCGCTGTCCCCTCTCCTTCGGCCCGGGGCCCCGGAGGTGGTCCTCCGGGAAAGCACAGCCCCCTCTAACCGCCTGTGTGTGCGGTTGTCCAGCACCCTACGCAGTCAGGTCGGCGGCGCTGCGACCGCGTCCCGGTTTTGTGGCGGTCTTGCAACACAGCGCTCCTGACGGGTTCAGGCGATGCCCGCCTCGCGCATCTGCCGCAGCTCCTTCTTCAGTTCGCTCACCTCGTCGCGGATCCGGGCGGCGACCTCGAACTGCAGCTCCGCCGCGCACGCCCGCATCCGTTCGGTCATCTCCTCGATGAGTGCGGCCAGTTCGGCGGCGGGACGGTCGGTGAGGACCTCCTCCTTGGCGCCCTTGCCTCCCTTGCGGCCGCCCTTGACCGCCTTGGCACCGAGGGCGGGCACCGGGGCCTTGGCCCCCTTGCCCTCCCTGGCCTGCCGGTAGCCGGTGCCGAGCAGTTCCTCGGTGTCGATCTCCTCGCGGGCGATCGTCGCGACGATGTCGTTGATCTTCTTCCGCAGCGGCTGCGGGTCGATGCCGTTCTCCGTGTTGTACGCGATCTGCTTCTCCCGGCGGCGGTTGGTCTCCTCGATGGCCTTCTCCATCGCCGGGGTGATCTTGTCCGCGTACATATGGACCTCGCCGGACACATTGCGCGCCGCGCGGCCGATGGTCTGGATCAGGGAGGTCCCGGAGCGCAGGAAGCCCTCCTTGTCGGCGTCGAGGATCGCCACGAGCGAGACCTCGGGCAGGTCGAGGCCCTCCCGGAGGAGGTTGATGCCGACCAGCACGTCGTACTCACCGGAGCGCAGCTCGCGCAGCAGCTCGATCCGGCGCAGCGTGTCGACATCGCTGTGCAGATAGCGGACCTCGATGCCGAGCTCGAGGAAGTAGTCCGTGAGGTCCTCGGCCATCTTCTTGGTGAGCGTGGTGACAAGGACCCGCTCGTCCTTCTCGGTGCGCTGGCGGATCTCGTGCACCAGGTCGTCGATCTGGCCCTCGGTGGGCTTGACCACGACCTGCGGGTCGACGAGCCCGGTGGGACGGATGATCTGCTCGACGAAGCCGTCGCCGCGCGAGAGTTCGTACTTTCCGGGGGTGGCCGACAGATACACGGTCTGGCCAACCCGCTTCAGGAACTCCTCCCACTTCAGCGGCCGGTTGTCCAGGGCGGACGGCAGCCGGAAGCCGTGGTCGACGAGGGTGCGCTTGCGGGAGGCGTCGCCCTCGTACATCGCACCGATCTGCGGCACGGTGACGTGCGACTCGTCGATGACCAGGAGGAAGTCCTCCGGGAAGTAGTCGATGAGGGTGTTGGGCGCGGATCCGCTCTCTCGGCCGTCCATGTGCAGCGAGTAGTTCTCGATGCCGGAGCAGGAGCCGATCTGCTGCATCATCTCGAGGTCGTACGTGGTGCGCATGCGCAGCCGCTGGGCCTCCAGCAGCTTGCCCTGCTTCTCCAGCTCGGCCAGCCGCTCGGCGAGTTCCGCCTCGATTCCGGTGATCGCCTTCTGCATGCGCTCGGGACCGGCGATGTAGTGGCTGGCGGGGAAGATGTACAGCTCGCTGTCGTCGCTGATGACCTCGCCGGTGAGCGGGTGGAGCGTGGAGAGCGCCTCGATCTCGTCGCCGAACATCTCGATGCGGACGGCCAGTTCCTCGTACACCGGGAAGATCTCGATGGTGTCGCCGCGCACCCGGAAAGTGCCGCGCGTGAACGCCAGGTCGTTGCGCGTGTACTGGATCTCGACGAAGCGGCGCAGCAGCTGGTCGCGGTCGATCTCCTCGCCGACCTTGAGAGGCACCATCCGGTCGACGTACTCCTGCGGCGTACCGAGGCCGTAGATGCAGGAGACGGAGGCGACCACGACGACGTCGCGGCGGGTCAGCAGCGAGTTGGTGGCGGAGTGGCGCAGCCGCTCGACCTCCTCGTTGATGGAGGAGTCCTTCTCGATGTATGTGTCCGACTGCGGGACGTACGCCTCGGGCTGGTAATAGTCGTAGTACGAGACGAAGTACTCGACGGCGTTGTTCGGCAGGAGCTCGCGGAACTCGTTCGCCAGCTGGGCTGCGAGCGTCTTGTTCGGTGCCATCACCAGCGTGGGCCGCTGGAGCTTCTCGATCATCCAGGCGGTGGTCGCCGACTTGCCGGTGCCGGTCGCACCGAGCAGCACGACATCCTTCTCGCCTGCGCGGATGCGCCGCTCCAGCTCGGTGATGGCCGTCGGCTGGTCACCGCTCGGCTGGTAGGGACTGACGACCTCGAAGGGCGCCACCGTGCGTTCGATCTTGGATACGGGCCGCATGGAACCACCGTACGACCCCCCACTGACACTCACGCACCGATCGGGGTCGGATCACCAGTCCCGGCGGTACGGAGCGCCGCTGCGGGGCGGGGGTACGGGCCGGGAGCGCGGGACGGGCGGGGGGAGCGGCGGGGTCCGGGGGGCGGTCGCCCGGTTCTGCCATTCCGGGGTGCCCATGACCAGCAGCGGGTCGAACATCACGACGACGCCGGCCACGAAGAGGAAGATCACCGGGCCGATGAGCATGGGCGCCAGAAGGCTGGCGGGAGAATCACCGCCGACCGGGGACTCGGGCCCGTGCAACCGGACGCTCAGCGCCGCCATGCCCGTGTAGTGCATGCCGCTGACTGCGATGCCCATGACTAGGCTGGCGCCCAGGGCGGGCAGGAAGCCGCGTACCGAGATCGCAGCCCAGAGCGCACCGGTGGCCGCCACAACGGCGATCACGACGGAGATCGCGACGGTGACCGTGTCGTATTCGAGCCGTCCGTGCAGCCGGATCCCGGCCATGCCGAGGTAGTGCATCGAGGCGACCCCGAGGCCGGTGATCGTGCCGCCGGTGACCAGTGCCATGGGGGTGGGGCCGCGATAGCCGACGATGAAGATCCCGACGCCGACCATGACGATCGCGACGGCCAGGCTCGCGAAGGTAATCCGTTTGTCGTAACTCAGCGGAGTTTCTTCGACGGAGAAGCCGATCATCGCGATGAAGTGCATGCTCCAGATTCCAGAACCCGTGGCGGTGGCCCCCAGAGCCAGCCAACCGGGCTTCCAGGAACGCTTGACCAGCAGGGAACGGGTGGCGCAGCGCAGCCCGAGAGCGCCGCCGAGACAGGCCATGAGATAGGCCGCCAGCGGCGTGACCAGGCCATAGCTGAAACCGTCGACCGTACCGTGCATGCGTGTCTGCCCTTCAGCCCATCCTCTGCGAGGTCCGGCCCAAGTGGTGGCGCTAAGGGCCTGTTTGAGGGCGAGAGTAGGACGGCGGACGGGGCGCGCGCACCGGCTCCAGGCAATTTGGCACCGCAGAAACGTACCGTCGTCACGATCCGGGCGTATTCGTTCACGTTGTGGTCATCCTGCACCTGTCCCCCGTTGACGGTCGGCTGTCACGCTCGGCGGGCGGGCACCGGTCTGCCGAGCCGTCGCCGTGAGGAGAACGAACGTGTACCTACGCCCTGCCGCAGCAGCCGCCGCAGCGCTCCTCGGAGCCACGGCGCTGGTCGCCCCCGCCGCCCCCTCCGCCGCCCGGGCCCGGGAGTCCCTCTGTCAGCACTGCCCCGTGGTGTTCGCGCACCGGGGCGCTTCGGCGTACGCGCCGGAGAACACCCTCGCGGCGATCGACCTGGCCGACCGGATGGGCTTCGAGTGGGTCGAGAACGATGTCCAGCGCACCAAGGACGGCCGGCTGGTCGTCATGCACGACGACAACCTCGTGCGGACGACGAACGCGGAGGAGGTCTTCCCCGGCCGTGCCCCGTGGAAGGTCAAGGACTTCACGGCCGCGGAGATCGCCAGACTGGACGCGGGGAGCTGGTTCGACCAGAAGTTCGCGGGAGCCCGCGTGCCCACGCTGGAGCAGTACGTCAACCGGCTCTCGCACAATGAGCAGAGGCTGCTCCTGGAGATCAAGAAGCCCGAGCTGTACCCGGGGATCGAGCAGGACACCCTGCGGGTGCTGGACGAGGCGGGCTGGCTGGACGCGGTCCACGTCAACGAGCGGCTCGTGATCCAGAGCTTCGGCGTCGAGAGCCTGCGGTCCGTGCACCAGCAGCGCCCCGAAGTCACGACGGGGTTCCTCGGTACGCCGCCGGTCGCCGACCTGGCGGCGTACGCGGCGTTCACGGACCGGATCAATCCCTCGCACACGACGATCACGTCCGGCTACGTGGCCGCGATCCACGCGCTGAACGGCGCGCACGGGAGGCCGCTCGAGGTGAACACCTGGACCGTCGACGACGCCGCCGGGGCCGTTCGGGCCCGGGACCTGGGCGTGGACGGCATCATCACGAACAACCCCGACGTCGTGGGCGAGGCCGTCTGCGAGGGCTGACTGGACGGCGTTGTCAGTGGCCCGCCGTACGGTGGTTCGCGTGAACAGCAGCGAGCAGTTCGAGGTGGAGTGGACCGTCGTCGGCAGCGATATCGGGCCGCTGTTCCTGGCCGCGACCGGCGAGGGACTCGTCAGCGTCGTTTTCCATGCCGACGGGGCGGTGCGGGACAGGGTGCTCGACCGGCTGCGTGCCCGGCTGGGCGCCGAGCCGGTGGAGGCTCCCGGTTCCGCGCGGCTGGCCGAACCGATACGTCAGCTCGCGGCGTATTTCGCGGGTGAGCTGAGGGCCTTCGAGCTGCCGCTGGACTGGTCGCTCATATCCGGGTTCAACCGGCAGGTACTGCGCGAGCTGGCGGCGACCGTGCCGTACGGCTCGGTCGTGGGTTACGGGGAGCTGGCCGAGCGGGTGGGACAGCCGGGCGCCGCGCAGGCGGTGGGTGCGGCCATGGGGTCGAATCCGCTGCCGGTGGTGGTGCCTTGCCACCGGGTGGTGGAGAGCGACGGGGGCCTGGGCGGCTTCGGGGGCGGTCTGGAGACGAAGCGGATGCTGCTGGCGCTGGAAGGCGTGCTGCCGCGGCCGCTGTTCTGACCGCCTTGACCCGGTTAACCCTATGTCACCTCGGCGTAAGGGGTGGCACACTGCTGCGGTGACTACACCCGTGGACTTGTATCAGGCTCTGTGGGCCGACGGAGGAAGGGCGTACGCCGGGTGACCGCTACCGAGAGAGCCGTCCCGACCATCGTGGTGGCCGATCTGCCCGCTTTGCGCCGGCGTACGTCCGCCGTGCTCATCGTGAGCCAGATCCTCGGCGGCCTCGGGGTGCCGATCGGCATCGCCCTCGCGCCGGTGCTCGCGACCGAAGTCAGCGGCACCGAGGCGATGTCCGGCCTGGCGCCGACCGCTTCGGTGGCCGGCACCGCGCTGCTGTCGATGCCCCTGGCCGCCCTGATGACCTCGCGGGGCCGGCGCCCGGGTCTCGTACTCGCGTATCTCATCGGGGCCCTCGGCGCGTGCCTCGTCGTCCTCGCCGCCGTGATCGACAGCTTCCCGCTGCTGCTGCTCGGTATGGCGGGCTTCGGGGCCGGCTCCTCCGCCAATCTTCAGGCCCGCTTCGCGGCTGCCGACCTCGCCGAGCCCGACCGGCGCGGCCGGGCGATCTCCACCGTCGTGTGGGCGACGACCATAGGTGCGGTCCTCGGACCCAATATCGCGGCGCCCGCGAGCCACGGCTTCGCCGGCACCGCGATACCCGAGACGGCGGGGCCGTTCCTGTGGGCGGCCGGGATATTCCTGCTCGCCGGCGTCATGGTCGCGATCCTGCTGCGGCCGGACCCGCTGCTCGCGGCGCGGGTCCTGGCTCCGCAGGAGCAGCAGTCGGCCGAGGGCCGCTCGCTGGGCGCGGGACTCGCCGCGGTGGCGGCGTCCCCGCGTGCCCGGCTCGCGCTGGTCACGGTGACCGTGTCGCACACCGCGATGGTCTCGATCATGGTGATGACACCGGTCGACCTCGGACACCACGGCGCCGATCTCGAGCTGATCGGTCTGGTGATCAGCGGCCACATCGCCGGCATGTACGCCTTCTCGCCGGTCATGGGCTGGCTGTCGGACCGGATCGGGCGGCTCGCCGTGATCGGGCTGGCCGTGGGCCTGCTGTCCTGCGCGGCGCTGCTGGCCGGCACGGCAGGCCCCAGCCACGGCCAGACCGCCGCCGGGCTCTTCCTGCTCGGGCTCGGCTGGTCGGCCGGCCTGGTGTCCGGCTCGGCGCTGCTCACCGACTCCGTGCCGCAGCCCGCCCGCGCCGCTGTCCAGGGCCTGTCGGACCTGACGATGAACACGGCCGCCGGCATCGGCGGTGCGGCGGCCGGCCTGATCGTCTCGCAGGCGGGCTACGGCTGGCTGAACGCCCTGGGCGCCGCTCTGCTGCTGCCGATGGCCGCACTCGCCCTGCTCACCGCCCGCCGCCGGCCGGCGGCAGAGGCCGGGGCCGGGGCTGGGGCTGGGGCTGGGGCTGGGGCCGTCAAAGACTGATGTGGTAGCCCTTGCGCAGCGTCTCGTGGACGGTCCACGTCGTACGGTCGCCCTCACGCAGCACACAGGCGGATCCGGGGCCGACCTCCAGGGTGTCGCCGCCCTCGACCTCGATGGTCGCGCGTCCGCTGACCACGACGAACAGCTCGTTCGCCTCGGTGTCGGTGACAACGCCCGGGGTGATCTGCCAGATTCCGCGGAGCTGCTTGCCGTCGGCGGACTCCCACAGCACCTTCCCCGTCACGACGGGGTCGCCGGAGACGATCTGGCCCGGGTCGAGGGGCTCGGGCTCCAGGTCGGCGTCGGGGATGTGCACGGCGAAGGAGGCGGGAGCGTGATCAAGGTTCGTCATGGCGGGCACCCTAACCTGTCGCCCGTCGGTCACCGCCGGGCGGTCATGACCGGCTGGAAGAACCCGCTGCGGGCCGGGTCGTGCCACTCGGTGGCCGTAAAGCCGGCCTCCACCGCGAACGCGGCGGTCTCGTCCTGGGGCAGCGCCCAGTACGTGGTGAGCCGGGTGTGCGTCGTCCACGCGTCCCCCTCGGGCAGCAACTGGAACAGCTCCACGTCGTAGCGCTCCCCGTCCGGGTGCCAGTGCCACAGCTGAAAGGTGATGGTCCGCCCGTCGGGCCCGGTCCTGACGTGCGGAGGCGCGGAGGCGGGCCGCTCGCGCCGCAACGCGTCGTACGGGCGCGTGGAGAGCAACAGCAGCCCGCCCGGGCGCAGCACGCGCCGCATCTCCCGCAGCGCGGCGCGTACGTCCTCGGGCGTCAGCAGATGCGGCAGGGAGTTGTCCGCGCAGACGACAACGTCGAACGTGGCGTCGGGGAACGGCAGCGCCCGCATGTCGGCGGCCGTGACCGGCGGCCGGAGACCTCGCGCCGCGGCTTCCCGTGCCGCCCGGCCCGCGGCGACCGGACTCACATCGCTGCCGGTGACTCGGTGCCCGCGCGCCGAGAGGCCCAGCACCTGGGTGCCGATGCCGCAGGCGCAGTCGAGTACGTCGTACGCCCCCTCCCCGAGCGCGTCGTCGATCAGCATGCCGAGCGCCTCGCCCTGCCGCGCGATGCTCGCGTCCCAGTCTGCATACATCAGGTCGTAACTGTCGGCGAGGCGGTCGTAGAAACGGCGGGGCGAGTGCATGGAGCCAACGCTAGGGCGTGTCGGGCTGGTCGTAGTGGCGGGCCTCGAAGATGTTCCCGTCCGGATCGCGGAAGTAGAAGCTGCGCGGGGCGCTGCCGCGGGCTCCGAAGGAGTCGTGGGAGTACGGGCTGACGGGCACCCCTTGCGCCTCGAGCCGGTCGCGCAGAGCGTCGAACGCCTGCCGGTCCATGGCCAGGCAGACATGGTTGACCGGATGGCCCGCCGCGCCCTGCGCTCCCGGTACGACGTTCATGGCCCCGGCCATGGAGTGCGGCGCGAGGTCCAGGATCGACGCGTCGGAGATACGCACGGAGGGGAAGGACGCCTTTCCCTCCGCGAATTCGGCGGCCCGGACGGAGGGCAGTCCGACGGCCTTCTCGAAGAACTCCACCGAGGCGAGCGGATCGCTCACCCAAAGGACGACGTGGTCTATGCGTATGTCCGTCATACGACCAGGCTGCTGCGCGATCCGTCACGGGCACAAGAGGGGGCGCCGCTACGTTTGCCGACCCGGTCGCCGTGCCAGGGATGGGGACATGCCTCCACAATCATCTGTCCTGGCCCTGTCCGACGAGGTGCGGGATGCGCTGGAGCAGCGCCGTCCCGTCGTCGCGCTGGAATCGACGATCATCGCGCACGGTCTGCCGCGCCCGCGCAATCTGCGGGTCGGCGAGGAGCTGGAGGCCCTCGTGCGGGCCGGCGGCGCGGCGCCCGCCACCGTCGCCGTGCTCGACGGCGTGCCCCGTATCGGGCTGGACAAGGCGCAGTTGGAGCGTGTCGCGGGCGACAACACCGTACGCAAACTCGGTCATCGCGATCTCGCGCCCGCGCTCGCGACGGGCGCGAGCGGCGCGACGACCGTGTCCGCGACAGCGTTCCTGGCCGCGCGGGCGGGGCTGCGCGTCTTCGCCACGGGCGGACTGGGCGGCGTACACCGGCGGTGGACCGAGACGCAGGACGAGTCGGCGGATCTGGGGCTGCTGGCCCGGACACGGATCTCTGTGGTGTGCGCCGGGGTGAAGTCGATCCTCGACGTGCCGGCCACACTGCAGCGGCTGGAAACGCTCGGTGTCGGCATCCTCGGCTACCGGACGGAACGTTTCCCCGGCTTCTACCTGAGCAGTTCGGGAGAGCCCGTCGACTGGACGGTCCACACGCCGGAAGAGGTGGCGGGGGTGATGGAGGCTCAGGACGCGCTGGACGGACCGGAGTCAGCGCTGCTGGTGGCCAATCCCGTACCCGAGGCGGAGCAGCTGGACCCGGCGCTGCACGACCGGGTGCTGGCCGAGGCGCTGGAGGAGTGCCGCGAACGCGGAATCACCGGCCAGGCCGTCACCCCTTTCCTGCTGGACTTCCTGGTACGCGCCACGGGAGGGGCGTCCCTGGAGGCCAATTTGGCGGCGGTACGCGGAAACGTACGGCTCGCCGCGCGCATCGCGGCGGCCTGGTCCGCCCGGTGAGCGACGGCCTGCTCGTCGTCGGTGACGTGGTCACCGACGTGGTGGCGGTGCACCGCGAGCCGCCCGCTCCGGCGACCGACACAGCGGCGGACATCCGCATCCTGCCGGGCGGCGCGGGCGCCAACGTGGCCTGCTGGGCGGCCCATGAGGGGGTCGCGGAGGTCAGTCTGCTGGCGCGCGTGGGCGCCGACCGGTCCTCCTGGCACGAGGGGTTCCTGCAGCGTGCGGGCGTGCGCCCGCGTCTTGTCGTCGACACCGGTGCCCCGACCACGACGGTCGTCTCGCTCGTCGACGCCTCGGCCGGCGCCGAGCGCAGTTTCCTGACGGACAGCGGGGCGACACTGCGCCTGTGTCCCGCCGACTGGTCTCCCGCGCTGCTCGACGGCGTCGCGCATCTGCATGTGTCGGGTTATCTGTTCTTCGCCGAGTCGAGCCGCGAGCTGGCCCTGCTCGCCCTGCGGAGCGCCCGTTCGCGCGGTGTCCCGGTGAGCGTGGACCCTGCATCCGCCGGGTTCATCGCCGACTTCGGGGTCAGCCGGTTCCTCGCCGCGGTCGAGGGCGCCTGCATCCTGCTGCCCAACCACGACGAGGCCCGCCTGCTCACCGGACTGCCCGATCCGGCCGAAGCAGCCGCGAAACTGAGCCGCCACGTCCCGCTGGTTGTCACCACCCAAGGCGCTCGGGGCGCGCTGGTGGCCGAGTCGGGTGCGGTGACCGCCAGGATTTCGCCCGCTGCGGCGCAGGCGGTGGACTCGACGGGCGCGGGGGACGCGTTCACCGGGGCGTTCCTCGCCGCTCTCCTTGCGGGCGGTGGTCCGGTGGCGGCCGCGGAGGCGGGCTGCCGGGCGGGCGCGGAAGCGGTGACGCGGATGGGCGGCCGCCCGGGATCGCGGACCCGTGGGGCCCAGTAGGGCCTAGCGGATTCCGCTCCATGCCGGGTGGCGCGGGTCGTCCGCCCCTACTAGCACATCCGCGGCCTCTCCCGGGTCCGCTTCCGTCTCGTACCGGGCGAAGGCGGGCAGCGTCCAGCGCGCGCCCTCTTCCGTGCGCCGGGCGAGAGCGCCGGGCGAGAGCCGTACGTGCACGGTCAGATCGAACGGGAACCAGTGTCCCAGCAGCAGGGGTCCGTGCAGCACCAGCACTCCGCCGAGCGGAAGGTGGGCGTAGGGCGTGCGGGTCGCGCGGTCCGTCACCGGGTCCCACAGGTCGGGGAGCACCCGCCCGCTGCCGCCGGCGGCCAGCGGACCGAAGACCTCGCGCCACAGCGCGCCCGTGTCGTACCAGCCGCTGTAGTACGTGTCGGGGTCCTCGCGCCCGTACTCGAAGCGCAGCGATGCGGGCCGCAGGAACCCGCCGGTGCCGATGACGAGTACGGAACGACCGCGCAGCCGCAGCGCCTCCGCGAGCATCTCGGCCGGCGGTCCGGTGCCGGCGGCCGGGGCGCCGTCGACCGCCACCCGCAGCCACGGGCTGTCCGTCAGGCCGTCGTTCAGGCCGTCCTTCAGGCCGTCTTCCGGGCCGTCCTTCAGCCCGTCCACATGCGCGGCCAGCGCCTCGGCCAGGCGCTCCCACGTGATCGCTTCCAGCTGCACGCGCCCATGATCGCCCCATGGCGCCGTGGAGGTCACCCCCCGCGCGGTGCGGCCCGAGACGCACGCACACGGAGTTGAGCGCCTCAGCCATCCTCTCGGAGCCGGGTCCGGGGTTCACTGATCACATGGATACCGGACTGCTCTTCACCCTGACCCTGTTCTCGGCCCTCGGCACGGGCGTGGTCGCCGGGACGTTCTACGCCTTCTCGACGGCTGTGATGCGCGCGTTGGCCGCACTGCCCGCCCGGCAGGGCATCGCCGCGATGCAGTCGATCAACATCGCGGTGATCCCGTGGTTCGTGCTGGCATTCCTCGGTGCGGCCCTCCTGTCGGTCGCGACGTCGGTCGTGGCGCTGACTCGGTGGGACGAGCCGGGTGCCGGCTGGGCGCTGGCCGGCGGAGTCGTGTACTTCTTCGGCTCGCTGGTACTGACGATCGTGTTCCACATTCCCCGCAACAACGCGCTGGCGGGCATGGATCCGGCGGCGGAGCAGAGCGCGGCGTACTGGGAGCGCTACGTGCGCGTGTGGACGGCGGGCAACCATGTGCGGACCGTCGCTTCCTTCGCCGCCGCGGCGCTCTTCATCCTGGGGCTGACCGCGGGCCGGTGACCTTGTGCGGGTGCCGGCGGGGTGGCGAAACCCAGGGCCAGCAGCGCCCCGCCGCCCGCCTCGCCGAGGCCCGCCGCGATCGCGCTCTGCCTGCCCGGCGTGAAGCCCATGGACTCCATTGCCGCTGCGGTGCCCGCGATGCCGCCGCCCCCGAACCAGCCCAGCAACTTCTGCGCCCCGTGAGCGGCGAGCACGGCGCCGGTGCCGACCCGCAGCGTGAGCAGGCCGAGGTCGCGTCGGTTGATGGCTGCCATGCGTGTCTCCCGGTGTACGGGCTGGGCGTACGCATCCACTCTCCGAGCCCGGGAGGGACGGGCCGCAGCGGTGTTGGGCCATTCGGGCCGCGGCCGCCGCGGCGCTTGATTGTCAGTGGCGGCCCGTCAGTCACGGCGGCGAGGTGCTCGCCCGCTACTCGCTGCCGGACGGCGTCAAGTGCCTGGTCGCGGACGGCTTCTGGATCTATGCGGGGTGCGACGACGGCACGGTGTACGACCTGTCGTCGAAGCTGCCGTTCGGGGCGTACGACATCGCGGCGGACGTCGACATCCACGAGTCGGTGTACGCCGGCACGGCCCGTCATGTCGTGCAGCGGCTGTCGAAGGACACGGGCGTGGTGGAGGCGACGTACCGCTGCGACACCGCGGTGTACTCGTGCGCCACGGCGTCGGGGGGCCGCCATGTCTTCGCCGGTGACTCGGCGTCCTCGGTCTACTGCTTCGACGCGGACGGCACGCGGCTGTGGAAGCTGGGGACGGGCGGCGGCTCGGCTCTCTCCATGCAGTATCTGGACGACAAGCTCTACATGGTCACCACGGACGGCTCGCTGGTGTGCGTGGATGCGAGCGCTGCCGCGATAGCCGCCGCCCAGCAGGGCACGGTCCCGGTCGCCGTGGACGTCAAGTCGGCCGCCGCGCTGCCACGGACACGCCGGCGGCGTCGCCGACAGCGGTGGCGACGGTGTCTGCTCCGCCGGCCGGTGGCGTCGTGGTGGAGTGCGTCCAGGACGGCGGCCGGGTGCGGGTGCACGTCGTCTCGGACGGCTTCGAGCCGTCGTGGAACGTCCAGTTCCCGCGCGGGATACGCCAGGTCGGCGCTCGGTACGTCGTCGACGCCCTGCACCCGGCGTCGGCCGGGTTCTACCGGGTGCGCGGGGAGATACGCCGGCTGGTCCGAGAGCGTAAGCCGTGACCGAGCTCGGGCCCGAGGCCGTGGTAATGGCGGAAGTTGTAGACGAGCGGCTCCACGCCGAGGGGTCGATGTGCTGGGTTCCCGGCACGACGATGCGGTCGTGCGCGTGCACGCGCACGACCTCGCATTCGACGCTCAGGAACGGCCCGCCCGCACCGGGCGTGATCGCCCTGACCCTGGCCTCCAGCTGCAGCGGGCATTCGGCGACCCGCGGTGGCCGCACCACCTCGGACTCCTGCCGCCGGAGCCCGGCGGCGGCGAACTTGTCGGGCTCGTACCGGTAGACGGGGCGCTTGCTCTCCGGGACCGGATCGGCCCCGGTGAGTGGTGCCAGCCGTTCCACGTGTTCCCACAGCTCGGGCGAGGGAAGGCTGATCACGAGTTCGGGCCGCGCGGCCAGGTTACTGCCCGTCTGCCCCTCGCTGCCCAGCCCGAGTACCACGCTCTGCCCGAGCGCCCAGGCCGAGGAGACGGGAGCCAGGTTGAAGGAGCCGTCCTCGTTCTCCGTACTCAGCAACGCCACGGGGGTACCGAAATAGAGAATGCTCGGCCGGACAACGGTATGTATCGCGCTTTCCATGATCCGCACGCTAGCCGCCGGACCCTTCGGTCCCGGCCGAAGTGACGCACGGCGAGAATGAACCCGTGACCAGCCCCGACACCTACGCCGACAGCCCGGATCTCGCCGCCCTGGCGGGCCTGCTGGCCGACCGTACGCGCGCCGCGTTCTGCCTGGCGCTGCTCGACGGCCGCGCCTGGACGGCGACGGAACTGGCTCGCCACGCCGGAGTCGCGCCCTCCACCGCCACCGGGCATCTGCACCAGCTCGTCGCGGGCGGCCTCCTCGCCGAGGAGCGCCAAGGCCGCCACCGCTACGTACGGCTGGCAGGCCCCGACACCGCCGAGATGATCGAGGGGCTCGCGGCCTACGCGCCGCGTCACCCCGCCCCGGTCCGTTCGCCGGCCGACGCCAACCGCCGCCGTGCCCTGGCCCATGCGCGTACCTGCTACGACCATCTGGCAGGCGCTCTCGGTGTCGCGATCACCGAAGCCATGACCGAACGCTCCCTGCTGGCCTGGGAGTACGGCCCGGCGCTGACCGCGGCGGGCGCCGAGTGGCTGCACGACCTGGGGATCGCGGACGATCGCCCGGCCGCGTCCCGCCGTCCGCACCTACGCACCTGTCTGGACTGGACGGAGCGCCGCCCCCACCTCGCGGGCGCCGTGGGCGCGGCGCTGTTCCGTCATGCACTGGACGAGTCCTGGCTGGTACGCCGGGAAGCCTCCCGCGTCATCACGCTGACCGACCAGGGCCGCGTGGCGATGCGCCGCCATCTGGCCCTGCCGGACGAGCTGCTGGACTACTCCTGAGCGCACATCGGGGCGTCGGCGTCCACGGACAGCGGGCTGCCCGCCGGCAGCATGTAGGTCACGTACAGCACGACCGGTTCGGTGCCGAGATTGCGCCCGATATGGACGTGCCGGTGTCCGGCGGGCTCGATGAACGACGAGCCTGCCGGCGTGGCCTCCACCGAGCAGTCGTCCAGCGTGCGCGTCAGCGTCCCGGACTTGACGACGGCGATGAGCTGGCCCGGGTGGTAGTGCCAGCCGGTGGAGCCGCCCGGCTGCACGGTGATCTCCCGTACCACGACGTCGGTGGGTCCCTTGGTCTTGACCTTCAGGGTCCCTTCCGAGGTGCCCTTCGCCAGCACCGTGCCGGAGACTCCCGTGCCGGGCGTGGCGAGCGCCGCCGAGGGCACCAGCCCCAGCGCCGCCATGCACCCGCCCACCACCATGGCCTTGCGTATCCACCCCTGCTGCTTGTCACCGCGCATGTGAACCCCTCCCAGGTCGGCCGAAACGCCCATACGCTACCGGGACTCAGGAACGCCGGCCGGAAAGGAGCGGGCCCGGGGGCGAAGCCTGCCCCCGAGCCCTGTGATGCCGCCCAATTGCGCACGCCGGCACTCTTAAGGGCACGGGTCGGTCATCATGTCGTCGTGTTCTGCCTTTGAACTACCGCGCATCCGAAGGGAAAGCTGCGCGGGCAGGGCCACCGGATGCGCGCCGCAGTTGGCCCAGTCCTTGGTGGCGGTCACATCGAACAGCCTCGTCAGCGTCGCCGCGGTGTCCCGCAGCGCGTCCTCCGCCTTGACCTGTACGCGAGTGGACTCGGGCGGCAACTGCTCGCCCTCCTCGTCCTTCGGCTGGTACGCACGGGAGATGCCCGCCAGCAGCGCCGGCTTCTGCAGGCCGTGATGCGCTGCCGTCAGGTCCTTGATGCGACTTGGCCGGATATGTGATCAGGGGAGCTGTCACGGTTGCC
Organism: Streptomyces sp. A3M-1-3; assembly: GCF_024213665.1. Classification (GTDB taxonomy): domain Bacteria; phylum Actinomycetota; class Actinomycetes; order Streptomycetales; family Streptomycetaceae; genus Streptomyces. Next base: position 63,603 of record NZ_JANAVP010000022.1, read on the forward strand.
GCGCACGGCTCGTCGGTATGAAGCAGGCATGGCAACCTCCCTTCCGCCGAAGGACCTTGTGGTCTTCGAGCCGGTCAAGCGGAGCCAGTGCGCGGAGTGCCGGCAGGTCCCGCTCGACCGTCTGGTCCTCGATGACGGCGCGCCGCGCTGCCTGGACTGCGCGGACCTGGGGCATCTGGTCTATCTGCCGCGCGGTGACACCGCCCTCACCCGCCGGGCACGCGAGGGCAGTTCACTGTCGGCTGTCGTGGTGCGCTTCAGCAAGCGCCGTGGGCGGTACGAGCGTCAGGGCGTACTCGTCGAGGAGGTGGCGCTCGCCCGCGCCGAGGCCGACTGCCTCGCGGACTCCGAGGCCCGGGCTCGTCGTCGTGCGCGTGATGCCGTACGCCGCGCGGCCGAGGACGTGCGCTTCACCGCGGCGTTCACCGCGGAGATTCGCCGGCTCTTCCCCGGCTGCCCGCCGGAGCGAGCCCATGCCGTCGCCTCGCACGCCTCGGTCCGCGGCAGCGGCCGGGTGGGCCGCAGCGCGGCGGGCCGCGCCCTGGACGAGGGCGCGGTCACGGCCGCGGTACGTGCGTCCGTACGCCACGACGACACGGCGTACGACGCGCTGCTGATGGCGGGGGTACCTCGGTACGAGGCTCGTGCCCGCGTCGCGGCCACGATCGAGGCGGTACTCGCGGCCTGGCGCGGACCGGGCTGAGAGAGCCGGGTCAGCGCCGGGCGGCGGCGCGTGACCTGCGGTAGAGCATGGCGCCACCGAGCAGCAGGGCCGCGCTCGTCGGCACGGCGACGCCCAGACCGTCCGTACCGGTGTTCGCCAGCTCGGTGTCCTTCGGCGGGGTGTGGCGCACCGGCTCCTCCTTCGGCGGCGTGACCGGCTTCGGGCGCTCGGGACGCGGACCCGGCGTGTTCGAGGAGGAGTTGCCGACGGCGGCGTTGCCGATGCCGACGACGTTGACCGAGTTGCCGGTGACGTTCACCGGCACATCAACGGGGATCTGAACGCCGTTGCCCGACAGCACACCAGGCGAATCCTTTCCGCGCCCTTCCGCGGTGGCCCCGCCGTGCTCGCCGTGCTCGCCGTGCTTGCCATGATTCCCGTGCTTGCCCTGCTTGTTGCCGTGCGAGGAGTTGCTGCAGTTGTTGCCTACCGCCGGGTTCAGCAGTCCGACCACGTTCACGGTGTTGCCGCACACGTTCACCGGGATGTGCACGGGGACCTGCACCGTGTTGCCCGAGAGCACCCCGGGCGAGCCGACCGCACTGCCGTCCGCGTCCGAGTCGGCGTGCGCGTAGCCCGCGCCGGCGAGCGCAGTTCCCGTGATCATCGCGGCTACCAGGCCATTTCGGCTTACCTGCCTCATCAGTTCCCTGCTTTCCGGAGGATTTCACGGGCACTCACCCGCACCGGAAATAACGCGATGGAGCCATTCGGGTTATGGCTCATACGCCTTTCACTCCATCGAGTGGGCGTTTTATCGAACTACTCTCCCGTGAATGGAAGCCGGTCCCTCCCGGGTAACTCCTTGCCATGACGGATCGCCCGCTGCTCCTCCTCGACGTAGACGGCCCCCTCAACCCGTACGCCGCGTACCTCCCCGGCATGCGCGGCTACACGACACACCGCCTCCACCCGGCCAACTGGCTGGCCCGCCAGACCCCGGGCTCCCGCCGCCACCGTCGCGGGCTGCGCGTCCGGCTGCATCCCGGGCACGGCGCGCGGCTGACGGCCCTTCCGTACGAACTGGCCTGGGCGACCACCTGGATGCACCAGGCCAACGACATGATCGGGCCCGTGATCGGACTGACCGGCGACCTGCCGGTGATCGAATGGCCCGAGCTCTTCGCGCGTGACCCCGACGGGCTGTACTGGAAGACCCGGCCGCTCCTCGAATGGGCCGCCGGCCGCCCCTTCGCCTGGGTCGACGACATGATCACCGACCTCGACACGACCCATGTGACCGCCCACCACGACGCCCCGGCCCTCCTGCTCCGCATCCACCCGAGGCGCGGTCTGCGAGAAGCGGACTTCATGGCTCTGGAGCACTGGGCCGGGCAGCTGTGAGCCCGCGGACGAAAGGTTCCCCTCGCGTGCCGATCCTGACGAAGCGCACCCGTCTCGCCCTGGCCGGAGCAGCCGCGGCCGTCCTCGCGGCCGGCGCCCCCGCCGCGTACGCGACGCTGGACACCGAACGCGCGCAGCCGCAGCCCTCCGCCGTGACGTCCTCCGCCGAAGCGGCGGCGGCGCGCGGCCAGGCGTACGTCGAGACGCGGCTGTTCTTCGGTACCGAGCGTCCCGACGGCGGCCCGGACGTGACCGACCGGCAGTTCATGGCCTTCATCGACCGCCATGTCACGCCGAGCTTTCCGTCGGGACTCACCGTGCAGGACGGCCGGGGACAGTGGCGGGACGCAGGCGGCACCATCGAGCGGGAGCGTTCGTACGAACTGATGCTGCTCTACCCAGTCACCGAGGCCCGCGCGCACGACCGTCAGATCGAGCGGATCCGCGACGCCTACGAGCGCGCCTACGCGCAGGAGTCGGTGGCCCGGCTGGACGAGCCGACGCGCGCCGACTTCTAGGCGCGCCCGGCTTCTAGGCGCCCGCGCCGCGCGGCACGACCGTCGACAGTACGGCGGGCAGTGGGTACCAGTCCGCCGACACGACACTAGCGTGGCGCCCCGCCAGCAGGGCGAGGCGTTCGCGCGCCTGTGCCTCGGTCGGGTTGGTGCCGTCGGTGGCGGGCGGGACGTTGTGCGCGTCCGTCATGACGACAAGGTAGTGCCGGGCGTTGTACCAGCCGGTGTCGATGCCGCCACCCGCACAGGCGGATGCGTCGCCGTCGAAGACGACGAACCAGGGCCGGATGCTCGCGTCCGCGTATCGCGCGCGCGGGTCTCCGGCCTCGGCCTTGTGTACGGCGGGGAACGCGGCCGCGTCACGCAGCCGCCCGGCCGCGGCCAGGTCCCGCAGGTGGGTGGCGTACTCGCGGTCGGTCCACAGGGTGTCGGCGGGGTTGCCCTCCTCGACCGTGCCCGGGATCAGCTCGACGATGAACCGGCCGGCCAGGGCGGACCGCGCGGGCCAGCCGTCCGCCCGTACGGCCTCGTCGAGCGTCGCGCGGCCGCCGGCCAGATCGGCCGGCCGGTACAGCGCATCGCCGAGCTTGCTGCCGAGCAGGGCGTCGAAGGCGGCAGGCCCGCGGCCGTTCCGTCCCCGGAAGCCGTCCTTCATCTCGATCTTCAGCAGGATGGGCCGGTGGCCGGGGTGCGCGTCGTGCCAGGCTCTGATGTCCGCGAGGCAGCCGGCGAGGTTCTGGTTGCGGGGCTTGGTGCGCAGTTGTTGTCGTTGCCGAGCGGGTTGCTGTGCGAGACCCGCCAGGAGCTGCCGAAGACGTTGGTCCACACGTCGAGTTCGAGCATGGCGGCGCCGGAGTCCAGCGCGTCGGCGAAGTACGGGTACTTGGCCTTCTCGTACGCGTTGTGGACGCCGACGCCGGTGGTCGCCGAGTACGGCGACTGGACAGGGTCCGCGCCCGTCGGGCCGGCATGCGCCGGCGCCCCCGCGAACGCGAGCGCCCCCGCCGCGGCAGCCGTCGCTACCGTACGCACCAGTGTGCTCATACTCCCCCACTCTCACCGGTCAATCCGGTCAACGTGGGTGCACAGTAGGGGAGTTGGCTGAGGCCCGGGAAGACGGCGGCTTACGTTCAGGGGTGAGGGACGCGATGCCGGACCCGACCTCGGCGACCGACGTCACAGCCCTCCGGAAAGCTCACCCGTCCATGGGCCGGAGAGCATGCCATCGGTGAGCCACAACCCCGTGGCAGCCTCGATCGTGACGGCGACCCGCTGCGCGCCGTCACCGTCAGGGCCCAGCTGCTCCGTGATGCGGTGGAGGCCGGGTGCGGCAGCGCTTCCCGGTACGTACTTGCCTGGTATCCGCCTGTCGCACGGTTGCGGCTGTCCGTCGGGAACGAGAGTGGGATAGGTGCTGTTGGGGTGGTACCGGGCGCCGTTGACGTGGAAGGCCAGGCCCTGGTGGTCGGAGCCGAGCTGGTAGGTCAGGAACGGGATCGCTTCGACGAAGACGCAGGCTTCGGGACGGTTGATGATCACGTCACGCGGCGGGCCGCCGCCTCCACCGGGTTGGTCGACGGTGTGCCCCTGGGCCACCAGTCGTCGCGGCCCGGGTCCGATTCGTATGCGTACCAGTAGCCGTCCTGGCCCAGACGGAGTTGGAGGGACCCGCCCGGGATCGTCAGGTGGTTGCGCCAGGGGCGGAGACTCGGGAGGCCTGCCGCTGCCAGGACCGGCCGGGCTCGGTCGAAGGGGCCCGCCGGGGGATCCCACGGCGTTTCCAGGACCTGGAGGGCGTCAGGGCCGCCCTGGCGCCAGGCGGCCACCGCGCGGGCCAGGTCGGTCGGGGTGCGGCCGGTGGCGGCGGCGAGGTCCCGGTAGAGGGCGCGGGTCGGGGCGGCCAAGCCGGAGCCGGGCTGGGCGGCGGCCAGGCGGACGGCGTCCTGCCAGGGGGTGAGGTCCGCGATCGGGTCGTGTGAGGTGGCGAGGATCGTGTGGGCGCGGGCCGCCGCGTCCGTGGCGAGCTGGTCCAGGGCGAGGGGGTCCGGGGCGCCGGGGACCGCGGGGTAGGACGGGGGGTGCGCCGGGTGTGCGGGGGTGGGGAGCGGCGGTGGCAGCGGCGGGAGCGGACCGCGTGCGACGGCCTCACGGGCCGCGATCCCTGGGGTGGCCGGGGCGGTGGTGCGCTCGCGGGCGGCGTGGGCCGCGTTGCGGCGGGCCAGGGCGTCGAGGAGTTCACGTTCGCCCCGGCCGCGCATGAGCAGGAGGACGAAGGGGTCCTGGTCCAGGAGGCGTGCCGTCCGGTAGCAGAGCGCCGCCGCGTGTTTGCAGGGCCAACCGCGGTCCGGACACGTGCAGGTGGGGGCCAGATCCCCGGCGGTGGGCAGCAGAACGACGTCGGCCTCCGCGGAGGAGTCGGCCAAGGAGTGCGGCATGTCCTTGTCCAGGAGCGCCGCGAGATGCGCCGGATGCGCGGCCGCGGTATCCAGGAAGCTGTCCCAGTCGCTGTCCGTGAGAGTACGGAGGCGGATTTCCGTACGGTACGGGCGGGCGCGGCTGCCCCGCACGTACGCGACGATCCGGCCCGGCGTCACGCTGATCGTGTCGACGTACCCCTCGCGGGCGTACGTGCGGCCCCGGGCCAGTCGGCCCTCGTCCAGGGAGAGTTCCTCCAGGGCCCGCACCCAGGCATGGCCCCACCAGGTCTCCGCGCTCCCCTGCGGGACCGCGTCGAAGGTGCGGCGGCGGTCGTCGGGGCGGGCGCTCATGTTGCTCGAGTTGCTCATGCTGCGCAGGCTGCTCATGACGGCCTCCGCAAGGCCACCAGGTCGGCGAGCTGAGCGTCGGACAGCTCGGTCAAGGCCGCCTCTCCGCCACCCAGGATCGCGTCGGCCAACGCGCGCTTGGACGCCAGCATTTCGGCGATCCGGTCCTCGACCGTGCCTTCCGCGATCAGCCGGTGGACCTGGACCGGCTGGGTCTGGCCGATGCGGTAGGCACGGTCGGTGGCCTGCTCCTCCACGGCCGGGTTCCACCAGCGGTCGTAATGGATGACATGGGATGCCCGAGTGAGGTTCAGACCGGTGCCCGCCGCCTTGAGGGAGAGCAGGAAGACAGGGACCTCACCGGACTGGAAGCGGTCCACCATCTCCTCGCGCTGGGCCACCGGCGTTCCCCCGTGGAGGAGTTGGGAGGGGACGCCGCGTGCGGTGAGGTGCTCGGAGAGGAGCCGGGCCATGGTCACGTACTGGGTGAAGACCAGGACCGAGTCGTCCTCGGAGAGGATCGTGTCGAGGAGTTCGTCGAGGAGCGTCAGCTTTCCGGAGCGGTTGCCGAGGCGGACGGGGGTCGCCTGTGGTCCGTGCTCTCTCAAGCCGTGTTCTTTCAGGCTGTGCTCTTTCAAGAACTGCGCCGGGTGGTTGCAGATCTGCTTGAGCGAGGACAGCAGCTTCATGATCAAGCCGCGCCGCGCGATGCCTTCGCTCGCCTCGATGGCGGCCATCGTCTCGTGTACGGCGGCCTGGTACAGGGACGCCTGTTCCCTGGTGAGCGGGACGGGGTGGTCGGTCTCCGTCTTGGGCGGCAGTTCGGGGGCGATGCCCGGGTCGGACTTCTTGCGGCGCAGAAGGAAGGGGCGGACGAGGCGGGCGAGTCGTTCGACCGCTTCTTCGTCCTCGCCGCCTTCGACCGCGCGGGCGTGGCGGGCGCGGAACGACTTGAGCGGGCCGAGCAGTCCGGGCGTGGTCCAGTCGAGGAGCGCCCACAGCTCGGAGAGGTTGTTCTCGACCGGGGTGCCGGTGAGCGCGACCCGGGCGGATGTGGGAATCGTCCGCAGCGCCTTCGCCGTCGAGGAGTGCGGGTTCTTCACGTGCTGCGCTTCGTCGGCAACGACCATGCCCCAGGCGTGGGTGGCCAGATGACCGGCGCTCGCGCGCATCGTTGCGTACGTGGTGAGGACGAAGCCGCCGGCGAGACCGGACAGGGTGCGGCCGGCGCCGTGGAAGCGGCGCACGGGGACGCCGGGCGCGAAGCGGGTGATCTCGCGCTGCCAGTTGCCGAGCAGCGATGCCGGGCAGACGACCAGGGTGGGTTCGCTGCGGGCCCGGTGCAGGTGGAGGGCGATGACCGTGATCGTTTTGCCGAGGCCCATGTCGTCCGCGAGGCAGCCACCGAGGCCGAGCGAGGTCATCAGGTCCAGCCAGCCGAGGCCGCGCAGCTGGTAGTCGCGCAGGGTGGCGTTCAGCCCGGGCGGCGGTGGCAGCGGGGCGGTGTCCGTGGTGAGCCGGGTGCGCAGGGTCGCCAGGGTGCCGGTGGGGATGGCCTCGACCGTCGCACCGTCGATCTCCGCCGTGCCGGTGAGGGCGACCGCCAGTGCGTCCACCGGGTCCAGAAGGCCCAACTCCCGCTTGCGCGCTTTGCGTACGAGCGCGGGGTCGACCACCACCCACTTGTCCCGCAGCCGCACGATCGGGCGGTGCGCCTCGGCGAGGGCGTCCATCTCGGCTTCGCTGAGCCGGTCATCGCCGAGGGCCAACTGCCACTGGAACGCGAAGAGTTCCTCCGCGTCGAAGAACGGCGTGCCGTCTGTCGCCGAGCCCGGCGCGGGCCGTACGACGGCGGTGGCGGTGAGCGTACGCGCCAGCTCCCTCGGCCAGTGCACGGCGATCCCGGCGGCGGCGAGCCGGGTCGCGGCGATTCCTAGCAGATCGGCCAACTCGTCCTCGTCGAGCGGCAGTACGTCGGGCGTGGGTTGCTCCAGCAGCCGGCCGAGGGGCGGCCAGAGGCGCGCCGCGCGGCGCAGCGCGAGTACCGCCTCGATGCGGGCACGCGGCCCGAAGCGGTCGCTGCCCTCTCCGTCCCACAGCCGCGCCGCGTCGATGACGAGCGTCGGGTCGGCCAGGCTGTGCACCTGGACGACGGCCGCGCCCGCTCGTCGTTCGCCGCCGTCGCCGTGGCGGTCGCCGTCGCCGTGGCGGTCCCCGTCGCCCGAGGTGTCGAAGAGGTCGTATGCGGAGAGGTCGAGCCGCAGCGAGATCCCGACCCCGGTATCCATCCCCGCGGCGACTTCGGCCGCCCACTCCCGCTGCTCGGGCAGCCGCTGTGGCTCGCGCGCCGCGAAGGGTGCGCCGTACGCGTGGCCGGCGGCCGGCGTACGCGGCAGGGTGTCGGCGACCGCGTCGAGGAAGGCCCGTACCAGCGCCTCGGGCTCGGGCAGCTGGAGGGGCCCGCGGCCCGGGGGGCCCGGCAGGGGGATGGCGTATGCCTCGTACGGCATGGCCGCTGCGATGGACCGCAGGTGCGCCACGTCGTCCGCGTCCAGGGGACCGGCCCGCCACGCGTCGTGGTCATCGGCGGTCAGGCCTGGCAGGAGCCGGCCCCGAGCCACCAGGTGAAGGGCGTGCAGCGCGGCCGCACCCCAGCAGCGGGCGGCCGGGTGAGCGGCGGGATCGTGCCGGGCACGGGCGAGCACGGACAGCGCGTCGGCAAGGGGCAGCAGGACGGCGGAAACGGGCTGGCTGCGCACACCACCACTGCTGCCGTCGCGCCGCACGACAATGATCCGCCCACCCCCATCCGCGGCGGACGCCGACGCCGGCGCCGGGCCGCCCTGGCCACCGGGCCCCGCGGCCAGGGCTCCTACCGGACCGGCCCAAGCACCGGGTGCGTCAAGGGCTGCCGACGCCCCTCCTGCCCACCCGGCACCAGCACCCATAGCGCCGCCGGGCATCGCGGCCAGGGCTCCTGCCGGCCCGGCACCGACGCCCGGTGCGCCGCCGGGCACCATGTGCGCACCACCCGCCGGCTCGGCACCAGCCCCCGGTGCGCCGCCGGATACCGCCGTCTTGGCACGCGCAGGGTCCGCGAGCGGGGGTGGGGCGTCCGTGAGGTCCGGGGCCCGGTCGGCCGGGGGTGCGGGGTCCGCGAGCTGGGTGTCCGCGACTTCGGCTCGGTCGGCCGGGTGCGGCGACGTGGTCTCCGGCCGTGGTGGGAGGGGGGTTCCTGTTGGGGACCAGAAGGCGATCCGGGCCTCGCGCGGCAGCGCGGCCGGGAGGAACACCGCGGCGTAGCGCGCAAGCGCGTCGGCCGCGCCCTCGGCCGACGACGGGTGCATCCAGTGCGCCACCGTCCCTCCCCCCGCTCGTGCCCATGGATTCCCTGACCTGGCCGAGTCTACGAGCGGGGTCTGACAGCCCCCGTTACGCGAGCTTCGCGGCCGGCGCTTCGAGGGCCTCGATCTGGCGGTCGGGGGCGATTCCGGTGAGCCCGGGTTCCCAGTGGATCTCGTCGGCCCCGAGATCAGCGGCCCGTTTCAGGTCTTCCAGCACGATCCGGGCGAAGTCTTCGGCCAGGTCCGGGGTGTCCTCTACGGGCGGCATCACCCGGAGGACGACCTGGCCCGTGCCGCCTGCCGCCCGGTACCAGCCGATCTCGGTGCGGCTGGTGTCCCAGTCCCGTACGCCGGTGACGAACCCGTCGCCGATCCGCGCGGCACGCTCCACCGCCGGGCGGGCCACCGCCCCGATGACCACCGGCAGGCTGCCGTTCACCGGCTTCGGGCCGACCGTGGACAGCGGGATCCGGAAGTACGGGCCGTCGAGCTGGACCGGGGTCCGGTCCCCAGCACGCCCGCATGCCGCCAGATGCTCCTCGAAGCCGGCCCCGCGACGGCTCAGCGGCGCACCGGTCGCGGTGAACTCCTCCGGCAGCCGGCCCTGCCCCAGTCCACGTCGAGTCGGCCGCCGGAGGGCCGGTCGAGGGTGGCCAACCGTGGGGCGAGCACGATCGGCGGCTGGAACAGCGCGTTCACGGCGCCGGAACTCACGCGGATGCGACGGGTGTGCGCCGCCGCCCAGGTCAGCATCTCCAGGGGTGTCCCAGACGTACGACTCCGGCAGCCCGGCCTAGTTGCGCCAGTGCGGTCCGGCGGGCAGCAGCAACCGCTCGCCGGCGGACACGCTGTCGAATCCGAGCCGTTCCGCGGCGGTCGCGACGGCGACGAGGTACCCCCGGCTCCGGGTCAGACCGCAAGCGCCGTCGCAGCCGCCTAGCCGCGCTGGGCCTTGATGCGCTGCATCGAGGTCAGCGTCCGTACGAACAGCATGGCCAGAGCCGCGGCCGCGATGTCAGCGAGGTTCGCGGCGATCAGCAACTCCGCGGCGTCGCGCACCTGCTCAGGCTCAACGGCCTTGTTGTATCTCGTGGTAGCCAAGCGGCCCGTCAGTATGGCGACGACCCATATCGTCCACCACGCGTTGACGACAGCGTGCGAGACCTTGCTCAGTGCGAGGTGCGGCCCCTCCGGGGCGCTCGCCCGCCAGATGCCGACGGCGATTCCGCGCGGTATCCAGAGGTTGGCGATCGGAATGAACCATGCGCCGATCGCCCAGCCACGGCCGCGGGTGTGGCCGTCCGGAGCGAAGACGTCGGCGTTCGCGCGGACGCGGTGGAACCAGATGATGAAGAGGGTCGCCGTCGCGAGCAGTGCCCAGCGCTGGAGGTTCGCTGCCATGAAGGACAGGTCGTTGGCCCGGTCAACGCTGCCCTGAGTCTGCTGCGCGTCGCCCATCGCGCCGTGCATGGACACCGCGGCAAACATCGCGAACAGGTCGGCTGCGACGACAAGTCCGAGCAGCGCCAGGACCGCGTACGAGAGCCCCACGGGCGAGCGCAGCCGCGCCGGATGCGCGGACACCGCCGGAGGCGGCGGCGCGGAGGCTGCCGCCGCGATGACACAGCCGTCGCAGAGCCCTTCCCCTGTGGTTGCTTTGGACATGCCACAGCCCGTGCAGATCATGATGAGGGACCCCCGGGAACATGGGTTCCCCTCCCCGGGGACCCCGTTGACCAGCCACGAGGCCGTGGCTGCCCGGGGAGGATACGCGAGCCGTCGCCACGGGTCGTGATCGGTACCGTCACCGGTCGGTCGCCCAGCCACCGTGCTCCCGCGTGTAGCCGTACTCCGGACGGCCCTTGGCCGCGCTCGTACGGAACGGCCTGCCGCCGTCGTCGATCCGCGTCGTGCCGGACCGGCCGGACCGGGTCCAGGCGAGTTCGAGGTACCAGTCGCAGTCGCAACCGGACGTGGTGGCCTCCACGCGTAGGACGACGGGGTCCGTTGACGACACCCGGAACGGGAAGGTCACGGCCGGCAGTGCCTTCTCGCCGTCGAAGCCGGCCACGGGGCGGGCGAGGGGGCGCGGGACGTCCAGTTTCACGGCGAATGAGGCAGGGGTGAGGATGCCGCCGCAGCCCTGGGACATCGTGTAGACGTTCCAGGGCAGTGGTGTGCGGCGGCCGGCAACCCGTACCTGCAGGGCCTGGAGGACGGCAGGTTCGGCCGCGTCGCCCTGCACGGTGATCTCGACGACTGTCTGCCCGCCGTGCACGGCGCGCTGGGCCGCCGCCCAGGCGTGGGCGTCCTGTTCGACCGGTGGCGCCGGGACGTCCTTCGGGGCGCGGTCGATGACGTAGCTGTGGTCGCAACCGTGCTGCCAGACGTGGGAACGGGCGGTCCACGTCAGGGGCGCGCGGCCGCCCGTCGGTGGTGGGGTGGGGGTGGCGGCGGGGGGAGGGGAGCTGCGCGCCGGAGTGGAGCCCGGGCTGGAAGTCGGTACGGTTGTGGGCGTGGTGCCGGGCGCCCGAGTGACGGCGGTCGGACCGGCGCTGGGGTCAGGACCGGTACCGGTACCGGTACCGGTACCGGTACCGGTACCGGTACCGGTGTCGCGCCCGGTCCGGGGTGTGGGGTCGGCGGTGGAACCGGTGGCCAGGTCCACGGCGATGGCGGCGGCGACGAGCGCGCCGACGGCGGCCGCGAGGGCGGCATGGCGCCGCCCCGCCCGACGACGCGCCGGACGCACCGCCCCAGCAGCCGCGATACCCCCACCTCCTGACCGCGGTTCCGATTCCGGTTCCGACGAATGCTGGGCAGCGGCCGCCGGCCCGCCCTGCGGACCGGGCTCCGATGCCAACGGTGCTCCGGGCACCGGTACGCGACGCGAACCCGACTCCGGTGCCTCGCGCGGACCCGACTCCGACGCCAACTGCGGTCCGGGGCCCCGACCCGACTCCGAGGCCGCCTGCGGTCCGGGCTCCGGCGCGGAGCCCGAACCCGGCGCCGACGCCAACTGCGGTCCCGGCCCCGGTGGCTGCGCCGCTGCGGGTCCCGGTACCGGCTGCGTGGGCCTTTCCGGTACGGGTCCCCGTTCCGGCCCGCGTACGGGCTCCCGTTCCGGCCCATGCACGGCCGCCGGTACGGGCCCCAGGCCCACCCCGCGTACAGGCGCCGGTTGCGGTTCACGTACGGACTCCCCTGCCGGCCCAGGCGCGGGCCGGCCCGGTCCCGGACCGCGCGCGGAGTCTCGCATGCGCTGCGCGTCCGCCAGGAGCCAGCGGCGGTGCAGGTCCACCATCTCTTGCGGCGACGCGCCGCACTGGCGGCCGAAGCGGTCCACCGTCGCGAACTCGACCGGCACCGCGTCGCCGTTGCAGTACCGGTGCAGCGTCGACGTGCTGACGTGCAGGCGCCGCGCGAGCGTGCCGTAGCTGAGGCCCGCGCGTTCCTTCAGGCCGCGCAGGCAGTCGGCGAAAGCCTGGGTCTCTGCCGCTCTCTCCACCGTTCCCCCATTTCCCCCGATCCCGCCGTCCCGCAACAGCGTTCCACCCCAGGGTCATTCCCCCAGGTGGGCGTACGTACAGCCGTTCCTGCGTCCCGGATCGGCCGCGTTCCGTTGCCTTCACGCCTCTCCAGCTCAGACGCTGGCCACGCAACAGCAGTTCACCTCACAGCACACAGAAAGACGGGGGAATCACCCATGCTTCAGCGCACCCTCACGGTGGCCGTCGTGGCAGCGGCCGCCGTGGCCGCCTGCACCCTGCCCGGCACCGCCCAGACCCAGCCCGCCCGAGCACCCGCAGCCGCGACCGCCACCGCAGCCGCCACCGCACCCGGCTTCATCAAGGGCACGGACCTGCCGCCGCACCCCACCTCGCCGTGGTTCGCCGGCAAAGTGACCCGCGGGCTGCCCGAGTTCGTACCGTTCTGCCTCGACGGCGTACTGCCGTCGAAGGGCGCCTGGCACCGCAGCTTCGGTACCGAGTACGACACCGGGGCGAGCCAGATCTCGGTGCGGGCCTCCTCCACCACCGCCGCCCGCAAGCTGACCGCGGCGGTCGAGAAGGCCGTTGCCGGCTGCGCGGCCGACTGGCTGCGCGAGACGCCCGGTGGCACAGCCAGCTGGCAGGACTACGGCCGGTTGAGCGTGGAGGAGGGTGCCCATGTCTACGGCGTGCACACCTCGGTCCCCGACTCGGAACCGGGCGTGCACCTCTACGGCATCGGACGCGACGGCAGCACCGTGACCGTCGTCAACTGGTCCCAGATGGGCCACCTCGCTGACGCGCCGGTCAACAGGTTCAAGAGGACGACGACCACAGCCGTCAACAAGCTCAACTGACGAGCCGGGCGGGCCCCCAGAACCCGGGACACCGGGGGGGACCGGGGGACGGGGGACGGGGGCCCGCCGGTGTCATGTCAGGCGCGGAGCGCCGCCAGCTGCTCCGCGAAGGGGATTACCTCCACGGGCGCAGGAGCCGACGCCGGCATCCGGCCAAGCGGGACGGCCAGTTCGCCGGCGGCACGCGCGATGCGTGCGGACAGGCCGTCCGTACGCGCGTCTCCCGCGCCGCCCGCGCCACCCAAGTCCTCCGAGGCCGCGAACACGGCCGTGGGCACGACCTGCGTACGCAGATACGCGAACAGCGGGCGCAGCGCGTGTTCGAGGGCCAGCGAGTTGGCGCGCCGTACCGCCGGTGGCGGCGATGAGGACGGGCTTCCCGGCGAGCTCGTCCGGGTCGATCACGTCGAAGGGATGGATGTCCTGGCCGAACCACGGTTGAAGTGCTCTCCCTCGTGAACGAGGGAGATTCCTGCCTACCTTGCGGTGGCGGGCTGGACGCGACGAGCGCGCCTGGCGACTGCCCTCCCGGCAGCCGGGATGAGCGCGGGGCCCATCCGGTACAGATGCAAGACGTTCCGGGCGGCGTTGTGGTCGGCGTTGCCGTACCAGCCGCAGTCCGGGTTCTTGCACACGAACACGGCCTGGGACTCCCGGCTGCCCGGCGTGGTGAACCCGCACGCCGAGCAGCGCTGGGAGGTCCCGGGGGCGGGAACCTTGACCAGGGTGCCGCCCTGGCGGGCGGTCTTGTACGTCAGCAGCTCGACCGTGCGGCCCCATGCCTGCTGGCTGATGGAGCGGTTGAGGCCGGACTTCTGAGCGACGTTCTTCCCCGGCTGGTCCACGGTGCCCTTGGCGGACTTGACCATGTTCGTGATCTGCAATGCTTCCACCACAATCACGCTGTACTTCGCGGTGATCTCGGCGGTGGTCCGGTGCTGCCAGTCCAGGTGCCTGCGCTTGGCTCTCGCACGCAGCGCCTGGATCTGGTCATAGGTGGTCCGCAGTCGGCCGGAGGTCTTCTCCCCGCGCCTGCGGAAGCTCGTACGGTGCGCGGCCCGCTGCTCCAGGCGGAGCAGCTTGGCCGCTTCCTTCCCGGTCAGCCATGCGTCGTGGTCGTATGTTGTCCCGTCCGAGAGGGCCAGGGGCACGGTGACGCCGACGTCGATGCCGATTTCCGGTCCGGGGTGCGGCTCGGGCTCGGGTTCAAGGGTCTGGATGCGGAAGGCGATGTGCCAGCCGAGCGCGTCCTTGACCAGTCGGGCCCCGGTGATGCGGCTGTCGGTGTTGGCACGCTTGCCGACCGGGAGATCCTTGGTCCAGCGGAAGCGGATCCGCCCGATCTTGGGGATGTTGACCATGCCCCAGCGGCGGTGCACGCGGGTGATGTTCAGGTCCCGGCCCTGCGGGATGTCCACGGACATCCCGGTGCGGAAGCGGGCCTTGAAGTTCGGCTCGTCCGCCCGGCCGTCCCAACAGTTCTTCCACGCCTGGAAATACGTCTTCAGCACCGCTTGCGCGGCCTGCGCAGGCAGAACACCAAGCCAGTCGATGTCCTTGCGGGCTTGACGTATCGCCGCGTCCGCCGCGGCGAGGCTCCTGCGGTCCTTGGGGATCATCGTCCACCAGTCGTGGAGCAGGTTCCACATCGTGCGGGCGGCGTGCGCCTGGGCGTCGACCAGGTGAACCTGAGCAGGCGTCAGCGCTAGCCGGGCGCGGTGCCCGAACTGCCGTTTCTCCCACGCGGGCTCGCTGTTCACATCGCCAGCGTAGCATTTGGTTCATGTCACCACGCTGGAATCCTAACCCCGATGTACGCACCGGCCGTCACGTCGTCTACAACCTGCATGTCCATTTGGTTTTTGTCACTAAGTACCGGCGCAGGGCGCTCACCGACGACATGCTGACCAGGTGCGAGGAGATCATGCGCGAGGTCTGCGCCGACTTCGAGGCCGAGCTGAAGCAGTTCAACGGCGAAGAGGACCACGTGCACCTGCTCGTGCATTACCCGCCCAAGGTCCAGCTCTCCAAACTGGTCAACTCTCTCAAGGGCGTCAGTTCGCGCTACCTGCGCAAGGAGTACGACGCGCACGTGCGCCGGTATCTGTGGGGCGGCCACTTCTGGTCCGGCTCATACTTCGCCGGCTCCTGCGGCGGGGCACCGCTCACCGTCATCCGCCAGTACATCGAACAGCAGCAACGACCGGTATGACCGTGCGGTTACCGGAGGCACAGCGAACCACGGCGCTCCGCGCCTCCAGGCCAAGGATGCGCATAACCTCCGCCCTGAAGGGCAGAGCACTGCGCACCAGGCCGCCGACGAGGTACATGTACCAGTCGCCGAAGCCGATCTTGTCGAAGGATTCCGCTGCCGAGGAGTGGCCGATGAGCTTCGGGAAGGCGCTGGCGACCCCGAAGAACAGGGCCAGTACAACCTGAAGCGCGCGCAGCGCGATGTGCGCGCGGCGGCTCGGGGCGGCGGTAGCGGTGCCTGCGGTAGCGGTCGCGGCGGGGGGCGTTGCGTCGGACATCTCGGTCTCCTCGGAAGGGCCTTGCGGCGGCGTGTGTGCTTTCACCGGGATAGACCGGGCGGCTGCGCGGAACTCATCGCTCGCGGGCGCTTTGGACCGGACTTCTTTACGCTCCGGGCAGGCGGGCGGCCGTATCCGTGCCCTGGAAGGCCCTGCGTACGCCGGCGGGCTGGTGCCGGTGAGGCGTCTGAAGCGGTCGCGGAACGCGGTGGGCGAACCGAAGCCCACCCGGTCCGCGATCCGGTCCACCGGGTGGGTGGTGGTCTCCAGCAGATATTGGGCCTGGCGGATCCGGGCGCGGTGCAGCCACTGCAGGGGGTGGTACTGGTCTGTTCTCGGAACCGCCCGTTGAGGGTGCGGGTGCTCATCCCGGCGCGGTCGGCGATGTCGTCGAGGGTGAGTTCGCGCCGGACGTTGTCCTCCATCCACCGCAGCAGTGGCTCCATGACCGAGCCGTGGGGAGCGGGAGGCTGCGGCTGGACGATGAACTGCGCCTGCCCGCCCTCGCGTTCGCGAGGCATGACCGAAAGCCGCGCGGCATCGGCGGCGACCGCGGACCCGTGGTCGCGCCGGATCATGTGCAGGCACAGGTCGAGGCCGGCCGCCGCCCCGGCCGAGGTCAGGAACTGCCCGTTGTCGACGTAGAGGACATCGGCGTCCCCCTCGACCGCGGGGTGGCGTTCGGCGAACAGGGCTGCGGCCACCCGGTGGGTGGTGGCGCGCATCCCGTACCGAGCGGCACGGGACCGCTGGCCCTGCGGGCCACCGCGCGGCTCGATCCCGCGGTCGCCGACGTGATCGTGGTGCCGGGCGCGGCGGGGCGTACCGCCGACGACGGCAGCGCGGACGCGATCCCGGCCGTCCTGGCTGGCTCGCTTCGGACTGAGTTGCCGGCCCTGCTGAAGGACGCCCGCGACCGGGCGGGTACGACCGTGGCCACCGTGCGCGCACCGTGTGCGGCGGCTCAATGCTCCTTGCCGTGGCGGGCTGATCGCGGGCCGGCCCGCGACGACCCACTACCTGGGGCTGGGGGCGCTGGATGCCGCCGGAGTGCATGCGGTGGACGCCCGGGTGGTCGACGACGGCGACCTGGTGACGGGCGCGGGGGTCACCTCGGGCCTGGACCTCGGCCTCCACCTGCTGGAACAGGAGCTGGGGCCGCGCGTCGCGTACGCGGTGGAGCGGCTCTTCGCGCACGAAACGCCGGGGCACGGTCTGGCGCAGCGAGGGCCTCGTCCCCGCGTCCCTCTGACCCGGGACCCCAGGCCCACGCACCTGGCCCGCACGCTCCGCGCATCGCGGTGGCTGCCCGGCTGGCCATGCACACGGGAATGTTCAACCTCCTGTGGGCCACGGTCACCGTACTGATGATCGTCCGTCCCGGCTCCACCACGGGAGCGCGACGGTGAACGGCCTGCCCGATCGCGTCGCCGTTCGCGGATTTCGGCCCGGTTCCGGGGTACACCAGCGGGAGAGGCGATCATCATGCGTACCGGCAATGAACCAAGCACCGCACGCAGTCCGCTGCGGATGCGGCTCTGGCTGAGTGTGTGGGGCCTGATCTGGGCCGCGTCCGGCACCGCCGCGTTCGCCCTGGCCGGCCGCACGGGCTGGGCGGTCGCCTGTGGCCTGCTGCTGGTGGTGGTTGCCGTCGACCTGGTGCTGGTCCTGCGGCACCTGCACCAGGGCCCGCACTACCAACCCGGCCCGGACGTCCCGCCGTACGAACCCGACCACGGCGGGCGGGGCGGGCGCGGCAGCTGATACGCAGAGCTCTACGTGCCCACCCGTGACGCTTTACGCGTCGAACTTCGCGGCCTCGAGATACTCCGGATTGGGATCCAGCGCCGCCGCAAGCCGGAAGTGCCGCCTGGCGTGCTCGGGGCGTCCCGAGCGCTGGAAGGTGCGGGCCAGCGCGAAGTGCGCGAACGCGTTGTCCGGCTCGCGCTCCAGGACCAACTCGAACTCGAGCTCGGCGGGCCGCAGTTGGGCCGCCGCGAAGAACGCGCGAGCGCGCAGCAGGCGGGCCGCCGTGTTCTCCGGATGCGCTGCGATGACCGAGTCCAGCAGCCTGACCGCGCCCCGCGGGTCACGGGCGGCGAGAAGCTGTTCGGCGGCGCGGTAGTCGATGACGTGAGTTTCCGGGTTGCTCTCGGGCACGGTCAGCTTCCTTCCCTTGCTGCGCGCTTTCAACGCCTGCACAGTCGGCCGTATTCCATGAACCCGTCAGGTGCCCGCCCGGTGCGCCGCGCGCTCGGAGAGCTCCACCCACACCTTGCGGACCTGCGGTTCCAGGGCTTCCAACGGGCCGTCGTTGTCAATGACGAGGTCCGCGACCGCCAGCCGCTGCTCCCGGCTCGCCTGCGCGGCCATCCGCGCCCGGGCCTCGGACTCGGCCATTCCACGCAGCCGGGTCAGCCGGTCCAGCTGGGTCTGCGGGGAGGCGTCGACGACCACGACCAGGTCGTACAGCGGCGCGAGCCCGTTCTCGGTGAGCAGCGGTACATCGTGGACGACGACGGAATCGGGCCCGGCCGCGCCTTCCAGCTCGGCCGAGCGGGCCCCGACCAGCGGGTGCACGATCGCGTTGAGCGTGCGCAGCCTGTCCTGGTCGGCGAAGACGATCGAGCCGAGCTTCGGCCGGTCCAGGGTGCCGTCGGCGGTGAGGACGGACTCCCCGAAGGCCTCGACGACGGCGTCGAGGCCGGGTGTCCCGGGCTCGACGACCTCTCTCGCGATGTTGTCCGCGTCGATCAGCACGGCGCCGTACGAGACGAGCAGCCGCGAGACCTCGCTCTTACCGGCACCGATTCCACCTGTCAGGCCCACTTTCAGCATGGCCCGAAGCTTAGGACAGGGCCCTGGACCGATCTACGCCTCGCCCTCCCGCTCCGCGAGAAAGCGTTCGAATTCGCGGCCGATCTCGTCCGCGGACGGGATCTCGGCCGGCTCGGCGATCATGTTGCCCCGGGTCGCCGCGCCCGCCACCGCGTCGTACTGGTGCTCCAGCCCCTGCACCAGCGCGACCAGCTCCTCGTCGCCCTCACCGATCTGCCGGTCGATCTCGGTCTGGGTCCGGTGTGCCTCGGTGCGCAGCGCGTGCGCGACGGCCGGCAGCACCAGCCCGGTGGCCGCCGTGATCGCTTCCAGGGTGGCCAGCGCCGCGTCGGGGTAGGAGGAGCGGGCCACGTAATGCGGGACGTGTGCCGCGACGCCGAGGACGTCGTGACCGGCCTCGGCGAGCCTGAACTCGACCAGCGACTCCGCGCTGCCCGGCACCTGCGCCTCGTCGAACGGGCTGCGGTGCCCCGGCATGAGGTCGGTGCGGTTGCCGTGCGGGGTGATGCCGACCGGGCGGGTGTGCGGGACGCCCATCGGAATGCCGTGGAAGTTCACCGACAGCCGGACGCCGAGGCGCTCGACGATCTGCCGTACGGCGACCGCGAAGCGCTCCCACTCCACATCGGGCTCGGGGCCGGACAGCACCAGGAAGGGGGCTCCGGTGGCGTCCTGCACCACGCGGACCTCCAGCTTGGGCTGCTCGTACGAGGTCCAGCGGTCGCGCTGGAAGGTGAGCAGCGGGCGGCGCGCGCGGTAGTCCACGAGCCGGTCTGCGTCGAAGCGGGCCACGACCTGGTGGGGCAGCGTGTCGAGCAGCCGCTCGACGATCTGGTCGCCGGTCTCACCCGCGTCGATGTAGCCGTCGAAGTGGTAGAGCATGACCAAGCCGGCCGATTCCTGGGCGAGCGCCATGTCGACGACGGCCAGCCCCTTCGGCTCCCATGCGTACAAACCCTGTGGATCAAGCACGATTACCGCTCCTCCTCGTGTTTCATGGGGAAGAACGCCGGGCCGGGCGGAGGCATTCCCCGCGTACGCCCGTGAACGGCGGGCGCACCTACCGCCCATGGCCCGATCCGGGGTGAACACGACGAGCGGAACGCCCAGTTCATCTCGCTGGTAAACGCGGTAAGACCCGCCCCCCGAAGGGACGGGCCTTACCGTTTCAGCTACTCAGCCGCGCCGAAGCGCTGAGCTGCGATCAGCTCTGGCCGCCGGCCAGCTTCTCGCGGAGCGCGGCCAGGGCCTCGTCCGACGCCAGGGCGCCGGAGTTGTCGTCCGACTCCGAGGAGTACGAACCGCCCGAGATGCCCGCACCGGCGCCGGCACCGGCGGCCGGGGCGGCAGCGCCCTCGGCAGCGGCGGCCTCGTCGGCCTCGCGGGACTTGATGACCTGCGCCTGGTGCTGCTCGAAGCGGACCTGCGCCTCGGCGTACTGGCGCTCCCACTCCTCGCGCTGCTTCTCGAAGCCCTCGAGCCAGTCGTTGGTCTCGGGGTCGAAGCCCTCGGGGTAGATGTAGTTGCCCTGGTCGTCGTACGACGCGGCCATGCCGTACAGGGTCGGGTCGAACTCGACCGACGCCGGGTCGGCACCGAAGGACTCGTTGGCCTGCTTCAGCGAGAGGCTGATGCGGCGGCGCTCGAGGTCGATGTCGATGACCTTGACGAAGATCTCGTCGTTGACCTGGACGACCTGCTCCGGGATCTCCACGTGGCGCTCGGCCAGCTCGGAGATGTGGACCAGGCCCTCGATGCCCTCGTCGACGCGCACGAACGCACCGAACGGAACGAGCTTGGTGACCTTACCCGGGACGACCTGACCGATCTGGTGGGTCCGGGCGAACTGCTGCCACGGGTCTTCCTGCGTCGCCTTGAGCGACAGGGAGACACGCTCGCGGTCCATGTCGACGTCGAGAACCTCGACGGTGACTTCCTGGCCGACCTCGACAACCTCGGAGGGGTGGTCGATGTGCTTCCAGGAAAGCTCGGAGACGTGGACGAGACCGTCGACGCCGCCGAGGTCCACGAACGCACCGAAGTTGACGATCGAGGAAACGACGCCGGAGCGGACCTGGCCCTTCTGCAGGGTCGTGAGGAAGGTCTGACGGACCTCGCTCTGGGTCTGCTCGAGCCAGGCACGGCGGGACAGGACCACGTTGTTGCGGTTCTTGTCCAGCTCGATGATCTTGGCCTCGAGCTCCTTGCCCACGTAGGGCTGGAGGTCGCGGACGCGGCGCATCTCGACGAGAGAAGCCGGCAGGAAGCCACGGAGGCCGATGTCGAGGATGAGACCACCCTTGACGACCTCGATGACGGTACCGGTGACGATGCCGTCTTCTTCCTTGATCTTCTCGATCGTGCCCCAGGCACGCTCGTACTGAGCGCGCTTCTTGGACAGGATCAGACGGCCTTCCTTGTCCTCCTTCTGGAGAACAAGCGCCTCGATCTCGTCGCCGACCTTGACGACGTCATTGGGGTCGACGTCGTGCTTGATCGAGAGTTCGCGGCTCGGGATGACGCCTTCGGTCTTGTAACCGATGTCGAGCAGGACCTCGTCCCGGTCGACCTTCACGATGACGCCGTCGACGATGTCGCCGTCGTTGAAGTACTTGATCGTCTCGTCGATCGCGGCGAGGAAGGCTTCCTCGTTACCGATGTCGTTGACCGCTACCTGCGGAGTGGTGGCGGTGGTCTCGGTGCTGCTCGTCATGTGGGAAAGGGCTCCGGTTACGGACAGAAAGTCGTAGGTACTGCTACGCCGGGAGCCCTTGTCGCCGCTGCAGAAGCCGGACAGCTTTGGAGACGCACCAGCGCCTCGTAGAACCGAGGGGACATACAACAGGGGCGAGCGCAGCCTGCTAGGTCTGAGGAGCGCAGGCTCGCAACGCAACTTGTAGCATACGGGGGCAGCCGGACACGGTCAATGCGCGAACGCGCACACCCGGGGCGAATTGCCCTATACCCGGCACAACTTATGTTCCGCGAGGCCACGAGCGCCGCACGGCGCTCGGCGGCGACAGGTTCATGCGATCCCTACGCAGACTAATCTGACGGGCACGATGAACCAAGAGGACGACACCACTTACGAGCCGGCTCACGGGCCGGCTTACGAGCCCGAGGCGACGCGGCGTGACGCCGGAGAAGCGGAAAGCAGCCGGGCGAGCCGCGGGTGGTGGGACCGCAACGCCGATGAGTACCAGACCGACCACGGCGCGTTCCTGGGGGACGACCGCTTTGTGTGGGGGCCGGAGGGTCTCGACGAGGCGGACGCCGGGCTGCTGGGCCCTGCCCGCTCCCTGAAGGGCCTCGACATCCTTGAGATCGGCGCCGGCGCGGCCCAGTGCTCGCGCTGGCTCGCCGTGCAGGGCGCACTCCCGGTGGCCCTGGACCTCTCCCACCGACAGCTCCAGCACGCGCTGCGGATCGGCGAGGGGGAGGAGGCACCCCTCGTACCGCCCGTACCGCCCGTACCGCCCGTACCGCCCATTCCGCTCGTACAGGCGGACGCGGGCCTGCTGCCGTTCCGGGACGGGTCCTTCGACATCGCGTGCTCCGCCTACGGGGCGGTGCCCTTCGTCGCGGATCCGGTGAACGTGATGCGCGAGGTACGGCGGGTGCTGCGGCCCGGCGGGCGCTGGGTCTTCTCCGTCACGCACCCGATCCGCTGGGCGTTCCCGGACGAGCCGGGGCCCGAGGGCCTGACCGTCGCCGCCTCCTACTTCGACCGCACGCCGTACGTGGAGCAGGACGGGCAGGGACGTGCGGTGTACGTCGAGCACCACCGCACCCTGGGCGACCGGGTGCGCGACGTGGTGGCGGGCGGTTTCCGCCTGGTGGACCTGGTCGAGCCGGAGTGGCCCGCCTGGAACACGCAGGAGTGGGGCGGCTGGTCGCCACTGCGCGGGAACCTGATCCCGGGTACGGCGATCTTCGTCTGCGAGCGGGACTGAAGGCTGAGGACCGACACGCATGATCCGTACCGACGCTCTGGACCGGCTGCCCGTCCGCCATGCCGTCCCCGCGCTGCTGGACGCGCTCGACGGGCACGGCAGCGCGGTGCTGTGCGCGCCGCCCGGCACGGGCAAGACCACGCTGGTGCCGCTGGTGCTGGCGGGGCTGGTGGGTGGTGACGACCGTCCCGTACGCAGGGTGGTCGTCGCCGAGCCCCGGCGGATCGCGGCGCGGGCCGCGGCGCGGCGGATGGCGTGGCTGCTGGGTGAGGACGTCGGGGGCCGGGTCGGGTTCACCGTGCGCGGTGAGCGCGTGGTGGGGCGCGGGACGGTGGTGGAGGTGGTCACCACGGGCGTACTGCTGCAGCGGCTCCAGCGCGACCAGGAGCTGGCGGGTGTCGACGCGGTCGTGCTCGACGAGTGCCACGAGCGGCATCTCGACGCCGATACGGTCGCCGCCTTCCTGCTGGACGTGCGGGCCGCGCTGCGGCCGGAGCTGCGGCTCGTCGCCGCCTCGGCGACCACGGACGCGGCGGGCTGGGCCCGGCTGCTCGGGGACGCTCCGGTGGTGGCGGCCGAGGGCGTGTCGTATCCGGTGGAGGTGGTGTGGGCGCCGCCGGCCCGGCCGGTACGGCCGCCGCACGGGATGCGGGTGGATCCGGCTCAGCTGACCCATGTGGCGTCGGTGGTGCGCCGGGCGCTGGCCGAGCGGGAGGGGGACGTGCTCTGCTTCCTGCCCGGGGTGGGCGAGATCTCCCGGGTGGCCGGGCAGCTGGGGAACGCGGGCGCGGAGATCCTTCAGGTCCACGGGCGGGCGCCGGCGGCAGTCCAGGACGCGGTGCTGGCGGGGTCGTCCGGCGCGCGCCGGGTGGTGCTGGCGACGTCGGTTGCCGAGTCGAGCCTGACGGTGCCGGGGGTGCGGGTCGTCGTCGACTCGGGGCTGGCGCGCGAGCCGCGGATGGACCATGCGCGGGGGCTGGGCGCGCTGACGACCGTACGGGCGTCGCAGGCCGCTTCCCGCCAGCGAGCGGGCCGGGCGGGGCGGGAGGCGCCGGGGGCGGTGTACCGGTGCTGGGCGGAGGCCGAGGACGTACGGCTGCCGCGCTTCCCGTCCCCTGAGATCAAGATCGCGGACCTGGCCGCGTTCGCCCTGCAGGCGGCGTGCTGGGGCGATCCGGACGCGTCCGGTCTCGCGCTGCTCGACCCGCCGCCGGCCGGTGCGATGGCTTCGGCGCGTTCCGTCCTGGCGGCGATCGGCGCGGTGGACGCGGCGGGCCGGGCGACGGACCGGGGCGTACGGATGGCCCGGCTCGGCCTGCACCCCCGGCTGGCCCGGGCACTCCTGGACGGCGCCCAGCAGATCGGCGCGCGGAGGGCGGCGGAGGTGGTGGCCCTGCTGAGCGAGGAGCCGCCGCGCGAGTACGGGGACGACCTGACGGCGGCCTGGCGCGCGGCACGCCGCGGCGCAGACGCGTACGCCGCCCGCTGGCGCACGGAAACCCGCCGCCTCGCCTCGGTGGCGGGGACGCCGGAGGCGGGCGGGACGCCGGAGGCGGGCGCGGGTGGGGGTACGGGTGCGGGCGGCCAGTCCGTATGGACCGACGACCGCGCCGCCCAGCCCCCGGCGGCCGGGGCGCCGGGGGCGGCGGGGCGGGCCGTTGGCCACGGGCGCGACGCGGGAACGGGCGCCGTTCAGCCGGATGGCGCGAGTCGGCCACGGGCCGGGTCGGATGCGGGCGCGGAGCGGGCCGAGGGAACGGCCACCGCTTCCGCCGCTCGCGACGCACGGCCGGGCGCGGCACGGGGCGCGCAAGCGGACGCCGCGGGGGGCGCGCAAACGGGCACCGCACGGGGCGCGGTATCGGACGCAGCGCGGAGCGCGGCAGTGAACGCGGGCGCCGCGCGAGGCCCGGCAGCGGACGCGACGGCAGACGCGGCGCGGGGCGCGGCAGTAGGCGGGCCGCAGGGGGGTGGGGGGTTCAGTGACGATGCCGCCGCAGGGCTTGTTGCCGCGCTTGCGTTTCCTGAGCGGGTTGCCCGGACGCGGGGCGCCGGGGCGTTTCTCATGGTGTCCGGGACCGGGGCCGAGCTCGGGGAGGGATCTGGGCTGCGCAGTGCCTCCTGGCTGGCCGTGGCGGTGGCCGACCGGCCGGTCACGGCCGCCTCGGCGCGGATCCGGCTCGCCGCCGTCGTCGACGAGGCCACTGCCCGCTCGGCCGCCGGGCATCTGCTCGCCTCCGGCGAGGAGGTCCGCTGGGACGGCGGCGATGTGGTCGCCCGGCGCGTGGAGCGGCTCGGGGCCGTGGAACTGGCGGTGCGGCCGTTGCGGGACGCCGACCCCGCTCTCGTACGGGACGCGCTGCTGGACGGGCTGCGCCGCGAGGGGGTCGGGCTGCTGCGGTGGTCGCGAGACGCCGGGACACTGCGGGAGCGGCTCGCGTTCCTGCACCGGGTGCTGGGCGGCGGCTGGCCGGACGTGGCCGACGGCGCGCTGCTGGAGCGTGCCGGGGAGTGGCTGGAGCCGGAGCTGTCCCGGGCCCGGCGCCGGGACGGCCTGGCGCGGATCGACGCGGGCCGGGCGCTCGGCCGGCTGCTGCCGTGGGCGACCGGGGAGGCCGCGCGCCTGGACGAGCTGGCGCCGGAGCGGATCGAGGTGCCGAGCGGCTCGCGGATCAGGGTCGAGTACGGCGGCGAGCAGCCGGTGCTCGCGGTGAAGCTTCAGGAGCTGTTCGGGTTGGCCGAGACTCCTCGGGTCGCCGGCGTGCCGGTGCTGGTGCATCTGCTGTCGCCGGCCGGGCGGCCGGCCGCGGTGACGGCCGACCTGGCGTCGTTCTGGCGGGAGGGCTACCGCTCCGTACGCGCCGAGCTGCGCGGCCGCTACCCCAAGCACCCGTGGCCGGAGGACCCGGCGACGGCCGAGCCGACCCGGCACACAAACGCGCGGCTCAGGCGCTGACCGGCTGCGGGGCGGGGTCCGGCGGCTGGGCGGGTCCGCCGGGGCGGCGTCCGCGGGCCTCCAGGTAGAGGGAGAGCGCCAGGAGCCCGCCGCCGAGGGCCGGGAAGCCGACGGGCAGATACGTGCGCGTCATCATCAGCTTCATGCGGTTGGACTTCACCAGGCCGACCGTGTAGTCGAGGTAGTCGTCGCGCATCTTGACATGGCCGGCGAAGGCGGTGGCCTTCTCCATACCCAGCAGTGTGGACGCGTTGCGCAGCTCCTCCCGGTGGATCTCCTCGCCTCGGACGGGCGCACCGGTGAGCGGCTCGACCCAGAACATGCGCTTGGTGGTGTACCAGCGCGTCATGCCGGTCTTCTCGACCGTCTCCGGCGTGATGCCTTGGATCGGCATCTTCTTGGGCATCTTCACCTTGGTCCAGGGGATGGTCTGCTCGAAGTAGTAGACCTCCAGGCCGCGGAAGTTCTGCGTGCCCTTGTAGTGGATGGGGGCCGTGATGCGCGCCTGCGCGTCGAAGTACCGGTAGTCCCGCTTCTCCGTGAGGAAGGGCCACTTGAACTCGATGCCCTCGCGCTTGACCATGTCGCCGTCGACCATCTCGCCGGTGGCGTGCACCGGGGCCTGGGTGCGGGCGTCGAAGATGTACCGCTCGGGGATCTCGGAGACCAGCTTCCCGTCCGGTCCCTCTACATAGGAGAGGGAGTCCCAGACGACGACGTCCCGCCCGGCGCTCTCCTCTATCTTCTTCGACTCCTCGACGTTGCCCTTGAGCGTCTGCACGATGGTGACCCTGGGGACCTGCTTGGCCTTGATCCCGGTGGGGTCGTTGTAGTCGAGGAGTGTCGCGGGCTTCGCCTCCAGCACCATCTCCTGGTACTGGCTCGCCGGGATCTCCACCACCCGGGCGAACATGTACCAGCGCAGCAGCGGTGCCATGGCGGTGAAGAACACGGCGAAGGCAAGCAGGACAAGGCTCGCTCTGCGGCGCATGGCCGGCCCTCCTCTACTTTCCGGGGGCGTCGGGGACGCTGGTGAGCAGCGGCTTCGGCGAGGTCGTTCCCTCGGGCACGCCGATGGCCGTGACGCCGAGGACGAGGACGAGGGCGGCGGCCAGCCCGATGGCGGCGGCGACGAGGGCGCGCATGCCGGGCCTCCCGGATATCTGATGCGGCGTCAGGGCTGGGGCACCGTAGCAATGCGGGGACGAGATGAGAACACGTCGCACGCACGCGAAACCGCATACTTGGTTGTTGATGCACACCGCGTTGATGCACACCGCGTTGATCTACAGCGGTCCCAGGGGGGAACCTTGCCGTTCACGCTCAGCCACGCCGCGGCGGTACTGCCGGGCATCAGGAGAAACGGCACTGCGCGCGGCCCGCTCATCGCCTCGGCCCTCGTCGCCGGTTCCTTCTCACCCGACATGACATACTTCGCCGACACGGCGATCCCAGGCGCGATGCGGTTCGGCGATGTGACGCACTCGCTGCTCGGCATCCTCACCGTGGACGTCCTGGTCACCGCCGGGCTGGCCGGCCTGTGGCTGCTGCTGCGCGAGCCGCTGCTCGCTGTGGTGCCGTACCGCTGGCGCGGCCGTGCGTACGCCTTCCTGCGCGGGCAGGACTGGCGCGACCGCCCGCCCTTCGCGCTCGCCGCCTGGTTCTACGTCTCGGCGGTCGTCGGCGCCGCCACCCATGTGGTGTGGGACAGCTTCACGCATCTGGACCGCTGGGGCATGAAGGTCTTCCCGCTGCTCGGCGAGATCGTCGCGGGCTTCCCGATGTACCTGTACTTCCAGTACGGCGGCTCGGCGCTCGCGCTGGTGGCCCTCGGCTGGTTCATGGTGTCCGGGCTGCGGCGACAGCCGTACGCACAGGCGCCGGCCGACGTACCCGTACTGGACCGGCGTGAGCTGTGGTGGGCCGGCGGGCTGGTGGCGCTGTGCGTGCTGGCCGGGATCGTGCACCGATGCCTGCGCTGGTACGCGCACCTCGGGCAGATCAGCACGCCCCTCGACATCATCCCGACGGCCTGCTTCGGGGCGGGCGCCGGACTCGCCCTGGGGCTGGTGCTGTTCGCCGTGGGCGTGCGCCTGCTGCACCGGTCGCGGTCGAAGCCCCCGGCTCCTCCCGCTCCCCCGCTGCCGTCGGTCCGTTCCGGTACGGGATCACGCTGATCCCGCACCGGAACGCACCGGAACGCATCGCCTCCGGTCAGTGCGCGGCAGACTCCCAGTCGTCGCCCACGCCCACCGACACATCGAGCGGAGCGCGCAGGTCGACGGCGGCGGCCATCTCCCGGCGCAGGATCTTCTCGACGGCCGCGCGCTCACCCGAGGCGATCTCCAGCACGATTTCGTCATGGACCTGGAGCAGCATCCGGGACTTCAGCTTCGCCTCGGTCAGCGCCCGGTCGACATTCAGCATCGCGACCTTGACGATATCGGCCGCCGTGCCCTGGATCGGGGCGTTGAGCGCCATCCGCTCGGCCGCCTCGCGGCGCTGGCGGTTGTCGCTGTTGAGGTCGGGCAGATAGCGGCGGCGGCCGAGCATCGTCGCGGTGTACCCGGTGGCCCTGGCCTCCTCGACCACACGCCGGAGATAGTCCCGCACGCCGCCGAAGCGCTCGAAGTACGTGTCCATCAGCCCACGCGCCTCGGCCGGTTCGATGTTCAGCTGCTGGGAGAGGCCGAACGCCGAGAGCCCGTAGGCCAGTCCGTACGACATGGCCTTGATCTTCCGGCGCATTTCCGCGTCGACGGCGGACTTCTCGACGCCGAACACCTGGGAGGCGACGGTGGTGTGCAGGTCCTCGCCGGAGGTGAACGCCTCGATCAGGCCCTCGTCCTCGGAGAGGTGGGCCATGACGCGCAGCTCGATCTGGCTGTAGTCGGCGGTCATCAGCGACTCGAAGCCTTCGCCGACAACGAATCCGCGCCGGATGGCCCGGCCCTCGTCCGTGCGGACCGGAACGTTCTGCAGGTTCGGGTCGGTGGAGGAGAGCCGTCCGGTCGCCGCCACTGTCTGGCTGAACGTGGTGTGGATCCGGCCGTCCGCCCCGATCGTCTTGATCAGGCCCTCGACGGTGGACCGCAGCCGGGCCTGCTCACGGTGGCGCAGCATGATCACGGGCAGCTCGTGGTCGGTCTGCGCGGCCAGCCAGGCCAGTGCGTCGGCGTCCGTGGTGTAACCGGTCTTGGTCTTCTTGGTCTTGGGCAGGGCCAGCTCGCCGAAGAGGACCTCCTGCAGCTGCTTGGGCGAGCCGAGGTTGAACTCGTGGCCCACCGCCGCGTGCGCCTCCTTCACCGCCTGCTGCACCGCGCCCGCGAACTGCTGCTCCATCGCCTCCAGATGGGCGCGGTCGGCGGCGATGCCGTGCCGCTCCAGACGGGCCAGGAGCAGTGAGGTGGGCAGCTCCACATCGTGCAGCAGCCCGTTCGCGCCGACCTCGGTCAGCTTCTCGCCGAACGCGTCGCCAAGGTCGAGGACCGCGCGGGCCTGCGTCATCAGGGCGTCCGCCTCGGCCTGCTCGTCGCCGCCGAAGGCCAGTTGCCCGTCCACGGCCGCCGGGGCCAGCTCGCGGTGGAGGTACTCGACGGACAGGGCGTCCAGGGCGAAGGAACGGCGGCCCGGCTTGACCAGGTAGGCGGCGAGGGCGGTGTCCATGGTGACGCCCTCGATCCGCCAGCCGTGCTCCGGGAAGACCCGCAGCGCGCCCTTGGCGTTGTGCATGACCTTCGGCTTGGCCCGGTCGGCGATCCAGGCGGCGAACGCCTGCTCGTCGGCCTCGTCCAGCTGGGACGTGTCGAACCAGGCCGCGGCGCCTCCCCCATTGCCTTCGGCATGGGAGGTACCCCCAGCACTCGCCAGCGCGATCTCGCTGACGCTGCCCGTGCCCAGCGCCCACGCGTCGACCGTGGCCACGCCGAGCGGCTGCGCGCCGTGCCGCTCCAGCCAGGGTGCGAGCTCGCCGGAGCCCAGTGCCGTGCCGTCCAGCTCGACGCCGGCGGCCGGAGCCGGCGCCTCCTCCTCGGCAGCTCCCGGGTCGACCGCGAGGAGCCGCTCGCGCAGGCTCGGGTTGCGGATCTCCAGTACCTCCAGGACGCCCTTGACGGCGGCCCGGTCGTACGGAGCGCGCTCCAGATCCGCCGCGGTCTTGGTCAACTCCACGTCACGGACCAGCTCGGTCAGGTGGCGGTTGAGCTTGACCGACTCCAGGTGGTCGCGCAGGGCCTGCCCGACCTTGCCCTTGACCTCGTCGGCCCGCTCCACCAGCTGCGCGAACGAACCGAACTGGTTGATCCACTTCGCCGCGGTCTTCTCGCCGACACCCGGGATGCCCGGCAGGTTGTCCGACGGGTCGCCGCGCAGCGCGGCGAAGTCCGGGTACTGCTGCGGGGTCAGCCCGTACTTCTCCCGGACCTTCTCCGGGGTGAAACGGGTCAGCTCGGAGACACCCTTGGTCGGGTAGAGCACGGTGGTGTGCTCGCTCACCAGCTGGAAGGAGTCCCGGTCACCGGTGACGATCAGTACTTCGAAGCCGGCCGCCTCGGCCTGGGTGGCGAGGGTGGCGATGACGTCGTCCGCCTCGAAGCCGTCCACCGCGAACCGATGGGCGTTCATCGCGTCCAGCAGCTCGCCGATCAGCTCGACCTGCCCCTTGAACTCGTCCGGGGTCTTGGAGCGGTTCGCCTTGTACTCGGGGAAGTCCTGCGAGCGCCACGTCTTGCGGGACACGTCGAAAGCCACCGCGAAGTGCGTGGGCGACTCGTCGCGCAGCGTGTTCGCCAGCATCGACGCGAAGCCGTAGATGGCGTTGGTCGGCTGTCCGCCCGCGGTCGTGAAGTTCTCCGCGGGCAGCGCGAAGAACGCCCGGTACGCCAGGGAGTGCCCGTCCATGAGGAGCAGGCGGGGACGGTTGTCTGCGGTGTTCTTCGATGCGTTCTTCGATGCTGTCTCTGCCACGCCCCCGATCCTAGGCCGCACCACTGACAATCCCTTCCGCCGGCCGTCCCCGGCACACGCTGTCAGTAGCGCGTGACACCATCGCAGACGTACGCGAGAACCATCCCGCTCAAAGAGGAGCGCCATGGCTGCCAAGCCGCCCGCAGGTGACCCGGTCCAGGACGCGCCGCAGGTCGCGGCGCCGCAGCATGCCGCGGCGGGCCTGCCCGCGATCGGCCATACCCTGCGCATCGCCCAGCAGCAGATGGGGATGCGGCGTACCGCGCAGACCCTCCTCAAGGTCAACCAGAAAGACGGCTTCGACTGCCCGGGCTGCGCCTGGCCCGAAGGCGACAAGCGGCACACGGCGGAGTTCTGTGAGAACGGAGCGAAGGCGGTCGCCGAGGAGGCGACGCTGCGCCGGGTCACGCCCGATTTCTTCGCCGCGCACCCGGTCGCCGACCTGGCGACCCGCAGCGGGTACTGGCTGGGGCAGCAGGGCCGGATCACCGAGCCGATGTATCTGCCGGAGGGCGCGGAGCGGTACGAGGCGGTGCCGTGGGAGCGGGCGTTCGCGATCATCGCGGAGGAGCTGAAGGCGCTCGGCTCCCCGGACGCGGCCCTCTTCTACACCTCGGGCCGCACCAGCAACGAAGCCGCGTTCCTGCTCCAGCTCTTCGCCCGCGAGTTCGGTACGAACAACCTGCCGGACTGCTCCAACATGTGCCACGAGTCGTCGGGCTCCGCGCTGAACGAGACCATCGGCATCGGCAAGGGCAGCGTGTCCCTGGAGGACCTGCACCAGGCCGACCTGATCATCGTCGCCGGGCAGAACCCGGGCACCAACCACCCGCGGATGCTCTCCGCCCTGGAGAAGGCCAAGGCCGCCGGCGCGAAGATCATCTCGGTGAATCCGCTGCCCGAGGCAGGCATGGAGCGGTTCAAGAATCCGCAGACGCCGATGGGCATGCTCAAGGGCGCCGCGCTCAACGACCTCTTCCTGCAGATCCGCATCGGCGGCGACCAGGCCCTGTTCCGGCTGCTGAACAAGCTGATCCTCGAAGCGTCTGACAGCGCCTCCGGCGCGGGCTCCGGCGCCACCGACGAGCCCTTCATCCGTGAACACACTCATGGGTATGAGGAGTTCGCGGCCACCGCCCGCGCCGCGGACTGGGACGAGACGCTCACCGCGACCGGCCTGGAGCGCGCGGAGATCGAAGAGGCCCTGCGTATGGTCCTCGCCTCGAAGCGCACCATCGTGTGCTGGGCGATGGGCCTGACCCAGCACAAGCACGCGGTGGCCACCATCCGCGAAGTCGTCAACTTTCTGCTGCTGCGCGGCAACATCGGCCGCCCCGGCGCCGGAGTCTGCCCGGTGCGCGGCCACTCCAACGTGCAGGGCGACCGCACCATGGGCATCTTCGAGCGGCCGGCGCCCGCCTTCCTGGACGCCCTGGACAAGGAGTTCGGGATCTCCGCGCCCCGCCACCACGGGTTCGACGTCGTACGGTCCATCCAGGCGCTGCGCGACGGCGAGGCGAAGGTCTTCTTCGCGATGGGCGGCAACTTCGTCGGCGCCACCCCCGACACCGAGGTCACCGAGGCGGCGATGCGCCGCGCCTCGCTGACCGTGCATGTCTCGACCAAGCTGAACCGTTCACACGTGGTGACGGGCCGGCGGGCGCTGATCCTGCCCACGCTGGGCCGCACCGACAAGGACGTCCAGGCGAGTGGCAAGCAGTTCGTGACAGTCGAGGACTCCATGGGCATGGTGCACGCCTCGCGCGGCAACCTCACCCCCGCCAGTCCCCATCTCCTCTCTGAGCCGGCCATCGTGGCCCGTATGGCGCGAGCGGTCCTCGGCGAGGAATCCGCCACGCCCTGGGAGGAGTTCGAGAAGGACTACGCGACGATCCGCGACCGGATCTCCCGTGTGGTGCCCGGCTTCGAGGACTTCAACGCCCGGGCGGCCCGGCCCGGCGGCTTCACCCTGCCGCACGCCCCACGCGACGAGCGCCGCTTCCCCACCGCCACCGGAAAGGCCAACTTCACCGCCGCGCCGGTGGAGTACCCGGAGCTGCCCGAAGGCCGGCTGCTGCTGCAGACCCTGCGCTCGCACGACCAGTACAACACCACGATCTACGGCCTCGACGACCGCTACCGCGGAATCAAGGGCGGCCGGCGCGTCGTCCTGGTACACCCCGAGGACGCCCGCGCGCTGGACCTGGCGGACGGCGCGTACACCGATCTGGTCAGCGAGTGGAAGGACGGCGTGGAGCGGCGCGCCCCCGGCTTCCGGGTTGTCCACTACCCCACGGCACGCGGCTGCGCCGCCGCGTACTACCCGGAGACGAATGTCCTGGTGCCGCTGGGCGCCACCGCGGACAGCAGCAACACCCCCGCGAGCAAGTCCGTGGTCGTACGGCTGGAGCCGACGGGCGCGGGTACGGGCGGCGGGGAATGACCGCCCCCGGCTAAGCGTTTGCTCAGGCACCCTGATAAGACGGGTGCGCACAGCAATCGAACACCCGCAGACGATCGGAGCCGGGCCCCATGGGCGAGCAGACCACCGTGCAATTCCCGCAA
Organism: Streptomyces sp. A3M-1-3; assembly: GCF_024213665.1. Classification (GTDB taxonomy): domain Bacteria; phylum Actinomycetota; class Actinomycetes; order Streptomycetales; family Streptomycetaceae; genus Streptomyces. The sequence goes on from NZ_JANAVP010000022.1 coordinate 96,451, forward strand.
GAGATCATCGACGAGTACGCGGCCCTCGGCGTCGACCTGCCCGCGCTCTTCTCCGCCGGCCACCTCGGCAACCGCATGGGCGTCCAGATCATCGAGGCGGCCCCCGACCGGGTCGTCGGCACCATGCCGGTCGAGGGCAACACCCAGCCGTACGGGCTGCTGCACGGCGGGGCCTCCGCGGTGCTCGCCGAGACCCTCGGGTCCATCGGCTCGATGCTGCACGGCGGCAGCTCCAAGATCGCCGTAGGCGTCGACCTCAACTGCACGCACCACCGAGGCGTGCGATCGGGCCTGGTCACCGGGGTGGCAACCCCCGTACACCGCGGCCGCACCACCGCGACCTACGAAATCGTGATCACGGACGAGCAGGACAAGCGAGTCTGCACGGCCCGCCTCACCTGCCTCCTGCGGGACGCCACCGCGGGCGGCACGACGGGCGCCTGACGACGGACAGCGGTCCGGCACCCGCACCGGAGCCGGACCGCTCCGCCGCCCCTCTGACGGGGCTTTCCCGATTCCAGACCGTTGTGTCACCGATCGTGACGACTTAGCGTTCCCTCATGGGGACCAAGCCGCACACTCCGGCCAGGTACGCCGCGTGCACGCTTCTCGTCGCGCTGGTCGCGGCGGGGTGCGCCGGCCCGGTCGCGCCCGATCGCTCCGGATCGCCAACCCCCGCACCGCAGAACACCTCTCCTGCAGAGATATGCACAAGTCTCATCTCCTACTGGGCGAAAGAGACACTCAAGGGCAGCAAATGGTCGGGGCTCGACTGGGAACAGAAGGGGCTGTCCAACGAGCAGTACGCCATTCATGAAGAAATCGTCGCTGCAGCCCGCGCCGAGGAAACGCGGCAAGGCCGTGACAAGGCGCTGCTGTTGATCGACCGCGAGGCGAAACGGAAGTGCACGGCGCAGAACGGCGCCACCGGAAGTTCGGAGAACTGGCGCCCGCCGAGCTGAGCTCGCTCACCGCATTTCGCCAGAGGCCATCCGCTTTGCGGACAGCGGCCGACTCCGCTCCGTGGCGAGGCGACGGTCCACCCTCACGCCGCTATACGCCTCTGCGGCGGACCGACATCCAGCCACCGTCACGCTGAGTGACGAAGATCGTGTCCGTATTCCGGTTTCGCATTCACGGCCGCCTACAGCCCCCATATCGCCGGGAACCGTACAGCCACCGGACTTGGTCAGTAGCAAGATCGGCCCAAGCCCCTGAGCGGAACTGCAGATTCTCAGCATGTGGGCATTCCATGAGGTACCTAAACACCCGTTTTGTCCACACTCCCTCGGCCCATCATTGGCCTCGGCATAACAAGAGAGTCACATCCTGACTTCACGACTCCCTCACCCCCCCGCCTCCGCCTAGAGTCACCGCCAGTCACCGCGCCGCCGGGCGCGTCTCAGCACGGCCGTGTATCCCCCCAGTACGGCCCGGCGACAGAACGGCACCTCAGCAGAGGGAGCCGCGCCAGGGAAAGGATTTAACGTGCGACACCGTTCCTTGCTCATCCTCACCACCATGGTTACTACGGGAGCACTCACCCTCTCCGCCTGCGGCTCGCGCGACGACAACGAGGGCGGCAGCGACAACGGCGGCAAGACCACGGTCGTCATTGGTGTCGACGCACCGCTGACCGGGTCGCTCTCCGCCCTGGGCCAGGGCATCAAGAACTCCGTGGACCTCGCGGCCAAGACCGCGAACAAGAACAACGAGGTTCCCGGCGTCGAGTTCAAGGTCGAAGCCCTCGACGACCAGGCCGTCCCGGCCTCCGGTCAGGCCAACGCCACCAAGCTCGTCGGCAACAAGGACGTCCTCGGCGTCGTGGGCCCGCTGAACTCCGGCGTCGCCCAGTCGATGCAGGGCGTCTTCGACAAGGCCAGCCTCCTCCAGGTCTCGCCGGCCAACACCAACCCCTCGCTCAGCCAGGGCGACAACTGGGGCAAGGGCGAGTTCAAGCGGCCCTTCAAGACCTACTTCCGCACCGCCGCGACGGACGTCGTCCAGGGCAAGTTCGCCGCCCAGTACCTCTACAACGACGCCAAGAAGAAGAAGGTCTACGTCGTCGACGACAAGCAGACCTACGGCGCCGGCCTCGCCGCGATCTTCTCCGCCGAGTTCAAGCGCCTCGGCGGCACCATCGCCGGCACCGACCACGTCACGGTCAAGGAGACCGACTTCTCCAGCACCGCCGACAAGGTCAAGTCGTCCGGCGCGGACTCGGTCTACTTCGGCGGCCAGTACCCCGAGGGCGGACTCCTCTCCGACCAGATCAAGAAGACCGGCGCCAAGATCCCCACCATGGGTGGTGACGGCATCTACGACCCGGCCTTCATCAGCGCATCCGGCGTGGCCAACGAGGGCGACCTCTCCACCTCCATCGGCTACCCGGTCGAGAAGCTCCCGACGGCCAAGAAGTTCATCGAGGACTACAAGGCCGCCGGCTACAAGGACCCGTACGCGGCGTACGGCGGCTACTCCTACGACGCCGGCTGGGCCGTCATCCAGGCCGTCAAGGCCGTCGTCGCAGCCAACGACGGCAAGGTTCCCGCCGACGCCCGCACCAAGGTCGTCGAGGCCATGTCCAAGGTCGCCTTCGACGGCGTGACCGGCAAGGTCGCCTTCGACCAGTACGGCGACACCACGAACAAGCAGCTCACCGTCTACGCCGTCAAGAGCGGCGCCTGGACGGACGTCAAGAGCGCCACGTTCGAGGACTGATCCACCGCACTGCCCCGCACCAACTGAACCAGCCCGCGCGAGGGCGCAAACAGCGCCCTCGCGCGGAGTCATATCCGACAAGCTCATCGGAGGCCCTGCGGTGAACGAACTGCCGCAACAGCTGGCCAACGGCCTTGCCCTTGGTGCCCTTTATGGCCTCATCGCCATCGGGTACACCATGGTCTACGGCATCGTCCAGCTCATCAACTTCGCCCACGGCGAGATCTTCATGATCGGGGGCTTCGGCGCCCTCACCACCTACATCTGGCTCCCCAGCGGAACCTCACTCCTGGTGGCAATACCGCTCATGATCATCGGCGGCGCAATAGCCTCCGTCGCCGTCGCCACCGCCGCGGAACGCTTCGCCTACCGGCCACTGCGCACCGCCCCGCGCCTGGCCCCGCTGATCACCGCGATCGGCCTTTCCATCGCCCTGCAGCAGCTCGTCTGGGGGTTCTACCCCGACGCGAAGAAGCCCCGCAGCTTCCCCGAGTTCCAGGGCGAGTCTTTCAAGATCTTCGACAACCTGTACATCCAGCGCGCCGACGCCTTCGTCCTCGTCCTCGCCCCCCTCTGCATGCTCGCCCTCGGCTACTTCGTCTCCAAGAGCCGCAGCGGACGCGCCATGCAGGCCACCGCGCAGGACCCGGACACCGCGAAGCTGATGGGCATCAACACGGACCGCATCATCGTCATGGCCTTCGCCATCGGTGCCGCCTTCGCCGCCGTCGCCGCCGTCGCGTACGGACTCGACAAGGGCCAGATCGGCTTCGAGATGGGCTTCATCCTCGGACTCAAGGCCTTCACCGCAGCCGTCCTCGGCGGCATCGGCAACATCTACGGAGCCATGGTCGGCGGAGTCGTCCTCGGCCTCGCGGAATCCCTGTCGATCGCCTACATCGAAGAGATCCCCGGCATGCAGCAGCTCGGCGGTGGCGCCTGGTCCAACGTCTGGGCATTCGTACTTCTCATCGTCGTGCTCCTCGTCAGGCCACAGGGCCTGCTCGGCGAGCGCGTCGCGGATCGGGCGTGAGAACGATGACCACCGACACCACCAAGACGGCGGACAGCGCCTCCCGCGCCACCATGCTCCGCTGGGCCACCGTTCTCGGCGGCCTCGCCACCACGGCCAGCACCTTCCTCGCCTGGACATACACCTCCGAGTTCCCCGGCGACCTCACCGTCTACGGCTACCCCGGCGGCCTCCAGATCCTCACCCTCGTCGCCGGCCTCCTCACCGTCCTGTTCGCACTCGCCTCACTGAACATCAAGGGCCTCGGCTGGCTCGCACCCGCCGGCACCACCAAGGCGCTCAAACTGCTCGCCCTCGGCGGCCTCGGCACCACCTGGTTCACGGTCATCGCCATCGCCGTCGAACTCGGCGGCATCGCCCACCTCGAACCCGGCGGCGCCGTCGCCTTCGTGGCCTCCGCCATCCCCGTCGCCACGGCATTCCTCCTGCCCGACGACACCCGCAAGGCCCGGCGCCCCAAGGAACTCCCCTCCTGGGCCGAGATCCTGATCATCGTCGCCGCCTTCACGGTCAGCCTGTTCGTCATCACCTACGGCATCGACACCGAGGACGCCGAACTCTTCACCGGCTACCTCATCACCGCCGGCTTCGCAATCGCCGCCCTCTTCAAAGCCGGCCTCGTCGCACGGCTCTCGGCGCTCACCGCCAAGTACCGCCAAGTGACCGTCATCGCCGCCTTCGTCGCAGCCGCGGCCTTCCCGTTCACCCAGAACACCGACCAGTTCACGCTCATCGCGGTCAACATCCTCATCTTCGCGACCGTCGCCCTCGGCCTGAACATCGTCGTCGGCCTCGCCGGCCTCCTCGACCTCGGATACGTCGCCTTCCTCGGCGTCGGCGCCTACACCGCCGCCCTCGTCTCCGGAACGACCGCCTCCGCGTTCGACGTGCACTTCCCCTTCTGGGCCGCCGTCCTCACCGGCGCAGTCGTCTCACTGATCTTCGGCGTCGTCATCGGCGCCCCCACCCTGCGGCTGCGCGGCGACTACCTCGCCATCGTCACCCTCGGCTTCGGTGAGATCTTCCGCATCACCGTCAACAACCTCGACGGCACCTCCGGACCCCAGATCACCAACGGCCCCAACGGCATCCCCAACATCCCCGACCTCGTGTTCTTCGGATACGACTTCGGCGAGCCGCACACCATCCTCGGGTTCGAACTCGGCTCCTACGCCAACTACTACCTGCTGATGCTGCTCGCGATGATCCTCGTCGTAGTCGTCTTCAGCCGGGCCGGCAGCTCCCGCATCGGCCGCGCATGGGTCGCCATCCGCGAAGACGAGACCGCCGCCACCGCCATGGGCATCAACGGCTTCCGCGTCAAGCTCATCGCCTTCGCACTCGGCGCCACCCTCGCCGGCCTCGCCGGCACCGTACAAGCACACGTCCAGAGCACCGTGGTCCCCGAGATGTACCAATTCGCCGGACCCGTACCGCCCAACTCCGCCTTCCTCCTCGCCGCCGTCATCCTCGGCGGCATGGGCACCATCAGCGGACCCCTCATCGGCGCCACCCTGCTCTACATGATCCCCGCCAAGCTGCAGTTCCTCCAGGACTACCAGCTCCTCGGCTTCGGCATCGCGCTCATCCTCCTGATGCGCTTCCGCCCCGAAGGCCTCATCGCCAACCGGCGCGCCCAGCTCGAATACCACGAGACCGACCAGAACGACGTACCGGAAGAGCGACTGCCCGACACCGGCGTCGGCATCGCCAAGGCGGGGGCGTGAAAGACATGACGACCACCACCACGAACACCACAACCGAGACCGTGCTCGAAGCCACCGGCGTCACCATGCGCTTCGGCGGCCTCACCGCCGTCCGCTCGGTCGACCTCACCGTCCGCGCAGGCGAAATCGTCGGCCTCATCGGCCCCAACGGCGCCGGCAAGACCACCTTCTTCAACTGCCTCACCGGGCTGTACATCCCCACAGAAGGCAAAGTCAGCTACAAGGGCACCGTCCTGCCGCCCAAGCCCCACCTCGTCACCAAGGCAGGCGTCGCCCGGACCTTCCAGAACATCCGGCTCTTCGCCAACATGACCGTCCTGGAAAACGTCCTCGTCGGACGCCACACCAGGACCAAGGAAGGCCTCTGGTCCGCCCTACTGCGCGGCCCAGGCTTCAAGAAAGCCGAAGCCGCCTCCCACGCACGCGCCATGGAACTGCTGGAATTCATCGGACTCCAGCACAAAGCCGACCACCTCGCACGCAACCTCCCCTACGGAGAACAGCGCAAGCTCGAGATCGCCCGAGCCCTCGCCAGCGACCCCGGCCTACTGCTCCTCGACGAGCCCACCGCCGGCATGAACCCCCAGGAAACCCGGGCCGCAGAAGAACTCATCTTCGCCATCCGGGACCAGGGCATCGCCGTACTCGTCATCGAGCACGACATGCGCTTCATCTTCAACCTGTGCGACCGCGTCGCCTGCCTCGTCCAAGGCGAAAAACTCGTCGAAGGCACCGCCGAAGTCGTCCAAGGCGACGAACGCGTCATCGCCGCATACCTCGGCACCCCCTTCGAGGGCGCACCCGGCGACGAAGAAGTCGCCGAAGTCGAAGCAGCGGAGACGCACAGCACCACCAGCACCACCAGCACAGAAGGGGACGAAGCCAAGTGACCGCACTGCTCGAGGTCGAAGACCTCAAGGTCGCCTACGGCAAGATCGAAGCCGTCAAGGGCATCTCCTTCAGCGTCGAAGCCGGCCAGGTCGTCGCCCTCATCGGCACCAACGGTGCAGGCAAGACCACCACCCTGCGCACCCTGTCCGGACTCCTCAAGCCCCTCAGCGGCCGCATCACCTTCGACGGGAAACCCCTCAGCGGAGTCCCCGCACACAAGATCGTCGCACTGGGCCTCGCCCACTCCCCCGAGGGACGCCACATCTTCCCCCGGCTCTCGATCGCCGAAAACCTCCAACTCGGCGCCTTCCTCCGCACCGACAAAGCCGGCATCGAAAAAGACATCCAGCGCGCCTACGACCTCTTCCCCATCCTGGGCGAACGCCGCAAGCAGGCCGCAGGCACACTCTCCGGCGGCGAACAGCAAATGCTCGCCATGGGACGCGCACTGATGTCCCAGCCCAAGCTGCTCATGCTCGACGAGCCCTCCATGGGTCTCTCCCCGATCATGATGCAGAAGATCATGGCGACGATCGTCGAGCTCAAGGCCCAGGGCACCACAATTCTGCTCATCGAACAGAACGCCCAAGCCGCGCTCTCGCTCGCCGACCAGGGCCACGTCATGGAGATCGGCAAGATCGTGCTCTCCGGCTCCGGACAGGACCTGCTCCACGACGAGTCCGTACGCAAGGCGTACCTCGGCGAGGACTGACCCGCTCGTACTCCTACGCACGCGAAGAGGCCCACCCCCGGGAAACCCGAGGCGGGCCTCTCTCGCATCTACGGGGCCTACTGGCCCTTGGCGGCCTTCTTCTCCTCGGCGTCCTCAATGACCGCCTCCGCCACCTGCTGCATCGACATCCGCCGGTCCATCGACGTCTTCTGAATCCACCGGAACGCGGCCGGCTCCGTCAACCCGTACACCGACTGCAGCACACTCTTCGCCCGATCCACCAGCTTCCGCGTCTCCAGCCGCTGCGAGAGGTCCGCGACCTCCCGCTCCAGCGCCTTCAGCTCGGTGAAGCGCGACACCGCCATCTCGATGGCCGGCACCACATCGCTCTTACTGAACGGCTTCACCAGGTACGCCATGGCACCGGCGTCCCGCGCCCGCTCCACGAGGTCGCGCTGCGAGAACGCGGTCAGCATGAGTACGGGGGCGATGGACTCGGCGGCGATCTGCTCGGCGGCGGAGATCCCGTCGAGGACCGGCATCTTCACATCGAGGATGACGAGGTCGGGCTTGTGCTCACGGGCAAGCTCAACGGCCTTCTGCCCGTCGCCTGCCTCTCCGACCACGGAGTAGCCCTCTTCCTCGAGCATCTCTTTGAGGTCGAGACGGATGAGAGCCTCGTCCTCGGCGATGACGACGCGGGTCGTCAGCGGCGGGACGTGCGACTGGTCGTCGTCGGCGGGCTGGGGCGACTCGGGGGCGGTCACGGGACTCCTCGTTGCAAGGGCAGATGCTGCCCCATGAGCCTACCCAGCTCCTGTATGTTTGAGGCACCGAGGGGCTACACTGGCCTTCGGTTCGCAGGAGCTCCGGTAGTCCAATCGGCAGAGACGATATCCTCAAAAGGTATTCAGTGTGGGTTCGAGTCCCACCCGGGGCACTTTACCTTCAATTCCAAGGTTCGCCAATGGTTGGCGATCTTCACTCGACGCGGTGAACATACTGCCGAATTCCCGCGAGACGGCAGCGATCCAGCCAGTCTCGCGACATGTACGACCTGAGCACACGCAAGCATGCCCTGGTCCTCGTCACCCAGGGCCGCAGCCTCAACTCAGTGAGCAAGGAGACCGGCATATCGAGGGCCGCGATCCGTGAGTGGCAGACCCGGTTCGAGCCGCTGCCGCGCATGCTGGGACAGGCCGCTCCGTGCCCAAGGTGCCTGCCCGCACCCGGAGTTCCGGATGACACCGCTGCGTACGCCTATCTCCTCGGCCTCTATCTCGGCGACGGATGCATCAGCCCGCAGCCGCGCGGCGGCTACCAGCTGCGCATCGCGTGCGCGGATGCGTGGCCCGGGCTGATCGACAGTTGCCGCGCCGCGATCGCGGCCGTCCGCCCCGAAGACCGCGTCTACGTCCTCCAGAGGCAGGGCTGCGTGGCGGTCACCAGCTACGGACGGCACTGGCCGTGCCTCTTCCCTCAGCACGGCCCAGGCAAGAAGCACGAGCGGCACATCGTCCTCGAGACGTGGCAGCAGCAGATCGTGGAGTCCTTCCCTTGGGAGTTCATCCGCGGACTGGTGCACTCCGACGGTTGCCGCATCACCAATTGGACCGAGAAGGTGATCGGCGGGGTGCGGAAGCGCTATGAGTACCCGCGGTACTTCTTCACCAACACGTCCGTCGACATCATCCGGCTCTTCACGAACGCGCTGGACAGCGTGGGCGTTGAGTGGAAGTCGGCCCGCCACGGCAGTACCGCTCAAAACATCTCCGTCGCCAAGCGCGCGTCCGTCGCGCTCATGGACGCCCACGTCGGGCCGAAGCACTGAGGCTGAGCTACTTCGGGGAGTCGTCCTCGCCGATGTGGTGGACGCGGACCAGGTTTGTTGAGCCCGGGACTCCCGGCGGGGAGCCTGCCGTGATGACCACGATGTCGCCCTTCTCGCAGCGGCCGATCTTCAGGAGTTGTTCGTCGACCTGGGCGACCATCGCGTCCGTTGATTCGACGTGCGGGCCGAGGAAGGTTTCCACGCCCCACGTCAGGTTCAGCTGGGAGCGCGTGGCCGGGTCCGGGGTGAAGGCCAGGAGGGGGATCGGGGAGCGGTAGCGGGAGAGGCGTTTGACCGTGTCGCCGCTCTGGGTGAAGGCGACGAGGAACTTCGCGCCGAGGAAGTCGCCCATTTCGGCGGCGGCGCGGGCGACGGCTCCGCCCTGGGTGCGGGGCTTGTTGCGGTCGGTGAGTGGGGGGAGGCCCTTGGCCAGGACGTCTTCCTCCGCCGCTTCGACGATGCGGCCCATCGTCTTGACCGTTTCGATGGGGTACTTGCCGACACTCGTCTCGCCGGAGAGCATCACCGCGTCCGTGCCGTCGATGACCGCGTTGGCGACGTCGGACGCTTCGGCGCGGGTGGGGCGGGAGTTGTCGATCATCGAGTCGAGCATCTGGGTGGCGACGATGACCGGCTTGGCGTTGCGCTTGGCGAGTTTGATGGCGCGCTTCTGGACGATCGGTACCTGCTCCAGGGGCATTTCGACGCCGAGGTCGCCGCGGGCGACCATGATGCCGTCGAAGGCGGCGACGATGTCGTCGATGTTCTCGACGGCCTGCGGCTTTTCGATCTTGGCGATGACGGGGAGCCTGCGGCCCTCTTCGTCCATGATGCGGTGGACGTCTTCGATGTCGCGCCCGCTGCGTACGAAGGAGAGGGCGATGACGTCTGCGCCGGTGCGCAGGGCCCAGCGCAGGTCTTCGACGTCCTTTTCGGAGAGGGCGGGGACGGAGACGGCGACGCCGGGGAGGTTGAGGCCCTTGTGGTCGGAGACCATGCCGCCTTCGATGACGGTGGTGTGGACGCGGGGGCCGTCGATCTTGGTGACTTGGAGGGCGACGCGGCCGTCGTCTACGAGGATGCGTTCGCCGGCGGTGACGTCGGTGGCGAGGCCGTCGTAGGTGGTGCCGCAGATTTCGCGGTCGCCCTCGGTGGGTTCGACGGTGATGGTGAAGTCGTCGCCGCGTTCAAGGAGTACGGGGCCTTCGCGGAAGCGTCCGAGGCGGATCTTCGGGCCTTGAAGGTCGGCGAGTACGCCGACGCTGCGGCCGGTTTCGTCGGAGGCTTTGCGTACGCGGTGGTAGCGCTCCTCGTGTTCGGCGTAGGTGCCGTGGCTGAGGTTGAAGCGGGCGATGTCCATTCCGGCTTCGACCAGTGCTTTGATCTGGTCGTATGTGTCGGTGGCGGGGCCCAGGGTACAGACGATCTTTGCTCGGCGCATGGTTCGAGCCTAGGGCTTACCGGTCGGTAGAGATTCAGTCGCACATGACTACGCAACAACCTTTGCGTGAAAGGTTATTGACAAGTGTTGAATTGTGCGCGGGGGTGCTCTGATGAGCGACTGGTGAGCAATTCACGTGCGCCCCGAATTACAGCTGGGGCGGGGTCATGGTGAAGCGTGCGTTCACCTGGGCGTAGACGGTCTGGCGTTGCGGTTCCAGGTCGAGGGCGGGGGCGGCCGCGTCTTCCATGGCTCCGCCGTATGCCGCCGAGCGCATCATGCCGGCGGGCGCCGCCATCGCCATGGGTACGGCGTTTTCCGCGCCGAGGTCGGCGAGTTCGACCAGGGCCGCGAGGCGTGCGCCGAGGGCTTCCGCGTATTCGCGGGCGCGCTGGACGGCTTCGCGTACGGCCTGCCGCCTGGCTTCGCCGTGGGCGGGCGAGTCGGGGCGCAGGGCCCACCAGGGGCCGTCGACGCGGGTGAGCTCGAGGTCGGCGAGGCGGGTGGTGAGTTCGCCGAGGCTGGTGAAGTCGTTGAGTTCGGCGCTGACGTGGACCCGGCCCTGGTAGGCGCGGATGCGCTCGCCTCGGCCGTGCCGGGTGAGTTCGGGGCTGATGGAGAAGGCGCCGGTTTCGAGCTTTTCGACGGCGTCTCCGTAGGACTTGATGAGGTCGAGGACGGCTGCGTTGCGGCGGGTGAGGTCGTCCAGTGCGGTGCGCCGGTCGGTGCCGCGTGCGCTGACGCTGATTCCGATGCGGGCGATCTCCGGGTCGACCTCGATGCGGGCCTCGCCGCGGACGGCGACTCGCGGGACCTCAGGGGTGCCGTAGGGGGCGGCGGGCTGGGGCGTGGCGTCGTCGGTCACGGTCGGCTCCTTCGTGGCTGGCTCGTGCTGGTACCAACCACTGTGGCACCTGGGTCGGACAACCGGCGGTCACCGGATCGAAACCCGCGGGGGGTGTTGACGCGGGTGGCTCCTGGGCCAGAATCTACGCGCGTTATCTACGCGCGTTGTGCTTGTGGTGATATCTGAAGAGGGAGATCAAATGCCGCTCGACCGACGGTCGTTCCTGGGCACATCGGCCGCGACGGGGGCCGGTGTCGCGCTGGCGGGGGCCACCGCCGTTCCCGCCGAAGCCAAGGGCATGGCCGAGGGCCAGGGGCCTGGGCCCGGGCGTCCGCCGAAGCGGTACTCGTTCACCGTCATGGGGACCACCGACCTGCACGGCAACGTCTTCAACTGGGACTACTTCACGGACAAGGAGTTCGACGACAAGGCGCACAACGACGTGGGTCTGGCGAAGATCTCCACGCTGGTCGAGCAGGTCCGTGCGGAGAAGGGGCGAAGCAATACGCTGCTGATCGACGCCGGTGACACGATCCAGGGCACGCAGCTGTCGTACTACTACGCCAAGATCGACCCCATCACCGCCCGGCGCGGGCCGGTGCACCCGATGGCTGAGGCCATGAACGCCATCGGCTACGACGCGGCGGCGCTGGGCAACCACGAGTTCAACTACGGCATACCGGTGCTGCGCAAGTTCGAGAAGCAGTGCGACTTCCCGCTGCTGGGTGCCAACGCGCTGGACGCGAGGACGCTGCGGCCTGCTTTCCCGCCGTACAGCGTGCACCGGCTTCGCACGCCCTGCGGCCGTGATGTGAAGGTTGCCGTCCTCGGCCTCACCAATCCGGGTATCGCGATCTGGGACAAGGCCAACGTCCAGGGGAAGATGACGTTCCCGGGTCTGGAGGAGCAGGCGGCGAAGTACGTGCCGCGGCTGCGGTCCATGGGCGCGGATGTTGTCATCGTCTCGGCGCACTCCGGTTCCAGCGGCACGTCCTCGTACGGTGACCAGCTGCCGTATATCGAGAACGCGGCCGGTCTGGTCGCGGAGCAGGTACCCGGTATCGACGCGATCCTCGTCGGGCACGCGCACACCGAGATCGCGGAGTACCGGGTCACGAACAAGGAGACCGGCAAGGAGGTCGTCCTCTCCGAGCCGCTGATGTGGGGGCAGCGGCTGACTCTGTTCGACTTCGATCTGGTCTGGTCGAAGGGGCGTTGGACGGTCGAGAGGGTGGCGGCCAAGGTCCTCAACTCCAATACGGTGGAGGAGGACCCGAAGATCGCGGGGCTGCTCGGGGACGAGCACCGGAAGGTCGTGGGGTACGTCAACCAGGTCATCGGTTCGTCAACGGCGGCGATGGCCACGGCTGAGGGGCCGTACAAGGACGTTCCGATCATCGACCTGATCAACCACGTGCAGGCGGAGACGGTGAAGGCGGCGCTGGCGGGTGGCGCGTATGCCGCGCTGCCGGTTCTCTCCCAGGCGTCGTGTTTCTCCCGTACGGCCGCGATTCCGGCCGGTCAGGTGACGATCAGGGATGCGGCGGGGCTGTACCCGTTCGAGAACACGCTGGAGGCGCGGCTGCTGACCGGTGCGCAGCTGAGGGACTATCTGGAGTTCTCGGCGAAGTACTTCGTGCAGACCGCGGCCGGCGCGCCGGTGGATCCGGCGAAGCTGACGAACGCCGACGGCACTCCGGACTACAACTACGACGCGGTGTACGGCCTGACGTATGACATCGACATCGCGAAGCCGGTCGGTTCGCGCATCACGGGGCTGTCCTTCGCGGGCCGGCCGATCGACCCGGCGGCGGAGTTCGTGCTCGCGGTGAACAACTACCGGGCGAGTGGCGGCGGGAACTTCCCGTATGTTCCGCGGGCGAAGCAGTTGTGGGCGAACTCGGATGAGATCCGTAACACGATCATCACGTGGGTGCAGGCCGAGGGGACGGTCGATCCGGCGCAGTTCGCGTCGGTGGAGTGGAGGCTGACGCGGGACGGTACGCCGGTGTTCTAGCCCGGCGATCGGTCTTGTGACCGGTCATGTGTGTTCCACGAGGGGGAGCAGGCCCTCCGGCGCGGGTGCCGGGCGGGGCTGTTCCCGTTCCAGGCCGAAGCTGGTGAAGGCGGTGCGCTGTGGGAGGGGGTAGGGGTTTTTGCCGGTCAGGGAGTTGAGGATGGCGGCGCTGCGCCAGGCGGCGAGGCCCAGGTCGGGGGCGCCGACGCCGTGTGTGTGGCGCTCGGCGTTCTGTACGTAGACCGAGCCGGTGACGGACGGGTCGAGCACCATGCGGTACTCGTCGTCGATGCGGGGGCGTTCGGCGGAGTCCCGGCGGATGTACGGGTCGAGGCCGGCGAGGAGGGGGCCGAGGGGGCGCTCGCGGTAGCCGGTGGCGAGGACGACGGCGTCGGTGGTGAGGCGGGAGCGGGTGCCCTGCTGGAGGTGTTCCAGGTGGAGTTCGACTTTGGTGGTGGCGACTCGGCCTGCCGTACGGACGGTGACGCCGGGGGTGAGGACGGCGTCGGGCCAGCCGCCGTGGAGGGTGCGGCGGTAGAGCTCGTCGTGGATGGCGGCGATGGTGTCGGCGTCGATGCCCTTGTGGAGCTGCCACTGCTGGGGGACGAGCCGGTCGCGTACGGGCTCGGGGAGGGCGTGGAAGTAGCGCGTGTAGTCGGGCGTGAAGTGTTCGAGGCCGAGTTTGGAGTACTCCATGGGCGCGAAGGCCTCGGTGCGGGCCAGCCAGGTGATCTTCTCGGCTCCGGCGGGGCGGGTGCGCAGCAGGTCGAGGAAGACTTCGGCGCCGGACTGGCCGGAGCCGATGACGGTGATGTGCTGGGCGCCGAGGATCCGTTGCCGGTGGTCGAGGTAGTCGGCGGAGTGGATGACGGGGACGGTGGGTGCTTCGGCGAGGGGGCGGAGGGGTTCGGGGATGTACGGGGCGGTGCCGATGCCGAGGACGAGGTTGCGGGTGTATGAGCGGCCGAGTGCTTCGGCTTCGCCGTCCGGGTCGAGTTGGGTGAAGTCGACTTCGAACAGGTCGCGTTCGGGGTTCCAGCGGACGGCGTCGACCTGGTGGCCGAAGTGCACGTCGGGCAGGTGCTGGCTGACCCAGCGGCAGTAGGCGTCGTACTCGGCACGCTGGATGTGGAAGCGCTCGGCGAAGTAGAAGGGGAAGAGCCGGTCGCGGCTGCGCAGGTAGTTGAGGAACGACCAGGGGCTGGCGGGGTCGGCGAGGGTCACCAGGTCGGCGAGGAAGGGGACTTGGAGGGTGGCTCCGTCGAGGAGCAGGCCGGCGTGCCAGTGGAAGGCGGGGCGCTGGTCGTAGAAGGCGGTTGCGAGGGTGTTGCCGGGTACGCCGTGGGCGAGGGCGGCGAGGGAGAGGTTGAACGGGCCGATGCCGACGCCGATGAGGTCGTGTGGCTGGTCGAGGTCGGGGTGCGGGTGGGGGGTCTTGGGTGTCGGGGCGGTCATCGGCGGGTGCTGCCTTCCAGGAGTTTGAGGAGTGTTTCGAGGTCGCTGCGGGTGGTGTGGGGATTGAGGAGGGTGGCCTTGAGCCACAGGCGGCCGTCGGCGCGGGCCCGGCCGAGGACGGCGCGTCCTTCGGTGAGGAGGGTGCGGCGCAGTGCGGCGAGGTGCTCGTCGGTGGTGTGGGCGGGCCGGAAGAGGACGGTGCTGATGGTGGGCCGGTCGTAGAGCTCGAAGCCGGGGTGGGCGTCGATGAGGTCCGCGAGGTGGCCGGCGGATGCGCAGGTGCGGTCGACGAGTTCGGCGAGTCCCCTGCGGCCGAGGGCTTTGAGGGTGGCGGCGGCCTTGAGGATGTCGGGGCGCCGAGTGGTGCGCAGGGATCGGCCGAGGAGGTCGGGGAGGCCCGCCTCGGTGTCGTCGTCGGCGTTCAGGTACTCGGCGCGGTGCGCGAGCGGGGCGAGGGCTGCCGTGTCGGGTACGGCGAGGAGTCCGGCGGCGACCGGCTGCCAGCCGAGTTTGTGCAGGTCGAGGGTGACGGACTGGGCGCGGTCGAGGCCGTGGAGCTTGTGGCGGTGGGTGTCGCTGAAGAGGAGTGGTCCGCCGTAGGCGGCGTCGATGTGCAGTTCCGCGCCGTGGGCGGCGCAGAGGTCGGCGATCTCCGGCAGTGGGTCGATGAGGCCGGTGTCGGTGGTGCCGGCGGTGGCGGTGACGAGGAGGGGGCCGTGGCCGTGCAGGTCGGTGAGGACGTCGGCGAGGGCGGCGAGGTCGATGAGGCCGGCGGGGGCGGGGACGGCGACGGGGTCGGGGAGGCCGAGGAGCCAGGCGGCGCGCGGGATGGAGTGGTGGGCGTTCGCGCCGTACACGACCTGGAGGGATCCGTGGCGTTCGCGGGCCAGGAGGAGGGCGAGCTGATTGGACTCGGTGCCGCCGGTGGTGACGAGGGCGTCGGGTGCGTGTGCGTGGGGGGCGTGTGCGTGGGGGTAGACCTCGGCTGCGAGGGCGCGCGCGACGAGGGCTTCCAGTTCCGATGCGGCGGGGGCCTGGTCCCAGGAGTCCATGGAGGGGTTGAGCGCGGAGGCGGCGAGGTCGGCGGCGGCGGCGAGTGCGAGGGGCGGGCAGTGCAGGTGGGCCACGCACAGCGGCTCGGCGGGGTCGGCGGCGCCCTCGGCGAAGGTACGGACGAGGGTACGCAGGGCCGCGTCTGCGCCGGTGCCGGTGTCGGGCAGTACGGGGTCGACGGCGTCGCGTACGCGTGCGGCGACGGCTTCGGGCCCGCCGGCGGGCATGGGCCCGCCGCGGGCGGCGGCGCCCTCGCTCAGGGCGTCGAGCACGACGGCGAGCAGCGGCCGCAGCGCACCGGCCCCACCCGCGCCTCCGGCGAGCGGAGGGAGGGGGGTGCTGGTGCCGGTGGGCGGCGTACTCATGTGGCGGTCCTTCGGGTGCGCGTGGGAGGGACACACCAGCGTGTACGGCGATCGCGAGGCGCACCCGCAGAGCTCAACGATCTCAACCCGAAAGTGGTACTGCGGGGCGGGGAGGGATGGTTGGGGGTTGGGGGCTGGTACGGGGGCTTGGGGGGGCGGGTACGGCGACCTTGGTGGGGGCTGGTGGTTCGGGACTGGGGTGCCGCCGCCTGCGGGTGTTGCGGTGCCAGGCAGGTCACGGCGGCGTCGAGGGCTACCGCGGGTGGTGCGGGGGCCGGGAAGGCCGTTGAGCGGCGGGCCCGCGCCCGGCCGCCAGGCCGGCGGGCCGCCCGGCCGCCAGGCCGCCGGGCCGGTGGGCCGGCGGGCGGTGGGCCGGCGGGCGGTGGGCCGGCGGGCGGTGGGCCGGTGGGCGGCTCGGGGGCGCGGCCACTCCGGGGTAGACCAGGCCCGGCTCGGCGACCAACAGGCCGGTGGGTGGGGGCGGGTCGGGCGGGTCCGGGAGCGGGTGGTTCGGGGATGGGGGCCGCCCGCCACTGGGCCCCGCCCAGCCGCCCCCACCGGCCTGGCGGCCGCCGAGCCCGGCCGGGCTACCCCCGGACCGTCCGCGCGCCCCCCACCCACCGGCCTGACGGCCGCTATGCCGGGGCCGGGCCCATCCCAGACCTGCCGGGCGTCTTGCCCCACCCACCGGCCTGACGGCCGCTATGCCGGGGCCGGGCCCATCCCAGACCTGCCGCGCGTCTTGCCCCACCCACCGGCCGGCAGCCACTGAACAAACCCACGCCGCCCACCAGGCTCAGGTGGGGCCCCGCTCCCCGGGGCCGCCCGACGTACATCCGCACTAGTGTCCTGCGCCAGTAGTTGATCGTTAGTTGTTGTGTGACTTCTGCTGCTGGTGCGTCTATTCCTCGTCGGGG
>NZ_JANAVP010000023.1:0-83727 GCF_024213665.1 Streptomyces sp. A3M-1-3
GAAGCTAAGCCTTTCAGCGCCGATGGTACTGCAGGGGGGACCCTGTGGGAGAGTAGGACGCCGCCGAACAATCATTGTGGGAAAGCCCCGCACCTTATGGTGCGGGGCTTTTCTGCGTTCTGGGGTCGGGCTCGGGGCGAATTCTGTTGCGTGCGGCGGCATGCCGGGGTTCTATCGGCTTATGGAACACGTCATACGAGCCGTCAGAGCCGAGGAATGGCCCAGGGTCAGGGAGCTGCGGATCGCCGCGCTGGAGGATCCAGCCGCGCCGGTCGCTTTCCTGGAGACCCGCGAGCAGGCCGTCGCGCGGCCGGATTCCTTCTGGCAGAAGCGGACGGCCGGCGCGTCGCACGGCAGGGACAGTCGGCAGTTCGTGGCCGAGGGCCCGGACGGTACGTGGGATGGCTCGGTCGTTGTCCTCGTGGAGGAGGCGGGCACCCGCGGCTTCTTCGGTGAGGAGATTCCTGTGGCCCAGGCGCACCTGGTCGGCGTCTTCGTACGTCCGGAACAGCGCGGCAGCGGGCTGACCCATGCGCTTTTCGACGCCGCGGTCCATTGGGCCTGGTCGTTGGAGGAGCCGAGGATGGCCCGGGTGCGGCTCTATGTCCACGAGAGGAATGAACGCGCCCAGGGGTTCTACCGGAAGTTCGGCTTCGTACGCACCGGGGAGTCCGTCCCCGTTTCGGGTGACCCTGCAGCTCTGGAGCTCGAGCTGGCCCTCGCGCGCCCCTGACGAGCGGAAGCTACGCCACCGGCAGGGCGCCGTGTGGCCAGCGGGCGCGGGCCTGTTCCTGCGAGCGGAGCAGGGCGAGGGCCGGCAGCCCCTGGGCCGGCCCGGCCGTCAGCAACTCCGGGAGCTGGGGAAGCGGAGCGACGGCCGCGATGTCGTCGAGGACGAGCGTGAGTGGTGGGTCGAGCCGACCGTCGGATGACCGTGCGGCCATGTGGCGGCCGTGCTCGACCACGCTTGATGCGAGTGCGGTGAGCAACGGCATCGCGCCGGGACGCGACCGGGGATCCTCGATAGCTTCACCCACCAGGTAAAGAGTGCCCCCCTCGTCCACGAATGATTCCAAGGTGAGCGAATCAGTTCGGTTCGGTGTGCAAGCGTCGCGGATATGGATCGAGGAGAGGGCGGAGAGGGCCCGGGCCGTCAACTCCTGGGCGATCTCGCGGCGTTCCGGATGCGCGGTGAGTGCCGACTCGAGTTCACCCGCCGACCCGGACGCAGCCTTGGGGTGCGTGCGGAGGATGCGTACGGGTTCATGCGCACTGTTGCCCTGCGCCCACCGGTGGACCAGCTTGAACGGCCGGTCGTCGACCGCCGCGGCGTGCAGCCAGCACCGCAGGAGCGTTTCCGCCGCGTCCGCCACCGCGGCGTCGAGCCGGGCCGACGGGCGTACTGGCGCGAGCAGCGCGACGGCGCGTGCGGCGGCGACCTCTCGGGTCTCGCAGCCGGCGCTGGGCGACCAGTGCAGGCGGGCAGGGGTGTCGCACAGGTGCGAGGGGTCGTAGACGAGTACGGGGCCGAGTTTGGCGCGGGCGTCCTTCGTCTCTGCCCAGAGGGTGGGGTCGGAGGTGACGACGAGCGCCGGACCCTCCGCGTCCGCGATGGCCCGCAGCGCGCGGGGCCGCCGGTCGCCCGCCGGGCCGTACAGCACCACTGCTGGGCGGGGCGCGGGTACGGCGACAGGTGCGGGGGCGGGTGCCGGGGCGCCTGCGGCGCGGGGCTGCTCCCACCCGACCGGCCCCTGCGCGGTGGCCGCCGGGTGCGGCTCGGCCTCCGGCGGGACCGGGGCCGATACCGGGTCCGGCAACGGCACCGGCACCGGTGCCTGCCGCTCCCGTGCGACCAGTCCGGCCGCCTCGACCGGTGCGACCGCTTCGGCCGGTGCGACCCCCGCATGCGCCGCCGGCGCGGTATCCCCGTACGTATCCGCATCCCCCGCGCGGCGGTTCGCCCGTACGACCCTCCAGCGCGCCAGCACGCCCATCACGAACACCGTCGCCACGACCAGCACCATCAGCTCGCTGATGAAGATGCCCCAGAACAGCCCGTACCCCGAGAGCTGTTCCGCGGCCGTGTCCGGCCACGCCCCCGCTATGTCGCGCGGCTGCGCGACCAGTGCGCGCATCGCCGCCGGCGTACGGGCGAACGTGACCGTCGACGGCCAGGCGCCGCGCGCGAACTGCGCCGCGAGGCCCGTGGCCGTCCAGACCAGCAAGGTCAGCCCGAGCAGGAAGGCGAGCAGACCCACCAGCAGCGAGTCCGGGATGCCGCGTTCTCCAGGGCGGTTGTCACGGTGGGGCATGTCAGGCCACCGTTGATTCCGAGGACTCGTTCAGCTGCTGCTCGATAAGAGCGGCTCGGCGCTCCGCCTCCAGTTCCGCGGCGCGTACGTGCTCCGGTACGTCCTCCGGCCCGTCGTGCAGCCTGTCGTGCAGCCCGTCCTGCAGATGCTCGGGGAACTCCGGGGCCGAGTTCTCCGTCATCGCGCGGTCCGTGAAGACCAGCGGCCGTTCCGCCTCCGTGATCAGGTGTTTGACGACCTGAACGTTTCCGTTGACGTCCCAGACCGCGATACCGGGCGTCAGGGTCGGGATGATCTCGACCGCCCACCTCGGCAGCCCCAGCACCCGTCCCGTCCCCCGCGCCTCGTCGGCCTTCTGGGCGTAGATCGTCCGGGTGGACGCCATCTTGAGGATGGCCGCCGCTTCCCGCGCCGCCGCGCCGTCCACCACGTCCGACAGGTGGTGGACCACGGCGACGAAGGACAGACCGAGCCGTCGGCCGAACTTCAGCAGTCGCTGGAACAGCTGGGCCACGAAGGGCGAGTTGATGATGTGCCAGGCCTCCTCGACCAGGAAGATGCGCTTCTTCCGGTCCGGACGGATCCAGGTGTGCTCCAGCCAGACGCCCACGATCGCCATCAGGATCGGCATCGCGATCGAGTTCCGGTCGATGTGGGAGAGGTCGAAGACGATCAGCGGCGCGTCCAGGTCGATGCCGACGGTCGTCGGCCCGTCGAACATGCCCCGCAGGTCACCGTCGACCAGTCGGTCCAGCACCAGCGCCACGTCGAGGCCCCACGCCCGTACGTCGTCTATGTCGACGTTCATCGCCTCGGCCGACTCCGGCTCGGGGTGGCGGAGTTGTTCGACGATGTCCGTGAGGACGGGCTGCCGCTCGACGATCGTCTCGTTGACGTACGCGTGCGCGACCTTCAGCGCGAAGCCGGACCGCTCGTCGAGCCCGTGCCCCATCGCGACCTCGATGATCGTACGGAGCAGGGCCAGCTGGCCCGTCGTCGTGATCGCCGGGTCGAGCGGGTTGAGCCGGATTCCGCCGTCGAGCGCGGCCATCGGGTCGAGCCGGATGGGAGTTATTCCCAGCTGCGCCGCGATGAGGGCCCATTCGCCGACCCCGTCCTCGCCCTGCGCGTCGAGGACGACGACCTGCCGGTCGCGGAAGCGGAGCTGGCGCAGGACGTACGTCTTCTCCAGCGCCGACTTGCCGTTGCCGGACTCGCCGAGGACCAGCCAGTGCGGGGCCGGCAGCTGCTGTCCGTACAGCTGGAAAGGGTCGTAGATATAGCCTTTGCCGCTGTAGACCTCGCGCCCGATGATCACGCCGGAGTCGCCGAGGCCGGGCGCGGCGGTGGGCAGGTAGACGGCCTGCGCCTGGCCGGTCGATGTGCGTACGGGCAGCCGCGTCGTCTCCACCTTCCCGAGCACGAAGCTGGTGAAGGCGTCCGTCAACGCGGACAGCGGATCTCGCATGCGGCTCTGCCCCAATCTTCTCGGTCTGGAGTCAGCGGCGGATGCCGGTGGCGAACGGCAGGGTGTTCACGAAGGCGCGGTGGTGCTCGCGGTCGCACCACTCCAGCTTGAGATACGACTTGCCGGCCGATGCTCTGATCGTCCGCTTGTCGCGAGCCAGCGCCTCCGGCGAACGCGAAGACACCGTGATGTACCCGACAAGGTTCACTCCTGCCGCACCGCTGGCGAGATCTTCACCCCTCTGGTCGAGTCGCCCGTAGGCCGCGATGTCGCGCGGGTCGACGGTCCGGTTCATCTTGGCGGCGCGGCTCGCCTCCGCCTCGTCGTTCGTCTTCTCGGTCAGCATCCGCTCGATGGCGACCTCGGTGGGTTCGAGGTCCATACAGACGGCGACCGTGCGGATGACGTCGGGTGTGTGGACGAGCAGCGGCGCGAGGAAGTTGACGCCCACCGGGGTCATCGGCCATTCCTTCACCCAGGCCGTCGCGTGGCACCAGGGCGCGCGCGTCGACGACTCGCGCGTCTTGGCCTGGAGGTAGGTGGGCTCCATCGCGTCCAGCTCGGCGGGCCACGCGTTGCGCTTGGTCATCGCCTGGATGTGGTCGATGGGGTGGTCCGGGTCGTACATCGAGTGCACGAGAGAGGCGAGCCGGCCCTGGCCGAGCGGCTGCCGGACCCGGATGTCGGCCTCGGCGAGGCGCGCGCAGATGTCGGTCAGCTCGCGGGCCATGACGACGGCGAGGCCGGCGTCCTTGTCGAGCTTGCGCCCCGCCCGGGGGACGGCGCGGGCCATGGCGTCCGCCTCGGCGGCCAGTTCGCGGGTGTAGTGCATGCAGGCGACGAGGTACGCGCGGTGCTGCTCGCTGGAGGTGGACACCATCGACTGGAGCTGGTCGTACGAGTCCCGGAGCCAGCCGGGGGCGTTCTGGTCGCCGCGCTGCCCCACGTCCTTCGCGTGGGCGTCGGGGTCGGCGGGCAGGGTGCGGGCGAGCATCTGAAGGCGCGTCACAAAGCCGTCGCCGTTGGCGACGTGCTTGAGGAGCGTGCCGAAACGGTCCACCAGGGCTTCCTGGTCCTCGCTGTCGCGCAGTCCGACGCCCGGGCCCTCGATCTCGATGGCGGCAGTCACGGTCCGCCGGTCCGCGTGCAGCAGTACGGCGATCTCGTCCGGGCCGAAGGGCGCGGCGAGCCAGTTGATCCGGCCGATGCCCGGCGGTGGCCCGACCTCGACCTCATTGCCGTCGGCGCGTACACCGGCCTCCATGGCGCCGGAACGGTAGGCGGTGCCGCGGCGGAGACTGCGCTTGTAGCTGCGGTTGACTTCGAACCACTTGTAGAAGGTGCGGTGCTTGTACGGGAGGTACACGATGGCCAGCGCCACCATCGGGAAGCCCATCAGCAGCACGATGCGCAGGGAGAGGACGGGGACGATCAGCCCGCTCATCATGCCGAGGAACGCGCCGCCGATGATCAGCGCGATCTCGCCGGTCTCGCGGTTCTTGCCGACGATCGCGTTCGGCCGGGCCCGGCCGATCAGATACGTACGGCGGGGCGCGACCGGATGGGACTGGGTCGTCAACGCCCTTCACCTCCCGTGGTGCTGGTGCTGGAGCTGGAGCTGGAGCCGGATGTACGGGGCGGGGGTGCGGCGGAGGGGACAGTTCCGCCGCCCACCCCGTTTCCCGGATTACGGGAACTGTGCGCCGCCACGCCGCCCGAGAGCGGGTTGGCCGGCCGGGACTGTGCCCCCTCGCCGCTGTTGCCCCGGTCCTGGCCGCCGCCGCCACGACTGCTGTGCGTCTTGATGCCCTGCGAGACGAGGGCGGCCGGAGAGCTGATGACGGCGGCGGCCTTGGAGCCGTCGGTGGCCTGCTTGCGGTTGGATCGGGCGGAGGAGATCTCGTCTCCGAAGCCGGGCACGAAGCGGTAGATCATCGCCGAGGCGAAGATGGCCAGCAGGATGATGGCGAGCCCGGAGACCACGGCGGAGAAGGCGTTGGGGCCGTCGTCGGCGGAGAGGGCTCCGGCGAGCCCGAGCACGATGACGATGACCGGCTTGACGAGGATCACCGCGATCATGATCCCGGCCCAGCGCCGGACGTGGCCCCACATGTTCTTGTCGACCAGACCGGCGTAGACGGCGGTGCCGAGGAGGGCGCCGACGTAAAGGAGGGCGGCCCGGATGACCAGCTCCAGCCAGAGCACGCCGGCGGCGAGCACGGTCACGAGCGCGACGACGATCAGCATGATCGGCCCGCCGCCGATGTCGTCGCCCTTCTTGAGCGCCTCGGCGAACGATCCGAAGAAGACGTCGGTCTGCCCGCCGGTGCCGGAGGAGATGACCTCGGTGACGCCGTCCGTGGCCGAGACGATGGTGTACAGGATCAACGGGGTGAAGGCGGACGCGAGAACGGTCAGCCAGAGGAACCCGATCGCCTCGGAGAGCGCGGTGGCGAGCGGCACGCCGCGGATGGCGCGCTTGGCGACGGCGAGCAGCCAGAGGACGAGCGTCAGCACGGTGGAGGCCGCGAAGACGACGGCGTACTGGCGCAGGAACGCGGCGTTGGTGAAGTCGACGGTGGCGGTGTTCGTCACGGCGTCGGACAGCTTGGTGACGATCCACGCGGCGGCGTCGGCGCAGCCCTTGGCCAGCGAGGAGAGCGGATCGAGCTGCTCCATGGGATCCCCGGGCGCGCGGCGGGCGGGGCCGGTTCCGGCTTCGCCGCTGTCGCAGTATTCGCGCGCGGGACCCGCGATGAGTTCGCACGGATCGCTGCTCTGGCCGGGAGTCGGCGTCGGAGTGGGCGTGGGCGTCGGGGTGGGCGCGGCGCCAGCTCTGGCTGCGAAGACGAAGGCCACGGTCTGGAGAGCCACCAGTGCGGCGGCGATCCTGCGCATAAGGTGTCGGGGGCTACCGGGCATATGTGAACCCTCCGAATTCGTTGACCGCGCCGCTGATCTCATCGGATCCGGACACGGCGTTGTCGCCGGTGACCGGAGTCGGTCCTTCCTTCTGACTGGTGTCCAGGACCTTCCAGTCGGACCCCACCCACTTGAGCTGCACCGTCACGGTGAACCAGCCGCTTGTCACGGGCTTGGTCGACTTGTCGCCCGTCAGTCCGAAGAGGCCCGCACACCAGACGTCGACCTTGGCGCTGCCGCTGCTGTAGTTCTGGACCTTCGTCCCGGCGGGAATCGTCCGGCTGACGAACGTCGACCCGGTGGGCGCTCCGCCAACGGCGCTGAGGCCGATCTGGGCAAGGAACGACGGAGAGTAGTCGGCGTCGAAGCCGGCCTGGAGCCTGCTCAGCGCGCTGGGATCGGCGATCGTCTGCACGATCTTGTGCCGACGGGATGTGTTGAACATGCCGTCAGAACCCAGCGCCACCGCGTAATTCGCGGCGGCGGACTGCGCCCCCTGCTCATTCCTCGCGAAGCCCGACGCGATCGTGCCGTTCTTGCCCTCCACCGGCTTTACGCCCGTCGCCGCCGTCGGGCCGCTTTCCGCCCGCTTCGTGCCGGCACCCTCCGTGGCGGCGGTGTCGTCGCCGCCACCACGGTTCGCGAACGCGATAGCCGCGATCAGCAGCGCCACCACGCCCACCACCGCCGCCATGCCCCGCGAGTTCCGTACCGGGCGGCGGGCACCGCCGTACACATCGCCTCCGGGCGCCTCGGGGAGGCGCGTGCGGGTCTGGCCGGAGCCGCCCACCCTGTCCATGCGGTCGCCGAAGCCGTGCTCGTCGTCGTGGCTCATACCGCGTGGGCCCCCTCAGCCGTGTTCGGTTTCGCGTCGTAGTACGACGGTAGCCGCGCTGGTTTCCGCGCGGGCGCGGAGTGGTGACTCGACATCAGGGAGACGCATCCTCTGCCGGTGGGCACGACGGACGGGTGGTGTTGGGGTGGTCCGGGCGGGAGCCCGGTGAGGACAGGCAGGGACTCGCCGGGGCTAGACGGCCATCCCGTACACGATGGTGAAGAGGGTGCCGAGGGATCCGATGATGAAGACGCCGGTCAGGCCGGCGACGATCAGGCCCTTGCCCTGCTCCGCGCTGAAGGTGTCCCGCAGAGCCGTCGCGCCGATGCGCTGCTTGGCGGCGCCCCAGATCGCGATACCGAGGCAGAGGAGGATCGCGACGGCCATGACGACCTCGATCATTACCTTTGCCTCTGCACCCAGGCTCCCGAACGGCCCCCAGTTGGGGGCGATTCCGCCGATGATGGTGGTGATGTCGCCCTTCTCGGCTGCCAGGATCATGTAACTCACCGCCCCTGTTGGGTAGTTCCGTAGCCCCGTGCCCGACGGCAGGGGTCACGACTATCATCGCTGATGAACCGCGCTCGCATGTCGACTTGGCGGCTGTCTTTACCCGATCCCGTGTGTGTCGCCGGTCGCACGACCCTGACCGGGCGCGTACCGGCGGATGCGGAGCCGCCTATGGTCACTCTGTGTATCACGCGGGGTGACGCCGGGCAATGATTGGCGGGAGGGGGAAAGATGTCGGCCGCGTGGGGGAGCCGTTCGGGTTGCCGCGTGTCCCGAGGGACGCGGGTTGCGTTGTACGGGGGTTGATGACCCGGGTCCTGGGCCATCCGTGGCCTCGTTGGACCAATGCGCTGACATATCCGCGCCACTCGGCCTCTTCTCCCGATGAAGCGACAGGCAACGAGGGATGCTCCCCATGGCCTCCGGTCTCCGGAGCAGCTAGCGATTCGGTTCGACAGAGGAGCTTCTATGGGTCCTGAAACCAGGACTGGTCGGCGCGCGCGGCTGGTCGGCGCTGTTGTCGTGCCGCTCGCATTCATGCTTGCCGGGATCTCGAATCCCGCCCTGGCCGTCGCACAGCCCGCCGACAGCCCCGCCGACTCGGCTCCCGCCAGTGAAGCGGGGGCGCCGGTGACGGGAGGCCCTCCCGCTCCTCCCGCTCCACCGGCTGCACCGTGCAACGACATCGACTCCATCGTGGTCTCGCGCTTCGAGGAGTTCACCGCCGTGATCAACCGCGGCAGGGTCTTCGCCGGCCGCCGGACGCTCGTCCCCCGAGGGCCGGTCTTCTGGCAGAACCTCAGCACGAATCCCCGATTCCCCCGAGGCGCGTGCAACGTGACCGTCCTGGCCCAGGGCAACGACGTGTGGGTCCGAGTCCTGACCACCGCCGGCCGCTTGTACGAGACGCACTGCGACGCGCCTGGGCTGACGCTCTACTGCGGCGAGCGCTGGGGCACGGTGAACCGGCCGATCTAAGCCGGCCCCGTGCCTGAGCCCCTCGTCGTGGGCTGTTCTGTCGAATTCGACGGGTCGCCGTCGCCTCGGCTAACTTCGCGGAAGCAATGGTCCACATAGCGGGGGAGAGGCGCGTGGCGCTCAACGCGAAATGGGGGGAGCTGTTCGGCGACGACAGCCCCGGCGCCAGGATGACTCTGGCTTCGACCGACGGACCGCCAGGCGCCGGGAACACCGGAGGCGGACCTGACCTCGAGGTCAGCGAGGGTCCCTGGACCACAGCTGCCGGTGTCGCGAACGCCCTGAACACCTCCTCCGCCTCCGCCCTCACTGAACTGGACACTGCCTCGGAAGGCATAGCCGGAGGTGCGGCGGGCTTCACCAGCACTCCGGCGCTGGAAGAGGTCCGTACCTCCTGGAAGGGCCGCCTCGCCTCCGTACGCGACGAGTGCCTTCGCCTCGAGGGTGCCCTCAAGTCCGCGGGTAAGGAGTTCGGCGAGCAGGAGATCAGGAACAAGAAGCGCTTCGAGGGGCAGGCTTCGAAGTGACCACATGGCAGCACTTGCGCGATGTGAAGCTCTCGGAGTACGAGGACGCGGCGGACGGCTGGGGCAAGGTCTCGACTCGCGCCAACGCGGCCAAGGACCGAGTCGACAACGAGATGCTCGGCAAGCTCCGCGAGACGCAGACGGGCGACACTGCCACCACGGCCATCGGCAATCTGGCCCGGCTCAGCCGCAACTACCAGTACATCCATACTGAGTGCGGACTGATCCGCACCGGCCTGAACGGACTGGCCGCCGAACTGGCCGCGCCTCAGAAGAAGCTGAAGCAGGCTCTCGAGGACGCCGAGAACCTCAAGTTCTTGGTAAACCCCGACGGTTCGGTCGAGTACCCCGCCTCCCCCCTTACGCCAGTCCCACTCGCCCCCACCGGCACTGCCACCCCCGGCGCCCCCGTCCCGCTCCTGCCCGGAAAGGCGGAGGGCGGCGCCGACCCCAACAAGGGCAAGGCCGAGGACATAGCCGAGCGGATCGCCGGCGCGGTCCGGGAAGCCGTCGAGATCGACGGCCGGTACGCCGGGGTTCTGCGCAAGCTGAAGACCACCGACGGGCTCGAGGTCTCTAACGAGATGCTCGCGGACGCCGCCCGGGATACCAGGGACCTCCAGAAGGCAGCCGGCAAGTACGCCGACGACTCGAAGATACCCAAGGACAAGTCGGCAGCCGAGAGCGCCGAGTGGTGGAAGGGCCTCACCCAGGAGCAGCGGGACGAGTACGCAACCCTCTACCCCGCTTCCGTCGGCGCCCTCGACGGCATCCCGTCGACCGTCCGCGACGACGCCAACCGCATGGTGCTGGCGGAGACGCGGGCCCAGGCGCAGCTTGATCTGGACAGACTGGGCCCTGAGCCCTCCAAGTACATCCAGAACCCGAACGGCTCCTACCCGGCGGCTCTCAAGAATCCAGCCTGGGACAAGTGGGAGAAGGACGGCGGAACACGCCTTCGGGTGGAGCTCAAGGGCATGGACGCGATCCAGAAGCGGTTCGATGCGCCGCCTTCGGCCAACCTGCCCGAGGCGTACCTCCTCGGCTTTGACTCCCAGGGCACCGGCCGCGCGATCATCGCCAACGGCAACCCGGACACGGCCGACCACACCGCGGTGTACGTACCCGGCACCACGACAAAGTTGGAGACCATCAACGGGGACATCAACCGGATGACCGAACTGTGGCGCGAGGCCAACTCCCAGGCTCCGGGCGAGACCACCTCGACCATCACCTGGCTCGGTTACGACGCCCCGCAGAGAGCATCGTTTCCGACGCGACGGAGAAGCGGTGGGCGTACGACGGCTCCCCCAAGCTGAACTCCTTCATGGACGGTCTCGAAGCCGCCCAGGGCGGCGCCGACAATAGCCACACCACCGTCATCGGCCACAGTTACGGCTCCACGGTGGTCGGTGATGCCTCCAACAAGGGAGATCTGTCCGCCGACGACATCGTCGTCGCAGGCAGCCCAGGCATGATGGTCGGCGACGCTGACGACCTCGACGTCGGCAGGGACCATGTGTGGTCCGAGGCAGCCTGGAACGACCCGGTACCGGCCGGCGGCAAGGTGGCCGAGCTCGGCGGCTACAAGTGGACTGTCCCGACCTGGAACGGCATCCCCTTCAATGCGGGGTACATCCAGGTGGTGCCGTCCGACGAGGCCTTCGGTGCCCACCGGATGGACGTGGACACCAGCGGACACAGTGACTACTGGAATCGCGACTCCCTGAGCCTGAAAAACCAGGCCTTTGTAGTCACCGGGAAGTACAACCGAGTGGAAGAGGACTAGTGACCCGGATCGGCAGCAAGGGTAGGCGCCGCGCATGTGGCGCTCTCACTTCCGCTCTCGCCCTGGCAATCATCGCGACGGGATGCTCGAAGGACATGGACGATCTCGGCTACACCCCCACCACGCTCGGCGTCGAGGAGGCGCGGGCGAAGACCAAGGCTGTCTCCAGTCAGATTTTCGACATGATCGGCATTAAGCAGGGCAAGACAAGCGAGCCTGGCCCCGGCGTCTCGACCTGCGCCGAAGACCCTGAGCGCCTCTTCATGTCGCGTCACCCGTGGTCGATCTATGGAGTCTCGGAAGACGAGCTGAAGCGGGGCTTTGCGCGACTCAAGGAGAGCCTGCCCAACAACGGCTGGAAGATCGTCGAGTACGGCCCGAACAGGAGCGCTGCCAAGACCCTGGAACTCACTGCAGACTCCGAGAAGGAGCGCTTCTCGATCAACGCGGAGCTGCATGTCAGCGGAGACTCGCGAGAGAAGCAGCCTCTGATCCTGGTGCACGTGGTCTCCGGCTGCTACCGCGCACCCGAGGGCACGGACCTCAACGGCATCTACTGAGCCTGACGACGTGTGCCGTGCCGGGTGCCGCTCCGGCACGGCCTCTATGCGACCGCGCCCTGGCCATCGAGTTCCGCGAAGTGGTCGAACTCGCCGGCCAGCACGCCCTTCACGAACGCGTCCCACTTGCGCTGGGTCGTCGTGACGACGTTGTCCGGGTCGCTCGTCTCGCGGATGTAGATCAGCCCGTCCGGCCCGGCGGCGATCTCGATCCACGGCCCGGGCCCGTCCTCGCCCTCGGGCGCGGCCCTGGTCCAGGTGAGGTCTGCGGGGATCTCAGACATGGTTCTCCTTGATGGCGCGGAGGAGGGCGGACCAGGTGTCGGGGTCAGTCAGGAGTATGGACCCTCTGGGGTCGCTGCTTTCAGTGAGTCTGACCGTCCGGTCGGGCGCTGCGGCGACGTGTACGCAGGATTCGCCCTCTCCGCAGTAGGACGACTTCTGCCAGCTGTCGGCGAACACTGGTCTCCCTTCACAGGCTCTTGGCGATGGTGTGGATGAAGTCTCGTGATTCCGCCGCGTCGAGAGCGATCGCCTCCAGGCGGGCGAGGACTTGGCGGTACTTGTTGAGCTGCGCCTCGGCATCGAGCAGCGTCATGCCGTGGGACTGGTCCAGCTGGACCGTGTCGAGCTGCGGCACCGGGCCGTGTACGTAGTAGACGGGCTGGCCGGCGCCGGGATACGCACCCGCGTCGAACGGGATGACCTGGATGGTGATGTGATCGCGCTCCCCCATCGCGAGCAGTTGGAGCAGCTGGTTCCGGGCGATGGCCGGGCCGCCGAACTTCATGCGCAGTGCCGCTTCGTGGATGATCGCCCGGTACGGGGCGGGGTCCTCCCGGAAGAGAACCACCTGCCGCTTGATACGGAACGACATCCGATGCTCGGCCTCGGGCGGTGACAGATCGGGAACGACCTGGCGGAAGACCTCGCGGGCGTGGTCCGCGGTCTGGAGCAGGCCAGGGATGCCCGAGGTGTGGGCGGTACGCAGCTCCTTGCCGTGATGGTCCAGTTCCGCCAGGTCGAGCAGACCGGCGGACAGGATTTCCCGGTACTCCTCCCACCAGCCGCGCTTGCGATCGCCGGTCATGGCGGCGAGGGCCTCCACGAGCGCGGGGTCCGGGCACGAATAGTTACAGGAAAGGGTGCGTACGCGGTCGGCGCTGACTCCGTAGCGGCCGGCTTCGATGTTGCTGATGCGCGCCTGGTTGCCGCCCAGCAGTGCGGCTGCCTCCGTGGCGTTGATCCCCGCACGCTCACGCAGCTTGCGCAGCTCGGCACCGAGCCGTTGACGGCGGGCCGTTGGCGTAGAGCTGGACGTCATCAACCCCTCCCTGGACAGGTCACCCACACGAGGGTACCTGGCATGCAAACCAGCAGAATCGTGGAATTCATTCCATGAAGCGCTCTAGCGTGTGAACCAGGCCACCCGCCTGGAAGAACCCCGCTCGACGGAGCGACCTGGTCACCGGGCAACGCAGTGCACACCACAGCCAACTTCCCTCCGTGATCGGAGACTTCCATGGCAACCGTATCCCCGCCCTGGGCCTACACCCTCCAACTCCCGCACGATCCCCGTGCGCCCCGCATCGCCCGCACCACCCTCCGGGCGGTCCTGCGGACCCACGGCATGACCGAACTCGCCGACACCGCCGAGCTGTTGGCGAGTGAACTGGTCACCAATGCCCACCGGTACTCCGACGGTCCGTACATGCTCCGCCTCCGGGCGATGGAGTACGGCCGGCTGCGGGTGAGCGTGTGGGACAGCAACCCGGACATCCCGGCCCCCTTCGGGGACGGGGTCCCGTCCGGTCCGCCGGGCGATCTCGCCGAGCGCGGGCGAGGGCTCCACCTCGTACGGCTGTGCGCCGACAACTGGGGCGCGTACCGGCTCGGGGACGCGGTGTCCGGCCGGGCGGGGAAGCTGCTCTGGGTGGAGTGTGATCGTCACGCGTAGGCCGTTGTCAGTGCGGCCGCCTATCGTGACTGTGTGTAGTGGAGTGGTCGCCTGTGAGGGGAGTTGGAATGGCAGACAAGGAACAAGGGCTGCGGGTGAGGCCCTGCAGCCGTCCGCATGCGTCGGCAGCCCAGTACGGTGGAATCACCCCTGCGCGGGATGCGGGACCTCCCCCCGAACCCGCCCGCGCAGCTCCTGAGTCGCAGAGACGGAGGCCACGAACCATGCACGTTCCTGTCTTGCGTCCGCGTCCGGGGAATCTGCGCGAGGTCGCCGAGAAGATCGAAGAAGCGACGGGCCTGCGCGTGCAGGTCCTGGGAGGAAGCCTCGTGATGTCCCCAACCCCGCGCGGCAAGCACGCGGGTGTGATCCACCGGCTTGAGCAGGCGATCAGGCCTTCGCTGCCACCGGCGCTCGTGGCGGTCGAAGTGGCGTCCATTGAGATGCCCGACGACCCTGACGACTACGTGACCCCCGATCTCACCATCTGCCCGGCCGACTTCCTCGAGTCCGACGACTGGTTGATCGACCCGCGCGACGTCGAGCTCGCCGTCGAGGTGATCTCCAAGTCCGAGAAGGTCCGCGACATCACGAGCAAGCAGGACTGGTATGCCGTTGCCGGAGTGAAGGCCCTGCTCGTCATTGACCCGCGCCAGGGAACATGGGCTCTGCACACCCGGCCGGAGGACGGCCGCTACGAAGAGGCCCTGCGTGGGAAGTACGGCGAGACCGTCCCGCTTCCCGCACCGCTCGCGCTCGATGTGGAGACCGGACGCTTCCCGCTGTACGGATGACGACTCCCACTGGTCACCGGCCAGGCCGAAGGGGCCGACACGACCAGGGGCGAAACGGCAGTGAATCCGGCCCGGATGGGGGAGGGTTGAGGGGTGCGGAAATTCTGGGTTGGCGGTGGGATCGGGATCGGGTTGTGCCTGAGCTTCCTCGGGCTGCTCGTCGTCGGGACGTACTCCGCCGCCGCGAGCCTGGCCGCCGGGGGTGGCGGGCGGGCCGTCGGGCTGGCCAAGGGGGCCGTGCCCGCGTTGTACCAGCCGCTCGTACAGAAGTGGGGCAATCTCTGCCCCGCCATCAATCCCGCGCTGCTGGCCGCGCAGTTGTACCAGGAGAGCGGCTGGAACCCGAAGGCCAAGAGCCCCGCCGAGGCCCAGGGCATCGCGCAGTTCATTCCGGGGACCTGGGCCGTGCACGGCCTCGACGGGGACAACGACGGGGACCGGGACGTCTGGGACCCGGCCGATGCGATTCCGTCAGCCGCTTCGTACGACTGCAAACTGGCCGGATACGTCGAGGATGTGCCGGGCGATCAGACCAAGAACATGCTGGCCGCCTACAACGCGGGCGCGTACGCGGTCATCAAGTACAAGGGCGTGCCGCCCTACCGCGAGACCCAGAACTACGTCAAGGTCATCACCACCCTGGAGAAGAGCTTCGCGCGGCCCGTCGGGCGCGTCGCGCCCTCTCGGCAGGCCGCCGGGGCCATCTACTTCGCGCAGAAGAAGCTCGGAACGCCGTATCTGTGGGGCGGGAACGGGACCACAGATCAGGGCGGGCGGTTCGACTGTTCCGGGTTGACCAAGGCCGCGTACGAGACGGTGGGAATCGAGCTGCCGCGCGTCGCCAACGACCAGTACAACGCCGGGCCGCATCCGTCGCGGGACGAGTTGCTGCCCGGTGACCTCGTCTTCTTCTCGGACGACCTGAACAACTCGCGCGCGATCCGGCACGTCGGGCTGTATGTCGGTGGCGGGTACATGATCAACGCGCCGTACACCGGGGCCGAGATCCGCTTCGACAAGATCGATACGCCGGACTACTTCGGCGCCACGCGGGTCACCGAGGATGGCGCGAAGGCGCTCCCGAAGACCTTCCCCGCCGCGTGACAATCCGGGTGACATGGCTTGAACTCTCCGTAAAACGGTGGCCCTGAGCTGCGGCGATGTATCTCTCTTCGATAACGTCTGAGTGATCGTTCGGTGGAGAGCGGAACGTACCCAGCAGGCCGGGCGTTCCCTGGTACCAGTGACCGGCACGACCACGGGGGTTGATGGAGAGGGCGCACGCCGGAGTGCGCCCGCAGGCGACAAGGCAAGGGGCCGCAGCAGATGGCTGGACTCGCGACAGATGGGTCGAACCCCGACGTCAGCCTGCTCTACGACATCAACGGACTGGCGGTGGACGCGCCCCGCTGGTTCGACCGCGTGATGGAGTTCGCCGGCGAGTACGGAATCCTGCTCGCCCTGGTTCTGCTGGTGCTCTGGTGCTGGTGGAGCGTGCGCCGGCGGGAGGACGAGGCCCAGGCGGTGTCCTCGGTCGCCGGGCTCGTCTGGGCACCGCTCGCGGCGGGTCTCGCCGTCCTCGTCAACATTCCGATCCGCGGATTCGTCGAGCGGCCCCGGCCGTTCGTCGGACACCGGGGGCTGGAGGTCCTGGTGTCGGGGAAGGCGGACTACTCGTTCGTCAGTGACCACGCGACGTTGGCCATGGCCATGGGTGTCGGTCTCTTCGTCGCCAACCGGAGGTTCGGCCTCGCCGGGATCGCCCTCGCGGTCGTCGAGGGCTTCTGCCGCGTCTACCTGGGCGTGCACTACCCGACGGACGTGATCGGCGGCTTCGCGCTCGGCACGGCCGTCGCGCTGCTGCTCGCGCCGCTCGCCATGGCGCTGCTGACGCCGGTCGTGTCGGCGGTCGCGCGGTCCGAGCGGGTGGGACGGCTCGTCCGGGCGAAGGGCGCGGGCCGGTCGGACGAGTCGGAGGAGCCCGGGCGGGCGACACCGCTGGACATCCCCGAGCCGAGATCCGAGGACAACGACCTGGCCGCCTGAGCCGGCGTCACCACGGCGGTCAGCGCCGCGCTGACGACGATGTTCGAGTCCCAGTGGCCGCCCGGGCCGATGGCGCCGCCGCAGGTGATCAGCCGTAGCTCCGGGCCGGGGACGGGACCGTAGACCCGCTCCGTCGGGAACCGGTCCGTCCGGTACGTCTCGACGCCGGTGACCGTGAAGCGCATACGCTGCCCGTCCCCGCGCTCCGCCTCGATCAGATCCCCCACGCCCACCCGTCCCAGCCGTGCGAAAACGGCGTTACGGAAGCCGTCCCGGTCGCCGGTGCCCTCCGCCGACGGGGCGTCACGGTGACCCACCAGGACCGCGGGACCCGGCCCGCCGGGGGGTGGGCCCAGGCGGTACCAGCCGACCTTCATCGCGTCCTCGAACTCCGGTACCTCCAGCGTCCCGTGGTCGTCCAGCCCGAGCGGCAGGACCGGCGCGTCGAGGCCGAGGGCGGGGATGCGCAGCCGCACCGGGGCGGTGGGGCCGGCGGCGGGGACGGCGCCGCGTTCCCCGGGCGGGTGCGTGGCGTAGAGGTTCAGCAGCAGGGCCGCCAGCGCGCACAGCGCCGAGGCCGTGAACACCGCCCGCACCGCCCTGCCGCCCCTGCCGCGCCCGCCGCCGGCGCTGCCGCCCGGCCTGCCGCGTGACCTGTGGCCCGGCCTGCGGCGCTTGCGCTTCAGCGGTGCTCGCCGGCCCTTCGGCGGTGGTGGGCGCGCAGCCACAGTCCGGTGCCGGCCGCGGCGGCCGTGGTCGCGCCGATCGCCAGCGTGAGGTCGGCCGTGCTGTGCCCGGTACGGATGGCCGCGCCGTTCGCCGAGTGGTCGGCTCCGCCGCCCACCGCCCCGGAGGGCGTGGCCCGCAGTGCGCCGTCGGGCGGGGAGGTCTGCCCGGAGTCGGCGGGGGGCTCGCTCGCCGGGGCGGTGGGCGGCGCCGTGGTGGACCCCCTGGCCGCGGTCGAGGAAATCGTGGGCAGCTGGGAGGCCGCCCCGCCGGGGGCATCCCCGGCCGCCGTGCCGGCCGGTGCGGGCCTCAGCGCGCTGCCGTCGGCGGCGACCAGGCTCCAGCCCGGCACGTCCTGGCCGGTGGGCCGGCCCGGCCGGTCGTCCCGGTGGTAGTACAGCGGGTGGGTGTTGTAGATGACCTGCGGCTGGTCGGCGCCTTCCGCGTCCGTGACGGTCTGCGCGGTGTCTCCGGTGATGCCGGCCGCCTTGGTGGGATAGCCGATCGCCGCCGGCCAGGTCCTCGCGCACCCGCCCGCGCAGCCCGGCAGGTCGGGCTGGTCCGCCTCCCGCAGGTAGAGCGGGTTACCGTCCCGGTCGGCCAGCGCCATGCCGTCGGGGATGCTGATCAGCGTCAGCTCTTCCGGCTCGGTGGGCTTGTCCACCGCCGCTGCCGGTCCGCTGCCCACCGCCAGTACGCCCATCGCCAGTACGAGCGTGGTGGCCGTGGCCGCGGTGAGCACGGCTATTCGGGGTTCTTGCATCGGCTCCGCCCTTGCAGGTTCGGGTCGTCCCTCTCCCTACAGGGCATCCGTACCGGGGCCGGTCGGCCAGCGGGCGTGGTCCGTATGGGCTACGCCGGCGCGGCGGGGGTGTGTTTCGGCCACTTCTGCCGGTCGCCGCGGAACGGCTTCGCGCGGTCAGGCCTCCGTGCTGTGGACCGTCGCGTCCTGGCGGGCTCTTTCGCGGGAGCGGCGAGCCGGGCCCTTCCAGCCGCAGGTGCAGTGGGCGATGCAGAACGCGCCCCGCTCGCTGGTGCTGGTGCGGTGTTCCGGGGCGTTCGGTGGGGCTTGGGGAAGCACGTCTTCACCGTACCTGGACGGGGGGGTTCTCCGGAGCGGGCGTGACGACCTCAGGCAGTAGTCGTTAAGCGGAACGGGTGGGGACTCGGGCAGGCAGCGGTTCGGAGTTGGGGGTTGGCAGGCGATGGTGGTGCAGCAGCACAGGCGCAGAGGCGGGGCTCTTGCCCTCGTGGCCGTGGCCGTGGCGGGGGCGGTGGCGACCGCCGGATGTTCGGTCGGCCCTGACGCCTCGGCCGAGGACCGGAGCGGCGCGGACGCCGTGGACGCCGTACGCCGGTCCGCCGATGTGCTCACCGGGACGGGGAGCGCCAAGGCCCGTACGTCCATGGAGATGGCGACCGGCGGGACGCGGGTCACCATCCGGGGCGAGGGCGGCTTCGACTTCCGGCAGCGGATCGGGCAGCTTGCGGTCATGCTCCCGAAGGATCCGAGCGGCAAGGAAGGGCACCGGCCGATCACGGAACTGCTGGCTCCTGGTGCGCTGTACATGAAGAACCGGGGAGCGGGCGTGCCCGCCGACAAGTGGGTCCGGGTGGACACGACCACCCTGTCGGACGGGAACCTGGTGACCGGCGGGGCCACCGATCCGCTCGCCGCGGCCGAGCTGCTCCGGGGCGCGCAGGCGGTGACGTACGTCGGCGAGACCGATCTGGCCGGGGCCAAGGTCAGGCACTACCGAGGGGTCACCGACATCGCGCGGGCCGCTCGGGCCGCGTCACCGCAGGCGCGGGGCGCGCTGGCGGCAGCGGCGAAAGGGTTCAGCAAGGACACCGTGCCGTTCGACGCGTATCTCGACGAGCAGGGGCGGCTGCGCAAGGTCCGGCACCAGTTCAGCTTCGTGAGCGGGAACGGGAACGGGAAGGGGAAGGGCGCCGGTGCGGTGGCGGTCGCGTCGACGACGCTGCTGTACGCGTTCGGGGCGCCGGTGAAGGTGCAACTCCCCGCGGCCCGGGACATCTTCGCCGGGAAGATCGCTGACTGACCGGGGAGCCCGGCATGGCCGGCCGGACACCCCCTAAATGGTCCGTCCGTGCCATGCGCGGTGTGTGTCCCGCTCCCTACGCTAGGAAGTCGACGACGGCAGGAAGAGGTGATGCACGTGACTCCGGCACGCGGTACGGCAGTTCAGGATCACGTGGCCCTCGCCGAGATCGAGCTGTGCGGTGAGTTGATCATCGCGGCGTCCGCGGCGGACGAGGAGCGGCTCAGCGCGGACCGTATCGACGAGGTGCTGAAGGTCGCCGCGGAGCAGGCCGACCATCGGTTGTAGGGCTGCGGGGGGCGCCCCGGTTCCGGCTTCGCCCCCCGCCCCGAGGTCGTCAGGTACGCAGCAGGCGGGCGATGGCCTTCGTGGCCTCCTCGACCTTCGCGTCGATCTCCTCGCCGCCCTTGACGGCGGCGGCGGCGACGCAGTGGCGCAGGTGCTCCTCCAGGAGCTGGAGGGCGAAGGACTGCAGTGCCTTCGTGGACGCCGATACCTGGGTGAGTATGTCGATGCAGTACACGTCCTCATCGACGAGCCGCTGCAGCCCGCGGATCTGGCCCTCGATCCGGCGGAGCCGCTTGAGGTGCTCGTCCTTCTGCTTGTGGTAGCCGTGCACCCCCGCCTCGTGCGCCGAGGGCGCTTCGTGCCCGGAGGGCGCTTCGGTCGTCGTCGCGCCGGCCGCTTCGGTGGTCGTCATCGCGTCCTCCCGTTGTCTTTCAAGGGGTTGCATACCCCTCGTGGGTATATGGTAACGAATGGTGCGGATCGGTCGGGGGCCCCTGCCTACAGCGGCGTCCCATGGGCGACACTGGGGTCTTGCCGGTTAGCCGTGGCCGGATGATGCGCCTAGCATCACCCTGACCAAATCCAATGCACCCCGAGGACCCCACGTGCGCTTTCGTCTGACCCCCAGGGAGACGAGCTTCTACGACATGTTCGCCGCGTCAGCGGACAACATCGTCACGGGCTCCAAGCTCCTGATGGAACTGCTCGGGGCGGACTCCTCCGCCCGGGCCGAGATCGCGGAGCGCATGCGGGCAGCGGAGCACGCGGGGGACGACGCCACCCACGCGATCTTCCACCAGCTGAACTCCTCCTTCATCACGCCGTTCGACCGCGAGGACATCTACAACCTCGCTTCTTCGCTCGACGACATCATGGACTTCATGGAGGAGGCCGTCGACCTGGTCGTCCTGTACCAGGTCGAAGAGCTGCCGAAGGGTGTCGAACAGCAGATCGAGGTGCTGGCGCGGGCGGCGGAGCTGACCGCCGAGGCGATGCCGCATCTGCGGACCATGGACAGCCTCACCGAGTACTGGATCGAGGTCAACCGGCTCGAGAACCAGGCCGACCAGATCCACCGCAAGCTTCTCGCGACCCTGTTCAACGGCAAGTACGACGCCATCGAGGTGCTCAAGCTCAAGCAGATCGTTGATGTGCTCGAAGAGGCTGCCGACGCGTTCGAGCACGTCGCGAACACGGTGGAGACCATCGCGGTCAAGGAGTCCTGAACCTCGTGGACACCTTTGCGCTGATCGTGACCATCGGCGTCGCGCTCGGCTTCACGTACACCAATGGCTTCCACGACTCCGCGAACGCCATCGCGACCTCGGTGTCCACGCGGGCGCTGACCCCGCGCGCGGCGCTCGCGATGGCCGCGGTGATGAACCTGGCCGGTGCGTTTCTGGGCAGCGGGGTGGCCAAGACGGTCAGCGAGGGTCTGATCGCGACCCCCCAGGGCGCGAAGGGGATGGGAATCCTCTTCGCCGCGCTGATCGGCGCGATCGTGTGGAACCTGGTGACCTGGTACTTCGGGCTGCCGTCGTCCTCCAGTCACGCGCTCTTCGGCGGCATGGTGGGTGCGGCGATCGCCGGCGGGACGGATGTGATCTGGACCGGGGTGCTTGAGAAGGTCGTCATCCCGATGTTCGTATCGCCCTTCGTCGGGCTGATCCTGGGCTATCTGGTGATGGTCGCGATCCTGTGGATGTTCCGCAGGTCGAACCCGAGCAAGGCGAAGCGAGGCTTCCGGATAGCCCAGACCGTTTCGGCGGCGGGCATGGCGCTCGGCCACGGTCTCCAGGACGCCCAGAAGACCATGGGCATCGTGGTGATGGCGCTGGTCATCGCCGATGTGGAGGACCAGGGAGACGCGATCCCGGTCTGGGTCAAGATCGCCTGTGCGGTGATGCTGTCGCTCGGAACGTACGCGGGCGGCTGGCGCATCATGCGGACGCTGGGCCGGCGGATCATCGAACTGGACCCGCCGCAGGGCTTCGCGGCGGAGACCACGGCCGCGTCGGTGATGTACACGGCGTCCTTCATGTTCCACGCGCCGATCTCGACCACGCATGTCATCACCTCGGCGATCATGGGTGTGGGCTCGACCAAGGGGTCGCGCGCGGTGCGCTGGGGCGTGGCCAAGAACATCGTCATGGGCTGGTTCATTACGATGCCGGCGGCCGCGGTGGTCGCCGCGCTGAGCTTCTGGGTCGTGAACCTGGCGTTCGGCTGACGTGTCGCGGTGCGGTTCGCGGTGCGGTTCGCGGTGCGGTTCGCGGTGCCGCCCCCGGCTGGGGGTCCGGGGGTCGCCCCCGGGGGATGCAGCTGGGTCGTGAACCTGGCCTTCGGGTAGCCCCCTGCAGACCCCGTACGAAAAGTGGGCCCGCCCCCTGGGAGAGGGGGCGGGCCCTTCGTCCTGCGGTGGCACCGCCATGCAGCACCGCAGGACGGCTCTGAGCCGACTGCTTATCCGAAGCGGCCGGAGATGTAGTCCTCGGTCGCCTGGACCGAGGGGTTGGAGAAGATCCGCTCGGTGTCGTCGAGCTCGATGAGCTTGCCGGGCTGGCCGACCGCCGCGAGGTTGAAGAACGCCGTGCGGTCCGAGACGCGGGCCGCCTGCTGCATGTTGTGCGTCACGATGACGATCGTGAAGCGCTCCTTCAGCTCACCGATCAGGTCCTCGATCGCGAGGGTGGAGATCGGGTCGAGAGCGGAGCAGGGCTCGTCCATCAGCAGGACCTGCGGCTCGACCGCGATCGCGCGGGCGATGCACAGACGCTGCTGCTGGCCGCCGGACAGGCTGGAGCCCGGCTTGTTCAGGCGGTCCTTGACCTCGTTCCAGAGGTTGGCGCCCTTCAGGGACCGCTCGACGATCTCCGCGAGCTCGCTCTTCTTGTACGAGCCGTTCAGGCGCAGCCCCGCCGCCACGTTGTCGAAGATTGACATGGTGGGGAACGGGTTCGGGCGCTGGAAGACCATGCCCACCGTACGGCGCACGGCGACCGGGTCGACGCCCGCGCCGTAGAGGTTCTCGTCGTCCAGCAGGACCTTGCCCTCGACGCGGCCGCCCGGGGTGACCTCGTGCATCCGGTTGAGGGTGCGTAGGAAGGTGGACTTGCCGCAGCCGGACGGCCCGATGAAGGCGGTCACGGAGCGGGGCTCGACGGTCATGGAGATGTCGTCGATGGCGAGGTGGCTGCCGTAGTAGGCGGAGAGGCCGCTGACGTCGATTCGCTTGGCCATGAGGTTCACATCACTTTCTTGTAGCCGCGGTGTCAGCGACCGGTCTTCGGGGCCTTCCAGCGGGCTATGCCGCGGGCCACCAGGTTGAGGATCATGACGAAGGCGATCAGGACGAGGGCTGCCGCCCAGGCCCGGTCGACGGAGGCGTCGGTGCCGACCGCGTACTGCTCGTACACGTACAGCGGGAGCGACGACTGGGCGCCTTCGAAGGGGTTCGGGTTGATCAGCTTCGTACCGAAGACGAGCAGCAGAACCGGGGCGGTCTCGCCGGTGATACGCGCCACCGCCAGCATCACACCGGTGGTGATGCCGCCTATAGCGGTCGGCAGGACGACCTTGAGGATCGTGCGCCACTTGGGGACGCCCAGGGCGAGGGATGCCTCGCGCAGCTCGTTCGGGACGAGCTTGAGCATCTCCTCGGTGGAGCGGACGACCACCGGCATCATCAGGATCGCGAGGGCCATCGCGCCGGCGAATCCGGAGGGCCCGAAGCCCAGCATCAGATTCCAGGTGGCGAGGATGAACAGACCCGCCACGATCGACGGGATGCCCGTCATGACGTCGACGAAGAAGGTGACGGCGTGCGCCAGCCTTCCGCTCCCGTACTCGACCAGGTACACCGCGGTGAGCAGACCGATCGGCGCGGCGATCAGGGTCGCGATGCCGACCTGCTCCAGGGTGCCGAGCAGCGCGTGGTAGACGCCGCCGCCCGCATCCGTGTCGAGCAGACCGCTCATGGAGTGCGTCAGGAAGTACGGGTCGAGGACCTTCACACCCTTGCTGATCGTCACCCAGGCCAGCGAGAGCAGCGGGATGACGGCGAGGATGAAGCTGACCCAGACGATGCTGGTGGCGACCCGGTCCTTGCCCTGGCGGCTGCCCTCGACCTTGGTGGTGATCGCGTAGGTCGCGAGCACGAAGATCAGCGCGGAGAGCATGCCCCACTGGACCCGGCTGTGCCAGCCGGCGGCCAGGCCGAGGCCGCAGCCCGCGGCGACGGACCCGACGGCGATCGCGGCCGGGGCCCAGCGCGGGAGGCGGGCGTGGGAGAGGGACGTCGGGCGTACCGGGGTGGCGGGGCGCTTGTCCTGAAGGGTCTGGCTCATGCGTTGGCCCCCGAGTACTCCTTGCGGCGGGCGATGATCCACCGCGCTGCGCCGTTGACCAGCAGAGTGATGGCGAAGAGTACGAGGCCGGAGGCGATCAGGGCGTCGCGGCCGAACTCGTCGGCTTCGTTGAACTTCGCCGCGATGTTCTGCGCGAAGGTGCCGCCGCCCGGGTCGAGCAGGTGGCCGGAGATGAGGAAGCTGGGGGAGAGCACGACGGCGACGGCCATCGTCTCGCCGAGCGCGCGGCCCAGGCCCAGCATCGAGGCGCTGATGATGCCCGAGCGGCCGAACGGCAGGACCGACATCCGGATGACTTCCCAGCGGGTGGCACCGAGGGCCAGTGCGGCCTCTTCGTGTGCCTTCGGCGACTGGAGGAAGACCTCACGGGTGACGTTAGTGATGATCGGCAGGATCATGATCGCCAGCAGGATGCCGACGGTGAACAGGTTGCGGGCGACGCCTTCGCTCGTCCGCTCGAAGATGTACGTCCAGCCGAGGTACTCGTTCAGCCACTTGTTCAGGCCGTCCAGGTACGGGACCAGGAAGACGGCACCCCAGAGGCCGTAGATGATGCTCGGTACCGCGGCCAGCAGGTCGACGATGTACGCGAGCGGACCGGCCAGCTTGCGCGGCGCGTAGTGCGAGATGAAGAGCGCGATGCCGATCGCGACCGGCACGGCGATCGCCATGGCGATGACCGAGCTGACGACCGTTCCGTACGCGAGGACGGCGATGCCGAAGATCGGCGGGTTGCCGGCCGGGTTCCACTCGGAGGTGGTCAGGAAGTTGCCTGAGTCCTTCGAGATGGCGAGCGAGGCGCGGTAGGCGAGAAAGGCCGCGATGGCGGCCATGATCACCAGCAGGGTGACGCCGGAGCCCCGGGACAGGCCCAGGAAAATCCGGTCACCGGGACGCGTCGCGGCCCGGCTCTTGCGCTTGGCGCGCGGTTCCGCCGGCGGCGGGGCTGCAGTGGTTTGGGTAGCTATATCCATCGGTCTTCTCCGGTCTGCGGAGCCGGGGAGGCTCCTGGCGGCGGTGCACCGGAAGGCGCGGCCGGCCTCGGGTTACGGGGCCGGCCGCGAATCGGATCAGGACAGGGTGGGAACGACCTCGCGGACCTTGGCCGCGATCTCGGCCGGGATCGGCGCGTAGCCGGCGTCCGAGAGGACCTTCTGGCCCTCGTCGCTGATGGCGTAGTTCAGGAACGCCTTGACGGCGGGCAGCGTCTCGGCCTTGTTGCCCTTGTCGCAGGCGATCTCGTACGTCACCAGGACGATCGGGTAGGCACCCTCGGCCTTGGTGGCGTAGTCGAGTTCAAGGGCGAGGTCGTTGCCGGTGCCCTTGACCTTGGCGGCGGCGATCGCCTTGGAGGCGTTCTCCGAGGTGGCCTCGACCGGGGCGGAGGCGCCGGTGCTGATCTTGACCGCGTTGATCTTGCTCGCGGTCGCGTAGGACAGCTCGAAGTAGCCGATGGCACCGTCGGTGCCCTTGACGCCCGCGGCGACACCGGAGGAACCGCTGGCGGCCTGGCCACCGGCGGCGAGCCACGACTTCGACTTCGGGTCGTGCTTCCACTCGGCCGGGGCGGCCTTGCTGAGGTACTTGCCCAGGTTCTGGGTGGTGCCCGACTCGTCAGAGCGGTGGAAGGCCTGGATCGCGGTGCTCGGGAGCTTGACGCCCGGGTTGAGCTTGGCGATCGCCGGGTCGTTCCACTTGGTGATCTTCGAGTCGAAGATCTTGGCGAGGGTCGGGGCGTCCAGGACGAGGTTGTCCACGCCGCTCAGGTTGTAGCCGATCGCGACCGGGCCGCCGACCATCGGGAGGTTGATGCCCTGGCCGCCCTTGCAGATCTTCTTCGAGTCGGCGACCTCGGTGTCCTTCAGCGCGGAGTCGGAACCGGCGAAGCCGACCTGGCCCTGGTTGAACTTGGTGATACCGCCACCGGAGCCGATGGGCTGGTAGTTGATCTCCACGCCGGCACAGGCGGCCTGGAAGTTCTTGACCCACAGGTCCATGGCGTTCTTCTGCGCGGACGAGCCGGCCGCGAGGAGCTGGCCCTTGGCGTCGTCGCACTTGATGTTGCTGGCGGCCTTCGTGTTGCCGCTGCCCGTGCCGCCCGTGCCGGTGTTGTCGTCCGAGCCGCACGCCGTGAGGACCAGGGCGCCGGAGACGGCGAGGGCGCCGAGCGCGGTGGCGCGAAGCCGGTTCTTGCGCTGAAGCTTCACTTTCGGGTGTTCCTTCCAGGAGCCGCCGGTCTCTGTCGGGCGGCGTGCGAAGAGTCGTATGCGTCGGGCTTGTATGCGTCGTGCCCGGCTGGAACCACTGTGTGCCTGCGGCTCGCACCGTGCACTGCCGAAACTAGGCAGAACAGGTGAAGCGGCCGACGGGGGTGAGTGAACGGAGGGTGAACCGTGGCGGACGGCCCGGTGCGTCCGCCAGCAGGCCGGCTCGACGGAGACGCAATTGGCGTCGGACGACGGACTCCCAGACTGGTGAGCCCACGATCGGGGACTGGGACCACGCCGACGACGCCGACGAGTGCACCTACGAAATGTGGAAGTGCATCATGACCGACGTCCAGGCGAATCGTCTGCACAGGGGCATGAGGCAGGAGCAGGCGCGGCAGCCCGAAGGGGAGATGCCAGGCTCAAGGCGCCAGGTGAAGGGCGTTGAGTAGAGCTGTGACCAGTTCCCTGTCTCTGTTCTGCGTGAGGCGGCTACGCGCCGCAGCGGGAGCCAGCCACAGCATCTGGTCGACCTCTCTGTTCGGCACGAACTCACCACCCGTGGCTGCGGCAGCCCAGTAGCGGACTTCCTTGGGGCGGCCCTCGACCAGGTACCGGGCGGTGGGCAGCTCCGACCCCAAGTCGCACGTCATGCCGGTTTCCTCCAGCACCTCGCGCAGGGCCCCGTGCCGAGCGTCCTCCTCACGCTTCAGCTTGCCTTTCGGATGCGACCAATCTGCCCACTTTGGTCGGTGGACCAGGGCGAGTTCGATCCCGTCGCCAGAGGGGGAGCGTCGCCAGAGAACGCATCCCGCCGCGAGAACCACTGAGTCGCCGTTCATGTCGCCGCCACCGTGCTCCGCTGCCAGAGCTGCTGGAACGCGAAGCGCGCCGCCTCCACCTCGTGGCGCTGGTCCGCGTGGAGCACGCCCAGCGCGTACGCCGTCGCCGGGGCGATGCGGGGCGTACGGGCCGCCGCCGCGGAGGCCGCCGCGGCCTCCGCCGCGTCGCGGTGCCGGTCGAGTGCCTCGCTCGCGCCGGCCAGCCGGGCCGCGTCTGTGCCCAGCACCTCCTGGGCGTACCGGTGCAGCCGGAGCAGCAGGCGGACCTGGTGCCAGGGCGCGTCCTGCTGCTCGCTCGCGGGCGCGGAGGCGAGGCCGTGGACGAGCGCCTCGGCGTTGTACGGGTGCG
This sequence comes from Streptomyces sp. A3M-1-3, assembly GCF_024213665.1. Classification (GTDB taxonomy): domain Bacteria; phylum Actinomycetota; class Actinomycetes; order Streptomycetales; family Streptomycetaceae; genus Streptomyces. Next base: position 27,541 of record NZ_JANAVP010000023.1, read on the forward strand.
CGGCGCGGCCCAGCGGCAGCGTGGCCACCGCCTCGGCGAGGCGCGCCTCGACCCGTGCGGCGAGCGGCGGCAGCGCGTCGTACGGGTGCGTGGCCTCCGCCGGGGCGAGGGGCACCTCGGAGGCCAGTACGGCCACCGCGTCGGCGACGGCGTGGAACCGGGACGAGCCCAGCGCCTGCAAGGCCGCCGAGTGCGCCCGGGTCCGGGCCAGGGTGAGCTGCCGCTCCAGCAGCGCTCCGGCTCGGGCGGCCCCGACGGTGAGCGCGCCGGGCTTCCCGCCGGGGGACGGGCGCCGGGTTGTGCCGGGCTCGTCGGCCGACGAGCCCGGAGGGGTGCCGGGGCCGCCGGGCCCGGGTGCCGGCCGGTCGCCGCCCCGGGCGGTCGGGGCGGGCAGGACCGCCCACGCGTCCGGCACCTCGGTACGGGCGGGGGGCAGGTGCTGGGCGCCCGAGAGGCGGTGCAGTGCTTCCAGGAGCCGGTCCTGGCGTGACGCGTAGGCGTGTTCCAGCGCCAGGGTGCCCGAGAGCCAGGCGAGCTCCGTGCGGAGGCCGTCCGCCCAGCCCTGGTCCGTCAGGGGCCGGAACGTGTGCAGAGTGCCGCTGATACGGCGGGCGGCGCGGCGCAGCGCGCGGGCCGCCTCCGAGGCCTCCGCCGCGGCCACTCCGCTCTCGCCGTGGAGGCGCAGGCTGCGGAGGAACTCCGTGGCCTGGCTCTGCAGGTATTCCGTAAGCGCGTCACCTGCGGTGGAGTCATGGTGTTGCTGAGCCACGCCGGCGCCTCCGGGCGTCAATGAGCATCTCCTGTACGTGCCGCAGCGGCTGACCGTCCGCGTCCGAGCCGTGCCGGTTCCAGCTGCCGTCCGGGCCGAGGTGCCAGGACGCCGTGGAGTCGGACATGCCGGTTTCCAGCATCCGGTCGAGTGCCGCGCGGTGGGCCGGGTCGGTGACCCGGACCAGTGCCTCGATCCGGCGGTCGAGGTTGCGGTGCATCATGTCGGCGCTGCCGAACCAGACTTCGGGCTCGCCGCCGTTGCCGAAGGCGAAGACCCGGGAGTGCTCCAGGAAGCGGCCGAGGACGGACCGGACCCGGATGTTCTCCGAGAGCCCGGTGACGCCGGGGCGCACCGCGCAGATGCCGCGTACCCAGATGTCGACGGGGACGCCGGCCTGCGCGGCGCGGTAGAGCGAGTCGATGACGGCCTCGTCGACCATCGAGTTGACCTTGATCCGTACGTACGCGGGGCGGCCCGCGCGGTGGTGCTGGGCCTCCTTGTTGATCCGCGAGATCAGGCCGTCCCGGAGGGACTTGGGGGCGACCAGCAGCCGCCGGTAGGTCTCGCGGCGCGAGTAGCCGGAGAGCCGGTTGAAGAGGTCGGAGAGGTCCGCGCCGACCTGCGGGTCGGCGGTGAGCAGGCCGAGGTCCTCGTACAGCCGGGCCGTCTTGGGGTGGTAGTTGCCGGTGCCGACGTGCGAGTAGCGGCGGAGGGTGTCGCCCTCCTGGCGGACCACCAGGGACAGCTTGCAGTGCGTCTTCAGGCCGACGAGCCCGTACACGACGTGGCAGCCGGACTCCTCAAGCTTGCGCGCCCACTTGATGTTGGCCTGCTCGTCGAAGCGGGCCTTGATCTCGACGAGTACGAGGACCTGCTTGCCGGACTCCGCGGCGTCTATCAGGGCGTCCACGATGGGCGAGTCGCCGGAGGTCCGGTACAGCGTCTGCTTGATGGCCAGGACGTCCCGGTCGCTCGCGGCCTGCTCCAGGAAGGCCTGGACGGAGGTCGAGAAGGAGTCGTACGGGTGGTGCAGGAGCACGTCCCGTTCGCGCAGCGCGGCGAAGATGTCGGGCGCCGAGGCGGACTCGACCTCCGCCAGGTCGCGGTGGGTGCCGGCCACGAACTTCGGGTACTTCAGCTCGGGCCGGTCCAGCGAGGAGATGCCGAAGAGGCCGGTCAGGTCCAGCGGGCCGGGCAGCGGGTACACCTCGGCGGCGGAGACCTTCAACTCCTGGACGAGGAGGTCCAGTACACCGGGGTCGATGGACTCCTCGACCTCCAGGCGGACCGGCGGGCCGAAGCGGCGCCGCATGAGCTCCTTCTCCAGGGCCTGCAGGAGGTTCTCGGCGTCGTCCTCCTCGACCTCGAGGTCCTCGTTCCGCGTCACCCGGAACATGTGGGTCGCCAGCACCTCCATGCCGGGGAACAGCTCCTCCAGGTGCGCCGCGATGACGTCCTCCAGCGGGACGTACCGCTGCGGCGAGGCCTCCAGGAAGCGGGACAGCAGCGGCGGCACCTTGACCCGCGCGAAGTGGCGGTGGCCGCTGACCGGGTTCCGTACCACCACGGCCAGGTTCAGCGAGAGCCCCGAGATGTACGGGAAGGGGTGCGCGGGGTCCACGGCCAGCGGGGTGAGGACGGGGAAGATCTGCTGGCGGAAGAGCGTGAAGAGGCGCGCCTGCTCCTTCTCGGTCAGCTCCGGCCAGCGGATGAGGTGGACGCCCTCCTCGGCCAGTGCCGGGGCGATGTCCTGCTGGTAGCAGGCGGCGTGCCGGGCCATGAGCTCGCGGGACCGGTTCCAGATCAGTTCCAGCACCTCGCGGGGCTGGAGGCCGGACGCGGAGCGGGTGGCGACACCGGTGGCGATACGGCGCTTGAGGCCGGCCACCCGGACCATGAAGAACTCGTCCAGGTTGCTGGCGAAGATCGCGAGGAAGTTCGCCCGCTCGAGGAGGGGGGTCGCCGGGTCCTCGGCGAGTTCGAGCACCCGCTCGTTGAACGCCAGCCAGCTGCGCTCCCGGTCCAGGAAGCGGCCCTGGGGGAGTTCCGCGCCATCGTTGTCGGCCTCTTCGTACCCGTCCAGGTCGGCGTCGAGGTCGGGCTCCAGGTCGGACACGACCGCCGCGACGGTATGCGGGCGGTGCGCGGCTATGGAGCCGACGGACGGCTGGGCGTGCTGGATCGGGACCTCGGCGCTGGGCTGCTGGCTCATATGTCCATTGTTCCGCGCGCGGGGCGGTACAGGCGCGTCGGAGGCGGCCGGGGTGAGGTGAAAGCTCCCGTTGGGTGGGGTGACAGCGGGCTGCATCCACCGAGGTTCGCAAGCGCGTCTGAATGGCCGGTAACGGCGACATGACATGCAGGAAGCGTTGCCCCGTCTCCCCGAGGGCCTGATCCGGCGGATCGGGACGTCAGGATTCGGTGCGGTACATCAGGTCCGTCTCGTGGGTGGCGAAGCCGAGGCGTTCGTACACCGTCAGCGCGGCCGTGTTGTCCGCGTCGACGTACAGCATCGCGGCCGGCAGGCCCTGCGCCGCCAGGTGGCGCAGGCCGACCGAGGTGAGGGCCTTGCCGAGGCCGCCGCCCTGCGCGCCGGGGCGGACCCCGAGGACGTAGACCTCGCCGAGCTGCTCCGCGGCGTGGATCTTCGTCCAGTGGAAGCCGACGATCTCGCCCCCGCGCTCGGCGAGGAAGAAGCCCTTCGGGTCGAACCAGGGCTCCGCCTTGCGGTCGTCGAGGTCGCGCTGGGTGAGCGAGCCCTGCTCGGGGTGGTGCGCGAACGCGGCGGCGTTCACGGCGAGCCAGGCCGCGTCGTCCTCGCCCGGCACGAAGGTACGGATGGTGACGCCGGGCGGCAGCACCGGCTCCGGGATCGGCCCGCCGTCGTTCAACGGGCGGCGCAGCTGGCGCAGTTCGCGGAAGAGGGTGAGGCCGAGGACCTGGGAGAGGTGCCGGGCGGCCGACTTGCCGCCGTGCGCCCAGACCCGCAGCCGCTTGCCGGAGGCGGCGAGCAGCGCGGCGCCGAGCGCCCGGCCGTGGCCGCGGCCGCGGGAGGAGGGGTGGACGACGAGCTCGGCGGCCGGGGCCTCGACCGGGTCGGTGTCCTCCAGCTGCGCGTACCCGGCGAGCCGGCCGTGCTCCGTGAGCAGGAGGTGCCGTACGCCTTCCCGCCTGCCGCCGCGGAGCTGGAGCCTGCCCTGCTCGGAGACGGCCTGCATGCCGTCGCTGCGGGCGGCCTCGGCCAGCAGGTCCAGGACCGCCTGTGCCTGTTCGGCGGTGAGCTCGTCGAGGGTCTGGATCTGCCGGCCGGGCTCCAGAGCTGCTGCTGCGTCAGTCATGAGTACGAGCCTACGGCGAGAGAGCCCCGGCCCCCGCGCCCGGCGTCACACCTTTCCCGCAACCTCCTCGTAACCCTTGACCCCCTGTCGCGCTACGCGCGTTGACCATAGGCTGCGCAACGCAATTCCATAGTTGTCTCGCTGTCCGCAAAGGGGAACTGATGTCAGCGACACCACAACGGCCCGGCAGAATGCGCCGGTTGACCTTCGGCGCAGTGGCGGTCGCAGCCACGGCCGGCGCCCTGGCCGCCGCCGCTCTTCCGGCGGGGGCCGACAGTGGTGACCGCCACGGCGGGGGATACCACCACAAGCCGTCGCGGACCGTCGATGTGCAGCTGCTGTCGTTCAACGACCTGCACGGCAACCTGGAGCCGCCGGCCGGCTCGGCCGGCACGGTCACCGAGAAGCAGGCCGACGGCACGACCAAGGTGATACCGGCCGGTGGCGTCGAGTACCTGGCGACCTCGCTGCGCAAGGCGCGCGTGGACCACCCGTACTCCGTCACCGCGGCCGGCGGCGACATGGTCGGCGCGAGCCCGCTGCTCTCGGGGCTCTTCCACGACGAGCCGACCATCGAGGCGCTCAACAAGCTGAAGCTCGACGTGTCGGCCGTGGGCAACCACGAGTTCGACGAGGGCGCGGTCGAGCTGGCCCGCCTGCAGAACGGCGGCTGCCACCCGGTCGAGGGCTGTTACGAGCAGGGCAAGGAGTTCGAGGGGGCCGACTTCCCCTACCTCGCCGCGAATGTGACGAAGGAGAAGACCGGCCGGCCCGTCCTCGCGCCGTACACGGTCTGGAAGAAGAACGGCGTCAAGATCGGCTTCATCGGAGTGACGCTCGAGGGCACTCCGGACATCGTCACGGCCAATGGCGTCAAGGGCCTGAAGTTCCACGACGAGATCGAGACGGTCAACAAGTACGCCAAGAAGCTCGACCGCATGGGCGTCAAGTCGATCGTCGCGCTGATCCACGAGGGCGGCTCGCCCGCGTCGACGGCGTACAACTACGACTGCGACTCGCCGGGTGCGGGCGACGGCATCTCCGGTCCGATCGTGGACATCGCCAAGGGCATCACGCCGAAGGTGGACGCGCTGGTCACCGGCCACACCCACCAGGCCTACGTGTGCACGGTCCCGGACCCGTCCGGCCGGCCGCGCATGGTCACGTCGGCGTCGTCGTACGGCAAGCTCTACACGGACACCACGCTCACCTACGACCGCCGCACCAAGGACATCGTCCGTACGTCCGTGAAGTCGGCGAACCACGTGGTCACCCGCGACCAGGAGAAGGCCGCGGACATGACCTCGCTCATCGAGCGCTGGAACAAGCTGGCCGCGCCGATCGCCGGCAGGCCGCAGGGCTTCATCTCGGCCGACATCAACGGGCGCGGCTCGACGGCCCCGGAGAAGCCGCTGGGCGACCTGATCGCGGACGCGCAGCTGGAGGGCCTGGCACCGGCGGACAAGGGCGGGGCGCAGCTCGCTCTGATGAACCCGGGGGGCATCCGCTCGGACCTCGTCTACAAGGCGAGCGGCAGCGAGGGCGACGGGGTGGTGACGTACGGCGAGGCGTTCACCGTGCAGCCGTTCACCAACATGATGAACGTCGTGGACCTGACCGGCGCGCAGCTGATCACCACGCTTCAGCAGCAGGTCAGCGGCTCGAACGAGGCCTCGCCGAAGATCCTTCAGGTCTCGAAGGGCTTTACGTACACGCTGGACCTCACCAAGACGGGCGCGGCCCGGATCGTGGACGGCTCGGTGAAGCTGAACGGCGCCGCGATCGACCCGGCCAAGACCTACCGCGTCGCGGTGAACGAGTTCCTGGCGGGCGGCGGTGACGGCTTCACCGTCCTGAAGGAGCACAAGAACAAGCTGGTCGGCGCGTCCGACCTGGAGCTCTTCAACGCCTACCTGGCGGCTCACTCGACGGCGTCCGCGCCGATCGCGCCGCCGGCGGCGGACCGGATCACCGTCGTGAAGTAGGCACGTCGTACGGCGGCGGGGCGGCAGGCACGATGCCTGCCGCCCCGCTTTCGTGCGCATCCAGCGGGATCCGCCACGGTGACTTGCGTTTCTTTCGAATTCTGCCATGCTGGGAGTCATCCATCAGGGAGGACGCCATGCGCAGCACAGTCGAGGACACGACGCTCCTGCCCCAGCACCGGGCTGAGATCGCGGAGTTGCGTGCGTTCCTGGACAAGGCGCCCCAGGTGTCCGAGCCTGCCGTCCTGCGCGGCCCTGATGGCACTGCGAGAGCGCTGCCGGCAGAGGTGTACGAGGCACTGCTCGTCGTCGTCCGGGCGCTGTCCGAGGGCAAGGCCGTCACCGTTGCCCCGGTTCACACCACGCTGACGACGCAAGAGGCGGCGGATCTGCTGGGAGTCAGTCGCCCGACCTTCGTCAAGATCCTCGACCAGGGCGGGATCCCGTTTTCCCGGCCCGGTCGCCATCGCCGTGTCAGGCTCGCTGATGTCCTGGAGTACCAGAAGCTACGCCGCACCAAGCGGCGTAGCGGCCTGGACGAACTCGTAGATCTGACCGAGGAGTCCGGCCTCTACGGCAACTGAATACCCGGATGGTTGACGAGGCCGCCGCGAAGCGGCTGGTCGACGTGATGGCAGCGGCGTTCCCCGACAGCGCGGTGACTGGCTATGACGCGCTGGTCCCCGACATGCGGAATGACCACAAGGATCGCCATGTGCTGGCCGCGGCGGTGAGGGGAGAGGCTCACGCCGTTGTCACGCTCAACGTGCGCGACTTCCCGGACGAGGCCACCGGTCCGTACGAGGTCGAAGTGCTGTGCCCCGACGACTTCCTGCTCGATCTCCTCGACCTCGCCCCCGCGGAGGTGCTGGCCGTGCTTCGTCGGCAGGCCGCAGGCTACCGGCGGGAGCCTCGTGATCTGCACGGCCTGCTCGACCGCGGCGCCTCCGGAGGCGCCGCCCAGTTCGCGGCTGAGGTGAGGCGCCGCCTCTGACGCCGGTCAGTGCGGCTCCGGCGCGGGCGGTCGCGTCGGCGCTCCCGGCAAGGTGATCACCGCCCGCGTGCCGCCGCCGTTCGCCGGGCGCAGCGCGACCGCGCCGCCGGCCTGCTGGACCGTACGGGCCACGATGGACAGGCCGAGCCCCGAGCCGGGCAGGGCGCGGGCGGACGGCGAGCGCCAGAACCGCTCGAAGACGTGCGGCAGCTCCTCGGCCGGGATGCCGGGGCCGTGGTCGCGTACGGACAGCTCGCCACGGCGCAGGGCGACCTCGACCGTGCCGCCGGGCGGGCTGAACTTCACCGCGTTGTCGAGGACGTTGACGACGGCGCGTTCGAGGGCGGCCGGCTCGGCCCGTACGTACCAGGGCCGCAGGTCCGCCGTGATCGTCAGCTCCGGCCCGCGCAGCCGGGCCCGCTCCAGCGCGGCCTGCGCGATGTCGTGCAGCGCGACGACCTGGAGGGGACCGGGGCCGGCGGCGTCCGGGCGGGCCAGCTCCTGGAGGTCGCCGATCAGCGAGGCCAGCTCGGTCATCTGCGCCGTGACGGACGCCATGAGCGCCCGGCGGTCCTCGGGCGGGAGGGCCCGGCCGGTCTCCTCGCTGCGCGCGAGCAGCTCGATGTTCGTACGCAGAGACGTCAGCGGGGTGCGCAGCTCGTGCCCGGCGTCCGCGATCAGCTGCGCCTGGCGGTCGCGGGAGGAGGCGAGGGCGGCGGTCATGGAGTTGAAGGACCGGGAGAGGCGGGCGATCTCGTCCTCGCCCTCGACGGGAATCCGGACGGTCAGGTCCTCGGTCCGGGCCACATGCTCGACGGCCCCGGTCAGCTCGTCGACGGGCCTGAGCCCGGTCCGGGCGACCCAGAGGCCGGTGACCCCGGCTCCGCCGACTCCGAGTCCCGAGACGACGAGCAGCAGCAGCGCGAGGTCGTTGAGTGTGTTCTGAGTCTCCCTGAGGGAGAACGCGATCATGACGGCGGTGTCCTCGTACACCGCGGACCCGGGCACGGCTGTCGCGGCGACCGTCAGCACCCGCACGGCGTTGCCGTCGCGGTCCGTGCCGTTGCGGAACGCCGCGACGGACGGGTCGCCGTCGGCCGCCACTTCCCGGTCGCCGTCCTCGACCTGGATGACGGGGCCGGCGGAGTCCACGAAGACACAGGCCTTCCCGCTCGCCTGCACGAGCTGGAAGTAGTAGACGGTCCGCGGTGGGCCGAACTCGGGCTTGGGCGCCGGGGCCTGGCTGCAGTCCGTCAGGGTCGGGCGGATCTGGCTGAGCTGATGAAGCGGACGGTTCTGGCCGGCGAGTTCCGCATCGATCTCGCCGTACAGCTTCCCTCGGACGATGAGCCAGCAGACGACCGAGACGACGGCCACCGCCACCGCCACGGCCGTCGCCACCAGCAGCGCCAGCCGGGAGCGGATCGGCAGTGCGCGGAAGCGGCGGAGGGGGCGGAGGGGGCGGAGAGGGCCGAGGGGGCCTCTCACTCGGCGCCGCCCGCTCGCAGGGCGTACCCGACGCCCCGCACCGTGTGCACGAGGCGCGGCTCGCCGCCCGCCTCCGTCTTGCGGCGCAGATACATCACGTACACGTCCAGCGAGTTCGAGCTCGGCTCGAAGTCGAAGCCCCACACCGCCTTCAGGATCTGCTCGCGCGTGAGCACCTGCCGCGGATGCGCCAGGAACATCTCCAGCAGCGTGAACTCGGTCCGGGTCAGCTCCACCGGCCGCCCGCCCCGGGTGACCTCGCGGGTCGCCAGGTCCATGCGCAGGTCGGCGAAGGTCAGTACGTCGGACGGCGGCCCGCCGGCCACCGACCCCGCGTACGAGCTGCGCCGCAGCAGGGCCCGGATCCGGGCGAACAGCTCGTCCAGCTCGAACGGCTTCACCAGGTAGTCGTCCGCGCCCGCGTCCAGACCGGTGACCCGGTCACCGACCGTGTCGCGCGCGGTGAGCATCAGTACCGGCGTGGTGGACCCGGCGGCGCGCAGCCGGCGGGCCGCGGTCAGGCCGTCCATCCGGGGCATCTGGATGTCCAGGACGATCAGGTCCGGCTGGTACGCGGCGGCCTTCTCCAGCGCATCCAGACCGTCGGCGGCGACCTCGGTCCCGTACCCCTCGAAGGCGAGACTGCGCTGCAGGGCCTCCCGCACGGCGGGCTCGTCGTCGACGATCAGGATGCGCTCGGCGGAGCTCATGGGGGTCTTCCTCGGATTCGTCGCGAGTCGGTGCTTACGTGTTCTCAGCCTCGCACGAGGCCGGTAAATCAGGTGTTCGAGCCGCCGCGCAGGGCGTCCAGGTCGGCCTTGACCGTGTTCACGGGGATCGCGAAGCCGAGGCCGACGCTGCCCGCGGTCGAACCGCCGGCCGAACTGGGCGAGTACATGGCGGAGTTGATGCCGATGATCTCGCCGTTCATGTTGATCAGGGCGCCGCCGGAGTTGCCGGGGTTGAGCGAGGCGTCGGTCTGGATGGCCTGGTACGTGGTCTTGGACGACCCGGTGTCGCCGTTGAACTCCTGGCCGTCGAACTCGAACGGCCAGCCGCCGCCCTGCTGCTGTTGCTGCTGCCTGCCCGGGTCCTGCTCCTTGGCCACGGTCACATCCCGGTCCAGGGCGGAGACGATGCCGCTGGTGACGGTGCCGGTCAGGCCCTCGGGCGAGCCGATCGCGACGACCTCGTCACCGACGTTGACGTCGTCCGAGTCGCCGAGGGTGGCCGCCTTCAGGCCACTCGCACCCTTCAGCTTGATGAGGGCGAGGTCCTTGCCGGGGTCGGTGCCGACGACCTCGGCGTCGTACGTCCTGCCGTCGCTGAGCCGCACCTTGACGGAGGACGCCCCGGCGATCACATGGTTGTTGGTGATGATCTCGCCGTCGCTCGTGATGACCACGCCCGAGCCGGTGGACTGCCCGGAGCCGGAGGTGGCGTTGATCTCGACGATGCTCGGGCCGACGGCCTGCGCGACTCCGGCGACCGTTCCGTTGCTGCTCTGCGCCACGTTCGTACCGCTGATGCCGGTGCCGCCGGCGTCCTGCCGGCCGGCCAGCTCCTGCACGGCGGCGGCCGTACCGCCACCGACTGCCGCCGCGGCGATCGCGACCGCGGCCAGGAGGCCGACCGGCCGCCTGGCGCGCCGCCGGCGGCCGGGCTGGGCGGGTGGCGCGGGGGCGTACGCGGGGGGCGGCGGGTAGTACGGCTGCTGCTGGGGGTACTCGCTCTCGGTCATGTACAGACTGTCGCGAGGCTTGATGAGAGCTTCCTGAGCGCGCGCTGAGAAGCCCGACAGAACCCTGTATGCCCGATATAAAGACGATCAGGTGTGCGGGAAGCTCAGGCGCAGCCGCACGAGCGGCGGACCACCAGCGCCGACGGGAACTGCTTCAGCCGCTCCCGGCGCGAGCCCATCACCCGCAGGCCGTCGTCCAGCACCAGGTCGACCGCCGCGCGGGCCATCGCCGGGCGGTCGGACGCGACCGTCGTCAGCGGCGGATCGGTGAGCGCCGCCTCCTTCACGTCGTCGAAGCCGGCCACCGCCAGTTCGCCCGGTACGTCGATCCGCAGCTCGCGCGCCGCCCGCAGGACGCCGATCGCCTGGTCGTCGGTGGCGCAGAAGATGGCCGAAGGGCGGTCGGGTCCGGCGAAAATGCCGAGCGCGACCTGGTAGGCGTCGTAGCGGTTGTACGGGGCCTTGAACAGGCGGCCCTCGGTCGTCCGCCCGGATTCCCGCATGGCGCGGCGCCAGCCTTCGACGTGGTCGGCCACCGGGTCGCCCACCGCCGGGGTCGACTCGACGCCACCGAGGCAGGCGACGTACGGGTGACCGTGCTCCAGGAGGTGGCGGGTGGCGAGCTGGGCGCCGCCGATGTCGTCGGTGACAACGGCAACGTCGTCGATCGCCTCGGGCCGCTCGTGCAGCAGGACGACCCGGGCGTCCCAGGCCTCGATCTCCGCGGCGGCGCGCTCGCTCGGGCCCTGGCTGACGAGGATCAGCCCGGAGACCCGCATACCGAGGAAGGCGCGGAGGTAGTGCACCTCGCGCTCGTCCCGGTAGTCGGAGTTGCCGACGAGCACCATTTTCCCGCGCTCGGCTGCGGCCTGTTCGACCGCGTGCGCCATCTCCGCGAAGAAGGGCTGCCGCGCATCCGGGACGATCATGCCTATGAGGTCGGTGCGCCGCGATGCCATGGCCTGGGCGACCCGGTCGGGCCGGTAGCCCAGGTCCTTGATCGCGGCGAGGACACGCTCGCGCGTGGCCGGGGCAACCGGCCTGGGTCCGTTGTTGATGACATAGCTGACGACCGCGGTAGAGGTACCCGCCAGTCGTGCCACATCATCCCGCGTCACCTTGGCCACGCGCGGCAGTCTACGCGGGGTGACCTACCTCTGGGCAGGGCGTACTGCCGGTTCGAGCTGCTCGGCTCTGTCCTCCGTCCGGGGGACGGGCGAGGCCGCCGGGGAGGAAGTGGCGGATGCGGCCTTCGCGCGAGCCTCCTCGGCCGCGCGTTCGACCTTCTCCGGCGCGACGAAGCGGTACCCGACGTTCCGCACGGTGCCGATCAGCGACTCGTGCTCGGGACCCAGCTTCGCGCGCAGCCGCCGTACGTGGACGTCGACCGTCCGCGTACCGCCGAAGTAGTCGTAGCCCCAGACCTCCTGGAGCAGCTGGGCGCGGGTGAAAACGCGGCCCGGGTGCTGCGCGAGGTACTTGAGCAGCTCGAACTCCTTGAAGGTCAGGTCCAGGACCCGGCCCTTGAGCTTCGCGCTGTAGGTGGCCTCGTCCACCGACAGATCGCCGTTGCGGATCTCCATCGGAGAGTCGTCGGAGGTGATCTGCTGGCGGCCCATCGCGAGCCGCAGCCGCGCCTCGACCTCGGCGGGCCCTGCGGTGTCGAGCAGTACGTCGTCGATGCCCCAGTCGGCGGTGACGGCGGCGAGGCCGCCCTCCGTCACGACGAGGATCAGCGGGCAGCCGGGTCCGGTGGACCGCAGCAGCTGGCACAGCGACCGGACCTGCGGAAGGTCGCGGCGGCCGTCGATCAGGATGACGTCGGCACCAGGGGTGTCGACGAGAGCCGGCCCTTCGGCGGGGGCCACCCGCACGTTGTGCAGAAGCAGGCCAAGAGCGGGCAGCACCTCCGTCGACGGCTGGAGGGCATTGGTCAGGAGCAGCAGAGAGCTCATCGACGGCCACCTGCCCAGGTCATGCGGTCATGCACGGTTCGCTCGCCCATTACGTCGGTTCCTCCTCCTCGGTCCCTGCGAGTGGGGGCACCACCCAGGCGGAGCCTGGGGGAGTATGTGGCACTGCTTAGTAGGAGTACGGTCCCCGCGCCCTGGGGTCCGCCACGCTTACGACTGTTCGTGCTCTGTTCAACGTACTGAATGCACAAAAGGACCCGGGGGCAACGTTGCCCGGATCCTCTCCCCAGCAGAATAGCCCACATGAGTTCCGGCGCAGAGGGCGAACTCCCCGGATCACCTGTCGGCTCGATCACTCCGCATGGGGAGCGCGGGGGGCGCACGGAAGCGCGTACCGATGCGGTGGCCGCAGTGAGCGCCCCCGCCCGCTGGTACTGACCGGGGCACGGCTCCCGGCGGAGGCGGTCCCGCTGATCGCGGGCTGGCTGGTCCGGGAGTAGCTCCTCGCGTGGCCCATCATGGAGGACGGCACACCCGCCGACGAAAGGAACGAGTCCATGGCAGCGGGAACCATCCGCTACTGGGCGGCGGCCAAGGCCGCCGCCGGGACCCATGAGGAGCCGTACGCCGCGCGGACGCTCGCCGAGGCGCTCGACGCGGTGCGCGAGCGGCACCCCGGGGAACTGACGCGGGTGCTGATGCGGTGCTCGTTCCTCGTCGACGGTGACCCCGTGGGGACGCGCAGCCATGAGACGGTACGGCTGGCCGAGGGCGGCACGGTCGAGGTGCTCCCGCCGTTCGCAGGAGGGTGACCGCGAGCATGAGTAACGAGCAGCAGCATCATCAGTACGACGGCTACGACCCGTACGGTCAGCAGGGCCAACAGGATCCCTACGCCACCCAGACGTGGCAGGCCGACACCTGGGACACCCAGTACCAGCCCGTGGCCGACGCCACGTATCTGCCGCCGCAGGGCTCCCACCCGCTGCCGCCGGAAGCCCCGGCGCCCGTGGCGTACCAGCACTACCAACAGTACGAGACGTACCAGCGGTACGAGCCGGCCCCCGAGGCAGCCCCCGAGCCCGCTCCCGCGCCCGTCGCCGACCCCTCGTACACGCCCCCCACCACCGCCGGCGACGCCCGGATCACCGACGCGCAGCGGGCCCGCGCCGAGGGGCGCTCGCCGATCATCGACCCGGGCATGCAGCCCGCCGGGCTGACCGCCGTGCTCGCACTGCTGCTCGCCGGCGCCGCCGCCATCGGCTCGTACGCCCTGCTCGTACCGCTCGTGCTCCTGCAGGCCGTCACCGCCGCCGGCTGGTTCCGGCTCAACGGCATGTGGCCCGCCCGGCAGGGCATCGCGCTCGCCTTCGCGGGCGGTGTGACCGCGGACATCGCCCTGCTCGCCGTCTCCGAGCAGTACGCGCCCGCCGCGCTCATCGGGACGCTCGGCGTGTGGGTGCTGCTCACGCTCGTACTCCAGCTGCGCAACCGGGCCTCTGCGGACGAGCGCATGTACGGCCTCACGGCCACCATCACCTCGGCCGCGCTCGCCGTCGTCGCGGCCGGACATCTGGCGGCGAAGCCGGACGCGGTGACCGTCGGGGCCGTGGCCGTCGCCGTGGCCACCCTCGCCCGCGCCCTGCCGCTGCCGACAGCGGTCTCGGTCGTCGTCTCGCTGCTCGCCGCGGCGGGCTCAGGCATCGCGACCGGCGGGCTCACGAGCATTGGCGCGCCGGGCGCGCTGCTGGGGCTCGCGGCCGGTGTGTGCGCGCTGATCGGGCTGCGCGTGGCCGCGTACGACTACCCGTCCCGGTTCGTCCACATGACGGCGGGCGTGGCGCTGCCGCTGGCCGCCGCGGCCCCGGCCGTCTACCTGATCGGCCGGGCCATCGCATAGGTGACCGGGTTAGGCTCGCGGTCACAGGAGGCTCGGGGCCTGGGGCCCGAGCCGAGAGGGTGGGGGAACGAGAGCAATGCGCGCACTGCGGATACTGCTGATCCTGGCTGTGGTGCTCGGCGGCATTTTCGTCGCCGCCGACCGTTTCGCGGTCAACTTCGCGGAGGACGAGGCAGCCGGCAAGATCCGGTCCAGTCAGGGGCTCGGTGCCCAGCCCGAGGTGTCCATCAAGGGCTTCCCGTTCCTGACCCAGGTCCTGAGCTCGTCGCTGGACGAGGTCGACGTGAGCCTCGACGGCATCACCGCCAGCGCGGACGGCCACGCGGTCCAGGTGACGGAGGTCCGGGCCGAGCTGCGGGATGTGCGCATCGACAGCAGCTTCTCGTCCGCGACCGCGGGCCGGGCCACCGGGTCGGCGCGTATCTCGTACGCCGACCTGGCGAAGTCGGCGCCCAAGGGCGCGACCGTCAGCTACGCCGGGCCCGAGCGGGCCGGCCGGGGCGAGGTCAAGGTCTCCGGTCCGCTGAAGGAAGTCCTGGAAGGCGCGGGCATCGAGGTTCCCGAGGTGTTCCAGGGAGCGCTGAAGGGCCGCACCTTCACCACGTACAGCAAGGTCTCCATCGAGGGCGGCGACACGGTCCGCCTGCGCTCCGAGTCCCTGCCCGCTCTGCCGCTGCCCGGCCTGAAGGACAAGATGCGGGAGGTCGTCGACTACGACCTCAAGATCGACGGACTGCCGTCGACCATCGCGCTGAACACCGTCACCGCCTCGGAGGACGGTCTCCGGTTCTCCGGTACGGGGACGGGCGTTTCGCTGACCGGCTGAGCCGACGCCGGCTGGAGAGGCCGACGGGCGGACGGGCCGGCGGGCGGGCGGACGGGCGGACGGGCCGGATGGTGAGACGGCGCTGTCCGCTCCGCAGAAGGGTGAGCGGACCCGGCTGCCGGAAAGCCGGGTCACAGCTGCCCCGGCGGCCCACCCGTCCCGCATCGCGGACGATCTCGTCTCAGCATCCGACACGCCGGTGACATGTCCGCCGATACGTCCCTACGATCAGACCCATGCAGAGCTTTATTAGCGGTCTCCGACAGCGGGGACAGGCGGACCTTACGAAGCGGCGGGCAGTAGACCTGTGCCGCGTCGCCGCCATGCTCTGTCGCACCTTCTGAGCGGGACTGACGACTCCCGTATACCGCAGGCCATCTGGCGGCCGCCCCCCGCGTGACCGCACCTGCCCCTCCGCGCCTCCGCCGACACCGGAGACCGCGAGCGCGCACCCGTATCCACGCACGGCAGCACCAGCACCGCGCACAGCCCCGCCGCACACTGCCCCGGAGGAGAACAGCATGAGCCGCAGCGAAGTCCTGGTAGACGCCGACTGGGTCGAGGCCCACATCGACGACCCGAAGGTGGTCATCGTCGAGGTCGACGAGGACACCTCGGCCTACGAGAAGAACCACATCCGCAACGCGGTCCGCATCGACTGGAAGAAGGACCTCCAGGACCCGGTCCGCCGCGACTTCGTCGACCAGGAGGGCTTCGAGAAGCTCCTCTCGGCGAAGGGCATCGCCAATGACGACCTCGTCGTCCTCTACGGCGGCAACAACAACTGGTTCGCGTCCTACGCGTACTGGTACTTCAAGCTCTACGGCCACGAGAACGTCAAGCTCCTCGACGGCGGCCGCAAGAAGTGGGAGCTCGACTCCCGCGACCTGGTCGACGCCGTGCCCGAGCGCGCCACGACCACGTACAAGGCCAAGGCCCAGGACACCTCGATCCGCGCCTTCCGTGACGAAGCGGTCACCGCGATCGGCAGCCTGAACCTGGTCGACGTGCGCTCGCCCGACGAGTTCAGCGGCAAGCTGCTCGCCCCGGCGCACCTCCCGCAGGAGCAGTCGCAGCGTCCGGGCCACATCCCGACCGCCCGCAACATCCCGTGGTCGAAGAACGCCAACGACGACGGCACTTTCAAGTCGGACGACGAGCTCAAGGCCCTCTACGAGGAGGAGCAGGTCGACCTGTCGAAGGACACGATCGCGTACTGCCGTATCGGCGAGCGCTCCGCGCTCACCTGGTTCGTGCTGCACGAGCTGCTCGGCCAGCAGAACGTCAAGAACTACGACGGCTCGTGGACCGAGTACGGCTCCCTCGTCGGCGTGCCGATCGAGCTCGGCGCCAACAAGTAACTCCCGGGCCTCCCCCGGACCTCCCGACCCGAAGGACGTAAAGACATATGTGTGGAGCGCAGGCCGGCGGCCCCGACGCCTCGACGATCAAGCCCGGTGAGACCACCATCCAGGGCCAGGTGACCCGCGACGGCGAGCCCGTCACCGGTTACGTCCGCCTCCTGGACAGCACCGGCGAGTTCACCGCCGAGGTCCCGACCTCGGCGACCGGACAGTTCCGCTTCTACGCGGCCGAGGGCACCTGGACGCTGCGCGCCCTGGTGCCGGGCGGCACGGCGGACCGTACGGTCGTCGCCCAGACGGGCGGACTGGCGGAGGTAGCCATCGCCGTCTGACGGCGAAGGCGAGACAGACCGGCCGAAGGGCCGCACCCCAGGGGGTTGGACGCCTTGGATTCGGGGTGTGGCCCTTCGCGCCGTTGGCCTCCGTGTTCTTCGGCCGGATGGGTGACCTTCCGCCCGGCGGTTCGTTGAGTTGTTCGACGGCTGGCTGAACGACTCGACGGTTGGAGGGGGCACCATGGCGGAGCGCTCAGCGTCGGGATTGCGCGTCCTGACTCCCCTCGGCCTGTTGCCTCCTCAGGGGCGTTGGCCCTCAAGACCCGGCTTCGGCTGTCGGAGCGCGATGAACTGCTTCGGCCGTCGTGATCGGGAGGCGTGGCCCGGGGCTGGGCGCGCGGCGCAGGGCAGAGAAGACCGTACCCCGCAAGCGGACGGAAGCCGCCCGACCTCGTGCCCAGGTGCGCGGTGGGGCCGGTACGGAAGACCATCGCCCTCTCGTGTTTCCCACCCAGTCCGGCCCTGGCCGCGCAATAAGGACCGTCGCCCGGCCCGAGGAAGGTGCACGTGATGCACCTCGCCGACGGCCTCCGGCTACGGCCCAGCCTGCCCAAGACCGTGCGGGGCGGGCCGCTGACGTGTGGACCTGGGTACAGGTTTCGCTCACGTTCAGTGCCTGAGAAACGGTTGGACGCCTTGGATCGGGGTGCGGCCCTTCGTGCCGTCGTGGGCCATGCGGGTCTTGCGGGCCTACGCTTGAGGTATGTACGCGCGACGCCGGCGCGGTTATTTCCTGATGATGGGCGGATGCATCGTCCTCTTCGTGTCCGCCTGGGCCGTCGTGCGCCTGTGGTCCGTCCCGGTGGCCGTCGGGATGTGCTTGGTCGCCATGCTGATCCCGCCGGTCGCGGCGATGATCGCCAACCGGCGGGGGCCCGATGACCGGTGGTGGGACGACCCGTCCGGGGATCCGAAGTCCGACGAGTGGTGGGACGAACTCGACGGCAAGAAGCGCTACTAGGCCGGGACAGGACTTAGTACACGAGGGCCTGGACGCCGTCCGGCATGATCTCGCTGACGAAGACCTGCGCGCCCGCGATCCGTACGCCCTCGATCACGTCCTTCTCGGTGATCTCGCGCCGCGCCGCGCACTGCGTGCACAGGGTGATCCGGCCGGCCGCCAGGAGCGAGTCGATCAGATCGGGCAGCGGGGCGGCGTGCGGCAGTTCGAACTCCGCGGCGCGGCCCGGCAGGGCGAACCACGACGACTCTCCGGTGAGCCACAGCGACACCTCGACCCCGCTGGCGACGGCGACCGCCGCCACGGTGAAGGCCTGCGAGCAGCGCTCGGGCGCGTCGGCCCCTGCGGTCACCTTGATCACGAGCTTCTTCGCCATGTACCGAACTGTAATCGTGCGCGGTACAACCAGGTTCACCCCCAGCGGGTCTGCTCTGTGCGCAGGTAACCGAACCTGCGGGTCAGGTCTTGTGGGGGACCCTTTGGAAGCAGTAGAAACCGTTGCGCGGAAACCGCGCAGACGGGGCCGTACAACCCTGATCATCGCCGGTGCGGCGGTGCTCGGCGTGCTCGCGGGCACGGTCACGGGTTACGCCATCCAGTACGACCGCGAACCGACGCCGCTCCCGGCGCTGTCCCAGCCGGATCTGAAGCAGCCGAAGGCGGTGCCGGCCGGCACGAACACCACCGCGCAGTCGGTCAACGTGAGGCCGGCTACGAGCCGCTGTACCAGTCCAGGGTCATCGCGTGTCGCGGTGATGTGGCCATGGAGATCTGGTACGTGAACAACACCCGCAGGATCTCCGAGAAGGCCGTGATGTCCCTCGCCGAGCAGCAGCTGGAGCGCCTGTGACCGAGCAGCCGGCCATCCCGCCCACCCCGCCCACCCCGGGCTCGAACATGCCTGTTCCCGAGATCCTCGGCACCCCGAGGGAACCGCGCAGGATCAACCGCAGGCTGCTCGTCGCAGTGTCCGGCGTGCTGGCCCTCGGCGTCGTCGCGGGCGGCGGCGTCTGGGCACTGGACACGCTCGGCGACGCCGACCGCACCGCGACCACGGTCGTCTGGGCAGAACCCCCGCAGGGCAAGGACGGGGCGGCCGAGTCCAGGAAGCCTGCAGGGCTGGGTGCCAGCCTGCTGCCGGTGGCGTACCAGTACAAGCTGGGGCCGGACATCGGCGCACACGGGAACGACACGGTCCTCAGCCGGAAGCAGGCGGTCGCGATCTTCAAGGAAGGCTCGCGTGGCCTGCCTTCCGCGCAGCGCAACAAGCGCAGCAAGGCGATCGACAAGCTGCGACTGCAGGGTCTCGCGCTGCGCAGCTATGTCTCGCTCGACGGCGGGCTGATTGTCGAGACCAAGCTTGCCCAGATCGAAAATGCCAAGAACGGCCGGAAGCTGGCCGCATTCCAGAGCGAACTCGCGGACGCCCTCGGCATCTTCCGCAAGGGCCCCGCCATCCAGGGCTTCAAGAACGCCAAGTGCTTTCTCATGCCCAAGGTCTCCAAGGCGAAGCTCGACGCCATGTTCTGCAGTGCATACGAGGGCGATGTCCTGGTGAGCATGACCGCGTACGGCGTCAAGCCGCTGGACACCGCAGCTGCTGCCGAGCTTCTGCGCCGGCAGCTGGACCATCTGAACTCTCCCGGGGAGTACGTGTGACCGACGAGACATCCACGGCATCCCTGGTGCCCGAGGTGAACCCGTTCGCGCCGCCGGCCGAAGGCGGAACGCCGGAAACCGCCGCCCCCGGGCCCACAGCCGACCGGCGCGCCCTGCGCGCCGCGCTGCGCTGGACAGCGGCCGTGCTCGCCTTCGGCGCGCTCGGCGGCGGTGTGGCGTACGGCATCGCCGCGCAGGAGCGTGCCGACGTCCCCGGGCTCTCCACCCGTGACGACGGCCGCTGGGCGTACCCGAAGCTGACGAAGCCGGTGCTTCCGGCCGGTGCGACGCAGCCGTTCGACAAGGAGAACCCGGGGCAGGTCCACTACGCGGACCTGGGCGATCTGCTGCTCCCGGCGCCCGGGGGCGCTCGGCCCGACAAGGCGCTCCAGGGCGAGAAGGGCCGGGTCCCCGTCGACCGCTTTCTCTCGGAGTACGAGAAGGAGGAGCGGGCCGACCTGAAGCAGGACCTCACCGACGGCGGGCTCCGGCACGTCGTGGCGCGCGGCTGGACCATGCCGGATTCCACCAGCACCCGGATCTATCTGCTGCGTTTCCACACGGCCGCTTACGCCGAGCAGTTCGCGGGCGACCACCTGGGCGGGGATCTGGAGGCGGTCCTGCCGGTGAACGGGGTGGACGAGTCGGCTCCGCTGGACGAGCAGTACCCGACTGACGCGACCGTCCCCTCGACCGATCGCGATGTGTACGACGAGGCGGCCCCCCGCGGGCCGCAGCATGTCCGGCACGCGTACATCCGCGCCGGCGACACCTTCGCGCTGATCGTGCAGTCGAGGAAGGGCACGGCCAACGCCGTCCCCTTCCACCAGACGGTCGTCCTGCAGAACCAGCTCCTCGGCTGACCCCCGGACCCCCGGCCGGGGCGCGTGGGGTTGACCTCACAGAGAGCACCGGGCCTCGGGCGACGCTGTGCTGTCCCGGGGGCGACGCCCGGACCCCGGCCGGGTGGCGCGTGGGGTTGACCTCACAGAGAGCACCGGGCCCTCAGGCGACTAAGCTGGGGCCCGGTTCCGTACCGCCGCCCTATACATCGTCCGAGGAGCACCCCGTGCTTGAGGCAGTCTTCACCTCCCTGCTGGTCCTGGTCTGCGTCGGCGTTCTCGCCTTCACCGTCCTGGCCGTGAAGAAGCTGTACCAGGGTCAGCGCTGACCATCCCCCCTCTACAGATCGCCTGAGCACCCATGATCGAGATTCCGTCCGACCTCCACCCGGACCTCGTCCCCCTCGCCTTCCTCCTCGGCACCTGGGAGGGCGCGGGCGTCTCCGACTTCCCCGGGGCCGAGAAGTGCAACTTCGGCCAGGAGGTCACCTTCAGCCACGACGGCCGTGACTTCCTCGAGTACGTCTCGCATTCCTGGGTGCTCGACGCCGAGGGCGAGAAGGTCAAGCCGCTGGAGTCGGAGTCCGGCTACTGGCGGATCGACAAGGAGCGCAAGGTCGAGGTCGTCATGGTCCGCGACCAGGGCATCGTCGAGGTCTGGTACGGCGAGCTGGCCGACCGGAAGCCGCAGATCGACCTGGCCACGGACGCGGTCGCCCGCACCGCGGCCTCCGGCCCGTACACCGGCGGAAAGCGTCTCTACGGCTATGTGAAGAGCGACCTCATGTGGGTCGGCGAGAAGGCCACCCCCGAGGTCGAGCTGCGCCCGTACATGTCGGCGCACCTGAAGAAGGTCGTCACCCCCGAAGAGGTCGCGTCGTGGGCGAAGGACGTCGGCGACCTGCCGGACGACGGGATTGCCTTCTTCCGTTAGGCATCGGCCAGGCATCCTCGTTGAGGGGGATCACCGGACGCTCGGTGGTCCCCCTCACGCCTGCCTACACTGGGGCTTGTGGTGAGCACCGACTGGAAGAGCGATCTGCGGCAGCGCGGTTACCGGCTGACTCCGCAGCGGCAGCTTGTCCTCGAAGCCGTCGACACCCTTGAGCACGCGACCCCCGACGACATCCTGGGGGAGGTGCGCAAGACGGCCTCCGGCGTGAACATCTCCACCGTCTACCGGACCCTGGAGCTGCTGGAGGAACTGGGACTCGTCTCGCACGCACACCTCGGCCACGGCGCCCCGACGTACCACCTCGCGGACCGGCACCACCACATCCACCTGGTGTGCCGCGACTGTACGAACGTCATCGAGGCCGATATCGAGGTCGCCGCCGACTTCACCGCCAAGCTGCGCGACACCTTCGGCTTCGAGACCGACATGAAGCACTTCGCGATCTTCGGGCGCTGCCGGAGCTGCACCGCCAAGGCGGCCGCGCCGGACCCGTCGTAGGCAGGTCGTAGGCTTACGCCTATGCAGCGACATTCAACGCGTAGTCCCCTGCTTTCCCTGCCCGGCGCCGTTCCCGCCGAGGGACGGGACGAGGGTGTCGCCGCGCATTACGGCGACCTCTTCCGGGAACAGCGCGCCCTCGCCGACGGCACCGGGTTCGTCGATCTCTCGCACCGCGGTGTGGTCACCGTCACCGGCGACGACCGGCTGAGCTGGCTGCATCTGCTGCTCACCCAGCACGTCAGCGAGCTGCCCGCCGGGCAGGCCACCGAGGCGCTGATCCTCTCGGCCCACGGGCACATCGAGCACGCGCTCTATCTCGTCGACGACGGTACGACGGTCTGGATGCACGTCGAGCCGGGCACGCAGGACGCGCTGATCGCGTACCTGGAGTCGATGAAGTTCTTCTACCGCGCCGATGTCGCCGACCGCACGGACGACTTCGCCGTGGTCCATCTGCCGGCCGGTTCGATCGCCCCGATCCCGGACGGCACCGTTGTGCGGGAGACCGCCCACGGCCGGGACCTCTTCCTGCCGCGCGCGGAGCTGGAGTCCTTCGCGGCCGGTCCGGCGAAGCCCGCGATCGGGATTCTCGCGTACGAGGCGCTGCGCATCGAGGCGCACCGGCCGAGGCTGGGCATGGAGACCGACCACCGCACGATCCCGCACGAGCTGGGCTGGATCGGTACGGCCGTCCATCTGCAGAAGGGCTGCTACCGGGGCCAGGAGACGGTCGCCCGCGTCCACAACCTGGGGAAGCCGCCGCGCCGGCTGGTCTTCCTGCACCTGGACGGCAGCGAGGTGCACCTGCCGGGCCACGGCACGCCGATCCGGCTCGCCGCGGACGGCCCCGAGGGCCGCCAGCTGGGGTTCATCACCACCTCGGCCCGCCACCACGAGCTGGGCCCGATCGCGCTGGCCCTGGTCAAGCGAAATGTGCCGGTGGACGCCGAGCTGATCGCCGACACCACGGCGGCGGCCCAGGAAGTCGTCGTCGAGCCCTGACGGCCTGCCCGTCCTCAGTCTCAGACCTCGATCAGGACTGTGAACGGGCCGTGGTTCGTGAGCGAGACGCGCATGTCCGCGCCGAACCGGCCCGTCGCCACCTCCGCACCCAGCGTCCGCAGCTGTGCGACCACCTCGTCGACCAGTGGCTCCGCCACGTCCCCGGGCGCGGCCGCGTTCCAGGTGGGGCGGCGGCCCTTGCGGGCGTCCCCGTAGAGAGTGAACTGCGAAATCACCAGCAAGGGCGCATTCACGTCGGAGCAGGACTTCTCGCCCTCCAGGATGCGCAGCGACCACAGCTTGCGGGCGAGCTGCGCCGCCTTCTCCGCCGTGTCCCCGTGGGTCACTCCGACCAGTACACACAACCCTTCGCCGACGATCTCGCCGACCACTTCCGCCGCGGGCTCTCCCGCCACGACGACGCTCGCGCCGTCCACCCGCTGAACCACTGCACGCATGGGGCCCATCATGCCGTGCGGCCATCCGGGGCCGATCGGGGGCAGTGCGCCTGCGTCCGCGCCACGGAGAGTGGCACGATGCATGCAGGCGGTGCTTCCCCTCGGCCCTTCGGGCCCGGGGAGACCCCCATGCACCGGTCGAGGGGACGGAAGACGCATGACTACATCTGGCACCGGGCAGCCCCCCGGTCCCGTACCGACGGCCCGTACGACCGCGGCACGACCACCGGCGCAGCGGACCGGCGGCTCGCTGCCAGAGCCGCCGCGGCACGATCTCGCGGTACTCCGGCTGCCCGAACTGCGCGCGCTGCGCCGCGAGTCGACGCAGCACGAGGCCGACCTCAGCTATGTCCGGCGGCTCCTGCAGGGCCGCATCGACATCCTGCGCGCCGAGCTGGCCCGCCGTACGGGCCCGGAGGTGCCGGTCGTCGACCGGCTCTCGGAGATCCTCGCCGACGCACCGTCGAGCCACCGGACCTCGGCCCGGCACGTGACGCTGGGCACCCCGCACAGCGAGGAGTACCGGCTGCTGGCCGCCGAGATGCTCGCCGAGGTCGAGCTGTCGGACCTCGGCGCCCGTACCGACGACGAGCTGCACAGCGCGATGGGGCGGCTCGTACGGTACGAACAGCAGGTCTCCCGGCGCCGTCAGCTGCTCCAGCGCACGGCCGACGAGTGCAGCGCCGAAATCACCCGCAGGTACCGTGAAGGCGAAGCGCAGGTGGACGACCTGCTCGCGTGACCCAGTACCAGCGTCCCAGGCCGGAAGCGAAAGGCCCCACGATGACCAGCACCGAATCCGCTATACCCGCGGCGATACCCCCGGTCCTCGCCGAAGTCGTACGATCCGGCTTCGTGGAGGGCCACCACCGGGGCTCGCTGGTGCTGCTGGCCGCCGACGGCGGCGTCGAGCTGGCGCTCGGCGATGTGAACCGGCCCGTCTTCCCGCGCTCCAGCAACAAGCCGCTGCAGGCGGCCGCGGTGCTGCGGGCCGGGCTCGGGCTCAGCGGTGAGCGGCTGGCGCTGGCCGCCGCGAGCCACTCGGGGGAGGGCTTCCACCTCGACCTCGTAGAGAAGATGCTCGCCGAGCACGGCCTGTCCGCCGCGGATCTGCGAAACCCGGCGGACCTGCCGCTGGACCCGGCCGAGGCGGAGACGTACCTCGCGGCCGGCGGGGTCCGCGACCGGGTCACGATGAACTGCTCCGGCAAGCACGCGGCGATGCTGGCCGCCTGCGTGCTGAACGGCTGGCCGCTCGACTCCTACCTGGACCCCGGCCACCCCTTGCAGCAGCTGGTCCACACGGGTGTGGAGTCCGCGTCCGGCGAGCGGGTCGCGGCGGTCGGTACGGACGGCTGCGGCGCCCCGCTGATGGCGATCAGCCTGACCGGTCTGGCCCGTGCCTTCCGGCACTTTGTCCTCGCGGATCCTCAGACGCCCGAGCGCCAGGTCGCCGACGCGATGCGCGCGCACCCCGAATACGTCGCCGGCACCCGCCGGCCCGACACCTGGCTGATGCGCGAGGTGCCGGGCGCCCTGTCCAAGATGGGCGCGGAGGCGGTTCAGGCGGTGGCCCTCGCGGACGGCCGGGCGCTGGCCTTCAAGATCGACGACGGCTCGGGGCGCGCCCTGGGGCCGGTATTGGCGCGGGCGCTGGCGCTGCTGGGCGTCGATGCCCCGGTGGTGTCCCGGATCGCTGACGCGCCGCTGCTGGGCGGCGGCGGCAGGGTCGGCGAAATTCGCGCGACCTTCTGAGGGGGCCTCGCCTAGCGTGGCCGTATGAGCCTGGACGTCCGCACTGTCACCGAGTCCGAGTTCCCCGACTGGTTGCGCGCCCTGAACACCGGATTCCTCCGGCCGCCGGTGGTCACGGACGAGGAGGTCGAGGGGCGCAGGCCGCACACCGATCTCTCCCGGGCGCGGGGGGCCTTCGAGGCGGGCCGCTGTGTCGCCACCTTCCGGTCGTTCGCCCAGGAGCTCACCGCCGTCGGCGGTGCATCGCTGCCGGCGAGCGCCGTCTCCGATGTGACGGTCTCGCCCACGCACCGCCGCCGCGGGCTGCTCAGCCGGATGATGGCAGCGGACCTGGCGGCGGCAAAGGAGCGCGGGGACGTCGTGTCGACGCTGATCGCCGCCGAGTACCCGATCTACGGGCGGTACGGGTACGGCCCGGCCACCTGGACCACCGAGTGGGAGATCGACGTCCCGCGCACCGGCCTCGATCCGCGCTGGGCCGGTCCCGGCGACGGCGGCCGGATCGACCTGGTCGACGGTGTGGAGGTACGGAAGACCGGCCCCGGACTCCACGAGCGGCTGCGGGCGAGCCGGCACGGCGTGGTCAGTCGCGACGAGCGCTACTGGAACCTGAACACGGGCCTCGACCGACTGCCCGGCCATCCCTGGGCCGAGCCCTTCTATGCGGTGTACCGCTCGGCCGGCGGCGAGCTGGAGGGCCTGCTCGCGTACAAGGCCGACGACACCTGGGGCGAAAGCAAGCTCCCGCAGAACACCGCCACCGTGCTCGACATGATCGCGGTGACGCCGGCCGCGGAGCGTGCCCTGTGGCACTTCCTCTGCTCGGTCGACTGGATCACCAAGGTCCGGTCCGGTTTCCGCGCCCCGGACGACCTGCTTCCGCTGCTGCTGCCGGATCCGCGCGCGGCCCGCGTCGTCACGCACGCGGACCTGCTCTGGGTGCGGCTGCTGGATGTCGTACGGGCGCTGGAGGCCCGTACGTACCCCGTACCCGGCACGCTCGTCCTGGAGGTCGAGGATTCGGCGGGGCTCGCGGGCGGGCGCTTCCGGCTGGACGCCTCGCCGGAGGGGGCGGTCTGCGCGCCGGCCACCGAGTCGGCGGACCTCACGCTGGCGGTGGGGGAGCTGGGGGCGCTGTACCTGGGGGACGAGTCGGCGGTGCGGCTTACGGCGCTGGGCCGGGTCGCGGAGGAGTCCAAGGGCGCGGCGGCGGTTGCGGACGCGCTTTTCCGTACGCCGAGGCGCCCTTGGTGCCCGGACATCTTCTGAGGCGCGGTGTGCCGCACCTCAGCCGAGGACCGGCTGGACGAGCAGGACCAGTACCACGGCCCCGATGCTGAGGCAGGCCGTGTTCTTGGCCTTGATGCCGACGGTGAGCAGGGCGACGGCGACCAGGCCCATGGCCCCGAACTGCCATTGGATGACTTCTTCGAGGGCGATGGCGAGGCCGGCGAGGAGGAGAGCGATGAGCGGCATTGCGGTCCCTCCCTGGGTGTGCGGCGAGTTGGCGACCAACTCCACCTGAGTTGTCCCCGGTTCGAGCCTTCCTATAACCATCTCCGCAATAACTCCCGATAGATGGCCAGTAGTTGTACTGTTTGGCTGTGAGCGTCAAAGAGCTCGCCGTGGCCGACGCGCTGCGGGACCGGATCAGGTCCGGGGTCCTGCGGCCGGGCGACCGTCTGCCCACGCAGGCACGGCTGGCAGAGGAGTTCGGGGTCGAGCGGGGCACGGTCCGGCAGGCGCTGCGGATCCTCCACGACGAGGGCCTGCTCACGCACCTGACCAAGGGCAGCCCTGCTCGGGTGGCCGACCCTCCGGCCCACGCGTACGCGGCGTCCGAGGCCCGGCCGCTGCCGACCACCGCCGGCCTGGCACCCCGTATCACCGACGCCTTCACCGCCCGCCATGTGGAGATCGACGCGCTCTGTCTGACCGCCGGGACGCTGACGCTCGCGCTCGGCGAGCCGCTGCGCCAGATCCACGCGGGACGGCTCGCACCGGCCAGGGTGGACGTCCGGATCCTGCTGCCGAGCCGCGGTATCACGCTGGCCTTCCCGACCCCGGTCGTGGACGCGGGCGGCGGGGCCAATCCGGTCCACCGGCGCTGGCTCACCCAGCGCAACGCGCAGGGCCAGGTGCTGCGCCACAACCTGACGTCCCTGCGCCGCTCGCACGGCATCGACGTACATGTGGCGTTCCGGGCGCTGCCGTTCACGCCGCCCGTGAAGCTGTATCTGCTGAACAACACCGAGGCGCTCTTCGCGTACTACCAGGTCGCCCGGCGGGAGGAGGAGATCGACCACGAGCCCCTGGCGACGTACGACACACAGGGGGCGCGGTCGATGCTCTTCGCGTTCGCCCAGAGTGGCGTGAGCCTGCGGGACACGACCTTCGTCGAGCAGTCGCAGCTGTGGTTCAACGCTCTCTGGAACACCATCAGTTCGGAGCTGGACCTCGGCCTCTAGCTTCTAGGCCGAGGGCCCGGCCACTTGGACGGCCAGTACGGCGGCGCCGATACCGGCGCAGGTCGGGTTCTTGGCCTTGACGCCGACGGCCAGCAGGAACAGGCCGATGATTCCGACTGTTCCGTACCGCCATTCGACGAGCTGCTCGAATCCGATGACGAGGAGGGTGGCGAGAAGTGCGATGGCGGGCATGGTGTCCCCCTTCGGTTCTTCAGGCGCGCGGTGATGCCCGTACATCGGTGGACGGGCGGATCTGCTTCCAGGGTGAAAAGTTGGCAACCAACTACACTGAAGTTGTCCCCATTTGGCGGCGATCCATAAACAACTTACAAACAACTCCCGTTGAATGGCGACGAGTTGTACGGTTGGCGGGTGACCCAGGAGAGCCCGGCACCGAACGGCAGGAAGCGCTCGTCCCAGGACGTGGCGGACGCCCTTCGTGCCCGCATCGACGCAGGTGAACTGAGGGCCGGCGACCGGATGCCGACCCAGGCAGAGCTGGCCGACGAGTTCCACGTGGAGCGCGGAACCATCCGCCAGGCGCTCCGGATCCTCCAGGACGCCGGCCTGCTCACCGATGTCGCCCGGGGCGCCCCGGCCCGTATCGCGGACCGCGTCGGCGGCCACACGGCGCCCGCCGGCGAGGAGCCCCAGCCGACCATGGTCGCCCTGGCACCGCGCATAGCGACCGCCTTTTCGGTGCCCGACGTCCGGATCGACGCCATCAGCCTGACCGCGGAATCGCTGATGCTGGCCCTCGGCGAACCGCTGCGCCTGATCCACGCGGGCCGCATCCAGCCCGCGCGCGTCGAGGTCCGCGTGCTGCTGCCGAGCCGGGACATCGACCTCGCGTTCCCCACGGCCGTCGCCGTGCCGCCGGAAGGCTCCGCCGGCGACAACCCGGTGCACGACCGCTGGCTGGCCATGCGCAACTCACAGGGCCAGGTGCTGCGCCACAACCTGCTCGCGCTGCGCCGCTCGCACGGCATCGACGTCACGGTGACCTTCCGGGCGCTGCCGTTCACGCCGCCCGTGAAGCTGTACGTCCTCAACGGCCGCGAGGCACTCTTCGCGTACTACCAGGTCACCAAGCGGGAGGAGGAGATCGGCGACACGGCCGTGGAGCTGTACGACGCGCTCGGCACCGAGTCGCTGCTCTTCTCGTTCGAGCTGCGGGCGGGAGCGCAGGACCAGGCGTTCGTGGAGGAGTCGCAGAAGTGGTTCGACGCCCTCTGGAACACGATCGCGTCGGACCTGACACTCTCTTAGTGACTTCTGATACGACGCGAACCGAACAGGCGGCAACCGTGACCGAGGCGTTTACGAGTCTGGTCGCGGGAGCGGAGAACGTCCTCTTCGACTTCGACGGCCCCATCTGCAGGCTCTTCGCCGGCCATCTGGCGGACGAGGTCGCCGAGCGGCTGGTCGCCTGGCTGGAGGAACGCGGACAGCATGTACTGCTGACCGAGGAGGACCGCCTCTCCGGGGACCCCCACGCCGTACTGCGGGCCGTCGACCGCATCCACCCGGGCAGTGACCTCGTGGAGGCGCTGGAGGAGATGCTCACCGGCGAGGAGCTGCACGCCACGGACACCGCCTGGCCCACTCCGCATGTCGACCCGCTGATACGCACCTGGCTGGCCACCGGCGCCCGGCTGGCCATCGCGACGAACAACTCTCCACGCGTGGTGGAGCGCTACCTCACGGGCCGCGGCCTCCGCGACTGCTTCGGCGCACACATCCACGGCCGAAGCGCCGAGCTGCACCTGCTGAAGCCGGACCCGAACTGCCTCAACCGCGCCCTGGCCTCGCTGCGGGCCCACCCGGCCACGTCCCTGATGATCGGCGACACCCCGTCCGACCTCCAGGCGGCCCGGTGGGCGGGCGTACCGTTCCTCGGCTACGCACGGGACGACGAGCGGGCGAAGCGGCTGTACGACGCGGGCGCGGAGATCGTGGTGGACTCGCTGCTGCCGCTGCTAGACATCGTACGAAGCCGTGGCAGCCGGACCTGAGCCGGCAGGCATATGCGCGGCATCCCAGAGGGCCCTCGCCGACACATTCGGAGCACCGCAGTCACTCACATGGGCCACAGGTGTCGCAACTCACCTCGTGGACCGCCCTGTTGGCCACTAGGGTATGCATCCCCGTCAATGTCCCCGCGCGAGTATCCAGGAGCGGCCCGTGGGCGGTCCCACTGAGGCAGTGCTCCACGCGGCGGGTCGCACAGGGCTGGACGTGTACGACGCCTTCGTGCTTCATGCACTCAGCCACGGTGAGGAGACCGGTGGCCACCACAACCGCAACTTCGTGGTGCCCCTGACGGAACCCATGGCCCGCCTCGTCAATCGGGAGCCGGGCACGTCGGTGAAGGTGCGCCTGCGGGTGCCGGAGATGCTCCCGGTCGTCCTGCGGACCTGGCAGGACGAGCACCGGATTCTCGACGCGATCAAGGGCGTGCTCCCCCATGTGCCGGAATGCCTGGCCAGGAGCGGCGGCACGGCCGTGCATAGTTATGCGGAGGGAGTGCCGCTCTCCAGCATCTGCCAGAACGGCAAGCCGCTCGATTCCCGGCTGATCCAGGCTCTCGCCGAGCTGCTCGCGCAGATGGTCCGGGTGCGCCGCCAGGATCTGCCGAAACTCCCGCCCGCCTGGCCGCGCGACGGAAGCAGCCGCTCATTTCTCCGTACGCTCGCGCTGGCCACCGACGCGCAGGTCCGCCGGCCCAATTGGCCGGAATTCGGCGGGCTCTTTGCCGCCCTCGGGGTCCACGACGACGCGATGACCGCATTCGCCCAGCGCGTGCCACCGATGGTGCGACGTCCGTTCAGCCTGCTCCATACGGACCTGCACCGCGAGAATGTGATCTTCTCCTACCACGGTGACCCGCCTCTCATCTGTGTGGACTGGGAACTGGCCACCTACGGTGACCCGCTGCACGATCTCGCCACGCACCTCGTGCGCATGCACTACCCCTCGAGCCAGTGGGAAGAAGTGAAAGAGGCGTGGCGTCAGGCGATAAGCCGGGTCAGGCCGGAGGCCGTGCACGGGCTGGACACCGATCTGCGCCACTACATCGACTTCGAGCACGCGCAGTCCGTCTACCCGGACGTGATGCGCGCGGCGAAGTCCCTGGGCGACGGTCAGGAGCCCGATGGTCTGCAGGCCGCCACGGAGTCGGTGGAGAGGGCGCTCGGCGTCGCCAGGGGTCCGCTGGGGCTCGCCGACGTACCGGGTCCGTCCGAGATCGAGCGGATCCTCTACCGGTGGCACGCGGCACGTCAGGTCCGTACCGCGCGGGTGCGTCGCAGCGCCTGCGCCGTCGTCTCCTGGGTCGCCGACGGGCGCATCGCGGAGAATCCGGCCTTCCCGAGGGAAGCCGTGGTGGAAGCGCTGGCCGCCGAGGGCGCGGCCCCCGCGGAACACGTGTTCAAAGGCACCGGCCACCTCAACACGGTCGTGCGGGTGCCGAGCTCCGGCTCCACCGTCGTGGTGCGCCGCAGGCTGAGCGCCGGCAGCCGAAGGGAACCGTGCTTCCTCGACGAGCACGCGGTTCTGATGGCCCTGGAGGCCGTCGAAGGTGCCGTACGCGCGCCGAAGCTGCTCGCACTCGGGGTCAGCAGACCGTCGGATCAGTTTGCCGTGCATTCGTACGCCGGTCCGCCGGACGGCTGCCGGCCGCCCAATCACCCCGTACACGGGCTGCTGCCGCACGAGGCGGACGATCTCGTCGACCAGCTGTGCGCCCTCGTCGATGTCGACACCCGGTGCCTCGGTCCGGCGATGGGGGGTGGTGTCTTCTACGGCTGGCTGAGTGACCGGCTGGTCGATCTGGTGGGGTCCCTGCCCAAGGAGTCCCTGCAGTTGGCCGGGGCTCTGGGACTGCCCAACGCGTACCGGCTCAGGGAGATCCTCTCCCGCCACACGGTCGTTCAGCGGCCGCCCGTGCTGCTCCACGGTGATCTCAACCCCTGGAACCTGGTCCGGCACGAGAGGACGGGCGAACTCACCATCATCGACTGGGAGATGGCGATGATCGGGGACCCGCTGTACGACCTGGTCCGCCATCTCCACCTGACCCCGCACCGGGCCGAGATCCGGCAGCGGATGTACGCGCGGTGGATCCGGAACATGAGCCTCCGGGGTGAGGCGTATGTCCAGGGCTGGGCCGACGACCGGCATATCTACCGCTGGATCGAGATCGTGCGGTCCGCCTACGTCGATCTGGACCGCCTGGTCACGGGCATGAGCCTGGACGCGCCCAATGTCCGCAGAGCCGTGGATTCCTACTCGATGACCCTGCTGGCCGCCACCGCGTCGCTGGGGCTGCGCTCGGGACGCGTGGTTACGCCGTCCGCTTCCTGAACAGCACCTCCGACAGCGCCACCGCCACCGCCGGCATGCCCGCGCACCACGCCGGCGCGATCCAGGGGGCGTTGCCGACGGGCTGGTCGAGGAGCAGGCCGCGCAGGGACTCGACCACCGTTCGTGCTGCACGACATGTTCGCCGTGCCCTTCGATGAGATAGCCCCGATGATCGACCGGTCCCCGGCGGCGGCGAGGCAACTCGCGAGCCGCGCACGCCGCCGGGTGCACGGGCAGGCGCCGGGTCCCGACCCCGATCTCACCCGCCAACGCGAAGTCGTCGACGCGTTCTTCGCCGCCGCTCGCGACGGTGACCTGGACGCGCTCGTCGCCGTGCTCGACCCCGACGTCGTGCTGCGGTCCGACGGCGGCGTCGTGCGTGCCCGCCACACGGTCGTGATCCGCGGCGCACGGACCGTGGCCGGACAGGCGGTCACCTTCGGACAGCTCTCCCCGTTCGCACGACCGGCGCTGATCAACGGAACCGCCGGAGTCATGGTCGCCGCACAGGAACGGCCGCTGTCCGTCATGGCCTTCACCGTCACAGGCGGGAAGATCGTCGCCATCGACGTACTGGCCGACCCCGAACGGCTCGACCAACTCGACCTGACAGCCCTCGACCGCTGAGGGCTCTCGGCCGTGGCTGGTGTCACGAGGCCGACGGTCGCCCGCCGCGGCTTCAGATGCCCGGTGTCCTTTGACAACGAAGTTGGTCCGGTGCGGTGTCCTGGCCTGGAGCGACTAGGTCGGATGTCAAACGATCAGACCCGTCTTTGGCTTCTGCTGTCAGCGGCCAGTTTGGATTCCACACGTATGGCCAGTTGCGGCGTCACGTTCCGTGACGATTTCTTGATCAAGGTGTTGCCCGAGCGGTCGGCACCGGAACGTATCGCGTGCGCTCCTGCATGTACGTCGCCAAAGATGATCGTCGGCGACTAGTCATCCGGAGATGGGTGTAGCTCCTCTGCAGGGACAAGCTGAGCTGGGCTCATCTGGATCGGGCTGTTCGCTGTCCCGGCTTGTGATCACCTGGGAGACGGTTGAGGAGATCCTGGGCGACGCGGCGCCAGGCGGTGCGCGCGACGGCGGGGATGCGACCGTGTGTGGCGAAACAGGTGGCCAGATCGATCAGGAATCGAGAAGCGCGGGTCACGGGCCGCACCTAGCATGATCGTCATGGACATCACCATTCACACGAGCTTCCTCCCGCATGACGACCCGGACGCGTCCCTGGCCTTCTACCGCGACGCCCTCGGCTTCGAGGTCCGCAGCGACGTCGGACAGGGCAAGATGCGCTGGATCACGGTCGGCCCCGTCGGCCAGCCCGGCACGTCCATCCTCCTGGCGCCGCCGGCCGCCGACCCTGGGGTCACCGAGGACGAGCGCCGCACCATCGCCGAGATGATGGCCAAGGGCACCTACGGCTGGATCCTGCTGGCCACCCGGGACCTCGACGGCACTTTCGAGAAGGTGCAGGCCGGCGACGCCGAGGTCGTCCAGGAGCCGACCGAGCAGCCGTACGGCATCCGCGACTGCGCCTTCCGCGATCCCGCGGGCAACCTGGTCCGCATCCAGGAGCTTCGCTGAGCCGTCCGGTCATCGATTCGGCCATGATGGCCGGCGTCGCGACCATCTGCGAAGAATACGGCGGCCGGCGCTTCCAGGCCGCTGTCCTCGACTCGGCGGCCGCACCATCGCAGAGGTGCTCGCGATGTCGGCCGCCGAGGCCGAGGCGCGCACGCCGGCCGCCCACAAGGGCGGCGTCTACATCCTCGCCGCGCCGACCACCGGCCTCCATCCCGCCGCCGTCGAGCAGTTGCTCGGCCTGCTCGACCGGATCGTCGACTCCGGCAAGCCGGTCATCGCCAGCACCTCGCCGCCTACCTCGGCATGCAACCCAGGTGCTCGCGGACATCGATGCAAAGGGGTTCTCTCATGTGTCACCCCTCGTGGGGGCGGGGCGCGCACGCACCGCGGCGCAGCGCCTGAGCGACCTCGCGCGACTGCGCCGCGTCCGCGACCGGATCGACCGGGAGTACGCGCAGCCGCTTAACGTCGAGGCGCTCGCCCGCGGCGTGAACATGTCCGCCGGGCACCTCAGCCGCCAGTTCCGGCTGGCCTACGGCGAGTCGCCGTACGCGTACCTGATGACGCGTCGCATCGAGCGCGCGACGGCGCTGCTGCGTCGTGGCGACCTCAGCGTCACCGAGGTCTGCTTCGTGGTCGGCTGCTCATCGCTGGGCACCTTCAGCACCCGCTTCACCGAACTGGTCGGCATGCCGCCCGGCGCCTACCGGCGCCGCGCAACGGGCGCTGCGGCGGGGATGCCGCCGTGTGTGGCAAAACAGGTGACAAGACCGATCAGGAATCAAGAAGCACCGGTGCCGAGCCGCAACTAGCGTGATGGCCATGGCATCCATCGAATCCGTCACCCTCGACGTGGCCGACCCCACGGCCGCCAACCACTTCTACACCGCCGCCTTCGGTTTGGACACGCAGATACGCCTGCGGGCCTCGGAGGCACCCACAACCGGCTTCCGTGGGTTCACGCTGGCGCTCACGGTGTCCCAGCCGGCCACCGTCAACAGCCTCATCGACGCCGCCCTCGACGCCGGCGCCACGCCGCTGAAGCCTGCCGCGAAGTCGCTCTGGGGCTACGGCGGTGTCGTACAAGCCCCGGACGGGACGATCTGGAAGGTCGCGACCTCGGCGAAGAAGGACACCGGCCCTGCCACCCGGCGGGTCGACGAGATCGTGCTCCTGCTGGGAGTCGCGGACGTGGCCGCGAGCAAGCGGTTCTACGTCGACCAAGGCCTTGCCGTGGCGAAGAGCTTCGGCCGCATGTACGTCGAGTTCGCTGCTGGGTCGAGTCCCGTCAAGCTGGCGCTGTACAGGCGCCGTGCCCTTGCCAAGGACGCCGGCGTCTCTCCCGACGGCACCGGATCGCACCGGCTCCTGATCGGCGGCGATGCCGGGCCTTTCAACGACCCGGACGGGTTTGCATGGGAGGCCGCATCGCCGGCACCCACGCCCTGATATGTCGCCGCCGAGCGGATACGTACATACGTACGCTTCGTGGTCCACAGGGCCCACGAGAGGGCGGTGTGCGCGAGGCCATCAGGGCGCTGGAGGCCGTGGCGTCCGCGAAGCCCGCGGCCCCGGTGAACCGACCGATGACCGACGGAGCCCGTCCCCTGAAGGAAGGGTTCTCCACGAAGTGACTGGAGGAAGCATGACGGGCGCGCCGCCGCGTGGACTTGAGGAGAGGCTGCGGGACACTCGCGCGAAACTGGAGAGCGACGTCGATCTCTGGGTCGCGACGTCGGGCTCCCCGGGCGGCGTCCACCTCATCCCGCTCTCGTACCTCTGGGACGGGACCGCGTTCCTCATCTCGACGCGCGCGCCTCGGTCACCGGTCGCAACCTGCTGGCGGACGGCCGGGTGCGACTCAGCCTCGGGCCGACCCGCGACGTCGTCGTCGTCGACGGCACAGCCGAGCCGGTGGATATCGCCGACCTCGCCCCTGAGACGGGCGACGCGTTCGCGACCAAGACCGGTTCCGACCCGCGCGAGCTCGACGAGCCCTACCAGTACTTCCTGATCCGGCCGCGGCGCATCCAGGCCTGGCGTGAGGCGAACGAGCTGCGGGGACGCGACCTCATGCGCGACGGCCGCTGGCTCGGCTGACCGCCGCACTGGAACACACCGGGCCCCACCCGGCGAGCGGTGCGGCTGAGGCCGCTGTCACGGATCGGAGCAGTGAAATTGGACTGGCGTCTTCCGGCGCTGCTGGAAGGGCGCGTAGGACGCCCTCCAGGACCCGGCCGGCCTGATCCGGGACGCGACCCAGAGCATGCCATCCGCGGACAGTCGCGATCGCGGCCGTCCCGTCCCGGCGTACGTCCGCTGCCAAGCCACCGAGCCCGATATACCGACCACCGTCACGACTGTCTCTAGAGGGGTTGGCCCGTAACTGGTTACGTACAGCGGGCCGGACGGATCGGGCGCGGCCACAGACCAGACCTGGCCTGGCATGGTGATGCGCGACGAGAGAGTCATGCGTTCGCATCCTGCCGCATGCCACCGCCCCTGTCAGCGGCGTGATCAACGATCAAGGGCCAACCGCTTCGGCTGATCAGTTCGGCCGGGAGCCGCAGCCTCACGGCTCTCACCCAGCCCGCATCCGTCATCGCCGGCCAACGATGAGCGCCGGGGTGCAACCGGTTGAAGCGACGCCCGACCGAGATGCAACCGTTGGGTTGCACCTAAATGCTTGCTGTGCAACCCTGGAGTTGCAATTCAATGGCGGCGATGAACGGAGTCACCTCATGAGCGAGGACCGGATCGAACGCGAAACCCTGATCGCGGCACCCCTGGAGCGGGTCTGGTCGCTGGTGGCCCAACCTGGGTTCTGGGTGGCCGACAAGGCGAGCCTGCCTGGCACCGTGGCCAAAGAAGGTGAGTCGATGGTGGCGAAAAACGCCGAGCACGGCGACTTCCCGGTACGTGTGGAGAAGGTCGAGCCGCCGACGTACCTGGCGTACCGCTGGACCAGCGCGTTCCCCGGAGATGAGCTGCGCGAGGACAACAGCACCCTCGTGGAGTTCACGTTGACCCCGGAAGGCGACCAGACGCGGCTGCGCGTCGTCGAGAGCGGGTTCGCGGCGCTGGCCGGGTCCGAGGAACTGCGCAGTCAGAACCTGAAGGACCACAGCGAAGGCTGGCCCCTGGAGCTCGACGCGCTCAAGAAGCGCGCCGAACAGCCCTCCACGTGACGGAAGAACGTCCTGGCGCCGCCGAGGTCGTCGACAGAGTCCTCGGCGCGCTGGCCGACCCGACGCGACGTCAGCTGCTTGATCTGCTCGCCGCACAGGGCCAGGCCACCGCGACGACACTCGCGGAACGACTTCCCGTCTCGCGGCAGGCGGTGGTCAAGCACCTCACCGTCCTGGACGCCGCCGGGCTGGTTTCCGGCACCCGGGTCGGACGCGAGGTGCGGTACGCGGTGCGGCCCGCGGCGTTGAACGCGACGGCGCGGTGGATGTCCGCGCTCGCGGCCGACTGGGACCGGCGGTTGGCGAACATCAAACGCGTCGCTGAGGCAGCGGAGCGAGATTCGCGCTCGACACGACCTGACTGAAAGGAAGCACGTTATGGACACGACAGCACTTCGCAGCGCCTACGACAGGTTGTTCGATGTGGCGGCCATCCCCGACCTCGGCGACGCCGACGACGGAGGATGGAACGCCGACCAGATATTGGCTCATCTCCTCAGCGTCGACGCAGCGATCGCAGCGGTTGCTCTTGGTGTCGTCGCCGGCTCGCGGCCCACCTTCGACAACCGGATCTCCCTCGACACCTGGAATCTTGACCGGATCACCGCCGAGCACGCAGGTAGGGCGGACCTGATTGATCATGTCCGGAGCCAGGCCACCGTCCTGTGTGACATCGCCGATCAGCTCAACGAGACAGGCACCTCGGTCCTGGTGCCCTCGCTCCTCCTGTCCAACGACGCACTCGTGCTGGACCAGCCGATTCCGCTTGCAAACCTCATCAATGGCCTCGCCGAGGACCACGTGCCCGTGCATACGCAACAGCTCCTCGATCTTCGTGTCGCCGTCCCTGGACACGCCTGAAAGGCGGCGAACGACGCCGGCCACGCTACGCTCGCCCGTTGCCCTGGGGGCAGGGGTGGGAGTGCCCAGGTGGCCGGGCTGGAAGTCGATGCCGAGCCACCGGCACGAGGAGCGGAAATTGTCCGAGATGAACACCATGCCGTGATCGCAGACCATCGACTCCGGCACGATCACCGGCCGGGCTGCTGCATGTGCGAGGCGCTCGTCCCGGTCTGCCCGAACGATCCACCCTCAGCGCTGCCGAGCCCATCGCGCACTCCCGCCACGTCGCAGATGTACGACGTTAGGGACCACGAAAGCGCCAGCGGGGCAGGTTCAGTGAGATAACCACCCGAACGAGGCACCTTCCCTGAGACGCAGAAACGGGGGGTCTGATTCTGGTGAGCTCGCGTCCTGGAGATGCCCGCCCCCGTCGTGGACGCTCTCGGCTACCACAACAAGACCACCACCCGCCTGCGCAACCAGACCGGTGGGACGTGGAGCCGATACGCCGCTGGAGATCACACACGGTCACCGGCGGTTGGATTCCACGGGGGACTGGTGACAGTTGAATGCGAGAGCCCACCAGTAGGCCGTCGCACACTATCGTTGGCTGATGCGCTCCCACCATGTTGACCGCCCAGCCGATCTCGACGTGGTCCGTGAGTCCTATGACCGCGTGGCCGACAACTACGCCCACATGGTGGTGACGACGGGAGTCGGCGACATCCGCAGTCATCCATGGCTCAAGGCATCAATCGACGCCTTCGCTGACACCGTGAGCGAGCTTGGGCCTGTCCTCGACGTCGGCTGCGGACCCGGAACGGTGACCGCCTACCTTGCCGAACGCGGACTCGACGTGTCCGGAGTCGATCTCTCACCCCGCATGATCGAAAACGCGCGCCGTCTTCATCCGCAATGCCGCTTCAGCGTCGCCTCCGCCACCGACCTCGACTTTGGTGAAGCGTCCCTTGGCGGCGTGCTCGGGTGGTGGTCACTGTTCAACCTCCCCCGTGACGTCCTTCCTCAGGTTCTCGCCCTGTTCGCGCGCGCCCTGAAGCCAGGCGGACACTTCATCACCGCTACACACGTCGGCGACGAAGACGCGGTGCGCACCGAGGCCTACGGAGGTGTACCCGTTCGTTGGACGACACACAAATGGCGGCCGGAACAACTCGTGGACCTGATCGAGCAGGCTGGACTGAGCCCGGTCGCCGAACTTCGGCTCCCTGCAGATGAGCAAAGTGGGCCAGGTCTGGTCGTCATGGCCAAGCAACCCGGCTGAGAATCAGGCGTCGGAAGCGGCACAGGGTCCCGTGCCGGGCAAGGCTCCTCCGGACGGTCGCGGCGCCGGTAGAAGGTGCTGCCTCTACAAGTCACAGGCGTGGCGACCCTACTGAACTACGACCACACACCGTCACCGGTTGCTCGTTGTCCTCTCGCATCCGACCTGGCGCAGAGCGTTGCCGCTGGGCTGCGGTGCGCCGGATTCAGTGAGACGCAGACCACCGGGTCCGTCTCATCGAACTTGTCGTAATCTGCCGAACCGGCCGGACGGCTCGCCCGTCCCGAGCACCTAATCCGGCGATCTGCGCCACAGCGCCCTGACAGGTCGGGGGCGGTTCTTCGCCTTGGCCCATGGGGACAGAACGAGGACACGTTCGCAGCCCCTCAGTCGAGACAGAACTCGTTGCCCTCGATGTCCTGCATCACGATGCACGACTCGTTGACGCCATCGGCACGCAGTAGTCGCACGCGTACCGCGCCGAGCGCGACCAGTCGTGCGCACTCGGCCTCAAGTGCGGCGAGGCGCTCTTCACCCACGAGCCCGGTGCCGACCCGCACGTCAAGATGCAGCCGATTCTTGACGACCTTGCCTTCGGGAACGCGCAGGAACAACAGTCGCGGGCCCACACCTGAGGGATCAATGCAGGCGAACGCTGAACCCTGACGCTCAGGCGGCAGCGAGCGATCGAAGTCGTCCCACGTAGCAAACCCCTCCGGTGGCGGCGGTACGACGTACCCCAACACCTCGCACCAGAAACGAGCGACGCGCTCAGGTTCTGCGCAGTCGAAGGTGACTTGGAACTGCTTGATCGACGCCATCGGCCCACCGTAGTGGTGCGTGCTGTTCACCGAAACCCCGGGGTGTCACCGCCGCGCGGGTCGAGGTCTCGCGGGACATGAGTAGCGCCAACGGACCAGATCGCCTGAGACGGCGAGCGAATCGGACCAGATCACCTGAGACAGGGGCCAATTCGCATGAGACGGGACAACGGCAGTCAGTCGCAGAGCAGGTTCAGTGAGACGCAGGCCCGGATCGGATCAGCTTCGGTGAGGTCGGAGCAGGTCGCCCGAGACAGGACAGAACGGACAAATGTGACACCTATCGTGCTCAGTCTCAACGCGTGAAGTGGCGCACTTTTGCAAGCAGGTGCTTGCAAAAGTTAGCGGTGGTGTTGCACCATCGGGGCATGGCATCACTCAACGTCGGCAATCTCGGTGAGTATCTGCGCGAGCAGCGGCGTACCGCCCAGCTCTCGTTGCGGCAGCTCGCCGACGCCGCCGGGGTGTCCAATCCGTATCTCAGCCAGATCGAGCGCGGTCTGCGCAAGCCGAGCGCGGACATCCTGCAGCAGCTTGCCAAGGCGCTGCGGATCTCCGCCGAGACGCTGTACGTGCAGGCCGGGATTCTCGACGAGCGGGACCGGGACGAGGTCGAGACGCGAGCCGTCATACTCGCCGACCCGACGATCAACGAGCGGCAGAAACAGGTGCTGCTTCAGATCTACGAGTCCTTCCGCAAGGAGAACGGGCTCGGCACGGATCAGGACGCCGGACGGGACACCGCCGCTGACGGCCCCCGCACGGCCGACGGCAGTGATGCCGTACCACCCTCAAGCTGAACTCCGAACTGCGATCCGGGAGGACCACAGTCATGGCCATCACCGATGACCTGCGTAAGACCCTCACCGACCCGACCCCCCTCTACTTCGCCGCCGGTACCGCCGACCTCGCCGTCCAGCAGGCCAAGAAGGTTCCGGCGCTGATCGAGAAGATCCAGGCCGAGGCCCCCAGCCGTATCGAGGCCGTACGCAACACCGACCCCAAGGCCGTCCAGGAGAAGGTGACCGCGCAGGCCAAGGAGGCGCAGGCCACCGTCACGGCCAAGGTCAACGAGGTGTTCGGCACGATCGACACCGACCTGAAGAAGCTGGGCGAGACCGCTCAGGACCTGGCGCTGCGCAGCGTGGGTGTGGCCGCGGAGTACGCGGTCAAGGCGCGTGAGGCGTACGAGAAGGTCGCCGAGCAC
Source organism: Streptomyces sp. A3M-1-3 (assembly GCF_024213665.1). Lineage (GTDB taxonomy): Bacteria > Actinomycetota > Actinomycetes > Streptomycetales > Streptomycetaceae > Streptomyces. Next base: position 68,091 of record NZ_JANAVP010000023.1, read on the forward strand.
GGCGAGCAGACCGTGCGGGCCTGGCGTGGCGAGGCTGCGGACGAAATCGCCGAGATCGCCGTGGCCGTCGAGCCGGACGCCGAGCCCAAGGCGGAGGACAAGGCCGAGGAGAGGCCGGCCGAGGCCAAGGCCGCGCCGGCGAAGAAGGCCGCCCCGCGCAAGCCGGTGGCGAAGAAGACCGCGCCGTCGGCTGACAAGTAGGCGGCAGCTCGATTTACGTGGACCGGGCACCCTGCGGGTGTCCGGTCCGTTGTCCGGGTACGTTGGCTGCGAGGCGCTTCATTCACTGACTAGGTGGTGCACGGCATGTTGCTCGAGGGTTTCGGCACGCTGCTCTGGCTGCTCAGCATGGCCATGCTCGCCCTGGCCGTGGTGGCGTTGTTCTTCGCGGCCACGGCGCGTGAGGATGCGTACCGCGCTGCCGACAAGAAGACCAAGCCGTTCTGGCTGATCATCCTTGGCCTCGCGGTCGTGGTGAATCTGCTGCCGCTGCTGTTCCTGCAGATCGCCGGTCTGATCGCCAGCATCGTCTTCATGGTCGACGTGCGGCCCGCGCTCAAGCAGGTGTCGGGCGGCGGACCCCGTCGGGGCGGCAGCAGCAGCGACGGGCCGTACGGGCCGTACAACGGCGGACGGTAGGACCGAGGCTGCTCGGCTTTGGCCGGCGCGCGCCGCCCTCGCGCCGGCCGGCCCGAGGGTCGCCGTCAGAGTCCGCGGGCCAGCAGCAGTACGGCCACGTCGTCCGTCAGCTCGCCCCCGTTCAACTCGCGCACCTGCGCCACGGCGGCCTCCAGCAGCTCTTCGCCGCTGAGCCCCTCCATGAGCTGGCGGTTGATCATTTCGACCATGCCGTCCTGCCCCAGGCGCTGGGTGCCCGTTCCGACGCGGCCCTCGATCAGGCCGTCCGTGTACATCATCAGGCTCCAGGAGCCGCCCAGCTCGACCTGGCGGCGCGGCCAGCGGGCGCGCGGCAGCAGGCCGAGGGCGGGGCCGCCGTCCTCGTACGGGAGAAGCTGCGCGGGCCGTCCCGGGCGGGCTATCAGCGGGGCGGGGTGGCCGGCCAGGCAGAGCCCCGCCCGCCGGCCGTCGGGGGAGATGTCCACCGTGCAGAGGGTCGCGAAGATCTCCTCATTGTCCCGCTCATGTTCGAGGACCTGCTGCAGGGTGGACAGCAGCTCGTCGCCGCAGAGCCCGGCGAGCGTCAACGCCCGCCAGGCGATACGGAGTTCGACGCCCAGGGCGGCCTCGTCCGGGCCGTGGCCGCAGACGTCGCCGATCATCGCGTGGACCGTGCCGTCCGGCGTTCGGACGGTGTCGTAGAAGTCGCCGCCGAGCAGGGCCCTGCTGCGGCCGGGCCGGTAGCGGGCGGCGAAGCGCAGGTCGGAGCCGTGCAGCAGCGGGGTGGGGAGCAGGCCCCGCTCCAGGCGGGCGTTCTCCTGGGCGCGGAGCCGGGACTCGGCGAGCTTGTACTGCGCGGTGTCGGCGCGCTTGCGCTCCACCGCGAACCGGATGGCGCGGCTGAGCAGCCGCCCGTCGAGCTCGTCGCGGAAGAGGTAGTCCTGGGCGCCGACGCGCACGGCCTCGGCGGCCCGCTCGGCGTCGGCCTGGCCGGCGAGCGCGAGGACGGCGTGCCGGGGCGCGATGCGCAGGACGTGCCGGAGGGTGTCCAGCTCGTCTCCGGTGGCTGTGGCGGTGGCGGTGGCGTTGTTGCCGGTTCCGGTTCCGGGGCTCGTTGCGGTCGCCCTGGTCGGCAGGGTGAGGTCGAGGTCGAGCAGGATGCAGTGGACGTCGTCGGTGAGCAGCCGCTCGGCCTCGGTGAGGTTCCGGGCGGTACGGATACGGATCCGCTTGCCCGCGGCGTCGAGCATGTCCGGGACGGTGAAGGTGCCGGCGGGGTCGTCCTCTATCACCAGCAGTGTGAGGCCGGGGTCACTGGTACTTCTGGCCTGTGGCGGCAGGCCGGCCTGACCGCTCTCCGCGGCCGGGATGGCCCTCTGCCGCGGTACGGGTACGGGCATCGTCTCGGTTTCCTTCCCTCCCCCCGAGGGTGCGGCGGAGCGCAGATCCACGTCCCGCCAGACGGGGACCATAGCGTTAGCGGCCGCCGATGCGGAATGGCGAACGAAGATCCGCCCCCGTCATATGCCGCATCCGCCGGGAAAGGGCGTGCCGGAGGATGACGAACATCACGCGAAAGCCATGATCGTCGGCCCGGCTCGATCCCCGGCCGTCGCCATCGGAGCCGGGCCCCTCGCCGCGGCCGCCCTGTCTGGCCGCCCTGTCTGGCCGGGCGGCCCCGGCATCCGGGCCCCGCCGGCGCGATCGGTTCGGCCCAGTTCGGTCAGGCTCGGGCCCGGCCCCCGCCGGGTCGGCCCCCAGGTTCGATCGCCGGGCGGTGTGTCCCGCCGGTGGCGCGACTCGGCCCCGGGGCCCCGGGTGCGGCCGTTCCCGGCAGCCCGGCCGGCCCCATGCCCCATCGGCCCAGTTGGGTCAGGCTCGGGGGCAGCCCGGCCCCGGTCTGGCCACCCGGTCAGGGGACCCGGCCCGCCCGGCGGCCCCGCGGGCCGCCCCGCCGCTCACGCGTCCGGGCGGACCACCGCCAGGATTGGCATCGAGCCTGCGCCGGCGATCGTGATGTTCCGGCCCGGGCGGGGTGCGTGGACTATTGCTCCGTTTCCTATGTACATCCCGACATGGCTGGCGTCCTTGTTGTAGATGATCAAGTCGCCGGGCCGCATGTTCTTCACGTCCACCCTCGGCAGCAGCCGCAGCTGCTCCTGCGAGGTCCGTGGGATGCCTCGGCCCGCCGCCGCCCACGCCTGCGAGGTCAGGCCCGAGCAGTCGTACGTCGAGGGGCCCTCCGCCCCCCACTCGTACGGCTTGCCGATCTGGGCCGTCGCGAACTGCACGGCCTTTCTGCCCTGCTCGCTGGCCTTGCCGTTGATCTCCTTCAGGACTCCGGAGTCCAGCCAGGCCGTCTGCGCCTTGAACTGCGCGTCGCGCTCCAGCTGGAGCAGCCGCGCCCGCTCCTTCGCCTCCAGCGTGGACTCCAGCGCCTTGGCCTCGGCGATCTGCCTGGTGATCTGCTTCTTGGCCGCTTCCTTCTTCACCCGGTTGGCCTCCAGCGTCTGCCAGTGGTCTCCGGCCTTCTGGGTGTACGTCTGCAAATCGTCCTGCGTACGGGCGAGTTCGGCCAGGAGGTTCTTCGTCGCCTTCTCGCCCTGGCGGATCCGGCCGGCCCCGTCCAGGAACTGCTGCGGGTCGTCGCTCAGCGCCAGTTGGGCCTCGGGCGGCAGCCCGCCGGCGCGGTACTGCGCGCGGGCCGCGGCACCGGCCCAGCCCTTCAGCTTCTCGATTCTGCTCTGGCCCGCGACGATCGCCTTCGCCAGCGCGACGACCTGGGCCGACTGCTTCTCGGCCTGCTCCTCGGCGGCGTTGTACGCGTCGGTGGCGGCTGCCGCCTTGTGATAGAGGCCGTCTATCTCCTTGCGTACCTCTTCAAGGGACTTGGGAGCCTTGGGCTTCGGCGCGGCATGCGCGAGGCCAGGGGCGGCCAGCAGTGACATCGCGCAGACAAGAATGAGTGCGGTGGCGCCGCGGCGTCGGTTCACAGGTCCCCCTCCGGACACGTGGGTCGGCAGCCGAATGTGATTTACCGTCAGTAACTTCGCATCGACTCCGGGATGGTGCCACGACTCCGCCGAAACCGACAGCCCCACCCCGCCTGATCGTGAAACGGCCGGTGGCTGCCCGGCGTTCCCGCCCGGCGGACTCGGTATCCGGCATCGGTTTGTCAGGCCGCGGCAGCCGGCCGCAGCGCCTCCCAGCGGACTGTGATCTCCCCCTGCCGCCACCGCCCCGGCCCGTCCGTCAGCGGCCAGTGCGCCGACAGGTCCCGTGCGCAGCGGATCCAGCGCTGGCGGGCCCCGAACGACGCGTACGGGGCCGCAGCCGCCCACGCGCGGTCGAAGTCGCGCAGGAAGGCGTGCACCGGCTCACCGGGCACATTGCGGTGGATCAGCGCCTTCGGCAGACGTTCCGCCAGGTCGGAGGGGCGCTCCAGCGAGCCCAGCCGGGTCGCGAAAGTCACCGTGCGCGGCCCCTCCGCGCCGAGCGCGACCCACACGTGCCTGCGCCCGATCTCGTCGCAGGTCCCCTCCACCAGCAGCCCGTCCGGAGCCAGCCGCGCGCACAGCCGCTCCCAGACGGCGGCGACCTGCGCCTCGTCGTACTGCCGCAGCACATTCGCCGCCCGGATCAGCGCGGGGCCTCCGCCGCCGCCCAACGGGACTTCGAAGCCGCCGTGCCGGAAGGCCAGGCCCTCGCGCTCGTACGGCTTCGCGGCCGCGACCCGGGCCGGGTCGATCTCGATCCCCACCACCCGGGCGGCGGGTACCGAGGTCCGCAGCCGCGTCAGCAGCTCCACGGCCGTCCAGGGCGCGGCCCCGTACCCGAGGTCGACGGCCACCGGGTCCGCGCAGCGGCGTAGCGCCGCGCCGTGCGTGGCGGCGATCCAGCGGTCCATGCGGCGCAGGCGGTTGGGGTTGGTGGTGCCGCGCGTCACCGTGCCCACCGGGAGCCCACGGCGGGCCGGGGGAGGGGGAGGGGGTGGGGTAGGGGTAGAGGTGGGAGTGCGGCCGGCCATGGCATTGAGGGTAGGCGGTCCGGCCCGACCCCTCCTTCCCGAGCCCAGTCCCCGCCCGCCAGGCGCGCCCCCGGGCCCAGCCCCCCGCGCCCGGCATGGTTGAGAGCCCGCCCCGGTAATGCTTTGGCAAAGCGGAAATGTGAAGGAGGGTTCCGGCGGTTGGCCTCTTAGTAGAGAGGGCTCCCGTGCCCTCCCCCCTGCCATGCCCGCCGGCGCCCGCCGCCGCGCCGCCCCGAGCGAGAGGACCCGTCACGTGAGCCATTACGTGTCCCGGCTCGGCGGGCGGCTCGCCGCCCCGCCCCGGCTGCGACTGCCCGGCGGGCACCGCAAGCCGCGCCGTATCGCGATGCTCAGCGTGCACACCTCCCCCCTTCACCAGCCGGGCACGGGCGACGCGGGCGGCATGAACGTCTACATCGTCGAGCTCGCCAAGCGCCTCGCCGCGATCAACGTCGAGGTCGAGATCTTCACCCGCGCCACCACCGGCGGGCTGCCGCCGCTGGTCGAGCTGGCCCCCGGCGTCCTGGTCCGCCACGTCGACGCCGGCCCGTACGAGGGCCTGGCCAAGGAGGACCTCCCGGCCCAGCTGTGCGCCTTCACCCACGGCGTGATGCAGGCCTGGGCCGGCCACCGCCCCGGCTACTACGACCTCGTCCACTCCCACTACTGGCTCTCCGGCCATGTGGGCTGGCTCGCCGCCGAACGCTGGGGCGTCCCCCTCGTCCACGCCATGCACACCATGGCCAAGGTCAAGAACGCGGCGCTCGCCGAGGGCGACACCCCCGAGCCGCCCGCGCGCGTCATCGGCGAGACCCAGATCGTGCGCGCCGCGGACCGGCTGATCGCCAACACCTCGGAGGAGGCGGACGAGCTCGTACGCCACTACGAGGCCGACCGCGGCAAGGTCGCCGTCGTCCACCCCGGGGTCAACCTCGACCGCTTCCGGCCCGCCGACGGCCGGGCCGCCGCGCGGGACCGCCTGGGCCTGCCGCAGGACGCCCTGATCCCGCTCTTCGCGGGCCGCATCCAGCCCCTCAAGGCCCCGGACATCCTGCTCCGGGCGACCGCCATGCTGGTGGGCCAGGACCCCTCACTCCGTACGAGACTCATCGTCCCGGTCGTCGGCGGCCCCAGCGGCAGTGGCCTGGCCAAGCCGGAGGGCCTGCAGAAGCTGGCCGCCCGCCTCGGCATCGCCGATCTCGTCCGCTTCCATCCGCCGGTCGGGCAGGACCAGCTCGCGGACTGGTTCCGTGCGGCGTCGGTCCTGGTCATGCCCTCGTACAGCGAATCGTTCGGCCTGGTCGCCATAGAGGCCCAGGCGGCCGGTACGCCCGTCCTGGCGGCGGCGGTCGGCGGACTGCCGGTGGCCGTGCGCGACGGGGTCAGCGGCCTGCTCGTCCCCGGCCACGACCCGGCCGACTACGCCCGCGCCCTGCGGCGCTTCGTCGACGACCCCGGCCTCTCCGCGCGGATGGGCGGCGAAGCCGCCCGGCACGCCCGGTCCTTCGGCTGGGACACGGCCGCGTCGGCCACGGCGGACGTGTACACCGCGGCGATGCACGATCACCGCCGTCGCGTACGCTCGCACCATGGCTGACGCGCTGAAGGTCATCGAGCAGACGCTGGCGGACGCCGAACTGGAGTGGGAGAGCCCGGAGCCCGGCTCGTACGTCGTGAAGCTCCCCGGCACGCGCAAGCTGTCCACGACGTGTTCGCTGATCGTCGGCAAGCACTCGCTGTCGGTCAACGCGTTCGTGATCCGGCACCCCGACGAGAACGACGCCGCGGTGCACCGCTGGCTGCTGGAGCGCAACCTCCGTCTGTACGGGGTGAGTTACGCGATCGACCGGCTCGGCGACATCTACCTGGCCGGCAAGCTGCCGCTGGCGGTGGTGACACCGGAGGAGCTGGACCGGCTGCTCGGTACGGTGCTGGAGGCGGCGGACGGCAGCTTCAACACGCTGCTGGAGCTGGGGTTCGCGAGTGCGATCCGCCGGGAGTACGAGTGGCGAGTGGCGCGGGGTGAATCGACGCGCAACCTGGACGCGTTCACGAACCTGACCCAGCGCCCGACGGGCTGACGCGCGGCGGCCCGCCCCTCCCGCCCGCCCGTCGGGGCGGGCGGGACGCGCAGGGGACCGCACCTCTCCCCTTCCGCCGCCCCGCGCGGCGTGGCATGCTCACCGCCGACCCAGACGTGAGCCTCGTTCGTATCCATGGAGGGGTGGGCTCATGGGGACGACCGGCCGACCTGCCGTCAGCAGACGGAGTTGGCTCGGCAGCGCCATAGCCGTCGGAGCCCCGGCCGCCGCCGCAACGGGCGGTACCGGGGCCGCGGCCGCCGCCGGCAGCAGCGCGGCCGGCAGGCCTCAACCCACTCCCCTCCGGCGGGAGTTCGCCGCGCAGCCGTACACCCACCCGCAGATTCCCTACGTCCGCCGCGCAGGTCAGCGCGGAGGCGCCGACTTCCCCCGGCGGCCCGTGGTGGCCGACGTCCGTGCGTAAGGCGCCCGGGACCCGCGGTTCAGCACGTTCGTCACGCCGCTCACCGGCTCCGGGGTCGAGGGCCTCACCCTCGAAGCCGTCGAGACACCGCAGTCGCCGCACCTTCTGGACAAGGCTACAACGGTGTCACCGTCCGCCATGTCGACAACGGCTTCGGCCTGTCGCCGCCTCCGCCTGCACTCTGCGCCGCACACGTGTCGAGGGCCGCGGCTCCCATCACCCGTACTTCTGCCGCGAGGGCGCGCACGACAACCTCATCGAGACACGGCGCGCCGCCCGGAGGTCTGACCGTCAGCTGCCGGTGTTCGCCTGCTTGCCGTCCACGGGAATGACGGCGGTGGGCGCGACGGCCGTCGGCACCACGGCCAGGGGCGCGACATCGGCGGCCATCACCTCAGCGGCCAGAACATCATCGGCAACGACATCGCCGGCCAGGGCGTCATCGGCCGCCGCGTCCTTCGAAAGCTGTACGCCGTTCTCCGGCAGCCCACGCATCAGCAGCCAGTACCCCAGCGCCGCCAGCGTGCCGAGCACCGCGCACGATCCCCACAGCCACTGCGCGCCGAAGCGGTCGATGGCGTAACCGGCCATCAGGGGCGCGAGCAGCCCCGCGACCGCCCAGGACATCGTGTACATGCCCTGGTAGCGGCCCCGCCCGTGCGCGGGGGACAGCCGGACCACGAGGCCCATCTGGGTGGGAGAGTTGATGATCTCGGCAAGCGTCCAGACGCACACGGTCAGCGCGTACACCGCGATCGACCCGGCGAACGCGGTCAGCCCGAAGCCGTAGCCGGCCAGCAGGCCGGAGATGACCAGCAGCTTCTGCGGGTCGCGGTGCTCGATGAACCGGGTCACCGGGATCTGCAGGGCGACGATCAGCACACCGTTGACCGCTGCCACGAGCCCGTAGTCGGACGGCGAGAACCCGTCCCTGCCCATCGCCACCGGCAGTCCCACCGACCCCTGCAGGAAGATCAGGGAGATGAGGAAGGACAGCGCGACCACGCCCATGTAGCGCCGGTCCCGCAGTACGGTCCCGAGGCCGATCTCCGGTTCGTCCTTCTCCGCGGAGGAACCGCGCTCCGGCCTGGACTCCGGCAGCTTCAGGAACACCAGCACCGCGCACAGCAGGGTCAGCGCGGCCTCGCCGAGGAAGCCCGCGAGGTAGCTGTACTCAGCGATGAGGCCCGCACCGGCCGCGGAGATCGCGAACCCGAGGTTGATGGCCCAGTAGTTGAGCGCGAAGGCTCTCACCCGGTCCTCGGGGCGGACGATGTCGGCCATCATCGCCTGCACCGCCGGGCGCGAGGCGTTGCTCGTCATACCGACCAGGAAGGCGACGGCCGCGATGGCGGCCGGGTGCTGCATAAACCCGAGCAGCGCCACGGAGGCGGCCGTCGAACTCTGGGCGATGAGCAGCGTGGGCCGCCGCCCCAGCCGGTCGGTCATCACGCCCGCGCCGAGCGAGGAGGCGACTCCGCCGAGGCCGTGGAGGGCTGCCACCAGTCCTGCGAAGGAGGCCGAGTAGCCCCGCTCCAAGGTCAGATACAGGGCCATGAAGGTGGCGACGAAGGCCCCGAGCCGGTTGACCAGCGTGCTGGCCCACAGCCACCAGAAGGCCCGGGGGAGCCCCGAGACGCTCTCTCGTGCGGCCCGTCTGAGACTGGCAACGGACATCGGGATCCCCCCAGGGATGTAAGAGGCACGGGCAACTTCCGCACGTTACATTCGCTGTGTTCCCGAGCGCCACTCGATTGACGCCGTCCGTCAATCGAGACTGCCGTCCCCGTGCGCGCGAGCGCCATTCCCCGTCTATTAGGCTCGTACGCATGGCCGACGCACCGTACAAGCTGATCCTCCTCCGCCACGGCGAGAGCGACTGGAACGCGAAGAACCTGTTCACCGGCTGGGTGGACGTCAACCTCACCGAGAAGGGCGAGAAGGAGGCGGTCCGCGGCGGTGAGCTGCTGAAGGACGCCGGCCTGCTGCCCGACGTACTGCACACCTCCCTCCAGAAGCGCGCCATCCGCACCGCGCAGCTCGCCCTCGAGGCCGCGGACCGCCACTGGATCCCGGTGCACCGCTCCTGGCGCCTGAACGAGCGCCACTACGGTGCGCTCCAGGGCAAGGACAAGGCGCAGACCCTCGCCGAGTTCGGCGAGGAGCAGTTCATGCTGTGGCGCCGCTCGTACGACACCCCGCCGCCGGTCCTCGAGGACGGCACGGAGTTCTCACAGAGCGACGACCCGCGCTACGCGACGATCCCGAGCGAGCTGCGTCCGCGCACGGAGTGCCTGAAGGACGTCGTCGAGCGCATGCTGCCGTACTGGTACGACGGCATCGTCCCGGACCTGCTGGCCGGCCGCACCGTCCTGGTCGCCGCCCACGGCAACTCCCTGCGCGGCCTGGTCAAGCACCTCGACGGCATCTCCGACGCCGCCATCACGGGCCTGAACATCCCGACCGGCATCCCGCTCTACTACGAGCTGGACGCCGACTTCAACCCCCTCGTCCAGGGCGGCACGTACCTGGACCCGGAGGCGGCCGCGGCGGCGATCGAGGCGGTCAAGAACCAGGGCAAGAAGTAACTTCGCGCATAGTCAAGCCCCCTGTCTGCGGGTTCTCCCGCCGGGCCGGGGGCTTGTCGGTTCGGCGCTTGGCCAGCAGGTCAGGCTCCCGGAGGGCGGAAGTCGACCGTTTTCCTGGCGGCCGCGTCGATGTCCTCGGGGGTGAGCAGCCGGACCGCTTTGGACTGCACGGCTCCGGTGGCCCGCACTGTCATGGCGGTGGCGACCATCGACACGTCGTCGGGGAGGTCGATGACGCAGTACAGGTCGTCCTCGCCGAGCGCGAAGTACATCGATTTGAGTGTGCCGCCGCACGATGCGACCACCTCCTCCACGGCGGCCCGGCGGCCCGTACCGCCCTCGGCGAGCAGCCCCTTGGTTCCCGCGGCGGTGTAACTGGCCTGGACCAGGTACTTCGGCATCTGGCTCTCCCACTGTCAGGACCCGCCGCGGATGCGGCCACGCCCTTACCTTCGGCACCGGGCAGGGGTTCGGCAACGCGGACACCGCCGAACGAGGGCAACCGCAGACGACCACATGAGACGACCGAGAGGGCCCCGTCCGTCTGGGCGGGGCCCTTTTCGCTGGTGTCGCAGGTGCGGATAGGGACACTGCTAGCCGCAGCAGCCGCCGCATTGGCACGGCGCGCCCGACTGGCAGCCGCAGCCGCAGCCCGAGCCGCAGCCGCAGGCGCCGAGGAGTGGCAGGTGGACCACTTCGGTCGGCTGTTCCTGCTGGGAGTTGGGCGTGGGGGAATCGGTCATGAGGTTCCTCCTCGAAGGCGTACGTGGCGTACTGCCTGCTGCCCATTGCATGCCCACTCCCGCGGGCGCATCAACGGCGCACACGCGCAGGATTCGGGCTACGCGCCTTCGACCTGCGCCGGGGCGGCCTGGAGTTCGTCCGCGTGTTCGCCGGTGACCAGGTAGACCACGCGCTTCGCCACCGAGACCGCGTGGTCCGCGAACCGCTCGTAGTACCGGCCCAGCAGCGTCACGTCGACCGCCGTCTCGATGCCGTGCTTCCAGCGGTCGTCCATCAGGTGCTGGAACAGGGTGCGGTGCAGCAGGTCCATCTCGTCGTCGTCGTGCTCCAGCTGGAGCGCGAGGTCCACGTCCTTGGTGATGATGACCTCGGCCGCCTTCGCCATCAGGCGCTGCGCGAGCTGCCCCATCTCCAGGATGGTGGCGTGCAGGTCGCGCGGCACGGCCGAGTTCGGGAAGCGCAGCCGGGCGAGCTTGGCGACGTGCTGCGCCAGGTCGCCGGAGCGCTCCAGGTCGGCGCTCATCCGCAGCGAGGTGACCACGATCCGCAGGTCCGTCGCGACCGGCTGCTGGCGGGCCAGCAGGGCGATGGCCCTGGCCTCCAGGTCGTGCTGCAGATCGTCCACCTTCTGGTCTGCGGCGATCACGCTTTCGGCGAGCTTCAGATCGGCGTCGAGCATGGCCGTGGTGGCCCGCCCGATCGCGGACCCGACGAGCCGGGCCATCTCGACCAGGCCCTCGCCGATCGAGTCCAGTTCCTCGTGGTACGCGTCCCGCATTGGTTGTCCCTCTCTTGTCCCGCTCTTGTCCCGACGGGGCTCTTGACCCCCACGCTCCCACGTTCTGTCCCGTACGCGTCCGGCTCCGGCACCGGAAGTGAACCGGCCCCATCCCCACGGTGAACTCTGGGCGACGACTGTTCGAGGTGCCACCCGAACGGCTGTGGAACTGTCATTGACCCCGCTTAACCTGGATGCATGGACGTGAACGCGGCGGTCGCCGCATTGGCAGCGATCGCCGGGGTGTGCACCGGCGTGGTCGCCATGCTGGCGTTCCGCTGGAGCGAGCGCGACCAGGCCCGCCCCACCAGGACGTCCCTGCATACGGACGCCGTGCTGCCGCCCGGCGTGGACACCGTGCTTTCCGTACTGCGCTCGTCCGCGGTCGTCCTCGACGAGGCGGACAGTGTGGTGAAGGCCAGCTCCGCGGCGTACGCGCTGGGCCTGGTCCGTGGCGGCAAACTGGCCGTCGAACCCATGCTGCACATGGCGCGTGACACCCGCCGTGACGGTGAGATACGGCAGGTCGAGCTGGACCTGCCCCGCCGCGGCACCGGCCGCGGCGAAGCCCTGGCGGTCTCCGCGCGGGTCGCCCCGCTCGGCTCCCGCCTGGTACTGCTGCTCGTGGAGGACCTCACCGAGGCCCGCCGTATCGAAGCGGTACGGCGCGACTTCGTCGCCAACGTCAGCCATGAGCTCAAGACCCCGACGGGCGCGCTCTCGCTGCTCTCCGAGGCAGTCATGGACGCGTCCGACGACCCCGAGGCGGTGACCCGTTTCGCCGGCCGGATGCAGATCGAGGCGACTCGCCTCACCAATCTGGTCCAAGAGCTCATCGACCTCTCCCGGGTGCAGAACGACGACCCGCTGGAGGACGCCGAGCCGGTCCGCGTCGACACCCTGTTCGCCGAGGCGATCGACCGGTGTCGCCACACGGCGTCGTCCAAACAGATCACCATGGCCACGGGCGGCAGCGCCGACCTGTATGTCTGGGGGAACCGCGGCCAGCTGGCCGCTGCCCTCGGCAACCTCGTGGAGAACGCCGTCAACTACAGTCCGGCCCGCACCCGCGTCGGCATAGCCGGCCGCCGGGTCACCGCACCCGGCGGTGGGGGCACCTCCCAGGCCGTAGGCTCTGGGGGACTGATCGAGATCGCCGTGACCGACCAGGGCATCGGTATCTCCGAGAAGGACCGCGAGCGCGTATTCGAGCGCTTCTACCGCGTCGACCCGGCCCGCTCCCGGGCCACCGGCGGCACCGGCCTCGGCCTCGCCATCGTCAAGCACGTGGCCGCCTCGCACGGCGGGGAGGTCACGGTGTGGAGCTCGGAGGGTCAGGGCTCCACGTTCACGCTGCGGCTCCCGGAGGCGGGCGCCGTACGCGACCAGGCCACGTCCGAGGGCCGCGGCGGCAGCGCGCTGCTGGTCCCGGACGACGTCGAAGAGGTCGACAACGTTGAAGACGTCGACGGCGTGAACGACGACGGCCACGGCCCTTACGACACGACCCCCACCACCAATGCCACCCGCTCCGCGTCTGGCTCACAAGCAGCCATTCCTGCCCCGGAGGTCCTTCCGTGACCCGAGTGCTCGTCGTCGAGGATGAGGAATCCTTCAGCGACGCCCTGTCCTACATGCTCCGCAAGGAAGGCTTCGAGGTCGCCATCGCGGCCACCGGGCCCGAGGGGCTCGACGAGTTCGAGCGCAACGGCGCCGACCTCGTCCTGCTCGACCTGATGCTGCCCGGACTGCCCGGCACCGAGGTGTGCCGGCAGCTGCGTGGACGGTCGAACGTCCCGGTCATCATGGTGACCGCCAAGGACAGTGAGATCGACAAGGTCGTCGGCCTGGAGATAGGAGCCGACGACTACGTGACGAAGCCGTTCTCCTCGCGGGAGCTGGTCGCCCGCATCCGCGCGGTGCTGCGCCGCCGCGGTGAGCCGGAGGAGGTCATGCCGGCGGCCCTGGAGGCCGGTCCGGTCCGGATGGACGTGGACCGCCATGTCGTCACGGTCTCGGGCGGCAAGGTCGACCTCCCGCTGAAGGAGTTCGACCTGCTGGAGATGCTGCTGCGCAACGCGGGCCGCGTACTGACCCGGATGCAGCTGATCGACCGGGTGTGGGGCGCGGACTACGTCGGCGACACCAAGACCCTGGACGTCCACGTGAAGCGCCTGCGCGCCAAGATCGAGCCGGACCCGGGCGCCCCGCGCTACCTGGTGACGGTCCGGGGCCTGGGGTACAAGTTCGAGCCGTAAACCGGCCCGTGCATACGTACGCCGAAGGCGCCCCCGCGGGTTCTCGCTGCTGGGGCGCCTTCGGCGTGCGTAGGTGCGTACGTACGTGGGTGTACGGCGGTGTGTCAGTGGCCGGCGCCGTGCGACGCGGACGACTCGTCCGACGGCGTGCCCGCGCCCGGCTCCTCGCTGCCCTCCACCGGCTCACCGGACTCCACCGGCTCACCGGACTCCACGGGCTCACCGGACTCCGCAGGCTCACCGGGCTCGCCCGGCTTGCCCGACTCGGACGCGGACTCCGCCGGCTCGGCGCCGGGCTTCGGGGCCGCCTCCGTCGGGCCGTAGCCCTTGTAGTAGCCGGTCGCCGGGACGACGAACGCCCTCAGCGGCACATCGCCGGCGTCGCTGAACTCGAACACGACCTTCTGCGCGTCCCCGTCCTTCGCCGCCTCGCGGCCCTTCTCGATGACCGCGGACGCGTTGCCCTTGCCGCCGATGACGACGGAGCCGCCGGCCGGCACGGTGACCGGGCCGGAGCCCGTGGCCGACGTCAGCTTCACCTCGGCGCCGGCCCCGGGCAGCTGGATGCCCTCGAGGGTCTCGGGCTTCGCACCGGTGTTGAACAGCGTCGCGGAGACTACGGCCGGGCCCTTGGCCTCGGCCTCGGCCTGTGTGATGACCAGCGCGTTCTGGATCTTGATGTTGCCGACGGTGACCGCGGCGTTGTCCGGCTTGACGCCGAGCGTCTGCGCGTCGTTGCCCGCAGCGCATGCGGAGAGCGAGGCGATCGAGAACGCGATGGCGGTAGCGGCGAGGGCGCCGCGTCGAAGGCTGCGGCTCACGGCGGCGGCAACTCCTTGGACGTACAGACGGACGGGTGGATGGGTGGAGCGGGTCCAGCGGGTCCAGCGGGTTCAGCGGAAGGGCGGCGTAAAGGCGCCCCAAGGGTGTGTCAGCGCGCTTAGGTTACCGAGCCCGGGTCTCCGGCCCGCACCCGACCCTCCGCCCGTCCCTCCGCGCAGCGTGGCGGCATCGCCGGTGGTGGCCGGTCCGTGGATTTCGTACGCCGTTCACATAAGCCCTGTGATCGATTTCCCTGGCCGGAACGCATTTCTCACACAAAACCCTCATCGGCGCGTCGTGATCAATTCCGGATTGTTCCGCCGGGCTTCCGTACGGGACGTCGGCAGCCGAACGGAGTAGGGAAAGTTCACCGCTTGGAACCCGGCAAAACGGGACGTTAGGCCCTTCGTGCGGGTGGCGTGCAGGGCGTAACGTAGGCGTTTCCCGCCGTCCGTAGAGCCGCTCCGACCTGCGAATACCCGCTTCCGGAAGGCTTCCGCAGCACGTTCGTGTTGCTGTTGTCAAGCCCCGAGATATGCCCTGACCTGCGGAAACGCCATTCAGAACGGTCCGTTCTCGTGTTACTCTGGATAGCCACGGAAGGGGTACCTGTCACATGACGTTCAAGGTTGGCGACACCGTGGTCTATCCCCATCACGGGGCCGCGCTGATCGAGGCCATCGAAACTCGCCAGATCAAAGGCGTGGACAAGACCTACTTGGTGCTCAAGGTCGCCCAGGGCGACCTGACGGTTCGGGTACCGGCGGACAATGCGGAGTTCGTCGGCGTACGCGATGTGGTCGGTCAGGACGGGCTCGACCGGGTCTTCGAGGTGCTGCGCGCACCGTATGCCGAAGAGCCGACGAACTGGTCTCGTCGCTACAAGGCAAATCTCGAGAAGCTCGCCTCCGGCGATGTCATCAAGGTGGCGGAAGTTGTCCGTGACCTGTGGCGTCGTGAGCGCGAGCGCGGACTGTCCGCCGGTGAGAAGCGCATGCTCGCCAAGGCGCGGCAGATCCTGGTGAGCGAGCTGGCGCTCGCTGAGAACACCAATGAGGACAAGGCCGAGGCTCTGCTCGACGAGGTTCTCGCGTCCTGACGCGGGAGTCGCCCGGAGGCCCATCTCCGGCCGAGCGCACTGAGCACAGTTGTGCCGCGGTGCCCGATGACACACTCGCTGTCGCCGGGCGCTGCGGCATGTCTGTCTGCAAAGCCCCGGTGTCTGCAAAGCCCCGGTGTCTGCAAAGCCCCGGTGTCTGCAAAGCCCCGGTGTCTGCAAAGCCCCGGTGTCTGCAAA
>NZ_JANAVP010000023.1:83824-110959 GCF_024213665.1 Streptomyces sp. A3M-1-3
AAAGCCGCTGTGTCTGCAGAACCGCTTTGTCCGCAAGACCGCTCTGTCCCCACAACCGCGCGGCCGCCGAAACTCACGCTTTCCCCTGTCGGTGTGCCGGACCCGGGCGCCGACTTGACCAGTCGTCACGGAAGGGGCCGGTCAGGGCGTCGCGCCCGGCACTCCCCCAGCCTTCGGCCGGGGGTACCCCCAGGCCATACCCACGTCGGCCGTTGGCACAAACCTGGCCGCGCCAATTCCGGGGCCGAGCCCCCGGACTCCCGGAGCTACGGATGTCTGACGAATCGCGCCCCGCCCGCCCGTCCCGCACCGCCGCGGTGATCCCCGCCGCAGGCCGCGGCGTACGGCTCGGCCCCGGCGCCCCCAAGGCGCTGCGCGCGCTGAGCGGTACACCCATGCTGATCCACGCCGTACGGGCGATGGCCAACTCCCGGGCCGTCTCCCTGGTCGTCGTGGTCGCTCCGCCGGACGGCGCCGCCGAGGTCAAGAACCTGCTCGACGACCACGCCCTGCCCGACCGCACCGACTTCCTGGTCGTCCCGGGCGGCGACACCCGCCAGCAGTCGGTGCGCCTCGGCCTCGAAGCCCTTCCGGAGGACATCACCACCGTGCTGGTGCACGATGCGGCCCGCCCGCTCGTCCCCGTCGACACCGTCGACGCCGTGATCGAGGCGGTACGGGACGGCGCGCCGGCAGTCGTGCCCGCGCTGCCGCTGGCCGACACCGTCAAGGAGGTCGAGCCGCAGCCCAGCGGCGAGCCCGAGCCGGTCGTCGCCACCCCCGATCGGGCCAGGCTCCGCGCCGTACAGACTCCGCAGGGCTTCGACCGGGACACCCTGGTGCGCGCCCACGAGGCGATCGCGGTGGACGGCGAGGGTGCCACCGACGACGCCGGCATGGTCGAGCGGCTCGGCGTCCCCGTGGTGATCGTCCAGGGCCACGAGGAGGCCTTCAAGGTGACCCGGCCGCTGGACCTCGTCCTCGCCGAAGCCGTACTCGCACGCAGGAGGGCCAGCGATGGCTTCTGACCCCGGTACGCCAGTGCTGCCACTGCTGCCTCAGGTCGGCATCGGTACGGACATCCACGCCTTCGAGGAGGGCCGCGAGCTGTGGTGCGCGGGCCTGCTCTGGGAGGGCGAGGGCCCGGGCCTCGCGGGACACTCCGACGCCGACGTGGTCGCCCACGCGGCGTGCAACGCGCTGTTCTCCGCCGCCGGGCTGGGGGACCTCGGCGCGCACTTCGGCACCGGACGCCCGGAGTGGTCCGGCGCCTCGGGTCTCACCCTGCTCACCGAGGCCGCCCGTATCGTCCGGGACGCCGGTTTCACGATCGGCAATGTGGCCGTCCAGGTGGTCGGCCTCCGGCCCAAGATCGGCAAGCGCCGCGAGGAGGCGCAGAAGATCCTCTCCGAGGCCGTCGGCGCCCCGGTCGCCGTCTCCGCCGCCACCAGCGACGGCCTCGGCTTCACCGGCCGTGGCGAGGGACTGGCCGCCATCGCGACGGCACTGGTGGTCCGGACCGGCTGACGCGCGGCATGCTGACGCGCGGTATATGGGCGAATGCCGCGGGTGCCCGGTCGGCTGCGGCAGCATCGGGTACTCGTACAGCAGTCAAGCATCCGCGCACACGAGGGAAGGCCTCCATGGCAGCCGCACTCTCCGACCAGCTTCAGCAGCTCCTCGACAGCCCCGTCTTCGTCCAGATCGCCACCATCCAGCCGGACGGCAGCCCTCAGGTGTCCCCTGTCTGGGTGAAGCGGGACGGCGACGACCTGCTGTTCTCGACGACCATCGGGCGCCGCAAGGAGAAGAACCTGCGCCGGGACCCGCGGGTGACCGTGCTCGTACAGCCGGCCGAGTCGCCGTACACGTACGCCGAGATCCGCGGTACCGCCAGCCTCACCACCGACGGCGCCCCGGAGCTGATCGAAGAGCTCTCCGTCAAGTACACGGGCAAGCCCTACGCCGACTTCAACCCCGCGTCGAAGGACGACGACCCCCGCGTGGTCGTCCGGATCACCCCGCGGAAGATCGTCGGCTCCCTGTAGGGGAGCCCGTAGCACACGCCGGTACACCGCTTCGGCAACAAAGTGCCCCCCGTGGCCCAAAAGGGTCCCGGGGCACTGCTGTGGGCCCACTACCCTGGATGCCGTGACTATTCGCCTGTACGACACCAGCGCCCGGCAGATCCGTGACTTCGCCCCGCTCACACCGGGCTGTGTCTCGATCTACCTCTGTGGCGCGACCGTGCAGGCAGCACCGCACATCGGGCACATCAGGTCGGGCCTCAACTTCGACATCATGCGCCGATGGTTCGAGTACCGCGGCTACGACGTGACGTTCATCCGCAATGTCACCGACATCGACGACAAGATCATCGCCAAGTCGGCCGACCAGGGCCGCCCCTGGTGGTCCATCGGGTACGAGAACGAGCGCGCCTTCAACGCCGGTTACGACGCCCTCGGCTGCCTCCCGCCCACCTACGAACCGCGCGCCACCGGCCACATCCCCGAGATGGTCGAGATGATGCGCGGCCTCATCGAGCGCGGCCACGCGTACGAGGCCGACGGCAACGTCTACTTCGACGTCCGCTCCTTGCCGGGCTACCTCGAGCTCTCCAACCAGGACCTGGACGACTTGCGCCAGCCGTCCGGCGAGGGCGAGACCGGCAAGCGCGACGCCCGTGACTTCGCCATGTGGAAGGCCAGCAAGCCCGGCGAACCGAGCTGGGAGACCCCCTGGGGCCGCGGCCGGCCCGGCTGGCACCTGGAGTGCTCCGCCATGGCGCACAAGTACCTCGGTGCGGCCTTCGACATCCACGGTGGCGGGATCGACCTGATCTTCCCGCACCACGAGAACGAGATCGCCCAGGCCAAGGCGTTCGGCGACGCCTTCGCCAATTTCTGGGTGCACAACCACTGGGTCACCATGAGCGGCGAGAAGATGAGCAAGTCGCTCGGCAACTCGGTACTCGTCTCCGAGATGGTCAAGCAGTGGCGTCCCATCGTCCTGCGCTACTACCTCGGCACCCCGCACTACCGCTCCACCATCGAGTACAGCGAGGAAGCCCTGCGCGAGGCCGAGTCCGCCTTCGCGCGCATCGAGGGCTTCATCCAGCGCGTCGTCGAGAAGGCGGGGGGAGAGGTCGACCCCGCGCCCGAGGTGCCGCCGGCGTTCGCCGAGGCGATGGATGACGACCTGGGGGTGCCGCAGGCGCTCGCGATCGTCCACACCACCGTGCGCCAGGGCAACTCCGCGCTCGCGGCCGACGACAAGGAAGCGGCTGTCGCGCGGCTGGCCGAGGTACGGGCCATGCTCGCCGTCCTCGGCCTCGACCCGCTCGACGACCACTGGTCGGGCGGTGGCTCCGACCGCGGCGAGGATCTCCACGGGGTCGTCGACACGCTCGTACGGCTGGTGCTCGACCAGCGGCAGGCCGCGCGGGACCGCAAGGACTGGGCCACGGCGGACGCGATCCGCGACCAGCTGCAGCAGTCGGGGCTCGTCATCGAGGACAGCCCGACCGGGCCGCGCTGGACACTCGGGCCCCGCTGAGGGCCGCCGGATTGTGCCGCTCGGGCCTCCGGGCGGCACACTCGTAATACGTACATACTTCTGAAGCGATGAAACAGGTAGGTCATGGCCGGGAACAGCCAGCGCAGGAACCGCCGCACGTCCAACAAGAAGGGCATGCAGGTCGGCAGCGGCGGTAACCGGCGTCGTGCCCTCGAAGGCAAGGGCCCGACTCCGCCCGCCTCCGCCCGCAAGGGCCACGTCAGGAACCGCGTCGCCAACGCCAAGGCCAAGCAGGCCGCGGCCCGCCGCCCCGCGCCCCGGCGCGGCGGCGCCAAGGGCACGTCCGAGATGGTCGTCGGCCGTAACCCGGTCTTCGAGGCGCTGCGCGACGGCGTTCCGGCGACGACGCTCTATGTCCAGCAGTTCATCGACAACGACGAGCGGGTCCGCGAGGCGCTCGCGCTCGCGACGGCACGCGGCAACATCCACCTGATGGAGGCGCCGCGGCCCGAGCTCGACCGGATGACGAACGGGCTCAACCACCAGGGGCTGGTGCTCCAGGTCCCGCCGTACGAGTACGCGCACCCCGAGGACCTCGCCTCGGGCGCCTTCGACGACGGTGAGGACCCGCTGATCGTCGCTCTCGACGGTGTCACCGACCCGCGCAACCTCGGCGCGGTCGTCCGCTCCGTCTCCGCCTTCGGCGGGCACGGGGTCGTCGTGCCCGAGCGCCGCGCGGCCGGCATGACGGCGGGCGCGTGGAAGACGTCCGCGGGGACGGCGGCCCGTACGCCGGTGGCGCGGGCGACGAACCTGACGCGCGCGCTGGAGGGCTACCAGAAGGCCGGCATCACGGTCGTCGGCCTGTCGGCGGACGGCGACCACGAGGTCGGCGACCTCGAGGAGCTCGGCGGCCCGGTCGTCATCGTCGTCGGCAGCGAGGGCAAGGGCCTGTCCCGCCTGGTCGGCGAGACCTGCGACTTCCTGGTGCGCATCCCGATGCCGGGTGGCGCGGAGTCCCTGAACGCGGGCGTCGCGGCGGGTGTGGTCCTGTACGAGGCGGCCAGGCGCCGCGGCTGAGCCTCCCGGCGGGGGTGCGGGGCTCGTCCCGGGATGCGGGCTCGTCCCGGGTGCGGGTCGGTGGTGGCCGCGCCCGCCTGCGGGCGCCGGTTCAGTGCGGTGCTCGGCAGACGTGGCACCCTCCCTCTACCACACTGGGCGGTTTGTCGGGTCTCGGACAGATCTCGTCGTCAAGGCAGTGTCCTAAACACTCGTCACTCGGTTAGATGAGTGTGGACACCAGAACACCCCGGTTCGACGACCAGCCCGCGCCGCTGAGCATGGTCAAGGTGCCGTGCGATCCCGCACAGGTCATCGTCAACCACGCCAGCTTCCGCGTGCAGCTCGCCACCGGCCCGAAGCCGCGCCTCGCGCCGCGGCTCGCGGGGGCCGGGGCCGACACGTCCAGGGTCCCCGCCATGAGCGGCGCCGCCGGGCGGCGCCGGGCGCCCGTCGTGTGGAGCGGCAAATCCGCGCCGGGCGACCCCGGGGCGACCGGGCTGCTGCAAGCCGTGCGGGACGCCGGACGGCGCGGATTCGACGGCGGTAGCTTCGATGGCGGTGGCTTCGACGGGGGCGGCTTCGACGGGGGCGCCACCCAGGTCATCCCGCGGATCGAGCTGGACGAGGACACCCGGCCGACGCCGACCGTCGTCGGGCCGCGCAACCACGACTCCCAGACGCAGCTGCTGCCCCACGTGCGTACGGCAGTCGGCGCGTACGACGAAGTCCCGGACGCGGGCGGTGACTTCGGCCACGCCGGCGAGTTCGCAGCGGCCGGCGCGGACGGGCCCGGCGCCCGTCGGCACGGCGCGGACCCAGTGCGGCACGCCTACTACCCCGGCCGGCGGATGAACCTCGGCGTCGTGCTGCTGCCGCTGCGCGTCTTCCTCGGTTTCATCTCGATCTACGCCGGCATGGGCAAGCTCTGCGACCCCGTCTACTTCGACGGCGGTGAACGCGGCTCCATGGTCAAGTGGCTCCAGTCGCTGCACCCTTGGGCGCTCGCGGAGCCGCTGCGCGACTTCGCCCTGTCCCACCCCGTGGGCGCGGGCCTGACTGTCGCGTTCCTTCAGGTCGTCGTAGGCGTGCTGACCGTACTCGGACTGTGGCAGCGGTTCGCGGCCTGCTTCGGGGCGGTGCTCTCCGCCGCGCTGCTGATGACGGTGACCTGGAAGACCGTACCGGCGTACGACGCGCCCGACATCATCTACCTCGCCGCCTGGAGCCCGCTGATCATCGCGGGCGCGCCCGTCTACTCGGTCGACGGACGGCTCGCGGGCGAGGCCTGGCGCCGGCTCGGGCCGCGCTCCGAACTCTGGGAGCTGCGGCGCCGGGTACTGCGCCGCGGTGGGGTCATGGCGGCGGTCGTCGTCGGGCTCACGCTGCTCGTCGGCTCCGTACTGGGCGGGGCCGTGCGCTCCGCGACCGTGGTCACGGTGCCCGGCCCCGGTGGCGCGCCGAGCAACCACCTCCCGGGCTCGCCGCTGCCGCAGAAGTCCAAGGACAAGGACCGCTCCTCGCGGGCGCCCGGCAAGTCCGCCTCGCCGTCCGCCGAGCACTCCGCCGGCCCCACGGCCGACAAGCCGACGCCGGAGGAAGTACGGGAGACCGGCAGCGTCGGCGCGGAACAGCCCACCGAGACGCAGGGCACGGGCCGGCAGCAGCCCCGCGAGTCGGCTCCCCAGCAGCCCCCGGCCGGCTCCTCGGGCCCGTCGTCCTCGGGCGGCACCGACGGCGGCGGCGGTGGCGGGAACGGCGGCGGGAGCGGCGGCTCGGGCGGCGGTAACGGCGGCTCCGGCGGCGGATCGGGCGAGGAGCCCGGCCGTCTGGTCGGCGGCCTGCTCGGCTGACCCGTACGTGCCCTTACGTACCGCTTACGTACCGCTTACGTACCGCCTACGGCGGAAGAGGGGCCCGGCGCGCATCCCCCGCGCGCCGGGCCCCTCTTCCGCACCTGCGCTGTACCGCTGTACGCGCAGCGCCGCTGTACCGCTTACGGACGTGTCTGCGTCGCGAGTTCCCTCGCCGCCTCCGTCAGGTCCTTCGCGGTGTCGATGGCCCGCCAGTACGCGCCCTGGGGCAGCGGGAAGCCGGCCAGCCGGCGCTCGCGCGCCAGACGCGGGAACGTGGTGCGCTCGTGGTCGCCCCGGTCGGGCAGGAGCGAGGCGAACTCAGGAGAGAAGACGTACACGCCCGCGTTGATCAGATAGGGCGAGGGCGGCGACTCGATGAAGTCCAGGACATGGCCGAACTCGTTGGTCTCCACCGCGCCCCACGGGATCCGCGGGCGGGCCAGCGCGAGTGTGGCGATGGCCGCGCGCTCCTGGTGGAAGGCGGCCATCTCGCGGAGCGAGAAGCGCGTCCAGATGTCGCCATTGGTGGCGTACCAGGGGCGGTCGGCGTGCGGGAGGTGCGCGGCGGCGTACTTGAGGCCGCCGCCGCGGCCCAGCGGCTCCTTCTCGACCACGGTGGTGACGCGGAGCGGCAGATCGGCCGACTCCAGCCAGTCCTGGAGGACTTCGGCGAGATGGCCGCAGGAGACCACGGCGTCCGTCACACCTTCGGAGGCCAGCCAGGCAAGCTGATGGCCGATGATCGGCACCCCTGTTCCGGGGATCTCGACCATCGGCTTCGGCCGGTCATCGGTGTACGGGCGCAGGCGCGAACCCTGGCCGCCCGCCAGGACCACGGCCTGGGTGGGCTCTGCTGCGTTCAGGGGCGCGCCCGCGGAGGAGTCGCCGGAGGTGTCTGCCGTCATGCGCGCAGCCTATGCGGCGCGCATGACGGGCAGGTGAAGCGGTGGGGACGGCGGCCGGCGCTCAGCCGGCGTGCATCACGCCCGAGGCGAAGGACGTGTCGCAGACGGGGCGGGAGAAGGACTGGGCGCGGGCGGGTCCGTAGTGGCTCACGGCGGCACGGCCGAGCGCGCGGGCGATCGACATGCAGTCCTTGGCGAGCGACGGCCGGCGGTCGACCTCCAGCTGGAGGTGCGTCAGCGCGATTCCGGGATCCTTCTCCTGGAGCTCGGTGAGGAGCTGGTCACGCAGGACGTCCTGCGGGGCGCGGGACTTGGCGCGTACGGAGACGTTCTCGGCGGACGCGGTGAGGATCGTCGACTGGGAGTTGTCCGCCCAGGGGACCAAGGTGACCGCGAGCGTTCCGGAGAGGACCAGGACGACGGGCAGGACCAGGGCGAGAGTTCGGCCGATACGGCGGGCTGTGTGGGTCACGCAGGCGAGCGTAGCGGTCGGTGATGATTTGGCGACATTTAGTCACTCGGTCGAGGGATGGTTCGACGCGGCTTTTCGAATCGCGTGTTGACGTACAGGATTCGAATTGACCGTTATGCCGGGGTATTTGTCGACAGTATGGACGGAACGCCGCGGCCCCGCACCGCCGCCCGAAGGCGGAAGTGCGGGGCCGCGCAAGCAAGATCGCCCGCTGTCAGTCGCTGAGGCGCTCACCGGTGGAGGTCGAGAAGACGTGGGTCTCACCCGGGCGCGGGACGACGTGCAGCACGGCGCCCTTTTCCGGCACCTGGCGGCCGTTGACCCGGACCACGAGGTCCTTCTGCTCGCCGTTGACCTCGGCGGTGCCGTAGACGTAACCGTCGGCGCCCAGCTCCTCGACGACGTTCACGGTCACGGCCAGACCGGCCGGGGCGTCCTCGGTGTCCTTGGAGAGGGACTTCGCGGCGCTGCCGTCCAGCTCGACCACGTCGAAGTGCTCGGGGCGGACACCGACCGTCACCGTGCGGTCGCCCTTGTCCGCCGCGGCGGACAGTGCCTCACGGTTGACCGGGACCACGCTGTTGCCGAACTTCACGCCGCCGTCGGTGATCGGGACCTCGACCAGGTTCATGGCCGGGGAGCCGATGAAGCCGGCCACGAAGAGGTTCGCCGGACGGTCGTACATGTTGCGCGGCGAGTCGACCTGCTGGAGCAGCCCGTCCTTCAGTACAGCCACGCGGTCGCCCATGGTCATGGCCTCGACCTGGTCGTGGGTGACGTACACCGTGGTGATGCCGAGGCGGCGCTGCAGCGACGCGATCTGCGTACGGGTCGAGACGCGGAGCTTGGCGTCGAGGTTCGACAGCGGCTCGTCCATGAGGAACACCTGCGGCTCACGCACGATCGCGCGGCCCATCGCAACCCGCTGGCGCTGACCGCCGGAGAGCGCCTTGGGCTTGCGGCCCAGGTAGTCGGTGAGGTCCAGGATCTTCGCCGCGTCCTCGACCTTCTGCCGGATCTCGGCCTTGTTGACGCCGGCGATCTTGAGCGCGAAGCCCATGTTGTCGGCGACGGTCATGTGCGGGTAGAGCGCGTAGTTCTGGAACACCATGGCGATGTCCCGGTCCTTGGGCGGCAGATGCGTGACGTCGCGGTCACCGATCCGGATGGATCCGGCGTTGACGTCCTCGAGGCCCGCGAGCATGCGCAGGGAGGTGGACTTGCCGCAACCGGAGGGGCCGACGAGTACGAGGAACTCGCCGTCCGCGACGTCGAGCTCGAGCTGGTCGACGGCGGGCGTGTCGCCGCCCGGGTAGATCCGGGTCGCCTTGTCGAACGAGACAGTGGCCATGGTGATGTGTCCCTTCACCGGCAGGAACGTGCCGGACGATCCGAGTAAAGGAATGAATGGGTCTAGTCCACCTGGGTGAACTCCGAGTGACGCTACCCGGCCGGTTCCGATCTGTCAGTAGCCGGCGGCCCGGCAAATCCGGGCCCGGCAAATTTTTCGAACGGGCCGGTCCGGGGGCTGGGTACACTTCTCGGGCTGCCTCCTTAGCTCAGCTGGCCAGAGCAACGCACTTGTAATGCGTAGGTCGTCGGTTCGAATCCGACAGGGGGCTCCGGGAAAGCCCAGGACTCACTCGCCGTGACCTGGGTTTTTCCTGTTCTGGACTCGGCAGGCGAGCTTGCCTGAACATCGGGTCCAGGGCTGCGTGATCGCGGGTGGCCATGTGCGCAGCGAGTGTGCAGAGGGTGGCCGAATCCTCGAGGGGCGGGGGTGCAGCCGCAGCCGTACAGCGTGCTCGCGGCCGTCTCCAGCCGGTGCGGGTCCACCTCGATCGACGGGACGTCGGCGGAGCCAAGGCGTTCGCACGCGAGCGCGGTCGAGTAGCCGGTCCCGGTGCCGATCTCCTCCAACACCGTGTCGTGGACGACGAGGTCTGGTGGTGATCACGCGCGTGTAGCCGAACAACGAGGGCTGGGGCAGGCGACGCCGTCGCCGTCAGCCGAGGCGTCCGAAGATCGCAGCCAGGCGCACGCCGGACGCGAGGAAGACGACAGTCAGCGTCGCCATGGCGGCCTTGTGTTCCCAGGTCACCTCGGTCTGCGGCATGGTCATTCCGGTGCCGACCGGGGCGGCTTCGGCCGTCGGCTCGTGGACCGGTTCGCCGCCCTCGCTCAGCACACGTACCGTTCCCATCCCGTGCTTCAGGTGGTTGCTCACCAGCCAGACGTTGACGGGGTGGGCGAACGCCAGGCCGGCCATGACGGCCAGGGAAAACGACCGCGCGAGTTCGGACGGGACCGTGGACTTCGTGATCCGCCGCGATGCCGACCGCCTGCCCGCCCCGCCCGGCGATGACCATAGTTGGGTGACGTGCGGGAGCGCCCAATAGAGGGAGAGGATGGGGGGAGCTACGCAAGCCACGCGTGGAGTGAGGAGGGCCTGGGATGTGTGCAGCCGAGCCCTTCCCGACCGGTCCTGACGCGGCGGGCGTCGTTCCGCTCGCGTCCGGTGGGCTCCTCGATGTGCTGAACGTGGCGGCCGTTCTCCTCGATACCGAGGGCAGGATCGATCTCTGGAGCCCGCAGGCCGAAAACCTGTTCGGCTACAGCGCGGATGAGGCCCTCGGCGAGTTCGCGGGCCGCCTGCTGGTCCATGAGGAGCAGCTGGAGGTCGTGCTGGGTCTGTTCGCCCAGGTCATGGAGGACGGGGTCAGCTGGGCCGGTGTGTTGCCCGTCCGGCACAAGGACGGCAGCACGCGGCTGGTGGAGTTCCGCAATATGCGGCTGCTGGACGACCAGGGCGACTACTACGCCCTGGGCCTGGCCACGGATCAGACAACGCTGCGCGAGGTCGAACGGAATCTGGCATTGTCCGCCCGACTGGTGACCCAGTCACCGATCGGACTGGGTGTACTGGACACCGACCTTCGGTACGTCCTGGTCAACCCGGCGGAGGAGCGGCTCAACGGCGTGCCGGCCGCCAAGCATGTGGGCCGGCACGTCCATGAGGTGCTGCCCTTCCTGGACGAGTCCTTCGAAGCGACGATGCGCAAGGTGCTGGCTACCGGCACCCCGGTCCTGGACCAGTACACAGTCGGCCGCACGCCGGCCGACCCGGACAACGAGCACGCCTGGTCGATCTCATTCCACCGGCTCGAAGCGCCCAACGGGAAGGTACTGGGGGTGGTGACCTCCAGCGTGGACGTCACCGAGCGGCACCGTGCCGTCCAGGAACAACGCCGCACTGTGCTCACCCTCCAGCGCAGCCTGCTCCCCCAGACCCCACCGCAGCGGCCGGGGCTGGCAGTCGCCTCCCGCTACCAGCCCGCCCAGGCAGCCAGCGAGATCGGCGGCGACTGGTTCGACGTCATCGCGCTCGGCGGCGACAAGACCGCCCTCGTCATCGGGGACGTCATGGGCAGCGGCGTCAGCGCCGCCGCCACCATGGGCCAGCTCCGCACCGCCACCCGCACCCTGGCCTACCTCGACCTCGACCCTGCCCAGGTCCTCCAGCACCTCGACCACATCACCGAGGACCTGGAGCACCACACCATCGCCACCTGCGTCTACGCCGTCTACGACCCGCTCAGCGCACAGTGCGACATCTCCCTCGCCGGCCACCTGCCCCCAGCCCTGCTCCACCTCGACGGAAAGCACGAACTGCTCGACCTGCCCACCGGGACACCGCTGGGCGTCGGCGAGGGCGCCTTCCACACCACGACACTGGCCCTGGATCCGGGCGATCAGCTAGTCCTCTACACCGATGGGCTGGTCGAACGGCGCGACCAGCCCATCGACGCATGTCTGGACACCCTGCTCGCCCTCCTGGACGACCCCCACCGCTCCCTGGACGAGACCTGCGAGCTTCTCCTGCACGCCCTGCGACACCCCGGCGACCACGACGACGTCGCGCTGCTCATCGCCCGAGTCGGTCGAACTCTTCCCGGACGATCCCGCCCGCCTTCACCAGCCGCTCGGATTCAGCCCTGATGCACGCCCACCGCTGGTCGGGGTCGCCGTGTCCCGGCACCCGGACGTCGATATGCAGTCGGTTCTTCGCCGTCTTCGGCTCGGGGACCTTGAGGATGGAGAGAGCCGGGGCCCGACGCCGTCGGGATCGCACAGCCACGCCACGTCCAGCGAGTCGGGACTGTCCGACAGGGGGCTCATCGAGAAGCCAGGTCAGGCCCCGTCTGGAGCAGGACGAAGCGCTCGTCGGTCTCCCGGTAGCCGCGGAAGAGGGTCCATCGCTGCGTGAGTGTGCTGTGGTCGTTCGCGGCGGTGATCGCGTCCTCGGTCACGATCGTGCGGTAGTCGCCCTGCCACTGGACGATCCACAGCACCTGAGCGGTGTAGAGGTGCGGTGTCGACCACACCAGGACACCGGCCAGCAGCATCAGGACGGCCTGGTGAAGCGGGGCGCGGCCGGTCAGCAACACCAGGCCGGCGAGCGCGAACAACGCGGCCACGATCCTCCGCAGCCAGGTCAGATGCCGGTACCCCTCCCGCACCCGGACCGCCGCCAGGATGTCGAGTCTGCCGGTAGCCGAGCTCGACCGTCTGCCCGGCGTGCCCGGTGTTCCGCCCCTGGTGAGGCTGCTTGGCTCTGTTCACGAGTTGTGCACTTACGGGTTGTCGCTGGCCGAGCACTGGATTGGCTGTTCGAGCACGCCTGGGAACGCGCCGAGCCCCTGGAGAGCGTCCCGTCCCAGCACCAGAACGGTCGCCCCGAACGTCAAGACTCGTGCCGCGAAACATGTGTCCCGGATCACTCAGGTCCGGGACACTTGCCTTTCCACATGTGTGGGGCATGTGAAGAGGCACGGGGTCAGCGGCCCCGGGGTTGGGGAGGCCGTCGGATGAGTCGTCGATCGAGCGGACTGATCGGGGTTTGGGCGGAGGCGCAGCGGCAGCAGCAGCGCCAGCAGGAAGCGCAGCACCGGGCCTGGGTGCGGGGCCAGCGGGAGCAGGAGCGGCAGCAGCGGGCGTACGAGCGGGACATGGCGCGCATGCACCGGGAGCAGCAGACCGCCTACAAGCAGCGGCGGGAGGCGGACGCCCGGCAGCGTACGGAGGAGCTGGACGCCAGGGTCGCCGTGCTTACGGGCCTGCTGGCCTCCGGCTGCGGGGCTCCGGCGTTCCGGACGGCCGCGCTGACGCGGGCGGAGGAGATCGAACCGTTCGCCCCCGGGCAGCTGGCTCACCCCGTACCGATGCCGGACGTGAACCGGTACCAGGCTCAGGGCGGCTGGACCGCGGGCCGGCGGGCGCAGGCGCAGCAGGAGGCGCAGGCGCGGTACCAGCAGGACTGGCACGCGGCGCAGGCGGCGGAGGCGCAGCGGGTGCAGCAGCTGGCGGCGTACCGGCGGCAGTACGACGAATGGGCGGGGGCGCAGCTGGCGGAGGTCCGGCGGCACAACGCGGGCATCGCGGGGATGGCGACCGCGCTGCGCGACGGCGAGCCGGACACGGTGGTCGAATACTTCTCGGCCGCGCTGTACGCGTCCACGGCCTGGCCGGAGGGGCTGCCGCGGCAGGTGGCGGCGGCTTTCGACCCGGCTGCGCGGCAGCTGGTGCTGAACTGGGAGCTGCCGGCCTACGACGTGGTGGCGGAGGCGAAGGCCGTGAAGTACATGGTCGGCACGGACCAGCACAAGGAGGTGGCCCGGCCGGCGGCGCAGCGCCGGGCGCTGTACCGGGATGTTCTCGCGCAGTGTGTGCTGCTCGCGCTGCGGGACCTCTTCGCCGCGGACGAGTGCGGGACGCTGGATTCGGTGGCGCTGAACGGGTTCGTCGACGACGTCGATCCGGCCACCGGGCGGCGTCAGATCGTCCTGAGCACGGTGATGGTCACCCGGGCCGCGTTCAGCGGCCTGAACCTGGCGCAGGTCAGTGCGGTGGACTGCCTGGTGGAGGGGATGCGGGGACAGTTGTCCGCGCGTCCCGACCAGCGGGTCGCGGTACGGCCCGGCCGGGTTCCGGAGGAGGTCGGGGCCGGGGTGGTCTCCCACGGGGGTGGGGCGGAGCCGGATCTGCTCGAGATGGATCCGGTGGACTTCGAAGGGCTCGTCGCCGAGCTGTTCCGGGCGCGTGGCATGCAGGCGGTGACGACTCAGCGTTCCAACGACGGCGGGGTCGATGTGGAGGCGCTCGATCCGGACCCCATCAGCGGCGGGAAGATCATTGTGCAGGTCAAGCGCTACCGGAACACGGTTCCACCGAGCGCGGTCCGTGACCTGTACGGGACGGTCCAGGGAGCGGGCGCCAACAAGGGTGTACTGGTGACGACTTCGGGTTTCGGCCCGGGGTCCTACACGTTCGCCAACGGCAAGCCGCTGACGCTGGTCTCCGGGGGTGAGCTGGTCGATCTGCTGGGCCGGTACGGGCTGCGGGGGCGGCTGGGCGGGGGCGCGGTGCCGGCGCAGCGGGGGGCCACCGCGAGCGCTGCGGGTGCGGCTGCCGCCGACGATGGGGTCGACGACGACTACAACGTGCTCGGTATGTCGTGGTCGGGCCGGGTGGCGCTGGATGTGTGCGCGCTGGTCTGCCGGGGGAGCCGGGTGCTGAGCGACGACCACTTCGTCTTCTTCAACAACCCGCGCACCCCCGACGGTTCGGTGCGCGCAATGCACGGCGGAGCCGGGGACAAGGCGGCGATCCGCGTCTCGTTCGACAGTCTCCCGGAGCGGGCCGACCGCCTCGTGCTCGTCGCGGCGGTCGACCCCGAGGTCAATCCGGACGCCGACCTGGCTGGGTTCACCGATGCCGGGATCCGGCTGCGGGATGCGGCGGGGAACGAGCTGGACCGGCTGGAAGTCTCGGACGGCCGGGCCGGCGAAACGGCTCTGGTCCTCGGGTCGTTCCGGCGCCGCGCGAACGGGGACTGGGAGTTCGTCATCGGCGGCAAGGGCTACCCGGGGGGCCTGGAAGCGCTCGTACAGGAGCACGGCATCGAGGTCGCGTAGGGCCCGGCGAGGTGGGGCCCGGCGGGGGTCGGGCCCGGCGGGGGTCGGGCCCGGCGGGTATCCAGGACGGGGGCTCCTGTAGGTCCGCCGGGCGCCATGGGGGGATGCCTGGCGCTGTCGCGGCAGCAGAATGCCGCCGTGACCCCCGGCGACACGACCATCACGTACACCCTGAAGGCGGCCGCGAGTGTCGCCGCCCGGCGCGTCGATGTGAACGCGGTGTACGAGGTATTCACCTTCGGCGTGGGCACCCCGAGGCGCGGAGCACGTTCGCGATCCAGAGCACCCGCAAGGTCATGGAGCGCTGCTCGCTCTTCACGCGGAACAGCGCCGGCGACATGCTGGCGCACCACGGAACCGGCAAGGCGGCTCCCGCCTTCCGCGACTACCAGGACCCGGTCGGCGCCTACCGCAGCTGGAAGGCGTACAACGCGCTCGTCGAGCTCTCCCCGGTCACCGTCCACAACACGGGCGGCGGCATTCTCGGCCGGGACACTGCCGGGGCCCTCTGGTACTGGCCTACGACGGGCGACGGCCACGTGATCGGCTCGCGGAAGGCGACCGCTCCGGTCGGCGCGCGCGTCAAGGCCGGTACCGGCTGGAACGGCTTCACCGCGGTGGTGTGGTCCCGGCGACCTGACCTCCGACGGCAAGTCCGACCTGCTCGCTCGTGACGCGGCGGGTGCGCTGTGGCTCTACCCGGGCACGGGCAAGCCCGCCGCCCCCTTCGCCGCGCGGGTCAGGGTGAGCGGCGGCTGGAACCGTACAACACGCTTCTCTGACGGAGAGCGGGGGCCGGGGCCGGGGCCGTTCGGTTGCTCAGTGGCGGCCGGAGAGGCGGTCCGCCGCGCGGGCGATCGGGTCCGTGGCCGTGCTGTGGGCGGCTGCCTCGCGGCGGTCCGCGGTGCGGTAGGCCGCGTACATGCCGTGGACGCCGAGCCAGCGCAGCGGTTCCGGCTCCCAGCGGCGGACCTTGTGGTTCACCCAGGGGAGGGCGGTGAGGTCCGTGGGGCCGGCCTGGCCGGCGTCCTGCTGGACCAGGTCGCGCAGGGTGCGGGCGGCGAGGTTGGCGGTGGCGACACCGCTGCCGACATAGCCGCCCGCCCAGCCCAGGCCGGTGGAGCGGTCCAGCGTGACGGTGGCGCACCAGTCGCGCGGGACGCCGAGGACGCCGGACCAGGCGTGGTCGATACGGGCGCCCGCGGTGGTGGGGAAGAAGCGGACCAGGATCTCGCGGAGTGCCTCGACGGTGGCGGGCTGGGTGCGCCCGTCGTTGTCCGTCTTCGAGCCGAAGCGGTACGGGACGCCCCTGCCGCCCAGCGCGATGCGGTCGTCGGCGGTGCGCTGGGCGTACATGTACGCGTGGGCCATGTCGCCGAGGGTCTCGCGGCCGTCCCAGCCGATGGTGTCCCAGATGTGCTGGGGCAGCGGCTCGGTCGCGATCATGGAGGAGTTCATCGGGAGCCAGGTGCGGTGCTGGCCCTTGAGGCTCGCCGTGAAGCCCTCGGTGCAGCGCAGGATGTACGGGGCGCGGACCGTGCCGTACGGGGTGACGGCGTGCTTGGGCTTGATCTCGGTGACAGGCGTCGACTCGTGGATGGTGACGCCGAGGGCTTCGGTGGCTGCCGCCAGTCCCTTGAGCAGCTTTACGGGATGCAGGCGGGCGCCGTGCGGAGTCCAGGAGGAGCCGGCGGCTCCGGTGACGCGGATGCGGTCGGCGGTCTCACGGGCGCCCATCAGGACGCGTTCCTTCTCGCCGAAGGCGATCTCCACCGAGTGGAAGGCTTTCAGCCGGGTCAACTGGGCCGGGGTGTAGGCGACTTCGAGTACGCCGCCCTGGTGGATGTCCGCCTCGATGTTCTCGTCCCCGGCCACGGTCACCACCTCGGTGACGGTGTCGTTCATGGCGCGCTGGAGACGTACGGCGGCCTCGTGGCCGTGCAGCTTGGCGTAGCGGTCGCGGCCCGCGATGCCGTTGTAGAGCCAGCCGCCGTTGCGGCCGGAGGCCCCGTAACCGCAGAACTTCTGCTCCAGGACGGTGATCCGCAGGAACGGGACGGCCCTCTTGAGGTAGTACGCGGTCCACAGGCCGGTGTAGCCGCCGCCGACGATGCAGACGTCCGCGGTCGCGTCGCCGGGCAGGGGCTCGCGGGGGGCGGGTGTGCCGTCCTGCGCGTACCAGAAGGAGATGCCGCCGTTGATCGTGCTCATGGGGCTGTTGGTACACCCGTGGTCATGCCGCTGTCCAGGCGGGCGCCGCGGGCCCGGCCGTAGGATTCGGCATGTGATCGACATTCCGGAGGAGTTGGCGGCCAGCCAGGTCAGGCACAACGGCGAGGAGGGCCGCGCCTTCATCGCCGCCCTGCCCGGCCGGGCCACGGAGTTCCTGGAGCGGTGGTCGCTGCGCCCCACCGGGCCCTCGATGTACGGCGCGGCCTCGCTCGTCCTCCCGGTCGAGCGGGCGGACGGGACGGCCGCCGCGCTCAAGATGCAGCTGCTGGACGAGGAGAGCGAGGGCGAGCCGGTCGCGTTGCGCGTGTGGGGCGGCGACGGCGCCGTACAGCTGCTGGAGCACGACGCGGAGACCGGCACCATGCTTCTGGAGTGGCTTGGGGGTACCTCCCAGGCCGAAGGCTCTGGGGGAGAGTTGCGGCATCTGTCGTCGGTCGACGACGACCGGCAGGCGGTGCAGATCCTCGCGGAGCTGCTGGCCCGGCTGACTGCGGTGCCGGCCCCGCCGGGCCTGCGCCGGCTCGGGGACATCGCCGCGGCGATGCTCGACGACGTACCGCAGGCGCTTGACGCCCTGGAGGACGCGGACGAGCGGCGGCTGCTGGCCGACTGCGCGGCCGCCGTACGGGAGGTGGCGGGCGAGCCGGGTGACCGGCTGCTCCACTGGGACCTGCACTTCGACAACGTCCTCGCCGGGGTGCGGGAGCCCTGGCTGGCGATCGATCCCAAGCCGCTCGCCGGGGATCCGGGGTTCGATCTGATGCCGGCGCTCTGGAACCGCTTCGACGCGTCGGCGGTGCGGTGGCGGTTCGACCTGATGACGGAGGTACTGGGGCTGGACCGGGAGCGGGCGAGGGCCTGGACGCTGGGGCGGGTCCTGCAGAACAGCCTCTGGGCCCTGGAGGACGGCGTGGACGGCGAGCAGGAGCTGTCGGAGGAGCAGGCCGAGGTGGCGCGGGTACTGCTCGGGCGGTGACGGGAGGGGCCGGCGGGCCTGGTGGCAGGGCGCCTGGTTGCCGGGCCTGGTTGCCGGTCTGGTTTGCCGGGCCTGGCTGCCGGGCGGTCTGCTCGCAGCGCGGAATGCTTTGGCCAGAGGACGGTGCGGCCGCCTACCCTGCCCCCATGATTCGTACCGCCACGCCCGCAGACGTCCCGGCCATCCACCGCATGGTCCGTGAGCTCGCCGACTACGAGAAGGCCCTCGACGAGGCCCGGGCGACCGAGGCCCAGCTGCACGAAGCGCTCTTCGGCGAGCGCCCGGCCGCCTTCGCGCACATCGCCGAGACGGACGAGGGCGAGACGGCGGGCTTCGCGCTGTGGTTCCTGAACTTCTCGACCTGGCGCGGGGTGCACGGTATCTACCTGGAGGACCTGTACGTACGCCCGGAGATGCGCGGCGGCGGCCACGGCAAGGCGCTGCTGACGGAGCTGGCGCGCATCTGTGTGGAGCGGGGGTACGAACGGCTCGAGTGGTCCGTCCTGGACTGGAATTTGTCTGCCGTGGAGTTCTATCGATCACTGGGAGCGGTGTCAATGTCGGAGTGGACGGTGAACCGGCTGACGGATGACGCCCTGGTCAAGCTGGGTACGGCGGAGTAGGCCAGGCACACGCGAAGGCCCCAGCCACCGCCACGGGGGAGCGGACGACCGGGGCCGGTCTAGGGCCAATGGCACTGACTTAGCAGCGCACGCGAGTCGTTGACCTGCGGCGATGCTGGAACCCGTGGGCTCTGCCGGGTGCCAAAGTCACCGGCATTGGGTCTAGGGCCAGTAAGGTCCGGAACCTCAGACGGCCCAGGAGTCGGCTGGATCGTCCAGCCAGGCCCGCTGTCCCTCGGCGGTGACCGTCAGACCAAAGCGGGTGTGGCCTGGCTTGCCGCAGGCAACCCACCACCGGTAGGCCGCCTCCACCTCGTCCCACAGCCGACGGGGGCCGGACTGCCAGACACGTGCCTTGTCGTGATCGTCGCGGAACATGACACACGCCCAAGATCGGTCACTGAGCCCGTAGAACCACACCGGGCGGGCCCCGTCCCGCTTGTCCGCCGCAGCCTGGGCGCAGTCCCGCACGCGGAGTCCCAGAGCGAAGGGAAGGGCGGTGTATCTCCCGGTGACGAACTCCGCCTCGGTGATCTCAGTGGCGGACGTGTCGGCACGGTCCATGCCCTTCGTCGGGACGTACTCGCCATGCCCTGGCAGCGACAGCCGCTGAGCGCGTAGCTTCATGAACTCCACGGGACGTGTGAAGTGCCCGGACGCCTTCCCGGCACCGACGACGAGCCTGGCGACGGCATCCGCGTTGCTGTAGTGCGTGCCCCATGGGGCGACGATCAGGCCGCCCCGCCGGGTTTGTTCGATCCAAGCCCCCGGGATCTCCCGGACTCCGACGGTGGCCAGAATGCGGTCATACGGTGCCGCGACCGCGTGGCCCTTGAACCCGTCGCCCACGACCACCTCCGGGCACACCCTGGCCGCGCAGAGCCGCTCGCGTGCCTGTCGTGACACGGAGGGGTCTACCTCGATCGTGGTCACGTTCCGGCGGCCGAGTCGGTGCGTCAGGGCTCCGGCTGTCTCGCCGGTGCCTGTGCCGACGTCGAGCACGCGCATTGCCTGGTCCACGTCAAGGGTCTTAAGCATCGCGTACACGACGGAGGGCATGGAGGAGGAGCTGGTGGACACCCTCCCGGGCTCGGTGCCGGAGTGCTCACCGTCATCCCACTGGGTCACGATGGGGACGTTGCTGTCCGCCGTGGCGTACCACGCGTCCGGGCCGTCTGTCCGGTCCACGGCGACGCTCTTGCCCGCGTCCATGTCGAACGGCCACATCAGGTCAGGCAGGAAGGCAGCCCGGTCCACAGCCGCGAAGGTCGGAGCCCAGTCCGACGACAGCGCACGCGTCTCAAGGAGGACGCGCCCCAGCTCCTTGCGGCTGGGGCGCTCCACCTGCGCAGGGTCGAGCGTCACTTGCGATGCGTCCCGTCACCGGGCGGGGTGTCGCCGTCAGGGGACGGCGGCTCCTGCGGGGGCGTCCAGGGCTGGCCGGGGTGTCGGTCGCCCCCGTCCCCTCCCTCTCCGCCGTGTCCTCCGCCCGCAGCGGTGATGATCTGGGCATTGCGCATGTCGTGCCCTCCTTGGTCGTGGCTGTCAATGCGGTGATGCAGCAACCCGCCCCGGCCGCTCGACCTGTCCAGGGTTCCACCATCGGGGCGGGGACTTACGCCGCCTCTGCCGAAACGCCAGTGCCGTGGGGGAACGGCTCCGGCTACGTCCAGCAGAGACGGAGTCATCAGGGAGCGGTCATGTGCGCTGAGCGTCCGCCGGGCGTACCAGCCATTCCTTGCCGCCGCCCTCGGGCCAGAGAAACGCCGTAGGGCGCTTCCGGCGTTCGCCCGGAGGATCGGCGGGGTCCTCGTAGTCCGGGATCACGTCACGCAGGATGCCGATGCGTCCGGCCGCGTCTTCCACGCGCTGGCCAATGTCCGCCTGCGTGATCACTGGCCCCTCCGGGTGCCGCCGGATGTAGACGTTGCAGTCGGACACCGTGGTCATGTCACCGCCCGCCCGTGCCTGGTCCCGCACGTTC
Source organism: Streptomyces sp. A3M-1-3 (assembly GCF_024213665.1). GTDB lineage: Bacteria > Actinomycetota > Actinomycetes > Streptomycetales > Streptomycetaceae > Streptomyces. The sequence goes on from NZ_JANAVP010000023.1 coordinate 104,422, forward strand.
GCCAGCTCAGTGCAGCCAGCACAGCCGGACACAGGGGCCGGCTCAGCTTCCAAGCGCAAGGGGAGCTCTACCGGCGCGGTCGGGTATCTCGTCGGCTCCGTCATCCCGGTCTCCTCGCGTCGTCCGTGTGGTGACAACGCTAGGAACAGCGGAGCCTCAACTCCCAGCCGATTGCACGTGATTGCAGAGCAATCAACCGAGCGAGTCCAATGCCGCTGTGATCAGCGCGCGCGCCTTTGCGCCGTAGACCGCCATGTCGGCCAGAGTGGCGAACGTGTCGGCGTAGGCGGCTACCTCGCTGGGCTGCGTGATCGTGAGGTACCCGGAGACAAGCTCCACGTTCACCTGTGCGGTATCGAAGATCCAGAAACCCTCTACCGGCATCCGTGCACGGCCGAGACGGGTCGGGACCACACCGACGCTGACGTTAGGCAGCGCTCCGACCGTCAGCAGGTGGTCAAGCTGCTCCGCCTGCGTGTCGGCGTCGCCGAGCCCGTTGTTCAGGACGGACGCCTCAACCAGGAAAGCGAAGCGTCGTTGCCCCTGGTGAATCACGTGCTGACGCTCCATGCGGGCCGCCACCGCATCGGCCACGTCATCGATCTCAACCCGTCTCCGCTGGACAGCGCGCAACACGTCTTCCGTGTATCCGTACGTCTGGATCAGTCCGGGGACGAGACCCGGCGAGTACGCCCGGAACCAGCGGGTGCACTCGTACAGCGGCAAGCGGGCTTCCTGCGCCCGTCGCAGCCCGGCGCGCTCCATCCTGCGCCATGACACCCACATGCCCTCAACCGCCCGCAAAGAGGCAATGAGGTCTTCCGTCTGGTCTTCCGCGCCGCAGGCCCGGCACCAGGCCCGAATGTCGTCGGCAGACGGTTGGGTCTTCGCTGTCGAGATCCGCGACACCTTGGACGGGTGCCAACCGCACGCGGCAGCAAGATCCTTACCGTCCAAATCGGCGTCCCTGCACAACTCGCGTAGGCGGTCGGCAAGGACCTGCTGGGCCTGCTGGACGCTTGATGATCCTGAGACGGGCATGGGGCGTCAGACTGGCTTGTATTCCTCGTGGGGGGTAGCCCACTCCCAGACGGTTTCAAAGGCTGAGCTGACCAGATCCACGACGGCCGGTTCCGTGCGCCACTCCCGGTCAACCACTTCCCCGACCCCTGAGAAGTAGGTGAACAGCACCGACTCACGGTCGAACATCCACAGATCGGTGCCGGGCAGTGGAATGTCAGCCGCCCGGCGACGGGGAAGCCAGCGGACCAGTTCACCCGCCGCCACGTTCGGGAACGTCACGTCGTACTCGTACCGGATGTAGTCCGTCACCGGCTCCGACACGATCCGAGCCCGGCGCATGACGACTCCGCGCGATGTCGTCTCGGCTACCACGTCCAGGAACGGACGCCACCACTCTGACCGATCAGCGGCAGGATCAAGGCGCTTGCCGTTCTGCCACGCGATGAACTCGGGGTCGCTGGGTTGGTAGGCGTCGCGCATCTCCAGGTGCACAGCGGAATGCCGGGCCTCGGCCAGCCCCTCAAGCACGGGGTTCGTCATCGTCGCTACTCACTGTCGGGGCCGGGGGATGTACTTCAGCATGACCTTTGGGAGCCGGATGATCGTCTCGTGATCCGGCACGTCCGTGGAGTGGCCCGGGATGGAGCCGATCTCCTGACACGCCTTCACCTCCTCCTCCGTGGCCTTGTACGACTGGATCAGCAGATCCCCGCTGTCCTCGTCCAGCCAGATCGTCGGCGAGTCCGTGTCGGGCGTGTTCGGGATGATCCCGAGGAAACGCAACCGCATACTCTCTCCCTGTGTCGATCCAATTGCGCTCGATTGCACGACCATCACCCCGCCAGAGCACATCGTCAAGACCGCCTACCAGCACGGCACTTGCTGGAGTCGGTCACGCTGAGTCGACCGCTGACTGAGCGGAGAGGGGTCGCCGCCTGGTACGCCAAAGCCCCCGTCCCCGCCACGTAGGCAGGCACGGGGGCCATGGCTTGGGCCGCGAAATCACGGTTAAGGGCGCTTACGGTTGGGGGCTGGGCGGCCGATTCGCTGCATCATCGCAGGTCATAGGCCCTCTGGGCGTGGCTGGTCGACTCTGACGGGCCTTGGAACCCGTACAGACAGAGAGCCGCTATTACGTTTCGATGTCCCGGCCGTGCGGCCCACGCTGCTTCAACGCCACGCGGATGGGGTCGCCCAACCCCGCCCCCGCCCCGCCTACGGGACGAGTACGACCTTGCCCATCGTGCCGCGCGTCTCCAGGGCGCGGTGGGCGGCCGCGGCCTCCGCGAGCGGGAAGCGCTGGACCGCGGGGGTCAGGCGGCCCGCCGCCGCCTCGGCCAGGGAGCGCTCTTCCAGTACCCGGAGGGGGTTGTCCCCGCCCGCCTTCTGCATCATCACCGGGCCCAGCACGCTCTCCAAGACGATGCCGCGCTCGGCCAGTTCCTCCGCCGTGAAGGTCAGCGTGCCGCCGGCGTGCAGGCCCTGCCCGGACCAGCCGAAGACCAGGTGCTTGCCGCCGTGGCCCAGCAGGTCGACGGCCGCGCGGGCGGTGTCGCCGCCCACCGAGTCGAAGACGATCGTGGCCTGCCTGCCATCGAGAAAGGCGCGGACCCGATCCGGCCAGTCGGACTGCTTGTAGTCGACGGCCAGATCGGCGCCGTTCTCCCGCACCCTGGCCACCTTCTCCGGCCCGCCCGCCAGGCCGATGACGGTCGCGCCGGCGTTCTTCGCGTACTGCACGAGCAGCGTGCCGATGCCGCCGGCCGCGGCCGGGACGATCGCGACGGAGTCCGGCCTGAGGTCCGCGAACAGCAGGATGCCCATCGTCGTACGGCCGGTGCCGATCATCGCCACCGCCTGGCCCTCGTCGAGACCCGCCGGGATCTCGTGCAGTTTCGCGGCATCGGTGACGGCCAGCTCGGCGTAGCCGCCGGAGGGGGTCCGGGGGTGTCCCCCGGAAGGGAGGGGTATGCCCAGGTGGGCCACGACCCGCTTGCCCAGCCAGGCCGGGTCGGTGCCCTCGCCGAGCGACTCGACCGTGCCCGCCACCTCGCGGCCGGGGATGGTGGGCAGCTCCGGCTGCTTGGAGTACGGGCCGGGCATACCCTCCCGCAGTGCGGTGTCCAGGAGGTGCACCCCGGCCGCGGCGACCGCGATCCGTACCTGGCCCGGGCCGGGCAGCGGGTCCTCGGCCTTCTCGTACGTGAGGTTCTCGGCGGGGCCGAAGGCGTGGAGGCGGATCGCGTGCATGGCTGGCTCCTTGGGCGTGTGCCGATGTGGTGTGCCGTCAGGTCGCCAGCCAACTACCTCAAGCGCGCTTGAGGTCAAGGGCCCGGGTGCGCGCGCCCACTGCCTTCAGCGCCAGCGTGACCGCCTCGATGGCGCTGGTGAACGACACCTCGCTGAGTACGCCCGGCGCCGCGACCTGGTCGCCCGCCAGGTACACCCCGTCACCGCGGTCGACGGCCGGCCGGTCGCGCCAGGTGGTGCCGGGGCGGTCCACCGCACCCGTACGCCCCGCGGCGACGGAATCGCGCCGCCAGGTGGTGCGTTCGCGCCAGCCGGGGAAGCCGAGGTCGAGGAGGCGCTCGGCGCGTGCGACCCCGTCGGCCTTCGACTCGCCCGGCGCGATGGGGATCTGACCCTGGATCAGTTGCTCCCCGGCCGGGGCGAGGCTGGGGTCCTGGGCGGTGAAGCGTTCGATCCAGCCGGGCGCGTCCAGGTCGGAGATCGCGAACACGTCACCTCGGCGCGTGCGTACGGCCAGGTCGATCAGCGCGGTACGGCCGCTGTCCCAGGTGAGCGTGGAGTCGCCGAGCAGCCGCCGCGCCGAGTCCAGCGAGGTGGCGACGATCACCGGCCCCTCACGGGTGGGCAGTTCGTCCATCCGTACGCTCGTCTCGATCCGTACGCCCAGGTTCCAGGCGCGCGCCGCCATCCGGTCGATGACCGACGCCCAGCCGCCGCGAGGATAGTGCGCCTCGGGCGGCAGCTTCGTGGTGCGGCGCAGCCGCTCCTGCACGAAGGCCGCGGACAGCGCGCCCGGGTCGTGGTGGAACAGCGCGGCGGCGGTGAAGTGCGCGGCCGCACGGGCCCCCGCCGCGCCCACCTCCTCGGTGGCCCAGCTGAGGAAGTCGCGGTCCACCGGCGCCTGCCGGGCCGGGCGGCGCAGCAGGCGCAGCATGGCGAGCGGCGGTAGCCGGTGCAGTGCGCCATTACGGTGCAGCCGCAGCCGGGCCGCTTCGAGCGGCGGGAGCGCCCCGAGCGGGCCGATCAGGTCGCGCTGCTTCAGCCAGGTCCAGTGTGGGCCGCGGTTGTAGAGGGCGTGCGGACCCTCGTTGGTCCTGTACGGGCCTTCGGCGGTCCTGGCCCGGCCGCCGAGGGTGTGGTGGGACTCGTACAGGGTCACTCCGAGGCCGGCTTCGGCGGCACTGATGGCCGCGGTGAGCCCGGCGAAGCCGCCGCCTATGACACTGATGCGCTGCATGGTCCTGGTCTCCTGCCCGTCGTGGTCGCGCTCGTGGTCGCTCTCACGGGTGGTGACGGACGGGGTGGGCCGGGATGTGACATCGGGAGACCGGCGCTGAGATCGGCGCTGAGATCGCTGCCGGAGGTGCGTTGTCAGACCTCTGGTCCACGATGGACGCATGGCACGAAAAGGATCAGGAGCACAGGACGTACAGGCCGTGCGGCGTCCGGAGGTGCGGCTGCCGCCCCTGCGGGCGTACGACGGGGGCGGGCTGGAATCCGACGGGGACTACGACGGGCTGGACTTCACGGACCTGGACTTCGCGGGGCAGGAGGGGCGCGGCGCCCGCTTCATGGACTGCGGGCTGTACCGCTGCGCGCTGGACGAGACCCGGCTGGGCAAGGCGCGGTTCGTGGACTGTGTGCTCGACGGTGTCCGGGGCGTGGGCACCGATCTCGCGCAGGCCTCGTTCCGTGATGTGGAGGTGCTGGACGCCCGGCTGGGCGGGGTTCAGCTGCACGGGTCGGTACTGGAGCGGGTGCTCGTGCGGGGCGGGAAGATCGACTACCTCAATCTGCGCAAGGCGCGGCTCAAGGACGTCGTGTTCGAGGGGTGCGTGCTGGCGGAGGCGGATTTCGGGGAGGCTCAGCTGGAGCGGGTGGAGTTCCGGGACTGCGTACTGAAGCGGGCGGACTTCAGCGCGGTCCGGATGAAGGACGTCGATATGCGGGCGGCGGCCGAACTGGACATCGCGCGGGGCGTCGACCGGCTGTCGGGCGCGGTGATCAGCCCGGCGCAGCTGCTGGATCTGGCCCCGGCGTTCGCCGCGCAGATAGGGGTGCGGGTGGAGCCGTAGTACGCCTGGGGTGGACGTGGTCCGTCAGATCCGGGGGAAGCGGGCCTGGATGTCCCAGATCACCGGGTTGTCGGCGAGGCCCTCGTGCAGGTCGGCGAGGTCGGCGATCAGGTCCTGGAGGAAGTCCCGGGCCTCGCGGCGGAGCAGGCTGTGGCTGAAGGTGAGCGGAGGCTCCTCGGCGGCCATCCAGTCCGCCTCGACGTCGACCCAGCCGAAGCGGCGCTCGAACAGCATCCGGTCGCTCGACTCCGTGAAGTCCAGTTCGGCGTACTGCGACTTCGCCGAGCGGTTGCCGCGCGGGTCCCGGTCGAGCTGCTCGACGATGTCGCAGAGCGCCCACGCGAAGTCCAGCACGGGCACCCATCCCCAGGCTGTGGACACCTCGCGGTCCGCCTTGGTGTCGGCGAGGTAGACGTCACCGCAGAAGAGATCGTGGCGCAGCGACCGCACGTCCGCGGTGCGGTAGTCCGTCTGCGGGGGGTCCGGGAAGCGACGGGAGAGGGAGTAGCCGATGTCGAGCACGTAAGTGATGGTGTCACGCCGGGTGCCGCCGGCTGTACGAGCGGGCGACCACGGCCAGCAGGGGGCCGGCCCAGCCCATCACGGCGGCCGCGGTGCCGGCGAGGTGCCGTCGTGTCCGACGGTGAACCAGACCACCAGCCGGCTGAGGCAGACCAGCGTGACCAGGACCGCGAGGACCGTGGCCGTGGCGGCGACCGCGCGGGGGCGGGGAAGCCGCAGGCGGTCGGTGACCAGCAGGAGGGGGAGCAGGGCCGCGCACTCCTGGAGCGCGGCCAGTCCGATGACGGATGCGTAGTCGGTACGCAGCACCTCCTCGCTGAAGCCGACTGGTACGCCGACGGCCATGGTCGACCGCCACAGCCCGGAGGGCACGGGGAGCGGGGGCCGGGGCGGTCGTCGAGGGAGCGGTCGTCGTGGTCATGGCCCCAGCCCGGCCGGGGGCCTGTACGGCGGGGTGCCTCCGCCGCACGGGCGGAGGCGGGCGACCGCAGGGACGAGGCCGGAAGGGCCTCGGGCCGCGGTGCTCTCCGGCGGTGCTCTCCGGCGGTGCTCTCCGGCGGTGCTCTCCGGCGGTGCTCTCCGGCGGTGCTCTCCGGCGGTGCTTTCCGGCGGTGCTTTCCGGCGGTGCTTTCCGGCGGTGCTTTCCGGCGGTGCTTTCCGGCGGTGCT
>NZ_JANAVP010000024.1:0-26286 GCF_024213665.1 Streptomyces sp. A3M-1-3
AAACAGGTCGGGGTATCAACATATCTGGCGTTGACTTTTGGCACGCTGTTGAGTTCTCAAGGAACGGACGCTTCCTTTGTACTCACCCTCTCGGGCTTTCCTCCGGGCGCTTCCCTTCGGTCTTGCGTTTCCGACTCTATCAGACTCTTTCGTGTCCGATTCCCAGTCGAAGTGGGATTTGGTTTGCCTTCCAGGTTCCGCTTTCGCGCTTTCCCTTTCCGGCGGTTCCGACTTTATCAGATTTCTCTGGGTCGGAATTCCGCCTCCCTTTCGGGAAGGGGCACCCCGCACACAAGTGCTGCGGGTTCCCGTCAGGCGGAGCCGTAAACGTACTGGAGCGGGGCTGCCCGATGCAAATCGGGGCCCCGCTCCAGTGACGATGCGTCAGACCTCCACGACGACCGGCAGGATCATCGGCCGGCGGCGGTAGTTGTCGGACACCCACTTGCCCACCGTGCGGCGAACGAGTTGCTGCAGCTGGTGGGGCTCGACGACGCCGTCCTGGGCGGACTTGTTCAGTGCGTCGTCGATCTTCGGGATCACTCCGGTGAACGCGGAGTCGTCGATGCCGGAGCCTCGGGCGTGGATGTTCGGGCCGCCCACGATCTTGCCGGTGCTGCTGTCCACGACCAGGAAGACGGAGATGATGCCCTCGTCTCCGAGAATGCGGCGGTCCTTGAGGTGGACCTCCGTGACGTCTCCGACCGAGAGGCCGTCGACGTACACGTAACCGGCCTGGACCTTGCCGACGATCTTGGCGACTCCGTCGACCAGGTCGACCACCACACCGTCCTCGGCGATGACCACACGATCCTTGGGTACGCCGGTGAGGGCGCCCAGCTCGGCGTTCGCGCGCAGATGGCGCCATTCGCCGTGGACCGGCATCAGGTTCTTCGGCTTGCAGATGTTGTAGAAGTACAGGAGCTCGCCGGCCGACGCGTGGCCGGAGACGTGCACCTTGGCGTTGCCCTTGTGGACGACGTTCGCTCCCCACCGGGTCAGGCCGTTGATCACGCGGTAGACCGCGTTCTCGTTGCCCGGGATGAGGGACGAGGCCAGGATCACCGTGTCGCCCTGGACGATCCGGATCTGGTGGTCGCGGTTGGCCATGCGGGACAGCGCGGCCATCGGCTCGCCCTGCGAGCCCGTACAGACCAGGACGACCTCGTGGTCCGGCAGGTCGTCGAGGGTCTTGACGTCCACGACCAGGCCGGCCGGGACCTTGAGATAGCCCAGGTCGCGGGCGATGCCCATGTTCCGGACCATCGAGCGGCCGACGAAGGCGACCCGCCTGCCGTACTCGTGCGCCGCGTCCAGGATCTGCTGGATGCGATGCACATGGCTGGCGAAGCTGGCCACGATGATGCGCTTCTGGGCGTTCGCGAAGACCGTACGCAGGACGTTGGAGATGTCCCGCTCCGGCGGGACGAAGCCCGGGACCTCGGCGTTCGTCGAGTCGGAGAGCAGGATGTCGATGCCCTCTTCGCCCAGCTTGGCGAAGGTCGGCAGGTCCGTGAGGCGCCGGTCCAGCGGGAGCTGGTCCATCTTGAAGTCGCCGGTGTGGACCGCCATGCCCGCGGGTGTACGGATCGCGACCGCCAGGGCGTCCGGGATCGAGTGGTTCACCGCGACGAATTCGCAGTCGAACGGGCCGATGCGCTCGCGGTGGCCTTCCGCCACCTCCAGGGTGTACGGGCGGATCCGGTGCTCCTGCAGCTTCGCCTCGATCAGGGCGAGCGTCAGCTTGGATCCGATCAGCGGGATGTCCGGCTTCTCGCGGAGGAGGAAGGGGACACCCCCGATGTGGTCCTCGTGGCCGTGCGTGAGCACGATGCCTTCGATGTCGCCGAGACGGTCTCTGATGGACGAGAAGTCAGGCAGGATCAGGTCGATTCCGGGCTGCTCCTCCTCCGGGAAGAGGACGCCGCAGTCGACGATGAGCAGCCGGCCGCCGTACTCGAAGACGGTCATGTTGCGGCCGATTTCGCCGAGACCACCGAGTGGGGTGATGCGGAGGCCGCCCTTGGGCAGCTTCGGCGGGGGGCCGAGTTCAGGATGCGGATGGCTCAAAAGACTCTCCTCACCACGCGCGCCACGTACCTGCTTCAGGCACGTGGCGCGCATGACATTCGTGCACTTGCTGTTGTGTGTGTTATTGCGTATTCAGTTGTGAAGTCTGTGGTTACAGCTCTACCCCACCGGCGGCCAGATCGACCTTGAGCTGGGCGGTCTCCTCTGCGGTGAGTTCCACCATCGGGAGTCGCAGCGGGCCGGCGGGGAGGCCCTGGAGGGCCAGTGCCGCCTTGGTGGTGATCACGCCCTGGGTGCGGAACATGCCGGTGAAGACGGGCAGCAGCTTCTGGTGGATCTCGGTGGCCTTCTGGACGTCACCGCTGAGATGCGCCTCCAGCAGAGCGCGCAGGTCGGGTGTGACGACGTGGCCGACCACGGAGACGAAGCCGACTGCGCCGACCGAGAGCAGCGGAAGGTTGAGCATGTCGTCGCCGGAGTACCAGGCGAGGCCGCTGCGGGCGATGGCCCAGCTGGCGCGGCCCAGGTCGCCCTTGGCGTCCTTGTTGGCGACGATCCGCGGGTGCTCGGCGAGCCGGACGATGGTCTCGGTGTTGATCGGGACGCCGCTGCGGCCGGGGATATCGTACAGCATGACCGGCAGGGCGGTGGCGTCGGCGATCGCCGTGAAGTGCCGGAGGAGGCCCTCCTGCGGCGGCTTGTTGTAGTAAGGCGTCACGGCGAGGAGGCCGTGCGCGCCGGTCTGTTCGGCCGTGCGGGCGAGCTCGATGCTGTGGTGGGTGTCGTTGGTGCCGATGCCGGCGACGACGTGGGCCCGGTCTCCGACGGCCTCCAGTACGGCTCGTACGAGGTCGTTTTTCTCCGCGTCGCTGGTGGTCGGGGACTCGCCGGTGGTGCCGTTGATGACCAGGCCGTCATTGCCTGCGTCCACCAGGTGGGCGGCGAGCCGCTGTGCGCCGTCGAGGTCGAGTGCGCCGTCCGCCGTGAACGGCGTGACCATAGCGGTGAGGACCCGCCCGAAGGGGGTCTGCGGAGTGGAGATCGGAGCCATGGGTAACACGCTACTCGCTGCTCAGCGCGTGGTGTCCCCTCGGGGGACCCGAAGCGGTGGAGCCCGGCACTGCCTGCTCGGGGGTTCAAGCAGTGCCGGGTCCGTTTGATCAGCCTAGATGAACTTCTCGAAAGCCCGCAATACGGACACTTCGCCGGGGCGGTCCGTACATCTGTGCCCTACGGCGCCACTCGGCCGTTGTTGTTGAACGCCGTGTAGGTGAGTGGCATGAGCTTGGCCCAGTGCTGTTCCATCTTCTCTCCGACCATCTCGATCTCCCGCTGCGGGAAGGACGGGACAGTCGCCTGCTCGTGCTGCGTACGCAGGCCGAGGAAGTGCATCAGCGAGCGGGCGTTGCAGGTCGCGTACATCGACGAGAAGAGGCCGACGGGAAGGACCGCCCGCGCCACCTCGCGGGCCACGCCCGCGTCCAGCATCTCCTGGTAGCGCTCGTATGCCTGGATGTATGAGTCCTGCATCGCTCGTTCCGTCAGCTCATGCTGTTCGGCACTGCCGCGGACGAACTCGTACTTCCCGGGCCGGCCTTGTTGCACGAGGTTCCGGTCCTCGCCAGGAACGTAGAAGACCGGCAAGAGCTCCCGGTACCGGCCCGACTCCTCGTTGTACGAGTTGTGGACGACGATCCCGTTCGCGAGGAAGTTGTGCCATGGCCCCTCGACCGAGAGGTCGTATGTCATCTCCTCGCCGTCGTCGACGATCTCGACGATGACATCGGGGCGGGCCACGGCAATCTTGCCACCGCGCCGGGCGAGGCTCTGTTCACCCGCGCTCTTTTCCGCGTGACACGTCTGACAGGCGGGAGCCAGGTTGCGCTCGTCGAGCGCCCGGGGCAGGTCCTCCGCCACGGGAACGACGTGGTCCAGGGCCAGTTCCTCGCGGGCGAAGACTCCGCCGCACAGGTGACAGGCGTCCGTGTCCTTGATGAGCCGCTCGCGCTGCATCGATGTCCATACCCCGATGCCGCGCCTGAGACTCGGCGGCACAAGACGCTCCGAAGGCCGAGGAGCCGTGGCGGCTGCCATGACCGCATCACCCACGGACAGCTCGCCCGCCTTGCGCCATCCCTCAGGGGTGAAGATCGCATGGTCCGCTGTGCAGCGCACCACCTTGCCGCCGGCAGTGGTGATCTTGATGAGCGGCTTCACTCCGGATTCGATGACATCGACGATCCGCGCGCGCCGCGCTTCCAGCGTGTCCTCGTCGTAGCACCTGACGTGATTGCGGTGTACGGACTCCAGTTTGCGCAGCCGCGTGCTTGGGTGCTGCTCGCGGAACTCGACCACCGCTGACTCTGCGGCTTCGCGACTGTCATAGAGGCCGAGGTAGTGGTTCTTGTCGCCCCGACGCACCTGGGCCTGCCACCTGGCCGCCCTGGCATTCCAGGTAACGCCACCTGATGACGCGGGAAGCCGGTCCTCGACTCCGAGATGCCACAGCCGGTACAGGTCGGCGATCGTCCGGCGGCGCAGATTTCCTGCCTCGCTCACCAGGGTGATCTCAGTGTCTCCGGCGAGACACCAGCCGACACGGTGCCGCATGAATTCGCGGAAGACGAAGATCGGGGCGCTGATGAAGAAGGTCATCGAGTTGTGCTCGAAGGGGCTGCCGTGGCGGTCCCGCATCAGGTAGTTGATGAGCCCCTTGGAGCGCTCCGGGTCCTTGACGAGCTCTTCGAGAGACTGTTCGCCCGCCGTGGAGACGCGGGCGGCCCACAGGACGTCGGAGTCACTGGCGGTGTGCTTCACCAGCTCGACGGTGACGTCGCTGCGGAAGCTGGGCTTCGGGTCTGAGGCGGGGGTCTCGCTCACCGGCGGGGTCCTTCCAGTTGCATCGCTCGGGCGGCGCCCACTCTACGGGCCGGCACCGACAACGACGTCCAGCCCGCTCTCGGCTGGTTTGTTCGGCCAATTTGTCGAAATCGGGCACCCTTTGCTCCCTTTGATCGTCTGTCCAGATAGGAGCGTCCAGATTGAGCAATCAAGTACCGAGGAGAGAAGCCCATCCATGTTCCGCCGGCGAGAGCCCGTCCCGTTCGCCTTCGTCGCCGAGGCCGACCGATTCCGCAGTAACGTCACTCCCCCGCCGCGCGAGCGTGCCACCAAGTCGCAGATCGCAGGGCGGACGCTGATCGGGCTGACCGTCGTGGCCGGACTGGTCGGGTCGCTGTTGCTCGGACTGCCGGCGCTCGAACCCCCTCAGTCGCCGAGCGGTACGCAGCAGTCCGAGGCATCGTCCGACGGGCGCTGACTCGTCCGGCCCCCCTGGGGTGGTCGGTCTCCGACGGGCTGGGTAGCCTCACCGGGCACAGCCCCATCGAGCGTGCTTGTGAGTGAGGACCCGTCGTGCCCCTCCCCTTCCTGACGGCCGACCGCGCGTTCGGCCCTGACGCCGAGTGCGCCGACGATGCCGCGCTGCCGTTCGAGGACCACGACCACGAATACTGGCGGCGCCCCTACCGGCCCGGTCCCTGGCGGGTCGCGGCCGCAGCGCTGCTGCTGCTTCTCGCCTCGTTCATGCTGCTGGCGACGATGATCATCGCCTTCGCGGGGGCGCTGCCCGGCGCCGGCGTGTGTCTGGCGGCCGCGGCCGCGGTGATCGGCTGCGCGCTGCGGCTGCTGCACATGGGTGTGTGGGTGAGCCGGCACGGGCTGCGCCAGGTGGGGTTCTTCGCGACGACGACCCTGCCGTGGCACCAGGTCACGGACGTACGCACGGTCCAGCAGCCGGTGCGGTGGCTCGGCCTGCCGCGCACCGTGCAGGGGCAGGCCCTGGTCGTCGTCCAGCACGGCGGTGAGCAGCTGCCCGCGCTGCTCACCGACCACAACGCGGACTTCCTGGCGCGCGCCGAGGCCTTCGACCGGGCGGCCGACACCGTGGAGGCGTGGGGCGCCGAGTACGGCCTCTGATTCCGGCGGCCGGGCGCCTCAGGCCCGTACCGGCCTGCCTTCGTGCAGCGCGATCGCCCGCTGCATCGCCTTGCGGGCCCGCGGGGTGTCCCGGGCGTCGTAGTAGGCGATCGCGAGGCGGAACCAGGAGCGCCAGTCGTCGGGGGTGTCCTCCGTCTCCGCGCGGCGCTGGGCGAACACGGCGTCGGCGGAGTCGCGGTCGATACGGCCGCCCGGGGTACGGACCAACTCGTCCACCGGCAGGCCGCCTTCGGCCTCCAGCTCCTGCGCCAGCCTGTTTGCCTTGCGGGCGAACTGGGTGGTGTGCCAGAGGAACCAGCAGCCGATCAGCGGCAGCACCAGCACCGAGGCGCCGAAGGCGATGGTGAGCGCGGTGCCCTGCTGGATGAGGAGGACGCCGCGGCTGCCGACCAGGACGAAGTAGACGACCAGGACGGCGGCGAGGCCGAAGTACGTGATCTTTGCGCGCATCAGTGTCAGCCGAGGTCGAGGAAGTGTTCCAGGCCGAAGGTGAGGCCCGGGGTCGTCACCACGCGGCGCGCGCCGAGCAGGATGCCCGGCATGAAGCTGCTGTGGTGCAGGGAGTCGTGGCGGATGGTGAGGGTCTCGCCCTCGCCGCCGAGGAGTACCTCCTGGTGGGCGAGGAGGCCGCGCAGCCGGATGGCGTGTACGGGGACCCCGTCGACGTCCGCGCCGCGGGCGCCGTCGAGGGCGGTGACCGTGGCGTCCGGCTGCGGGGCGCAGCCGGCTTCGGCGCGTGCCGCGGCGATGAGCTGCGCGGTGCGGGTGGCGGTGCCGGACGGGGCGTCGGCCTTGCCCGGGTGGTGCAGCTCGACGACTTCGACGGATTCGAAGTAGCGGGCCGCCTGCTGGGCGAACTTCATGGTGAGGACCGCGCCGATGGAGAAGTTGGGCGCGATGAGGACGCCCGTCTGCGGGGACGCGTCGAGCGAGGTGCGCAGGTGGGCCAGGCGCTCGTCGGTCCAGCCGGTGGTGCCGACGACGGCGTGAATGCCGTGGCGTACGCAGAAGTCGAGGTTGCCCATCACCGAAGCGGGGGTGGTCAGCTCGACCACGACTTCGGCGCCGACGTCGGCCAGCGTCTCCAGCTTGTCGCCGCGGCCGAGGGCTGCGACGAGTTCCATGTCCTCGGCGGCCTCGACGGCACGTACCGCCTCGGAGCCGATACGGCCCTGGGCGCCGAGGACTGCCACCCGCAGCTTGCTGCTCATGCTCGTGCTTCCTTCGCTTCCGGATGTCGTGTGGTGCCGGCCGTCAGGCCACCGCGTTGTGCAGGCGGTCCGCCTGCTTGTCCTTCAGCGGGCCGATGACCGAGAGGGAGGGCCGTTGTCCCAGCACATCCTGGGCCACCGCGGTGACCTCGTCCGGGCTCACCGCAGCTATCCGGGCGAGCATCTCGTCGACCGACATCTGCTCTCCCCAGCACAGCTCGCTCTTGCCGATGCGGTTCATCAGCGCGCCGGTGTCCTCCAGGCCGAGGACCGTGGAACCGGAGAGCTGGCCGATGGCACGGGTCATCTCCTCGTCCGAGAGGCCGTCGGAGGCGACCCGGTCGAGCTCGTCGCGGCAGATTTTGAGTACGTCGTGGACCTGGCTGGGGCGGCAGCCTGCGTAGACCCCGAAGAGCCCGCAGTCGGCGAAGCCCGAGGTGTACGAGTAGACGCTGTACGCGAGGCCGCGCTTCTCCCGTACCTCCTGGAAGAGGCGGGAGCTCATACCGCCGCCGAGGGCCGTGTTGAGCACGCCCAGCGCCCAGCGGCGGTCGTCGGTGCGGGCCAGGCCCGGCATGCCGAGGACGATGTGCGCCTGCTCGGTCTTGCGGTTCAGCAGGGCGACCCGGCCGGCGGTGCGGATGGCGCGGGTGCCCTCGCGCGGGGTGCGCGGTGAGGCGTCCGTACGGGTGAGGGCGCCGGCCTTGTCGAACGCGGCGCGGACCTGGCGTACCACCGTGGCGTGGTCGACGTTGCCGGCGGCCGCGACGACCAGGTGCGTGGGGTCGTAGTGCTTCTTGTAGAAGCGGCGGATCCGGTCCGCGCTCAGCCCGTTGACGGTGTCGACCGTGCCGAGTACAGGGCGGCCGAGGGGGGTGTCGCCGAGCATGGTGTGCGCGAACAGGTCGTGCACGCAGTCACCCGGGTCGTCCTCGGTCATGGCGATCTCTTCGAGGATGACGCCGCGCTCGGCGTCGACGTCCTCTTCCAGGATCAGCGAGCCGGTCAGCATGTCGCAGACCACGTCGATGGCGAGCGGCAGGTCGGTGTCCAGTACCCGTGCGTAGTAGCAGGTGTACTCCTTCGCCGTGAAGGCGTTCATCTCGCCGCCGACCGCGTCGATCGCGGCGGAGATGTCCAGGGCGCTGCGCTGCCGGGTGCCCTTGAAGAGGAGGTGCTCCAGGTAGTGCGTGGCGCCGTTCAGAGACGGCGTCTCGTCGCGGGAGCCGACATGCGCCCAGATACCGAAGGTCGCGGAGCGTACCGAGGGCAGTGTCTCGGTGACGATGCGCAGGCCGCTCGGGAGCGTCGTACGGCGGACCGTGCCGATGCCGTCACGGCCCTTGAGGAGGGTTTGGGTACGGGCGACGGCCCGCACCTCCGAAGAGGTGCGGGCCGTCGCCCTCGAGCTGGGGGACGTCACTTGGCGGCGTCGTCCTTCTCCGCGGCGGCAGCGTCCTCGGCGGCCTCTTCGCCCTCGATCACGGGGATGAGGGAGAGCTTGCCGCGCTGGTCGATCTCGGCGATCTCGACCTGGACCTTGGAGCCGACCGCGAGCACGTCCTCGACGTTCTCCACGCGCTTGCCACCGGCGAGCTTGCGGATCTGCGAGATGTGCAGCAGGCCGTCCTTGCCCGGGAGCAGGGACACGAACGCACCGAAGGTGGTGGTCTTGACGACCGTACCCAGGTAGCGCTCGCCGACCTCCGGCATGGTCGGGTTGGCGATGCCGTTGATCGTGGCGCGGGCGGCCTCGGCCTGCGAGCCCTGAGCGGCACCGATGTAGATGGTGCCGTCGTCCTCGATCGTGATGTCGGCGCCGGTGTCCTCCTGGATCTGGTTGATCATCTTGCCCTTGGGGCCGATGACCTCACCGATCTTGTCCACCGGGATCTTGACGGTGATGATCCGCGGGGCGTTCGGGGACATCTCGTCCGGGACGTCGATGGCCTCGTTCATCACATCGAGGATGTGGAGGCGGGCGTCGCGGGCCTGCTTCAGCGCGGCGGCCAGGACCGAGGCGGGGATGCCGTCGAGCTTGGTGTCGAGCTGGAGCGCGGTGACGAAGGTCTTCGTACCGGCGACCTTGAAGTCCATGTCGCCGAAGGCGTCCTCCGCACCGAGGATGTCGGTGAGGGCGACGTAGTGGGTCTTGCCGTCGATCTCCTCGGAGATCAGGCCCATGGCGATACCGGCGACGGGGGCCTTGAGCGGCACACCGGCGTTCAGCAGCGACATGGTGGAGGCGCAGACCGAGCCCATGGACGTGGAGCCGTTGGAGCCCAGCGCCTCGGAGACCTGGCGGATGGCGTACGGGAACTCCTCGCGCGTCGGCAGCACCGGCACGATGGCGCGCTCGGCGAGCGCACCGTGGCCGATCTCGCGGCGCTTCGGCGAACCGACGCGGCCGGTCTCACCGACGGAGTAGGGCGGGAAGTTGTAGTTGTGCATGTAGCGCTTGCGGGTCACCGGGGAGAGGGTGTCCAGCTGCTGCTCCATGCGGAGCATGTTGAGGGTGGTGACGCCCAGGATCTGGGTCTCGCCACGCTCGAACAGCGCCGAGCCGTGCACGCGCGGGATCGCCTCGACCTCGGCGGCGAGCGTACGGATGTCCGTGACGCCACGGCCGTCGATGCGGACCTTGTCCTTGATGACGCGCTCACGGACCAGGGACTTGGTCAGCGAGCGGTACGCGGCGGAGATCTCCTTCTCGCGGCCCTCGAACTGCGGGAGCAGCTTCTCGGCAGCGATCTCCTTGACGCGGTCCAGCTCGGTCTCGCGCTCCTGCTTGCCGGCGATGGTGAGCGCCTGCGAGAGCTCGGCCTTGACGGCGGCGGTGAGCGCCTCCAGGACGTCGTCCTGGTAGTCGAGGAAGACCGGGAACTCGCCGGTGGGCTTGGCGGCCTTGGCGGCGAGGTCCGACTGGGCCTTGCAGAGCGCCTTGATGAAGGGCTTAGCGGCCTCGAGACCGGCGGCGACGATCTCCTCGGTGGGAGCCTCGGCGCCGTCCTTGACGAGCTGGATGGTCTTCTCGGTGGCCTCGGCCTCGACCATCATGATCGCGACGTCGCCGTCCTCGAGGACGCGACCGGCGACCACCATGTCGAAGACGGCGTCCTCGAGCTCGGTGTGCGTCGGGAAGCCGACCCACTGGCCCTTGATCAGGGCGACACGGGTGCCGCCGACCGGGCCGGAGAAGGGCAGGCCGGCCAGCTGCGTGGAGCAGGAGGCGGCGTTGATCGCGACCACGTCGTAGAGGTGGTCGGGGTTGAGCGCCATGATCGTCTCGACGATCTGGATCTCGTTGCGCAGGCCCTTCTTGAAGGACGGGCGCAGCGGGCGGTCGATCAGGCGGCAGGTGAGGACCGCGTCCTCGGAGGGCCGGCCCTCGCGGCGGAAGAAGGAGCCGGGGATCTTGCCGGCCGCGTACTGCCGCTCCTCGACGTCCACCGTCAGGGGGAAGAAGTCGAGCTGGTCCTTGGGCTTCTTGGACGCGGTGGTGGCGGACAGCACCATGGTGTCGTCGTCCAGGTAGGCGACGGCGGAGCCGGCGGCCTGACGGGCCAGGCGGCCCGTCTCGAAGCGGATGGTGCGGGTGCCGAAGGAACCGTTGTCGATAACGGCCTCGGCGTAGTGGGTCTCGTTCTCCACTAGCGTTTTCTCCTCGTGTTCGTCCTCTCGCCCGTGTGGCGGGGGACGTGGCGGAGAAGCGCTCCTTGTGTGCGGGCCGGTCTTCGATCGAAGCACCCGGAGTTTCTTCCGGGGGCCACTACCGAGGACCGGCGGCGGTGGAGGGCGCTCCTCCTCTTCGGTTGTGCGTATGTGACCAGACTAATTGGAGTCCGGTACGTCCCGCACGTACAGCAAAGGGAGCGGCCCCCTAGAAGTGGGAACCGCTCCCTTCACGGCGTCTTACTTGGCGCCCGCCGCACCGCGGCGGATGCCGAGGCGCTCGACCAGCGCACGGAAGCGCTGGATGTCCTTCTTGGCCAGGTACTGCAGCAGACGGCGGCGCTGGCCGACCAGGATCAGCAGACCACGGCGGGAGTGGTGGTCGTGCTTGTGGGTCTTGAGGTGCTCGGTCAGGTCCGAGATACGGCGGGAGAGCATCGCGACCTGGACCTCGGGGGAGCCGGTGTCGCCCTCCTTGGTGCCGAACTCGGTCATGATCTGCTTCTTCGTAGCGGCGTCGAGCGACACGCGTACTCCTCTAGGTCTTCGTATGGCCACCGAGTGCCCCAGGTCGAATTCTCTGGGGATCTTCCGTTACTCGGGAGGCGGGGTCCGCTGGGCGCAGCTCCCAGATGCTCCGGGAACGCGTACACAAACGGCCGTCACACAGCGTACCAGCCCGCCGGACCGGCGCCGACCGCCTTTCGCCGGCCCTTCGCCCGCCCCCTTTTGGGCGCTCAGCCGCTGGTGAGGGAGCGGGCCGCGTTGAAGACGTCGAGGACGGCGAGGCAGAGCGGGACCAGGGAGAGCAGTACGGCGCCCTCGGCGAGGTCGAGGAGCCGGCCCCAGAAGGGCGAGAGGCCCTTCCTCGGGATGATCAGCCCGATCGCGGTGAGCAGGGCTGCTCCGGTGGCGACGGCCGCGGAGAGCCAGATCGTACGCAGGTCCATGCCGCCGCGGTCGCCGAAGCGGACGAGCTCGAACATCAGGTCGGCCGGGGGGTTGAGGGAGAGGCCGAGAACCAGCAGGCCGATCGCGGCGATGCCTGCCCCCAGTACGCAGGTGACCTGCGAGGTGTAGCGGAAGAGGCGGGCGCGCAGCAGCATCGCGAGGCCCGTGACGAGGGCGAGGACCTGGCCCCAGATGTTGTCGGAGAAGCCCAGGACGGCCGCGCTGCCGACGACGACCGCCGCGCTGCCGCCGACCAGGCCGAGCAGCATCTCGTGGCCGCGGCGGGCCTGGGCCGCGATGCGGTCGGCGTCGACGGGCTGGGCCTCGGGGGTCTCGTTCGGGTCGGCGTTGAAGTCGTCCCCGGCGGCGCTGCGCGGGGAGGCGTAACCGATGGGCAGCCGGGCGAAGCGTGCGGAGAGGCCGGGCAGGAAGGCGACCAGGCCGATGGCCACCGGCGCGCACACGGCGGCGGTCGCGGTGGCGGAGGCTTCGCCGAGGATCGCGACGAAGGTCGCGAGGGTGCCGGCGGTCGCCAGGAACGTGGCGGCGACGAAGGGGGCGTCGCCGCTGGGGGTGAGCGCGACGAGGGCCACCGAGGCGAGCAGTACGCACACGCAGCCGAGGAGGAACTGCAGCCGGCCGGGGCCGTGGCCGGCGTCGGGGGCGATGATTCCGGAGCCCGCGATGAGGAGGTGGGGCAGGCCGCCGAGGCCGAGGGCGACGGCGGCGGACCGGTCGCCGTACACCCGGGCCCGTACGCCGGCGAAGGCGGTCAGCAGTACCCCGGCGGCGCCGGCGATGATGCCGGGCAGGCCGTGCATGTCGTGGCGGACCGGGTCGGCGAACCAGAGCACGAAGCCCATGAGGACGAGGAGCAGCACGCCGCCGACGAGGCCGGCGCCGCGCAGCAGGTCGTCGCTCCACAGGTGGCGGTCGCGTACGACGGCGGAGGCGACGGCGTCGGAGACGTCGTCGAAGACCGCGGGCGGCAGCGATTCGGCGAACGGGCGCAGGCTGAGCAGTTCGCCGTCCAGGACCTGCTGGGCGACGAGCGTGCGCGCTCCGTCGAGGACCGTGCCGTCGCGGCGCACCAGGTGGTATCCGGTGGGTGTGCCCGCGCGCTGGGTCTGGCCGGTCAGTCGCAGGATCTCCGGATAGACGTCGGCGACGGCGATGTCCTCCGGGAGGGCGACGTCGATACGGCTGTCGGGCGCTACGACAGTGACCCTGCAGAAGCCGGTCGCTGCGGTCGTACTCACCTGTTGGACCCCCTGATTCGCGGTTGCGCATGATGCGCGCGCCACCCTACCGGGAGGAGTGCGGGGGGTCTGCAAGTAGGATCACCGTCGCGCGGAGGGAAGTCCGCCAGCACAGCAGTCACGGGGGCGCCGGTGAAGGCGAGCCGTCCGTATTCGAGGGATTGATGCTCCGGTGAGCCAGATCGTCGTCAAACGCCCGCCGCGGTCCCTGCCGCCCGAAGTGCCTTCGGAAGAGCTGAGACTTGAGGCTCCTCCGGAACTGCCGCGCGGTCAGCAGGAGGGCATGCTGATGCAGATCCTGCCGGTGCTCGGCATGGGCTCGTCAGTGGTCTTCTTCTTCTCGCCGCAGGCGCCGCCGTTCATGCGCATCATGGGTGTGGTGATGCTGATTTCGACCGTCGCGATGGTCGTCGCCCAGATCGTCAGATTCCGCCGGGGTACGCAGGGGCAAATGGCAGATGTCCGCCGCGACTACCTCAAATACCTGTCGCAGACGCGTCGTACGGTACGGAAGACGGCGCGCGTGCAGCGCGACGCGCAGCTCTATTTGCACCCCTCCCCCGAACAGCTGTGGTCGGTCGTCGCAGAAGCCAGCCGGGTGTGGGAACGCCGCGTCGGCGACAAGGACTTCGGGCAGGCCAGGCTCGGGCTGGGCGCCCAGCAGCTGTCGACCGCGCTGACCGCTCCTGACACCGCGCCCGTCGACGAGCTGGAGCCGCTGAGCGCGGGCGCGATGCAGCAGTTCCTCGCGGTGCACGGTTCACTCGACGGGCTGCCGGTGGCCGTCTCGATGCGCGCCTTCTACCACGTGACGGTGTCCGGTGAGCCGGAGTCGGCACAGTCGGCGGCGCGGGCGCTGGTGGCCCAACTCGTCACGCTGCACTCCCCCGAGGACCTGATGGTCGCGGTGGTGGCGGCGCCGGGTGCGGTCGCACGCTGGGACTGGGCGAAGTGGCTGCCGCACACCCAGCTGCCGGGACAGGTGGACGGCGCCGGGTCGAGGCGGCTGTTCGGCGACGACCTCGGTGAGTTGCAGCAGCTGCTGGGCAGCCGGCTCGACGGCCGGCCCCGGTTCAGCCGGGACGCGCAGCCGGTGCTGGACCAGCCGCACCTGATCGTGGTGCTGGATGGCGGGATGGTGCCGCCGGACTCGGCGTTCGCCGCCCCCGAGGGGTTGCAGGGCGTCACGATCGTCGAGGTGGTCTCCGGAGATCTCGACGAGCCGCGCGGTGGTCTGTCCGTGGTGGTCCGGCCGGGCCGGCTACGGCTGGAGTCGGGCGCCGGAGTCGCGTACGAGGGCGTACCGGACGGGCTGTCGCTGCCGGCGGCCGAGGCGCTCGCCCGGCAGCTGGCGCCGCTGCGCACGGGCGGGGGCGACGACGACGAACCGCTGCTCGCCAACCTGGACTTCACGGATCTGCTGAACCTGGGCGACGCGGGCTCGATCGACGTCTCCCGTACCTGGCGGCCGCGGTCGACGGGTGAGCGGCTGCGGGTGCCGATCGGTGTCGGCGAGGACGGCCAGCCGGTGATGCTGGACCTCAAGGAGGCGGCGCAGGAGGGCATGGGCCCGCACGGGCTGTGTGTCGGTGCGACCGGTTCCGGCAAGTCGGAGCTGCTGCGCACGCTGGTGCTCGGCCTCGCGGTCACCCACACCTCGGAGACCCTGAACTTCGTCCTCGCGGACTTCAAGGGCGGTGCGACCTTCACCGGCATGTCGCAGATGCCGCACGTCGCCGCGGTCATCACCAACCTGGCCGACGACCTGACGCTCGTGGACCGCATGGGCGACTCGATCCGCGGCGAGCTGCAGCGCCGGCAGGAGCTGCTGCGGTCGGCGGGCAACTACGCGAACATCAACGACTACGAGAAGGCGCGGGGCGCCGGGGCGCCGCTGGAGCCGCTCGCCTCGCTGGTGCTGGTGATCGACGAGTTCAGCGAACTCCTCACCGCCAAGCCCGACTTCATCGACATGTTCATCCAGATCGGCCGCATCGGCCGGTCGCTGGGTGTGCATCTGCTGCTCGCCTCGCAGCGCCTGGAGGAGGGCAAGCTGCGCGGCCTGGACACGTATCTCTCGTACCGGATCGGTCTGCGGACGTTCTCGGCGGCCGAGTCGCGGACGGCGATCGGTGTGCCGGACGCGTACCACCTTCCTTCGGTGCCCGGCTCGGGCTACCTGAAGTTCGGTACGGAGGAGATGACCCGCTTCAAGGCGGCGTACGTCTCCGGTACGTACCGGACGGGCGGCCCGGACCTCTCGGTCGGGCAGTTCCCGGTCGAGCGGCGGCCCGCGGTGTTCACGGCCACTGCGGTTCCGGTGGTGTACGCGGCGCCCGACCCGGCGCATCTGCTCGCCGCGAACCGGGCGGAGGACGACGCGCTCGCGGACACGGTGCTGGACGTCATCGTGCGGCGGCTGGAGGGGCAGGGCGTGCCCGCCCACCAGGTGTGGCTGCCGCCGCTGGACGAGGCGCCGACGCTGGACCAGTTGCTGCCGGCCCTGACGCCGACTTCGGAGCGCGGGCTGCACGCGGACGGCTACACGCGGCCGGGTGGGCTGGTCGTACCGCTCGGCCTGATCGACAAGCCGTTCGAGCAGCGGCGTGAGGTGCTCTACCGGGACTTCTCGGGCGCGGCCGGCCACATGATGGTCGTCGGCGGCCCGCAGTCCGGCAAGTCGACCCTGCTGCGTACGCTGATCTCGTCGTTCGCGCTCACCCACACCCCTCACGAAGTGCAGTTCTACGGACTGGACTTCGGCGGCGGCGGGCTGACGGCGGTGGCCGATCTGCCGCACGTGGGCGGGGTCGCCTCCCGCCTGGACCCTGAGCGGGTCCGCCGTACCGTCGCGGAGGTCGCGGGCGTACTCAACCGGCGCGAGGAGTTCTTCCGCGCGAACGGCATCGACTCCATCGCGACCTACCGGCGGCGCCGGGCGGCCGCCGCTGCGTCTTCCGGGGGGACACCCCCCGGGCCCCCCGAGCCCGGCGAGGCCTGGGGTGACGTCTTCCTGGTCATCGACGGCTGGGGCGCGTTCAAGAACGACTACGACATGCTCGAAGGCGTCGTGTCCGACATCGCGAGCCGCGGTCTGGGCTACGGCATCCACGTCGTGCTCTCGGCCTCGCGGTACATGGAGGTCCGGGCGGCGCTCAAGGACCAGATGCTGGGGCGGCTCGAACTGCGGCTCGGCGACGTCATGGACTCGGAGTTCGACCGCCGGGTCGCGGCGAACGTCCCGGCCGGTGTGCCGGGACGCGGTCAGGTGCCGGAGAAGCTGCACTTCATGGGTGCGCTGCCGCGTATCGACTCGGCCAGCCGGGCGGAGGACCTGTCGGAGGGCACGGCGCAGTTCGTCCAGGCGGTCAAGGCCAACTGGACGGGGCCGGCGGCGCCGACGGTGCGACTGCTGCCGCGCAAGCTGCCGGCCGACCAGCTGCCGAAGGGCTTCGAGTTCCCGCAGCACGGGATCGCGATCGGTATCGACGAGACGAATCTGGAGCCGGTCTTCGTCGACTTCGAGACCGACCCCTTCTTCCTGGTCTTCGGCGAGAGCGAGTCGGGCAAGACCTCGCTGCTCCGGCTGATCGCCAAGCAGATCACCGAGCGGTACACGCCGGACCAGGCGCGGATCGTGGTCGGCGACTACCGGCGCACGATGCTGGAGGCCGTACCGCCGGAGCATCTGCTGGAGTACGCGCCGATGGCTTCGGCGATGCAGATGCACATGGAGGCCATCAACACGGTGATGGGCGCGCGGGCGCCCAAGCCGGACATCACCCCGCAGCAGCTGCGGGACCGCAGCTGGTGGACCGGGCCGCAGCTCTTCGTGATCGTCGACGACTACGAGCTGGTGGCCACCAACACCGGCAACCCGCTGGCGGTGCTGGTCGAGAACCTGCCGTTCGCGCGGGACGTGGGCATCCGCTTCATCATCGCGCGGAGCTCGGCGGGCGCGTCACGCTCGATGTACGAGGCGTTCATGCAGCGGGTCAAGGAGCTTGGCGCGCAGGGCGTGGTCCTGTCCGGCGACCGGAACGAGGGCGACATCCTGGGCAGCGTACGGGCCCGCCCGATGCCACCGGGCCGCGGCACGTTCGTATCCCGCAAGCGGGGAACGCCGCTGGTGCAGCTGGGCTGGCTGCCTGACCGGTGAGCGCGACCCGTTGACCTGCGGATCCGGTGCCCACTCTGACAAACTGGCACCGGACATCTGAGAAAGGATCCTCAACCGATGGCTGATGCACGCGAGAAGGAAGAGCTGTACGCCCTGGACATCTCGGGGGTCGAGTGGCTCAGCGCGCCCGGCGCGTCCGAGGACGAGGAGCGGGTGGAGATCGCCTACCTGCCGGATGGCGCGGTGGCGATGCGGTCGTCCGCGGATCCGGAGACGGTGCTGCGGTACACGGAGGCCGAGTGGCGGGCGTTCGTCCTGGGGGCGCGGGACGGCGAGTTCGACCTGAAGTAGGGATACGGGTACGCAGAAGGGTGGTTGCTCGTGGGACGGGCAACCACCCTTGCTGTGTCCGGGCCGACGGGCCGGCCGGGCCGGACTCAGAGCATGCGGAACCGGGCGGCGTTGCCCTTGTCGGTGTCCTGGTAGCCGACGACCGACTGGTCGAGGAGCTGGGCGATCTGCAGGAGCTTGGTGTTCATGCCGGACATCTCGGTGGTCAGGTCCCGCTGGATCTCGATGTAGGCCAGCTTGGCCTCACCTTCCCAGTTCTCGGCGGTGGCCTTGACCTTGGCCATCAGGTCGTCGAGCCACTGGCTGAGGTGCTGCCCCGTCAGACGGACGTCCGAGGCCGCCTGCGTCACGGTGTCGTAGTTGACCGCAGTGGTCATGTTCTCTCCTTCTTCGTGGGATTCAGGGGTGGGCCGGGCGGCTCAGGCCATGCCGAGGATCTTGCTCTCGCCGGCTCGGGTGTCGTCCAGCCGGCGCAGCTCGGCGATGCGCTGCTGCTCTTCCTCCGTGAACCCCTTGGAGCTCATCCGCATGGTCTCCTCGAGCTCGACAAGGCGGACCTGGATCTTCCGCGCGTGCTCGTTCACGCCGCGCTGCAGGGTGTCGTACTCCTTGCCCGCCGCGCCCTTCCAGCCGGCCTGAATGCGGTCGACGACCGAGTTCAGTGCGCGGATGCGGTCGTCGAGCTTCTGCTGGAGGTTGTCGATCTCCCCGGCAAGGCCATCGTGATCGGAGGTGGTTACGTTGAGGTTTGGAGTCGCCATCTTTCCTCCTGTTGTCGGCAACGACCGGGATCGCTACTGAGGTTGTCGAGGACTTGCCGGCAGAGCCGGTCCCCCGTGTTGCGGATCACTCACGTGATACTACGAGTCACTCTAGCCACTCGGGGTGCCAGTTCCAACTGCAAAGCCCTGTGGGAGACTTGGCTCACGAACGGGCCGGTGCGAGGCGTCTCGGGAGGGGAGATCAGCGTCCTCCGAAGGCGATTGCGATGGGGATTTTGTGGAGATTCCCGCCGAAGTCGTCGGGGCCGAACGCCTCGGGTGCGCCGAAGTAGAGCCTGCCGTGCTCGTACACGGTCTCCATGGCGTGCGGACGGCCCATCAGCGCCTGCAGACTCTCGAGGGCCGGAGCGGTCAGCAGGACCGTCTCTTCTCGCGTTCCGGGGTCGATACTCACGACCTCGGCGGGGACATCGCCGCGGATCCGTTGAGCCACCCGGCGGCGACGACGCCGTGGCTGATGGTGACGCCGGTGGCGAAATAGGCGACGTCGTCAGCACCCGGAATCTTCTCCTGCCAGATCTTCTTTCCGCTGTCGACGTCGAATACGGCCATCTGGTTGCAGGGCTGGAGCTGCTTGTTCTTCCGCCGGGCGGGCTCGAATACGACCGCGGTCAGGCCGTCGTCCGTGACATGACGCGCAGCGGCACAGACAACGCCGGAAAGCGGGAGTTTCCACGCCTGCTTGCCGCTGTCGGCCCGGTAGCCCACCACCTCGCTGTGCAGAGTCTTGGCGAATGTCCGGTCGGTCGCCCGCGTTCCCGGCGATTGCGTCACTTCGCTCTTGGGCAGGGGCGGCGAACCGATCCGGTACAGCAGTGCGCCACGTGAGTTGGCGGGCGCCTGCTCGACGGTCTCCCGTACACCGCCGGAATTCGCGCCGGCCACCGGTGCCTTCTTGTCCGGCCGCGTGCCGCCGCCTCCGCCGTCGCGCCCCCACAGCAGCCACCCGGCGCCGCACAGCCCCGCAACCAGTACGACCGCGAGGGACACGATCAGCGCCGTCCGGCGCCGGCCCGGGCGCGGCGGCGGAAACGGTGGGGGATGGGGTCGTGGGGAGCTGCGGGTGGAACGTGGGAGGCGGGGGGCCGAAGCTCAACTCGGGGCCTTTCAGGCGGTGGTGCGACGCCGGCGGCGGGTGTCGCGGATCACGCTGGCCGTGCCCGCGATCACCGCGACCAGGACGACGCCGATGCCCAGCGCGTACGTGGCGTACCGCTCGTCGCGCTCCTGGGCGGTCTCGGTCATGGCCAGGTGGGCGGGCTCCGGGGCCGGGGGCTTGGCGGGGCCGGGGTCCGGCGTCGGCGACTCCCGCGGGGTCTCGTCGTCCGTGAGGGCGCGCACCGGGTCGACGACTCCCCAGCCGACGAAGTTGTCGTGGCCGTTGATGGAACGCTCCGCCGTCTGTTCGATCTGGGCGATGATCTGGCGCGGGGTCCAGTCCGGGTGCTTGGCCTTGATCAGGGCGGCGACCCCGGAGACGTACGGGGCGGAGAAGCTGGTTCCGTTGTCGACGCACTGGCCGTTGCCGGGCACGGTCGAGACCATGTCGACCCCGGGCGCGGCGACCCCGACGAACGCGCCGGACTGGGAGAACTCCGCGCGCTCGTTGTTGCGGTCGGAGGAGGCGACGGCGAGGACTCCGTCGAAGGCCGCCGGGTAGGTGTTCTTCTGCTTGCCGTCGAGGCCGTCGTTGCCTGCCGAGGCGACGACCAGCACGTCCTGGTCGATGGCCTTCTTCACCGCCAGCGCGAGCCGAGACGTGGCCGACAACGGCTTCGTCGTGTCCTGCGAGATGTTGATGATGTCGGCCTTCTTGGCCAGCGCGTGCTCGATGGCCTCCGCCATCGTCTTGTCGTTGCCGCTGTTCTTCTCGTCGTTCTGGCGGATCGGGATGATCGTGGCATCGGGGGCCAGACCGACGAAGCCCGTGCCCTTGCGCGGCCGGGCCGCGATGAGGCCGGCGACCTTGGTTCCGTGGCCGACCTCGTCGGCCGTACCGTCGCCGCTCTTGGTGAGGAAGTCCCGGCCCGCCGAGGCGTCGACCGCGCTCTTCAGCTGGACGTTGACGTTGTCCACGCCGGTGTCGATGACCGCGACGCGTACGCCCTTGCCCTTGGTGTCCTGCCAGAGTTCGTCGAGCAGTACGCGCTGCAGCGCCCAGGGGCGGCCCTCCAGCTGCTTCTTCATCGGGAAGGTGCACTCCCCGCCGCCGTCCAGACGGGGACGCGCGGCGGTGTCGTGCGCGCTCGCCGCCGGCGCTGCCGCGAGCCCCGCCAGTACGAGGCCGACGGCGGGGCCGACGGCGAGCAGGGCGGTCTTCTGGGTCAACACGTGTGGTCCTCTCCCCCGTGACACGGTGCGCTCCGGGCGCTCCGGCGGGGTCACGAGCCCTGGGGCTGGCGGGCGCTGTTGGTGTCGAGGCGCGGGCCCTTGGCCAGGAACTCCGACCAGGTGATGGGGACGAGGGCGGGGAGCACCTTCTCGTATCCGAGCCGGATCTGCGCCTGGCTGGGCTCGGGGCGGCCGTCCCGCTGCTTCTGCTCGTCGCCGGTGCCGATGTCCGACTGGTCGGCGTCGCTGTCGCCGTTCGCCTGCACGGCGTACCGGAGTCCGGTGTCCGTCACCAGGAAGAGGGAGCCGTCGGGTCGGGTCTGCTTCCCCTGGACCTGCGTGTACAGCAGGCCCGTTCCGGGGGTCACATAGGTGCTGGTGCCGGTGGCGGTGATCTCCGCCGGGTACTTCGTGCCGGCCCAGGTGCTCAGGGTCGTACGGCCCTTGTCGTCGACCTTGCGGAGCACGCTGCAGACCGTGTCCCGGTCTCCGCCGCCACCGGCGGAGTTGACCTGTACGGCCTTGTGCTCGGGCCACTTGAAGCCGCTCGCGAAGGTCTCGCCGTCCGGCTGGAAGTCCTGGAGGTCGACGTCGCGCGCCTTGCCCTCCATGTCCAGCTCCTTGGTGGCCGGAGAGGTGATGACGAGCCGCGCGGTGAACTCCGAGACGGGCTGGACCTTGCCCTGGAGTACGACGTAGTGCTGCGGCCCGGAACCGGTCTCGGTCTTCAGGACCATGCCGACCTTGTTCTCGTCCGCCGAGAGCTGTCCCTGGATACCGGCGTTCGCCCCGACCCCGCCGGGCAGTTGGGGGAAGGAAACCGGGCTGCCGGTGTGCAGGGTGGCCAGCCAGTCGTCGGTGACCGACTGCGGCTCCTCGTTGCCGACGAGGGCGAGGGTCAGCGTCTCCTGCTCGGCCGGCGCACCGCCGATCGCGTACTTGGTCCCGGCCGCGTCGACGAGGTAGCGGGCCTTGTCCTGCCCCTGGACGTAGAGGACTTCGCCGTCCTTCAGCCGCTGTCCGCCGTCGACCTTGCCCGCCTCACGGTCGGCGAAGACGAACGTGGCCTTCTGTACGGTCTTGCCCTGCCCGCCGGGCTGCTGGCACACCGCCCACCGCTTGGCCTTGCCGGCGTCCTTCTCTCCGGGCAGCCGGTCGGGGGCGTACGGGATACCGAGGATCGGGCCGCGCGGGGGCTTGCCGGCGTCCAGGATGTCGTCGCTGACCTGGATGACGGCGAACTGACTGGGGTTGAGCAGCAGCCGGGCGGAGGCGAGGTTCAGCACGGGGTGGAGCAGCGCCTTCTTGTTCTTGCCCTTGCCCGTGCTGAGTACGACATAGCGCGTGGTCGAGTTCTTGCCGACGATCACCTTGGTGCCGGGCGCGGCCCAGTCCTTGGGCGCCTTGGGCTTGAACATGCCCCAGGCGCCGAAGCCGGCCACCACGAGCGTGGCGACGATCACGCTGGGGACGACGGCACGCAGCGCGCGCGGCGCCCCCTCTTCCGTGCCCGAAGGTGAAGGCTGTAGAAACGCGGCCACCGTGCGCTTCTTCGCAAAGGTGTACGCGTTGAGCTCATCCCGCCGTGATGCCATGAGTGCCTGTTTCTCCCCGCGCGGCCCCAATAGTGAGCACAGTCCCCGGGCCTTGGTTGTCGGACCGGCCCCCTACTATGCCTGTTGACGGTCGGCGCGTGCCGGGCGGGTAGGGTGATCCCGCCGCCAAAGCCCTTGTCGTACGGGTTGATCGGGATGAATTCGGGCCTTGTGAACTATTGGGGCCTCTTGACTACGGGGGGTGTCTTCAGGGATGGCTACCGCGACGCAGACACGGGCGCGGCCCGCCGCATCCGCGACGTCCCGGGGCACCGCCGCGCCTCATCTGAAGGCGCGGCCCGGCCACTTCGGATCGTTCCGATTGCAACAGTTCGTCTTGGTCGAGGCGGCCGCCGCGCTGCTTCTCGTGGCATGGGTGCTCGACCCTCTGCTGCTGGTCCCGGCCGGTGTGATCGCGGCCGTCCTCGTCCTGCTGGCCGTCGTGCGCCGGCACCACCGCTCCCTGCCCGAATGGCTCGGCACCGCCCTCGCCCTGCGCGCACGCCGCCGCCGGGCCGCCGGTTCCGTCGTCCCCGCCGGTACGGAGCCCGGGCTCGCGCCGGTGGTGGAGTGCGACCCGGCGCTGCGTACGTACACCTACAGCGACCGTGAGCGCAGGCCCGTCGGCATGATCGGCGACGGGACGTTCCTCACCGCTGTCGTGCAGGTGGATACGGACGCGACCGCCCTGCGGCCCGACCGCGCCGCCCGGCCGTTGCCGGTGGGCCTGGTGCGGGACGTGCTGGAGGTCGACGGGATCGTGCTGGAGTCCGCGCAGATCGTCCAGCACACCCAGCCGGCTCCGGCGCCGCATCTGCCCGAGCAGTCGGTGGCCGCGCGCAACTACGCGCCGCTGCAGGCCCAGACGGGCTCGCCGGCGGTGCGGCTCACCTGGATCGCGCTCAAGCTCGACCCGGAGCTGTGCCCCGAGGCGGTGGCGGCGCGCGGCGGTGGACTCGGCGGCGCGCAGCGCTGTGTGGTGCGTACGGCAGACCAGTTGGCGAGCCGGCTGACGGGGGCCGGGTTCCGGGCGACCGTACTGACCGAGCAGGAACTGACCGCTGCTGTCGCGACGTCCTCGTGTGCCAATCCCATGGCGATCACTCAGGCGGGCCGCACCGAGTCGCAGGCCCGGCGCACCGAGGAGACCGCGCGCACCTGGCGCTGCGACGACCGCAGACACACCACGTACTGGGTGGCCCGCTGGCCGCAGCTGGGCAGCGGCGGTGCGCCCATGCCGCAGCTCGTCGCGCTGTTGACCTCGATTCCCGCGCTGGCCACGACGTTCAGCCTCACGCTGGGCCGGGGTGACCGCCAGGAGGTGACGGTCACCGGGCACGTACGGATCACCGGCCGCAGTGACGAGGAGCTGGTGGCCGCGCGCCGCGAACTGGAGCGCACCGCAAGGGGCGTGAAGACGGGGCTGGTCCGGCTCGACCGCGAGCAGCTGCCCGGTGTGCTCGCCACTCTGCCGCTCGGGGGTGCCCGCTGATGTCCGTGACCACCGTGCCGACGGGTGGACCGTCGCCGTCCGGCAAGCCGCGCCTCGGGTTCGGGCTGATCGGTCCGCGCCGCGACCGGCATGCCGTCTCCGTCGACCAGCTTTCCGTACTGGCGCTGCCCGTCGGCGACGACGGTGTGGTGATCGGTGTCGACGCGGAGGGCCGGCCGGGGGTGCTGGGCATCAACCGGCCGACGCCGTACGACATCACGCTGATCGGCGGGCTGTGGACCGCGCAGGTGCTTGCGCTGCGCGCGGCCGCCACCGGGGCGCGGGTCGCCGTCGAGACCGGCCGGGCGCCGGCCTGGGTCGGCCTCGCCCAGGCCGCCGGCGGCGGCCAGCCGTGCATCACGCTTCACGAGGTCGGCCGGGTGCCGCCGCAGGGCGCGTCGGCCGGCAGCCCGGTGCTCGTGGTGCGCGACTGCGGTATGCGGCCCCCGCGCGGGCGGGTGGTGGCCGGGCCGTGGCAGTCCGTACTGACCCTGCTGCCGTATCTGAGCCCGGTGGCACCGCGGTTGATGGAGCAGGCCGGTCTGGTGGGCGTCCAGCGGGTTTCGCCCGACGAGGCCGCGCAGATCAGCCGCATCATGAGCCTGCCGCGGGTGGAGACCGACGCGCTGTCGACACTGGCCGACGGGGTCACGCTTTGGTGCAACGCCCGCGACCGGCAGTTCGTGATGACGCAGGCCACCGACGCCGAGACCGGATTGTTGGGCGCCGCGCGCAGGATGGACTGAACGGCCCGCTTTCCGTATGGAGATGTGCGGAGTTGACCGTTTTGCCGCGCACTTTGGGCCGGGAGAACGTCACTTGATGGCGTGACGTGACGCACGGGACAGCCGATCGCGGGCTGCCGGGCCTGCCGGAGTGGTGCGCATGATGATTAGGCTGGGTCCGGGCGCCGCATCAGAACCTGCGGGCAGGGCAGCGGCGTCCCAAGGGGGAGAGCCGGGCGGATCGGACGAAGGATCGGACGCCCCCACCCACGACGGCACAAGGGTGCTCGACCACACCAGGAGGCAAAGTGAACGGCGATCGGAACGAGATCCGCGGGGGATGGAACACCCCCGCCGACGATCAGTCCGACGCGGATCCCGCCGAGATGACGGGTGAGTTCACCATCGACTACACCCCGCCCGCCTGGTACACGCAGAACGCGACGGGCGGTGCGGGGGCGGGCTCCGGGGCGCAGGGCCAGGCTGCTCCGCCGCCGCCGGCCGGACCTCCGGTGGCCGTTCCCGGCCTGCCGGCGGGCAGCGGCTTCGAGCCCAACTGGGCCCCGGCGGCGCCGGCTGCGGCGCTGCCCGAGGGCGACCTGGAAAGCGGCGCAACCATGCGGTTCTCCCCGGCCGCGCTACGACGAGAAATGCAGGAACGCACCACCCCTGCCGCCGACCCGGCCCCGGTGACCGAGCCCGCATCGGCCCCGGTGGCGGAGCCTGGTGTGGCCGGGTTGGCCGAACCTGGGCCTGCTCCGGCAGCGGAGTCCGGTGCGGCCGCGGTGGCGGACACTACGTCGGCTCCGGCAGCGGAGCGCGCGTCGGCGCCGGTGGCCGAGCCGGCATCGGCCTCGGTGGCGGAGCCCGGACCGGCCTGGGTGGCCGAACCCGGGCCGGCACCGGTGGCGGAGCCCGGGGCGACCCCGGTGGCCGAACCCGGGCCGGCACCGGTCGCGGAGCCCGGGGCGACCCCGGTGGCCGAACCCACGTCGGCACCGGTCGCGGAGCCCGGGGCGACCCCGGTGGCCGAACCCACGTCGGCACCGGTGTCCGAGCCCGCGCCGACTCCGGTGGCGGAGCCCGGGGCGGCCCCGGTGGCCGAACCCGGGCCGGCTGCGGCAGCGGCTCCTGGCCAGGCGCCCGTGGCCCTGCCCGCGTCGGCTGGTGTGGCGGAGGACGCGACAGATCCGGTGGCCGACACTGCGTCCGCCCCGGTGGCGCAGGGTGACGCCGAGGCCGAGGCCGACGTGAACGCAACTGCGGAACCTGCCTCTTCGGACGGCACCCCGGACTCCGACGGGGGTGCGGGCGCGCCCGCAGACGTGCACCTGGCCGAGGGGGCGGCGCCGGCCACGGCCTCCGACGGGCCGGAACCCGACGACGCCGTTGCCGGCTCGACCGATGCGGCTGGCACCGCGGACGGACCCCGTGCCGCCGAGCCCGGCTCCAACACGTCTTTGACCGACGAGGTACCGACGGCGGAGCCCGTCGATGAGCCGTCCGACGCCGTCCCCAGCGACGCCCACCCCGCCGCGGCACAGCCGTGGTCGCCCCCGCCGGTCCAGCAGGGCGGACTGCTGCCGCTGCCGCCCGCCTTCCAGCCGGCAGGCGGCGCGCAGACCGGCCAGGCCCTGCCGCACCCCGCGGCACCCACGGCCGCGCCGCAGTGGACTGCGTCGGCGCCCGGCCAGCAGCCGGCGGAGCCCGGCGGCTACGGCTTCCCGCCGTCCGGGCCCAACAGCCCCGCCCCGCAGCACGGGTTAC
>NZ_JANAVP010000024.1:26382-107868 GCF_024213665.1 Streptomyces sp. A3M-1-3
TACGGATTCCCCCAGCCCCCGGCGCCCACCGCGCCCCACGCACCGGGCGGCCCCAACAGCCCCGCGCAGCAAACGCAGGACGGGTACGGATTCCCACAGGCCGGACCCAACTCCCCTGCCCCGCAGGACGGCTCCCCGCAGCCCACCGCGCACCCGGCTCCGCAGAGTCAGGCACCCACCTCCGCCCCGCAGCACGGGTACGGATTCCCCCAGCCCCCGGCGCCCACCGCGCCCCACGCACCGGGCGGCCCCAACAGCCCCGCGCAGCAAACGCAGCACGGGTACGGATTCCCCCAGCCGCAGGATGGCCACGGGGTCCCCCAGCCCGGGGCACACGCACCTGCGCCGCAGGGCGGGGGCAACGGCCCGGCATCCGCCTCCGTGCCCTCGCAGGGCGGGTACGGGTTCCCGCCGCAGCCGGGCCAGGCCGCGCCCTGGTCCGCCCAGCAGCCCCAGCCTCCCGCCGGGCCCGGCGCGCCCGCCGACCCCCGTACCGGGGCCGCGTGGCCGACTCCGGTCGCGCATGACCAGCGCCAGCGTTCCGTGCCGGGCGCCCCGCTCGGGTACACGGCCGCCGTGGAGCTGTCCTCCGACCGGCTGCTGCGCAACAAGCAGAAGGCCAAGAGCAGCCGGAACCCGTCCGGCGCCGCCGCCCGCTTCAAGCTCGGCGGCAAGAAGGAGGAGGCCGAGCGGCAGCGCAAGCTCGACCTGATCCGCACGCCCGTGCTGTCCTGCTACCGGATCGCCGTCATCAGCCTCAAGGGCGGCGTCGGCAAGACCACCACGACCACCGCCCTCGGCGCGACGCTGGCCACCGAACGGCAGGACAAGATCCTGGCCATCGACGCCAACCCGGACGCCGGTACGCTCGGCCGCCGCGTGCGCCGCGAGACCGGGGCCACCATCCGTGACCTGGTCCAGGCGATCCCGTACCTCAACAGCTACATGGACATCCGCCGGTTCACCTCACAGGCACCCTCCGGGCTGGAGATCATCGCCAACGACGTGGACCCGGCGGTCTCCACCACCTTCAACGACGAGGACTACCGGCGCGCGATCGACGTACTGGGCAAGCAGTACCCGATCATCCTCACCGACTCCGGTACCGGCCTGCTCTACAGCGCGATGCGCGGAGTGCTGGACCTCGCGGACCAGTTGATCATCATCTCGACGCCCTCCGTGGACGGCGCGAGCAGCGCGAGTACCACGCTCGACTGGCTCTCCGCGCACGGCTACGCCGACCTCGTCTCGCGCTCCCTCACGGTCATCTCGGGTGTCCGGGAAACCGGCAAGATGATCAAGGTCGACGACATCGTGCAGCACTTCGAGACGCGCTGCCGCGCAGTCGTCGTCGTACCCTTCGACGAGCACCTGTCGGCCGGCGCCGAGGTGGACCTCGACATGATGCGGCCGAAGACTCGGGAGGCGTACTTCAACCTCTCCGCGCTGGTGGCCGAGGACTTCGTACGCGCCCAGCAGCAGCAGGGCCTGTGGACGGCCGACGGCAACCCGCCGCCGCATCTGGCTCCGCCAATGCCCGGCGCCGGCGGCCGGCAGGGCTACCCCGGCCGGCCGCCGCAGCAGCAGCCGTACCCGCCCCAGCAGCCGCCCCAGCAGCAGCCGTACGGCGGCCGGCAGCAGCCCCCGGCACAGCCGTACCCGCCGCAGCAGCCGCCACAGCCTGGCTGGCAGCAGCCCCCGCAGGCCGGCCCCCAGGGTCAGGGCCCGGTGCCGCCCGGCTGGCCGCAGCAGCCGCCCCAGCAGTAGCCGGGCAGGCTGTAGCCGGACAAGCAGCGAGGGCTCGCACCGTCTCCGCGGTGCGAGCCCTCAACTGCTGTACTGCAGAACCTACTTCGCGTCGTACGCCTCGATCAGCTCCCGCGAGCGCTTCACATCGTCCGCGATCGCCTCGAGCAGCGACTCGATCGAGTCGAACTTCTCCTGGCCCCGCACATAGGCGAGGAAGTCCACGGCGACATGCAGCCCGTAGAGGTCGAGACCGACCCGGTCGATCGCGTACGCCTCCACGGTCCGCTCCGTGCCGTCGAACTGCGGGTTCGTACCGACCGAGATCGCCGCCGGCATCCGCTCGCCCGCCGCCGTCAGCCAGCCCGCGTACACGCCGTCCGCCGGAATCGCGGTGTGCGGCAGCGTCTCGACGTTGGCCGTCGGGTAGCCCAGCTCACGGCCGCGCTGCGCACCGCGCACCACGACACCCTCGACGCGGTGCGGACGGCCAAGGATCTCGGCCGCGCCCTCGACGTCGCCCTCGACGACCAGCCGACGGGTCAGGGTGGAGGAGAAGGGCTCGCCGCCGCCCGCCTCGCCGCGTACGTACAGGTCGACGACCTCGACGTCGTAGTCGTACGTCGGGCCGAGCTCGGACAGGAACGCCACATTGCCCGCCGCCCGGTGCCCGAAACGGAAGTTGGGGCCCTCGATGACCGACCGCGCATGCAGTTTGTCGACAAGTACCTTCGCGATGAAATCGGCCGGCGACAGCTGCGAGAACTCCGCCGTGAAGGGGAGGATCAGCACCGCGTCCACGCCCAGCTCGGCCATCAGTTCCGCGCGCCGGTGGTGCGGTGCCAGCAGCGGCGGGTGGCTGCCGGGGCGTACGACCTCGCTCGGGTGCGGGTCGAAGGTGACCACGACGGACGGCAGGCCCAGCTCGCGGGCACGGGCCACGGCCCGGCCGATGATCAGCTGGTGACCGCGGTGTACGCCGTCGTAGGAGCCGATGGTGACGACGCTGCGTCCCCAGTCCTGGGGGATGTCCTCCAAGCCACGCCAGCGCTGCACTGTGACCGCTCCTCGCCCGAACCTGTAGTGATTGCCCATTACGCAGGTCTAAGACTGCCATGCTCGCGGTCCTCGGCCCGCATCGGCCCAGTGGTCGAGGCCGAGCCCCCGGAACAGAACGCGAGTCGAACGCGCCCCCCTTGTGCCCCCTGGTTCACTCCGAGCGCCTGCCCGAAGGGGTGAATACGGGGGCTGGGATGGACAGACCTCTTGCGAGGGGGATCGTGGAGCGGTGAGTACGGCGGACCCTGCCTGCCTTACTCACCGCTCCACGGTAGTCACACCGTCAGGCGAAGACCGCAAGGCTCTTCGCCTTGCCGCCCTTGTTCTCCACGAGGGCGAGGAAACGGCCCTCGGGGTCGAAGACGGCGACGGCCCCCGCGGTGTACTCGTCGGGCATCTCCAGGCGGACGCCGTTCATCAGCAGCCTGGCCCGCTTCTCGTCCACGTCCCAGCGCGGGAACGCGGCGGAAGCGGCCTCGGCGATCGGCATGACGGTCAGCTCCTCCTGGAGCTGGTCGAGCGTCCGCGCCCGGTCGATCTTGTACGGGCCGACCCGGGTGCGCCGCAGCGCGGTCAGGTGCCCGCCGGTGCCGAGGTCCGCGCCGAGGTCGCGGGCGAGGGCGCGGATGTACGTACCGGAGGAGCAGACGACCGAGACGACGAGGTCGACGACAGTCGTCCCGTCCTCGGCGACGGCCTCGCGCATGTCGTACACCTGGAACGAGGAGACGGTCACCGGACGGGCCGGGATCTCGAACTCCTCGCCCTCACGTGCACGCTTGTAGGAGCGCACACCACTGATCTTGATGGCGCTGACCTTCGACGGGACCTGCATGATTGCGCCGGTGAGCTTGGCCACGCCCGCGTCGACGGCTTCGCGGGTGACCCCGGTGGCGTCGGTGGAGGCGGTGATGTCGCCCTCCGCGTCGTCCGTGACGGTGTTCTGGCCGAGCCGGACCGTACCGAGGTACTCCTTCTCGGTCAGCGCGAGATGACCGAGCAGTTTGGTGGCCTTCTCGACACCGAGGACGAGGACGCCCGTCGCCATCGGGTCGAGGGTGCCCGCGTGGCCGACGCGGCGGGTTCTGGCGATGCCGCGCATCTTGGCCACGACGTCGTGCGAAGTGAAACCGGACGGCTTGTCGACAATGACAAGGCCGTCCGGTGTGGTGGTGCTTTTCATTCCGCGGCTTCGTCCTCGCCCGGCTTGCGGTACGGGTCGGGCTCGCCGGCGTACGCGGCGCCCGAGGACGCCTCACGCACCGCGGCGTCCGAAGCCCGCGCCTTGTCCAGCAGGTCCTCGATCGTCTTGGCGTTCTCCGGGAGCGCGTCCGCCACGAAAGCCAGGGTCGGCGTGAACTTCGTCCCCGCCGCCGCACCGACCGCCGAGCGGAGGATGCCCTTGGCGCTCTCCAGCCCCGCCGCCGCGCTCGCCCGGTCCTCGTCGTCCCCGTAGACCGTGTAGAAGACCGTGGCCTCCCGCAGGTCGCCGGTGACCCGGGTGTCCGTGATGGTCACGTGCGTACCCAGACGCGGGTCCTTGATGCCGCGCTGCAGCTTCTCGGCGACCACCTCCCGGATGAGGTCCGCCAGCTTCTTCGCCCGCGCGTTGTCGGCCACTGGTCCGTCTCCCTCTTTCTTGCTTTCTCTTGCACAGTTCAGTCTTCGTCGTCAGTCTTCGTCGCCGTGCAGCCGCCGTCGCACCGACAGCAGCTCCACTTCGGGACGGGCGGCGACCAGGCGTTCGCACCGGTCCAGCACGTCCGTCAGATGCCCCGTGTCCCCCGACACCGCCGCCAGGCCGATCCTGGCCCTGCGGTGGAGATCCTGGTTCCCGACCTCGGCCACGCTCACCGCGTACTTGCGCTGGAGCTCGGCGACGATCGGCCGGACGACGGAGCGTTTCTCCTTCAACGACCGTACGTCGCCGAGGAGCAGATCGAAGGACAGTGTCCCCACATACATGCAGATCCGGATGTCCCGCCGGTACGGGATCGAGGGCCCTGCCATCGATTGGCAGGGACACAAGAAACCGTACACGGAACGGCCGGGGCCGATCGACGGAAATACGCTCCGCCGACCGGCCCCGGACCGCTGTACAGGTCCCGCTGCGCGGACTAGCCGCGCGGCTTCTCCCGCATCTCGTACGTCGCGATGACGTCGTCGACCTTGATGTCGTTGAAGTTGCCGAGGTTGATACCGCCCTCGAACCCTTCGCGGATCTCGGTGACGTCGTCCTTGAAGCGACGCAGACCCTGGATGTTGAGGTCCTCCGCGACGACCTTGCCGTCGCGGATGAGGCGCGCCTTGGTGTTGCGCTTGACCTCGCCGGAGCGGATGAGAACACCCGCGATGTTGCCCAGCTTGGACGAGCGGAAGACCTCGCGGATCTCCGCCGTACCGAGCTCGACCTCTTCGTACTCCGGCTTGAGCATGCCCTTGAGGGCCGCCTCGATCTCCTCGATGGCCTGGTAGATCACCGAGTAGTACCGGACGTCGACACCCTCGCGCTCCGCCATCTGCGCGGCACGGCCGGCCGCACGGACGTTGAAGCCGATGACGATGGCGTCGGAGCCCATCGCCAGGTCGATGTCGGACTCGGTGACCGCACCCACACCGCGGTGCAGGACCCGGATCTCCACCTCTTCGCCGACGTCGAGCTGGAGCAGCGAGGACTCGAGAGCCTCCACCGAACCGGACGCGTCGCCCTTGATGATGATGTTGAGATCCTGGACCAGACCGGCCTTGAGCACCTTGTCGAGGTCCTCGAGGGACACCCGGCGGGTGCGCTTGGCGAAGGCGGCGTTGCGCTCACGCGCAGCGCGCTTCTCGGCGATCTGGCGGGCCGTACGGTCCTCGTCGACGACCAGGAAGTTGTCGCCGGCGCCGGGGACGTTAGTGAGACCCAGGACCAGGACGGGGGTCGACGGACCCGCTTCCTCGACGTTGTTGCCGTTGTCGTCGAGCATCGCCCGGACACGGCCGTACGCGTCACCGGCGACCATCGTGTCACCGACGCGGAGCGTTCCGCGCTGGACGAGCACGGTGGCGACGGCGCCGCGGCCACGGTCGAGGTGGGCCTCGATCGCAATACCCTGCGCGTCCATCTGCTCGTTGGCCCGGAGGTCCAGCGAGGCGTCCGCGGTGAGGACCACGGCCTCCAGCAGGCTGTCGATGTGCAGACCCTGCTTGGCGGAGATGTCGACGAACATGGTGTCGCCGCCGTACTCCTCGGCCACGAGACCGAACTCGGTGAGCTGACCGCGCACCTTGGTCGGGTCCGCGCCCTCGACGTCGATCTTGTTGACCGCGACGACGATCGGCACGTTGGCCGCCTTCGCGTGGTTCAGCGCCTCGACCGTCTGCGGCATGACACCGTCGTTGGCCGCGACGACCAGGATCGCGATGTCGGTGGACTTGGCACCACGGGCACGCATGGCGGTGAACGCCTCGTGACCCGGGGTGTCGATGAAGGTGATCCTGCGCTCTTCACCGTTGACCTCGGTACCGACCTGGTACGCACCGATGTGCTGCGTGATACCGCCGGCCTCGCCCGCGACGACGTTCGTCTTGCGGATGGCGTCCAGCAGCCGGGTCTTACCGTGGTCGACGTGACCCATGACGGTCACGACCGGCGGACGGGAGACGAGCATCTCCTCGCCGCCCTCGTCCTCGCCGAACTCGATGTCGAAGGACTCGAGCAGCTCGCGGTCCTCCTCCTCCGGGCTGACGATCTCGACGACGTAGTTCATCTCGTCGGCGAGCAGCTGGAGGGTCTCGTCGGAGACGGACTGCGTGGCAGTGACCATCTCGCCGAGGTTCATCATCACGGCGACGAGCGACGCCGGGTTGGCGTTGATCTTCTCCGCGAAGTCGGTGAGGGACGCACCGCGCGACAGGCGGACGGTCTGTCCGTTGCCGCGAGGCAGCATCACGCCGCCGACGGACGGGGCCTGCATGGCCTCGTACTCCTGGCGCCTCTGCCGCTTCGACTTACGGCCACGACGCGCCGGACCGCCGGGACGGCCGAACGCACCCTGTGTGCCACCACGGCCACCGGGGCCGCCGGGACGACCGCCGAAGCCGGGACGACCGCCGAAGCCGCCGCCACCACCGCCACCGGGAGCGCCACCGCCACCGGGACGACCGGCGAAACCGCCGCCGCCACCGGGACGACCGCCGCCGCCGGGACCTGCCGGACGGCCCTGGAAGCCACCGCCGGCCGGACGACCGGCGCCACCGGGACGGCCTGCGCCGCCGCCGGGACCACGGCCACCGCCGCCGGGACCGCCACCAGGACGGGGACCGGCAGCCGGACGCTGCGGCATCATGCCCGGGTTCGGGCGGTTACCGGGGGCACCACCGGGGCCGCCGGGGCCCGGACGGGCACCCTGCGGACGGGGCATGCCACCGGGGGTCGGACGAGCGCCACCCTGGCTCTGCGGGCGCGGAGCGCCGCCGGGGGCACCCTGCGGACGCGGGCCGCCGGGACGGTCCTGACCGCCGCCGGGGCGCGGGGCACCGCCGGGACGGGGCGCCTGGGGGCGCGCCATGCCGGTGGAGCCACCCGAGGTGAACGGGTTGTTGCCGGGACGGGGACCCGCGGGACGGGCACCGCCCGGACGCGGGGCCTGAGCGCCACCGGGACGTGCCGGACGCTCGCCACCGGGACGGGGGGCACCCGTGGGGCGGGCACCGCCCTGGCCGGGAGTGGACGGACGGGACGCCGCCGGACGGGGGCCGTCCTGGCGCGGGGCGCCGGCGCCACCGGAACGCGGGGCGGCCGGAGCCGCCGGAGGCGCGGTGAACTCGGGCGCCGCCGGGGCCGGAGCCGCCGGGGCGGGCTTCGGGGCCGGAGCCTTGGGACCGGGACGCGGGCCGGTAGCGGCCGGAGTCACCGGGGTGCTGCTCACGGGGGCCTCGGCGGCGGCCGGCTTGGGGGCCGGGGCGCCGGGCTTCGGGGCAGCAGGACGGGCCGCCGCGGCCGGGGACGGCGCGGCGGGCTTGGCAGGCGTCGCCTTACGAGGCGCGCCGGGCTTGGCAGCGGTCTTGCCGGCGTTGCCGCCGGGCCCCTGCAAAGCGTCAGTCAACTTGCGTACTACCGGCGCCTCGATCGTCGAGGATGCCGAACGGACGAATTCACCGAGTTCTTGGAGCTTGGCCATGACGACCTTGCTCTCCACCCCGAACTCCTTGGCGAGTTCGTATACCCGGACCTTAGCCACTTCGCTCCTTTTAGGTCCGGGTTACGCCGGACCGTCGCTACTTCATGGGCGTACTCATCGCGTACTCATCGAGTGCTCATCGCAATCTCGACCTACTTCCAACTCGCGAGGTACCTGACCGCACGGTGCTCCGTGCCGTACTTCTTCTTACGGTGTCGCCTTCTCTGCGACTCTCTGCTCGACTGCTCGGCGTACTTCCGCGGTATCGAGCGCTTCCCGGACCCTGAAGGCCCGGGTGAACGCCCGGCGGCGGACCGCCAGGTCGATACAGACCAGGGCGGGGTGCAGATACGCACCCCGGCCGGGCAGCGTACCGCGAGGATCGGGGACACATTCGCCCTCGACCGCCACGATGCGCAGCAGATCGCTCTTGGCCGCTCGCTCCCGGCATCCCACACAGGTTCGCTCAGGGCATGCGCGGGCATGCGTCCGGCCAGACACGCTTAAGTCTACCTCCCCGCACCGACCTCACCTCATTGGGGCAAGAATCGAACGGATGTTGTCGAAATCCCTTCGGAACCCCAGCGGGATCCCGGCCGGATTTGTTCCCTGACCGACCCTGCCTGCCGGGGTCAGTCCTGGTCCGGGGCCTGGTCCGACCCCTGCTCGGTGTCCGGGCGGATGTCGATGCGCCAGCCGGTCAGCCGGGCGGCGAGGCGGGCGTTCTGGCCCTCCTTGCCGATGGCGAGCGACAGCTGGTAGTCGGGGACCGTCACCCGCGCAGAGCGCGAGGCCATGTCCACGATCTCGACCCTGCTGACCCGGGCCGGGGACAGCGCGTGCGCGACCATCTCCGCCGGGTCGTCCGACCAGTCCACGATGTCGATCTTCTCGCCGTGCAGCTCGGCCATGACCGCGCGCACCCGGCCGCCCATCGGGCCGATGCAGGCGCCCTTCGGGTTGAGCCCGGAGCGCGTGGAGCGCACCGCGATCTTCGTCCGGTGCCCGGCCTCGCGGGCGATCGCCTCGATGACCACGGAACCGTCCGCGATTTCCGGGACCTCCATCGCGAAGAGCTTCTTCACCAGGTTGGGGTGGGTGCGCGAGAGCGTCACGGACGGACCGCGCACCCCCTTGGCCACCCGTACGACGTACGTACGCAGCCGCAGGCCGTGCTTGTACTCCTCGCCCGGCACCTGCTCCTGTACCGGAAGCATGGCTTCCATCTTGCCGATGTCGACCAGGACGTTCTTCGGGTCCTTGCCCTGCTGGACGACGCCGGTGACGACATCGCCCTCGCGTCCGGCGAACTCACCGAAAGTGATCTCGTCCTCGGCGTCACGCAGACGCTGGAGGATGACCTGCTTCGCGGTGGTGGCGGCGATCCGGCCGAAGCCGGTCGGGGTGTCGTCGAACTCCTGCGGCTCCTGGCCTTCTTCGAGGTCGGCCGGGTCCTCCTTGGCCCACACGACCACATGGCCGTTGGTGCGGTCCAGCTCCACACGGGCGCGGCGGTAGCTGCCCTCGGTGCGGTGGTACGCGATGAGGAGGGCCGACTCGATCGCCTCGACCAGCAGGTCGAAGGAGATCTCCTTCTCCCGGACCAGACCCCGCAGGGCACTCATGTCGATGTCCACGGCTACGCCTCCTCTTCCTTCTTGTCCTTGCGGCTGAACTCGATCTCGACGCGCGCCTTGGCGATCTCGGCGAAGGTGACGCGGCGGGTGGTGGGCTTGCGCCCCTTCACGCCCGGAACCTCGAGGTCGAGCCCCTCGTCGTCCACCTGGAGGATGCGGGCGACCAGCTCGCCGTCCTCGTGCAGGGTCAGCTTGACCAGGCGGCCGGTGGCCCGTACGTAGTGGCGGTGCTCGGAAAGCGGGCGGTCCGCGCCCGGCGAGCTGACCTCGAGGACGTACTCGCCTTCCCCCATGGCGTCCGTCTCGTCGAGCTTCTCGGAGATGGCCCGGCTCAGCTCGGCACAGGCGTCCAGCTCCACGCCGTCGTCGGAATCCACGATGATCCGCAGCATCCGCCGCTTCCCCGCCCGCGACACCTCGATCTCCTCGAGATCCAGCTCCTTGGCGGCGACAAGCGGTTCCAGCAGTTCGCGCAGCCTCTCGCTTGGGGGGGTCGTACTCATCCGGGTGACTCCTCGGCCGCGTGTGCTGTTGTTGGGATCGTCGCGTGTCAGGTCAAAGGGTATCCGGTCCCGGAGGGTGTTGCCGTCCTCCCTGTTCGCGACCGCCACAGGTACGGTGATCACGCGCTCACGCGCCCTGACTTCCCCCACTCGCACCACTCGCACCCCACGAGGACGCCCACCGTGCCGTTCACCCTGCGCAGAAGCAGACGGAGCCTGCTGGCCGGCGCCGCCGGAGCGGCCGGCGCCGCGCTGCTCGCCGGCTGCTCCGACCGCGCCACCGATGCCGCCGGCGGCAAGGCCGAGCGCGCGTCGCTCTCCGCCGATCAGCGGACGCGTGAGCGCGCCGCACGGGAGAGCGCGTTGCTGCTCGCGCGGTACGACGCCACAACCGCGGCGCACCCCGCACTGGCCGCACGGCTGGCCCCGCTGCGAGCGGAAGTAGCGGCGCACGCAAGGGCATTCGGCGCACCGGCACCGAAGACCGCGGCGCCCCCGGGAGCGCCGGCGACCGCCCCTGCGGGGTCGGGCTCCGCCCCGGGCACGGCCGTCGGCCCCTCGGGTTCGGGCGCCGCGACCTCAGGCGCCGACTCGGCTGCCGGTCACGGTTCGGACCCGGCGTCGGGCACAGCCGCCGGCCCGTCGGGCCCTGCGTCGGCCGCAGGCCCGTCGGGTTCGGGCTCGGCCGCCGGCCCGTCCGGTTCGGGCTCGGCCGCAGGCGCGGGCACCGCCGGCGCGGGCACCGCCGGCGCGGGCACCGCCGGCGCGGGCACCGCCGGCGCGGGCACCGCCGGCGCGGGTGTGCTCGCCGGATTCGGCGATGCCGTGCCCGGCGAGCCCGAGCAGGCGCTGGCCGCGCTTGCCGCGGCGGAGCGGCGGACTGCCGATTCGCGGGCCGCCGCGCTGCTCGGGGCGCCCGGGGAGCTGGCCCGGCTGCTGGCCTCGGTCGCGGCCTCCGGAGCCGTACACGCCTACCTGCTCACGACTGGAGAGCCGAAGTGAGTGCCGCCGAGTTCGACGCC
The DNA here is from genome assembly GCF_024213665.1 of Streptomyces sp. A3M-1-3. Taxonomy (GTDB): domain Bacteria; phylum Actinomycetota; class Actinomycetes; order Streptomycetales; family Streptomycetaceae; genus Streptomyces. The sequence continues at coordinate 37,515 of NZ_JANAVP010000024.1, forward strand.
GTACAGGCCGCCCTGGCCGCCGAGCACGCCGCCGTCTACGGATACGGGGTGGTCGGCGCCCGGGCGCACGCGGACCGCAGGTCCGAGGCCCGGGAGGCGTACGACGCCCACCGCGCCCGGCGCGACGCACTGGTGCGGACCGCGCGCGACCTCGGCGGCAAGCCCGAGCCCTCGGCCGCCGCGTACGCCCTGCCGTTCGCGGTCGCCGACGGCACCGCGGCGGTGCGGCTGGCAGCCGAGATCGAGGACCGGGTCGCCGGCGTCTACTCCGACCTCGTACGGGCCACCCGTGGCCCTCTGCGCCGCCAGGCCGCGGACGCCCTGCGCGAGGCCGCGGTCCGGGCCGTGCGCTGGCGGGGCACTGGCGTAGCCTTCCCAGGGCTCGCCGAACGAGCGGAAGCACCAGAAACCACCTGAAGCAGCCTGAAGGGGACCACGCACGCATGGCTTTCGAACCGCCGGAGCGGCTTGTACGGGCGCTCGGCGAGACGCTCGGAGACACCGCCGGTGACTGGCTGGAGCACCTGCCCGGCCTGACCCAGGAGGCACTGTCCCGGCGGGGGTTGAGGGCCCAGCGGGTGCAGGTTCCGGGCGGCCGGAGCAGCCTCGTCGTCCTGGTGCAGTACGCCGACGGCACCCCCGCGACACTGAAGATCGCCCCGCCCGCCGCCCGCCCCGATCTGGAACAGGCCGCCCTCGCCCACTGGGGCGGATTCGGCGCCGTACGGGCACTCGACACGCGGCACGAAGACGGCGCGCTCCTGCTGGAGCGGCTGCATCCGGAGGTCTCGCTGCGTTCGCTGCCCGAAGCCAAGGCCGTGCTGGAGGCGGCCGGAACGATCCGGCGGCTGTGGGTCGAGCCGCCCCCCGGCCACCGGTTCGAGACGGTCTCCGAGCGCACCGCACGCCAGGCCACCGCACTGAAGGACGCCCCCGCCGAGGCCCAGCCGCTCGCCTCCCAGTCCCTGGCCGTCCGGGAGGAGCTCACCGCACTCCCCCCGGAAGAACTGCTGCTGCACGGCAACTTCCGGCAGGGCAAGGTGCTCGCCGGTGAGCGCGCGCCGTGGCTGACGGTCGGCCCCGAGCCCCTGGTCGGCGAACGAGCGTACGACCTCGCGCGGCTCGTCCGGGACCGCCTGGAGGACCTGGTCGCCACGGCGGGCGGCGCCTCGGCCGCCCGCCGCCGGGTGAACAAGCTGGCAGACGCGCTGGACGTGGACCGCGAGCGGCTGCGCGGTTGGACGCTGTTCCGCGCGGTCGAGTCGGGCGTACGGGCGGCGGGCGCCGGCCGGCACCAGGACGCGGAGCTGCTGCTGGAGTTCGCCGGCTGGCTTTAGGGCCTCTCGTTCGGATCTTGCCGGGCTCGCGGGGTCTGGCACCGCACCTCGCCGCGTTGTCGTCAGTCGCCAGGGCTCCGCCATGGCTCCCTCCTCCGCCTTGCGATGCACGGCACCAGACCCCGCTCACTGATCCGGCCTGATCCAAACGAAAGACCCTAGCCGGGCCGGGCGGGGCTTTCGGCCGCTCAGGAGGGTCGACCGAGGGTGAATCGGGGCATAACGTAGGCGTAACACCCGACTCGGACGGCAGGGGGCCGTGATGGTCGAGGATCTGGTGGCAGCAGGAGTGGCGGCGGGCTCGGTCGTCGTGCTGTACGCGGCCGCGGCGGCCAGAGTCGTCAAGCAGTACGAGCGGGGCGTCGTTCTCCGCTTCGGCCGGCTGCGCACAGGCGTACGCCAGCCCGGGTTCACCATGATCGTCCCGTTCGTGGACCGGCTGCACAAGGTGAACATGCAGATCGTGACGATGCCCGTGCCCGCCCAGGACGGCATCACCCGCGACAACGTCACGGTCCGGGTGGACGCCGTGATCTATTTCAAGGTGATCGACGCTGCCGACGCGCTCATACGGGTCGAGGACTATCGGTTCGCGGTCTCCCAGATGGCGCAGACCTCACTGCGCTCGATCATCGGCAAGAGCGACCTCGACGACCTGCTCTCCAACCGCGAGAAACTCAATCAGGGCCTGGAGCTGATGATCGACAGCCCGGCCATGGGGTGGGGCGTGCAGATCGACCGCGTCGAGATCAAGGACGTCTCCCTGCCGGAGACGATGAAGCGCTCCATGGCCCGGCAGGCCGAGGCGGACCGGGAGCGCCGGGCCCGCGTCATCAACGCGGACGCCGAACTCCAGGCGTCGAAGAAGCTCGCGCAAGCCGCCGGTGTCATGGCCGAGCAGCCTGCCGCGCTCCAACTCCGGCTGCTCCAGACCGTGGTGGCGGTCGCGGCGGAGAAGAACTCCACCCTCGTACTGCCCTTCCCGGTGGAGCTGCTGCGCTTCCTGGAGCGGGCGGCGCAGCAGCCCGGGGAGCCGAAGGTGCCGCCGGTGGAACCGGCAAAGGCCAAGCCCACGCTGAACGCACAGCACCCGGACCCGGACACGGACCCGGACACGGGCTTGGGTACGGCCACGGCCTCGGCCACGGCCGCGGGCATGGACGCCGACGCCCCGGTGGAGCCGGCGACGGCCCCGCCCGGGCCGGACTGGCGACAGCCGCCCGGCACGCCGGCGGGGACCGACTCCTTCTGACAACCCGGGGCGCTACGCCGTGAGGCGGGCGATCGCCTCTTCGACCGTCAGCTCCTCGCGCTCACCGGTACGGCGGTCCTTCAGCTCCACCACGCCCTCGGCGGACCGGCGGCCCGCGACGAGGATCTTCGGCACGCCGATCAGCTCCGCATCGGTGAACTTCACGCCCGGCGAGACCCCGGCCCGGTCGTCGACCAGGACGCGGACACCCGCGGCGCCCAGCTTCCCGGACACCTCGAGAGCCAGCTCGGTCTGCAGCGCCTTGCCCGCCGCGACGACGTGGACGTCGGCCGGGGCGACCTCGGCGGGCCAGCACAGGCCCTGCCCGTCCGCCGTCTGCTCGGCGAGGGCCGCCACCGCGCGGGAGACACCGATGCCGTACGAGCCCATCGTCACCCGGACCGGCTTGCCCTGCCGGCCGAGCACGTCGAGCTCGAACGTGTCGGCGTACTTGCGGCCGAGCTGGAAGATGTGGCCGATCTCGATCGCGCGGTCCAGCTTCAGGCCGGTGCCGCAGGACGGGCAGGGGTCGCCCGCCTCGACGACGACCACGTCGAGGTAGTCGTCGACCTCGAAGTCCCGGCCGCAGACGACGTTCCGGGCGTGGGTGTCGGCCTTGTTGGCACCGGTGACCCAGGCCGTGCCGGGCGCGACGCGCGGGTCGGCGATGTAGCGGACCTTGGCCAGGCCCTGCGGGCCGACATATCCGCGTACGAGATCGGGCCGGTCCGCGAAGTCCTCGGCGGTGACCAGCTCGACCACGGCGGGCGCGAGGTGCTCGCCCAGCTTGCCGAGGTCCACCTCGCGGTCACCGGGCACACCGACGGCCGTGATCTCGCCGTCCACCTTGACCAGCAGGTTCTTCAGGGTCGCCGAGGCCGGTACGGACAGGAACTCGGCGAGCGACTCGATGGTCGGGGTGTCGGGGGTGTCCAGCTCCTCGACCGGTCCGTGGCCGGAGCCGTCCACGGCCACGGCCCTGAAGGTCACCGCCTCCGTGTTGGCCGCGTAGTCACAGGCCGGGCAGTCCACGAAGGTGTCCTCCCCGGCCGCGGCCGGGGCCAGGAACTCCTCGGACGCCGAGCCGCCCATCGCACCGGACACCGCGGACACGATGCGGTAGTCGAGACCGAGACGGGCGAAGATCTTGGTGTACGCCTCGCGGTGCAGCGCGTAGGACTGCGCCAGGCCCTCGTCCGTCGTGTCGAACGAGTACGAGTCCTTCATCTGGAACTCACGGCCGCGCAGCACACCCGAGCGCGGCCGCGCCTCGTCCCGGTACTTCGTCTGGATCTGGTACAGCATCACCGGCAGGTCCTTGTAGGACGTGCACTGGTCCTTGACGACCTGCGTGAAGATCTCCTCGTGGGTCGGGCCGAGGAGATAGTCGCCGCCCTTGCGGTCCTTGAGACGGAAGAGCAGGTCTCCGTACTCCTCCCAGCGACCGCTCGCCTCGTACGGCTCCTTCGGCAGCAGCGCGGGGAGCAGCACCTCCTGGGCGCCGATCGCGTCCATCTCCTCGCGCACCACACGCGAGATGTTGTCGAGCACCTTCTTGCCCAGCGGCAGCCAGGTCCAGATACCGGCCGAGTTCCGGCGCACATAGCCGGCGCGGACCAGCAGCTTGTGGCTGAGTGTCTCGGCGTCCGCCGGGTCGTCGCGCAATGTCTTGACCATCAGACGGGACATGCGCTGGACCTGGGCCATGGTGATACTCCTGCGTGCGGTCGGGTGATGCCAGGAGGTTAACCGGGGCCGAGGGGCGGGCGGAAATCGGTTATCGGTGGCGGCGCAGCGGCAGCGGGGCGCCCATCACCGCGTACGGCTGCGGAGCACTCGGGAAGTGGACCTGCCGCGCGAGGTCGGTGTAGCCGAGGTCGCGGTACAGGCCGCGGGCCGGACTCTCGGTGTCGATCGCGGAGAGGATCGAGCGCGGCAGCCCGGCGGTGTCGGTGATGTCGGTGATCAGCTCCCGGCCGATGCCGCGGCCCTGGAAGTCCGGGTGCACATGCAGCTCGGTGATGACGAACGCGTCGTCCAGCCAGTCGTCCAGGCCCGCGTTGCGCAGATACGGTTCGACGACCGTGGACCACCAGTGCGTACGGTCGTTGGGCATCCCGTACACAAAGCCGACCAGCCGTCCGTCGGCGGTCGTCGCGCCCCGCGCGCGGGCGCCCCGGCTGGTCAGATGCCGCAGCACGATGTGCCGGCGCACCCCCATCTCGTCCGCGCTGAGACCGAAGGCGAGCGCCTGCACGGCCAGCGCCTCGTCGACGCGCGTGGCGAGGTCGAGCGGGGCGACCACAACATCGTCCGGGGTCCGGGGTTCCCCGGGAGAATCCAGCATGCCGGGGAGACTACCTCTCAGAACAACACGCTCATGAAGGCCCCGACCTCACGGAAGCCGACCCTGCGGTACGCCGCCCTCGCCGCGGTGTTGAAGTCGTTCACGTACAGGCTGACCACGGGCGCCACATCGGCCAGCGCGTAGCGCAGCACCGCGGCCATACCCGTCTCCGACAGGCCGCGGCCGCGGAACTCCGGGTCCACCCAGACCCCTTGGATCTGGCATGCCTGCGGGGTGGCCGCCCCGATCTCGGCCTTGAAGAGGACCTTGCCGTCTTCTATCCGGGCGAACGACCGCCCGGAACCGACCAGTTCGGCGACTCTCGCCTGGTAGAGCAGCCCGCCGTCGCCGGCCAGCGGCGAGACGCCCACCTCCTCGGTGAACATCGACACGCACGCCGGCATGATCAGGTCCATCTCGTCCTTGCGGATCCGGCGGACGTGCGGGTCCGGCACCACCTTGGCCGCCGGCTGCTCGGTGATCATCAGCGGCTGGTTGGGGCGGACGTCACGGGCCGGGCCCCAGCTCGGTTCCAGGAGCTTCCACAGCACCCCGGTCGACTCGGCGGGGCCGACGATCGAGGAGCAGCGACGGCCGGTCCGGCGGGCGCGGTCGGCGAAGGCCCGTACCGCCTCGGGGGTCGCGCAGATCGGCACAAGATTGGCCCCGGCGTAGCAGAGGGAGCGCAGCTCCCCTTCCGCGTACCAGCCCCACATCTCGCCTCCGAGCCGCCAGGGGTCGAGCCCGGCGACCTGCACCCGGGAGGCGACGAACGCGTTGGCGACCGGGTCGCGGCCGAGTACCTCGAGCGCGGCGTCGAGATCGCTGGGCTCGAGGACCCGGGTGGTGGTCTGCGTCAACACGTTGCGGGGGCCTCACCATGCGGTTCTGCTGATCTCCGCACTGTACCCGGCGCCGCTGCGGCCCGCCGTCCCCGGATAAGGACTCCGTAAGAACCCCAGCGAGCGGCCCCGCCCCCGCGGAGCTGCGGGAACGGGGCCGGCCATGGTCCTACGAGGGTCAGCTGACCGACACCTCGGGCTCCCCGGAGAGAACCCCGTCCTTCTCCATCTGCTCGGCGATCTTCAACGCCTCTTCGATCAGCGTCTCGACGATCTTCGACTCGGGGACGGTCTTGATGACCTCGCCCTTCACAAAGATCTGGCCCTTGCCATTGCCCGAGGCGACGCCGAGGTCGGCCTCGCGCGCCTCGCCGGGACCGTTGACGACGCAGCCCATGACGGCGACGCGCAACGGCACCTCCATGCCTTCCAGACCGGCGGAGACCTGGTCGGCGAGCTTGTACACGTCGACCTGGGCGCGGCCGCAGGACGGGCACGAGACGATCTCCAGGCGTCGCTGGCGCAGGTTCAGCGACTCCAGGATCTGGATACCGACCTTGACCTCCTCCGCGGGCGGCGCGGACAGCGAGACGCGGATGGTGTCGCCGATGCCCTCGCTCAGCAGCGCGCCGAAGGCGACCGCCGACTTGATGGTGCCCTGGAAGGCGGGACCGGCCTCGGTGACGCCGAGGTGCAGCGGGTAGTCACACTGCGCGGCGAGCTGCCGGTAGGCGTTGACCATCACGACCGGGTCGTTGTGCTTGACCGAGATCTTGATGTCACGGAAGCCGTGCTCCTCGAAGAGGGAGGCCTCCCACAGCGCCGACTCGACCAGCGCCTCGGGCGTCGCCTTGCCGTACTTCTGCAGCAGCCGCGCGTCCAGGGAGCCGGCGTTGACGCCGATCCGGATCGGCGTACCGGTGGCGGAGGCCGCCTTGGCGATCTCCTTGACCTTGTCGTCGAACTGCTTGATGTTGCCCGGGTTGACCCGGACCGCCGCGCAGCCCGCGTCGATCGCCGCGAAGACGTACTTCGGCTGGAAGTGGATGTCCGCGATCACCGGGATCTGGGACTTCCTGGCAATGGTGGCGAGCGCGTCCGCGTCGTCCTGGGTCGGACAGGCGACCCGTACGATCTGGCAGCCCGACGCCGTCAGCTCGGCGATCTGCTGCAGCGTGGCACCGATGTCGGAGGTCCGGGTGGTGGTCATCGACTGCACCGACACGGGCGCGTCCCCACCGACGGCCACCGTGCCGACCTGGATCTTCCGGCTGACCCTTCGGTCCGCGAGCTTCGTCGGAATGGCCGGCATTCCGAGAGAAATTGCAGTCATCTGCTGTGCAACCCCAAGTGTGGATCAAGGTCCCGAGATCGGCGGGCTCCAGTCTTCGAGGTTACGGCACGGCGTGCGGCTGCTGTGCACCCCGCCTGGAAGTCCACCCAATGGCGGGCGGACCTGTCAGGAACGATGCACGTCACCACTGGGGGTGACAGGAAGACATGCATCGGTTCCATTTTGTGCCGAATTCTCCGGCTATGAGATCCGCACCGGGTTGACGACATCGGCGACCAGGACCAGGAGCGTGAAGCAGACGAAGACTCCTGCCACCACATAGGCGACCGGCATCAGCTTTGCCACGTCGAACGGGCCCGGGTCCGGGCGTCTGAAGAGGCGGGCCAGGTGGCGGCGTACCGACTCCCACATCGCTCCCGCGATGTGCCCGCCGTCGAGCGGGAGCAGCGGCAGCATGTTGAACAGGAACAGCGAGAGGTTGAAGCCCGCGACCAGGAACAGGAACATCGCGACCTGGTTCTCCGGTGGGATGTCCAGGTTGACGATGTCGCCGCTGACCCGGGCCGCGCCGACCACGCCCATCGGGGAGTCCTGCTTGCGCTCGCCGTCGCCGAAGGCCGCGTCCCACAGGTCGGGGACCTTGGACGGGAGGGCGATCAGTGACTCGACACCGGTCTGCATCATGTCGCCCATGCGGTCCACGGACTGGCCGAAGGACTGCTCGACGATGCCGCTGGCCGGGCTGAAGCCGAGGAAGCCGGCGACGACGTACTGGCCCTCGATGGAGCCGCCCTCGCCGTCTATCTTGCTGACCTGGTTCTCTATGAGATTGGCCTTCAGCTCCAGCTGCTGTCCGGCGCGCTCGACGGTGATCGTGGCGGGGCCGACGGTCTCGCGGATGTGCTTCTGCAGCGTGGCCCAGTCCTCGGTCCGGTCACCGTTGAACGCGACGATCTTGTCGCCCGCCTTGAGGCCCGCGGCCTTGGCGGGGGCGGCCTGGTCGGTCGGCTTGCAGGTGTCGCGGTTCTCGCTCTGCTGGATGACGCAGTCGGAGACCTTGCCGACGGTGGTGGTCTGGGTGTTGATGCCGAAGGTCATCATCACGCTGAGGAAGATCGCCACCGCGAGGATCAGATTCATGAACGGGCCAGCGAACATCACGATCACGCGCTTCCACGGCTTGCGCGTGTAGAACAGCCGGGTCTCGTCGCCGGGCTTCAGCTCCTCGAACGCGGCCGAGCGCGCGTCCTCGATCATCGAGCGCCAGGGCGAGGTCGAGCGGGCAGTGACCTTGCCGTCGTCGCCGGGCGGGAACATCCCGATCATGCGGATGTAGCCGCCCATCGGGATCGCCTTGATCCCGTACTCCGTCTCACCCTTGTGCCGTGACCAGAGGGTCGGGCCGAAGCCGACCATGTACTGCGGCACGCGGATGCCGAAGAGCTTGGCCGTCGACAAGTGTCCCAGCTCGTGCCACGCGATGGAGAAGAGCAGGCCGATCGCGAAGACGACTACGCCGAGGACCGTCATCAGAATCGTCATGCGCGAGCCTCCGCTGTTGCCTTAGCTGCCAGTTCACGGGCCCTGGCCCGTGCCCAGGTCTCTGCTTCCATGACGTCCTCGACGGTGAGGGAAGTTCCCGTACGGGGGGTGCCGTGGTCCGCGACCACTGCGGCGACCGTATCCACGATTCCGTTGAACGGCAGCCGGCCGCCGAGAAAAGCGTCCACGCACTCCTCGTTCGCCGCATTGAACACCGCGGGAGCGGTGCCGCCCAGGTGGCCCACGAGCCGGGCGAGTCCGACGGACGGGAAGGCGTCCGTGTCGAGCGGGAAGAACTCCCAGGTCGACGCCTTTGACCAGTCGAAGGCGGGGGCGGCGCCGGGGACCCTTTCCGGCCAGCCGAGGCCGATGGCGATGGGGCCGCGCATGTCGGGCGGCGTGGCCTGCGCGAGCGTCGAGCCGTCGGTGAATTCCACCATCGAGTGGACATAGGACTGAGGGTGGACGACGACCTCGATTCGCTCGAACGGGATGTCGTAGAGCAGGTGCGCCTCGATGACCTCCAGCCCCTTGTTGACCAGGGTCGCGGAGTTGATGGTGATCATCGGGCCCATCGCCCAGGTGGGATGCACGAGGGCGTCCTCCGGCGTGACGTGGGCCAGCTCCGCCTTCGTACGGCCGCGGAAGGGGCCGCCGGAGGCGGTGACGACCAGCTTGCGGACGTCGGCGCGGTTGCCGGCGGCGAGGGCCTGGAAGAGTGCGGCGTGCTCGGAGTCGACCGGGATGATCTGGCCGGGCTTGGCGAGCGCCTTGACGAGCGGGCCGCCGACGATGAGCGACTCCTTGTTGGCGAGGGCGAGGGTGCGGCCGGCTTCGAGGGCGGCGAGGGTGGGTGCCAGGCCGATCGAGCCGGTGATGCCGTTCAGTACGGTGTGGCAGTCGCTCGCGGCGAGCGCGGTGGCGGCGTCGGGGCCGGCCAGGATCTCGGGCGCGGGTTCGTTTCCGTACTGGGCCTTCAGTGCCTCGCGCAGGGCGGGGACCACGTCCTCGCGGGCGACTGCGACCGTACGTACGCGCAGCTGCCGGGCCTGCTCGGCGAGCAGTCCGACCCGGCCGCCGGCCGCCGAGAGCCCGGTGACCCGGAAGCGGCCGGGGTTGCGCAGCACCAGGTCGATGGCCTGGGTGCCGATGGACCCGGTGGAGCCGAGGATGACGATGTCCCGGCGGCCTTCGGCGGCGTCGAAGGTGAGGTGCGGGTCGGCGAGGGGGGCTGGACTGTCGCTCATGCCCTCCATTGTGGCCGCAACCGTTCAGGGGATGGACACGGCGCCCCCTCCGGAGCGGTGCTTGAGGCAGTACGACGTCGCCCCGTCAGCGCTGTACTCCAGGCGCATGAGGTAGTCGGTGGGGCCGCAGTCCTCGTGGCGGGCGACTTCGTAGCGCTCACCCGTCGTATCGCAGCCGACACGTTCCAGATCCTGGTCGGGCCAGTCGGCGTTGTTGCGTACGCAGTCGCCGGCCGTGAAACCGGTCGACTCCGAGTCGCTGCCCACGACCACACCCACCGCGATCAGGGCGGTCACCGCCGTGAGGACCAGCCCCAGCGGAATGAGGAACAGCAGCCCCTGGGGGCGCAGTGGCACGGGCTTTCCGGGGTCGAGGGGCGGGCGCCAACCGCCGTACGGCTGGGGCAGTTTGCGGAAGGCGGCGCGGGCGAAGAGGTTCGCCAGCAGGGTGAACGGGGTGATGAGGGCGGAGAGCGCCCCCCACCACCCCTGGACCAGGGTGTCGGCGGTCATCTTGCGGTAGGTGGCGATGCCGCAGGTTCTGCAGAACGGGCCCTCGGCCTTGAGGAAGCGCATGATGACGATGAATCCCTGGTGACCGCGTACGGCCGCCGGGGACACCGGCATGGACCCGCAGATACGGCAGACCGGAACGGGGGCGGGGACCGCTCCCCAGGGCGCCGGGTACGGGCCGGGCTGGGCGTGCGGCTGGGCGGCGTACGGGTGGTACGGGTGGTACGGGTGCGGGCCCGGCGGCGGTGCGGCAGACATGGTGGTTCCCCCTCGGTGCGTGGCGGATGCACCTTAGCCGCAGGTGGTGTTGGGCACGCAAGCCGTGACCGCCGCCCCTGAGCGGGACGGCGGTCACGGCTTGGTGCGGTTCAGCGGATCGGACGGTGGACGTTGTCCCGCTTGGAGGGGCCGGGGGTCGCGTCCGCGATCCAGGGGCCGTCGCCCGAGGGGTCGAGGACGCCCTCCTCCAGCCAGGTGTACGTACCGGACAGGACGCCGTCGACGACCTTGCGGTCAAGGTCGTCGGTGTTGGTCCACAGGCGGGCGAAGAGTTCGTCGACGCGGATGCGGGACTGGCGGCAGAACGCGTCGGCGAGTTGGTACGCCTCGCGTCCGTGTTCGCCGGTGGTGCGCAGGTGTTCGGCGCGTACGCAGGCCGCGCTCATGGCGAAGAGTTCGGCGCCGATGTCGACGATCCGGCCCAGGAAACCCTGTTTGGTCTCCATCCGCCCCTGCCAGCGCGACATGGCGTAGAAGGTGGAGCGGGCAAGCTTGCGGGCTCCGCGCTCGACGACGCGGAGGTGGGCGGACAGATCGGGGTGGCCGGCGGGGTGGAACTCTGCGTACGTGCGTGGGAGTTGGCCGGGCCCGGCGACGAGCTTGGGCAGCCACTTGGCGTAGAACCCCGCGGCGTTCGCCCCCGCCTTCGCCTTGTCGGAGAGGGACTTGTCGGGATCGATGAGATCGCCGGCCACCGCGAGGTGGGCATCCACGGCCTCGCGGGCGATGAGGAGATGCATGATCTCCGTCGAGCCCTCGAAGATGCGGTTGATACGCAGGTCGCGCAGGATCTGCTCGGCGGGGACGGCCCGTTCGCCGCGGGCCGCGAGCGATTCCGCGGTCTCGAAACCGCGGCCGCCGCGGATCTGGACCAGTTCGTCGGCCATCAGGCAGCCCATCTCACTGCCGTACAGCTTGGCGAGGGCGGCCTCGATGCGGATGTCGTTGCGGTCCTCGTCGGCCATCTGGGAGCTCAGGTCCACGACCGCTTCGAGTGCGAACGTGGTCGCGGCGATGAAGGCGATCTTGGATCCGACGGCTTCGTGCTGGGCGACCGGCCTGCCCCACTGCTCGCGTACGGACGACCACTCACGGGCGATCTTCAGACACCACTTGCCCGCGCCGACGCACATCGCGGGCAGTGAGAGGCGGCCGGTGTTGAGCGTGGTCAGTGCGATCTTGAGGCCGGCGCCCTCGGGGCCGATGCGGTTGGCCGCGGGGACCCGGACCTGGTGGAAGCGGGTGACGCCGTTCTCCAGGCCGCGCAGGCCCATGAAGGCGTTGCGGTTCTCGACGGTGATGCCGGGCGAGGCGGCTTCGACGACGAACGCCGTGATGCCGCCCTTGTGGCCCTCGGACCTGGGGACGCGGGCCATGACGACGAGCAGGTCGGCGACGACGCCGTTCGTCGTCCACAGCTTCACGCCGTCGACGATGTAGTCGTCCCCGTCCGGGACCGCGCTCGTGGCGAGGCGGGCCGGGTCGGAGCCGACGTCCGGCTCGGTGAGCAGGAAGGCGCTGATGTCGGTCCGGGCGCAGCGGGGCAGGAACTCGTCCTTCTGCTCCTGGGTGCCGAACATCTTCAGCGGCTGCGGTACGCCGATGGACTGATGGGCGGAGAGGAGGGCGCCCAGGGCTGGGCTGACCGAGCCGACCAGGGCGAGCGCCTTGTTGTAGTACACCTGGGTGAGGCCGAGCCCGCCGTACTTGATGTCGATCTTCATGCCGAGCGCGCCGAGATCCTTGATCCCGTCGATCGTCTCGTCGGGGATCCGCGCCTCGCGCTCGATGCGGGCGCTGTCGATCTTCGTCTCGCAGAAGTCGCGAAGCTTGGCGAGGAACTCCTCACCGCGCCGGGCGTCCTCGCCTGTCGGCATCGGGTGGGGATGGATGAGGTCCAGGCGAAAGCGGCCGAGGAAGAGTTCCTTGGCGAAGCTGGGCTTCCGCCAGTCCTGCTCGCGGGCGGCCTCGGCCACCTGGCGGGCTTCCCGCTCGGTCACCTTGGGTCCGGTGCCGGCTGGGCTTGCTGAGCTCGCGGAGGGCTCGTGGGGCCTGGAGGTCTCGTCGGGCTTGGAGGTCTCGGATGGTGCGGACATGAGGGGGCTCACCTCGCCGCTGCGTCGATGTCAGGGGCCGGCGCCGGTGTGGCTACCGGTCAGTGCTACCTGTGAGTCTCTACCCGATTCGTACAAGTTGCACCAGGCGTCGCGCAGGTACGCGAACGGCCGGAGCCCCCGCACAGTGGGCCCCTTACATGGCCTCTGACGCGTAAATAACAGCAGGTCAGGGTGGGTGTGGGCAGGGCTGGGTGCCCGGTGGCTGTTGAGGGCTGCCGGGTGTCCCGTGTCCGGGACTGTCAGGCGGCGGTCTCCCTCGGGTTGACGGTGACGGTGTAGCCGAGCTGGTTGAGCTGGGTGATGGCCCGGCGGGTGGCGCGTTCGGGGTCGCGTTGTAGGTGCCGCCGAGTTCGTGGTAGGCGACGTTGTCGGTGAGCATGTGCCAGATCGCGGTGATGATCGAGTGCTCGACGGCGACGAGGGCCCTGAGCGGGCCGCGGCGGGCGGTCAGCCGCTGGACGACGGTCTACGTGTACGACGACTGGGGCAACTGCACCTCGCAGACGACGTGGCCCTGCACCGTCTGCGGCCAGTAGCACCCGGCCCCGGCTGCTGTTTATAAGCACTTCTTCCAAGTGCTTACAGACAGGCACGCGTGGGGACGACCGGCCCCTCCCATGGACTGCGCTCTACGTGCTCAGGGCAGCGAGTCCGTCCCTCGATTGAGTGACGATCTCAGGGCTGTCCGGTGGGGATGTGGCATCCATGTGGCATCGATCATGAAAACGGCCCCCCAGTCGATCATGACCGGGGGGCCGAAGCAGGCTCTCACCTGCTACTTAACGCGGTGGGCGCGGACGGTTTCGAACCGCCGACATCTGCTTTGTAAGAGCAGCGCTCTACCCCTGAGCTACGCACCCGTGGATGAGTGGACAGCCTACATTGCATCAGCGCCCCTGACGCACCGTCGGACGGGCGGGGGGTAGCCCCACCCCGGATTCGGTGGGCGGCCGGATGCTGGTTGGCGGGGGGTGTTCGTAGGGTCGTTGGTGGGCTCGGCAGATGGCCGTGGTGCCCGTCGATGATCTTGGGGGATCAGCATGGCTCTCCGCACTCGTACGTTCCTCGCCGCCGGCGGGGCCCTGGCTGCCGCGCTGGTCATGACCGGGTGTGGTTCCGGTTCCGCCGTGTCCGACGACGAGAAGCCGGAGACCCGCGCGTTCGCGCTGAGCGGCAAGACGCTGACCGTCGATTCGGACGGCTCCGACATCGAGATCGCTCCCGCCGATGTGAAGGAGCTGGAGGTGACCCGGTGGTTCAGCGGGTGGACCGCGCTCGGGGAGGATCCCAAGGTGACGTGGGGGCTCGACGGGGGCACGCTCAAGCTGCGGACCGAGTGCGACGCGCTGGTCAGTGACTGCGCCGTCAAGCACCGGATCAAGGTGCCCCGCGGGGTCGTGGTGAAGGTGGAGGACGACAACGGGGCCGTCGTCGCGTCCGGGTTCGACAACAAACTCACGATCCGTTCCGACAACGGGGATGTGACCGTCGAGCTGCCCCGGGCCGCTTACAAGGTGACGGCCGAGAGCGAGAACGGGGACGTCGATGTAAAGGTCGACCGCAGCGAGAGCAGTGCGCACGTGGTCACGGCCCGGAGCGACAGCGGGGAAGTAACGGTGCGAAGCGCGAACTAACCGGCCCGTGTGTTCGTCCTTACCTGGTGGGAGAATGAACCGGGCAGGGCGGACACAGCACGGGAGAGGGATTGTGACGGCCAGACGCGCGCAGCCGTACACGAAAGTGGGTGCTGTCCGGGGTGTCGTTGCGCTGATGCTGCTGCCGGTGGCGCTGTCGGCCGTCCTCCCACTGGCCGTCGCCGGCGGGGGTACGCGGCGCTGGTTCGGCGGGCGGGACGACAGCCGACGGGCCGAAGCGCAGGCCGCGAAGGATGCCGCGGCCGCCGCCTTCTACGAGCTGGACACGGCGCAGCGGGATCTGCGGATCTCGATCGAGACGATCACTGCCGTGGACAGTTCGCCCGGGGCACGTAGGGCCGTGGAGGACTTCGCCGCGCTGGGGCGCCGGATCGACGAGGTGAGCCATGGGTACATCACCGCCGTCGACGCGCATGATCTGGACCGGGACGACCTGGAGGCTTCGGTCGCCGTCCGCGCTCGGGCGGAGCTGGACCGGGCCAAGGACGAGTTGGTACGGGTCAAGGGGGAGCTGGACCGCTTTACGCAGGGGCTGGGGCCGCTGCTGGACAAGGCCGAAACGCAGCTCGCCCGGCTCGCTCCGGCGGTCGAGCGGGCTCGACAGGCGCTCCTCGCCGCGAGCAATGCTCTCGATTCGGTGCGCCAATCCGGAATGAGAGCGGACGATCTGGCCGCGCGGCTGGCCGCCCTCGCCCCCGACCTGACCAAGCTCAACCAGGGAGCGGGCCAGCACGGCGTACAGGAGACCATCCAGCGCGCCGACCGCGTAGTGCGTGACGCGGAAGCCGTACGGACCGAAGCCGAGCGGCTTCCCGAGCGCGCCGCCGAGATCGACCGCCGGCTCGTCTCGCTGAGGACGCGCGCGCAAGCCCTCACCACCCGGTCCGGCAAGGTCGATCCCGTACTGAGCGAGCTGCGCCGCCGCTTCACCGCCGCCTGCTGGCAGGACCTGCAGCCGGTGCCGGAGCAGGCGGCCAACGCCGTACGGCAGGCCGAGGAAAAGCTGCGCGAGGCCGGTAAGGCGCGCGAGGAGCAGCGCTGGGCGGATGCGACCTCCCTGCTCAGTACGGTCAGGGCACTGCTGAACTCCACCGACGAGGCGGTCTCCGCGGCCGGCGACAGGCTGCAGCGCCTCAACGCCGTGTCGAAGGATCCGCAGCAGGAGATCCAGCGCACACGCTTCGCGATCCGGGACGCCCAGCGGCTGGCGATGGCCGGCCGCAACACCCCGGACCCGCGGCACGCCCGCCCCCTCGACGACGGCGTGGCGCGGCTGGAGCGTGCGATCGCCGGCCTGGAGGGCCGCCACCCCGACTACTGGCACTTCCTGACCGAGACGGAGGCCGTCCGGCGGACCACGGCCCGGGTGGTGGCCGAGATCCGTGAGGAGCGGGGTTCGGGGAGCTGAGCGGGAGCTGAGCGGGAGCTGACTTGTCGCGCGCGGGGGGGCAGGCGGATCCTGAAGAGACGTGGTCCGTACGGCTGACGCGCTGAGCAAGGAGGCCGAGATGGCCGGTCAGGTACTCCACTCCCACCCCCGGCGCCGCATTCACCTCGACGAGCATCTGCCCGTCGATCACCGCCTCAGCAAGTTCTACCGGGTGGGCGCGGGCCTGATGGGCCTGGTGCTGCTCGCGTTCGGCATCCTCGGGCTGGTCGACAGGATCGGCTTCTTCGACACCGGCGGTGACACGGTCGCGGGGCTGAACACCAACGGCGCGCTGAGCGTGCTCTCCATCTGCGTCGGCCTGCTGCTCTTCGTCGGCATGGTCATCGGCGGCAACTTCGCCTCGAGCCTGAACATGATCCTCGGCATCGCCTTCATCCTGAGCGGCTTCGTCAACATGGCGCTGCTGGAGACGGACTTCAACTTCCTGGCCTTCAGGATCCAGAACGTGCTGTTCAGCTTCGTGGTCGGCGTGATGCTGATGTTCTTCGGGATGTACGGACGCGTCGGCAGCGCCCTGCCGCACGACAATCCGTACTGGCAGGCCCGCCACCCCGACCGGGCAGCTCGCGAGCAGCGGGAACGGGAGCTGGCCGGATCCGCGGCCAGGAGGAAGTGGCTGACGTCCGCGTAGGCCCGACCCCCGAGCGGATAGCCTTGGCCCATGCCTCGTTACGAATACCGCTGCCGGACCTGCGACGACACCTTTGAGCTCAGCCGCCCGATGGCCGAGTCCTCCGCGCCCGCCGCGTGCCCCGGCGGTCATGACGACACGGTCAAGCTGCTGTCGGCCGTCGCCGTCGGCGGAAGCCGGTCAGCGGCGCCCGCGGCCGCCCAGGGCGGCGGAGGTGGCGGGGGCGGCTGCTGCGGAGGCGGCTGCTGCGGCTGAGTCCCGCCGCCAGGCGGCGCGCTACCGCTTGCGGGAGAGGGTCAGGCCGTCCGCGACCGTCAGCATCACGCTGTCCATGCGCCCGTCCGACACCACGTGCTCGTTGAACTCCTTGATCGCCGCCGCGGCCCCGGCGGCACCCGCATCGGTCACCGCGCCGTGGAACAGCACGTTGTCCGTGACGATCAGGCCACCCTGCCTCATCCGCGGCACCAACTCGTCCCAGTACGCGATGTAGCTGCTCTTGTCCGCGTCCAGGTACGCCATATCGATGTGCGGCTCGGCCGGCATGGTCCGCAGGGTCTCCAGCGCGGGCGCGATGCGCAGGTCGATGCGGTCCGCCACGCCTGCCTTCGCCCACGCCTCGAGTCCGTACGCCGTCCACTCCTCCGACACGTCACAGGCGATCAGCCTGCCGTCGGCCGGCAGCGCCTCGGCCATCGCCAGCGCGGAGAAGCCGGTGAACGTGCCCACCTCCACGATGTGCCTCGCGCCCGTCAGGCGGACGAGGAAGGCCAGCAGCGGACCCTGCTCCTCCGCCGACGTCATGCCGGCGTGCTCGGGCAGCTCGGCGTACGTCGTCTCGACGAGCTCACGCTGGACGGCGCTCAGCGGCGGATTGTGGGCGAGCATATACGCGTACAGCTCGTCGGTGATCTTGGTGGTGTTGCCCTTGCTCATCGTGCGTCGCGCTCCCTGTCGGAGGGGTCAGAGGGGTCGGGCGGGTCCGACCCCTCTGATACCAAGGTTTCGACCACTGATACCAAGGTCAGGACCGGCCCACGGCCGCGGCGCGGCCGAACTCCCGCAGGATCTCCTCCCCCGCCGCCACGCCCTGCTGCGGCAGCACGGTGAGGTGCGGCGCGCTCCAGCCGGCCTCCGCCAGCTCCCCGTGCCCGGGCCGCCAGCCGCGGTCCGCGGCCAGCAGCAGATCCGCGTCGAGGAGCGAGTCGCCCGCGGCGAGGGTGAGCGTGGCACCGGTGCGGCGCGCGACCTCCCCTACTGCCGCGCTCTTGGTGAGCGGCTTCGGTACGGCGTAGATCTTGCGGCCCTGCAGGGACACGGTCCAGCCGCGGCACTCCGCCCACGCGCCCAGCTCCTTGACCCAGTCCTCGGGCAGCAGCGCGCGCTCGACGACGAGGTAGGCGAAGAGGTCTTCGGCGACCCGCTCCTTGCGCAGCCAGGCCGGGTCGGCCACGGCGGCCAGATGGGCGCGGATCTCCTCCAGCGGGGCGCACTCGTCGGCCAGGGTCCCGGCCACCTGGGCCCGCCAGTCGTGGTCGGAGACGCCGTCGACGAGGAGATGCCCGCCGTTCGCGCAGATCGCGTACTTCGGGGCGGTGCCGGGCAGCCGGATGCGCTGGTACTGCTTGCGGGTGCGGGTCGTCGTCGGTACGAACAGGGTGTCGGCGGTGAGCTCGGTGAGCAGCGCCACCGCGCTCTCCGTCATGTACGACAGCGGCTTGCGCTCGTGCACCTCGACGCAGAGCAGGCGCGGGGCCTCCGCGTCGGGCATGGTCAGGCCGAGCGCGGCGGCCGAATAGATCAGCGTACGGTCGAGGTCGCTGGCAATGAGGATGCTCACTTGGCAGCCACCGCCTTGCCGTCCGCGCCCGTCGCGCCGCGCGTGTACTGCGGGTGGATCAATCCGACGCAGGTGTACGGGAGTTCGTCGACCTCCTCGACCGGTACGCCGCGCTGCTCGGCGAGCAGCCGCACATGGTCGAGGTCGCCGCCGGCTCCGCGCTTGGCGAGGATCCTCCAGGGGACGCGGCGCAGCAGGACACGGGTCGTCTCGCCGACGCCCGGCTTTACGAGGTTCACGTCGTGGATGCCGTACTCCTCGCTGATCCGCTCGACGGCCGCCCAGCCCTCCCAGGTGGGCGCGCGGTCCGCCGCGAGCAGCTCCTTAACGTCGGCGTCCACCGCGTCCGCGACCTCGTCGAAGCGGGCCGCGACGGTGTCCAGGAAGTGTCCCGAGACATCGGCGCCGGCCAGCTCGCGGTAGAACTTCGCGCCGTGGAAGTCGTCCGGACCGACGAGGTCGGCGCGCAGGACAGTACGCGATATCAGCCCGGACACGGTCGAGTTGAGGCACGCGGACGGGATGAGGAAGTCCTCGCGCGTCCCGTACGTACGGACGCAGCCGCCCGGGTCGGCGAGGACTGCGATCTCCGGGTCGAAGCCCTCGAACTCGGCCAGCGCGTCTGCCAGTTCGCGCGTGATCGCTCCCTTGCCGGTCCAGCCGTCGACGAACACGACGTCGGCCGGGTCGTGGTGGGCGGCGAGCCAGCGCATCGCGTTGGTGTCTATGCCGCGGCCGCGCACGATGGACACCGCGTAGTGCGGCAGGTCCAGGCCGTACCGGTACTGCGCCCAGCGGCGCATCAGTACGCCGACGGGTGTGCCGGCGCGGGCGAGGGAGACCAGCACGGGATGGGGCGACCGCTCGGCGAGCACGGTTTCGGTGACGGCGCCGACAGCGCGGGCGATCCTGGCCGCGGAGGCGTCCAGCGCGTCGTGGAACAGCTCCTGGTACGCGGCGGTCGGCTGGTACTCGACGGGCAGCGACTCGGCGTAGTGCGCACCACCCGCCTGGATCGCCTCCTCGCGTTCCTCGGTGGGGGCTTCCAGCTCCACGTCGGAGAGGTCCTGGAGCAGCCAGCCGACCTCGTCCGGGGCGTACGAGGAGAACGCGGGGCCGCGCAGGGGCTCGGGCATGGACGGCTCCTGCCGTTGAGGGGCGTGCGCTGGTACGTATGTGGGGACGACGGCCAGCACCACGCGCGGGGCGTGGGCGGCGAGCTGGGCCAGCAGGCCGTCGGGGGCGTGCAGTTCGGGGGTGTCGGCGGCGGAGTCGACGACGGCGACGATCGCGTCGAAGCCGGCGCCCGCGACGTTGTAGGCGTACCGCTCGCCGGGGCCGTCGGCCGGGGCGTCGTGGGCGGGGAAGACGATCCGGCTGCGTATCGCGTACCCGGGGTCGTCCACGGCGAGGACGGGCGACCGGGTGGTGGTCGAGTACCGCACCTCGGGCGCGGCGCCGGCGTCCTCCAGGGCGCGCGCCAGCCTGAGCGGGGCGTACATCAGCTCCTCGAAGCCGAGGACGAGGACGCGTTCGGCGTGCGGGGCGTCCGGCGCGCAGAGCGCGTCGGCGATCCGCGCCGCCATGCCCGGCAGCGCGGCCTCCAGCGCCGCGCGGTGCGCGGGCGTAAACCCGTGCCGCCCCCCATCGGGCACCCCACCGGGCCACCCGAGCGCCACCCGGACGCACCCGCCGGCAGCAACGACCGCCTCCCGACCGCCCGCCGGTCCCCCGACCCGGGCCGAACCCTCGCCGGCGCCAGGACCCCCCGGCCCATCGGCCGGAACCGCCGTCGGGGCCACCCCCGCGGCACGGGACGAACCGCTGACGGCGGGAGCCCCTGGCACGTCGGCCGGAACCGCCGTCGGGGCCACCCCCGCGGCACGGGACGAACCGCTGATGGCAGGACCCCCTGGCACGTCGGCCGGCCCATCGGCCGGAACCGCCGTCGCTGCCACCGCCCCGGGAGCCCCAGGCCCGTCGGCCGGGCCGACGGCCTGGACCACCGCCCCGGCCCCGGCCGAACCGGCGGGTGCCGGGGCCTCTGGGACCTCGGACAGTGCCCCGACGGTCGGCGCTGACGTCGCTTCCTGTTGCGCGACCAGTCGTTGGCCCTTCTCCAGTACGCCCGCCGGGAGCCGGACCGTTCCTCGGGCAAGGGCTATCAGGTCGATCTGGGCCGTCAGCTCCCCGGCGAGCGCCTCCATCCGGGCCACGTCCGCCGGCGAGCGCATGTCCACCAGGGCGACCACTACGTACCGCTTGCGCGGGTAGCGCTCGTGCAGGGCGCGGATCGTGTTCAGCACCGTGTTGCCGGTGGAGAACTCGTCGTCCACCAGGACCAGCGTGCCGTCGCCGGCCAGCAGGCGCGGGTCCTCGGGCAGGAGCAGGTGCGAAGTCGCGTGGGAGTGCGACTCCTCGAAGCCGCCCGCCTGGGCTACCCCCTCGACCGGGCGGCGCGTCGAGTGCAGATACGGCGCGAGGCCCACCCCGTCGGCGACCGAGTGGCCGAGCCCGGTCGCCGTCTCGGCGTAGCCGAGGACGACCGCGCGCGCCGCCTCCGCGTCGCCCAGCAGCGCCCGCACCCGCTCGCCGAGTGCGAATCCCGCGTCGTATACGACCGAGGGCGACTGCGGCACGTGCTTGCCCAGCACGTTCGACACCAGCAGATGCGCCCGCTTGGGATTGCGGCGCAGGGCCAGTCCCAGCAGCTCGCTCAGCCGCTCGTCACCTTCGAGCGCGACGCCCAGGCGCTCCGCGACCCACGTTCCCGACCAGACCACCACTTTGACTTTCTCTTCCCTCGTCATTCAGCCGGAGAGCCCGGCCGTGAGCAGCTCCACGAAGCCGACCTCTTCCTTCGCCACGCCGAAGACCTCGGCCCGCAGCAGCGTGCGCTCGGCCCAGGCCCGGTGCGGCTTCACTTCATTCATTTTGTTCGTATACGCCGAACGCAGCACCCCGCCGCCGCCCCGTTCGGGCCGCAGGATGTCCTGCGCGTCAGTGAACTCCTCGTGACTGACGACGGACAGTGCGTGCACGGGCAGCACGTGCGACGGGTGGATACAGGTCTTGCCCTGCAGGCCATTGGCCCGGTCCAGCTCTATCTCCCTGAGCAGTCCGTCCAGGTCGTGCTCGATCAGCGTGGCCCGCAGGTCCTCCGCCCGTCCCTCCATGAAGGGGCTGCGGCGCAGCTGGGGCTTGAACATGCGTTCCTGGAGGCGGAAGTACTCCCACACCGGCCCGGTCACGGTGAAGCCCGTACCGTCCGCCCGACCCAGCACGTTCACGACATCGGCGATCACCGCGGCGACGATCTGGACGTCGTACGCGGTCATGTCCGGAGACCTGCGCAGACCGTACGCCGAGCAGAAGTCCGTGACGCCGAGCCGGAGCGCAAGGACCCGCTCGCGGTATTTGTCCACCGTGCGGGCGATTCCGCTGAGCGTCTCGGGGCGGGTTTCCAGATGGAGCAGCTCGGGCGATTCCAGTACGGGCATGGCGAAGAGGCGGTGTCCGCTCGCCGCTTCCGCCGTGGCGAGCGCCTCCAGAAACGGAACGCCACGCTCCTCCGTGAACTTCGGCAGTACGAATCCGGACAGCCGCCGCACCGAGGGGCCGAGCCTGCGCACCAGGTCCGGAATCTGGCCCGGTTCACGGACCCGGATGAAAAGCAGCGGACTTTCCTCGTCGCGCGCGTCGAGGTCGGCGAACTGCCGGACCAGGTTCTCCTCGCCGGGTGCGACTTCGGCGTCGTCGATGGAATCCTCCAGGCAGAGCACCATGGAGACGACGCCACGGCCGGCCTGCTTCCGTACGTCGTCGGCGAGCCTGGGCCGGGTGGCGGGGCTGTAGAGCGTGGCACCGAGGGCAGCGGCGAGTATGCGGGCCGGGGAGGCGGCGGTGAAGTCGCACGGCTCCTGATGGAAGAGACCCGCACGGACGGCAGGCGAAAGATGCCCGAAATGACGCATGTGTTTCCCCGTACTGCCTTGGCGGCCCGATCGAACGTGGCCGGTAATAGTACGTACGAATGCATGTCAAGAGTTCCCCAAGCACATGAAATCCAGGTAACCCGCTTGCACCATGCCCATGTCGCGCGCGGAGAACAAGAGCCCCCGCGTTGTCCCTCCAGTGTCGGGGAAGGCAGGATGACCGGCATGACGCACGCGATGCTGAAGGGCTCGAACGTCCCCGTAAACGCCACGGCGGTCAGGGCCGTGCTGCGCTGGACCCCCGGCCCGGACGTTCCGGACGTGGACGCCTCGGCGCTGCTGGTGGGCGCCGACGGCCGGGTGCGCTCCGACGAGGACTTCGTCTTCTACAACCAGCCGCGCCACCCCTCGGGGCTGGTGTGGCGGCTGGGGAAGAAGCGTCTGGCGGACGGCGTGACGGACGCGGTGCAGACGGACCTCGCCGGTCTCGAACGCGCGGTGGACCGGGTACTGATCGTGGCGTCCGCCGAGGATGTCCCCTTCGAGCGGGTACGGGACCTGCGCATCCTCGTCTACGACGCCACGGCGCAGGGCAGCGGCGAGCCGCTCGCCTATTTCGACGTACGGCCCGAGACCGGCGCGGAGACCGCGCTGATCTGCGGCGAGCTGTACCGGCGCGGCGACGGCTGGAAGTTCCGCGCGCTGGGCGAGGGGTATTCCAACGGCCTGGTCGGCCTGGCCACGAACCACGGCATCTCGGTGGACGAGGGCGACGGCGAGTCCGCGACTCCCGACCAGGGCCAGGCCGTCGCAGAGCCCGCGCCCCAGCCGCAGCCCCAGCCGCAGCCCCAGCCGCAGCCCCAGCCCCAGCCCGCGTACGGGTACCCGCAGGTGCCCCCTCAGCCCACGGCGCAGCCCGCGTACGGCTACCCCCAGCCGGCCTCGCCGCAGCCCGCGTACGGCTACCCCCAGCCGGCCTCGCCGCAGCCCGCGTACGGCTATCCGCAGCCGGCGGCCACGATTCCGGCGCCCACGGCCGACCCGGACTTCCGGCTGCCGCCGCAGGGACCTCAGTTCCTCCGGCGCTGAGTGCCCTGTCGGACCGCGCCCGTCAGACCTTCGTCTTGTAGCCCCTGCCCCACTGCAGCCCCCACCCGTAGAGCCGGTCCAGCTCGGCCTGGAAGCCGTACACGAACTTCACCTCGCGGCGGACGATCAGCTCGCCCTTGACGTTCTCGATGGAGACGACCGCGCAGGAGCGGGCCTGCGGTGCCCGCTCGTCCAGCGCGATCTCGATGCGCGGCCCGTTGCTCGGGTAGAGCGTCACCACGGCGTGGGTCCGGTCGAAGGCGGGCGTCTGGTCATAGATGTAGACGAACACCAGCAGCCGCTTGATCTGCTCGGCATGGTCGAGATTGACGAAGATCGTCTCACCGGACGGGGCACCGAACCGGTCGTCGCCGCTGAGCTTGACGTACGGCGGCGCATTGAGGCTCCCGAAGAAGTTGCCCAGCGGCTGCACCACGCCCCGGCTGCCGTCCGTCAGCTCGTACAGACAGCCGATGTCGAGGTCGACGTTCACCATCCCCTGGGTGTGTGCCTGGACCACCTCGGGCTTGAACAGCTTGAACGGGTGACGCAGCAGCTGACCGCTCTGCCGGGACCTGCCGCCTATGTCGGAGGTCCTCATCTGCCAGGACAGGTTGACGCGCAGATTGCCGCTGACCGCCCCCTGTTTGCTGAGCGAGACCGTCGTGTGCCGCTTGGTCAACTCGATGGCGTTGGACGAGGCGCTGCCCGACTCGAACTGCGCGGTCCTCCTCGGAAACAGACCGTCCCAGAAGCCCATTCCACCCCCCAGGTGGCTCGCGAACATGGCCGCGGGGCGGCCTGCGGGCTGGTGCCCGTGTGGCCGCCCCGCGTAGAGCGTTCCGCAATCCCGTCCCGGTCACACCCCGGACGGAACCTGTTCCTTGTCGCTGGAATTTCCTCCGTCCTCCGCCGCGATCCGCCTGTTGCGGCGGACGGAGGACCAGAAGGACCAGGCGATCAGGAACACACCGATGAGGCCGGTGATGATCTCGCTGATCTCGTACTGGATGGTGATGAGCAGGATCACCGCGAGCGCGCCGATCGCGTAGTGCGCGCCGTGCTCCAGGTAGACGTAGTCGTCGAGGGTGCCCTGGCGGACCAGGTAGACCGTGAGCGACCGGACGTACATGGCGCCGATTCCGAGGCCGAGCGCCATCAGCACGATGTCGTTGGTGATGGCGAACGCGCCGATGACGCCGTCGAAGGAGAAGGACGCGTCGAGGACCTCGAGGTAGAGGAACATGAAGAACGCGGCCTTGCCGACGAGTACGACGGCCGAGACCGGCTTGCCTCTCTTCTTGGCCTCCTCCTCGGCCTCGTGTTCGCGCTCCTCCTCCTCTTCGAGCTTGTTCTCGAAGAAGCCGGAGAGCCCGCCGACGACGAGATAGGTGATGAGGCCGGCGATGCCGGAGAGCATCACGGTCGCGGACTTGTCGACATGCGCGCCACCGTGCTGGTGGGCCTGGGTCGCGACGGTGATCGCGGCGACGAGCAGCACGATCAGCGCGATGCAGGCCGACAGCATGTCGATCTTGCCGAGCTTGGCCAGCGGGCGCTCCAGCCAGCCGAGCCACTTGATGTCCCGGTCCTCGAAGATGAAGTCGAGGAAGATCATGAGCAGGAACATGCCACCGAAGGCGGCGATCGACGGGTGGGCGTCCGTGACCAGCTGCTGGTACATGTTCTTGTCGTTCAGCGCCAGGTCGACGGCCTCGATGGGGCCGATCTTGGCGCTGACGGCGACGATGACGACGGGGAAGACCAGTCGCATGCCGAAGACGGCGATGAGAATGCCGACGGTGAGGAAGATCTTCTGCCAGAAGGCGCTCATCTTCTTCAGGATTCCGGCGTTGACCACCGCGTTGTCGAAGGACAGCGAGATCTCGAGGACGGACAGGATCGCCACAATCCCAAATGCGGCCCATCCGCCGTAGAACACCGCTGCGACCAGACCGAGCGCGGTGACCGCGAACGACCAGCCGAAGGTTTTCAGAACCACTGGCTACCCAATCATGTGTGTACGGGTCTCCCCCGCGCCGTGCGCGGCTTTACGAAACGTTGACCCCGAAGTCTAGAGCGATGCCCCTGAGCCCCGACGCGTACCCCTGTCCTACTGCCCGGAACTTCCACTCGCCGCCGTAGCGGTAGACCTCGCCGAAGATCATCGCCGTCTCGCTGGAAGCGTCCTCCGAGAGGTCGTAGCGGGCCAGTTCCTGGCCGTCCGCCTGGTTCACCACACGGATGAACGCGTTGGTGACCTGACCGAACGTCTGACCTCGGTTGTCGGCCTCGTGGATGGAGACCGGGAAGACGATCTTGTCGACGTTGGCCGGCACCTTGGAGAGGTCCAGCAGGATCGACTCGTCGTCGCCCTCGCCCTCCCCCGTGAGGTTGTCACCGGTGTGCTCGACCGAGCCGTCCGGGCTCTTGAGGTTGTTGTAGAAGACGAAGTACTCGTCGCCCAGTACGCGTCCGGCGTTGCACAGCAGCGCGCTGGCATCGAGGTCGAAGTCGGCCCCGGTGGTCGAGCGCGCGTCCCAGCCGAGCCCGATCATCACCTGGGTGAGGTTCGGTGCGGCCTTGGAGAGGGAGACATTGCCTCCCTTGGCGAGCGTGACGCCCATGATCTATGTCCTCCCCAGCTGACGGTGTGGATGAACAGGCACGTCCGGCGCCGCACTCGGAGTGCGGCGCCGGACGGAGTGCGGCCTGCTCAGACGTTGACGCCGAAGTCCTGCGCGATGCCGCGCAGGCCCGAGGCGTAGCCCTGGCCGATGGCGCGGAACTTCCACTCCGCCCCGTTGCGGTAGAGCTCGCCGAAGACCATCGCGGTCTCCGTCGAGGCGTCCTCGCTCAGGTCGTAACGGGCCAGCTCGTTGTTGTCCGCCGAGTTCACGACGCGGATGTACGCGTTGCGCACCTGGCCGAAGCTCTGCTGGCGGCTCTCGGCCTCGTAGATCGAGACCGGGAAGACGATCTTGGCAACGTCGGCAGGTACGCCGGCGAGGTTCACCTTGATGACCTCGTCGTCGCCCTCGCCCTCACCGGTGAGGTTGTCACCGGTGTGCTCGACCGAGCCGTCCGGGCTCTTCAGGTTGTTGAAGAAGACGAAGTTCGAGTCGTTGGCGACCTTGCCCGCGTCGTTCGTCAGTATGGCGCTGGCATCGAGGTCGAAGTCCCCGCCGGTGGTGGTACGAGCGTCCCAGCCCAGACCGACGATGACCGCCGTCAGGTTGGGGGCGGCCTTGGTCAGCGAGACGTTGCCGCCCTTGCTGAGGCTGACTCCCACGAGTCCTCCATTGGTTTGAGGGGATGGGCCCCGTCGTGCGTTGGTAATCGGATCAACGTGCCGATCCTAGTGACCGGTTCCCGGCCTAAACACCCTCTTCACGCAGGTTCAGAGGGTGGGGAGGGTTCAGGGGGCGAGGGTGTCGAGCGCCTTGACGTACGCGTTCAGGTCGCGGGCGTCAGGCAGCCCGTTGACGACGGTCCAGCGCACCACGCCGTCCTTGTCGATGATGAAGGTGCCGCGCACCGCGCAGCCCTTCTCCTCGTCGAAGACCCCGTACGCGCGCGAGGCCTCGCCGTGCGGCCAGAAGTCGGACAGCAGCGGGTAGTCCAGCCCCTCCTGGTCGGCGAAGACGCGCAGCGTGTGGATCGAGTCGTTGGAGACGGCGAGCAGCTGTACGTCGTCGTTGACGAACTTCGGCAGCTCGTCGCGCAGGGCGCACAGTTCGCCCGTGCACACGCCGGTGAAGGCGAACGGATAGAAGAGCAGCACCACGTTCTTCTCACCCTTGAAGTCCGAGAGCCGCACGGTCGCGCCGTGGTTGTCCCTGAGCTCGAAGTCCGGGGCCTTGGTGCCGACCTCGATCGCCATGAGTCGCGTATCCCTTCAATGGGCCGTTCGGGGTGCCCAGCCTACGCATCGACGCCACGCACAGGGCCCCCGCCGACGGATGTCGGCGGGGGCCCTGATCGCTCACGGCAGAGCCTGCGGCTCAGCGCTTGCCGGACTTGGCTGCCTTGGGGGTCACCAGACGGCTGCCGGTCCAGTCCTTGCCGGCGTTGACGCTCTTGGTCTGGGACAGGCCCGCGGTCTGTGCGGCCTCGTTGATGTCGCTCGGTTCGACGTACCCGTCGCGGCCGGTCTTGGGGGTGAGCAGCCAGACCGGCCCACCCTCTTCGATCAGCTGGGTGGCATCGACCAGCGCGTCCGTCAGGTCACCGTCGTCCTCTCGGAACCACAGCACCACTGCATCGGCCACATCGTCGTACTCCTCGTCGACGAGCTCGGTGCCAATGAGTTCCTCGATGGCCTCGCGGAGCTCCTGATCGACATCGTCGTCGTAGCCGATCTCCTGGACCACCTGCTCGGGCTGGAAACCCAGCCTCGCGGCAGGGTTGGTCCGCTCCTCCGCGTGGTCCGCGGTCGCGCTCACGGCTTGCCTCCTGATCATGTTTTGGGGATTGCCTTCAGCCACGCGCGTACGCGCAGCATTGGGCGTAGTCCACACGGGCGCGGCGGATCGCGCAAGTACCCGGCCGTCGAGACCGTCGAAACGGTGACGTTTACGGCCGTGTCGCCGCAACTCCAGGCACAGCCAGGGCGCCCTCTGGTGATCCACACCACACCGTTTGGGCGCCTTTGCAACCTTCTGCCGCATCCGTACGCCGTTCGGGGCCGAACGGCTTTACGAACCACATGAACGTCTTGGGCGTAAGGTTGCGATTTGGCCAAGACCGGCCCCTGGTTACCTCTCGGTAGAGATGACGTTTCCGTCCCCGCGGTACACGATGGGAGGCGGCGCGACACCAGCAATAGCCCGGCAGAACACCCCGTAGATCAACCGACAGCGAAGGAACAGCGTGGCTTCCGGATCCGATCGCAATCCGATCATCATTGGCGGCCTTCCGAGCCAGGTCCCGGACTTCGATCCCGAGGAGACGCAGGAGTGGCTCGACTCCCTCGACGCCGCCGTGGACGAGCGCGGCCGTGAGCGCGCCCGTTACCTGATGCTCCGCCTGATCGAACGGGCACGCGAGAAGCGTGTGGCCGTGCCCGAGATGCGCAGCACGGACTACGTCAACACCATCGCCACCAAGGACGAGCCGTTCTTCCCCGGCAACGAGGAGATCGAGCGCAAGATCCTCAACGCGACCCGCTGGAACGCGGCCGTGATGGTCTCCCGTGCGCAGCGCCCCGGCATCGGCGTCGGCGGCCACATCGCCACGTTCGCCTCCTCCGCCTCCCTCTACGACGTGGGCTTCAACCACTTCTTCCGGGGCAAGGACGAGGGCGACGGCGGCGACCAGATCTTCTTCCAGGGACACGCCTCCCCCGGTGTCTACGCCCGCGCCTATCTGCTGGACCGGCTGGGCGAGCAGCAGCTCGACGCCTTCCGCCAGGAGAAGTCGAAGGCTCCGTACGGCCTCTCCAGCTACCCGCACCCGCGGCTGATGCCGGACTTCTGGGAGTTCCCGACCGTCTCGATGGGCCTCGGCCCGATCGGCGCGATCTACCAGGCCCGGATGAACCGCTACATGGAGGCGCGCGGCATCGCCGACACCTCCAAGTCCCACGTATGGGCGTACCTCGGCGACGGCGAGATGGACGAGCCCGAGTCGCTCGGCCAGCTCTCCATCGCCGCCCGCGAGGGCCTCGACAACCTGACCTTCGTCGTCAACTGCAACCTGCAGCGCCTCGACGGCCCGGTGCGCGGCAACGGCAAGGTCATCCAGGAGCTGGAGTCACAGTTCCGCGGTGCCGGCTGGAACGTCATCAAGCTGGTCTGGGACCGCACCTGGGACCCGCTGCTCGCGCAGGACCGCGACGGCGTCCTGGTCAACAAGCTCAACACCACGCCGGACGGCCAGTTCCAGACGTACGCGACCGAGACCGGCGCGTACATCCGCGAGCACTTCTTCGGCGGTGACCACCGGCTGCGCGCGATGGTCGCGAACATGACCGACGAGCAGATCCTGCACCTCGGCCGCGGCGGTCACGACCACAAGAAGGTCTACGCGGCCTACGCGGCTGCCAAGGCCCACAAGGGGCAGCCGACCGTCATCCTGGCGCAGACGGTCAAGGGCTGGACGCTCGGCCCGAACTTCGAGGGCCGCAACGCGACCCACCAGATGAAGAAGCTGACGGTCGAGGACCTCAAGCGCTTCCGCGACCGGCTGCACATCCCGATCACCGACCAGCAGCTGGAGAACGGCGCGCCGCCGTACTACCACCCGGGCCGGGACTCCGAAGAGATCCAGTACATGCACGACCGCCGCAAGGGCCTGGGCGGCTACGTCCCGACCCGCGTGGTGCGCGCGAAGCCGCTGGTGCTGCCGGAGGAGAAGACCTACGCGGCCGCGCGGAAGGGCTCGGGCCAGCAGTCGATCGCCACGACCATGGCGTTCGTCCGCATCCTGAAGGACCTGATGCGGGACAAGGAGATCGGCAGGCGCTTCGTGCTGATCGCCCCCGACGAGTACCGCACCTTCGGCATGGACGCGTTCTTCCCGAGCGCCAAGATCTACAACCCGCTGGGGCAGCAGTACGAAGCGGTGGACCGCGACCTGCTGCTCGCGTACAAGGAGTCGCCGACCGGGCAGATGCTGCACGACGGCATCTCCGAGGCGGGCTGCACGGCCTCGCTGATCGCCGCCGGTTCGGCGTACGCGACGCACGGCGAGCCGCTGATCCCGGTCTACGTCTTCTACTCGATGTTCGGATTCCAGCGCACCGGCGACCAGTTCTGGCAGATGGCCGACCAGCTCGCGCGCGGCTTCGTCCTGGGCGCGACCGCCGGACGTACGACGCTGACCGGCGAGGGTCTGCAGCACGCGGACGGCCACTCGCAGCTGCTCGCCTCGACCAACCCGGGCTGTATCGCCTACGACCCGGCCTTCGGCTACGAGATCGCGCACATCGTCAAGGACGGTCTGCGCAGGATGTACGGCCCCGAGGCCGAGGACGTCTTCTACTACCTGACCGTCTACAACGAGCCGATCCAGCACCCGGCCGAGCCCGACGACGTGGACGTCGACGGCATCCTCAAGGGCATCCACCGCTTCAAGGCCGGCGAGTCCGGTGCGATCCCGGCCCAGATCATGGCGTCCGGTGTCGCCGTGCCGTGGGCCGTGGAGGCCCAGCGGATCCTTGCCGAGGAGTGGAACGTCAAGGCGGACGTCTGGTCCGCGACCTCCTGGAACGAGCTGCGCCGCGAGGCCGTCGAGGTGGAGGAACACAACCTGCTCCACCCGGAGGAGGACCAGCGCGTCCCGTACGTGACGCAGAAGCTCTCCGCCGCAGAGGGTCCCTTCGTGGCGGTCTCGGACTGGATGCGCTCGGTACCGGACCAGATCTCGCGCTGGGTCCCCGGCTCGTACACCTCGCTCGGTGCGGACGGCTTCGGCTTCGCCGACACGCGAGGCGCGGCGCGCCGCTACTTCCACATCGATGCCCAGTCGATCGTGCTGGCGGTGCTCACCGAGCTCGCCAAGGAGGGCAAGATCGACCGCTCGGTGCTGAAGACGGCCGTCGACCGCTACCAGCTGCTGAACGTGGCCGCGGCCGACCCGGGCGCGGCGGGCGGCGACGCGTAGCGCAGGAAGGCTGATGCGAGGGGCGGCGGGACCCACGGGTCCCGCCGCCCCTCGGCGCTTTACGATGCCGGACATGAAGCAGCAACCAGCACAGATGCGGTGGGAACGGCGCACACAGACGCCGTTGCTGGCGCTCGCGGTGGCGTTCGGCATCGCCTACGCCGTGCCGATCGTGGCACCCGACGCCAACTCCGCGGTGCGCACCGCCTGTACGGTCACCGAGTGGGTGGTGTGGGGCGCGTTCGCGGCCGACTATCTGGTACGGCTGGTGCTCACGCCCAACCGGTGGTTCTTCGTACGCAGCCACTGGCTGGACCTGCTCGCGGTGCTGCTCCCGCTCCTCCAGCCGCTGCGGCTGCTGCGTGTCGTCGCCACACTGATGCTGGTCGGGCGGCGGGCCAGGATGGCTCCGCAGATACAGCTGACGACGTATGTCGCCGGCTCGGTGGTGGGTCTGCTGATGTTCGGCTCCCTGGCGGTGCTCAGCGTCGAACGGGACGCGCCGGGCGGCAACATCAAGAACCTGGGCGACGCGGTGTGGTGGTCCTTCACGACGATGACGACGGTCGGGTACGGGGATCACGCGCCGACCACCGGGCTCGGCCGGGTGCTCGCCGTCGGGCTGATGCTCTCGGGCATCGCCCTGCTCGGTGTGGTCACCGCCAACATCGCCGCCTGGTTCATCGCCCGCTTCGAGCGGGACGACGTGGAGGAGCGCCGGCAGACCGCCGCGATCGCCGCGTTGACCGAGGAGGTCAAGGCGCTGCGCGCGGAGGTCGGCCGGCTCACCGGGGCCGCACAGCTGCCCGTACAGGCAGCCGCGGCCCCGGATCGGCCGCCGGTGTAGCCGGAGAGGATCTGCCGGACAGGATCCACAAGAAGCCCGTCGGGCAGGACCTAGAAGAAGGCGGTCGGGGCGGACGCCCCGGCCGGCCAGCCGATCGCCAGTACGGTGTCGATCGCTCCCAGCACGACGGCGACCAGCGCCGGTACCGGCTGTGCGCCGTTCCAGCGGCGGCCCATGCCGAGCCATCCGCACACGATCGCCAACGGGCCGAGGATGATCCCCAGCACGAAGAATCCGGCGATCGCACAGATCAGCCCGACGATGCCCGGCGTCGCGCGGTCCGGCCCGCTCCTTGACCACATGCGGCCTCGCGAGCGAGGGTTCTTGCGCGTACGCGTGGTGTGTCCAAAGCCCGCCATCATCACTCCCTGGGGTTGTCGATATGTGGGCTCGGACATCGCGTACCCCCGTTCAGCTCTCCCAGACCTTGAACGCCCTTACCTGATAGGGCGACTGGGGCAGCCAGGTGCCGCCCCCCGGGTACGTCTCGAACTCGCCCGTCTCCGCGCACTCGGCGGACTGGTAGGTGGTGACGGGCCGTCCGGTGCGGTTCGCGAGTGCCTGTGCGGTGGTTCCCGCCGGGAGGGCCACACAGCTCTCGATGTCGATGCCGGTCAGTTCATACGTCTGCCGGGCGCCCTTGAAGTCGGGTTTCGCCCAGACGCAGAGCTGGCCCGCCCCGCATGCTCCGAGCCGGGGCGGCGAGGCGGCGGCGTGGGCGCCATGGGCCGCAGCCTGCGGCAGCAGGGCGGCAGCGGCCAGAACAAATGCGGCAGCGGTGACGGTCTTGCGCATACGGATCAACCCCCGTGGTCGTGCGGATCAGTTGTCTGCACCCTGACCTGCGCGGGAGCCTCGGGGAAAGACCCGCCGGCCGGTTCCACCCGGATAGGCGACAGCCCCGCCGGAACCGCCCGGCGGGGCTGTCGTACGTACGCGGTTGACGCCGGACGCGGCGTCAGATGTGGGCGCCGTCAGACGTGCGCGGCGCCCGCACCGGCCTCGGCGTTCGTACCGCGCTTGGTGAACAGTGCGACGACCGCCGCGATCACCGCGACCACGCCGGCCACTGTGAAGGCCAGCCCCATACCGGACATGAACGTGTCGTGGATGACTGTGCCGATCCGGTCCGTCAGGTCCGGGGTCATGCCGGGGGCCTTGGCGAGCTCGGCCGGCACGATGCCGAACTCGGCGGCCTGCTCCAGCCTCGGGTCGGCCGGGCCGGGGATGCCGGCCGCCTGCCAGTTGCCGGCGAAGTCGGCACTGACCTTGGCCGACATCACGGCGCCCAGCACGGCCGTACCGAGCGCGCCGCCGACCTGCATGGCGGCCTGCTGGAGACCGCCCGCGACACCGGACAGCTCCAGCGGGGCGTTGCCGACGATGACCTCGGTGGCGCCGACCATGACCGGCGCGAGGCCGAGGCCGAGCAGCGCGAACCAGAGGGACATCGCCAGTGTGCCGGTGTCCGTCGAAAGGGTGACCATGCCGAACATGGCGACTGCCGTGCAGACCATGCCGCCGACCAGCGGGATGCGCGGGCCGAACTTCGTGATCAGCGCGCCGGCGAGCGGCGAGGAGACGATCATCATGGCGGTCAGCGGCAGCAGGTGCCATCCGCTGTCGACCGGGCTGAGGCCCTTGACGCCCTGCAGGTAGAAGGTCACGAAGAACAGGCCGCCCATGAAGGCGAAGGCCATCAGGACCATCAGCACGACACCGGCCGACAGCGGCACGGACCGGAACATGCCCAGCGGGATGAGCGGTTCCGCCACCTTGGTCTCCCAGAAGGCGAAGAGGGCGAAGAGCAGGACCGCGCCGCCCAGGAAGCCCCAGGTGTTGGCGCTGCCCCAGCCCCACGACTCACCGGCCTTGATGATTCCCCAGATGAGGGACGCCATGGCGGCGGAGAGCAGCACGATGCCCAGGAGGTCGAAGGACCGCGGCGCCTTCTCGGCGCGGTGGTCCCGGAGGATCACCAGGCCGAGGACGAGCGCGATCACACCGACCGGCACGTTGATGAAGAACACCGACTGCCAGCTGACGTGTTCGACGAGGAGGCCGCCGACGATCGGGCCGCCCGCGGTCGAGGCGCCGATGACCATGCCCCAGATGCCGATGGCCATGTTCAGCTTCTCGGCGGGGAAGGTGGCACGCAGCAGGCCGAGCGCGGCCGGCATCAGCAGTGCGCCGAAGAGACCCTGAAGGACGCGGAAGGCGATCACCAGGGAGATCGAGTCGGACATGCCGATGGCGCCGGAGGCGAGGGCGAACCCCGCGATGCCGATCAGGAACGTCTGGCGGTGGCCGAAGCGGTCGCCGAGCTTTCCGGCCGTGATCAGGGCGACGGCGAGCGCGAGCAGGTAGCCGTTGGTGATCCACTGGACGTCGGCGAGCGACGCGCCCAGGTCTTTCTGGATGGCCGGGTTGGCGATGGCCACGATCGTGCCGTCGAGCGCGACCATCATCACGCCGATCGCGACGGAGAACAGCGTCAGCCAGGGGTGGCCGCGCAGCCCCTTGGCCGGCCCGGTGACGGGAGGTTCCGGCGCCGCGTCGGCGACGGTGATCTGACTAGTCATACTCCGAGACTAGTGTCAGCGACTGACAATTGACAAATTGGTTCATGAGTCGGTAACTGTCACGTTGCTCACAGGTATCGTGAGCGAGCCAATGTGGCGAGAAGAGGACCATGCGGTGACGACGGACCAGCCAGCGGCCCCACCGGCCGGGCTGCGCGAACTGAAGAAGCAGCGCACCCGCGACGCGCTGCTGCGCGTGGCGCTCGAACTCTTTACGACCAAGGGGTACGAACGGACGACCGTCGACGAGATCGCCGACGCGGTGGAGGTCTCCCAGCGCACGTTCTTCCGCTACTTCGCGAACAAGGAAGAGGCCGCCTTCGCGGTCCAGGACCTGGTGGAGTCGCACTTCTACGCCTCCATGCTCGAACGACCGGCGCACGAAGGTCCGTTCGAAGCGATGCGCAACGCGGTTCTGGGCTCGTGGGACACCATCGGCGAGGCCATCGCCGAGGTGGTGCCGGTCGAACTTCACATGCGCGCCTACCAGTTGATCGAGTCGACGCCCGCCCTGCTCGCCGTACACCTGCGCCGCTCCGCCGAGCTGGAGGAGAAGGTCGCCCGGCTGATCGCCGAGCGCGAGGGTCTGGACGTGGACACCGACCCGCGTCCCCGTGTCGCCGTCGCGGCGTTCAGCGGCGTGATGCGGGTCACGGGGCGCCTCTGGGGGCAGGGGGAGGACGCGAGCATGGAGGCGATCCGCGGTCTGACGGAGAGTTACCTCGACCATCTCGGACCCGCCCTCGCGGCGAACTGGCGTACACCGGATGCGCACGGAGAGTGACGTAATTCTCGGCGCAGTGCCCTGAATTGCCCCGATCCCGCAGCCGGATACGTGAGCTTGCTCACCCAGTGCACAGACGCCGCGGCGCGTCTCCTAGGGTGTTCAGCAGTGACTTACTTCGGCTCCTCCCCCACACTCAGCGCCTGGCGCGCGCTGCTCGCCCTCGCCGTGGTCTTCGTGATGCTGTCGACGACCGGCTGGACGGCCGTACGCCATCAGCCGACCGAGTCCGAACCGCGCCCGGCCGCACTCGCGGCGTGGGAGCGCGGCTCGATCGACGGGCGCGACCTACCGGATCCGCTCGCGCCGCCGGAGGCGGTGGACCGTTTCTTCGACCGGCTCGGCGGAAAGCAGCGGACCCGGCTCGCCGACCGCCACCCGCTGGTCGTCGGCAACCTGGAAGGCGCGCCTGTCACGCTGCGATACCGAGCGAACCACCGGGCACTCGTCATGGCCCGCAAGACCGAGGAGCAGCGCACCCGCGACCCGCGGCTGTCGCCCGCCGGACGGCACGAGGCCGGGCGCCGGCAGCACCGCATCGAGTCGCTCCTGCGCGGCGGCCGGCAGATCCTGTCCTTCGACCCCACGGGGGCCGGCCGGGCCGCCGAGGTCTTCGGCGACCTCGACCGCGCGGAACGCGTCTCCGTGGTCGTGCCCGGAGTCGACACCAATCTGCTGACGTTCGAGAAGACCAAGCGCCGCTACACCGCGCCGGTCGGCATGGCGCAGTCGCTGTACGCGGCCGAGCGCACCGCGAGCCCCCGGTCCAGGACCGCCGTCATCGCCTGGGCCGACTACACCGCGCCCGTCGGCCTCGGCATGGACGCGGCCATCGGCAGACTGGCCAGGGACGGCGCGGAGCGGCTCGGATCGATGGTCGGCGCCCTGCCCGGGCAGCCGAGCGTCGCCCTGTTCTGCCACAGCTACGGTTCCGTGGTGTGCGGCGTCGCCGCCCGCGAGCTGCCCTCCCGGGTCACCGACATCGCGGTCGCGGGCAGCCCGGGCATGCGGGTCGAGAACGCCGCCGAGCTGGGCACGCGGGCTCGCGTGTGGGCCATGCGCGACGCCGACGACTGGATCGCCGACGTGCCGTACCTGGCGGTGGGCGGGCTGGGCCACGGGGCCGATCCCGTAGCCCCCGACTTCGGTGCCCGGATACTCTCCGCGGACGGCGCGGTGGGGCACGCCGGCTATTTCGAGCCGGACACCGGGAGCCTCGACAACTTCGCGCGCATCGGCGTCGGTTCGTACCGCACGGTGAGCTGCGCGAGCGCCAACACGGCGTGCAGCAGTGGAATTTACGGCGCGGAAGGCATCTGACGCGCGTAGAGACCGCCCGGAGGGGCGGAAATCGCGCCGGGCGACGAGGGGGACGCGGAAGCGCGTGCCGCATACGATGAGCCGCATGGGTGATGTGCTGGCCGGAGTTCATGCCGCCTGGGAGTTCGACACGGACTCCGTGCTCATCCGCTTCGAACGGGGCATCCGCACGCCGAAGCTGTTCCAGGCGCTCGGCGAACGCCGCATCCCCCACGAGGCGTTGGCGGCGGTGACCCTCACCCCGGGCAAGCGGGGCACCGTTGTGCTGCACGCGGTGCCGAGAGCGGGCGCCGATCCGCTGATGGAGGCCGCGGCCGGCCAGCTGAAGGAGTGCTGCGACCCGTACCGGCTGGTGCTGCCCGCCGAGCGCGAGACGCCGGCCGGGTATTACGCGGACGAACTGCGCGCCGCCCTGCCTGCTGCCGGGGACGGCTCGCCCGCCGACCGCTTCCTGATTCCGGCGCCCACCGCTCCGCAGCACTTCAAGGCGTACGACGGGAAAGCGTCCTTCGACGGGTCGCACGTGTCCTTCCGGTGGTTCTGGACGGGCGCGTCCTCCGCCAAGTGGAAGGCGGGCGACCAGAGTTTCCCGGTGTCGGCGCTCAGCGGTGTCGAGTGGCGCTCCCCCGACGTGTTCGACGGCTACCTGCGGCTGGTCCCCCGCGACGGCGTCGGCACTGGGACGGTGCCGCAGCCGCCGCAGGCGGACCAGGACCCGGCGGCCGTGGTGTTCGGGCTCGGCTACGGCCCGGTGCACGAGTCGCTGCCGTTCGCGGCGGCCGTACTGCGGGCGGTACGGGACCGGGGGCCCGCGCTGCCCGCAGCATCGGCCGCCCGCCGCGACCCGGCGGACATCGCCGAGCGGATCCGCCACCTGGGCGAGCTGCACGGCACCGGCCTGCTGACGGACGAGGAGTTCAGCACGAAGAAGGCCGACCTACTGGCAGAGCTGTAGCCCCCGGCCGCCAGGGCCGTCGGTTACTCGCGGGCCGCCGCCGTGGACGACATGTCCGGGTAGCGGTCGCCCGCGACCTGGGCGGCGATCGGCTCCAGGAGCGCCAGTTCACCGGCGGTCAGGGTGAGCCGCGTGGCGGCGACGTTCTCCAGCAGCCGACTGCGCTTGCGAGTGCCGGGGATCGGCACCACCGTGAGCCCGTGCACCTCGGCCCGCTGCTGTACCCACGCCAGGGCCACCTGCGCGGCCGTCGCGCCGTGGGCCGCGGCGATCTTGTGGACCGGCTCCAGCAGTGCCGCGTTCGCCTTCGCGTTGTCGCCCGTGAAGCGCGGCTGGTACTTCCGGAAGTCGCCTTCGGAGAGGTCCTTGCCGGCGTCCGCGAACGCGCCGGTCAGGAAGCCGCGCCCGAGCGGCGAGTACGGCACGAAGGTCACCCCGAGCTCCGCCGCCGCGCCCACCGCGCTGCGCTCGACGTCGCGGCTGAACAGCGACCACTCCGACTGAAGGGCCGCGATCGGGTGCACGGCGTGCGCCTCGCGCAGCTCCGCGCCCGTCACCTCGCTCAGCCCCAGCTGCCGTACCTTGCCCTGCTGTACGAGTTCGGCCATCGCCCCGACCGACTCGGCCAGCGGCACGGACGGGTCCCGGCGGTGCATGTAGTAGAGGTCGATGACCTCGACGTTCAGCCGCCGCAGGCTCGCCTCCACCGCCTGGCGGATGTACGGGGCGTCGTTACGCACGCCCCGGACCTGCTCGTCGTCGGTCCGCTCGATGGCGAACTTCGTGGCGAGGGTGATCTCGTCGCGGTGCGCGGCGACGAACGGCGCGAGGAACTCCTCGTTGGCTCCGCTCCCGTACATGTCGGCGGTGTCGAAGAGCGTGACCCCCGCCTCCAGCGCCGCTGCCAGGGTGTCGCGCGCCGCCGCCTCGTCCGTATCTCCGTAGAACTCACTCATGCCCATGCAGCCGAGCCCCTGCACGCCGACCTGCGGGCCGTCCGTGCCGAGTTCCACCGTCGCGATCCTGCTGTTCCTGTCAGTCATCAGGCTCATGCTTTCTCCGACGCCCGCCGGGCGCCGGCATAGGAGTCGATCTTGTAGTCGAGTACGGCGAGCGTGTCGTTCAACTCCGCGATCCGCGCCCGCACATCGCGCCGCGTCTGCTCCAGCAGCTCCCGCCGCGCCTCGAAGGTGTGCTCGCCCTCGCGTACGAGTTCGGCGTAGCGGACCATGTCGGCCACCGGCATCCCGGTCAGCCGCAGCTTGGTCACGAAGGCGAGCCAGTCCAGATCGCGGTTGGTGAAGCGGCGCTGGCCGGTGTGCGACCGGTCCACGTGCGGCATCAGGCCGATCCGCTCGTACCAGCGCAGGGTGTGCGCCGTCAGTCCGCTGAGGGCGGCGACCTCGCTGATGGTGTAACCCGTCACGGTCATGTCCACCACGCTAGAACCTTGGAGTGCACTCCAAGCAAGCCTGAGACGTACGGGCGTCAGAGCAGCCCGAGCACCAGCTTGACCGCATGCTCGATCTCCGCCCACTCCTCGGGCTCGACCCGCCCCGCGAAGTCGCCCAGTCTTTCGGAAGCCACGGCGGTCATCTGCTCGACGAGCACCACGGTCGCCGTGCCGTCCATGTCGAGGCGCGGGTGGATGATCCCCGGGCGGGCACTCGTGGACGTCGGGGCCACGACGAGCGTCGACGTGGCCAGCAGTTCCGTCTGCAGGACGACCGCGAAGCGCGCGCCCTGCCGCCCATGGCCGACTGCGGTCTTGTCGGCACGCAACCGGTAGAGGTCACCACGCACGCAGGTCACTCATCTCTTCCTGCACGGCAGCGATTTCCTGCTGGTAAGCCGGGTCCGCCTGCCATTCGGCCAGCTCTGCCCGCGCGCGGCGGTACTGCTCGGCCACGTAGACCTCGTGGATCGCCTGCCTTATGACGTCGGACGCCGTGGCTCCACGCTGTTCTGCCAGCGCCTCCAGCTCGCGCCGCGTGACCTCGTCCGGCCGGAAGCTGATCGCCTTGACTGTCATACGGCCACTGTAAGACAGGCTGTATGACGCGGCAACGCCCCAGTATGCTCACCCCATGGACAGCCTGCGGATGATCGAGAACTGGCCGGTACCGACCGCGGCGGCCGCCGTCGTACGAGCCGACGGGACCGTCGCCGGTAGCCACGGCC
This sequence comes from Streptomyces sp. A3M-1-3, assembly GCF_024213665.1. Lineage (GTDB taxonomy): Bacteria > Actinomycetota > Actinomycetes > Streptomycetales > Streptomycetaceae > Streptomyces. The sequence goes on from NZ_JANAVP010000024.1 coordinate 77,159, forward strand.
CCACCTCGCAGTGCTTCCCGCTCGCCTCGGTCACCAAGCCCCTCGTCGCCTACGCGGCGCTCGTGGCGTACGAAGAGGGCGCGATCGAGTTCGGTGAACCGGCCGGGCCCGACGGCGCCACGGTCCGCCACCTGCTCGCCCACACCTCCGGCCTGGCCTTCGACGAGCACCGCGTGGTGGCTCCGCCCGGCGAGCGCCGGCTCTACTCCAACGCCGGCTTCGAGGCCCTCGGCGACCACATCGCCAAGGCCACGGACATCCCGTTCGCCGACTATCTCCACCAGGCGGTCCTGGAGCCGCTCGGCATGGTCGCCACCAGCCTCGACGGCTCCCCCGCCAAGGACGCCGTCTCCACCGTCGACGACCTCGTCCGCTTCGCGGCCGAACTCCAGGCCCCGCGCCTGCTCGACCCCCGCACGGTCGCCGAGGCCACCTCGGTCGTCCACCCGGGCCTCAAGGGCGTGCTCCCCGGCTACGGGCACCAGTCGCCGAACGACTGGGGCCTCGGCTTCGAGATCCGCGACGCCAAGTCCCCGCACTGGACGGGCGGTTCGTCCTCCCCGCGGACCTTCGGGCACTTCGGCCAGTCCGGTACGTTCCTGTGGGTCGACCCGGACGCCCGCGCGGCGTGCGTCGCGCTCACGGACCGGGCGTTCGGCCCCTGGGCGATCGAGACGTGGCCCGCCTTCACCGATGCGGTCCTCGCGGAAATCGCCTCCGGGCGCTGAGAGAACGTGATGGACCCGGCCGCCGCACATCAGCAGCCGTGGCGGCCAGGCACTCGAACCACACCGTCTTGCCCCCGCCGTCAGGGCGGGTCTCCACGCCCCAGTCGTCCGTAACGGCGTCGACCAGCAGCAGCCCTCGCCCGCCCTCGGCCAGATCGTCGCCGCCGGCCGGGCGGGGCAGTCGAGGACAGCCGTCCGCGACCTCGACCCGCACGCCGCCGGCCTGGAGCAGGATGCGCGTCTGACAGCGGCGGCCGGGGACGTGCCCTACGACGTTCGCGATCAGCTCGGTCAGCGCCAGCTCGGCCGCGTCGGCCACATCGAGCAGGTCCCAGCTGGTGAGGTACATGCGCAGGATGCGGCGCAGATGCCGCGCCGAGTGCTCACCCACGGAGAAGTCGGTGCGGTATTCCGCCGCAACATCCGCCGCCTGCGGATCGGTTGTGTGATTCATGCCACCAGCGTGCGACGAAGCGATTACGCTCGGCTATGTACCGAAACGAACGCCGCGAGGCATTGCAGGCCGGAGGTGCCCACCGTGGCCAATGTGCAGTCACTCGACCCCAGCGCTTCCCCGTTGGACTACTACGGCTGGGAGCTCCGCCGCCAGAGAGAGGCCAGCGGCCTCAGGCAGGGCCAGCTGGGCGAGATCATCTTCTGCACGGGCTCCCTGATTGGCCAGATCGAGACCACGAAGAAGGTCCCCACCCGTGATTTCTCCGAGCGGGTGGATGCGGCACTCGGTACGGACGGGGTGTTCTCGCGGCTCGTCGGCCTGGTCCTGCGCAGCCAGCTGCCGACCTGGTTCCAGCCATATGCGGAGATGGAGGCCCGCGCCGCGTACATCTCCACGTACCAGGCACAGCTGGTGTACGGGCTGCTGCAGACGGAGGAGTACGCGCGGGCGGTGCTTGCCACCGGAATGCCGGACGATCTTGAGGGCCTGGTCGCGGCACGGCTGGAGCGCCAGCGCATCCTGCAGCGGGATCGGCCGCCGCTCGCCTGGGCGATCCTCGACGAGGCCGCGCTGTACCGGCCGATCGGCGGCCGCGAGGTCATGCGAAGGCAACTCACCCGCCTGTTGGACTTCACCGGTCACCGCTGGATGCGTATCCAGGTGCTGCCCTTCGCGGCTGGTGAACACGCGAGCCTGGCCGGTTCGTTCAACCTCCTCCGCTTCGAGGACGACCCGGATCTCGTCTACACGGAGGACGTCATCTCCGGCCACATGACCGCCAACCCCGAGACCATCCGGGAAGCCGCACTCCGTTACGCTCACTTGCAGGCCGCCGCCCTCTCCGTCGAGGATTCGGCGGCACTGATCACCCGCGTGATGGAGGAACGCTATGGAGACAGGTCCCGACCTGAAGAACGCGCGGTGGCGTAAGTCCAGTTACAGCGGAAACACCGGCGGCGACTGCGTCGAGTGCACGGTGACCGGCGGCGCGGCCTGGCGAAAGTCGTCGTACAGCGGCACCAGCGGCGGTGAGTGCGTCGAGGTGGCCGACGGCTGCCACGGCGCGGTCCCGGTCCGCGACAGCAAGAACCCGGCCGGCCCCGTCCTGCTCTTCGGAGCGCCCGCCTGGCGGACCTTCGTGGACGGACTCCGTTAGACCGCGGGCCGGTTCGATTGTCAGTGCTGCCCCCTACGATCGTTTTCCATAGCTGATTTAGCACGGAAGTACGGCGACCAGGGGGTACACACGATGGGGACGTCACCGCTGTCAGCGTCGCAGATGCGTGCGCCCGAGCCGACCATCGCACCGATCACCTCACTCGCCTCGCGGGTCCTGACCGGCGACATAGTTTTACCCAAGTTCCAGCGGGCGTTCGTGTGGACCCCGCAACAGATCCTGTACTTGCTTGACTCGGTGCGCCGGAACTACCCCATCGGCAGCCTGCTCATGTGGCGTACCACGGCCAAACTGGCCAGCGGACATGAGATCGCGGGGCTGGACACCGTGCCGCAGCACGAGGGTGCCCCGGTGCACTACGTCCTCGACGACCAGCAGCGGCTGGCCAGTCTGGTGGGCGCGCTGCACGGCTCGGGGGCGGTGTGGGAGATCGCGTACGACCTGGAGCGCGAGGAGTTCCTTCACCTCACGGAGGACGCTCCGACCGGACCGCACATCATGCCGGTGCGGGATCTCACTTCCGTCGGTGCGATGCTGTCGTGGATCCGGCGGGACAACCCGGACGACGAACTCCAGTGGCGTGCCCAGGCGTTGAGCGAGCCTGCTCATGTCGCACGAGAAGCCTCTGGACCTGAACACGGGCCGGGTCATCGACGTGGCGGACGCTCTGTCCTGGCAGAACGGGAAGCAGTTCCAACACTCCTTAACCGCGCGCGTACCTGAAGAACCAGAGGGTGAGCGCGGGAAAGGCGAGGTCTGCGGCATCCGCGGCGGCGGTCGGCCTGTGCTTCCTGGACCATGTGGCGGTCACCGACGGGGGGTGGCGGCGGGTGCCACCCGAGTGACGTGGGGGCGGGGCTACAGCCGCCCGGAGAAGGCGGCGTTGAGCAAGGATGGCCGACGGTCGGTCAAGAGGTCGTTGCGGTGCCGCTGCCGCTGCGCGACCATGATGACGCGCTGGTTGAACGCCTCGACAGCTGCCGTGGCCTGCTCATGGTGCTCTGGCGGGATGGGTGAAACTCAAAGACAACTTTAGTTTTGCCACATACGTGCCCGTAAAACTAAAGTCACCTTTCAGTTGTACTGCATGGCTCTGACAAAGGAGTCCGGACAGCGAAATCACCTGGACCTTCTCCATCGCGGGTCCAATGGCAACCTGCGTACGCCTACCCGAGTTCCCAGAGCAGCACCTCGGCCGGCCCGGCGGCCAGGATCTCCAGATCCCCCCGGTCCGTGATGCGCGCAGAGTCGCCGTCCTCCAGCAGCTCGCCGCCGAGCCGGACCGGTCCCCGCACCACATGCGCGTACACCCATGGCGCCTCGGGCACGGCCGTCCGTTCGCCCGCCGCGAGCCGCCGGACATGCAGCACGGCGTCCGCCGCCGGGACGGCGTACGGGGTGCTGTCCGCGATGCCGTGGACGAGGTCGTACGCGGGATCGCCGCCCAGTTCCAGCGGCGCCAGCCACATCTGTACGAAACGCAGCGGAACCGGCCCGTCGTTGCGCTCCTCATGCCGGACTCCGGACGCCGAGCTGAGCCGCTGCACGTCTCCGGCGCGGACCACCGTGGCGTGCCCGGCCGAGTCGCGGTGCGTGAGTTCGCCCTCGACGACCCAGGTGACGATCTCGGTGTGGCTGTGCGGGTGCTCCTCGAAGCCGGCGCCCGGTTCGAGGCGCTCTTCGTTGCAGGCGAGTACGGCGCCGAAGCGGAGGTTGTCCGGATCGTAGAAGTGGCCGAAGGAGAAGGCGTGCCGTGAGGAGATCCCCGCCGTCTTGTCCCCGCCCTCGTACCGCTCGCCACTGCGTCGTACATCCAGTCGCACATCCGTCATGGAGGCCACGGTAGACCCGGGACTCCGCACAGCCCTTCCGATAAGGCAGTCTTGTCCACGTGCCCCAACCCGATCCTGAGCATCCCGCAGCCCCCGTGGTGGCCCATCCGCACACCGCGACCCTCCGCCGGCTCGAGAAGTCGTCCGGCCGGCTCGCGGCGAACGCGATCGCCCGCATGGACGAGACGCTGCCCTGGTACCGGGCGATGCCCCCGGAGAACCGGTCCTGGATCGGCCTGGTCGCCCAGGCCGGTATCGCCGCGTTCACCGAGTGGTTCCGGCACCCCGAGACCCCGCAGGCGATCTCCACCGATGTCTTCGGTACGGCTCCACGCGAGCTGACCCGTGCGATCACCCTGCGCCAGACCGTCGAGATGGTGCGGACCACGATCGAGGTGATGGAGTCCGCGATCGACGAGGTCGCGGCGCCCGGCGACGAGTCGATTCTGCGCGAGGCGCTGCTCGTGTACGCCCGGGAGATCGCCTTCGCGACCGCCCAGGTGTACGCACAGGCGGCCGAGGCCCGCGGCGCCTGGGACGCGCGCCTGGAGTCCCTGGTCGTGAACGCGGTGCTGTCCGGCGAGGCCGACGAGGGCGCCCTGTCCCGGGCCGCGGCCCTCGGCTGGAACTCCCCCGAGCATGTCTCGGTCGTCCTCGGCACAGCCCCCGACGGGGACAGCGAACTGACCGTCGAGGCGATCCGCCGGGCCGCCCGGCACGCCAAGCTCCAGGTCCTCACCGGGGTGCTGGGCGACCGGCTGGTCGTGGTCGCGGGCGGCAGCGACAACCCGCTCAAGGTCGCGAAGGCGCTGATCGGTCCGTTCGCCGCGGGCCCGGTGGTCGCCGGACCCGTCGTGCCGGACCTGCTGGCGGCCACCAAGTCCGCGCAGGCCGCCGCGGCCGGCCTCAAGGCGTGTTCCGCCTGGCAGGACGCTCCGCGCCCGGTTCTCGCGGACGATCTGCTGCCGGAACGCGCGATCGCGTCGGACCCTGCTGCGCGGGAGCAGCTGGTGGAGGAGATCTACAGACCGCTCGAAGAGGCGGGCTCGGCGCTGCTGGAGACTCTCAGTGTCTATCTGGAGCAGGCGAGCAGCCTGGAGGGCGCGGCCCGGATGCTCTTCGTTCACCCCAACACCGTGCGCTACCGGCTCCGACGTGTGACGGACGTCACCGGATGGTCACCCTCCGATGTACGATCCGCCTTCACACTGCGGATCGCCCTGATCCTGGGGCGTCTGGCCGACGGAGATCCCCAGTCCTAGACTTTTGTCGGACACCAACAATTCCCCCGACGGTTCTTGGTCCCTGTCCCCACGGGCGCCGCGGACCGTCCACAAGAGAGAGTGTGAGGGTGCTCGTACTCGTCGCTCCCGGCCAAGGCGCCCAGACGCCCGGCTTCCTGACTCCCTGGCTCGAACTCCCCGGCGCCGCCGACCGCCTCGCCGGCTGGTCCGACGCCATCGGGCTCGACCTTGCCCACTACGGCACACAGGCCGACGCGGACGCGATCCGCGACACGTCGGTCGCCCAGCCTCTGCTGGTCGCCGCCGGCCTGCTCTCCGCCGAGGCGCTGCAGACCGCCGTCGACCGTGACGGCGAGCTGTTCGGTGCGGTCGCCGGCCACAGCGTCGGCGAGATCACCGCCGCCGCGTACGCCGGTGTGCTCACCGACGAGGCCGCGCTGCAGTTCGTACGTACACGTGGACTCGGTATGGCCGAGGCGGCCGCGGTCACGCAGACCGGCATGTCCGCCCTGCTCGGCGGCGAGCCCGAGGACGTCGTCCCGCACCTGGAGAAGCTCGGCCTGACCCCTGCCAACGTGAACGGCGCCGGCCAGATCGTGGCGGCCGGTACGGCGGAGCAGCTCGCGGCGCTGGCCGAGGACAAGCCCGAGGGCGTGCGCCGCGTCGTACCGCTGCAGGTGGCCGGCGCGTTCCACACGCACCACATGGCCCCCGCGGTCGCGGAACTCGGCAAGGCCGCACAGCACCTGGACGTCGACGATCCCATGCTGACGTACGTCTCGAACGCCGACGGCAAGATCGTGACCACGGGCGCCGAGGTCGTCGCCCGCCTGGTCAGCCAGGTCTCCAACCCGGTCCGCTGGGACCTGTGCATGGAGACCTTCAAGGAGCTCGGCGTCACCGCGCTCATCGAAGCCTGCCCCGGCGGCACTCTGACGGGCCTCGCCAAGCGCGCCCTGCCCGGGGTGAAGACGCTCGCGCTCAAGACCCCCGACGACCTCGACGCGGCTCGTGCGCTCATCGCCGAGCACTCCGCCGCCGCCTAAGGAGCCCGAGAGCATGTCGAAGATCAAGCCCAGCAAGGGGGCTCCGTACGCGCGGATCATGGGTGTCGGCGGCTACCGGCCGACGCGTGTGGTCCCCAACGAGGTGATCCTCGAGACGATCGACTCGTCCGACGAGTGGATCCGCTCCCGCTCCGGCATCGTCACCCGGCACTGGGCCTCCCCCGAGGAGACCGTCGCCGCGATGTCCGTCGAGGCTTCCGGCAAGGCGATCGCCGACGCCGGGATCACGCCCGAGCAGATCGGCGCCGTGATCGTCTCCACCGTCTCGCACTTCAAGCAGACCCCGGCCGTCGCGACCGAGATCGCGGACAAGATCGGTGCGGGCAAGCCCGCCGCGTTCGACATCTCCGCCGGCTGCGCAGGCTTCGGTTACGGGCTCACCCTCGCCAAGGGCATGGTGGTCGAGGGCTCGGCGGAGTACGTCCTGGTCATCGGCGTGGAGCGGCTCTCCGACCTGACCGACCTGGAGGACCGCGCGACGGCCTTCCTGTTCGGCGACGGCGCCGGCGCGGTCGTCGTCGGCCCGGCGAAGGAGCCGGCCATCGGCCCCACCGTCTGGGGCTCCGAGGGCGACAAGTCCGAGACCATCAAGCAGACGGTGCCGTGGGACGACTACCGCAACGGCACGGTCGCGAAGTTCCCGGCCATCACGCAGGAGGGCCAGGCGGTCTTCCGCTGGGCCGTGTTCGAGATGGCGAAGGTCGCCCAGCAGGCGCTGGACGCGGCCGGAATCACCTCGGATGACCTGGACGTCTTCATCCCGCACCAGGCAAACATGCGGATCATCGACTCGATGGTGAAGACTCTGAAGCTGCCGGAGCACGTCACGGTCGCCCGTGATGTGGAGACCACCGGCAACACCTCGGCCGCCTCGATTCCGCTCGCGATGGAGCGGCTTCTGGCGACCGGGCAGGCGAAGAGCGGCGACACCGCGCTCGTCATCGGCTTCGGGGCGGGTCTCGTCTACGCCGCGACGGTCGTTACCCTCCCCTAGGCACACCGGATCTTCCGGACGTTGCACACCCTCTCTGATACATATCGAAGGAGCGCCCACATGGCCGCCACTCAGGAAGAGATCGTCGCCGGTCTCGCCGAGATCGTGAACGAGATCGCCGGTATCCCGGTCGAGGACGTCCAGCTGGACAAGTCCTTCACCGACGACCTGGACGTCGACTCGCTGTCCATGGTCGAGGTCGTCGTCGCCGCCGAAGAGCGCTTCGACGTCAAGATCCCGGACGAGGACGTCAAGAACCTGAAGACCGTCGGCGACGCCGCGAGCTACATCGAGAAGCACCAGGTCGGCAAGGCCTGAGCCTGACGAGCGTTTGTCGCCACCCGGCGGTGGCGCCGTGACAATTCAGCACCCTCTACACGTGGAGAAAGAATTCCTGTGAGCTCGACCAATCGCACCGTGGTCGTCACCGGTATCGGCGCAACCACACCACTGGGTGGCGACAGCGCATCGACCTGGGAAGGCCTGCTGGCCGGCCGCTCCGGCGTGAAGCCCCTCGAGGGCGAGCGCTTCGCCGACCTCCCGGTCCGCATCGCCGCACCGGCGGCGGTCGACCCGGGCGACGTCCTGCCCCGTCCGCTGGCCCGCCGGCTGGACCGCTCGGCGCAGTTCGCGCTGATCGCGGCCCGCGAGGCGTGGGCCGACGCGGGCTTCACCGCTCCGGCGGGCGAGGACGAGACGGTCGCCCCCGAGCGTCTGGGGTCGGTCATCGCCTCCGGCATCGGTGGCGTAACGACTCTGCTCGACCAGTACGACGTGCTCAAGGAGAAGGGCGTACGCCGCGTCTCCCCGCACACCGTGCCCATGCTCATGCCGAACGGCCCGTCCGCGAACGTGGGCCTCGAGGTCAACGCCCGGGCGGGCGTGCACACCCCGGTCAGCGCCTGCGCGTCCGGCGCCGAAGCGATCGGCTACGCCGTCGAGATGATCCGCACCGGCCGGGCCGATGTCGTCGTCGCCGGCGGCACCGAGGCGGCCATCCACCCGCTGCCGATCGCCGCCTTCGCCAACATGATGGCGATGTCCAAGAGCAACGACGAGCCCGAGAAGGCCTCGCGTCCGTACGACAAGGGCCGTGACGGGTTCGTCCTCGGCGAGGGCGCGGGCGTCGTAGTCCTGGAGTCCGCCGAGCACGCGGCCAAGCGCGGCGCCAAGGTGTACTGCGAGGTGCTGGGCCAGGGCCTGTCCGCGGACAGCCACCACATCGCGCAGCCCGAGCCGACCGGCCGCGGTGTCGCGGCGGCGGTGCAGAACCTGCTGGACAACACGGGCCTGAAGCCGTCCGAGGTCGTCCACCTCAACGCCCACGCGACCTCGACCCCGCAGGGCGACATCGCCGAGATCAAGGCGCTGCGCAAGGTGCTGGGCGACGACCTCGACCATGTCGCGATCTCCGCGACCAAGTCGATGACCGGCCACCTGCTGGGCGGCGCCGGCGGTATCGAGACCGTCGCCACGGTCCTCGCGCTGTACCACCGGACGGCTCCGCCGACCATCAACCTCGACGACCTCGACGAGGAGGTCGAGGCGGACGTGGTCCGTGCCGAGCCGCGCAAGCTCCCCGAGGGCACGATCGCCGCGATCAACAACTCGTTCGGCTTCGGCGGCCACAACGTGGTCCTGGCGTTCCGTTCGCTCTGATCCGGCCGTATACGTGCGTACGCGAAGGCCCGCCCGATACCGGGCGGGCCTTCGCGTACGTCAGTCGAAGCTCGCGAGGTACGTCGCCGCCATGTCCTCGGCGCCGTGGCCCTGTTCCCCGGCGCGCCGGAAACGTTCCGCGCCCGCTGCCGCGACGTCCAGGCGTACGCCTGCCGCGGTGCCGGCCTCGACGATGAGCCGGGCGTCGTTGGCCGCCGTGGAGACCGAGAAGCTGGGCGTGTAGTCGGCGTCCGGGATCGCGGCGGACTTGAGCCGGAGGTAGCCGCAGTCCAGCGGGCCGCCAGCGATGGCGTCCAGGAAGCCCCGCGGGTCCACGCCCAGGCCGTTGGCCGGCGCCAGCGCCTCTGCGGCGCCCTGGGTGAGCGTCAGAACCCAGCTGTTGCAGACCAGTTTGAGGCGGGTGGCGGCCGCGGACGCGCCGTCGTCCGATAGCCAGACGGTGCGCTGCCCCACCGCGTCGAGGACGGGGGCGAGCAGGTCGCGCACCTGCGGCGGTCCCGCAGCCAGGACGGTGAGCTGCCCTTTCTCGGCGGGCCCCTTGGTGCCGAGTACCGGCGCGTCCACGAAGACCAGTTGGTACGTACGGGCCAGTTCGGCCAGCGCGGGGACCGCCTCGACACCGGCGGTCGTCAACTGCAGCCAGACCCCGCCGGGGCGCAGGGCGCGGGCGGCGGCCGTCATCGTCTGCACGGCGGCCGGGCCGTTCTACAGCATGGTGAGGACGACATCGGCGCCGGTCACGGCTTCGGCGGGGGTGGCGGCGACCCGCGCGCCGTCGGCGGCCAGGGGCTGGGCCCTGGCGTGCGTACGGTTCCAGACGCGGACATCCAGCGCGGCGCGGCAGAGGTTGCGGGCCATCGCGGCGCCCATGACGCCGGTACCGAGCACTGCTACGGAGAGTTGGTCAGCCATGAGCCCCACGGCAGGGCGGCCGGGGGGTGCGGGACGCCCCTACACCACCTGGTGCAGCCACCGCACGGGGGCGCCCTCACCCGCGTAGCGGAAAGGTTCCAGTTCGTCGTCCCAGGGCTTGCCCAGGAGCTTGGCGATCTCCGCCTCGAGGTCGGTCTCGCCGCGGGCCGAGCGGGCCAGGGCCGCGCGCAGCCGGTCCTCGGGGATGAGGATGTCGCCGTGGATGCCGGTGACGGCGTGGAAGATGCCCAGTTCGGGCGTGGAGCTGTACCGCTCGCCCTCCGCGGTGGGGCACGGCTCGGCCGTCACCTCGAAGCGCAGCAGATGCCAGCCGCGCAGCGCGGAGGCCAGCTTGGAGGCGGTGCCGGATTCGGCCTGCCAGGAGAATTCGGCTCGCCAGGTGCCGGGCGAGGCCGGCTGTCTGATCCAGTCGAGATTCACACGCACGCCGAGGACGCCCGCTACTGCCCATTCGACGTGCGGGCACAGCGCGCGGGGGGCGGAGTGTACGTACAGAACTCCACGTGTCGTCACGGGGACCTCCAGTGTGGGACGAGGTTCGCCATCCCCAGCGGCCTCGATCCCTTACCGCTCCCGAGGTCACCAATAGTAAACAGCATCCGGAGTGAATCTCCTGAAAACGGACAGTATGTGACGTGATGTAATTTACCGGAGCCGTGTGGCTTGACTGCCACGGGGAAAAGCTACCGTGCGCCGGGGGCGGAGGTGTGACGTACTGTCGGTCCAGGGGGCGGTAAACACCAAGCTTTCACCCAGCAGGACGCCACCGGACCGGGTAACGAGGGGGCCAGGGGATGCGGGAGACCGTGCGCAGCTGCCGCGGACGCGCCGCCGTCGCAGGAGCGACGGCGGCGGCGCTTGTGCTGGTCGGGGCACTCGCCGGGTGCGAAGGGGCGGGCGACCAGGGCAGCGGGCGGCAGGCTTCGGCCGCGGGCGGGCGGCCCTCTCCCAAGCCGACGCCGCGCTGGGACCCGAGCCCGGGGTCGATCGCCGCTGTGGGTGACTCCATCACCCGGGGATTCGATGCGTGTTCGGTGCTCTCCGACTGCCCGGAGGCGTCCTGGGCCACCGGTACGGACGCGCAGGTGCGCTCTCTCGCCTCGCGACTGCTCGGGGACTCGGTGGTCTCGACGCGCAGTTGGAATTACGCGCGGACCGGCGCCCGGATGGCCGATCTCGCCGCCCAGATGAAGATCGCGGTCGAGAACCGGCCAGAACTGGTCACGGTGATGGTCGGTGCGAACGACGCCTGCCGCGATTCGGTCGCCGCGATGACGCCGGTGGCCGATTTCCGCGCCGGCTTCGAGGCGGCGATGAAGGCGCTGCGCGGCGAGCTGCCGAAGGCGCAGGTGTACGTGACGAGCGTGCCCGACCTGAAGCGGCTCTGGTCGCAGGGGCGCGGCAATCCGCTCGGCAAGCAGATCTGGAAGCTGGGGATCTGCCGGTCGATGCTGGGCGACGCGGAGGCCACGGACGGTGCGGCGGGCGCGCGGCGGGACGCGGTGCAGCAGCGGGTCATGGAGTACAACCAGGCGCTCGGGGACATGTGCCGGAAGGACCTGTACTGCCGCTACGACGGCGGGGCGGTCTTCGCCTACCGCTTCACGGGTGAGCAGTTGAGCCACTGGGACTGGTTCCACCCCAGCAAGAACGGCCAGAACCGGCTGGCGGAGATGGCCTACCGCAACGTGACGGCCGCGGAGCCGCCCGCGTAGGTCCGACGACGCGCGCCCCGGCTCCTGGACCGGCCGGGGAACGGTGGCCGCCTCGCCCCGGTCCTCGTACCCGTACTGCGCGGCGAAGCCGTGCCGGCACACTTACGGGTGATCCTCACCAGGAATGAAGCCGGGATGACACCGCCGGTGGTACCGTCGCCGTATGAGCAACGTCACGCGCAAGTACTCGATCAGCATGCCCGAAGACCTTGCGGAAACCGTGCGAGCACGAACGGGGCCGGGCGGATTCTCAGCGTTCGTCACCGCGGCGGTTGCGCGTCAGATGGAGCGCGAGCAGCTCCGTGAGCTCATCGACGCCGCAGAGGCCGAACACGGCCCCGTGGACCGTCAGGCGGTTGAAGAGGCGCGCGCAGCCCTGCGGGCGAATGACCGGCGCGACTCCGGTTCAGCCGCCGCGTGACGGCCGGCGGCACTCTGGTTCTGGACAGCGAGGGCCTCTCCAAGACCGTGAGCCGCGATCCCTCCCTGACCGCATGGCTGGTCGCTGCCGAGGAAGAGGACACCAGGGTCATCACGTCAGCGGCCACTCTGGTCGAGGCGCGCGACCCGCGAATTCCTCAGCCCCGCTTCGACTGGGCACTCTCCCGTATCCACGTCGAGCCGGTCAGCGAGGAGATTGCCCGGGCCGCCTCAAAACTGCTCGCGGCCGCCAAGCTCCACGGCCACAAGTACGCCATCGACGCCATGCTGTCCGCCACCGCGCTCCGCTGCCCCGGCCCAGTCACCGTACTCACGTCGGACCCGGAGGACATCGCCCAGCTCTGCGGCGACCGCGTGCGCACCGTCAAGGTCTAGTCGGCGGGGGCGCGCCCTTGTCCAGGGTGAGGGCCGCGCCGCCCACGGGGGTGGCGTCCGGGTCGTCGTCCACCAGGTCGCGGGCCATGAGCGTCGCGCCTGCGACCGCCCCCGGCATGAGGAAGACCGCCACCAGCGGGACCAGGAACGCCAGCACCAGCGGGACGCCGAAGCCGAGGGCCAGCATGCGGCGTTGGCGCAGCATCGCGAGCCGGGCCTTCTGGTCGATGCGGCGGCGCTGAAGGGCCACGGCCGTCAGTTCGTGGGCGAGGAAGAACCCGGAGACGCAGAAACCGATCACCGGGACCACGGTCTGGCCGACGACCGGGATGAAGCCGAGGGCGAAGAGCACGATGCCGTAGCAGACGACCCGTACCAGGATCCGCAGGCTGTCCCGGGCGGAGACCCACAGCTCGCGCCACAGCGGAAGGCCGGACTCCGGCGCGGTGCCGCCCTCCCCGATGTCGACCTGTTCGGAGAGCGACTCGTAGAAGGGCTGGCCGATCAGCAGGGTCACCGCGGTGAAGGTGATCACCGCGAGGAACAGGCCGAGCGCGAAGAGGAGGGCGGTCAGGAAACCACGGAAGAGACCGCTCCACGGCGAGGACCAGTCGTCGGCGAAGGGGGTGGCCCAGGCGGTGAGGTCGTCGGCGCCGTAGCCGAGTCCGACGAGGGCGCCGACGTACAGCCCGAGGGCGACCAGCCCGGGGAGCAGGCCGAAGCCGAACCAGCGGCCGTGCCGGCCGACCCAGCGCTGGCCCTTCATCAGATAGCCGAAGCCTGTCCCTAGATCACGCATGCGCCCAGCCTATCCGGAGCCCGCGCGCCCACTTCGGGCACGTGACCACGGTGGCGCAGGAGGCGGGAAGGCCCCCTTGTTGTACGGCAGTTGAACCGTGTAAGACCTCGCGTACGGACATTCCCTCCCCTGGAGGTACGCGTGGGCACGTCCCCTCCCGTCCGGTCCACGCGGCGGCCCCGACCGGGTACGTCGCACCGTACGGGGATCTGGCGCTGCGGCTGACCGACCCGAAGGTACTGGCCGCCGTCAACTCCCTGCTGGCGCAAGGCGTCCGGGTGGCGCGGGCCACGGACGGCAGCGCCTTGATTCCGTCGTCCGCGCGCAAGCAGGCGCGGGTGCTGGCGGACCGTTACGGGGTGGTCTTCGAGGGCCCTGCTGACGTCAGCCGGGTGATGCGACGAGGGCCGCATCCCGTGATGTCGGGATGCGGCCCTCGTACGTACAGGCTCGGCGCTGTGCGTCAGGCGACGACGGAGAGCTCGACCTTGATGTTGCCGCGGGTGGCGCTGGAGTACGGGCAGACCTGGTGGGCCTTCTCGACCAGGGCCTTCGCGGTCGCCTCGTCCACGTTCGGGATGGTGGCCGAGATGGCGACCTCGAGGCCGAAACCGCCGGCCTCGGTCTTGCCGATGCCGACCTTCGCCGTCACGGTCGAGCCGGAGATGTCGGCCTTCTCCGCGCGGGCGACGACGCCCAGGGCGCCCTGGAAGCAGGCGCTGTAGCCGGCCGCGAAGAGCTGCTCCGGGTTGGTGCCGTTGCCACTGCCGCCGAGCTCCTTGGGCGGGTTGACGACGACGTCGAGCTTGCCGTCGTCGCTGGCGACGCGGCCGTCACGGCCGTTCTCGGCGGTGGCGACGGCGGTGTAAGCGACGGCTATGTTCTCGATGGACATGTAGAAGCTTCCTCCTGTGGTTCGCCGCGACTCGCGCCCACGATCGCGGCGGCTGGGGTTGAGACTATCGGGTGAAAGAAACGATCATCTTGCCGGTGTTCTCGCCGCGGAGCAGGCCGAGGAAGGCGTCCACGCCGTTCTCGATGCCCTCGACGACGGTCTCCGGGTGCTTGAGCTCGCCGGAGCGGAGCCAGCCGGAGACGTCCTGGACGAACTGCGGCTGAAGCGCGGCGTGGTCGCCGACGAGGATGCCCTGCAGTCGCAGCCGCTTTCCGATGACCAGCGCGAGGTTGCGCGGGCCGGGGGCGGGCTCGGTGTCGTTGTACTGGGCGATGGCGCCGCAGAGGGTGGCACGGCCGTGCACGTTCAGCGAGCCGATGGCCGCTTCGAGGTGGTCGCCGCCGACGTTGTCGAAGTAGACGTCGATGCCGTCGGGGGCTGCCTCGCGCAGCTGCTCCGCGACGGGGCCGTTCTTGTAGTTGAAGGCGGCGTCGAAGCCGTACTCCTCGACGAGGAGCTTGACCTTGTCGTCGGAACCGGCCGAGCCGATGACACGCGAGGCGCCCCGGAGCTTGGCCATCTGGCCGACCAGGCTGCCGACCGCACCGGCCGCGCCGGAGACGAACACGGCGTCGCCCTCCTTGAAGGAGGCGACCTCGAAGAGGCCGGCGTAGGCGGTCAGGCCCGGCATGCCGAGCACGCCGAGGTAGGCCGAGAGCGGGGCGAGCGAGGCGTCGACCTTGGTCGCGTGCTTGGCGGCCACGTCGGCGTACTCGCGCCAGCCCAGGCCGTGCAGGACGTGGTCGCCGACCGCGAAGCCGTCCGCGTTCGAGGCGATGACCTCGCCGACCGCGCCGCCGTCCATCGGGTGGTCGAGCTGATAAGGCGGGATGTAGGACTTCACGTCGTTCATCCGGCCGCGCATGTACGGGTCCACCGACATGTGGAGGTTGCGGACCAGGATCCGGCCGGGGCCGGGCTCGGTGACCGGGGTCTCACGCAGGGCGAAGTCGCCGGGGGTCGGCCAGCCCTGGGGGCGGGCGACGAGGTGCCATTCGCGGCTGGTGGGGGGAAGGGCGGACATGCGGGGCAGCCTCCAATTAATACTTCAGGACCTGAAACAACGATGCCCCTAGATATTTCATGTTGTCAAGTAAATGGGTACGCTGATGCCCATGGCCACCCGCGCAGACTCCCTGACCCTCGAGGTCGTCGAACTCATCGGCACCGTCGTGGCCCGCTACTACGAGGAGTACGACGAAGCGGCGGGCAAGCACCAGCTCACTGGGGCCCAGGCCCGGGTCCTGGGACTGCTGTCCATCGAGCCGCTGCCCATGCGCCGGATCGCGCAGAAACTGAAGTGCGAGCCGTCGAACGTCACCGGCATCATCGACCGGCTCGAAGCGCGCGGGCTGGTGGAGCGCCGCCCGGACCCGGCCGACCGCCGCGTCAAGCTCGCGGCGCCCACGGCCGAGGGCAGACAGACGGCGGCCCGGCTCAGGGACTCGCTGGACTTCGCGCGCGAGCCGCTGGCCGGGCTGTCGGTGGACGAGCGGACGGTACTGCGGGACCTGCTCAAGCGGATGCTGGGCTGAGCTCTCGGCTCTCGGCTCTCGGCTCTCGGCCGCAGTTTCAGCCGCAGGTCAGGTGCACCACCACAGGAATCGGACGCAGGTCTCGCTCGGCTCCGGCTCCGGCTCGGGCGGCGGAGCCGTGGTCGGTTCGGCGGAGGGACCGCCCTTGGACTCACTGGCATCCGGATCCGGGTCGGGGTCCGGGTCGGGGTCCGGGTCCGGCACCTGGGACGGCGAGGAGGAGGACGGGCTCTCGGTGACCTCGGCGGGCTCCGAAGGGCTCGGCTCCGCACGGGTGGTCGGGGCCGCGTCCGCACTGCCCGACGACCGGACCGTCGGCTTGGCGGTGACCTCACCGACCGGCTCGGGCGCCTCGATCCCGGACGGCTCGACGACGGGCTGCTCCGGCGGCACGTCGTCCTCCTGCACGACGGTCGAGGCCCGGTCCTCACCGGGCTTCTCCATCGCGAGTTCGGCGAAGCTCAGCGCGCCGGCCGCGAGGACCAGCCCCAGCGAGCCGAACATCACCTTCCGGTTCCGCCGGCGCCGTGAGCGTGCGGCCGCCCGTCCCGGGGTCCGCCGCGTGGCGGCGGCCGGCCGTGGGGAGGCGCGGCGATGGCCCGCCGGTTCAACGACTCCCAGATCGAAATCGAAGGCGTCCTGAACGGCGGGGTCTACGGCATCGGTTCGCCGGAGCTCCTCAGTGGGGGTCCCGCACCCGGCACAGGCGAGGGCGCCGTTGAGGTGCCGCCGGCACGCGTGGCAGTAATCCATGGCGCCCGCAGGCTATGCGGCTCAATGACACGAGCGGGAGCCGAGACTGTGAAGGTTCAGTGTGGAACCTCTGATTCCCCGGCGGGTCCGCAAGCCGGGCAGGATGGACGCCATGACACTTTTCGGTCCGCGCGAATTCCAGCTCGTGCTGCTCCGCCGGATGGCAGATCACCAGCCCGGTCTGGTCGAAGAGGCCCGGCACGAACTGGGCGCCTCCCTTGCCGAGATGCGCGAGGCCAACCGCCGCTGGCAGGCCATGGTCCGCTCCCCCCGGGGACGCGGCGCGGTCGGGCGCTACCGCTCGGTGCTGGGCGCGCCCGAGTCCTCCGTACAGCGGAAGATCGGCGATCTGGAGTGCGAGGCGCTGCTGTGGCCCGTGCCGCTCTGGCCGGATCTGCGCTTCGAAGTGCTGACCGCACCGACCGGCGCCGTATGGAACGAATGGCTGATCCGCGCACCGGGCGCTCCGGGGCCGGCGCTGCGTACGTCGGCGGATCTGCGGCCCTGGTCGTGCACGGTCGACGAGGTGGCGCGGGCGTTCGCCCCGGCCCGTCCGATGGAGGGCACCGCCCCCACCCGCTGGCGGCTCGCCTTCACCGCGCCGGACGGCGAGGGCGAGCGGCACGACGTGGTGGCGGAGTTCACCTGGGGTCTGCTCCAGCGCACAGCGGCGACGCCGGTGCGGTGACCGGACGACGCCGGCGAGCCGGGGTCCCGCGACGCGGCCGGTGCGAACAGGGAAACGGTCAGCGCAGCCCCTGCCGAGCCGTCAGCACCACTTGCCTTTCCGCCTGGTGACGTCCCGGCAGCGGGCGCGGCCGGGACACGGGCGATACGGAAGACCACCCTTGTGCAGCACCCCCGACCGGCGCAGCCCAGCGCGCGCCTTCCCCGGACTGCCGCGCACGATGCGGTAACAGGGACGCCGTCCGGCCGTCCGCGTCAGCGCTCTCGGGAGGATCTGCCGTGACCGTCAGTCTTGAGCAGTTGCGCCGCTGCCACCTCGCCGTCGATATGGGGGCCGCCCGGACCCGGGTGTACGTCAAAGGCGCCGGCCTCGTCGTCGACGAACCCAGCGTCGCCGCGGTGAACATCAGGACCGGTGCACTCATCGGCGTCGGCTCGTTCGCCGAGCGGATGACGGGTCGTACCCCGGACTACATCCGGGTCGTACGCCCGGTCTCCGGCGGAACCGTCGTCGACATCGAGATGGCGCAGCGCATGCTCCGTCACCTGCTGGGCGAGAAGCTCCGCCGCACCCTGCGCCGCAAGCCGCGGCTGCGCGCCGCGGCCTGCAACCCGCACGGCAGCGACCCGCTCGCGCAGCGCGCCGCCGTGGAGACCCTGGTGGGCCTGGGGGCGAGCCGGGTCGAGCTGGTCGACACGCTGATCGCCGCGGCCGTGGGCTGCGGACTGCCCGTCGAGCAGCCGACCGCCTCGATGATCATGGTGTGCGGGGCCGCCAACACCCAGGTCGCGGTGCTCTCGCTCGGCTCGATCGTGACGGCCGAGCGGGTCCCGGTCGGCGGCAACGCGATCGACCACGCGATCGTCCAGCACCTGCGCCACCATCACGAACTGATGCTGCCGAGCCAGGCCGTCCGGCCGCTGCAGCTGGCCCTGCGCGGCAACGGCCTCACCCGGCAGGGCCCGGCGCGCACCGAGATCCACGGCCGGGACGTCGTCACCGGTCTCCGCCGCTCGGTGCAGGTCGAGACGGCCGCCGTACGCGACGCGATCCACACCCCGCTCACCGCCGTACTCGACGGCATCGGCAAGGTGCTCCGCGACTGCCCGCCCGATCTGGTCGCCGACCTCACCGACCGGGGCATCATGATGGTCGGCGGCAGCGCGCTGCTGCCGGGGCTGGACCAGATGCTGCGGGACGCCACCGGAATGCCCGTGCACATCGCCGAACGGCCCGACGTGTGCGCCGTGCTGGGGCTGGGCGCGATGATCGAAGGCAAGATCACACCAATGGTTCTGGATCAGCTGGCCGAATGACGGGAGCCGCGCGCTCTGGCTCCGGCTGGGACGGTTCCTTCACCGAGGACGACCTCGCGCTGCTGCGGGTGCTCGGCACGCGGGTGGGGATCGCGATGGTGCGGCCGCCTCACCACCGTGCGCTGCTCACGGGCGACCTGGTCGCCACCAGATCGCGCCGGGCAGTCCCGTACACGACTAACTCCTCGGCGGCGAACCGGTGTTCGTCGAGGTCCAGAACGGCGGCAAGCTCACCGGCACGCTCGCACTGCCGCGATGCCGCGGCGGCCGTCAGTAAGCGCCGCTTCGCGAGCCGGTGGCCCTGCGCGGCGCACTCGCGGCGGCATACGGGCGGGCGGGGCGGTCCGCGCCTGGTGTCAGCCGCGGGCTGCCCGGAGCGCGATCCTCGTGTTCGACTGGGCGACGCCCGCGTCACGCTTCAGCATGCGCAGCAGCGCGTCCAGCGCCGCTGGGTCGGCGGCCCTCGCCCGTACGAGATAGTCGTGCTCACCCGTCACATGCACCACCTCGGTGATGCCGGGCAGCTTCAGCACCGCCTTCTCGAAGTCCTCGCCCTTCTTGTCGAGCCGCAGGGTGACGTCGATGAAGACCACAAGCCCGGGCCGGCCGTCGGCGGCCGGGTCGACGAGTGTGGTGAAGCCGCGGATGACCCCGTCACGCAGCATCCGGCGGACCCGGTCGGCGGCGGCGTTCGCGCTCAGCCCGACGCGTGCGCCCAGATCGCGGTACGAGATCCGCGCATCCCCCTGCAGGATGCCGAGGATGTCCCTGTCCAGCCTGTCCATACCGTGATTGTCGCAGTACGAGCCGGAATTCGGCCGCGCGAGCCGCGGCCGGTCGCCGACAGTGTCCGGCATGAGCGACGTACTGACGACCGCCCTCGCGGGCGCTGCCGCGGGCCTGGGTGTGGCGATGCCGGTGGGGGCCGTGGGCGTGCTGCTGATCCAGGAGGGCATGCGGGGGCGGCGCGGGGCGGTCGCCGCCGCGGCGGCGGTCGCGGTCGTCGACATGGTGTACGCGGCGGTGGCGACCGCCCTCGGACCGCTGGTCGCCACCGCGCTCTCCGGTTCCGAGGGGTGGGTACGGCTGGTGTCGGCGGCCGTACTGCTGGTGATCGCGGTACGTGGGCTGCTCGCCTCTCGGCGCGCGCACGATCCGGTCCCGGCGGCCGAGGGGTGTCCGGCCGGCGAGGGCGCCGGGGCGCGCGTCGGAGCCGTGCGCACGTTCACCCGGTTCGCGGCGCTGACCCTGATCAACCCGACGACCGCCCTCTACTTCGCGGCGCTGACCACCGCCCAGGGCGCGTCCCTGGTCGGCGGCGGGGCCGGTGCGGTGTTCGTCGCCGGGGTCTTCGTGGCCTCGCTGGTGTGGCAGCAACTCCTGGTCGCGGCCAGTTCCTTCGCGGGCTCGCGGATCTCGGCGACGGCCCGCGCGTGGACGTTCCGGACCGGGTACGGGCTGGTCGCGCTGTATGCCGTGAAGATCGCCCTGCCGCTGCAGTGGCCCACGTAGGGTACGAGACGTGGCTTCTACCGGATTGCTTCCCGCGCTGCACGCGGGTTCGGACCGTACGGCCGTGCGCTTCGGCGGCCGGTCGCTGACCTACGCCGAGCTGGCCGCCGCAGCCGGCCCCCTGGCCGCCCGTATCTCCGGCACGGGGCCGGGCGCGGGCATGGGGCGGGGCACAGGCGCGGGGCCCGGCGCGGGGGCGGGGCCGGGCACAGGGCCGGGTTCGGGCACAGGGCCGGGTTCGGGCACAGGCGCGGGGCCGGTCGCGGTGTGGGCCACGCCGGCCCTGGAGACCGCCGTCGGCGTGGTGGCCGCGCTGCTGGCCGGCGTCCCCGCCGTACCGCTGAACCCGAAGACCGGCGAGCGCGAGCTGGCGCACATCCTGTCCGACTGCGCGCCGTCGCTGGTGCTGGCCGAGCCCGGCGCGCAGCTGCCGCCCGCGCTGGGCGAGTTGGCCCGTATCGATGTCACGGCCGACGCCTCGGCCGCGCCCGGCGCGCCGCTTCCGCCGGAGCCCTCCGCCGACTCCCCCGCCCTGATCGTCTACACCTCCGGCACCACCGGACCGCCCAAGGGCGCCGTCCTGTCCCGCCGCGCGATCGCCTCGACCCTGGACGCGCTGGAGGACGCCTGGCAGTGGACCGCGGACGATGTCCTGGTCCACGCGCTGCCGCTGTTCCACGTACACGGCCTGATCCTGGGCATCCTCGGTCCGCTGCGCCGCGGCGGCTCGGTACGGCATCTGGGCCGGTTCACCACCGAGGGCGTGGCGCGCGAGCTCGCGGCCGGCGGGACGATGCTGTTCGGCGTGCCGACGATGTACCACCGGCTGGCGGAGTCAGCCGGTTCCGACCCGGAGCTGGCCAAGGCCCTGGCCGGAGCGCGGCTGCTGGTCTCCGGCTCGGCCGCGCTGCCGGTCCATGACCACGCGCGGATCGCGGCGGCGACGGGCCGCCGGGTGATCGAGCGGTACGGCATGACCGAGACCCTCATGAATACAAGTGTCCGCGCCGACGGCGAAGCGCGGCCCGGGACGGTCGGGGTGCCGCTGCGGGGTGTCGAACTGCGGCTCGTCGACGAGGCGGGGGCCGAGGTCACCACGTACGACGGGGAGACGATCGGGGAGATCCAGGTGCGCGGCCCGAATCTCTTCACGGAGTACCTGGGCCGTCCGGATGCGACAGCGGCCGCCTTCGATCACGGCTGGTTCCGTACGGGTGACATGGCGACCCGCGATCCCGACGGCTATGTGCGTATCGTCGGCCGCAAGGGCACGGACCTGATCAAGAGCGGCGGCTACAAGATCGGCGCGGGCGAGATCGAGAACGCGCTGCTCGACCACCCGGGCGTACGTGAGGCGGCCGTGACCGGCGAGCCGGACGAGGACCTGGGTGAGCGGATCGTCGCCTGGATCGTGCCCGCGGATCCGGGACTTCCGCCGTCCGCCGAGGAGTTGGCCGAGCATGTGGCCGGCCTGCTCGCCCCGCACAAGCGGCCGCGCACGGTCCGCTACCTCGACGCGCTGCCCCGCAACGACATGGGCAAGGTCATGAAGCGGGCCCTCCATGGCTGACGGTACGACGGCCCGCCAGGCCATCGCCTCCGTCACCGACGGCTTCACCGAACTCCCCGTCCCGCTCCGGCCGTCGAAGCCGGACGGGCCGCTGGCCTGGGAGGGGTACGACGCCTCGCGCGCCCGCGCCCTGCAACGGACCGGGGAACGGGAGTCCGTGGTGTGCGGCACGGCGGCGATCGGCGGGAGCGAGGCCGTGGCGGTCTCCTTCGAGTTCCGGTTCCTGGGCGGCTCGCTGGGCGAGCGGACCGGCGACCGGCTGGAGGCCGCGTACGCCCATGCGCGCGAGCACCGGCTGCCGCTCGTCTCGCTGGTCGCCACCGGCGGCAGCCGGATGCAGGAGGGCATGCTCGCGCTTACCCAACTCCAGCGCGTGGCCCGGCAGTCGGCGCTCCTGCGGGCGGCCGGACTGCCGCAGATCGCCGTGCTCCGCGACCCGACGACGGGCGGCGGCTGGGCCACGCTCGGCGCGGGGGCGGATGTGATCCTGGCGCTGTCCGGCGCACAGGTCGGCTTCGCCGGCTCGCGGGTCCGCCCGCCGGGCGCCGACCCGGCGGCGTACAGCGCGGAGGGCCAGCTGGCCGCGGGCCAGGTCGACGCGGTGGTGCGCCCGGAGGAGCTGCGCGGCACGCTGCGGAACTGGCTGACCCTGCTGACGAGCGGCGCCGCCCCGGAGGAGCCAGGGGTCCGGCCCGAACCGGCTCCGGATCAGCCGGGCGCCGTGCCGCCGAGCGGACCGGTCGGCGCTCCCCCGGCACAGGGCCGCACGCCGGAGGGGCCCGCCGCGCCGGGGCATCGCCGGGCGCTGCCCGCCGCGCCTCCGCACGCGCTGGGTTCGGCGTCCTTGCCCCGTACCGGATGGGATGCCGTACGGCAGGCGCGGGAGGCGGGGCGGCCGCGTGCCCAGGCGTACCTGGACGCGTACTTCGGCCTCCGGCTGTCCGTGGCCGGAGACCGGTGCGGCGGTACCGATGCCGGGATGCTCTGCGGCTTCGGCCTGCGCGAGGGCCGCAGCATCGCGTACGCCGCCCAGTGCGGCACCGCGACCCTGCCGGCCGGCTACCGCACCGCCGCCCGCCTGATCCGTCTCGCGGACCGGCTGGGCATCCCGGTGCTCACCCTGGTCGACACCCCGGGCGCCGCCAACGACGCCGAGGCGGAGCGCGCCGGTGCGGGCGCCGCCATCGCCGATGTCTTCGCCGCCGTGGCCGCTGTCCGCGTTCCGGTGACCACCCTGCTCATCGGCGAGGGCGGCTCGGGCGGGGCGCTGGCGCTGGCCGCCCCCGGCAACACCTGGGTGACACCGGACAGTTACTTCTCCGTCATCGCCCCGGAGGCGGCGGCCGCGATCCTCAAGCGCTCGCCGGCCGACGCTCCGGCCACGGCGGACCAGCTGCGGCTGCGCCCGCAGGATCTTGTGGAGCTCGGCGTGGCACGCGGGATCGTCGGCCCAATGTAGGGACCGATCAGCACATTGGCTCATTACTGGCGCTCCATACGGCCGTGGATGATCCGCCTCCGCGTGCCGCTGCCCCGCCGCCCGCCGCGGCACCCGCCCGCCGACCTGCGAGAGCGGGCGGCGTTCGCGACCCGACGGCGCCCGGCCGGGCCCGCAAGCCCGGCCTCCGTGGCGCAGCGAGCGGTACGACCAGAAAGCCTCTGGAGCCTCGACCGCCCCGTCACTAGCGTTTGGGTCACTCCGGACAACCCCGGAATTTCGTGATCAGAAGGGAACACGGTTCCTATGCGCACGAGAACAAAATTCGCCGTTGCCGCCACCGCCGGAGCCATGGCCGTCCTGGGCGTGGCCGCCCCGACCTCCGCCTCGACCGCGCCGACCGCACTCGAGTCCACCATTGCGTCGGAGGCGAAGCAGGCCGGGCTCAGCAAGAGCGAAGTCGCCGGACTGCAGAAGCAGATCGACAAGCAGCTCGCCACCACCCCCGGCGGCAAGCAGATCGGCGTCAACCAGATCGCCTGGCGCGGCGGCAAAGCCGTCATGACCTTCCCCTTACCCGGTGAGAAGAAGGCCCGCGCGGTCGGCGAGGCCGCCGTTCCGCTCGGCTCGCCCAACTGCCGTTATGCCTGGACCTGTCTGTACGAGCACTCCAACTGGGACGGACGCCGCCTGACCTGGTCGGACTGCAACTTCGAGAACCTCGCCGACTGGGGCTTCAACGACCAGACCACCTCCTGGCACAACAACCAGACGCGCGGCACCCGGACCACCGTCTACAACTGGACGGGCAGCTCCTGGGCCCAGCTGTGGCAGTCCACCGCTCCCTCGTCCAGCGCCAACGTCGGCAGCGCCAACAACGACAAGGCGGACGGCCTCTGGGTCTGCTGACCAGCCCCCTCCCTGCGCCGGCCCCCTCCCCGCGCCGACCCCTCCTACGCCCCCCAGGAGCGGCAGGCGCGACACCGGCCCCCACGGTCCGCCTCCCCGCGGCCGTGGGGGCCGCCTCTTGGGGTCGGCAGACAAGAACGGGACCGGGGCGGCAGGCTGGGACCCATGACGGTCAACATCGAAGAGCAACTGTCCCGCTTCAGCGACCACTGGGCCCAGCGCACGGTCGCCGCGGTCAACGACTACGAGGTCAAACTCGCCAAGGTGCAGGGAGAGTTCGTCTGGCACACGCACGAGGACACCGACGAGTTCTTCCTGGTCGTCAGCGGCCGGCTGACCATCCAGCTCAGGGACCGCGACGTCGTCCTGGGCCCGGGGGAGCTGTTCGTGGTCCCGCGCGGGGTCGAGCACTGCCCGGTGGCCGAGGAGGAGACCGCGATCATGCTGTTCGAGCCCACGGGCGTGGTCAACACCGGTGACGCGGGCGGCCCGCTGACCAAGCCGCCCGTCGACACGGACTGACTCGACGCGGACTGAGACGCGGACTGAGACGAGACGCAACAGAGCTGCCCGGCACAAACCCGTGCCGGGCAGCTCCTGCGGGCGAGTGCCGGAGGCTACTTCACGCCCACCGCGCGGATGATCTCCTGCTTGACCGAACCGCCCCGGTCATCGGCCGCGGAAGCACGCAGTGAGACGTACTGCGCGTCCTCCGGGACCGAGATCGTGCCCTGCCAGGCCGCGGACGTGCCCGGCTTGCGATCGAGTCCGACGGAGTTCCACGTCTTTCCGTCGTCGTACGAGACCTCCAGCGTGCCGGCACCGATCCTGCCGGTGTCCGGTGCCCCCTTGACGTACTCGGAGAAGATCCCGACCGGGATCTTCTTCCCGCCGCTGACATCACCGGTCAGGTCGGTGTCCACGGCGAAGCCGAGGTTGAGCAGGGGCAGGAACGTGTAGCGGTCGGCCGGAGTCTCCTTGGACCTGAAGGTCCACTCGGAGTGGCCGCGCGTGGACAGCCTCCAGCGCTCCGGGTCCATGGTGGTGTCGGTGACCACCTTGAAGGTCTGCTCGTGCGATTCGGCATTCCAGACGTACGCGCCCGAGCCCATCCGGCGGTCGACCCGCACCCCGTCCACGTACACCTCGGTGAACTGGGTCAGCGACTCTTCGCTCCACACATCGCCGAAGCCGGTGTGGTCGGGACCCGAGTCTCCCCAGCCCGGGGTGTTGAACTGCAGGCCGTTGCCCGCGCGCTGCTGGCCCCAGCCCAGACCCGTACCGAGCCACGGGCGCAGGACCGGCTTGAACCAGTTGACTTCGGTGCGGACGCCGCCCTGGTAGGTCACCTGGCCGCTGCGCGACTCGAGGGAACCGGGGCCGTTGCTGACCGACTCGTGCCACCGCTGGCCGGCGCCGGTGGAGACGTACTCGGTGCGCCCGACCGGGAAGGCGATCTTCTCCTGGAAGCCGAAGCCGATGGGGAAGGTGTCGGTGATGGAGTAGCGGAAGTCGCTGCCGTCGGCGGGCTTCGCCGCGTGGAACTCGGCGTCGATCACAGCCAGTTCACGGCTCCTGGGCTCGAACGTCAGATCGTGCTTCGGGATCGCGCCGGGGTGGCCCTCCGAGAGGTCGTAGACGTACGGCGTGTACCGGGTGACGGTGAGGTCCAGCTTCTGGTGCTTCCGGGCCGCCTCGGCCAGACGGGCCGCGTCGGCCGCGTTGACCGTGGCGACCTGGAGCGGCCGGTCGGCCCATTCCGCGGTGCCGAACCACCTCATCAGCCGGCCGGGGGCGTCGTCGGTGACGAACAGCGCCTTGGCACCGGCCTCCTGAGCCGCGTCGGCCAGTTGCACCGGGGTGAGTGCGCCGGTGGCACGTACGACGACGGCCGCGCCGCGTACGCCCTTGCCCGTGTACTCGGCAGGGCTGCCGGAACCCGCGTCCACGACAGAGAGCCGCTGCCGCCCGTCGAGCATGGTGGTCCCCGCCTGGAGGGTGGCCTCGGAGAGACGCTTGCCGCCCGCCTTCGCCTCGATCATCGGCTTGCCGAGGCGCCAGACGGTGCGGTACTCGAAGGAGCCGGTGCTGACCTTGCGGGTGGGCGCCGCGAAGATGCTGTCGTACATCGGCGGCACCTGCACGACACCGCTGACGGCACCGCCGTTCGCCTGCCGGTTGAACTCCATCAGCAGCTGACGGGTCTCGCTGCGCTTGTCGACCTCGGCCCTGATCTCGCGCAACCGGCGGCCGTCCAGGGTGATTTCGCGGTCGCGGTCGAGGACGATCTCGGGGTCGGCGAGGAAGCCGAGACCGAGCGAGTCCTTGCCCTTGCTGCCGCGTACGTCCAGGAAGGAGCTCACCGAGTAGGTACCGGGCTGCAGGCGCAGCTCCAGGGTGCCGGAGTCGCCGACGACCTCGGTCCAGGGGTCGACGTTCTCGACCAGTTTCTTGACGCCCAGCCAGGCTCCGGTCGGTGCGCCGTCACGGTCCTTGACGTGGACCGTGAGGGTGTACCGCTCCTCCTCCTTGACCAGGCCGACGGCGGTGTGCGCGACGACGGCTCCACCGGCCGTGGCCGTGATCCGCCCGGAGGTGTTGCCGACCGGGGCGCTGGTGCCGTCGCCGGTGACGGTGGTCTGCGCGGTTCCGTGCGCGGGAACGGTCAGCGTGGTGTCGGCGAGAGTGACGACACCTGCCGGTGCGCCCTCGGCGGCGAGGGTCAGAGTGACCGGCGCGTCGGAGGAGTTGGCGTAGGTCAGCGTCCGGGTGACGGGCTTGTTCGCCTCGTACGGCCAGCTGTAGTGACCGAAGTCCGCACTGCCCGACGCGGTGATCTGCGCGGTGCCGGCCGCGGGCACGTCCACCCGGCCCGAGCCCAGCTCGTACGGCGAGTCGGCGAGCCGCTTGGACGTGCTCATCAGCGCGTCCTTGAGCTGCTGCCCGTTCCAGTCGGGGTGCTTCTCCGCGAGGAGCGCGGCCACGCCGGCGACATGCGGGGTCGCCATGGACGTACCGCTCAGCGTGACGTACGAGCCTTCGCCGCCGGTGTACTGCGAGCGGGCGGCCAGGATGTCGACGCCGGGGGCGGCGAGGTCCGGCTTGAGGCCGTGGTTGCCGGGGCGCGGACCCATGCTGGAGAAGTACGCCCGCCGGTCGGCGGAGTCGACGGCGCCGATGGTCAGCGCGGAGTCGGCGGTTCCCGGGGAGCCGATGGTGTAGGGGCCGCCGCGGTTGCCCGCGGCGATGACGAACAGCGCGCCGGTCTCCCTGGAGAGGGTGTTGACGGCCTCGGCCATGGGGTCGGTTCCGTCGGTCGACTCCGTCGAGCCCAGGCTCATGGAGACGATCTTGGCGTCGATGTCCTTCGCCGCCCATTCCATACGGCGATGATCTGCGACTCGGAGCCGGAGCCCGCGTTGCTGAGCACCTTGCCGACGGCGAGCTGCGCGCCGGGGGCGACGCCCTTCTCCTTGCCCTCGGAGGCCGCACCGCTGCCGCCGACGGTGGAGGCGACGTGGGTTCCGTGACCGTTGTGATCCTCAACCTCCTCGCCCTCGATGAAGCTCTTCGACTCGGCGATCCGGTCCTTGAGGTCTGGGTGAGCGGCGTCCACACCGGTGTCGAGGACGGCAACCTTGACGCCCTTGCCGGTGAGCCCGGCCTCCCATGCCTTCGCGGTGCCGATCTGCGCATTGCTCTGGGCCATGTCCGCCTTGACCCGGCCGTCCAGCCAGATCTTCGCGACGCCGGCGGCGAAGGCGCCGCCCGCATCACGGGACATGGCGCTGGTCCTGGCGGCGGTGGCAGCCCCCCAGAACTCGCCGTCCGTCCGGGCCCGTACCGCGGCGCCGCCCACGCTGGGCAGCGCGCGCACCTGCTCGGCGCCGCGCGGCGCGCTGCGTGCGCCCTTCGTGTTCTTCGTGTTCTTCGTGTACGTCACGATCAACGGGAGGGCGGCGTCGCCGTCGCCCAGCCCCTGCCGGAGGAGCTCACTGACGTCGAACAGCCGCTTGTCGAGCGTCCCGGCCTGCACATACGGGCGGACCTCGTCCGGCACGACGGTGATCCGGCCGTTGGCTATCTCGCTGCGGACTGCACCGGTCGCACCCTTGGGCCGCTCCACCTCGACGGTCTTCCGGCCGCCGCCGAGATCGGTGACGGTCACCCTGTCGCCGGTGATGAGCGTGACGGTCTGCGGCTTCACTGCGGTCTGCGGCTTCGACGCGGCCTGCTGGGCGGTTGGCGCGTTCGCCTGCCGCCCGTCAGCCATCGCCTGCCCGGCCGGGAGCAGTACGAGCGCGAGCCCGGCCGAAACCAGCCTCGCTCTGCGTCTCGCGGGTGCTCTGGTCATGGACGCCCTCTCTTCGGGAGCTCGAGTGCTGCGAAGAGTGTCGGGGGGCTGGTGTGGCCAGGGGGAGAAACGGAGGGGGCGGATGGCCGCCACGGCAGGTTTCCGCCAGCTCCAGCCGTACGGTCAGGGCTTGGGCACCCTCGCGTCGTACCGGGCGAAACCGCGCCAGCGCAGGGCAAGCAGCCCGACGGCGACCACGCAGGCGAGGCCGCCTCCGGTCACGGCCACGCCCGGCGAGGTCAGATCGGCGGCGGCGCCGGCCAGGAAGTCACCGAGCCGGGGCCCGCCCGCGACCACCACGATGAAGACGCCCTGCAACCGGCCGCGCATCTCGTCCGGGGTCGCCGCCTGGAGCATGGTGGAGCGGAACACCATGCTGATCGTGTCCGCGCACCCTGCGAGGGCGAGGAAGAACAGCCCGAGCCAGAGATTGCGGGTCAGCCCGAACACGGCGATGGCCGTCCCCCACGCGGCGACGGACAGCAGGATCGCCAGCCCGTGCCGGCGGATCCGCCCCAGCCGGCCGGAGAACACCCCGCCGAGCAGCGCCCCGACGGCGGGCGCGGCGACCAGCAGTCCGACGGTCCTGGCGTCACCGCCGTACCAGAGCACGGCCACGGCGGGGAAGAGGGCGCGGGGATGGGCGAGCACCATCGCGCACATGTCGCTGAAGAAGGTCATCCGCAGGTTGGGCCGGGTGGCGAGGAACCGCAGCCCGTCGATGACGGATGCCCGGCGCTTGGGCCCCTGTGCGCGCTCCGGACGCATGGAGGGGAGCCGCCACATCGCGTACAGCGCGGCGCTGAAGGCGACGGCGTCGATGAGGTACGCGGCCTGGTAGCCCCACAGGCCGACGATGAGCCCGCCGAGCATGGGGCCGATCATCATGCCCGAGGTGGTCGTCATCGAGCTGAGCGCATTGGCCGCGGGCAGCTGCTCGGGCGGCAGGAGCTTGGGGATCATCGAGGTGCGGGCCGGGGAGTTCAGCGCCCCGCAGACCGCTTGCAGCGCGACGACCGTGTAGAGGAACCACACCCGGTGGAAGTCGGCCAGGGCGGCCGCGGCGAGCCCCACCGAGAGCACGGCCGCCCCGGCGGAACTGGCGAGCCCGAGCTTGCGGCGGTCCACGGTGTCGGCGATGGCGCCGCCGTACAGCCCGAACACGACGAGCGGGACGAGCGAGCACAGCCCGACCAGGCCGACGGAGAAGCTGGACCGGGTGATGTCGTACACCTGGAGCGACACGGCGAGGGCGGTCATCGCCTGCCCGACCCAGGAGATGGTGTTGCCGAACCAGAGCCGCCGGTAGTGCGGGGATGTCCGCAGCGGCGTCAGATCGGCGAATATGCGC
The DNA here is from genome assembly GCF_024213665.1 of Streptomyces sp. A3M-1-3. GTDB lineage: Bacteria > Actinomycetota > Actinomycetes > Streptomycetales > Streptomycetaceae > Streptomyces. Next base: position 106,982 of record NZ_JANAVP010000024.1, read on the forward strand.
CGCCGGGGCAGCGTGGCGTCGCCGTCCCGGCCGCTGCGCGGGCCGTGCGAGGTCGTCTGTGTCACACGGGATGCTAACCACGCCCCCAACCACCCCGGGCGGGCGGCCGGGCTACTGGGCGGCAGCGAGCGCCGACGGGAGGTCGGCGTGGGCGCCCCGGGAGGGCTGGCGCCACAGGGCCGTCGGTCCGGCGGGGAGGCAGGACTGGAGACCGTCGAGGAGCCGCTGCACATCCTCGTGCGGCCGGACGACGAGCCGGATGAACTGGCTGCTGCTGCCCAGCTTGTTGCCGCATTCGCGGACGAAGACGCCGTGCTCGGTGAGCAGGCGGTCGCGCAGCACGGTCCCGTCGACCCCGTCGGGCAGTTTCACCAGGACGAAGTTGCCCTGGGAGAGGAAGACCGTGAGGCCCGGTACCGCCGCGAGCGCGAGGGACATGTTGGCGCGGTCGCGGGCGAGCAGGGCCAGGCTCTGGCGGTACTCCACTCCGTATTCCTTGAGCATGAAGACCACGCTCTCGGCGAAGGAGTTGAGGTTCCACTTGGGCAGTGCCCGGCGGACGGTCGCGGCCAGGGCCGGGTTGGCCACGAGGTAGCCGAATCTGATGCCGTGGAGGCCGAAGTTCTTGCCGAGGCTCTTCAGGACGATGACATTGGGGCGCAGGGCGGCCTCGTCGGCGACGGACGGGGCCCGTTCACCGTCGACGAAGTCGATGAACGACTCGTCGACCACCACCAGATCGAGGTCGGCCAGCTCGTCGAGCAGCCACAGCATCTGGTGGCGGCGGAGGAATCCCCCGTCGGGATTGTTGGGGTCGTCAGCTGCTTGCCGGGGAGCGTGCACGAGGGCGGTTTAACTCGATCGTGTGATGGTCGGCTTCCGGGCTT
>NZ_JANAVP010000025.1 GCF_024213665.1 Streptomyces sp. A3M-1-3
TGGCACGCTGTTGAGTTCTCAAGGAACGGACGCTTCCTTCGGTCCCTTTTCACGGGGCCCTCCGGGCGCTTCCCTTCTGTGTTTCCAAGCTTACCAGATCATTTTCCTTGCCGTTTCCGGTTTGGATTCTGTTTCCGGTGGCCCTTGGAGGGTCTTTTGCCTTTCGGCGTTTTCACTACGTTAGCGGATTTCCCTTGCTGCTCATAATCGAGCCGGTGAGTCAGAATTCAGGCATGCCGAATTCATCCCCGCCAGGGTGAATCGTTAGGTAGTGGTTGGCTGCTTCGGGTTGCCTCTGGTCCGGCCCGATGGGCTGTACCGACAGCAGTGCCCGTTTCAAGCGGCTTGGGCTACGTTAGGCGTCCTCGGGAGCCGAGTCAAGTTGCCCGGCGCCTCGGTACGTGGGCTCTGTAGCGGCTGACTGTGGGGTCGTCAGAAAGCCAGAAGCGCCAGGGGTGGTGGGCTCCGTCGCCGCCCACCCCGGTGCGTGGGCCGCTCCTCACCAGGTCAGGGAGTACCGGGGTACCGCGGAGGATGTACAGCGGGGCGCCCGGGCCGGCGCAGACGTCCGTTCCGTCGAGGGTGCGGTCCACGCCGAGGGCTGTCGCGAGCCGCGCCGGGCCTTTGGCCAGTTCCTTGTCATTGCGGGCCGAGAGTCGACGTTTGCGCGCCAGTTCGTGGCCGAGTGTCACCTCGCCCGCGCGCAGCAGCACACCGCTCGCCGTGCCCTCGGGCCCGCACACCATGTTCAGGCAGTGCCACATGCCGTACGTGAAGTAGACGTAGGCGTGGCCCGGGGGCCCGAACATCACCGCGTTGCGCGGAGTCCGGCCACGGAAGGCGTGGGAGCCGGGGTCGCCGGGGCCGTCGTATGCCTCTACCTCTGTGATGCGGAGTTCGATCGGGCCGTCGGGTGTCGTGCGCACCAGGGTGCGGCCGAGGAGATCGGGGGCGACCTCAAGGACCGGGCGGTCGAAGAAGTCGTGGGTGAGGGGCGTACGGTCGGGGCTCGCGATCATCCGTACGAGCGTACTGGAACCGGTGCGTACGGGTAGGTGGTCAGCGGTCACCCGGTTTGCCAGGGTGAGGGCGCGGAACCGGGCGGGTGGGTTCCGCGTTTGTAGAGGTCAGGATCGAGTGATGGGGAGAGACGCATGGGCTTCAAGAGGCTGCTTGCGAGCATGGGTGCCGGTGGCGCGTCGGTGGAGACGGTGCTGACCGAGGCCAATGTCGTACCCGGTGGTGTCGTCCAGGGCGAGGTGCGTATCCAGGGCGGGTCGGTGGACCAGCAGATCGAGGGGCTCTCCGTCGGTCTGCAGGCGCGTGTCGAGGTCGAGGGCGGTGACCAGGAGGTCAAGCAGGACATCGAGTTCACCAAGCAGCGTCTTGGTGGTGCCGTCGAGGTGAAGGCGGGGGCGGTGCACGTCGTGCCGTTCGGGCTGGAGATTCCGTGGGAGACGCCGGTCACGAGCTTGGCAGGGCACCAGCTGCCCGGGATGAACATCGGGGTGACGACCGAGCTGGAGATCGCGCGTGCGATCGACGCGGGTGACCTGGACCCGATCAATGTGCACCCGCTGCCGGCGCAGCAGGCGATCCTGGACGCGTTCGGGCAGCTGGGCTTCCGCTTCAGGAGTGCGGACATGGAGCGAGGGCACATCCGCGGTACGCGTCAGCGGCTCCCCTTCTACCAGGAGATCGAGTTCGTGCCGCCGCAGCAGTACCGCGGGCTGAACCAGGTCGAGGTCACCTTCGTCGCCGACGACCGTGAGATGGACGTCGTGCTGGAGATGGACAAGAAGCCGGGGCTCTTCTCGGAGGGCAGCGACTCGTACCGGGCGTTCAAGGTCGGGCTGAACTCCTTCCAGGACACCGACTGGGCCGCCTACCTCAACCAGTGGCTCGCCGCTGTGGGTGGCAAGCGGAACTGGGCCTAGGCACCTAGGCTCCGGTTTGTAGCCATTCCCGCGATCAGGAGGTTCCGTCGTGTCCGAGCTCAAGAGGCCGCCGCTCCCCCATGACCACCTGCCGCCGGTGCCGTCGTTCACTGTGGTGAGCGAGGATCTTGCGCCGGGGGCCGGCCTGGGGCACGCGCAGGCGAAGTCGGGCGGAAACGTCTCGCCGCAGCTGCGGTGGGAGGGGTTCCCGGCGGGGACGAAGAGCTTCGCCGTGACCTGCTTCGATCCCGATGCGCCCACGGGCAGCGGGTTCTGGCACTGGGTGCTCTTCGACATCCCCGCTTCCGTCACCGAGCTGCCGGCGGGTGCGGGGAGCGGGAAGTTCGAGGGGCTGCCCGACGGCGCGGTCCATGCACGGAACGACTACGGGACGAAGGACTTCGGCGGGGCCGCGCCGCCGCGCGGCGAGCGGCACCGCTATGTGTTCACGGTGTACGCCGTGGATCAGCAGAAGCTGGGTCCGGACGAGGACACCTCGCCCGCGGCCGTCGGTTTCAATCTGCGCTTCCACAGCCTCGCGCGCGCACAGCTGATCGGCGAGTACGAGTCGCCTGCCGGCAGGTGAACGTTCGTCGGTTGTTTGCCCTGCCCTGGTCTTGGAGAGATCAGGGCAGGGCAATTTTTATGCCGGGGGTCCGGGGGGCGGGCCCGGGGAGGCAGAGATATTGCGTTGTCCATCTCGGCGCGCCCGGCCAGAGTTGATCCAAGCCCAAGCCCGCCAACAGGGGTGGGGCCGGCACACGGGAGGTGGGCGATATGCGGGACACGCTGGTACTGAATGCGAGCTTCGAGCCGCTGTCGACGGTGACACTCAACCGCGCGGTGGTGCTTGTCCTGCAGGACAAGGCCGTTGTCGAGCAGTCGCACCCCGGTCTCCGTATGCGCGCCGCGGCCGTCGATCTTCCGGTGCCCCGGGTGATCCGGCTCTGCCGGTACGTACGGGTGCCGTTTCGAAGACACGCTGCGTGGTCGAGGCGGGGTGTGCTGGTACGGGACCAGCACCGGTGCGCGTACTGCGGGAGGCGGGCCTCGACTGTGGACCACGTGGTGCCGCGGGCTCAGGGCGGTCAGGACACCTGGCTGAACACGGTCGCTTCATGCGCGGAGGACAATCACCGCAAAGCGGACCGTACTCCGGAGCAGGCGGGCATGCCGCTGCTCCGGAGGCCGTTCGTGCCGACGCCCGCCGATGCGATGCTGCTGGCGCTCGGTGCGGGTGACCGGGGGGCTCTGCCGGAGTGGCTCGCGCAGTCCGCATAGCCCGCGTGGTCCGCGTGTCCGCGTACTCCTCGTAGTACGAAGTCGTACGGGTGAGGCCCGCCTTCCGTTGGAGGCGGGCCTCGTCGTTTTCACCTCAGCACGAGTTGGATGATCGCGACGATGCCGACCGCCACGATCACCGCGCGCAGCGCCGCCGGTGGCAGGCGGCGGCCGACCTTTGCGCCGAGCTGGCCGCCCAGTGCCGAGCCGACGGCGATCAGCAGGACCGCGGTCCAGTCGAATTCGGCGACGAAGAGGAAGAAGACGGCGGCGACGCCGTTGACGATCGCGCCGAGGACGTTCTTGACGGCGTTGATGCGCTGGAGGTCGTCCTCGAGCAGCAGGCCCATCAGGGAGAGGTAGAGGACGCCCTGCGCCGCGCCGAAGTAGCCGCCGTACGCGCTGGAGAGCAGAAGCCCTGCGTGGAGGACGGGGCCGCCGTGCGGGTGGGTGTCCGCCTCCCTGCGGGCACGGCGGCGCTGGATCGCCCGGGAGAGCCGTGGCTGTGCGATGACGAGGACCAGGGCGAGGGCGATCAGGACGGGGACGATCGTGTCGAAGGCGTTCGAGGGGAGCGCGAGCAGCAGGATGGCGCCGGCCAGGCCGCCGATGAGGGCGGTGATGCCGAGGCGGAGCACGCGGGGCCACTGGCCGCGCAGTTCTTTGCGGTAGCCGATGGCGCCGCTGATCGAACCGGGCACCAGGCCGAGGGAGTTGGAGACGTTGGCGGTGATCGGCGGCAGGCCGGTGGCGAGGAGCACCGGGAAGGTGATCAGAGTGCCGGAGCCGACGATGGTGTTGATGGTGCCGGCGCAGATGCCGGCCGCGAACACCGCGAGCAGTTCCCAGATGGACAACGCCATCTCCTTCACGTCAGTGAGATGCCTCCCCGCCATGAAGGTCGAGGGGCCTCACTGATCATGCATGAAGGGTGCCTGGTCGTCAGTCGATGGGGGGTTGTTCGCGGCGCTCGGTGCCGGTGGCCTGGCGGCCGATCGTAGCGCCGCCACCGCCGCCTCCGCCGCCGCCCATGGGCCCGAAGTTGCCCATGGCTCCACTGAGCCCCTTGAGCGCGTCGCCGATCTCGCTGGGCACGATCCAGAGCTTGTTCGCGTCGCCCTCGGCGATCTTGGGAAGCATCTGGAGGTACTGGTAGGCGAGCAGCTTCTGGTCCGCGTCGCCGGCGTGGATGGATTCGAAGACAGTACGGATGGCCTGGGCCTCGCCCTCCGCGCGCAGGGCGGCCGCCTTGGCCTCACCCTCGGCCCGGAGGATGACGGACTGCTTTTCGCCCTCGGCGGTGAGGATGGCCGACTGCCGGATGCCTTCCGCGGTGAGGATCGCGGCGCGCTTGTCGCGGTCGGCGCGCATCTGCTTCTCCATCGAGTCCTGGATGGAGGTGGGCGGCTCGATCGCCTTGAGCTCGACGCGGTTGACGCGGATGCCCCACTTGCCGGTGGCCTCGTCGAGGACTCCGCGCAGGGCCGCGTTGATCTCCTCGCGGGAGGTGAGGGTCCGTTCCAGGTCCATGCCGCCGATGATGTTGCGGAGCGTGGTGACGGTCAGCTGCTCGATCGCCTGGATATAGCTGGCGACCTCGTAGGTCGCGGCGCGGGCGTCGGTCACCTGGTAGTAGATGACCGTGTCGATGTTGACGACGAGGTTGTCCTGGGTGATCACCGGCTGGGGCGGGAACGGGACGACCTGTTCGCGCAGGTCGATGCGGTTGCGGATCGAGTCGATGAACGGGACGACGATGTTCAGGCCCGCGTTGAGGGTGCGCGTGTAGCGCCCGAAGCGCTCGACGATGGCGGCGCTGGCCTGCGGGATGACCTGGATCGTCTTGATCAGGGCGATGAAGACCAGCACCACCAGAATGACCAGGACGATGATGATCGGCTGCATCGTGTTTCCCGTGCCCTTCATGCTTCGAGAGAGTGAACCCAGAAGGCCCGAAGATCGAGTTTCGCAGAACTCGGGCCGTGCCGTGGGGCGTTCGGTCACATGACGACTGCGGTCGCGCCGTCGATCTCGACGACATCGACCTGCTGGCCCGGTTCGAAGCTGCTGTCCGTGTCGAGGGAGCGTGCGGACCAGACCTCACCGGCGAGCTTGATGCGGCCGCCGCTGCCGTCGACCCGTTCCAGTACGACGGCGGATCTGCCCTTCAACGCCTCGACGCCGGTGGCATGTTGGGGGCGGGCGCGGTGCCGGTTTGCGATCGGACGTACGACCGCGATCAGCGCGACGGACACCGCCGCGAAGACGAGCACCTGGGTCACGATGCCGCTGCCGAGGCCCGCGACGGCCGCGGCGGCTACGGCCCCGGCGGAGAACATGCCGAACTCGGGCATCGCGGTGAGGACGAGCGGGATGCCCAGTCCGACAGCTGCGATCAGCCACCACACCCATGCGTCGATTTCCACATGGTCATGTTAGGTGCGCCGGTCCCGGTCGGGACAGGGGGCGAGTTGAGGTCATCGGACGGCTACGGGCAGGTGTCAGCCGAGCGGAAGTCCCTGCGCGGTCCAGCGGTCGCCGTTCTGCTCGACGACGAGCGGCAGGCCGAAGCAGCGGGAGAGGTTGCGGGAGGTCAGTTCGAGTTCGAGCGGTCCGGCGGCGACGACCTTGCCCTGACGGATCATCAGGACGTGGGTGAAGCCGGGGGCGATCTCCTCGACGTGGTGCGTGACCATGGCCATCGAGGGGGCGTACGGGTCGCGGGCCAGGCGGCCGAGGCGGCGGACCAGGTCCTCGCGGCCGCCGAGGTCGAGGCCGGCGGCCGGCTCGTCGAGGAGCAGCAGTTCGGGGTCGGTCATCAGCGCGCGGGCGATGAGGGTGCGCTTGCGCTCGCCCTCCGAGAGCGTGCCGAACTTCCGGTCGAGGTACTCGGTCATGCCGAGGCGGTCGAGGAAGGCGCGGGCGCGCTGCTCGTCGACGTCCTCGTAGCTCTCCTGCCAGGTGGCGGTCATGCCGTAGGCGGCGGTGAGGACTGTCTGAAGTACGGTCTGCCGCTTCGGCAGCTTGTCGGCCATCGCGATGCCGGCCATGCCGATGCGCGGACGCAGCTCGAAGACGTCCACCTTGCCGAGCCGGTCGCCGAGGATGATGGCGGTGCCGCTGGACGGGAAGAGGTAGCTGGACGCGACATTGAGCAGGGTGGTCTTGCCGGCGCCGTTGGGGCCGAGGATCACCCAGCGCTCCCCCTCCTTGACCGACCAGGAGACCTGGTCCACCAGAGCCCGGCCCTCGCGGACCACGGATACGTCCACCAGCTCCAGTACATCGCTCATGAGCGCGTTGTCTCCCATTGCAGTCTCGGATGTCGCGTGCGCCTGTGGGCGCAGCCCCCGGGGAAAACCTACGCCACGTCTCGCGCCGTCCCTTCGTCAGGCCAGTGCTTAGGTCACTGCCTGGGTCCGGCCGCGCGCAAGTCCTTAGGGTGGGTCCATGCTCTCGGAACCACGTTCAGGACGGCTGGCCGCATGGGGGAATGCCCTGTTGGCCGGATCTGTGTCGCCGGATGACGCCGTGCTCTCCATCGTCGGGGAGGACGCCGTGCACCGGGTCGAGGGGCTCCCCGGCGAGCCCGGACCGGTCGGACTCACGCTCGCCCTGGGGCGGCTGCGGGCGCTGGGGGTGACCGGCCTGCGGGTGGCGCTGCCCGCGCCGGGGCATCCGCTGGGGCTCAGCGGGCCGCCGGAGTTCAACGCGCGGGCGCTGGAGGCGGAGGAGGCGGTAGTCGCGGTGGGTGCGGCGCTCGGGCTCGTACCGGAGGTGTACGAGGTGGGACCCGAGGGCGATCTGCATGTGGAGGTCGTCTGGCACTGCCTGCCGGTACGGGAGGCTCCGCCGGCGGACGTGCCCTCGCTCTGGGAGGCGGAGCGGGAGCTCGCGGAGGCGCTGCGGGACGCGACGGAGGTACTGACCCGGCTTGACGTGGCCGGGTCGGGGCCGGTGGCGGAGGCGGCGATCGACGCGTACCGGGCGCGGGCGGGGCGGTCCTCCGGCCGGGGGGTGCTGGCTCCTGGGTATCCGCCGCGGGCGGTGCGGGTGTTGGAGCTTGCCCAGCGGGTCGGGCTGCTGATCTCGGTGGCGTACGAGAACGGGCACGGCGGGGCGGTGAGTGCGGCGGAGATCGCGGCGCGGGCGGAGGCGTTGCGTCCGGTGGAGCGGGTGGCGCGGCGGGCGCAGGTGGCGGCGTACAACGCGTATGTGGAGGACCGGGAGCGGGGGGTGCGCTGACCCGCGGCGGTTCCCCCGTGCGGGGCGGGTTCCCGTGCGGGTGCGGACCCGTGCGGGGCGGGTTCCCCGGTGCGGCCCGGTGGGTGGCTTCCCCGCGCTGCGCGCGGGTGCTTTCCCACCCGCCCGCCCGTTCGGCGGGGGCGAGAAGTGGACGCTTCCCGCGGGTGGCGGCCGCCGTCGGCAGCCCCGCTGGCCGCGGGGGCGGGACGTGGGGCCCGCGTTCCGCTGCTGCCGTGTGCCCGGCGCCTACGGCCTCGGCCCCCCAGGGAGCCTGGGGGGCCGGTGGTCTGCGCTGGGCTTGCTTGGTCAGTTGTTGGTGCCCGTGTTGCCGAAGGCCGGGTTGAGCAGGCCGATCACGTTCACGGAGTTGCCCACCACGTTCACCGGCACGTGGATCGGGGCCTGTACCACGTTGCCGGAGGCGACGCCGGGCGAGTGGACGGCCTCGCCGTGGGCGTGGGCGCCACCGTCGGTGGCGGAGGCAGCACCCGCACCGGCGGCGACCAGGCCGCCCGCGATCATGGTGATGGCAGCGGCCTTCTTGAGGTTCTTCACTTCTTAAATCCTCCTGGCTAATCGCTGCGGCCAGCCGCCGCAGCACGCCATGGAGAACGGCCGGGAGCCGATCAGGATGCGCCGTGTGGGGGACATACACCCGACAGTATGAATCTTCGTCCGGAAGAAGACGGTCCGCTTCAGCCCGTAACCCCATGCCGTACGGCCCAGAGCGCCGCCTGCGTCCGGTCGGACAGGTCCAGTTTCATCAGGATGTTCGAGACGTGGGTCTTGACGGTCTTCTCGGACAGGACCAGGGCCCGGGCGATCTCCCGGTTGGAGCGGCCGTCGGCGATCAGGCCGAGCACTTCGCGTTCCCGCTCGGTGAGGGTGGTACCCCGGCCCGTGCCGCCGTTGCTCCCCTCCTGGGACAGCAGCGCGCCCGCCACCTCCGGCTGAAGGAGTACATGGCCGGCGTGGACCGAGCGGATGGCCCCCGCCAGCGCGTCCGGGTCGACGTCCTTGTAGACGTACCCCGACGCGCCCGCGCGCAGGGCGGGAACGACCGTGCGCTGCTCGGTGAAGCTGGTGACGATCAGCACCCGCGCCGGGTTCGCCAGCTCGCGCAGCTTCCGTAGTGCCTCGATGCCGTCGGTGCCGGGCATCTTGATGTCCATGAGCACGACGTCGGGACGCAGCTCCTCGGCGCGGGCGACCCCCTCGGCGCCGTCGGACGCCTCGCCCACGACCTCGATGTCGTCCTGCACCTCCAGGAAGGTGCGCAGGCCACGGCGGACCACCTGGTGGTCGTCGACCAGTAGGACCTTGATGGTCTTCTCAGCCACCGGGGACCTCCATCTCGATCGTGGTGCCCTTGCCGGGCGCCGATTCCACCGTGAGGCTGCCGCCCACGCCGCTCGCCCGGTCCCGCATCGAGACGAGGCCCAGATGGCGTCCGGCCCGCCGTACGGTCCTCGGGTCGAAGCCCTGCCCGTCGTCGGAGATTCGGAGGAGCGCACCGTGGTCGCGGCGGGTGAGGGTCACCTCGACCCTGCCGGCTCCGGAGTGCCGCAGCGCGTTGTGCAGGGCCTCCTGGGAGACCCGGAGCAGGGCCTCCTCCTGGGCGGCGGGCAGGGCGCGTACCCCGGCGCTGTCGAAGGTGACGTGGGCGGTGTGGGCGCGGTCGAGGACCTGGATCTGGGTACGGAGGGTGGCGACCAGGCCGTCGTCGTCGAGGGCTGCGGGCCGCAGCTCGACCACAGCGGCGCGCAGCTCGTCGGCCGCCTCGGCGGCCAGCGCCGCCACCTGCTGGAGTTCGCCCTTGGCGCGGGCGGGGTCCCGGTCGACGAGGGCGGCCGCCGCCTGGGCGGTCAGGCGCAGTGAGAAGAGCTTCTGGCTCACCGCGTCGTGCAGTTCGTGGGCCAGGCGGGAACGTTCCTCCGCGATGGTGAGCTCGCGGCTGCGCTCGTACAGCCGGGCATTGGTGAGGGCGATGGCCGCGTGCTGGGCGAGGATGCCGAGCACGTCCTCGTCGTCCTGGGTGAAGCCACAGCCGCCGGCCGGTTTGGGGCAGCGCTTGTTGGCGAGGAACAGCGCACCCATGACCTCGTCGCCGTCCCGGATGGGCAGGCCGAGGAAGTCGGACATGTCGGGGTGCGCGGACGGCCAGCCCTCGAAGCGCGGGTCCTCGCGTACGTCGGCGAGGCGCTCCGGGGTGGCGTCGTGGAGCATCGCCGCGAGGATGCCGTGCTGGCGGGGCAGCGGGCCGATGGCCTTCCACTGTTCGTCGCTGACGCCGTCCACCACGAACTGGGCGAAGCCGCCGTGGTCGTCGGGCACGCCGAGGGCAGCGTATTCGGCGTCCAGCAGTTCGCGGGCCGAGGCGACGATCGTCTTGAGGACGTCGCGTACCTCGAGATGTCGGCTCATGGCGAGCAGCGCGGTGCTCACCGCGGAGAGGCCGGAGCGGGGGCCATGGCTCATGGGCTCACCGTACCGGCGGCTTCTGTCTTCCCGTATCGGGCCGGGGGCGGCCGCCTCCTAGGCCGGAGGGCCTAGGGCAAAGGGCCTTGCACGGTGCGGCCGGCGGCTGAGGCGGGGGCGGGGACGGGGTTCCTAGGTTGGGGCCAGGAAAGGCGTACGTGTCGACGAGGGGCGGATGTCATGGCTGTGGCGATCATTACGGGGGCTTCCCGGGGACTGGGCCGCGCGCTCGCCGAGGCGCTGGCCGGGCGGGGCTGGGACCTGGTGCTGGGCGCCAGGACGGCCGGGCCGCTGGAGGAGGCCGCGCGGGAGCTGGAGAAGTACGGGACGCGTGTGGTGGCGCTCGCGGGGGATGTGACGGCCGGCGGGCACCGGGCGGAGCTGGTGACGGCGGCGCGGGAGCTGGGCGGGGCGGATCTGCTGGTGAACAACGCCGGGATCCTGGGAGCCGAGCCGCTGGTCCCGCTGGACCGGCATCCGCTGGACGGGTTCCGGGCGGCGCTGGAGGCCAATGTGGTGGCCCCACTGGGGCTGCTTCAGGAGGCTCTGCCGCTGCTGCGCCAGGCGCCGGGCGGGGCGGTGGTCAATGTGACCTCGGACGCCGGGGTGGAGGCGTACGCGACCTGGGGCGCGTACGGGGCCACGAAGGCGGCCGTCGACCAGCTGTCGGCCGTACTCGCGGTGGAGGAGCCGGGCCTGCGGGTGTGGTGGGTCGATCCGGGTGGGATGCGTACGGCCATGCTGGCCGCGGCGGAACCGGACGAGGACCTGGCGGGCGTCCCGCTGCCCGAGGAGGTGGCGCCCGCGTTCCTGCGGCTGCTGGACGAGCGGCCGCCCAGCGGGCGGTACACGGCGTCGGCGCTGCTGGAGACGGGGGCGGGACGGTGAGGCCGGGGTTCGAGGCGCTGCGGGTGCCGGAGGCGCTGTCGGCGCGGGTGCCCGTGGAGCAGCGCCGGCCGGGGCTCGGGCGGGACGCGGTACGGATGCTGGTCTCGCGTGGGACGGAGGTGTCGCACCACGCGTTCCGGGAGCTGCCGGGGCAGCTGAGGGCCGGTGACGTACTTGTGGTGAACACCTCCGCCACGCTGCCCGCCGCGGTCAATGCCAGGCTGGGCCCGCAGCGCCTGGTGGTGCACTTCTCGACGCGGGCGGACGACGGGCGCTGGGCGGTGGAGCTGCGTGAGCCGGACGGCCGGGGCACCACGGGGCCGCGGACCGGTGGCCCGGCGGGGGCCGTGGTGCGGCTACCGGGGGGCGCGCATCTCGTACTGGAGGAGCCGCTGGCCCCCGGGGGAGGGTCGCGGCTGTGGTGGGCCAGGGTGTCCACCGGCGACGTGCCGGCTCTGCTGCACCGGTACGGGCGGCCCATCCGGTACGCGTACACGGAGCGGGACCAGCCGTTGTCCGCGTACCAGACGGTGTTCGCGCTGCCCTCCGGGGACGGCGCCGGCGCCGCCTCGGCATCGGCGGAGATGCCGAGCGCCGGGCGGCCCTTCACCCCGGAACTGGTCGCGGAGCTGGTGCGCCGGGGGGTGCAGTTCGCTCCGCTCGCTCTGCACGCGGGGGTGGCGTCCGCGGAGGCGCACGAGCCGCCGTACCCGGAGCGCTTCGAGGTGTCCGCCGCCACGGCTTGGCTGGTCAATGCCGCGCGGGCGGGCGGAGGCCGGGTGGTCGCGGTGGGGACGACGGCGGTCCGGGCGCTGGAGTCGGCGACCGGCGCGGACGGGGTGGTGCGGGCGGCGGGCGGCTGGACGGATCTGGTGATCACACCGGGGCGCGGGGTCCGTGCGGTGGACGGGCTGCTGACCGGCCTGCACGAGCCGGAGGCGTCGCATCTGCTGATGCTCGAGGCGATCGCGGGCCGAGCGGCGGTGTGCCGCAGTTATGCCGAGGCCGTACGCCATCTCTATCTCTGGCACGAGTTCGGCGACGTCCATCTCATCCTGCCGAATGCGGGCACTCACCGTACGAATTGCTGACGCAACTCTTGGTGAGACTGATGCTCGCGCGATGTGAGCCCGCGCATAGGACGCAGATCACTTACGAAGCTGTGTAGTGGAGAGATAAAGGCGATTTGGGCGGTGTTGGGGCCGGTGATCGGGACTTTCCTGGAGCCCCTGATCCACTAAGCGGGATCGTACGTCACACCTTTGCCACAGGATTTTGCTGCCGCTAAGAATGGCTGCCGTCGCACAGCGCCGCGGATTCGAACCCGCGGTGTTTGCCTGCGGCCCCCGCTATTCGAAGAGGTTGTTCCGCATGTCTGAGTCCCGCATTTCCGGCCTGAGTCGTCTGACCAAGAAGCACAAGCTGTCGATCGCCGGCGTCGCCGCCGTCAGCGCCGCTGCCCTCGGTTTCACGCTCGTCCCGGCGTCGGCGTCCGCCGCCCACACGGAGCCCGCCGCGCTGAGCGCCGCCGCTGCCCCGGTGGCCTGGACCTCGGCGAAGACCAGCCTGCAGGCCGAGACGGTGCACAAGAACCTGACCAAGCAGCACGTCGCCGCGAACCTGCAGGCGAAGGCCGCGAAGGCCGCCGCCGACAAGGCCGCCGCCCAGGCCAAGGCCGAGGCCGCCGCCAAGGCGAAGGCACTGGCCGAGGCGAAGGCGAAGGCCGCCGCCAAGGCGAAGGCCGAAGCCGCCGCGAAGAAGCGCGCCAAGGAGCAGGCCGCCAGCCGTGCCGCCGCGCGCAAGCCCGTCTACGCCAACAACCTGGACGGCTGGATTCGCGAGGCCATGAGCATCATGAAGAAGGAAGGCATCCCCGGTTCGTACGAGGGGATCCACCGCAACATCATTCGCGAGTCCAGCGGTAACCCGCGCGCCATCAACAACTGGGACATCAACGCCATCAACGGCATCCCCTCCAAGGGCCTGCTCCAGGTGATCCAGCCGACCTTCGACACCTACCACGTCAAGGGCACCAAGAAGGACCTGTACGACCCGGTCGCCAACATCGTCGCCGCCTGCAACTACGCGGCCGACCGTTACGGCTCCATGGACAACGTGAACGGCGCCTACTGAGCCGACACGAGACCGGCTCGACCGGACACCTTGAGAACGGCAGAAGGGCGGCACCCCGTGTGGGGGTGCCGCCCTTCGGGCATGTCCGGGTCCGCTACTTGCGCATGACCTCGGGCTCGTGGCGGCGCAGCAGGCGCGCCACGACGACACCGCAGATCACGCCGATGCCGATCAGCACACCCATGTCGAAGAGCCACTGGCTCAGCTCGTGGTCCCAGAGCGGGTCGGTGTTGGTCGGGTCGTCGCGGTTGGGGAACAGGATGTTCAGCGAGGCCGTGGTGCCCGCCGCGGCGACCGCCCAGCGGGAGGGCATCAGCCAGGAGAGCTGGTCGACGCCGGGCGCACCGTGCAGCGTGAAGAGGCAGCCGGTGAAGACGACCTGGACGATCGCGAACATCACCAGCAGCGGCATGGTCTTCTCCGCGGTCTTCACCAGCGAGGAGATGATCAGACCGAACATCATCGAGGTGAATCCGAGGGCCATGATCGGGAGCGTGAGCTCGATCCTGGTGGCTTCCCCGAGGAGTACGCCCTCGTCGGGAGCCTCGTTCAGCCCGAAGCCGATGCCGCCGATGATGGCACCCTGGATTACCGTGATCAGTCCGAGGACGATGACCTTGGACATCAGATACGCCGAACGCGACAGACCGGTGGCCCGTTCGCGCTCGTAGATGACCCGCTCCTTGATCAACTCTCGTACGGAGTTGGCCGCGCCGGAGAAACAGGCGCCCACGGCGAGGATCAGCAGCACGGTGGCGCCGTCGCCGTTGGTGCGGTTCGACCCCGGGCCGAAGCCGAGCCCGTAGTCGGCGGGGATGAGTGTGGCAACCGTGCCGAGGACCGCCGGCAGGAGCACCGTCAGCGCCATGAAGCCCTTGTCCGAGGCGATGACCGACACATAGCGGCGGATCAGCGTGAACAGCTGTGATCCCCAGCCCTGCGGCTTCGGCGGGCGCATCTGCTGCGCGGGTGGCATGTGTACGGACTGCGGCGCAACCGCGTCGATGTCCGCGGCGTACATCTGGTAGTGCTGCGAGCCGCGCCAGCGGCCCGACCAGTCGTAGTCGCGGTAGTTCTCGAAGGCCGAGAAGACGTCTGCCCACGTCGTATAGCCGAAGAAGTTGAGCGCTTCCTCCGGCGGGCCGAAGTAGGCGACCGAACCGCCCGGCGCCATCACCAGGAGCTTGTCGCAGATGGCGAGCTCGGCGACGGAGTGGGTGACCACCAGGACCGTACGGCCGTCGTCCGCGAGGCCGCGGAGCAGCTGCATGACATCGCGGTCCATGCCCGGGTCGAGGCCGGAGGTCGGCTCGTCCAGGAAGATCAGAGACGGCTTGGTGAGCAGCTCCAGGGCCACGGACACGCGCTTGCGCTGACCACCCGAGAGCGAGGTGATCTTCTTGTCCTTGTGGATGTCGAGCTTGAGTTCGCGCAGTACCTCGTCGATACGGGCGGTGCGCTCGGCCTCGGCGGTGTCACCGGGGAAGCGGAGCTTGGCCGCGTACTTGAGCGCGGTGCGGACGGTCAGCTCCTTGTGCAGGATGTCGTCCTGCGGGACCAGACCGATGCGCTGGCGCAGCTCGGCGAACTGCTTGTACAGGTTGCGGTTGTCGTAGAGGACATCGCCCTGGTTGGCGGGGCGGTAGCCGGTGAGCGCCTTCAGCAGCGTCGACTTGCCGGAGCCGGACGGGCCGATGACCGCGATCAGCGACTTCTCCGGAACGCCGAACGAGACGTCCTTGAGGATCTGCTTGCCGCCGTCGACCGTCACCGTCAGATGGCGCGCGGAGAAGGAGACCTCGCCGGTGTCGACGAACTCCTCGAGCCGGTCGCCGACCAGGCGGAAGGTCGAGTGGCCGACGCCCACGATGTCGTTCGGGCCCAGCAGCGCGCTGCCTGCCTTGGCGAGCGGCTGACCGTTGACATACGTGCCGTTGTGGCTGCCGAGGTCGTGGATCTCGAAACGGCCGTCGGGCGTCGCGCGGAACTCGGCGTGGTGGCGCGAGACCTGGAGGTCGGAGACGACCAGCTCGTTCTCGAGGGCACGGCCGATGCGCATCACCCGGCCGAGGGCCAGCTGGTGGAACGTGGTCGGGCTGCGGTCTCCGTACACCGGCGGGGCCCCCGCGACGCCGCCGGGTCCGGGGGCCTGTTGGACGTACTGGTCGGCCGGGCCCTGCTGGTGCGGGACCTGTGCCTGCTGCGGCGTCTGCTGCCAGCCCTGCTGCGGGGCATGGTGCTGAGGGGCTTGTGCCTGGGCCTGTGCCTGGCCCTGGCCCGCCCAGCCCTGCTGGGCCTGTTGGGCCGCCGCGCTCTGCGCGGTGGGTACGGAGGCCCCCGCCGCCGCACCGGACAGGCTCAGCCGCGGCCCGTCGGTGGCGTTGCCGAGATGGACGGCCGAGCCGGGGCCGATCTCCATCTGATGGATCCGCTGGCCCTGTACATACGTGCCGTTGGTGCTGCCGTGGTCCTCAATGACCCAGCTCCGGCCGCCCCAGCTGATGGTGGCGTGCCGCCAGGAGACCCTGGCGTCGTCGATGACCATGTCGCCCTGCGGATCGCGTCCGAGGGTGTACGACCTGGACGGATCGAGCGTCCAGGTCCTTCCGTTCAATTCCAGTACGAGTTCCGGCACTCCATGCCCCACTAGTTGTCCCCCGAGGTACCCCCATCAGAGGGAGTCTAGGGATGGTGAACATCGTGGGGAACTATTTCAGGCCCGGTCCCCAAACTGAAAGTCGGGCCGTGTGAAGACCGCGTACCGGGGCGCCGTTGACTCCGCCGAAACACCCCCGGAGAGTAGTAAGCGCCCATGAGTGCGTACGGATCATGCGCGAATGCGGCTAACCGGGGCATACCCAGCAGAGATCGGGGGGTCCTCATGGGTGCGAAGCAGAGTGCGGGCATTCGCTGGGGTGATGTGGTCGTCGCCGCGGTCGCCGCCGTGAGCTGGGCGCTGATTGCGATGGCCTGCATTGCCGCGCTCGGGCTGCATCTGCTCGGCGCGGACTCCGCCGGATCGCTGGGTCCGATGGCCGCGGCCGTGGTGGCGCTGGCAGTTGGGGGTTCGGTCAGCCCGTCGGGCGATGTGTCCGCGTTCGGCCTCGAAGGGGCGGAGGCGCACACCGCGATCGATATCGCGCCACTGGGGGTGGGGCTGGTCGGGGCGCTGGTGCTCGCGCTCATCTTCCTGAGGTCCTTGCGGGGCACGGGAGTTGTGATCTCCGGGGGCGAACTCGCCGCCCGGGTGGGGGCGGTGGCCGCGCTGTTCGTGGCGATGGTGGGTGGGCTGGCGTGGGTGGGCCACGACGTCATCACCATCGACGGCGGTGCGCTCGGCCTGGGTGAGCTGCCGGACGGGGGCGGCCTGCTGCCGGACGGCATAGCGGACAGCCTCCCCGACGGGCTCGGGGACATCGGCGGTCTGCTGCCGGACCGGCTGGGCGATCTCGTGCAGGCCGAGGCCTCGGTGGGCTTCACCGTCAACGCCGGGGAGTCGCTGGCCGGCGGGGCCGGCTGGGTGCTCGGGGTCCTGGCCATCGCGCTGCTCGCGTCCCGCCGCGCGCCGCTGCCGCGCGGCTGGGAGGTGCTGCACCGGGTGGTGCGACCGGCCGTGTCGGCGCTGGTGAGTGTGGTGCTGGTGGCGGTCCTCGCCGGGCTGGCGGCGGCCGCGTACGCCGCCGTCGGCGACGACAACCCGCAGCGGATCGCGGGCGCCGCGCTGCTCGGCGCGCCGAACGGGGTGTGGCTCGCTATCCCGCTCGGGCTCTTCGTGCCGTGGGACGGCGCGGCCACGGGCGAGCTGGCGAAGCTGCTGCCCGATCCGCTGGACGAGCTGCTGCGGGTCTCGGCGCAGCAGCCGGTCACGGTGGGCCGGCTCGCCGAACTCGACGGCCGGGTCTGGCTGCTCGCCGTCGCGATGGCGCTGCTGATGCTGTACGCGGGCGTGCTGACGGCGGTACGTACGCCCAGGCCGGCGGGGCTGGGCGCGGCCGGGTTCGCGGGGCGGTGCGCGCTGCGGCTCGGGGTGGTGGCCGCGGTGGCGCTGCCGCTGCTGGTGTGGTTGACGGGTGTTTCCGCCGGTGCCTCGCTGTCGGTGCTCGGCGTCGACGCGTTCGGCGCCGGAATCGAGCTGCACGGGAGCGCGGGGACGGCGCTGCTGCTCGGTGCGGTGTGGGGGGCGGGGGCCGGGGGGCTGGGTGCGGTGCTCGCCTGCGCGTCGGGGGCGGCCGGGGGGCGGGTCGCGCCGCCTGCCCGGGGCGACCGTGCGTACCCGGACCTGGGCCCGTACACGCCGTCGCCCGGCTACCGGCCGTCCCATGACGAGACGAACCCGTACCTGCGGTCGGCGGACGCCTGGTACGGGGCACCAACGGTCACCGGCCCACCCCTGCCCCCGCCTCCCCCGCCGGGCCCACCCTCCGACCGCCCCTGAGCCGGGTACGGGACGGCCCACTCCCCGCGCCCCGGCCCCTGGAGGCAGCCGGGGGCAGGGGCCGGAGGCTTGACTCCCGGTTTCGGGGAGGGGTGGGTTCGGGGAACACTTCGGCTCCGGCCCCGCCGGGCACCGTCCGGTGGGCGGGACGGGGGGGCCTGGGGCGGAGGGCTCCCTATACGGTGGGATCACCATGAGCGCATCGCAGACCTCCGAGTTCCCCACTCTCCTCGTCAAGATCTTCGGCAAGGACCGTCCCGGGATCACCGCCGGACTGTTCGACACCCTCGCCGCCTACGCGGTCGATGTCATCGACATCGAGCAGGTAGTCACCCGGGGGCGCATCGTGCTGTGCGCGCTCGTCACCGTGCCCAGCGCCGGCGGCACCACCGAGGGCGACATGCGCGCCACCGTGCACAGCTGGGCCGAGTCGCTCAAGCTGCAGGCCGAGATCATCTCCGGCACGGGCGACAACCGCCCCCGCGGCAGTGGGCGCTCACACGTGACCGTGCTCGGGCACCCGCTCACCGCCGAGTCGACCGCCGCGATCGCCGCGCGCATCACCGCCACCGGCGGCAACATCGACCGTATCTTCCGGCTGGCGAAGTATCCCGTCACCGCCGTCGAGTTCGCGGTCTCCGGTGCGGAGACGGAGCCGCTCAGGACCGCCCTGGCGACCGAGGCCGCCGAGATCGGGGTCGATGTCGCCGTCGTATCGGCCGGACTGCACCGCCGTGCGCAGCGGCTGGTGGTCATGGACGTGGACTCGACCCTCATCCAGGACGAGGTGATCGAACTCTTCGCGGCGCACGCGGGCTGCGAGGACAAGGTCGCCGACGTCACCGCGCAGGCGATGCGCGGTGAGCTGGACTTCGAGCAGTCGCTGCACGCGCGCGTGGCCCTGCTGGCCGGTCTCGACGCGTCGGTGGTGGACAAGGTACGGGCCGAGGTGCGGCTCACCCCGGGCGCCCGGACGCTGATCCGTACGCTCAAGCGCCTCGGCTACCAAGTCGGTGTCGTATCGGGCGGTTTCACCCAGGTCACGGATGATCTGAAGGACCGGCTGGGGCTGGACTTCGCCTCGGCGAACACCCTGGAGATCGTCGACGGGACACTCACCGGGCGCGTGGTCGGCGATGTGGTGGACCGCGCGGGCAAGGCCCGGCTGCTGCGCAGCTTCGCCGCGGAGGCGGGCGTCCCGCTGGCGCAGACCGTGGCCATCGGCGACGGCGCCAACGACCTGGACATGCTCAACGCGGCCGGTCTGGGCGTCGCCTTCAACGCCAAGCCGGTGGTACGCGAGGCCGCGCACACCGCGGTGAACGTGCCCTTCCTGGACGCCGTGCTCTATCTGCTGGGCATCACCCGCGAGGAGGTCGAGGCCGCGGACGTGGAGTGACCGGCCGACCGGGCACCAGACCCCAGACCCCAGACGCACCGCTGAGGGCCCCGGCATCCGTATGGTGCCGGGGCCCTTGGGCGTAAAGGGGCGGAGGAGACGGGGAGTTACTTGTCCGGTGCCCAGAACTCCAGCAGCGTGCCGACCCCGTGTTCCACGGACTTCCAGGAGCCGTTGAAGCCGATGACGGCGAGCGCCGAGGTCGGGAAGCCGCGCCGGGTCATCCGGGTCAGCGCATCGCCCTCCGCCCGGCCGGTGAGAGCGTCGGCGAGCGCGTGCATACCGGGGTTGTGGCCGATGACGAGCAGGTCCTGCACCTGGTCCGGGGTCTCGTTGAGCAGCGCGATCAGCTCGCCCAGGGATGCCTCGTACAGCCGCTCCTCGTACACCGTCTTGGGCCGGTGCGGCAGGTTCTGGACGGCGAGCTTCCAGGTCTCGCGGGTCCGGGCGGCGGTCGAGCAGAGGGCCAGATCGAAGGTGATGCCGGTCTCGGCCAGCCGGAGGCCGGCGGCGGGGGCGTCCTTGCGGCCGCGCTCCGCGAGTGGCCGCTCATGGTCGGACACCTGCGGCCAGTCGGCTTTCGCATGCCGGAGTAGGGCGATCCTGCGGGGTGTATCGACGCTCATGCATCCCAGCTTCGCATGAATTGAGCCACGGGGCGCAGGGTGTTGAACGGCTTGTCCCGCCAGGGGTGAACGGCTGGGCGGTCTAGTCCGAGAGCGTCTGCTGGATGCGCTCGAGCAGTTCCGCGACGGCCGGGTCGCCGGTCGCGGCGTGTGCCTCGCCCGGTCCCGCGATGAGCAGGAGCAGTACGACGAAGGCGATCGCGGGCAGGGCGACCGCCCACCACGGCAGCCGCACCTCGACGCCGCCGCGGGCGGCAGGGGGGACGGACCGGGTGTGCGTAAGGTCCGACATGGCCGCCTCCGTGGGTCTTCGGTTGGTGTACCTCGAACCTACGGATCGGCGCGGGCGGTTCCCATCCGGTGATCCACCCACTTGACCCTGACCCTGGCCCCCTAGGGGATGGTGGGGCCAGCCCCACCCCCGCGCTGTCGCGGCATTCAGGGGGAGGCGATGGACGCGACGATTCCGATGATCACGGTGATGGCCAGCATCGCGCCGAGCACGATGAGCAGTTTCTTCTGGCCGTTCTGGGGATTCGGGTCGAGCACAGGCATGCGGTCAGTCTCGCATGCCGCATTCGTCCTCGATCGTGCGGTCCCGCCCGGCCAGTACGCCAACCGCGATCTGCGGCAGCATCAGGCCCGCCATCAGCGCGATGGGCAGGTCCCAGCCGCCGCTGTGCTGGTAGAGCGCACCGATGACCAGCGGTCCGGGGATGGAGATCAGGTAGCCGGTGCTCTGCGCGAAGGCGGACAGCCGGACCACGCCCGGGCCGGAACGGGCGCGCATCCCGATCATGGTGATGGCGAGCGGGAAGGCGCAGTTGGAGACGCCGAGGAGGAGCGCCCACACCCAGGCGCCGGCCGCGGGGGCGAAGTACAGGCCCGCGTATCCGCTGAGGCCGAAGAGGCCGAGGGCGACGACGAGCAGGCCCTGGTTCCTCATCCGGGCGGCCAGCCGGGGGATGACGAAGGCGAGCGGGACGCCCATCACCATCGTCACGGCCAGCAGCACACCGGCGGTGCCCGCCGGGACTCCGGCGTCGCGGAAGATCTGCGGCATCCAGCCCATGGTGATGTACGCGGCGGTGGCCTGGAGGCCGAAGAAGCAGGCCAGCGCCCACGCGGTGCGGCTGCGGGTGATACGTACGGCCGGGGCGTCCGGGTCCTGGTGGCGTGCGGCGGCGGTCGCGCCGGCCGCTGCGGTGCGGCGCTCCGCGGTGCGGCGCTCGCGGGCCATCGGCAGCCAGGCCAGGAGGGCGAGAGCGGCGAGCACGGCCCACACGGCGAGGCCGGTGCGCCAACTGCCGCCCAGCGCCTTGGTCATGGGCACGGTCGCGGCGGCCGCGACGGAGGTGCCCAGTGCCAGCGCCATGGAGTAGAGCCCGGTCATGGTGCCGACGCGGTCCGGGAACCAGCGCTTGATGACGACCGGCATCAGGACGTTGCTGAGCGCGATGCCCGCGAGGGCGAAGGCGCTGGCGGCCAGGAAGCCCGCGGTGCCGCCGGCGAACGGGCGGATCACCAGGCCGGCGGTGATGGCGGCCATACCGGCGCAGAGGATCGCCGCGGGTCCGAACCGGCGGGCGAGCCGGGGTGCGGTGATGCCGAAGACGGCGAAGCAGAGCGGGGGTACGGAGGTGAGGAGTCCGGCGACTGTGCCGCTCATCCCGAGTCCGGTCCGCGTCTCCTCCAGGAGCACGCCGAGGCTGGTGATGGCGGGGCGGAGATTGAGGGCGGCCAGGACGATGCCGACGAGGAGGAGCGCGGCCGGCCAGGCGGGAGAGACGGGTGGGGCGGCCGGGGCTGAACGGGGGTGGGTACGGGGGCCCGTACGAGAGTCGGCAGTGCGGCTCAGGGTTTGGACGGGTGGGTTGTCGGTGTCGTCGGCCATGGATCCATCATAGAATCATGGGATGATTGGTTGTCCAATCCACGCACACGAAGGAGCACCATGCCGCTGTCCTCTCCCCGGCGTTCCGCGCTCGCCGATCAGGTGATCGCCGAGCTGCGCAACCAGATCACCTCGGGCGAGTGGCCGGTCGGGTCGCGCATCCCCACCGAACCCGAGCTGGTGGAGCAGCTGGGGGTGGCGCGCAACACCGTCCGCGAGGCGGTCCGCGCGCTCGCGCACAACGGGCTGCTGGACATCCGGCAGGGCTCGGGCACGTACGTCATCGCCACCAGTGAGCTGGCCGGGGTGATGCACCGCCGGTTCGCCGGCGCGGACCCGCGTCACATCGCCGAGCTGCGCGCCACGCTGGAGTCCTCGGCGGCCCGGCTGGCGGCCCAGCGGCGTACCGAGAAGGACCTGAAGCAGCTGGACACGCTGCTCGCGCGCCGCGAGGCGGCGTGGGCCACGGGTGACGCGGAGCTGTTCGTGGCGGCGGACGCGACGCTGCACCTGGCGGTGGTGGCCGCCTCGCACAACGAGGTGCTGACCGAGCTCTACGCCGACCTGGGCGACCTGATGCGCGAGTGGCTGCGGGAGGACGTCGGCCAGGATCTGCGCCCGGAGGCCCATATGGACCACTCCCGGCTGGTGGAAGCGATCCGGCGCGGCGACGCGGACACCGCCGCGAGCGAGGCCGCGGGCTATCCGTTCATGTGCCTGAGGGCGCCTCAGGGTGCTGGTGACTGATCCACACCGCGCGGACCTCTTTCCAGCAGCGGTCGGACAGCTCGGCGTAGCCGGCCGGGCCGACGGTCACGGGTGCGCTGTCCCCGTCGATGTCCCACCAGCGGTCGCATTCGACGTGCAGCCGGACGAGGTCGGTCTCGGGGTAGGGGTTGTGGCAGAAGGCGCTGACGTGTGAGCCGTCGATCGTCGTACGGCATTCGGCGCCGAAGCGTGGCGGCTCGGGGGCGGGTGCGGGGGCAGGAGCGGGAGCGGCGCCGCGGGATTCTGCGGTGGGATCGGCTTGCGCGGTGGTGGTGGCCGGTACCAGGAGACCGGACAGGACGACTGAGGTCAGCAGCAGGTATGCCGCTCGGCTCCGCCTCGGGCGCACACCCGCACCTCCTCCCCGCAGGACGCCGGGAAGACCCCGGTTCGACCAGTTTGCAGGGAGTTGCCGGGCTTTTCGACTCGGGGAACGCACGCACAGCGGCCGCGCACCGTCCGCCCGAAGGCTGACAGCACGCGGCCGCTGAGGTGGGTACGGGTCCGTCCGGCGAGTGGGTGGCTAGGCCCATCATGTGCACGCCGCCGACCACTTCCCGACGCCGCCCTCGCACCGCTCGGCCCCGAGGGGCCTCCCGGGCTTCGAGACGGCTGCGCCGGACTCCGTCCGGCGAGTGGGTGGCTAGGCGCCCATCATGTGTACGCCGCCGTCGACGTGGACGATCTCGCCCGTCGTCTTCGGGAACCAGTCCGAGAGCAGGGCCACCACTCCGCGGCCGGCCGGGTCCGGGTCGGCCATGTTCCACTCCAGCGGGGAGCGGTGGTTCCACACGTCCGCGAGCTCCGAGAAGCCCGGAATGGACTTGGCGGCCATGGAGCCGATCGGGCCGGCCGAGACCAGGTTGCAGCGGATGTTCTGCTTGCCGAGGTCGCGGGCGAGGTACCGGGAGGTGGCCTCCAGCGCGGCCTTGGCCGGGCCCATCCAGTCGTACTGCGGCCACGCGAACTGCGCGTCGAAGGTCAGGCCGACCACCGCGCCGCCCTCCTGCATCAGCGGCAGGCAGGCCATCGTGAGCGACTTCAGCGAGAACGCCGAGACGTGCATCGCCGTGGAGACCGACTCGAACGGCGTGTTGAGGAAGTTGCCGCCGAGCGCGTCCTGCGGGGCGAAGCCGATGGAGTGGACGACGCCGTCCAGGCTGCCGAGCTCCTCACGGACCAGGTCCGCCAGCCGGTCCAGGTGCTCGGCGTTCGTGACGTCCAGCTCGATGACCTTGGCCGGCTTGGGGAGCTTCCTGGCGATGCGCTCGGTCAGCGTGGGCCGGGGGAACGCGGTCAGGATGACCTCGGCGCCCTGTTCCTGGGCCAGCTTGGCGGTGTGGAAGGCAATGGAGGACTCCATCAGCACACCCGTGATCAAGATGCGCTTGCCGTCGAGAATTCCGCTCATGGCGTTCAGTGACCCATGCCCAATCCGCCGTCAACGGGAATGACGGCTCCGGTGATGTACGAGGCGTCGTCGGAGGCGAGGAACCGCACCGTGGCGGCGATCTCCTCCGGCTGCGCGTAACGACCGAGCGGCACGTTGGCGACGATGCCCGCGCGCTGCTCGTCGGTGAGCACCTTCGTCATGTCGGTGTCGACAAAGCCGGGTGCCACGACGTTGAAGGTGATGTTGCGCGAGCCGAGCTCACGGGCGAGGGAGCGCGCGAACCCGACCAGACCCGCCTTGGACGCGGCGTAGTTCGCCTGGCCCGCCGAGCCGAGCAGGCCGACCACCGAGGAGATGAGGACGACGCGGCCCTTCTTGGCGCGCAGCATGCCGCGGTTGGCGCGCTTGACGACCCGGAAGGTGCCCGTGAGGTTGGTGTCCAGGACCGCGGTGAAGTCCTCCTCGGACATCCGCATCAGCAACTGGTCCCTGGTGACGCCGGCGTTGGCGACCAGCACCTCCACCGGACCGTGCTTCTCCTCGATCTCCTTGTAGGCCTGTTCCACCTGCTCGGAGTCGGTGATGTCGCACTTGACCGCGAGGAAGCCTGCCGGCGGCTCGCCGGACCGGTACGTGATCGCGACCTTGTCGCCGGCGTCGGCGAAAGCGCGGGCGATGGCGAGGCCGATGCCCCGGTTACCTCCGGTGACGAGAACCGAGCGGCTCAACGGATCACCCTTTCCATAGCGGTCTGGTTCACGGAAAACCTATCGGTCCTGTCCGCCTTACGGAGAATCCACCCCTGACAGCGCCTTGCGACGGTCACTGTCGGATCCCTACAGAAACGTGTAGGCAAGCAGCGCTCCGGCGCGACATGATCGGGGCGACCGGTCTCGACGACAGGGAGACATCCGTGCCTCATTCCATCGACGAAGCGTTCACGGCGCTGCCGCTGCGGGCGCTCGCCGACGCGGCGCTCGCCCGCGCCCGCGCGCTGGGCGCCGAGCATGCCGACTTCCGCCTCGAACGGGTCCGCAGTGCCTCGTGGCGGCTGCGCGACGCCAAGCCTTCGGGCTCCTCGGACACGACCGATCTCGGGTATGCGGTGCGTGTGGTGCACGGCGGGAGCTGGGGGTTCGCCTCCGGCGTGGACCTGACGATGGACGCGGCGGCCCGGGTGGCGGGCCAGGCGGTGGCGATGGCCAAGCTCTCGGCGAAGGTGATCGCCGCGGCGGGCTCCGACGAGCGGGTCGAGCTCGCGGACGAGCCCGTGCACGCGGAGCAGACCTGGATCTCCGCGTACGAGATCAACCCGTTCGAGGTGCCGGACGAGGAGAAGTCGGCGCTGCTCACGGACTGGAGCGCGCGGCTGCTGGCGGCGGAGGGGGTGGCGCACGTCGACGCCTCGCTGATGACCGTCCACGAGAACAAGTTCTACGCGGACACGGCCGGCACCGTCACCACACAGCAGCGCGTACGGCTGAATCCCCAGCTCACCGCGGTCGCGGTGGACGCGAACTCGGGCGAGTTCGACTCCATGCGGACCCTCGCGCCGCCGGCCGGGCGCGGCTGGGAGTACCTGACCGGCACCGGCTGGGACTGGGACGCGGAACTGGAGCAGATCCCGTCCCTGCTGGCGGAGAAGATGCGCGCGCCGAGCGTCGAGTCCGGTACGTACGACCTGGTCGTCGACCCGTCGAACCTCTGGCTCACCATCCATGAGTCGATCGGCCACGCGACCGAGCTGGACCGGGCGCTGGGCTACGAGGCGGCGTACGCCGGGACCTCCTTCGCGACCTTCGATCAGCTCGGCAAGCTGGCGTACGGCTCGTCGATCATGAACGTGACGGGTGACCGGACTGCGGAACACGGGCTGGCGACGGTCGGGTACGACGACGAGGGCGTCCAGGCGCAGTCCTGGGACCTGGTCAAGGACGGCACGCTCGTCGGCTACCAGCTGGACCGGCGGATCGCGAAGCTGACGGGCCTGGGCCGGTCGAACGGCTGCGCCTACGCGGACTCGCCGGGCCATGTGCCGGTGCAGCGGATGGCGAACGTGTCGTTGCGGCCGGATCCGGGCGGGCTGTCCACGGAGGATCTGATCGGGGGTGTCGAGCGCGGCATCTATGTGGTGGGCGACCGGTCCTGGTCGATCGACATGCAGCGCTACAACTTCCAGTTCACCGGGCAGCGCTTCTTCCGGATCGAGAACGGCAGGCTGGCCGGCCAGCTGCGCGATGTGGCGTACCAGGCGACGACCACCGACTTCTGGGGCTCGATGGAGTCGGTCGGCGGGCCGCAGACGTACGTCCTGGGCGGAGCCTTCAACTGCGGCAAGGCGCAGCCGGGCCAGGTGGCCTCGGTCTCCCACGGCTGCCCGTCGGCCCTGTTCCGCGGCGTCAACATCCTCAACACCACGCAGGAGGCGGGACGATGAGCGCGGCGACCTCGCAGACCAGCTCAGCGACCACGGCCCCCGGCCGGGGGTCCGGGGGCCGACACCCGGGACAGCACAGCCTCAACACCACGCAGGAGGCCGGACGATGAGCCGAACGACCAAGCCGCACGAGGTCGTCGAGCGGGCCCTTGCGCTGTCCCGCGCCGATGGCTGTGTCGTCATCGCCGACGAGCACTCCACCGCCAATCTGCGCTGGGCGGGCAACGCCCTGACCACCAACGGAGTTACGCGCGGCCGCACCCTCACCGTCATCGCGACCGTCGACGGCAAGGAGGGCACCGCCTCCGGGGTCGTCTCCCGGTCGGCCGTCACCGCCGGCGACCTGGAGCCGCTGGTCCGGGCGGCCGAGGCCGCCGCCCGTGGGGCTGGTCCGGCCGAGGACGCCCAGCCGCTGGTCACCGGGGTACCCGCCGCGCCCGATTTCACCGACGCCCCCGCCGAGACCTCCTCCGCGGTCTTCGCGGACTTCGCGCCGGCGCTCGGCGAATCGTTCGCCCGGGCCCGCGAGGGCGGACGTGAGCTGTACGGCTTCGCCAACCACGAGCTCGTGTCGACCTACCTCGGTACGTCCACCGGGCTGCGACTGCGGCACGACCAGCCGACCGGGACCCTGGAGCTCAACGCCAAGTCACCGGACCGCACGCGCTCGGCCTGGGCCGGCCGCTCCACCCGCGACTTCAAGGACGTCGACCCGGCGGCGCTGGACGCGGAGCTGGCGCAGCGACTGCGCTGGGCCGAGCGCCGGATCGACCTGCCCGCCGGCCGGTACGAGACGCTGCTGCCGCCGACCGCCGTGGCCGACCTGCTGATCTACCAGCTGTGGTCGTCCGCGGCCCGGGACGCCGCCGAGGGCCGTACCGTCTTCTCCAAGCCCGGCGGCGGCACACGGGTCGGCGAGACCCTGTCGGAGCTGCCGCTGACGCTGCGCAGTGACCCGAACGAGCCGGGCCTGGAGTCCGCGCCGTTCGTGATCGCGCACAGCTCGGGAGACGACGCGTCGGTGTTCGAC
This sequence comes from Streptomyces sp. A3M-1-3, assembly GCF_024213665.1. Taxonomy (GTDB): domain Bacteria; phylum Actinomycetota; class Actinomycetes; order Streptomycetales; family Streptomycetaceae; genus Streptomyces. The sequence continues at coordinate 26,945 of NZ_JANAVP010000025.1, forward strand.
AACGGCCTGCCCTTGTCGGCGACCGACTGGGTACGGGACGGCAAGCTCACGCACCTGCTCACCACCCGGCACAGCGCCGGCCTGACCGGGCTGCCGGTGGCGCCCTCGATCGGGAATCTGGTGCTGGACGCGGGCGGCGAGCGTTCGACCGAGGAGATGGTCTCCGGCACCGAGCGCGGCTTGCTGCTGACCTGCCTCTGGTACATCCGCGAGGTGGACCCGGCCACGCTGCTGCTCACCGGACTGACCCGGGACGGCGTCTATCTCGTCGAGAACGGCGAGGTCGTCGGCGAGGTGAACAACTTCCGGTTCAACGAGTCGCCCGTCGACCTGCTGTCGCGGGCCTCGGAGGCCGGCCGTACCGAGAGGACGCTGCCGCGCGAGTGGAGCGACTGGTTCACCCGGGCCGCGATGCCCGCGCTGCGCATCCCGGACTTCAATATGAGCTCGGTCAGCCAGGGGGTGTGACCCGCCTAGACTGACGGGGATCAACCGACATCGTTCACATCGCTCATATCGTTCATTTCGTTCAAGGAGACCCAGGACCGTGACGGACATCGTCGACGAGCTGAAGTGGCGCGGGCTGTTCGCCCTGTCCACTGACGAGGACGCATTGCGCAAGGCTCTCGCGGACGGTCCCGTCACGTTCTATTGCGGCTTCGACCCCACGGCGGCCAGCCTGCACGTGGGGCATCTGGTGCAGGTTCTTACCGTCCGTCGGCTTCAGCAGGCCGGTCACCGGCCGCTCGCGCTGGTGGGCGGTGCGACCGGCCAGATCGGTGACCCCCGGCCGACCGCCGAGCGCACGCTGAACGACCCCGAGACGGTGGCCGGCTGGGTCCAGCGGCTGCGGGCCCAGATCGAGCCGTTCCTGTCCTTCGAGGGCGAGAACGCGGCCGTGATGGTCAACAACCTGGACTGGACGGCGGGGATGTCCGCCATCGAGTTCCTGCGGGACATCGGCAAGCACTTCCGCGTGAACAAGATGCTGACCAAGGACTCGGTCGCCCGCCGGCTGGAGTCCGACCAGGGCATCAGCTACACCGAGTTCAGCTACCAGCTGCTGCAGGGCATGGACTTCCTGGAGCTGTACCGGCGGTACGACTGCACTTTGCAGCAGGGCGGCAGCGACCAGTGGGGCAACCTCACCGCGGGTATGGACCTGATCCACCGCCTGGAGCCGCACGCGAACGTGCACGCGCTCGCGACGCCGCTGATGGTCAAGGCGGACGGCACCAAGTTCGGCAAGACCGAGGGCGGGGCGGTCTGGCTCGACCCTGAGATGACCACGCCGTACGCGTTCTACCAGTTCTGGCTGAACGTGGACGACCGGGACATCTCCACGTACACGCGCATCCTCAGCTTCAAGTCGCGCGAGGAGATCGAGGAGCTGGAGAAGCTGACCGAGGAGCGTCCGCAGGCCCGCGCCGCACAGCGGGCGCTGGCCGAGGAGCTGACGACGCTGGTGCACGGCGCCGAGCAGTGCGAGGCGGTCGTCGCCGCCTCGAAGGCTCTCTTCGGCCAGGGTGAGCTGTCCGGGCTCGATGAGCCGACGCTGCGCGCGGCACTCGCCGAGCTGCCGCACGCCACGGTCGGCGGACTGGCTTCCGTGGTGGACCTGTTCGCCGAGGTCGGCCTGACGCCCAGCAAGTCCGCGGCCCGCCGGACCGTGAAGGAGGGCGGCGCCTACGTGAACAACGTGAAGGTGACCGACGAGGACGCCGTGCCGGTCCAGGAGGACCTGCTGCACGGGCGCTGGCTGGTGCTCCGCCGGGGCAAGAAGAACCTTGCCGCGATCGAGGTCGCCGGGCAGTCCGCGCAGTAGCCCGGGCTCTGGGCACAGCGAAGCGGCCGGTACGACTGCGTACCGGCCGCTTCCGCGGTTCAGGCTCTTGTTCTCCTGCGCCCCTTCATCGAGGCCCAGAGCATGTCGCCGACCGCGACGATGGCCACGGCTCCGGCCAGCTGCAGAAGGTGGCGAATCCAGTCGATGCCCTTGGTGTCTGCCACCCCGATCCAGGCGGCGACGGCATTGCCGAGGATGCTGCCCAGAATTCCGAAGATCACCGTCAGCCAGAGGGGGATCTGCTGCTTGCCCGGAAGGATGGCCTTGGCTATCAGTCCGAGTACCAGACCCACGATGATGGCCCACAACCAACTCATGTCGCCTCCTGACGCGGCGCGATCTGCGCATGTGCGCCCAGTTTCGGCCGACAGCGCGTACGTCGCATGTCGGACGGCTCCATAAGCGGTACGGCCGGTCCGGTCGGCCCAGGTGAGGCGGGCCCCGCTCTCGAATGCGGCGGAGGCGAGGCGTACCGTGGAACGGGTCCGGACCGGGGAGCGTCCGGCGCGGAAATCGGGTGGTGGAACGTGATGCGGAAGCATAACGATGCCGAGGTCTTCCGGATCACCGGTGCGCGGCAGGGTCTTGTCGACGATGTGCGCGGCCGGCAGCGCCGGTATGTGATTTCCATGTCCGTACGGACGGTGTCGGTCGTCCTCGCGGCGGTGCTGTGGAACGTGGAACGGCATGTGGCGGTCGTGGCCCTGGTGATCGGCCTCGTCCTCCCGTACATCGCTGTCGTGATCGCCAACGCCGGCCGCGAGAACGCACCCTCGCTGCCGTCAACCTTCATCCCGCCGCCGGTGCATCCGGCGCTGGGACCGGCTCCGGTGGGCGAGCCGGAACCTCCGGCGGAAGCCGGGGCGGCGGAAGCCGGGGCGGCGGACGGGGAGAACCGGTCACGCGACCGGAACTGATTCGCCACCGTCCGCAAAGCTCAAGAAAAGCTCAGATCAATCATGCAGTTCCAGTGCACTCGACCCGGTCCTGCGTGACATACTTCGTACGCGCTCCGCATCCCCCGTCGGAGCGACGGACCGACGCCGGGCAGCTCCCCCCGTGGCTGCTCGGCGTCGCCTTTGTCTGACCTAGGGTTGAGACCGTGAACTCCCCTGGACCCTCCCCCGAAGCCCCCACGATGTGCTCCGCCAAGGGCTGCCGCGCCTACGCCGTCTGGGTGCTCGCCTGGAACAACCCGAAGCTGCACACGCCGGAACGCCGCAAGACCTGGCTGGCCTGCGAGGAGCACCGCGAGTACCTGTCGCAGTTCCTCGGGCTGCGCGGATTCCTGAAGGACGTGGTGACGCTCGAGGAATGGGAGGCGTCAGCCGCCGATCGCTAGGGCCCCCTAGCCGCCGATCGCCGACATCGGGCGGTCGGGCTGCAGGAAGGACGGGTCGTCCAGACCGGATCCGGCCTTCTTGCCCCACATCGCCAGCTTCCAGAGGCGGGCGATCTCCTCGTCGGGGGCGCCGGAGCGCAGCGCGCCGCGCAGGTCGGACTCCTCCCGGGCGAACAGGCACGTACGCACCTGCCCGTCGGCGGTGAGGCGGGTCCGGTCGCAGGCCCGGCAGAACGGCCGGGTGACCGAGGCGATGACACCGACGCGGTGCGGGCCGCCGTCGACGAGCCAGCGCTCGGCCGGCGCGGAACCGCGCTCGTCGTCGCCTTCGGGGGTGAGCGCGAAACGGGTGCGCAGCGATTCCAGGATGTCACCGGCGGTGATCATGCCGTCGCGCTTCCAGCCGTGCTGCGCGTCGAGCGGCATCTGCTCGATGAAGCGCATCTCGTAGTCGTTCTCGACGGCCCAGGCGAGCAGGTCGGGGGCCTCGTCGTCGTTGAGGCCGGGCATGAGTACCGCATTGACCTTGACCGGGCTGAGGCCGGCCTCGCGGGCCGCCGCCATCCCGTCCAGGACGTCGTGGTGCCGGTCGCGGCGGGTCAGCGTCTTGAAGACGTCGGGGCGCAGCGTGTCCAGCGAGACATTGACCCGGTCCAGGCCGGCGGCCTTCAGGGCGGTCGCGGTGCGCTTGAGCCCAATGCCGTTGGTGGTCAGCGACATCTGGGGGCGCGGCTCCAGCGCGGCGCACCGCTCGACGATGCCGACCAGACCGGGACGCAGCAGCGGCTCACCGCCGGTGAAGCGGACCTCGTCGACCCCGAGGTCGGTCACGGCGATGCGGATGAGGCGGACCATCTCGTCGTCGGTGAGCAGATCCGGCTTCGCGAGCCACTGCAGGCCCTCTTCCGGCATGCAGTACGTGCACCGCAGATTGCAGCGGTCCGTGAGCGACACTCGCAGGTCAGTGGCCACTCGGCCGTAGGTGTCGATGAGCACTGAGGGCCCCCTCCCCTGTCCGGATCAGTAGTCTTGCGAAAGTTGATTTCGAGCCTACGCGACGCCTGTGACATGAAGGGGTCCCGGAAAGAACGAGACGCGACGCGGCCGCGTCGTAGGACTCTACGACGCGGCCGACAGCGGTCACGCACCGCATACGCCTGTGCGGGATCAGTGGGCTCAGTAGGCTCAGTGGGCTCCCGTTCCGGTGAGGGAGCGGACCTCCAGCTCCGCGTATTTCCCCTTGTCGGCCTCCTCCTTGGTGAGGACGGTGCCCAACCAGCCGAGCAGGAAGCCCAGCGGGATGGAGACGAGCCCCGGGTTCTCCAGCGGGAACCAGTAGAAGTCGGCGTCCTTGAACATCGAGGTGGGCTTGCCGGAGACGACCGGCGAGAAGAGCACCAGCACCACGGACGAGATCAGGCCGCCGTAGATGGACCACAGCGCGCCCTGGGTCGTGAACTTCTTCCAGAACAGGCTGTAGAGGATCGTCGGCAGGTTCGCCGAGGCGGCCACCGCGAAGGCGAGGGCAACCAGGCCGGCGACGTTGAGGTCGCGGGCGAGGGCGCCCAGTGCGATGGCGGCGGCGCCGATGAAGACCGTGGCCCAACGGGCCGCGCGGACCTCTTCCTGCTCGGTCGTGGTCTTGCCCCTGCGGATGACGTTGACGTACAGGTCGTGGGCGAACGACGACGAGGAGGCCAGGGTCAGGCCGGCGACCACCGCGAGGATGGTGGCGAAGGCGACCGCGGAGATGACGGCGAGCAGGATCGCGCCGCCCGCGGAGTCGGGGCCGCCGCCGATGGCCTGGGCGAGCAGCGGGGCCGCGGTGTTGCCCGCCTTGTTGGAGGCGATGATGTCCTCGCGGTTCAGCAGCGCGGCGGCGCCGAAGCCGAGCGCGATGGTCATCAGGTAGAAGGCACCGATGATGCCGATCGCCCAGTTCACCGACTTACGGGCGGCCTTGGCCGTGGGGACGGTGTAGAAGCGGATGAGGATGTGCGGGAGGCCCGCGGTGCCCAGTACGAGGGCGATGCCGAGGGAGATGAAGTCCAGCTTCGAGGTCGCGCTGACGCCGTACTTGAGGCCGGGCTCGAGGAACGACGCGCCCGCGCCGCTGTTCTCCGCCGCCTTGCCCAGCAGGTCGGAGACGTTGAAGTTGAACTTCAGCAGCACCAGGATGGTGATGAGCAGCGTGCCCGCGATAAGGAGCACGGCCTTGACCATCTGGACCCAAGTGGTGCCCTTCATACCGCCGATGGTCACGTAGAGAATCATCAGGACGCCGACCAGGGCGACGATGGCGACCTTGCCGCCGTCGCTGGTGATGCCCAGCAGCAGGGAGACCAGTACGCCTGCGCCCGCCATCTGCGCGAGCAGGTAGAAGATCGACACCACGATGGTGGAGGTGCCCGCCGCGGTACGGACGGGGCGCTGCCGCATCCGGTACGCGAGGACGTCACCCATCGTGTACCGGCCGGAGTTGCGCAGCGGTTCGGCGACGAGCAGCAGGGCGACCAGCCAGGCGACCAGGAAGCCGATGGAGTAGAGGAAGCCGTCGTAGCCGAAGAGGGCGATGGCTCCGGCGATACCGAGGAAGGACGCGGCGGACATGTAGTCGCCGGAGATCGCGAGACCGTTCTGGAAGCCGGTGAACTGGCGGCCGCCGGCGTAGAAGTCGGCGGCGTCCTTGGTCTGCCGGCCGGCCCATACGGTGATGATGAGGGTCGCGACGACGAACAGCCCGAAGAGGGTGATGATCAGCGGCCGGTGCTCGCCGGCGCCCGCCGCGGCGAGGTGGAACGTAGCGCTCATTCTCCGGCCTCCATACGGGACTTGATCGCTTCGGCCTTCGGGTCGAGCTTCGCGGCAGCATGCCGCGCGTAGAACCACGCGATGAGGAACGTGGTGGCGAACTGGGCCAGACCGAAGACCAGCGCGACGTTGATGTTGCCGAAGAGTTTGGTGCCCATGAAGCCGCCCGCGTAGTTGGACAGCAGGACATACAGCAGATACCAGGTGATAAAGGCCACGGTCAGGGGGAAGGCGAAGGAGCGGTAGGAGCGGCGCAGTTCGCCGAACTCCGCGCTCTCCTGCATCTCGACGAACTGTGCCGTCGTGGGTGCTGCGGGACTGATGGCCGTACCGCCTACGGGCGGCGGCGCTGCATCGGTGGCCACGGGCTCTCCTTGCGACGCGGGTGCTGTGGGACGGGACAAGTCGACCTCCGTCGGGGGTGTGATGGTGCAACTCCCCCTGTCAACGGCACGGGCCGGATCACGGGACGGTTCAACAACCGATTTTTCTTTCGGAATTCGTTGCTGCTGCGGGAAGATCGGCGCTAGCTTCACTCGTCATGTACCCGTCCATGCGCAACCGTGTGTGGACGGCTGTCACCGATGATGTGGAGAACCTATGGCTCAGCCACGCACCAGACGCCGTCGTGCCCTCGCGGTACCGGTCGGCCTGGCGCTGACCGCGTCGCTCGGTTTCCTTCCGGGCACCGCATCGGCCGAAACGCAGGACACCCCTGCGGCGGTGGCCACGGACGGTCCCAAGCTCTCGTACGTGGTCAACACCAAGACGGACCACCGCACGATCGCGTCCGTCAAGAAGGCGATAGCCAAGGCCGGCGGCACCGTCGTCGTCGCCCACGAAAAGATCGGCGTGATCGTCGTCCACTCGACGAACCCCGCCTTCGCCCAGCAGATACGCACCGTCCGGGGTGTGCAGACCGCGGGTGCGACCCGTACCGCGCCGCTCAAGGCCGCGGGCACCACCGAGATGGGCGCTCCGGAGTACGTCGACGGTGGCAAGGCCACCACGGCCACCACCACCGCCGCCGCGCCGGACACCGAGCCGCTCGAGGCGGACCAGTGGGACCTGCGCGCCATCGGCGCGGACAAGGCCGCCAAGATCAACCCGGGCAGCAAGAACGTCACCGTCGCCGTGATCGACACCGGCGTCGACGACACGCACCCGGACCTCACGGCCAACTTCTCCAAGAGCCAGTCGGCCAACTGTGTGGGCGGCGTCGCGGATACGAGTGAGGGTGCCTGGCGCCCGTACACCACCGGCGACTACCACGGCACGCATGTCGCGGGCGAGATCGCTGCCGCCCGCAACGGTGTCGGCGTGGCCGGTGTGGCTCCCGGGGTCCAGGTCTCCTCGATCAAGGTGAGCGACCCGGAGACGAGCCTCTTCTTCCCGGAGAGCGTGGTCTGCGCGTTCGTCTTCGCCGCCGACCACGGCGTCGAGATCACGAACAACAGCTACTACATCGACCCCTGGCTCTACAACTGCCTCGACGACCCCGACCAGGCAGCCATTGTCGACGCGGTCAACCGGGCCTCGAAGTACGCGCAGCGCAAGGGCACTCTGCACCTCGCGTCGGCCGGCAACTCCAACCACGACCTGGCCTCGGACGCGATCGTCGACGACTCCAGCCCCGACGACACCACCCCGGTCGAGCGCACGATCGACCCCTCGGAGTGCTGGGACATCCCGACGCAGCTGCCCGGCGTGGTCACGGTCACCGCGACCGGCGTGCAGAACCTGAAGTCGTACTACTCCAGCTACGGCCGCGGTGTCGCCGACATTGCCGCACCCGGCGGAGACAAGTACCAGATCCCGGACACCCCGGCGAAGAACGGGCGCATCCTGTCCACCATGCCCAACAACGCCTACGCGTACCTGCAGGGCACCTCGATGGCGAGCCCGCACGCCGCCGGCGTCGCGGCGCTCCTCAAGAGCACCCACCCGTGGGCCGGTCCCGAGGCGCTGCAGGCACTGCTCAAGGCACAGGCGGACAACCCCGGTTGCCCGACCGAGCTGTACGACCCGGACGGCAACGGCGTCGAGGACGCCACCTGCGAGGGACCCAAGCGCGTCAACGGTTTCTACGGCTACGGCATCGTCAACGCCCTGGACGCCGTCAAGTAGTAGAGCCCACCTCGTTGAAGTAGCGCGTACGCAGGGGCCGGGCGGGTCTTCCCGGCCCGGCCCCTTCTGCTGGCTACGCCAGTTGTCACGGCTGGACGAGGACCTTCAGGGCGGTGCGCTCGTCCATGGCCTTGTAGCCGTCCGGCACCCCTTCGAGGCCGACGGTGAGGTCGAACACGGGCGAAGGGTCGATGCGGCCGTCCAGGATGTCGGGCAGCAGCTGCGGGATGTAGGTGCGGACGGGTGCGACCCCGCCGCGCAGGGCGATGTTCCGGTCGAACATCACGCCGAGGTCGAGGCCGGTGCCGCTGCCGTGCGGCACGCCGACGAAGCCGATCGCCCCGCCGTCGCGGGTGATCTCGACGGCCGTACGCATCGACTGCTCGGTGCCGACCGCCTCGATGACGGCGTGCGCGCCCTGACCGCCGGTCAGCTCGCGGACGACGGCGACCGCGGCCTCGCCGCGCTCGGCGACGACGTCCGTGGCGCCGAAGCGCCGGGCGATGTCCGTACGTACCTGGTGGCGGCCCAGCGCGATGATCCGCTCGGCGCCGAGCCGCTTGGCGGCCAGTACGCCGCACAGTCCGACCGCGCCGTCGCCGACGACGGCGACCGTGGCGCCGGGGCGGGCGCCCGCGCCGAGCGCCGCGTGGTGGCCGGTGCCCATCACGTCGGAGAGGGTGAGCAGGGCGGTCAGCAGGTGGTCGTCGGAGGCCGCCTCGGCGGGCAGCTTCACCAGGGTCCCGTCGGCGTGCGGTACGCGGACGGCCTCGCCCTGGCCGCCGTCGGAGCCGACCGAGCCCCAGAAGCCACCGTGCTCGCAGGACGTGGTGAGCCCCTCGGAGCAGAAGTCGCAGACGCCGTCGGACCACATGAACGGCGCGACGACCAGGTCACCGGCGGCGAAGCCGGACACCGCGGAACCGGTCTCCTCGATCACGCCGAGGAACTCGTGCCCGATGCGCTGACCGGGCTGCCGGGCGGCCTCGCCGCGGTACGCCCAGAGGTCGCTGCCGCAGATGCAGGCGCGCAGGACCCGGAGGACCGCATCGGTCGGCAGCTGGATCTTCGGATCCGGCACCTCCTCCACGCGGATGTCGTGCGGGGCGTGGATGACGGTGGCGCGCATGGTTGCGGTCCTTGGTGCTAGGCGTTTGTGACCTGCATACGGTACGCCCGGCTGCCCCTGTCCTGCGCGTCCGCCCCTGCCAGTGCGCCCCGGCCGGTACCCGGCGGCTACCGCTGGTGCGCGGTCATGCGGCGCTCTCCGTTGCCGGCTGCGGCGCGTGCGCGGGTTGCGGCATGGGCGGCGTCGGGGGTGCCGGCGGCCAGCCGGGGCCGCCGAAGACACGGCCCGCGCGCTCGCGCCAGCTGCGGGCGGCCCGTACGTCCCGGGCGATCGCGGCGTACTCGTGGGTGGCCACGCGCAGCGGGTTGTACGTGCCGATGTTCTTCGTCAGGCCGAAGACCGGCCGCTCGGTCTCGGCGACGAAGGACCGGAAGAGCCGGTCCCAGAGGATCAGGATCCCGCCGAAGTTCCGGTCCAGGTAGCCGCCTTGGGAGGCGTGGTGGACCCGGTGGTGGGAGGGGGTGTTCAGCACGTACTCGAAGGGGCGCGGCAGTTTGTCGATCCGCTCGGTGTGGATCCAGAACTGGTAGACGAGGTTCACGGACGAGCAGAACGCGAGCGCGGCCGGATGCACGCCCAGCGCGATCAGCGGGACGTAGAACGGCCAGGAGGTCAGGGAGGTCCAGGGCTGGCGGAGCGCGGTGGTGAGGTTGAACTTCTGGCTGGAATGGTGGACGACGTGGCAGGCCCACAGGACACGGATGACGTGGTGGCCGCGGTGGGACCAGTAGTAGAAGAAGTCCTGCGCGAGCAGCATCAGCGGGATTGTCCACCACAGGACGGGGACCCGCAGCGGGGTGAGCTGGTAGATCGCCGTGTAGATCGCGACGACCGGGATCTTCCACAGCAGATCGAAGGCGAGACTGCCGAGGCCCATGCCGACGCTCGTCGCGGCGTCCTTCGTCTCGTATCCGGCGGCGTCCTCGTCGGGATACAGCCGGTAGCTCACCATCTCCAGGACGGTGAGCAGGATGAAGGCCGGTATCGACCACAGCACGGCGTCGGGCAGGTTCGGCATGCCCGCACCATAGGGGCGCGACCGGGGCTGCGCCAGGGGTTGTTACCTATCGGTACGGGGAAGTGTTACCCGAGGTTATGCCTGCATGGGCGGCGAGAGACGCCGATACTGGGCGGTCGGGTCCAGATGGGGGAGGTATACGGATGCAGGGGTTCGAGGCGGTTCTGCTGAGGCTCGCGGGGACGGTCGTCGGCGCACTGGTCAAGCCGATGCTGAGCCGGCAGCCGGGCGCGGGACTCGTCGCGAACCCGGAGCGCCCCGCGCCGCGCTGGCGGCGCCCGGTGGAGCTGGGGGACAAGGAGCTCGGCCGGCTGACCGAGGGGCTCGCCGCCCGCCTGGCGGTGGCGGCCGACGGGCTGCCGGAGTACGAGCGGCTGGCGGCGGCCGACGCGGTACGGGACGCGTTCACGGCGACCGGGGTGCTGGACCAGGAAGCCCTGTTCGCCCAGGACCTCGACCCGGACCGGCTGACATCGGCGGTGCTGGCCCGCGCCCCGAGGGCAGCCGGTCTCAGCGACGCCGGGACGGCCCTCTTCGAGGAGCTGGCCGGGCTGTGCTGCCGCCACGTCGTGGAGTACGTGACGACGCTGCCCGGGTTCTCGGCCCGGGCGGACGTCGAAGTCGTACGCCGGACCGGGGAGTTGGGGCGGGCGCTGGAGGACGTACGGGACCGGCTGGGACCGCCGACCGGGTCGGTGGCCGCGCGCTTCGAGCAGCAGTACGCGGACTTCGTCGCCGCGACGTACGGTCGCCTCGAGCTGTTCGGGCTGACGCTGAACCGGGAACGCAACGAGTGGCCGCTGGACACGGCGTACATAAGCCTCGCCGTCAGCAGCGACCGCGATGACGGTGCGCACCAGGAGGGCATGGGCGTCCCCCGTACCGGAACGGTCGCCGTGAAGGCCGAGCAGGCGCTGTCGGGTGCCGGCCGGCTGCTGCTGCGCGGTCCGGCGGGGTCGGGCAAGAGCACGCTCGTGCAGTGGATCGCGCTCAACGCGGCCCGGCGCAGCTTCGGCCCGGACCTGGCCGACTGGAACCTGTGCGTCCCCTTCGTCCTGCGGCTGCGCTCCTTCAACTCCCCCGACGCGCTGCCGATGCCGGAGGACTTCCTCCGGGCGGCCAGGGTCCCGCTGCACGGATCGGCGCCCGCCGGCTGGGCCGAGAGCCTGCTGAGCAGCGGCCGGGCCCTGGTTCTCGTCGATGGCGTGGACGAGGTCCCACAGCGGTTGCGCAACCGGACCGAGGCGTGGCTGCGGTCCCTGATCACCGCTTTCCCCAAGGCGCGTTACGTGGTCACGACCCGGCCGTCGGCCGTCCCGGAGGAGTGGCTGGCGGGCCTGGGATTCGGCGCGCACTCCTTACTTCCGATGGAGCGGGACGACATCCGCGCGTTCATCGCGCACTGGCACGACACGGCGCGCGGGGAGTGCCTGTCCCCGGCCGAACGGGAACAGCTCGACACCTACCAAACGTCCCTCACCCGGGCCGTCACGTCCCGGCGGGACCTCGGCCGGATCGCCACCAACCCCTTGATGTGCGCGCTGCTGTGCGCCCTGAACCGCGACCGGCGGATGCAGCTTCCGCGGGCGCGCAAGGAGCTGTACGACGCCGCGCTCGACCTGCTGCTCGTACGGCGGGACACGGAACGGGAGATCACCGGGGTGGAAGGCGTCTACCTCACCCGCGACGAACAGACCCTGCTGCTGCAGCGCCTCGCGTACTGGCTGATCCGCAACGGCCAGACGGAGGCGGCCCGGGAGGATGTCGTCGAGATGGTGGACGAGTGGCTCGACGCGATGCCGCAGGTGCGAGCACAGGGCAGCGCGAGGCAGGTCCTCTCGCATCTGCTGATCCGCAGCGGACTGCTGCGCGAACCCGTCCGGGGCGCGGTGAACTTCGTACACCGCACGTTCCAGGACTACCTCGGCGCCAAGGCGGCGGTCGAGGCACGGGACTTCGGGGTACTGGTCCGCAACGCGCACGACGACCAGTGGGACGACGTGGTCCGTATGGCGGTCGGCCATGCGCGGCCGGATGAACGAGCCCGGCTGCTCAAGCAGCTGCTGCGTCGCGCGGACCGGGTCAAGACCCACCGCCACCGCCTGGTGCTGCTGGCCGCGGCGTGTCTGGAGCACGCACCGGAGCTGGATCCGTCCATCCGGACGGAGGTGGAGGCCCGGACGGCGGAACTGCTGCCGCCACGGAGTCTCGCGCAGGCGGAGGATCTGGCCCAGGTGGGTGAGCTGGTCCTCGAACTACTGCCAGAGCCGGCCGACCTGCCGGAGGCCGAGGCGGCGGCCACGGTCCGGACGGCGGCGCTGGTCGGTGGTCCACGGGCGCTGGCGGTCATCGCCCGCTTCCGCGAGGACACGCGTTTCCCGGTCTGCTACCAGCTGTCCGACGGCTGGGGCAGATTCGATACGGCGGAGTACGCGGATGCTGTGCTGTCCGGAGCGTCGCTGGGTGAGGCGTTCCTGCATATTCACACGTCCGAACAGCTCAGCTCTCTCACCAAGCTCAGAGCCATCAAGGGCGTGCACCTCACGTGGGAAGACGGGATTCCACCCAGCCTCACCAGGCAACGGGACTTGCAGCGGCTGACGCTGTACAGGAACAAGCGGCTCGTCGACCTGACCCCGCTCGCGGTACTCCAACGGCTGACGCACCTCGGTATTTTCGACTGCCCAGAGGTGAGCGGCATCCGGCCATTGACATCGCTTCCCCTGCGCTCCCTGTACCTCTCCCGCGTACGGGACGGCCTGTCCCTCAGCCCGCTCTCGGAGATCGCGACGCTCAGAGGCCTGACCATCGACTTCGCGGCCGACATCAGGTGCGTCGGTGACATTCCCGCACACGCGGGCCTGACGTCACTTGGCTTGGGGCAACGGGCTCGTTTCATCGACCTGGACGGACTCGAACGCTGGCCTGACCTCACCACCTTGTCGATTACCGGGGACGAACAGAACGCGCAACTGGCCCGGCAGAGGCCGCTGCCGCCGCTCAAAATGCTGCAGCTGCTCGATCAATCGGCTCTCCGTCCCGATTCACTGCTCCTCCACCAGGAGGTCACCGGGATCTACCTGACCAGGTGCAGGCTCACCGGGGGACTCGGCCCACTTCGGTCGCTGCCGGCGCTCACCCGCCTTGATCTCAGCGACTGCAGCGGTCCCCTCGATCTGTCCCCCTTGGCTGAATTGGACCAGCTCACGATAGAGATCTCACGCGGCACAAACGTGCAGGGCGCAGAGCTGATCCCGCCGGAGCGGCTCACGTTCGCCTGACCCGCAGCCGCCCCGCCAGGACCTGTCACCGCACCCGGACGAACCCCCCGGGGCGAACGCCGGGCTCGTCGCGGCCGCCGGGACCTCCGTCAGCGGCTCGGCGATCTCCGCCACCGTCGGGCCTCGGTGCGCCCTGCCGGCCCAGCAGGCGCTCGTCCACGAAGTGCATGCCGCCGGTCTGCGCGGGGCGCGCGCCGCCGAGGCCGTACGCGCCGTCCAGTTCCAGATTGTCGGTTTCATCCTGGTCGAACGGAACCGCGAGCGCTCCCCCGTCCAGTCCCCGGGCGAGAGCGAACTGTGGGACGCGTCCTCTCCGTACGGGCGTTGGTGGCTTCGCTGCTGACGCCCTGACATTTCCGGCATCCCTGGCGTGGCCGAATCGCCGGCCGATCGCCGGCGAGATCCCGGGCCGATCCTGGGCTGTCAGTCGCAGCCCGTATTCTCTGTGACCATGCTCGACGACCGTACGACCGCAGCAGCGTGGCCGGCCGCGTACCCCCAGGGGTACGCGGTCGTTGACGTGGAGACCACCGGACTCGCCCGCGACGACCGGATAGTGTCCGCTGCCGTCTACCGGCTCGACGCGCAGGGCAACGTCGAGGACCACTGGTACACGCTCGTCAACCCGGAGCGGGATCCGGGTCCCGTGTGGATTCACGGGCTCACCAGCGACGTACTCGAAGGCGCCCCGCTCTTCCAGGACATCGCGTACGAGTTCTCGACGCGGCTCGCGGACCGGGTGCTCGTCGCGCACAACGCCATGTTCGACTGGTCGATGATCGCCCGGGAGTACGCACGGGCCGAGCGGACCGCCCCCGTCCGGCAGCGGCTGTGCACGATCGCGCTCTCCAAGGAGCTCAGGCTGCCGCTGCCCAACCACAAGCTGGAGTCGCTCGCCGCGCACTTCGGTGTCGTACAGCAGCGCGCGCACCACGCCCTCGACGACGCGCGCGTGCTCGCCGAGGCGTTCCGGCCCAGCCTGCACGCGGCTGTGCGGGACGGGGTGCGGCTGCCGCTGCTGGAATGCCGGCCGCTGACGGAGTGGTCGGACGCGCCCGCCGCACCCCGGGTCGGATACCAGGCCTCGTACCGGCCGATGAGCTGGCGACCCTCCCGCAGGCGGCCGGCCTGCCCCTACCCGAACCCCGGGCGGTACGAGGTGGGCAGGCCGCTGAAGCAGGGCATGCGGGTGGCGTTCTCCGGCGACACATCCGTCGACCGCGAGCTGCTGGAGGACCGGGCGGTCGAGGCGGGGCTGCACATCGCCACGAGTGTGTCCCGGCTCACCAGTCTGCTGGTCACGAACGACCCCGGCTCCGCGACCTCCAAGACGGTCAAGGCCAGGTCGTACGCCACCCCGGTGGTCGACGAGGCGGCCTTCACCCAGCTGCTGCGGGACGTGGCCCCGGCAGACGGGTGATTGCCCGACGACTCGCCAGCCACCCGCTCGCCCCGCCGCCGCCGTGCGCCGCACCCTGTGGCGCATGGCACGTTGCGAGGTATGCGGAAACGACTACGGCATGTCCTTCGAGGTGCACGCGCAGGGCGCGGTGCACGTCTTCGACTGCTTCTCCTGCGCCATTCACCGCATGGCGCCCCTGTGTGAGCACTGCAAGGTCCAGATCATCGGCCAGGGCGTCGAGGCCGAGGGCCACTTCTACTGCGGTGCCCACTGCGCCCGCGCCGAGGGGAGGGTGGGCATCGTCGACAAAGTCTGAAACCGCGGATCCACCCCCTCCGTCCGGGCACCCCATGACCGAGTTGTACGGTCATGGGGTGTACCGCTTCCTGTTGACCCGGCAGTGGGTGATCCTCACCCTCCTGGCACTCGTCCTCATCCCCGTGATGGTCGAGCTGGGCTTCTGGCAGTTCCACCGCCACGAGCACCGGGTCGCACAGAACCAGCTGATCGCCGCCAATCTGGCCGCGAAGCCGGTCCCGGCCGGCGAGCTGACCTCCCCGGGCCACACCGTTCCGCGTGCCGACTACTGGCGCCGGGTGACCGTCACCGGTACGTACGACACCGCGCACGAGGTGGTCGTCCGCCGCCGGACCTCCGCCGACGACCGGGTCGGCTTCCATGTCCTGACGCCGCTGGTGATGAAGGACGGTCGCGCGGTCCTCGTCAACCGCGGCTGGATCCCGTTCGCCTCCGACCAGCAGGCGTTCCCCGAGGTGCCGCCCACCCCGCGGGGCGAGTTGACGGTGACCGGCCGGCTGAAGGCCGACGAGACGACGGGCGCCAGCGGAATCAAGGACCTCAAGGGGCTGCCGGACCGCCAGGTCATGCTGATCAACAGCGAGCAGCAGGCGAAGGCCCTGTCCCGGCCGGTGCTCGGCGGCTACCTCGAGCAGACCGCTCCCGAGCCCGCCGGAGACTCCCCCGAACCGGTCCCGGCCCCCGACCACGACTCCATCGGCGCCCACATGGCATACGCCGTGCAGTGGTGGCTCTTCGCCGCCGGAGTGCCCGTCGGCTGGCTGATCCTGGTCCGCCGCGAGAAGCAGGACGGGGCCGCCGCCGCCGGTACCCCGGACGAATCGGCCGACCCGGCCGAGGTCGCCGCCACCGCCTGATCTGCCGGACTGATTGGCCCCTCGGCCTTGCGGGAACACGGATCGCGTGACCCAACGCATCGAGGACTACGCCCTGATCGGCGATCTCCAGACCGCCGCCCTGGTCGGCCGGGACGGTTCCGTCGACTGGCTGTGCCTGCCCCGGTTCGACTCGGCCGCCTGCTTCGCCGCGCTGCTCGGCGACCAGGAGAACGGCCACTGGCGGATCGCACCGGAGGGTGCGGGCAACTGCACCCGTCGCGGGTACGCCGACGACTCACTCGTCCTGGAGTCGATCTGGGAGACCGAGCACGGCGCCGTCAAGGTCAGCGACCTCATGCCGCAGCGCGACGTCGCACCCGACGTGGTCCGGATCATCGAGGGACTCTCCGGAGAGGTCGCCATGC
Organism: Streptomyces sp. A3M-1-3; assembly: GCF_024213665.1. Taxonomy (GTDB): domain Bacteria; phylum Actinomycetota; class Actinomycetes; order Streptomycetales; family Streptomycetaceae; genus Streptomyces. The sequence goes on from NZ_JANAVP010000025.1 coordinate 43,462, forward strand.
GCAGCACGCTCCGGCTGCGCTTCGACTACGGCAGCATCGTGCCGTGGATGCGCCGCTCCGACGGGCACCGGGTGGCGATCGCCGGACCCGACTCCGTATGGCTGCGCAGCGAGCCGGCCGTGAAGACCTGGGGCAAGCGGAACGCCACCTACTCCACGTTCACCGTCGCCGAGGGCGAGCGGGTCGCGTTCGTCCTGACCTGGCACCCCTCTCACGAGCCGCGCCCTGCCCTGGTCGACCCCTTCGAGGCGCTGCAGCACAGCCTGGAGGACTGGCAGGAGTGGTCCGGGCGATGCCGGTACCAGGGTCCGTACCGCGAAGCCGTCCTCCGCTCGCTGATCACCCTCAAGGCCCTGACGTACGCCCCCACCGGCGGCATCGTCGCCGCCCCCACCACCTCGCTGCCCGAGGAGATCGGCGGCGTACGCAACTGGGACTACCGGTACTGCTGGCTGCGCGACGCCACCCTCACCCTCGGCTCTCTGCTCTCCGCCGGCTATCTCGACGAGGCCGCGGCCTGGCGGGACTGGCTGCTGCGCGCGGTCGCCGGCGACCCCGCCGACCTGCAGATCATGTACGGGCTCGCGGGCGAACGGCGGCTGCCGGAGACGGAGCTGCCCTGGCTGCGCGGGTACGAGTCGTCCGCCCCCGTACGGATCGGCAACGCCGCCGTCAACCAGCTCCAGCTCGACGTGTACGGGGAGGTCATCGACTCCCTTCATCTGGCGCGCTGTGCGGGCCTGGTGGCGGAGAAGAATGCCTGGCACCTGCAAGTCAGCCTGCTCGGCTTCCTGGAGAACAGCTGGCGCGAGCCGGACGAGGGACTGTGGGAAGTACGAGGCCCGCGCCGCCACTTCGTGCACTCCAAGGTGATGGCGTGGGTGGCGGCGGACCGCGCGGTACGCACCCTGGAGGCCGAGCCGAGCCTCAGCGGCAGCCTCGGGCGGTGGCGCGCGATGCGGGACGAGGTCCACCGGGAGGTGTGCGAGAAGGGCTACGACCCGGTCCGCAACACCTTTACGCAGTTCTACGGCTCCGAGGAACTGGACGCGGCGACCCTCCTCATCCCCCGGGTCGGGTTCCTGCCGCCGGACGATCCGCGGGTCATCGGGACCATCGACGCGGTGCGCGACGAACTCGGCCACGGCGGCCTCGTCCGCCGCTACAGCACGGAGGGCAGGCCGGTTGACGGGCTGCCGGGTGACGAGGGCACCTTTCTGGCCTGCTCGTTCTGGCTGGCCGACGCGCTGCGCATGACCGGCCGGGTGAAGGAGGCCCGCGAGGTGTTCGAGCGGCTGCTGTCGCTGCGCAACGATGTCGGGCTGCTGGCCGAGGAGTACGACCCGCTCTCGGGGCGGCAGCTCGGAAACTACCCGCAAGCCTTCAGCCACATCGGTCTGGTGGGGACCGCCCTCGCTCTCGACCGGGAGGAGACGGCAGGATAGGGCCATGGATCTTGGACTGAGGGACCGCGTCTACGTCGTCACCGGAGCCACCCGCGGGCTGGGCCACGCCTCGGCGACCGCGCTCGCCGCCGAGGGCGCGAAGGTGATCATCACCGGCCGGGACGAGAAGGGCGCCGCGGAGGCCGCCGCCGGGCTCGGCCCGGGCGCGCTGGGCGTGGCCGCCGACAACGCCGACCCGGCGATCGCGCAACGGCTGATCAGCACCGCGCGCGAGCGGTTCGGCCGCTTCGACGGCATCCTCATCAGCGTCGGCGGCCCGGCGCCCGGCTTCGCCGCCGACAACACGGACGAGCAGTGGCAGGCGGCGTTCGAGTCGGTGTTCCTGGGCGCGGTACGGCTGGCCCGCGCGGCCGCGGCGGAGCTGGGCGAGGGCGGGGTCATCGGCTTCGTACTCTCCGGCTCCGTCCACGAGCCCATCCCGGGCCTGACCATCTCGAACGGCCTGCGCCCGGGTCTCGCCGGCTTCGCGAAGTCGCTCGCGGACGAGCTGGGCCCGCGCGGCGTCCGGGTGATCGGTCTGCTGCCGGCCCGGATCGACACGGACCGGGTCCGGGAACTCGACGCGCTGTCGGGCGACGCGGAGTCGGCCCGGGCGGCGAACGAGTCCCGCATCCCGCTGCGCCGGTACGGAACCCCGGAGGAGTTCGGCAGGACGGCGGCGTTCCTGCTCTCGCCGGCGGCGTCCTACCTGACGGGAGTCATGCTCCCGGTGGACGGCGGCGCCCGCCACGGCTTCTGACCCCGCGTCGGCCCTCGTAGGCCACCGCCCGCGGCCCTGGATCAGTCGTCCGCCAGGCGTGCCCCGAACGCCGCACGCCCACCTTCGACGCCGAAGAAACGCAGCCCCAGGGCCTGCGGCCGGGAGCAGGCACGCAGGCGCGCGTGCCGACGAGACCCACTTGGCCCGGCCCCGGCATCGCGGAGCAGAGTCGGGCACACCGGCGGGCGTACCGGCGAGACGTAGGTGGCCCAGCCCCGGGCCTTGCCGAGCTGGAGCGGGCTTCCCGCCGGGGCGGGCAGGGACGCGAGTACGCCCGCGGGTGTACGGCGAGGCAGGCATTGCCGGACGGCGGCCGGTGGGATGCGGACCTCTCCTCGGCCGGGACGGCCGAACGCCGTCAGGACACGCGTTCCGCTCGGTGTTTTACCGCCCTCAGGCGGACCTCCGACGGCAGGGCCGCCAGGCCCGCCGAGTCCCGGGCGTGGGCCAGTGCCTCGTCCGTGAGGCTCGACAGGGTCTCCGCCGGGGCCGCGTGGGGCTCGAGCAGGAGGTTCACCCGGGTCGTGGGCGCGTTCCGGCGGCCCTGCAGATGGACGTGGGCGCGCGACACCCCGTCCATCGCCTCCGCCTCGCTCGCCACTACGCCCTCCAGTGCCCGTCCCCGCAGCAGGGCCGCCTCCCCGTCGCCGCTGTCGACCAGCACCTCGGCCAGCCGCGACCGCCGGAACTGGGCCAGCAGCCACCACAGGGCAAGCAGTACGCAGACGGCCAGGGCCGCCAGGACCACGGGCCACCACCAGCCTTCGTCGCGCCACCGGTTCCGGTCCGCGCGGCTCAGCAGTACGTCGTCGCGCCCGTCGAACGGCCACCAGGACGGCACACCGAGGCCGAACCCGGCGGCCAGCACCGCGCCGCCGACCGCGATCAGTACCAGTCCCACCAGCCCGAGCAGCACCCGGTTGACCGTACTCAGCACCGCCGCATCACCTCTTCTTCGCCGGCCGGCCGACATGGACGGACAGCCCCGGGGGGTGGGCGAGCCCGAGTTCCCTGATGCCGGCGGCCAGTACCGTGTCCAGATCGGCGCGTACGTCGTCGAGTTCACGGAAGTGGGACACGGCACGGACCGCTGCCTTCGAGCGCCGCACCCGTACCCGTACCGCCTGGACGCCGGACACCTCCATCGCCCGGTCGCGCAGCACCATTGCTGCCGCGTCCCGGTCCAGCCCGGCCCGTACGTCGGCGTTGCGGCGCCGCATCGGGAGGATGCGGCGCAGCCCCGCAGTGACCGCCAGCACCAGCAGCCACACCCCGAGCGCGACGGCCGCCGCCGCGCCCGCCAGCACCCAGACGTCGTCCAACGGGCGCTCCGCGAGCTCCTGGGCGAGGACCCGGCGCCACCGCATCGCGGGGCGGTCGGCCCGTACCGCCGCGAGGTCGTAGAGCAGCAGGCCCGCGGCGCCCAGCGCCACCAGAGCGGTCAGCCCGGCCGGTAGCCTGCGCCCCGACCAGAACCGGCCCGCCTTGTCGGCATCCCCGGCCTCGGCCGGAGCCGGCACCGGGTCGTACGCCGCGGCGGAGGCCGACTGATCCAGCTCCGGCGATCGAGCACTCATCGGATCCTCCCCTTGGCCGCGCCCCGTGAGTGCACCGAGTGCAGCCGTTCTACCTGGACGGCCACTTCGGGCACCTCCATTCCCGCCAACGCATTTACCCGCTGGGAGACTTGGCGACGCACCGAGGCGCACTGGCCGCCGATGTCGGACGGGTAGTCGAGATCGAGACTGATCCGCACCCGGGCGATGTCGTGGTGCACGGTGACGGACGCATGCGGCCGGCTGCCCTCCGCCGGAACGGCCTCCAACGCCTCCCGCGCCGCCTGCGCGGCGATCTTGGCGACGACCCGGTCGGCGATCCGGGTGGCCCCGCGTTCAGCCGCCTCGACCGGCCCCGAGGATGTCACGCGGGTCACCGCCGCCGGTCGTCACGCTCGCGGGGGCGAAAGAAGTCGCCGGGTTCCAGGTCCCCGTCCAGGAACCTGCCCACGACAAAGCCGACGGCTCCGAGCGCCGCCACCAGCAGAAAGGCCCCGAAGCCGCCGAAGTATCCGGCGAACCCGAGCGCCATGCCGGCCACCAGGCCGACCACCGCCATGCTCATGCTGAGCTCCTCTACGGATCTAGCGATCCAGCGATCCACCGTCCTACTGCAGCCGTGTTTCCGGCTCTTCCTCTTCCTCGTCCGGCAGCTTCACATCGCTGACCGCGATGTTGACCTCGACGACCTCGAGTTCCGTCATGCGCTCGACCGCCGAGATGACGTTCTCACGTACCGCACGGGCGACATCCGCGATCGCCACGCCGTAGTCGACGACGATTTCGATGTCGAGCGCCGTCTGCACCTCGCCGACTTCGGCCTTCACCCCTCGGGAGACCGACTTGGCCCCGCCGGGCACCCGGTCGCGTACCGCGCCGAACGTACGGGAGATGCCGCTGCCCATCGCATGGACCCCGAGGACCTCCCGGGCTGCGAGGCCGGCGATCTTCTCCACCACGCCGTCGGCGATGGTGGTACGGCCGCGGCTCGCCGGATCTCCGCCGCCCCTTCGGGTAGTGCCGGTGCCGGCCTTCTTGATCTCCCCGCCGGACTGTCCGCTTTCCGTCATCGCTATTCGTCCCTTCCAAGCACGAATGGGCTCCATTGCCCACGTTAATCGCGCGTGCCCGCCAGCGCGCCGGGGATACGGCAAGCTGGAGCAATGACGGCCGACCGATGGGCAAGGGCAGTGCGGGAGCGTCTCGGCCTGGGCAGGCTGCTGCCCCTGGGTGAGGCGGCGGACGGTGCCTGGCTGGCGGAACGGGCGGCGGGCGCCGTACTGCGGCGGGCCGCCGCCTCGGTAGCGGCGGTCGGACCGGTCACCCTGCGCATCGCCCTGGCCGATCCGGACCGGGCGGGTGAGCCCGCGGTGCCGGCCCCGCCCGGCGCGCTCCCGCCCGGTCCGCTGCGGATCGAGGCGGCGCTCGCGGCCACGGCGGACGCGCCGTTGCCGGTCACGGCAGCCGCCCTGCGCGCGGCGCTGTTCACGGCGGCGCGGGAGGCCCTGGGGCTGGTGGTGACGGAGGTGGACCTGCGGGTGACGGCGCTGCTGGATCAGGCACCGGCAGCCGTGCCGCCGCCGGAGGAGCAGGCTGCCGGCCTTCCGCCGGCAGGAGCCGTCGCGACGGCGGCGGCACAGGTCCCTGGCGTGGTCGCCCTGACCGGCGTACTGGGCGCTCCCGTCCATGACGAGGGCGGGCACATCCGCATCGAGCTGGCGACGGCCCGGGAGCACCGCGCGCTGGACGTGGCGAGGGCGGTCCGCACAGCGGTGACGGCCGACCGGCAGGACCGGCCGACCGTCACGGTCGTCATCACGGCGGTGGTGTGACGGCGGTGGTGTAACGCGTTGCTGTAGGGCGTTGATGCAGAGCGGTGGTGCGGCGTCGCGAGCCGTTCAGTCCGCGATGCCGGCGAGGTCGCGGAGGCGGCGGGCCTGCGCGGCGCGCTCCGCGATGCGCTGGTCCTCGTACGTACGGCCGGACGCTCCGCGCAGCAGCGCCTTCGTCTCGACGACCGCGTCACGCGGCGCGGCCAGCAGCGCCGACGTCAGGTCCTGCACCGCGCCGTCGAGTTCGGTAACGGGGACGACCAGGTTGGCGAGGCCGATCCGCTCGGCCTCCGCCGCGTGGACGAAGCGGCCGGTGGCGCAGATCTCCAGGGCGCAGGCGTACCCCACCAGGGACAGCAGGGGGTGCGTCCCGGTGAGGTCGGGGACCAGGCCGAGGCTGGTCTCACGCATGGCGAACTGCACGTCCTCGGCGACGACCCGCAGGTCGCAGGCGAGGGCGAGCTGGAAGCCCGCGCCGATGGCGTGCCCTTGTACGGCGGCGATGGTGATGAGGTCGTTGCGCCGCCACCAGGTGAACGCCTCCTGGTACTCGGCGATGACCGCGTCGAGTTCAGCGTCGGCGCCGCGCGCCAGGTCGAGGAACGACGGCTCGCCGTCGAAGCCCTCGGGCGTGAACGCCTGCCGGTCGAGTCCGGCGGAGAAGGACTGGCCTTCTCCGCGCAGCACGACCACCCGGACGCTGCCCGGCAACGCCCGCCCGGCTTCCGCCAACGCCCGCCAGAGAGCGGGGGACTGGGCGTTGCGCTTGGCCGGGTTGGTCAGGGTCACCGTGGCGACGGAGTCGTCGACGGTGAGCTGTACGCCATCCTTGTCGAGGACGAGGACGTGGTCGGGCGAAGCCATGTGCGCCTCCGGTTCAGAGCAGTCAGCTACTCAAGCTACTCAACAGTAACCACCCGGTCGACCTCACGACCGACCGGGGGCCACCGAACCGGTGGAACGACGGAAGACGACCTGGGGTCAGGCCGTGACTGTCTTCTTGCCGCGTGTCGCACCGCCGCGTCCCCGCAGCGCGACTCCGGACTCACTGAGCATCCGGTGGACGAAGCCATACGAGCGGCCGGTTTCCTCGGCCAGTGCCCGGATACTTGCCCCGGAGTCGTACTTCTTCTTCAGGTCTGCCGCGAGCTTGTCGCGCGCGGCGCCGGTCACCCGGCTGCCCTTCTTCAGAGTCTCGGCCACCCGTGCCTCCTCATGGGAAGTGCGCTCTGGACTTCTCATGATCACCCCTCCCGGGCTTCCTGGCCACCCATTCGGCAAGGTCCGTCCCACAAGGTTTGCCGGAGGGCGACCGGCCCTCACGAGCGGAACCATCCATTCCGCCCAGGTCCGACACCGCTGGAGGTCGGGTTCATGAACGAATCGGCTGGTCAGCCCGGCAAAACGATCAGCCGGGCGGCCCGGGCCGCCCGGCCACCGCCTACGCCGGAATCGGTGTATGCCACACCGTGGTACGAGACACACTCACTCAGATGAAGGATCACGCATAAGCCGAATGATCCAGCGGGATATGGATCAGGGCGGAACAGGGGGAGCAGGGACCGGGGGCGAAGAGCCTCAGGCCAGGGCCACCAGATCCCGGTAGTCGGCGCCCCAGAGGTCCTCGACCCCGTCCGGCAGCAGGATGATCCGTTCCGGCTCCAGCGCCTCGACCGCGCCCTCGTCGTGGGTGACGAGGATGACCGCGCCCTTGTAGGTGCGCAGTGCGCCGAGGATCTCCTCGCGGCTGGCCGGGTCGAGGTTGTTGGTGGGCTCGTCGAGCAGCAGCACGTTGGCGGACGAGACGACCAGGGTGGCCAGCGCCAGCCGGGTCTTCTCACCACCGGAGAGCACGCCCGCCGGCTTGTCGACGTCGTCGCCGGAGAACAGGAAGGAGCCCAGCGTCTTGCGGACCTCGACGAGGTCGAGGTCGGGCGCGGAGGAGCGCATGTTCTCCAGGACCGTGCGGTCCGGGTCGAGCGTCTCGTGCTCCTGCGCGTAGTAACCGAGCTTGAGCCCGTGGCCCGGGCTCACCTCACCGGTGTCCGGCTTCTCGACCCCCGCGAGCAGTCGCAGCAGGGTGGTCTTGCCGGCGCCGTTGAGGCCGAGGATGACGACGCGGGAGCCCTTGTCGATGGCGAGATCCACATCGGTGAAGATTTCGAGCGAGCCGTACGACTTCGACAGGCCCTCGGCGGTGAGCGGCGTCTTGCCGCAGGGCGCGGGCTCGGGGAAGCGCAGCTTGGCGACCTTGTCGGAGACCCGTACCGCATCCAGGCCGGACAACAGCCGCTCGGCCCGCTTGGCCATGTTCTGCGCGGCGACGGTCTTGGTCGCCTTGGCGCGCATCTTGTCGGCCTGCGAGTTGAGGGCGGCGGCCTTCTTCTCGGCGTTCTGCCGCTCGCGCTTGCGCCGCTTCTCGTCGGCCTCGCGCTGCTGCTGGTAGAGCTTCCAGCCCATGTTGTAGACGTCGATCTGCGACCGGTTCGCGTCCAGGTAGAAGACCTTGTTGACGACGGTCTCGACGAGGTCGACATCGTGGGAGATCACGATGAAGCCGCCGCGGTAGCTCTTCAGATAGTCGCGCAGCCAGACGATCGAGTCGGCGTCGAGGTGGTTGGTCGGCTCGTCGAGCAGCAGGGTGTCGGCGTCCGAGAAGAGGATCCGGGCCAGCTCGACGCGGCGGCGCTGACCACCGGAGAGCGTATGGAGCGGCTGTCCGAGCACCCGGTCGGGCAGTCCGAGCGCGGCGGCGATGGTGGCGGCCTCGGCCTCGGCGGAGTACCCGCCCTTGGTCAGGAACTCCGTCTCCAGGCGCTCGTACTTCTTCATCGCCCGCTCGCGGGTGGCGCCCTTGCCGTTCGCCATCCGCTCCTCGTTCTCGCGCATCTTGCGCAGGACGGAGTCCAGGTCGCGGGCGGAGAGGATGCGGTCACGCGCGAGGGTGTCGAGGTCCCCGGTGCGCGGGTCCTGCGGCAGATACCCCACCTCGCCGGAGCGGGTGATGGCCCCGGCGGCGGGGATGCCCTCGCCCGCGAGGCACTTGGTGAGGGTGGTCTTGCCGGCTCCGTTGCGGCCGACGAGGCCGATGCGGTCGCCCTTGGCGATACGGAAGGAAGCGGACTCGATCAGGATTCGGGCGCCGGCGCGCAGCTCGATGCCGGTGGCGGTGATCACGGAAATACTCCAGGGCGGTATGGGCGGCGGAAGGGAGCGGGCGGAGATTCTTCGACGCCGCTAATGCACAAGGAGATTTGCCATACGGCTCAGTCTACCGGGGGCTCGCAACTGCTTTCGTGGCGCGGCCGGGGAGCTCGTTGCCCAGTGGTCTGCGGTCCGGGGTGATCCGGCCGAGGTCGTCCACCGCGCGACCAGCTCGGATGTCCAGGGCACGCCCTGCGCCCGGCAGGGCTGGGCGATCAGCAGCGCTCCTCCCGCGCGGGCGAAGCGGTGCGGGTCGAAGGCGCAGCCGCGCCGGGCCGGCAGCACCCAGCGCAGATCGCCGTCCGCGGTGCGGTAGGCGGCGATGCGCTGCGGGGTGACGACGGCGAGCATCCGGTACGCCGGGTCGAGCGGCTGGAGGGCGTCGGCCGCCCGGGCGGGCGCTTCGGCCGGCCGGCGGGCGCTCGTCGGGACGGCGCGGTGCCAGCGGACCGCGCCGCCGCCGGCCCGGGCGCTGTCGGTGACCATGCCGTCGTCCCACAGGGTGAAGGCGTGGCCGGGGGCCGCCCGCAGGCCGAGCGGGCGGCGGCCCTCGCGGGTGTACGTCCAGCGGGGCGCCCCGGAGTGCGGGCCGTACGCCTGGACGGCGCCGCCCGCGGCGCGGAGCAGCGGTTCGCCGGCCGCGCGGGCGGACGGCCCGTGCGCGGTGAGGTGGTCGCCGTACGGCGCCGGGCGGGAGTGGTGGGCGGCGGTCACCAATGGGAGCGCGAGGAGGGCGGCCGCCAGGGAGAGGACGAGACGGGCCCCGCGCCGGGTCCTGCTGTCCGGCGCATCGGTCGGCAGAGGGGTCGGCAGAGCGGCCAAGGCTCCCCCTTTCGGTGCCGGGTCCACGGATCAGGCGCAGAGCGTAGCCGCGGCCGCCCGGGGCGGCGGTGGGGAGCTGTGCCGACACGTGGCGCGGCCGGCCGCGTCCCCCGTTCAGCCCTGGCCGGCGCTGCCCGGCGCTCCCCAGCCCAAGGGCGTAGCGGGATGAATAGGTTGATACTCGGCGGAGGATGGCGGGTAGCCGCCGCAGTGAAACACGAGGGTGGTGCGGGCCATGCAGTTCGACGACGACGCCAACCTGGACACCTCCGAGGTCCAGGATGTGCGGGGCAGCCGCGTCCCCGGCGGCCGGGCCACCATCGGCGGCGGGATCGCCGGACTCATCGCGCTCGTCCTGGGCCTGTTCTTCGGAGTGGGCCCCGAACAGCTCGGGCTGTCCTCGGACGACTCCGACCCGGATGCCAGCGCGTCCTCCGCGGCCCAGGTGCAGCAGGCATGCCGTACCGGGCAGGACGCGAACATCAGGGAAGACTGCCGGCTCGTCGGGGTGGTCAACAGCGCGCAGGACTACTGGCGGCAGGAGTTCGCCCGGCGCGACGGGCAGTACAGCGGCGCGCAGACGGTCTTCTTCACCGACCGGGTCGGCACGGCCTGCGGCCCCGCCACCTCGGCCGTCGGCCCCTTCTACTGCCCGGTTGACCGGAAGGTCTATCTGGACCTGGGGTTCTTCAACGACCTGCGCACCAAGTTCGGTTCGAGCGGCGGCCCGTTCGCGCAGGCGTATGTGGTGGCCCATGAGTACGGGCACCATGTGCAGAACCTGATGGGCACGCTCCGCAGGGCGCAGGACGGGCGGCAGGGCGCGTACAGCAACGCGGTACGGGTGGAGCTGCAGGCGGACTGCTACGCCGGGGTCTGGGCGCACAACGCGACGCGCACCCCGGACGAGTCCGGGCGGCCGCTGATCACCCAGCTCACGGACGCCGACATCCGGGACGGACTCGATGCGGCGGCCGCGGTCGGCGACGACCGGATCCAGGAGAGGTACCAGGGCCGGGTGACGCCCGAGAACTGGACGCACGGCTCGGCGCAGCAGCGCCAGCAGTGGTTCTACACCGGCTACCGCACGGGTGACATGGCGCAGTGCGACACGTTCCGGTGACTGTCAGACCCACCTGCCAGACTGTGTGCTGGATCACATCCGTACGTCCGAAACGAGAGGGAGTGACCGACATGGCAGGCGCACCGAGCATCTGTCCGACACTGGTCTACACGGACGCGAAGGCGGCGATCAAGCTGTTGACGGAGGCGTTCGGCTTCACCGAGGTCGCGGTGTACGAGGGCGAGGACGGCAGCGTGCTGCATGCCGAGCTGGCCTACGGCAACGGGATGGTCATGCTGGGCAGCAAGGGCAAGGGCGGGGTCTTCGACACGGCGATGGCGGACGCCGGACCGGCGGGGGTGTACGTGGTGGTGGAGGACGTCGACGCGCACCACAAGCGGGCCGTCGAGCACGGAGTGGAGATCCTGATGGAGCCCACCGACCAGGACTACGGCTCGCGGGACTACATGAGCCGGGACCCGGAGGGCAACATCTGGAGCTTCGGAACATACGCACCGGGCGCGGCGTAGACCGGCCGGGGCGGGCCGGGACGGGACGGGTCGGGGCCGGGCGGGTTCCGGGCGGGCCGGTGGAGTCCGGGGCGCTTCGGGCCGGGGCCGGCGCGGACCGGGCGGGACCCACGCAGGCGGGACCGGGGCGGGGGCGGGTAGGCCGTGGCCCGTGGAGCCGGGCGCTTCGGGTCGGGACCGGCGCGGACCGGGCGGGGGCGGCGGGGGTCAGGCTCCTCCGGTGTGGACTTGGAATGCTGCCCGGCGGACCGCCTTGGCCAGGGCCGGGTCGGGGTGGGCGGCGGCCAGGGCTACCAGGACCTGCACCGTGCGGGGGTGGCCGATGGCCCGTACCTCCTCGAGCAGGGCGGGCACCGTGCCCTGCACCGCGGAGTCGAGGTGGCGGACCAGCAGTTCGGTCTCGCCGTGGTCGGCGACGGCCGCGGCGGTGTCCACCCAGAGCCAGGTGGACTCCTCCCGGGTCAGCACCTCGGCCGCGTCCTCGGCGTCCACGCCGTCGTACTCCGCCAGCCAGAGCAGGGCGTAGGGGCGCAGCGCGCTTTCGGCGGCCGCGGCCCGCACCTCGGGCTCGGCCGGGGCGCCGACCACGCGCAGCGCTTCGAAGGCGAGCCCGCGCAGCAGCGCGTCCTCGCCGCGGGCGACGCCGAGCAGCTCCGCGACGGCGCTGCCGACGGTCCGGGCGGCCAGCCATGCCCGGTACTCGGCCCGCGCGGAGCCGGGGCTCAGGCGTGCGCAGCCGTGCAGCATGGCCTCGGCGGCCTGCTCGATGTTGCCGGCAGGGCTCTGCGCGGCCACGCAGATCTGCTCGAGCTTGACCCACACCGCCCAGTTACCGAGCGGCGTCAGGGTCGCCTGACCCTCGCCGAGGGTCAGCGCGTCCACTGCGGCGAGGCCCTCCAGGGCCCAGCCGAGGAGGAGGGAGAGCGGGACGGCATCGGGGGCGGGAGGCTGTGCAGGGAGCGCGGGGAGCGGCTGCGGCCCGTACGGCACCTCGCAGCGCTCGTCGCGCAGTTCGGCGACGCGCTGTTCGAGGAGGTCGAGCAGCGTGGGAACAGGGACGGGGCCGGCGGAGAGCTGGAGCAGGGAAAGGAGCTGGGGGACGGCCTCGACGACCTCGGCGACGGCGGTCGGGGCGACGTCGGCCGGCGCGGGGTGGACCAGGGACCAGGCGTCGAACAGGGCCACCCAGCCGCGCAGTACGGCCGCGTCGTCGCGGTCCCAGGCGCGCAGCCGCCAGCCGGGGCGCGCGGTGTCGCCGTGCACCTCGACGAGTCCGGCCAGCCGGGCCCGGTCCCAGCCTGCCCGGACCTGGGCGGCCGTCAGTTCCAGGGCGGCGGCGGCCCGTTCCACGGCGGGCGCGGAGAGCACTCCGGACTGCCCCGGGCGGAAGGCGGCCGCCGCGCCGCGCTGCTGGTCGGCCCAGCGGGCGATCCGTACGGCGTCGGCGAGGCCGGCCCTCGCCTGACCGGCGAGCTCCGAGGGGGCCGGGGTGCCCTCGGGGGGGCGCGGCGCGGGCCGGGTGCGCCGGTTCGTCACCGCCTTGCGGGCGGCGGCGATCGGACGCTGACGGACGAGTCGGAGCCTGGAGTCGCGCGGGGTACGGGACGTCACGGGAGCAGTCTTGCCTCTGACGGGCCGAAAGCCCAAACGGAACCGGGGGTTGCGCTCTACGGCAACCGCCGTCGGGCGCCCGCATCGACCCCTTCGGCGCGCGTCCGAGCCGAATCAGGGCCGCGTCGGCGCTGCGTCGGCGCCGCGTCAGCACCGCGGCCGGGACGGTGGCTACAACAGACGGTGGCTACATCAGCGGGGTGAGGAAGCGGCGGAGGGCCTCCTCGTACGTCTCCGGGGTGGCATTCCACATCGCCGCGTGCGGGGCGTTCGGGACGGTGTGCAGGGTGACGAGGTCCGGGCGCCGCCGGGCCAGTTCCCGCGAGCGCTGCCAGGGGGCCAGCACGTCGTCCGGGCCGTGGAAGATCAGGGTGGGGACGCGGACGGCGTCCGAGTCGGCCGAGGCAGGCAGGCGGTCGCTGTGCAGTCCGGTCCTGCCCTGGGCCGCCCGGACCGCGAGCGGCAGCAGCGGCGCCGGGACGCGGCGGGCGGAGGCCAGGGCGCGCAGGGTGGTCTGCCAGTCGAGGACCGGGGAGTCGAGCACGAGACCGGTGATGCGGTCCCGCAGCGCCGAGTTGGCGGCGGCGTGCAGGGCCATCGACGCACCGGTGGACCAGCCGTGCAGGACGACGCGCTCGGCGCCGTACCGCACGGCGTAGCGGATGGCGGCGTCCAGGTCGCGCCACTCCGAGTCGCCGAGGTGTCCGAGGCCGTCCGGGGAGCGGGGCGCGCCCAGGTCGTTGCGGTACGCCAGGTCGAGCACCGGGAACCGCTGCCGGTGCAGGAACGGCATGACGACCATGGGGTGCTCGCGGGTGGTGCCGAGGCCGTGCACGGTGATCACCCAGGTGTCGCGGGCGCCGGGCACGAACCAGGCGGGCAGTGCGCCGAGTTCGCCGGGAACGTCGACGTCCGCGTGGTCGAGGCCGAGCGCGGTACGGGGATTGCCGATGTGGATCTGCGGGGTGAGCCGGACCTTCGCGCCCGGCTCCAGCGTGCCGTGGGTGACGCGCTCCAGCCGGCGTACGACGGTGTCCGCGGCGTGCCGCGCGTCCTGCAGCACCGGTCCGACAACGGCGTGCACCCGGAGTCCGTGCAGCCCGTACGTGCCGGGCCGCAGCGAGGCCAGCGAGCGGGTCAGGGTGACCTGTCCCGCCGCGGTGGCGTGGACACTGAGCCGGGGGCCGAGGGACACGGGCCGTTCCGGCGACGCCTTGAGTGCGACGTCACAGGCGTACCGGCCGGCCGCCACCGCGACCGTGGCGACACCGAGGAGTGTGGTGACGGCCGCTGCCGTCGCTGTAGCCGGGCGCACCGTCTCAGTGTCGGTGCGTATGCGGACGGCTGCCAGTCAGCGGGACTGCCCGTATCCGCGGAGTTTGTCGGCGACGTCGTCGAGCTGGGCCGGGGAGAGCAGGGTCGGGGTGTGGCCGGGGACCGTGCTCGCGGTGAGCCAGACGCGGCACATCCATTCCAGCTGGGCGGTGCGGTCGTAGGCCTGGTCGAGCGTGTCGCCGTGGGCGACCGTGCCGTGGTTCCGCAGCAGGCAGGCGGTGCGGCCGCGCAGGGCGTGGAGCATGTGCCCGGCCAGCTCGGGGGTGCCGTAGAGCGCGTACGGCGCGACGCGCACCGGGCCGCCCAGCGCCGCGGTCATGTAGTGGACGGGCGGCAGCTCGGGGACGAGCGTGGAGACGGCTGTCGCGTGCACGGCATGGGTGTGCACGACGGCTCGGGCGGGGGTGTTCCGGTAGACCGCGAGGTGCAGCGGCAGCTCGCTGGTGGGGACGAGCTCTCCGGTGACCTGCTTGCCGGTCAGGTCGACGGCGACGATGTCGCCCGGGCCGAGCCGGTCGTACGGCACTCCGCTGGGCGTGACGAGCACGAGGTCGCCGACCCGTACCGAGACGTTTCCTGAGGTGCCCACGACGAGCCCTTCGGCGGCTGTCCGGCGGGCGGTGGCCACCAGCTCGGCCCACGCCTGCTCGATTGCCTCCTCGGTCGCGTGATCGGTCGCCTGCTCGGTCGCGTCCTGGTGCTCCATGGGCGTGATCCTGCCAGGCCGGGGATCCGGTCTCCGGAGTGAGGTGATCTGAGTCTCTTCCCCACCTTCTCCCACGGGCGGGCGAACCGGGCGAAGCGGTTCCGCTCGGGGCGCGGCGAAACCAGTCCTGGCGCGGATTTGTCGCGTTTCTATCGTCCCCCCAACGGGAAAGCGGAGTGACGGCGCTCCGTTGGGGTTACCGCACCGCCCGGTCCAGTTCATCTTCCGTTCATTCAGGTTGCCTACGTTCGCCGAGCCACTGACGTCCAACAGAAGCCTGGGTAAATGGAACACATCACGCTTCTCCTCGGGATCGTGATCATCACCGCTCTCGTGTTCGATTTCACGAACGGTTTCCACGACACAGCCAACGCGATGGCGACGACCATCTCGACCGGCGCTCTCAAGCCCAAGACGGCGGTGGCCATGTCCGCCGTGCTCAACCTCGTCGGCGCGTTCCTCTCGGTGGAGGTCGCCAAGACGATCTCCAGCGGACTCGTCAACGAAGAGGGCATCAGGCCCGAAGTCATTTTCGCGGCGCTCGTCGGCGCCATCCTGTGGAATCTGCTGACCTGGCTGGTCGGCCTGCCGTCCAGCTCCTCGCACGCCCTCATGGGCGGTCTGATCGGTGCCACCGTCGCCTCGGTCGGCTTCGGCGGTGTCAACGGCGACGTCGTCGTCACCAAGGTGCTGCTCCCCGCGATCGCCGCACCGCTCGTCGCCGGTTTCGCCGCGATGCTCGCCACCCGGCTCACGTACAAGCTGAGCAGCAAGACCGACGAGAAGGCATCGGCCAAGGGCTACCGCATCGGCCAGATCGGCTCCGCGGGCCTCGTCTCGCTGGCGCACGGCACCAACGACGCGCAGAAGACCATGGGCATCATCACCCTGGCCCTGGTCACCGGCGGCGCCCTCGCCCCCGGCTCGAACCCGCCCATGTGGGTCATCCTCTCGGCCGGTCTCGCGATCGCGCTCGGCACCTACCTCGGCGGCTGGCGCATCATCCGCACCATGGGCAAGGGCCTCACCGACCTCCAGCCGCAGCAGGGCTTCGCCGCCCAGACCAGCGCGGCGAGCGTCATCCTGGCTTCCTCGAACCTCGGCTTCTCGCTCTCGACCACCCACTCGTGCTCCGGCGCGGTGATGGGTTCCGGTCTCGGCCGCAAGGGCGGTGTGGTCCGCTGGTCCACCGCGACCCGGATGTTCATCGCCTGGGGCCTCACCCTGCCGGCGGCGGGTCTGGTCGCCGCGGGCGCGGAGTTCGTGACCAAGCAGGGGGACTGGGGTGTCGCCGCGGTCGCGGTGTTCCTCGTCAGCTCCTGCCTCGCGATCTGGCTCGTCTCCCGCCGCCAGGTCATCGACCACACCAACGTCAACGAGACCGGCGGCGACAGCGAGCCCGCGGGCGTCGTGACCACCGCCATCGCCGCCGTCACCCCGCCCCCGGTGGGCGTCACCGCCGGCGGCACCGGTGAGCTGAAGGCCACCATCCCGGCCCCGGCACCCGCGTCCCCCGAACCGCCGCAGCCAGCGACCGTCTAAGGAATCAGCAGTATGAAGATCGACTGGGCAGCTCTCGGCTCCGTGTTCGGAGTCAGCCTCACGGCCACCGTCGCCCTGGTGGGCCTGTTCACCCTGGGCATCGTCGGCCTCTCCAAGCAGGAGTCCGCGGCCGCGCAGGGAGGCTCCGCCGGCTCCGTGGCCCTGGCCCGCACCGGCGCGTACGCCTGCTTCGCGCTCTGCGCGGCGGCCGTGGCGTACGGCATCTATCTGATCGTCGTCTGACACAGTTCAGCTTCCGAACTCCCCCGGCAGGGTCCCTGCCGGGGGAGTTCGCGTTCCCGCCGTGTGGGTCTTCGCACACTGTCCCGTCGCAGGTCAACGGCGAGTTGACGGGCGTTCGCGGGGCGTGGTGGACTTCCGGAGCCAATACGGCGGCAGGAGAGGAAGTCCGGTGCGAATCCGGCGCGGTCCCGCCACTGTCACCGGGGAGCACTCCCCCACCGGAAGTCACGGCCCGTACACATGGGTTGGAAGGCCGGGGGAGCCGCCGATCCGGGAGCCAGGAGACTCTCACCGCCGGTCACGTCGAACCAGGGCGCGGACCCTGAGTGAGGACTCATCCCATGCCCGGCTGCGGTTCAGTTGTCTGTGTGAGTGCTGCGTGCGCAGTACGTACGGGGTCCCGCCGAGGCGTTTCGGCCGGCTGAACCCATGCGTGCCGATCGCAATTTCGCGTACGGCGCCACGGCCGGCCTGATCGGCGACCTCGTTCTCGGCGACCCCCGCCGAGGGCATCCGGTTGCCGCGTTCGGGCGGGCCGCGGCAGTCGTCGAGCGTGTCCTGTGGCGTGACCACCGTGGGTGGGGCGCGCTGCATGCCGTGGTGTGCACCGGGGGCGCGGCCGCCGCAGGTACGCTGGCCGCCCGCGCCGTACGCTCCCGTCCCGCCGCCCATGCCGCGCTGACCGCCGCGGCGACCTGGGCCGTGGTGGGCGGGACGTCACTGGGCCGCGAGGCAAGGGCAATCGGCGGTGCGCTGGCGGCCGGCGACCTCGATGTCGCCCGGGAACGCCTGCCCCATCTCTGCGGGCGCGACCCGCAGGCGCTGGACGGCCCTCAGATCGCCCGGGCGGTGGTGGAGTCCGTCGCCGAGAACACCTCGGACGCGGTGGTCGGCGCCCTGGTCTGGGGCGCAGTCGCCGGCGTGCCCGGACTGGTTGCCTTCCGGGCCGTGAACACCCTGGACGCCATGGTCGGCCACAAGTCGCCCAGATACCTGCGGTACGGGTGGGCTTCGGCCCGGCTCGACGATGTGGCGGGCTGGCCGGGAGCCCGGCTCACGGCCGTCGCGGCGGCTCTCGCCGGATCCGACCGCAAGGGGGCGGTACGGGCCTGGCGCGAGGACGCCGCGAAGCACCCGAGCCCCAACGCCGGTCCGGTGGAGGCCTCGTTCGCCGGAGCCCTCGGCGTACGGCTGGGCGGCACCCTCGCGTACGGCGGCCGTGTCGAGCACCGGCCGGTACTGAACGGCGGCGGCCGGCCCGTGGAAGTGGGCGACATCGAGCGCGCGGTGAACCTGTCGCGCCGCGTGACGTGGCTGGCCCTGGGCGCGTGTGTCGCGGGCCGGCTCGTCGCCGGCCGGCTGATCGCTCGACGGAGGAGGACCGCATGAGGGGTGGGCGCATGAGCGGTGGTGGACTGCTGGTCGCCGGCACCACGTCGGACGCCGGCAAGAGCGTGGTCACGGCCGGGATCTGCCGCTGGCTGGTACGCACCGGGGTCAAAGTCGCGCCCTTCAAGGCGCAGAACATGTCGCTGAATTCGTTCGTCACGCGCGAGGGCGCGGAAATCGGGCGGGCCCAGGCGATGCAGGCGCAGGCCGCGCGCGTCGAGCCGAGCGCGCTGATGAACCCCGTCCTGCTCAAGCCCGGCAGTGACAGCAGCAGCCAGGTGGTGCTGCTGGGCAAGCCGGTGGGCGAGATGAGTGCGCGTGGGTTCTTCGGGGGGTCTGGGCCCGCGGCAGAGCCGCAATCGGGCGCAGTGTCCCCCGGGAAAGCACTGCACGGCGGAAGGCAGGAGGCACTTCTCGGGACGGTCACGGCGTGCCTGGAGGAACTGCGGGGCACGTATGACGCCGTGATCTGTGAGGGGGCCGGCAGTCCTGCCGAGATCAACCTGCGCCGTACGGACATCGTGAACATGGGCATCGCGCGGGCGGCGCACTTCCCGGTGGTCGTGGTGGGCGACATCGACCGCGGCGGCGTCTTCGCCTCGTTCTTCGGGACGACCGCCCTGCTGAGCGCGGCGGACCAGGCGCTGATCGCCGGGTACCTCGTGAACAAGTTCCGGGGCGATGTCTCGCTGCTGGAACCCGGTCTGGAGATGCTCCGGGGGCTGACCGGGCGGCAGACGTTCGGGGTGCTGCCGTTCCAGCACGGGCTGGGGATCGACGAGGAGGACGGCCTGCGGGTGTCCTTGAGGGGCGCTGTACGGGAGTCCGTCGTCGCCCCGCCGGTCGGCGAGGACGTCCTGCGGGTCGCGGTGTGCGCGGTGCCGCTGATGTCCAACTTCACGGACGTCGACGCGCTGGCCGCCGAGCCGGGTGTCGTCGTGCGGTTCGTGGACCGCGCGGAGGAACTCCTCGACGCCGACCTGGTGGTGGTGCCGGGAACACGCGGCACCGTCCGGGCACTGGAGTGGCTGCGGGAGCGGGGGCTGGCGGACGCGATCGCGCGGCGCGCGGCCGAGGGTCGGCCCGTGCTCGGCATCTGCGGCGGCTTCCAGGCGCTCGGTGAGCACATCGAGGACGAGGTCGAGTCGCGGGCGGGGGCCGTGAACGGGCTCGGACTGCTGCCCGTCCGGGTGCGGTTCGCCGTGGAGAAGACGCTCGCCCGGCCGGTCGGCGAGGCGCTCGGCGAGCATGTCGAGGGGTACGAGATCCACCACGGGGTCGCCGACGTGCTCGGCGGGGAACCGTTCATCTCTGATGACCAAGGACACAGCCTGGACGGGTGCCGGGTCGGCGACGTCTGGGGCACCCACTGGCACGGGTCGCTGGAGAGCGACGGCTTCCGGCGGGCTTTCCTGCGGGAGGTGGCCGCCGCCGCGGGTCGCCGCTTCGTACCGGCACCGGACACGTCGTTCGGCACGCTGCGCGAGGAGCAGCTGGACCTGCTGGGCGACCTCATCGAAGAACACGCCGATACGGATGCGCTGCTGCGGCTGATCGAGTCGGGCGCACCGTCAGGACTTCCCTTCATCGCACCTGGAGCGCCATGAGCACCGTGCTGTTGCTGTCCACCGCCGATACGGACCTGCTGGCGGCGCGGGCCTCCGGCGCGCCGTACCGCATCGGCAATCCGACCCGGATCGACGTCGCGGCGGAGCTGCCCGCGCTGGTCGAGGGGGCCTCGGTGGCCGTCGTACGGCTGCTGGGCGGCAAGCGGGCCTGGGAGGACGGGCTCGCCGCCCTCAAGGCGTCCGGGATTCCGACCGTGCTGCTGGGCGGCGAGACCGTACCGGACGCGGAACTGATGGCCGAGTCGTCGGTGCCCGCGGGCGTGGTCGCCGAGGCGCTGCGCTACCTCGTCGAGGGCGGCCCGGCGAACCTGGTCGAGCTGGCCCGGTTCCTGTCGGACACCGTGCTGCTGACCGGAGAAGGCTTCGATGAGCCGCAGAAGATGCCCGAGTGGGGGCTGCACGGCGAGCGCACGTACACGGAAGGGCGGCCGACCGTCGGTGTGCTGTTCTACCGGGCGCACCACCTCTCGGGGAACACGGCCTTCGTCGACACGCTGTGCGACGCCATTGAGGCGCGCGGCGCCAACGCCCTTCCCGTGTACTGCGGTTCGCTGCGCGGCGCCGACGCGGAGCTTTACGAACTGCTGGGCCGGGCCGACACGCTGATCGCCACCGTGCTCGCGGCGGGCGGTACGCGCGCTTCGGACGCGTCCGCCGGCGGCGACGACGAGGCGTGGGACATCGGCGCGCTCGCCGACCTCGACGTGCCTGTCCTGCAGGGCCTGTGCCTGACGTCCTCGCGCGCCGCGTGGGACGAGTCGGACGCGGCCCTCTCCCCCATGGACGCCGCGATGCAGGTCGCGATCCCCGAGTTCGACGGGCGGCTGATCACGGTCCCCTTCTCCTTCAAGGAGCAGGGCCCCGACGACGTACCGGTGTACGTCGCCGATCCCGAGCGGGCCGCCCGGGTCGCCGGAATCGCCGTACGGCACGCCAAGTTGAAGCACAAGCCCAACGGTGAGAAGAAGCTGGCGCTCGTCTTCACCGCCTACCCGACCAAGCACTCGCGCGTCGGCAATGCGGTGGGACTCGACACGCCCGCGTCCGCGGTACGGGTGCTGGACGCCCTGCGCGATGCCGGTTACGCCGTCGAAGGCCACCCGGACAACGGCGACGAGCTGATCCACCGGCTCATCAACGCCGGCGGTCACGACGTGGAGTGGCTGACCGAGGAGCAGCTCGCGGCCGCGCCGGCGCGGGTGCCTCTCGCCGACTACCGGGCCTGGTTCGACAAGCTGGAGCCCGGGCTGCGCGACGGGATGCTGGAGCACTGGGGCGAGCCGCCGGGCCGGCTGTACGTGGACGGCGACGACGTCGTCCTGGCGTCACTGCAGTTCGGGAACGTCGTCGTGATGATCCAGCCGCCGCGCGGCTTCGGCGAGAACCCGATCGCGATCTACCACGACCCGGACATGCCGCCCTCGCACCACTACATGGCCGCGTACCGCTGGCTGGACAACTCGTTCGGTGCCGACGCGATCGTCCACATGGGCAAGCACGGCACCATGGAGTGGCTGCCGGGAAAGGGCCTCGGCCTGTCGGCGGGCTGCGGTCCCGATGCCGTACTGGGCGAACTGCCGCTGATCTACCCGTTCATCGTCAACGACCCGGGTGAGGGCACGCAGGCCAAGCGGCGCGGCCACGCCACGGTCGTCGACCATCTGGTGCCGCCGATGGCGCGCGCCGACACGTACGGCGATCTGGCAAAGCTGGAGCAGCTGCTCGACGAGTACGCGCTCGTCAGCGACCTCGACCCGACGAAGGCGCCGGCCGTCCGCGCCCAGATCTGGACGCTGGTCAAGGCCGCCGAGCTGCACCACGACCTGCACGTCGACGAGCAGCCCGACGACGGCGACTTCGACGAGTTCGTCATGCACATCGACGGCTACCTGTGCGAGATCAAGGACGTCCAGATCCGGGACGGCCTGCACATCCTGGGCGGCGGCCCCGAGGCCGAGGCCCGGGTGAACCTCGTCCTGGCCGTACTGCGGGCCTCCCAGGTGTGGGGCGGCCAGGCCAACGCGCTGCCGGGCCTGCGGGCCGCTCTCGCCGAGCACTTCGGGCTGGAGGAGAAGGCGCTGCTCGGAGAGCCGGGCGCGGCCGTGAAGGTGCCGGTGGAGCTGACCGCGCTGGTCCACGGTCCCGCCCGTACCGGCGCCGACGCCATCGACCTGCTGGAGCAGTTGTGCCGGCGGCTCGCGGAGGGCATGGAGGAGCGCGGCTGGGACGTCTCGACGGCGGCCGGGCTGGTGCGGGAGGTACTGGGCTCCGCACTCCCTTCCGCTGTGGCCGTGCTGGGCTTCGCCTGCGAGGAGGTCGTGCCGCGGCTGGCCCGTACGACCGACGAGATCGGCAACATCCTGCGCGCGCTGAGAGGCGGTTACGTCCCCGCAGGACCGTCCGGCTCGCCGACCCGCGGGCTGGTCAACGTCCTGCCGACCGGCCGTAACTTCTACTCCGTCGACCCCAAGGCGATTCCGTCCCGGCTGTCGTGGGAGGTCGGCCAGGCGCTCGCCGACTCGCTCGTGGCCCGCTATCTCGCGGACACCGGCGACTACCCGAAGTCGGTGGGCCTGACGGTCTGGGGCACGTCCGCGATGCGCACCCAGGGCGACGACATCGCCGAGATCCTCGCCCTGCTGGGCTGCCGCCCGGTGTGGGACGACGCCTCGCGGCGGGTGACCGGCTTCGAGATCGTGCCGGTGGCGGAACTGGGGCGCCCGCGTATCGACGTCACCGTTCGTATCTCGGGCTTCTTCCGGGACGCGTTCCCGCATGTGGTGGGCCTGATCGACGACGCCGTACGGGCGGTCGCCGAGCTGGACGAGCCGGCCGAGTCCAACTACGTACGCGCGCACGCCGACGAGGACACCGCCGAACACGGCGACCGACGCCGCGCCACGGCCCGTATCTTCGGCTCCAAGCCGGGTGCGTACGGGGCGGGTCTGCTGCCGCTGATCGATGCCCGTAACTGGCGCTCGGACGCCGACCTCGCCGAGGTGTACGCGGTGTGGGGCGGCTACGCGTACGGCCGCGGGCTCGACGGGCGGGCGGCGCGCGGGGACATGGAGACGGCGTTCCGGCGGATCGCGGTGGCGGCGAAGAACGTCGACACGAGGGAGCACGATCTCGTCGACGCGGACGACTACTTCCAGTACCACGGCGGCATGGTCGCCATGGTGCGGCACCTGACGGGGGTCTCCCCCGAGGCGTACGTGGGTGACTCGGCGGTCCCGGACCAGGTGAAGACCCGCACGCTGGGCGAGGAGACGCACCGCGTTTTCCGCGCCCGGGTGGTCAACCCGCGCTGGATGGCGGCGATGCGGCGCCACGGCTACAAGGGCGCGTTCGAGATGGCCGCGACCGTGGACTACCTCTTCGGGTACGACGCGACGGCGGGGGTGGTGGACGACTGGATGTACGAGAAGCTCAGCGCCGAGTACGTCTTCGACCCAGAAAACCGGCAGTTCATGGAGAAGTCCAACCCGTGGGCGCTGAGGGGGATCACGGAACGCCTGCTGGAGGCGGCGGAGCGCGGGCTGTGGGCGGAGCCGGACGCGGACACGCTGGAGCGGCTCCGGCAGACCTACCTCGAACTCGAGGGTGATCTGGAGGGGGACGCATGAGGTCACTCCGGGCGAGTTCTCTCCCCCACCCCGCCCCTTCCCGTAGCTGGGGGCTTTGCCCCCAGAACCCCAGTCCTCAAACGCCGGACGGGCTGGAATGTGCCGGATCCGGCGGATGCGCCGGACGTGCCAAGGAGGCCGCGTGAACACCGCGTATCCCTTTACCGCGATCGTCGGGATGGACGACCTGCGGCTCGGGCTGCTGCTGAACGCCGTGTCGCCTGCCGTGGGCGGTGTGCTGGTGCGTGGCGAGAAAGGGACCGCGAAGAGTACCGCCGTGCGCGCCCTCTCGGCGCTCCTGCCGGAGGTCGCGGTCGTCGCCGGGTGCCGGTTCTCGTGCGCGCCCGGTGCGCCTGATCCGGCGTGCCCGGACGGCCCGCACGAGGACGGGGGCGGGACCGCCCGGCCGGCGAGGATGGTCGAACTGCCGGTCGGCGCCTCGGAGGACCGGCTCGTCGGCGCGCTCGACATCGAGCGGGCGCTCGCGGAGGGCGTGAAGGCGTTCGAGCCGGGGCTGCTGGCTGATGCGCACCGCGGGATCCTGTACGTGGATGAGGTCAACCTGCTGCATGACCACCTGGTGGACCTGCTGCTGGACGCCGCCGCGATGGGTGCTTCGTACGTGGAGCGCGAGGGCGTGTCGGTGCGGCACGCGGCGCGCTTCCTGCTCGTCGGGACCATGAACCCCGAGGAGGGTGAGCTGCGGCCGCAGTTGCTCGACCGCTTCGGGCTCACGGTGGAGGTGGCTGCCTCGCGCGAGCCCGACCAGCGGGTGGAGGTCGTACGGCGCAGGCTGGCGTACGACGACGATCCGGCCGGGTTCGCCGCCAAGTGGGCCGGCGAGGAGGACGCCCTGCGGGCGCGCATTGTCGCCGCGCGGGCGCTGCTGCCGGAGGTGCGCCTCGGGGACGCGGCTCTGCGACAGATCGCCGCGACCTGTGCGGCGTTCGAGGTGGACGGTATGCGGGCCGACATCGTGATGGCCCGTACCGCGACCGCGCTGGCCTCCTGGGCGGGGCGTACGGACGTCATCGCCGAGGACGTACGACAGGCCGCTCTCCTCGCGCTCCCCCACCGGCGCCGACGCAACCCCTTCGACGCGCCCGGTCTGGACGAGGACAAGCTCGACGAGACGCTTCAGGAATTCGGCGGGGAGGACGACGATCCGGACCCGGATCCGGACGGCGGGCCGGACGGAGGTGGTCAGCCGCCGCAGGGTGATGGACCGGACGGGCCCGAGGACACCGACCCCGCGCAGCCCGAGGCGTCCGAGGGCGGCGAGAGCAAGGCATCCGCCGGCAGCGGTGAGCGGTCGGCCGCGAGCGCGGGCGAGCCGTTCCGTACGAAGATGCTGAGCGTGCCGGGGCTGGGGGCGGGAGCGGCGGGGCGTCGGTCCCGGGCCCGTACCGAGCACGGCCGGACCACCGGGGCCCGGCGGCCCCGGGGGGCGCTGACCAAGCTGCACCTGGCGGCGACCGTGCAGGCCGCGGCCCCGCATCAGCGGGCGCGTGGGCGCAGCGGGCCGGGACTCGTGGTGCGGCGGGACGATCTGCGGCAGGCGACCCGGGAGGGCCGTGAGGGCAACCTCGTCCTGTTCGTGGTGGACGCCTCCGGTTCGATGGCGGCGCGCCGGCGCATGAGCGCGGTCAAGGGTGCTGTGCTGTCGCTGCTGCTGGACGCGTACCAGCGGCGCGACAAGGTCGGCCTGATCACATTCCGGGGGAAGGACGCCGAGCTGGCCCTGCCGCCGACCTCGTCCGTCGACGCGGCGGCGGCGAGGCTGGAGCAACTGCCGACGGGCGGCCGAACGCCCTTGGCGGCGGGCCTGCTCAAGGCGCACGACGTGCTGCGCGTCGAGCGGCTGCGCGATCCGTCGCGCCGCGCGCTGCTGGTCGTGGTGACCGACGGGCGCGCGACCGGCGGCGTCGATCCGGTGGCGCTCGGGGCGAGGGCCGCGCGGCTGCACGAGGTGGAGGGCACCGCTTCCGTGGTCGTGGACTGCGAGTCGGGGCCGGTACGGCTCGGGCTCGCCAGTGCCCTCGCCTATGAGCTCGGCGGTACCGCCGTCACGCTCGACGAGCTGCGGGCCGACAGTATCGCCGGGCTGGTCAAGGACGTACAGACAAGCAACAGGAGGGCCGCGTAATGCCGCAGGGACAGCCGTCCGTCGTTCCCGACGACGGGCTCACCACCCGTCAGCGCCGCAACCGTCCCCTCGTCGTCGTCCACACCGGCATCGGCAAGGGCAAGTCGACGGCCGCCTTCGGGCTCGCGCTGCGCGCCTGGAACCAGGGCTGGCCGATCGGGGTGTTCCAGTTCGTCAAGTCCGCGAAGTGGAAGGTCGGCGAGGAGAACGCGCTGAAGGTCCTCGGCACGAGCGGCGAGGGCGGGTCCGTCGCCTGGCACAAGATGGGCGAGGGCTGGTCGTGGGTTCAGCGCGACGCGCAGCTCGACAACGAGGAGGCGGCGCGGGAGGGCTGGGAGCAGGTCAAGCGCGACCTGGCGGCCGAGACGTACCAGCTGTACGTGCTGGACGAGTTCGCGTACCCCATGCACTGGGGCTGGGTCGACACCGACGAGGTGATCCAGGTCCTGCGTGACCGGCCGGGCACCCAGCATGTGGTGATCACCGGCCGCAACGCGCCGGAGCAGCTGGTGGACTTCGCGGACCTGGTGACGGACATGTCCAAGGTCAAGCACCCGATGGACACCGGCCAGAAGGGCCAGAGAGGCATCGAGTGGTGACGATCCCGCGATTGGTCATCGCCGCGCCGGCCTCCGGCAGCGGCAAGACCACCGTCGCGACGGGGCTGATGGCGGCCTTCGCCTCGGCGGGGCTTTCGGTGTCCCCGCACAAGGCCGGGCCCGACTACATCGACCCGGGCTATCACGCACTGGCCACCGGCCGTCCGGGGCGGAATCTCGACGCGTACATGTGCGGTACGGAGCTCATCGCGCCGCTGTTCGCGCACGGCGCGGCGGGGTGCGATGTCGCCGTGGTCGAGGGCGTGATGGGGCTGTACGACGGGGCGAGCGGGTTCGGTGAACTGGCCTCCACCGCACAGGTGTCGAAGCTGCTGCGGGCGCCGGTGGTGCTGGTCGTGGACGCGTCGTCGCAGTCGCGGTCGGTGGCGGCGCTGGTGCACGGTTTCGCGTCGTGGGATCCCGAGGTGCGGATCGGCGGCGTGATCCTCAACAAGGTGGGCTCGGACCGCCACGAGGTGCTGCTGCGCGAGGCGCTGGATGAGTCCGGGGTGCCGGTGCTGGGGGTGCTGAGGAGGGTTGAGCAGGTCGCCGCGCCTTCACGGCACCTTGGGCTGGTGCCGGTTGCCGAGCGGCGGGTGGATGCGGTGGCGGCTGTCGCCGCGTTGGCGGAGCGGGTGCGGGTGGGGTGCGACCTGGATGCGCTGCTGGCGTTGGCCCGTTCCGCGCCGCCGCTGAGTGCGCACGCGTGGGAGCCCGGGGTTGCGCTGGCCGAGGGTTCTTTCCCCAGCCCCGCCCCTTCCCGGCTGTACCGAAATGCGGCTCCGCCGCGGGGGGGCTCTGCCCCGGACCCCGGTCCTCAATCGCCGGACGGGCTGGAGAGGACGCGGGACGGGCTGGGGGGTGCGGTGGGCGGGCGCGGCGGGCGGCGGCCTCTCGTGGCCGTGGCCGGGGGGGCCGCGTTCACCTTTTCCTATGCCGAGCATGCCGAGCTGCTCGCCGCCGCCGGGGCGGAGGTCGTGACCTTTGATCCGTTGCGGGACGAGCAACTGCCCTACGGCACCGCAGGGCTGGTCATCGGCGGCGGGTTTCCCGAGGTGTACGCCCCCGAGCTGTCGGCCAACGAGCCGTTGCGCAAGGCCGTGGCAGAACTGGCGCACAGTGGCGCGCCCGTCGCCGCCGAGTGCGCGGGGCTGCTCTATCTCGCGCGTTCGCTGGACGGCAAGCCGATGTGCGGGGTGCTGGACGCGGACGCGCGTATGTCGGAACGGCTGACACTGGGCTACCGCGAGGCCGTGGCCGTCTCGGACAGTGTGCTGGCACAGGCCGGAACCCGGCTGCGGGGGCACGAGTTCCACCGCACGGTGCTGGAACCGGCGGCCGGGCCGGCGCCCGCGTGGGGGCTGGTGCACCCGGAGCGCCGGGTTGAGGGATTCGTACAGCAGGGCGTGCACGCGAGCTATCTGCATACGCACTGGGCGGCCGCGCCCGGAATCGCACAGAGGTTTGTTGAGAGGTGTGGGGTATGAGCAGCAGGTTGATCGGCGTTGGCGTGGGGCCGGGCGATCCGGAGCTGGTGACCGTCAAGGGGGTCAGGGAGCTCCAGGAGGCCGATGTCGTCGTCGTACCCGTCATGGCTGCGTCTGATGGAAAGGATGGTGGCGAGCGCGGCCGGGCCGAGGCGACCGTCCTGCACTACGTCGATACCGCGAACGTCGTCCGGGTCGTCTTCGCGCTCAACGAGCGCAGCGACCGGGGGCGGCGCGAGGCCGCCTGGGACGCCGCGGGTGCCCGGGTCGCCGAACTGCTGGGCTCACACGGCTCCGTGGCCTTCGCGACCATCGGTGACCCCAACGTGTACTCGACGTTCACCTATCTCGCGCAGACCATCGGCGACCTGGTTCCGGGGACGGTCGTCGAGACCGTGCCGGGAATCACCGCGATGCAGGATCTGGCCGCGCGCAGCGGGGCGGTGCTCACCGAGGGGACCGAGCCGCTGACGCTCGTCCCGGTGACGGCGGGGTCGGCCGTACTGAAGGACGCGCTCGAAGGGCCGGGCACGGTCGTGGCGTACAAGTTCGGGCGGCTGGCCCACGAGGTGGCGACCGCGCTGCGCGAGACCGGCCGGACCGAGGGCGCGGTATGGGGTTCAGCACTGGGCCTGGACGAGGAGTCGATCCGCCCGGCCGCCGAGCTGGCGGACGGACCGCTGCCCTACCTCTCGACGCTCATCGCGCCGGCGCGGCGCGACGGCGGCCGCGGAGGGAAGTTGTGACGTCAGCCCGCGATGGCCACGACCAGCCAGATTCCGGCGACTCCCGCCACCGTGCACAGCAGGGTGGAGAGCGCCGGGTGGTCGTGGTGCGCCTCGGGGAGGATTTCCGCGGCCGCGAGGTAGAGCAGCGCGCCGCCGAAGAATCCCAGGTAGCTGCCGAGGAGTTCCTCGGGGAAGGTGAACAGCACGGTGGACGCGGCGCCGACGACCGGGGCCAGGGCGTCCGCGACGAGCATCAGCACGGCCTTCCGGCGGTCGTTCCCGTACAGGCGGGTGAGCGTGTACGTGTTGAAGCCGTCGGCGAAGTCGTGCGTGATGACGGCGATCGCGACTGCCACGCCCATGCCGCCGCCGACCTGGAAGGCCGCGCCCAGCGCGATGCCGTCCATCAGGCTGTGCCCGACCATCGCCGCGGCGGCGGTCAGACCCACCTGCGGAACCCTCTCCCCCGGATCGGCTCCGTGCGCCGCCTGCCTGACCGCGAGCAGCCGTTCCACGACGTGCGCCACCAGAAAGCCGCCGACGAACAGCAGCAGCGCGGCGGGTACTCCGAAGACCGGGCCGCCCGCCGCCTCCATCGCCTCCGGCAGCAGGTCGAGTCCGACCACTCCGAGCATCAGCCCGCCCGCGAGGCCGAGTACCAGGTGGCGGCGATCGGTGATGCGTTGCGCCGTCCATCCGCCCGCCAGCGTCATCAGGAACGCGCCGAGCGCGACGATCATCGCCATGCGCCCCTGCTTACCTGACCTGACCCCCGTTCCGCACATCCCCATTCCATCCCGTTGACCCGTACACCCCGTACGCCCGTACACCCCGCAACACACGGATCGACGGAAACCCGAGAGGACCCCCGCTCATGGCCGCTGCCCCCACCGGCAAGGTGACCTTCGTCGGTGCCGGACCCGGCGCCGCCGATCTCCTGACGTTCCGGGCTGCCAAGGCCATCGCCGGCGCCGATGTCGTCATCTGGGCCGCGAGCCTGGTGCAGGCCGAGGTCCTGGACCATGCCCGGGAGGGCGCGGAGATCCTGGACTCGGCGGCGATGTCGCTGGAGGACGTCGTCGCGGTGTACGAGCGGGCGGTACGGGACGGCCTGCGCGTGGCGAGGGTGCACTCCGGCGACCCCGCCCTGTGGGGCGGCACGCAGGAGCAGGTCGACCGGTGCGCGGCGCTGGGGGTCGAGGTCGAGATCGTGCCCGGCGTCTCGTCGTTCTCGGCCGTGGCGGCGATAGCGCAGCGGGAGCTGACCATCCCCGAGGTCGCGCAGTCGGTGATCCTCACCCGGCTCGGTGGCGGCAAGACGCCGATGCCGCCCGGCGAGGAGGTACGGGAGTTCGCCCGGCACGGCACGACCATGGCCGTGTTCCTGTCGGCCGCCCGGTCGGGGCAGTTGACGGCCGAGCTGCTGGAGGGCGGCTATCCGACGGACACGCCGGTCGTCGTCGCGTACCAGGTGACCTGGCCGGAGGAGCTGGTGCTGCGCTGCACGATCGGCACGCTGGAGGAGACCGTCAAGGAGCACAAGCTCTGGAAGCACACGCTCTTCCTGGTCGGCCCGGCCCTGTCCGCCTCCGGCACGCGCTCGCACCTCTACCACCCCGGGCACTTCCACGGCTTCCGCAGGGCCGACCCGGCGGCCCGCAAGTCGCTGCGCGCGCAGGGAGCCCAGGGCGCGCAGGGGGCGGCGACTTCGTGATCACGATCACGGTCCTGGGTACGGGAACGGGGGCCCCGCCGGCCGGCCGGGACCGCACCGTGCTGGACGCCGCCACGCTGGTGGTCGGCGGGCAGCGGCATCTCGACGCGGCCGCCGTGCCGGAGGGCGCGGCGCGTGTGGTGCTGGGGCCACTGGCTCCCGCGTTCGACGCGATCGACGAACACCTGGCGAAGGACGGTGCCGGCGTGGTGGTCCTCGCCTCCGGCGACCCCGGATTCTTCGGGATCGTACGGGCGTTGGCCGAGCGCTTCGGGGCGGACGCGCTCGATGTCCGGCCCTCGGTCGCGTCGGTGGCGGTGGCCTTCGCGCGGCTCGGACTGCCGTGGGACGACGCGGTGGTGGTCAGCGCACATGGGCGGGACCTGCGGACCGCCGTCAATGTGTGCCGGGCCCACCCCAAGACCGCGGTACTCACCGGTCCGGGCTCGGGGCCCGCGGAGCTGGGTGCCGAACTGGCCCGCCGGACGGTGGACCGCACCATGGTGGTGGCCTCGGCGCTGGGTGATCCGGAGCACGAGCGCCTGGAGCGGGTGTCGCCGGCCGAGGCGGCGGCCCGCGACTGGGGTGGCGCGGTGAGCGTGGTGGTGTGCCTGGACGAGTCGCGGACGCTGTCGCCGGTACGGACGATCGCGGGCGCGCGGCCCACCCCGTCCCAATGGGCCCTGGCCGAAGGCGACTTCACCCACCGCGACTCCATGATCACCAAGTTCGAGGTGCGCGCCCTGGCGCTGGCCCGGCTCGGGCCGCGCCTGGGCGACCTGGTGTGGGACATCGGATCCGGATCCGGGTCGGTGGCCGTGGAGTGCGCGCGGTTCGGCGCGGCGGTGGTCGCGGTCGAGAAGACGGCGGACGGCATCGGGCGTATCCGGGCCAACGCGGCCGCGCACGAGGTGGACGTCCGGATCGTCCACGGGGCGGCGCCAACCGTCCTGTCCGATCTCGCGGACCCGGACGCGGTGTTCATCGGCGGTGGCGGCCGGGAACTGCCCGCGATCGTCACGGCCTGCGCCCGGCGGGCGCGGCGCACGGTGGTCGTCGCGATGGCGGCGCTGGACCGGGTGCCCGCTGTGCGAGGCGCGCTGTCGGGCGCCGGGTTCGTGCCCGACGGCGTACTGCTGCAGTCCTCGCGGCTCGCGCCGCTGCCCGGCGACGTGCACCGGCTCGCCGCTACGAACCCCGTCTTTCTGTTGTGGGGCAACCGCCCCTCGGACACCGCAATTGAAGGAGCAGTCGAGTGATCGGCCTGATTTCCGCCACGGCGGCGGGCGCTGCCGCCCGCGACCGGCTGGCCGCGGCCTGGCCCGGCCGCACCCGGGTCTACGAGGGCCCGGTGCGCGAGGCCGTGGAGCGCGCCTTCGCGGAGTGCGAGCAGCTGGTGTGCTTCCTCGCGACGGGGGCGACGGTCCGGCTGATCGCCCCGCTGCTCGCGGACAAGGCATCCGACCCGGGTGTCGTCACGGTGGACGAGTCCCTGCGCCACGCGGTGGCGCTGCTGGGCGGGCACGGCGGCGGGGCCAACGACCTGGCGCACGCAGTCGCGGACGTCCTCGGCTGCGCCCCGGTGGTGACGACGGCGACGGACGCCACGGACATCCCGGGCCTGGACACACTGGGCCGCCCGGTGGAGGGAGCGGTGGCCGCGGTCACGCGAGCGATCCTGGACGGCGAGCGGGTGGCCCTGCGGGCGGACACCGTCTGGCCACTGCCCCCGCTGCCGCCGAATGTCGTACCGGCGCCGGTGCCGACGGGCCGTGTCGGCCAGGACGCCGGGCCGGCCGAGCGGGCCGGCACGCCAAGCGCCGCGCAGAACACGGCCCCCGCCGACGACGGCCAAGCGGCCGACGGCTCGAGCCAGGCACCGCTCGCCGCACAGAGCGTGGCACGCGCCGAGGACGGCGCCGTGCCACCCACGGCTGACGCCGAGACCGGCACCGGCACGGTGTCGGCCGACGGCTCGGCGGGCGCCCCGGCCGACCCCGGCACGGGCCCCGACGCCGCGGCGGCCGGCGCGACCCTGTGGGTCACCGATCGGATCCTTCCGCTCGGGGCGCGGGAAGCCCTGGTGCGGCCTCCGTCGCTCGTCGTCGGGGTCGGCGCCAGCAAGGGCGCGCCCGTCGAGGAGGTGCTCGGGCTCGTCGAGGGCGCCCTGCGTGACGCCGGGCTCTCCGTCGGCTCCGTCGTGGAGTTGGCGACCGTGGACGCCAAGGCCGGCGAGGCCGGGATCGTCGAGGCCGCCGCCCGCCTCGGCGTGCCGGTCAGGACGTACGACGCCGGGACGCTGGCCGCCATCGTGGTGCCGAACCCGTCCGGCGCTCCGCTCGCCGCCGTCGGGACGCCGTCCGTCGCGGAGGCCGCTGCCCTCGCCGGCGGGGGCGAACTCCTCGTACCGAAGCGGAAGTCCGCGCCCGAGGGACGCGCCGCGATGGCCACCTGCGCCGTCGTGCGGCGGGCACCGCGCGGCCGGCTGGCCGTCGTCGGGCTCGGTCCGGGAGCGCGGGACCTGCTCACCCCCCGTGCGAGGGAGGAGCTGCGGCGCGCCTCGGTGCTCGTGGGACTCGACCAGTACGTCGACCAGATCCGCGACCTGCTCCGGCCCGGGACGACGATCCTGGAGTCCGGGCTCGGCGCCGAGGAGGAGCGGGCCCGTACCGCCGTCGCCGAGGCGCGCAAGGGGCACGCCGTGGCCCTGATCGGGTCGGGCGACGCGGGCGTGTACGCCATGGCGTCGCCCGCGCTCGCCGAGGCGGCCGACGACATCGACGTGGTGGGCGTCCCCGGGGTGACCGCCGCCCTCGCGGCCGCCGCCATCCTCGGTGCGCCGCTCGGCCACGACCACGTCTCGATCAGCCTCTCCGACCTGCACACGCCGTGGGAGGTCATCGAGCGGCGCGTTCGGGCCGCCGCCGAGGCGGACATCGTGGTGACCTTCTACAACCCGCGCAGCCGCGGCCGCGACTGGCAACTGCCCAACGCGCTGGGCATTCTCGCCGAGCACCGCGCGCCCACCACCCCGGTGGGCGTTGTACGCAACGCGTCCCGTACGGACGAGAGCAGCCGGCTGACGACACTCGCAGGACTCGATCCGGCGACGGTGGACATGATGACGGTGGTGACCGTCGGGAACACGGCCACGCGGGAGATCGCGGGCCGGATGGTGACCCCCCGGGGCTACCGGTGGCAGTCGGAGGGAGCACGGTGACCAGGGTTGTCCACCCCATCGAGCAGGAGTCGTTCCGCAGGCTGCGGACCCGCCTCGACACCTCGCACTTCGCGCCGCTCACCCGCGCGGTGGTGGAGCGCGTCATCCACTCCAGCGCCGATCTGGCGTACGCGGACGACCTCGTCTGCGACGAGACCACCCTGCGCGCCGCGCACACCGCGCTGCACGCCGGCGCCCCCGTGGTCGCGGACGTCGAGATGGTCGCGGCCGGCATCACGCGCCGCGAGAGCGTGTGCCGGCTGAAGGAGGCCGAGTCCCGTCCCGGCCTGACGCGTTCGGCGCACGCGATCCGGCTGGCGTACGAACAGGTGGGGCCCGGCGCGGTCTGGGTGATCGGCTGCGCACCCACCGCACTGGAGGAGCTGCTCGTCCTCGATGCCGCGCCGGCGCTCGTCATCGGCCTGCCGGTCGGATTCGTGGGAGCGGCGGAGTCCAAGGCCGCGCTGCGCGAGAGCGGCCTGCCCGCCGTCAGCAATGTTTCCGAGAAGGGCGGTTCCGCGGTCGCCGCGGCCGCGCTCAACGCCCTGCTCTACACCCCGCTCCACACCACCCCCCTCAGCACCAAGGAGAACGCGTGACCACCCCGCCCCCCGCACTGCTCATCGCCGGCCATGGCACCCGGGACGAAGCGGGAGCCGAAGCCTTCCGCGACTTCGTACGGGAGCTTGCCCGCCGCAACCCCGAACTGCCCGTCGCGGGCGGCTTTATCGAGCTGTCCCCTCCGCCGCTCGGCGAGGCCGTGACGGAACTCGTCGAGCGAGGGGTACGGCGCTTCGCCGCGGTCCCCCTGATGCTGGTGTCGGCCGGGCACGCCAAGGGCGACATCCCGGCGGCGCTGTCCCGCGAGAAGGAGCGGCACGCCGGGATCTCGTACTCCTACGGCCGACCGCTCGGCCCGCACCCGGCGCTGCTGTCCGTGCTGGAGCGGCGCATAGACGAGGTCATCGGCGCTGTCACATCCGAAGACGTCGACCGCTCGGATGTGACCGTGCTGCTGGTCGGCCGCGGCTCGACCGACCCGGACGCCAACGCGGAGGTGCACAAGGCGGCGCGGCTGCTGTGGGAGGGGCGCGGTTACGCGGGCGTGGAGACCGCGTTCGTGTCGCTGGCGGCGCCCGACGTGCCCTCGGGGCTCGACCGGTGCGTGAAGCTCGGCGCGGGCCGCGTCGTCGTACTGCCGTACTTCCTCTTCACCGGCATCCTGCCGGACCGCGTGTGTACGCAGACGGCGGAGTGGGCGGCGGCGCATCCGGGGACCGAGGTGCGCTCGGCCGATGTCATCGGCCCCACCGAGGAGCTGCTCGGCCTGGTGATGGAGCGCTACCGGGAGGCCGTGCAGGGCGATCTGCGGATGAACTGCGACTCCTGTGTATACCGGATCGCGCTGCCCGGGTTCGAGGACAAGGTGGGCCTGCCGCAGCAGCCGCACTTCCACCCGGACGACGACGGACACGGCGGGCACGGCGGGCATGGACACGGTGGGCACCACCATCACCACCACAGCGGCCATGCACACGCCCACTGACGCCCACGACCTGCGTCACCATGGGGACGCGGAGGTGCGCGGCGGGGATCTCACCGATCTCGCGGTGAACGTACGGGCCGGGACTCCCCCGGCCTGGCTGAAGGCGCGCATCGCCGCGTCCCTGGACACCGTGGCCGCCTACCCGGACGGCCGGGCCGCGCGGTCGGCGGTCGCGGGACGGCACGGGCTGCCGGTGGACCGGGTGCTGCTGACGGCGGGCGCGGCGGAGGCGTTCGTACTGATCGCGCGCGCCCTGCCGGCGCGCCGGCCGGTCGTCGTGCACCCGCAGTTCACGGAGCCGGAGGCGGCGCTGCGGGATACGGGGCACGAGGTGCGGCGGGTGCTGCTGGCGGACGGGGACGGCTTCCGGTTGGACCCGTCCGCCGTCCCCGAGGACGCGGATCTGGTGGTGGTCGGCAACCCGACCAACCCCACGTCCGTACTGCATCCGGCCCGGACGCTGGCCGCGCTGGCCCGCCCGGGCCGCACCCTCGTCGTCGACGAGGCGTTCATGGACGCCGTGCCGGGTGAGCGCGAGGCACTGGCGGGGCGGACCGACGTACCGGGCCTGGTAGTGCTGCGGAGCCTCACCAAGACCTGGGGGCTGGCAGGCCTGCGGATCGGTTACGTCCTGGCCGAGCCGGACACGGTCGCCGCGCTGGAGCGGGCGCAGCCGCTCTGGCCGGTCTCGACGCCCGCGCTGGCCGCCGCCGAGGCGTGTATGTCCACGGCGGCGCTCGCGGAGGCGGCGCACGCCGCCCACCGGATCGCGGCCGACCGGGCGCATCTCCTGGCCGGGCTGGCCGAGTTCGACGAGATCCGGGTGGTGGAGCGGGCGGAGGGACCGTTCGTACTGATCCGGATGGAACGGGCGGACGCGGTACGCGACCGGCTGCGCCGCCTGGGCTTCGCGGCCCGGCGCGGCGACACATTCCCGGGCCTGGGCACGCAGTGGCTGCGCCTGGCCGTACGCGACCGGACCACAACGGGCCGCTTCCTCCAGGCCCTGGACCAGGCGTTGGTCCTGTCGGACCGCTGACGGCGAAGCCCGAACCGTTCCGTTCAGCCCAACGAAACGGCGAAGGCCGGAGCAACGGCCGCGTGCGCAACTCCCGCGAGCCACCCGACGGCTACCTTTCGGGCTGGGGACACGGAGCGGTGCCGTCGAAAGGACTGTGAGCTGACATGCGCGATGACGAAGAGCAGATTCGGACCTTGATCGAGCAGTGGGCCGCGGCGGTGCACCGGGGAGACCTGAGCGGTGTCGTGGCGGATCACTCCGGCGACATCGTGATGTTCGATGTGCCGCCGCCGTATGAGGGCGTCCGCGGCATTGACGCCTACCGCGAGACATGGCCGCCGTTCTTCAAGTGGCAGCTGCAAGGCGCCTCGTTCGAGATCGTGTCCCTCGATGTCACCGCCGGCGACGATGTCGCCTATGCCCACGCCTTGCTGCGCTGCGGAACTCCGCAGGAACTCACCGAGCAACCGGCCAATCGGCTGCGGCTCACGCTCGGGTTGCGCAAGGAGCAGGGCCGTTGGACTGTGGCACACGAGCACCACTCGTTCCCTGATACCTCCGGCGAGGATGACGGGCCCGCCACCGATCGGTGACGGGCCCGCGCTGTTCTGCCGTCAGGTCCTGCTTCGGCCGCGGGCCAGTACCAGCGCTGCCGCGCCCGCCGCGACGAGTGCGATCGCTCCGCCCGCGACGTACGGGGTCGTCGAGCTGCCGCCGGTCTTGGCGAGGGACTCCTCGGCGGGCTCGGGCTCGGTGCCGCCGGACTGGGCCTCCACGCCGGAGGGCTCCTGCTCAGCGGGGGCCTGCTCAGCGGGGGCCTGGGCGGGGGCCTTGGGCGCGGCGCAGGTCGCCTCGGCGAGCGTGATCTCGCCTTCGACTTCCGCGACGTTCAGCTTGAGCGGGTTCAGGGACACGTTGAGTCGCAGCGCGGTGGCGGCCGCCGTGGAGGACGTGGTCTCCGTCTTCGACAGGTCGAGCCGCACCTCGCCGACTCCCGGTACCCCGACCTTGGTCGTACCTCCCGTGGTCAGTGTCGTCCGCTTGCCGAGCACGGTGACCGCGCCCAGCACGTTCGACTCGGCGACCGGCTGCTTGCCCGCCTCGCAGACCGCCTTCGAGGTGACCTTCTCCACCTCGATCAGGGACAGCAGGGGCAGCCCCGGCACATGGACCCTGGCCTTGGCGAGATTGGTGTAGCCCTCCGCGCGGTGCCCGTCGGCGGTCGCTTTCGCGGTGGCGACATCCGCGCGCAGCACAGTGAACGGCCTGCCCTGGTCGACGCCGTCCAAGGTGACCGTCAGCGCGGTTTTCCCGGCGCTCGCCGGGGCGTGCACCTCGTTGAGGGTGGCCTTCAGCGGCACGTGGACGGTCTTGTTGAGCAGGGAGACATCGAGCCCGGTCCGCAGCACGACGGCGCTCGCCCGGCCGTCACCGCCGGTGCCGCCCCCGTCGGTGGCATGCGCGGGGGACGCGGTCAGCAGGGCGGCCGGTCCGGCGGCCAGGGTGGCGGCCGCGACGGCGGAGGCGCAACGGCGTGCGGGCATGCGGAAGGTGTTGCTGTTCAAGGTGGTGGAACCTCACAGGAGACATGGAGCCGCCGGGCGCCGCCGATGGGGGACATCGCGTGCGCCGACGACCTCGACCCCGGAATCTTTACGCACGGTGAGTGAATGGGCAGCAACCTGGCGTGAGTTCACTCCAAAGTGGGGTTTCCGCGCCTTCATTCGAATCTGTTGGCACGGAGGTTCTCGTGCGTCACCCGTTTCACGGACCGTACGGCGTACGCCGGTTGACCGCGCAGGAGCGCCCGCGAAGAAGCGTCAACGGGAAACCGCCGCCGTACGTCACGCCCGGTCAACCTGGCAAAGCCGCGGATCAGCCGATCACGCGGCCGTTCAGCACAATCGCCCGCGGCGCCGCCAGCACCCGGACATCCGCCCGCGGATCCGACTCGTACACCACCAGGTCGGCCGGCGCGCCCTCCTCCAGCGACGGTCGGCCGAGCCACCTGCGCGCTCCCCACGCGGTCGCCGACAGCGCCTCCAGCGGCGGGATGCCCGCCTTCACCAGCTCCGCGACCTCCGCCGCGACCAGTCCGTGCGAGAGCGAGCCGCCCGCGTCGGTGCCGACGAAGACCGGGATGCCCGCGTCGTACGCCGCGCGGACCGTGTCGTAACGGCGCTCGTGCAGCCGGCGCATATGGTCCGACCAGCGCGGGAACTTGTCCTCGCCGCCCGCCGCGAGCTGCGGGAAGGTCGCGATGTTCACCAGCGTCGGGACGATCGCGACGCCGCGCTCGGCGAAGAGCGGGATGGTCTCCTCGGTGAGGCCGGTGGCGTGCTCGATGCAGTCGATGCCCGCCTCCACGAGGTCGCGCAGTGAGTCCTCGGCGAAGCAGTGCGCGGTGACCCGGGCGCCGAGCCGGTGCGCCTCGGCGATGGCCGCCTCGACCGCGCCCCGCGGCCAGCAGGCACCGAGGTCGCCGGAGTCCCGGTCGAGCCAGTCGCCGACGAGCTTGACCCAGCCGTCGCCGCGCCGCGCTTCGTGGGCGACGTACTCGACGAGGTCGTCCGGCTCGATCTCGTGGGCGTAGTTGCGGATGTAGCGGCGGGTACGGGCGATGTGCCGGCCGGCCCGGATGATCTTCGGGAGGTCCTCGCGGTCGTCGATCCAGCGCGTGTCGGAGGGCGACCCGGCGTCCCGGATGAGCAGGGTGCCGGCGTCCCGGTCGGTGAGCGCCTGCTTCTCGCTGGTCGCGTCGTCGACCGGGCCGTGCTGGTCGAGGCCGACATGGCAGTGCGCGTCGACCAGGCCCGGCAGCGCCCAGCCGTCGACGGTCGTCACCTCACGCGCGCCGGCGGGCCGTTCGTACGAGACCAGGCCGCCGACGGCCCACAGCTCGTCCCGGACCTCCTCGGGGCCCAACAGCACCCGACCCCTGACGTGCAGCACAGGCTGATCGCTCATATGAGGCACTGTACGAGGCCGTGGGTACCCTCGGCTCAGCACCCCGGACAAAGCGCAACCTCGCGAAGAGAGCACCACCGTGACGCACCCCTTGCTTGACCTGGCCCCGCTGACCGCAGCGCACTTCGCGTCGATCGAGCGACGCGTGGCCGCACTGCTCTCGACCGAGCAGGACGTGGTCATCACCCAGGGCGAGGCACTGCTGCCCCTGGAGGGCTGCATCCGCAGCGGCGCCCGGCCCGGCTCGACCGCGCTGAACATCGTCACGGGGCCGTACGGCCAGACCTTCGGCAACTGGCTGCGGGACTGCGGTGCCTCGGTGGTCGACCTGGCGGTGCCGTTCCACACGGCGGTCACCGCCGAGCAGGTGGAGCAGGTGCTGTCCGAGCACCCGGAGATCGACTTCGTCTCCCTGGTCCACGCGGAGGCGGCGACCGGGAACACCAACCCGGTCGCGGAGATCGGTGAGGTCGTACGGGCCCGCGGCGCCCTGTTCATGCTGGACGCCGTCGCCTCTGTGGGCGCGGAGCCGTTGCTTCCGGACGCGTGGGGCGTCGACCTGTGCGTGATCGGCGCGCAGAAGGCCATGGGCGGACCGGCCGGCGTCTCGGCGGTGTCGGTGAGCGACCGCGCCTGGGCCCGGTTCGCCGCCAACCCACAGGCGCCGCGCCGGTCCTACCTCTCGCTGCTGGACTGGAAGGAGCGCTGGATCGACGGCGGCCGCAACGCGCTGCTGCACGCGCCCGCGCAGCTGGAGATGCTGGCCCTGGACGCCTGCCTGGAGCGGATCGAGGCCGAGGGGCCGGCGGCGGTGATGAACCGGCACGCGGCGGCCGCAGCGGCCACCCGCGCGGGCGCGCTCGCTCTCGGCGCCGGCCTCGCACCGTTCGTCCACGCGGCGGCCGAGGCGGCGCCGGTGGCCACCACGCTGCGTACACCGGCCGGGGTCGACGCGTCGGAGCTGGTCGCCGCGGCGCTGGCCGCCGACCCGACGCTGCCGCTGGTCGCGGGCGGCGGGGCACTGGCCGGCGAGATGATCCGGGTCAATCACTACGGGCCGGACGCGACCCGGGAGGTGGTGCGGGCCTCGGTGGCAGCGCTCGGTACCGCGCTCGGCCGCCACGGGCGCACGCCGGATCTCGAGTCTGCCCGTAAGGCAATTTCGGAAACCTGGCAGAGCGCTTCGAATTAATGAATTCCTCACACCCGGAAGAAGTTAAATTCCGGGCGGCTTCCCGATTTGTTGTCAGCTGCTCGTCTGCCCGCGTTCTCCAGCTGTAAACGCCAAGATTTCGACAAGGTCCACGGGCATGTGACCGACTCCACACTGGAGGCGATTTGCCCGGTAATTTCCGGGCAAAACGACCCTGTTTCGCGCCCGCGTGATAACACAGCAGGCATTCTCGCGTAACCCCCACGCCGGATGCGATTTCAGAATTCGCTCGCTAAATTCGCACCCCATGACCGCAGCGCATATCGACACTCCGAAGGTCGACACTCCGAAGGTCGACACTCCGAAGGTGGAAGACGGCGCCGCGATGTGGCGAATCGCGCGCGACTCCGTGACCCTGGACCTCAACTCCTCCTACAGCTATCTGCTGTGGTGCCGCGACTTCGCCGCGACCTCCGCGGTCGCACGCCGTGCGGACGGTGAGCCGGTCGGCTTCATCACCGGTTACGTACGCCCCGAGAGCCCGCAGACCCTGGTGGTCTGGCA
Source organism: Streptomyces sp. A3M-1-3 (assembly GCF_024213665.1). GTDB lineage: Bacteria > Actinomycetota > Actinomycetes > Streptomycetales > Streptomycetaceae > Streptomyces. The sequence continues at coordinate 83,920 of NZ_JANAVP010000025.1, forward strand.
GGTCGCCGTGGACCGCGAGCACCGCGGGCGCGGCCTGGCCGGCACCCTGCTGGAGGACCTGGCGGCGAAGGTCGCCGACACCCACGGGGTCGACCGGATCGAGACCACGATCACCCCGGAAAACACCGCCTCCGAGCGCCTGTTCACCTCGTACGCCGAACGGCGCGGCGCATCCGTCAGCCGTGAAGTCCTCTTCGACGGGGAGCTGTTCCCCGACGGGGCGCACCAGCCGGAGGTGCTCTACCGCATCGGACCGATCGCAGCCTGACGCCCGACGCCCCTGACACCGCGCCTGACGGCCCAGCCTGACACCCCCCACGAACAGGAGAACCTGGTGACCATCACCCCGCCCGCCCTCAGCGTCTTCGAGACCCTGGAGTCGGAGGTACGCAGCTACTGCCGCAACTGGCCGGCCGTGTTCGACCGGGCCCAGGGCAGCCGCCTCCACGACGAGGACGGCCACACATACCTCGACTTCTTCGCCGGCGCCGGCTCGCTCAACTACGGCCACAACAACCCGGTGCTCAAACGCGCGCTGATCGACTACCTGGAGCGCGACGGCATCACCCACGGCCTGGACATGGCCACCACCGCGAAGCGCGCCTTCCTGGAGTCGTTCCAGAATGTGGTGCTGCGCCCGCGTGACCTGCCGTACAAGGTGATGTTCCCCGGCCCGACCGGCACCAACGCCGTCGAGTCGGCGCTCAAGCTGGCCCGCAAGGTCAAGGGCCGCGAGTCGATCGTCTCCTTCACCAATGCCTTCCACGGCATGTCGCTGGGCTCCCTGGCCGTCACCGGCAACGCCTTCAAGCGGGCCGGCGCCGGCATCCCGCTGGTGCATGGCACGCCGATGCCGTTCGACCACTACCTCGACGGCCGGACGCCGGACTTCCTGTGGTTCGAGCGGCTGCTGGAGGACCAGGGCTCCGGGCTCAACCAGCCCGCCGCCGTGATCGTCGAGACGGTGCAGGGCGAGGGCGGCATCAACGTGGCCCGTCCCGAGTGGCTGCGCGCGCTCGCGGACCTGTGCCGCCGTCGCGACATGCTGCTGATCGTCGACGACATCCAGATGGGCTGCGGCCGTACCGGCGCATTCTTCTCCTTCGAAGAGGCCGGCATCACCCCGGACATCGTCACGCTCTCCAAGTCCATCAGCGGCTACGGACTGCCGATGTCGCTGTGCCTGTTCAAGCCGGAGCTGGACATCTGGGAGCCGGGCGAGCACAACGGCACGTTCCGCGGCAACAACCCGGCGTTCGTCACCGCCGCCGCCGCGCTCGACGCCTACTGGGCCGACGGGCAGATGGAGAAGCAGACCGTCGCGCGCGGCGAACAGGTGGAGCAGGCGCTGCTGGCCATCTGCGACGAGCACGCCCGCCTCGGCGCGGAGTACCGGGGCCGCGGCCTCGTGTGGGGCCTGGAGTTCACCGAGAAGTCCCGGGCGGCGGCCGTCTGCGCCCGCGCCTTCGAACTCGGTCTGCTGCTGGAGACCTCCGGCCCGCAGAGCGAGGTGGTGAAACTGCTGCCGCCGCTCACCATCACGCCCGAGGAGCTGGACGAGGGCCTGCGGACCCTGGCCCGTTCCGTCCGCGAGACCGCGTAACCGAGAAGCCGAGAAACCGCGTAAGAGACGTAAGAGAAAGGCTGCAACCCATCGTGATCGTCCGATCGTTCAAGGACATCGAAGGCACCGAGCGCCATGTGAAGGCCGCGTCCGGCACCTGGGAGAGCAAGCGCATCGTGCTCGCCAAGGAGCGGGTCGGATTCTCGCTGCACGAGACCACGCTGTACGCGGGTACCGAGACGTCGATGTGGTACGCGAACCACATCGAGGCCGTCCTCTGCGTGGAGGGCGAGGCCGAACTCACCAACGACGAGACCGGTGAGACGCACTGGATCGAGCCCGGCACGATGTACCTGCTGGACGGCCACGAGCGCCACACCATGCGCCCCAAGACCGACTTCCGCTGTGTCTGCGTCTTCAACCCGCCCGTCACCGGACGGGAGGACCACGACGAGAACGGCGTCTACCCCCTGTTGACCGAGGCCGAGGAGGGCTGACCATGACCACCGTACTGAGCGACCTCTACCCGACCCGTGGTGCCACCGAGGTGACCGTCCCCCGCCAGGACCCGGTGGTGTGGCAGGGCCCCGGCACTCCGGGACCGTTCCGGCCGTCCGAGCTGGCGGGCTTCGAGCGGGACGGCTTCGCCGCGGTGCCGCAGCTGATCAGGCCGGACGAGGTCGCGCTCTACCACGACGAGCTGGAGCGGCTGATCGCCGATCCGGCGGTCCGCGCGGACCAGCGCGCCATCATCGAGCCCAAGTCCCAGGCCGTCCGGTCGGTGTTCGAGGTCCACAAGCTCAGCGAGGTCTTCGCCCGGCTGGTGAGCGATCCGCGTGTCGTGGACCGCGCCCGGCAGATCCTCGGTTCCGACGTGTACGTCCACCAGTCCCGGATCAACGTCAAGCCGGGCTTCGGGGCTTCGGGCTTCTACTGGCACTCGGACTTCGAGACCTGGCACGCCGAGGACGGGCTGCCGAACATGCGGACCGTGTCCGTCTCGATCGCGCTGACCGAGAACCACGACACCAACGGCGGCCTGATGATCATGCCGGGGTCGCACAGAACGTTCCTCGGCTGCGCGGGTGAGACGCCGAAGGACAACTACAAGCAGTCGCTGAAAATGCAGGAGGCCGGCACCCCGTCCGACGAGGCCCTGACGGCGATGGCTGATCAGCACGGCATCCGGCTGTTCACCGGCAAGGCGGGCTCGGCGACCTGGTTCGACTGCAACTGCATGCATGGTTCGGGCGACAACATCACCCCGTATCCGCGCAGCAATGTCTTTATCGTCTTCAACAGCGTCGAGAACGCGGCGGTGGAACCGTTCGCGGCGCCCGTGCGGCGGCCCGACTACATCGGGGCGCGGGACTTCACTCCCGTCCGGTAGCCGTACGTACGGACGCGTACGTACGGACGCGAAGGCCCGGCGCCATCCCCGTGGGTGCCGGGCCCTCGCATGGTCAGCTTGCCTGCAGCGTCGGGTAGTCCAGGTAGCCGCTGTCGTCGCCGCCGAAGAAGGTGGCCGGGTCGGGGGTGTTGTACGGGCCCCCGGCCGCGAGCCTGGCCGGCAGGTCCGGATTGGCCAGGAACAGCGCGCCGAAGGCGACGATGTCCGCGGTGCCGTCCTCGATCAGGCCGAGCGTGTCGGCGCCGGTCGGGCCTTCGGTCGCCGGGTTGAGGATGAAGGTGCCGGTGAACCGCTTGCGCAGGGCGAGCGCCAGCTCCCTGAGCTCGGGGCCGGCCTCGACGACGTGCAGATAGGCGAGACCGAGCGGCTCGAGGGCTTCCACCAGCGCCGTGTAGGTGGGCTCGGCGTCCTGCTCGTCGATGTCGTTGTACGGGTTGGTCGGCGAGATCCGCAGGCCGGTCCGGTCCGCCCCGATCTCGGCCGCGACTGCCTTCGCCACCTCGACGGCGAAGCGGATGCGGCCCTCGACCGAGCCACCCCACGCGTCGGTGCGCAGGTTGGTGTTGGGGGCGAGGAACTGGTGGATCAGGTAGCCGTTGGCGCCGTGCAGCTCGACCCCGTCGAAGCCGGCCTCGATGGCGTTGCGGGCGGCGGAGGCGAACTCGCCGATGGTCGCGTGAATTTCGGCGTCCGGCAGCTCGCGCGGCACGATGAAGTCCTTCGGCCCCTCGTGCGTGTACACCTGCCCCGCGGCGGCGACCGGTGAGACGCCGACGGGAACCAGGCCGCCGGGCAGCAGTACGGGGTGGCCGATGCGGCCGGTGTGCATGATCTGGGCGAAGATCCGGCCGCCGGCCGCGTGCACGGCGTCGGTGACCTTGCGCCAGCCGGCGATCTGCTCGTCGCTGTGCAGTCCGGGGGTGTCGGGATAGCCCTGGCCGAGCACCGAGGGCTGGACCCCCTCGGTGATGATCAGGCCGGCGGAGGCGCGCTGGGCGTAGTACGCGGCGTTGGAGTCGGTCGGGGAGTTCCCCGGTCCGTACGCCCTCGATCGGGTCATCGGGGCCATGGCGATGCGGTTGGCGAGGACCGTGCCGGCCAGGTCGATCGGGTCGAATGCGGTGGTCATGGGAGCTCCTGGAGAATTTATGTGGTCGGCCAAGTAATTGGGTCGAGTGCCACTGTAACGCATTACTTGGCCGACCAAGGTAAAATTTTCTCAGCTGCCCGACCGGCAGCCACCGCACCGCCCCGAGGAGAATCGCCATGACCGGCACCACCGGCCCCAAGGCACCGGCACCGGCACCGGCGCCCCAGGGAGACCCCGCCTGTACCGGGCTGCCGAGCGCCGCCCGCGGCGGCCCGGTCAGCCATGCCGTGTCCCGGGTGGCCCGGCTGCACCGAATCGCCGCCGGCAAGCTGCTCAAGCAGCTCGGCCTCTATCCGGGGCAGGAATTCCTGATGATGCACCTGTGGGATGCCGGCCCGGTCCGCCAGTCCGACCTCATCAAGTCGGTCGACCTCGACCCCTCGACCGTGACGAAGATGCTCCAGCGTCTGGAGCAGACCGGTCATGTACGGCGCCGCCCGGACCCCTCGGACCGCCGGGCCGTGGTCGTCGAGGCCACCGACGCCAGCTGCGCGCTGCTCGCGGATGTGGAGCGGGCCTGGAACGGGCTGGAGGAGCTCACCCTCGCGGGCCTCGATGACGGGGAGCGCAGCGAACTGGCCCGGCTGCTGGCCAGGGTCGAGGACAACCTCTGCACCGAGACCAGCGGCTGCCCGGAGCTGCGCGGCGGCCGGGCAGCGGGGCCGGCGGCTCAGCCGGAGAGCACGTCCAGCAGCCGGTCCACATCGGCGGCGGAGTTGTAGAAGTGGAAGGCCGCGCGCAGGTTTCCGGCGCGGGCGGAGGTCAGGATGCCGGCCCGGGCCACGTCCTCCTGACGGTGCGCGAGGCCGGGTACGGAGACGATCGGGGACTCGCCGGGGACCGGCGCCAGGCCCAGCTCCGCGAGGCCGGCGCGGTAGCGGGCGGCCAGGGTCGTGTTGTGGCCGTGGATGCGCTCGACCCCGATCCCCTCGATGAGCGCGAAGGACTGCTCGGCCGCGTGGTAGGCGACGAAAGCGGGGCCCTCGTCGAACCGGCGGGCGGAGCGGGCGAGTTCCTCGACCGGCCCGTACGTCGACCCCCAGGGGTCCTCGCCCGAGACCCAGCCGGCGTGGATCGGCACCAAAGACTCCTGGGCCTCCTCGGTCACCGTCAGATAGGACGCGCCGCGCACGGCCAGCAGCCACTTGTAGCCGCCGGTGACGGTGTAGTCGTAGTCGCCCGCGTTCAGCGGCAGCCAGCCCGCCGCCTGGCTGGCGTCCACGAGGGTACGGGCCCCATGGGCGGTTGCCGCGGCCCGAATCGCGGGCAGGTCGGCGATCCGCCCGTCGGCCGACTGCACGGCGCTGACGGCGATCAGTGCGGTACCGGGGCGAACGGACTCGGCCAGCGCCTCCAGCGGCACAAGCCGCACCTTGAGATCCCGGCGCACCACGAAGGGGTTGATCACCGAGCTGAAGTCGCCCTCGGCGGCCAGGACTTCCGCGCCTTCCGGCAGCGAGGCGGCGACCAGACCGACATGGGTGGCCACCGCCGACCCCGTGGACACCCGCTCGGCCGGGACGCCCATCAGGCGGCCGAAGGCCGCGCGGGCGGCGGTCACGGAGTCGAAACTGCCGAGCGCGGCGGCGCCGCCGGCCACGGCCTCGTCGGCGAATACCCGTACCGCCGCGGCGGTGCGCCGCGGCAGCAGCCCGCAGCTGGCGGTGTTCAGGTAGGTCCTGCCGGGGGCGAACTCGGCGTCTGCCACGTCAGTCAGTGAAAGAGAGAGGGAGTCCATGCCCCCACTGTGCTGGGTGCCCGACTCCCCGTCCATTGCGATTAATTAACGGAAACCTCCAAGCACCGCTTACGCGTGGCCGCTGACCTGCGGAACCTCGCACGAGCCGTCCGTGCCGCAGGCTGCGTCGGCTGCGTCGGTCCCGGCGAGGGGGGTCGGCGTGCGCCCCTCCCATGCCTCCTCCAGCGCCCGGGTGAACACCTCGGAGGGCTGGCCCCCGGAGATCCCGTAGCGCCGGTCGAGGACGAAGAACGGCACGGCGTTGGCGCCGAGGTCGGCGGCCTCGCGCTCATCGGCCCGTACCGCGTCGGCGTACGCGCTGTCGTCGCCGAGCACCGCGCGGGCCTCCTCGGCGTCGAGACCGGCCTCGACGGCGAGGTCCACCAGGACCTCAGCGTCGAAGACGCTACGCTCCTCGGCGAAGTTGGCGCGGTAGGCCGCCGTCAGCAGCTCGTCCTGGCGGCCGCGGGCCCTGGCCAGGTGCAGCAGCCGGTGGATGTCGAAGGTACTGCCGTGGTCGCGCCCCTCGGTGCGGTAGTCGAGGCCCTCGGCCCTGGCGTTGGCGGCGACGTGCTCCTCCATCGCCTGCGCCTCCGCACGCGTACGTCCGTACTTCTTCGCCAGCATGTCGATCACCGGGGCGGTGTCGCCCTTGGCGCGCTGCGGGTCGAGCTCGAAGGAACGGTGTACGACCTCGATCTCCGCGCGGTACGGGAAGGCGGCCAGCCCCTTCTCGAAGCGGGCCTTGCCGATGTAGCACCACGGGCAGGCGATGTCGCTCCAGATCTCGACGCGCATGTCTGTCTTCTCTCCGGTTCGTACGATGCGGAGGCGCCCTCCGCCCCGGAGCACAACGCCGGACCGGCCCGGCTCATTCCCCCGACGGTCCGACGGCGAGCCGCAGCGCGATATGGGCGGAGTCCGGGGCGCGCGAGACGTCCGGGTCCGGCTGCCAGCCGTGCTCGGCGTAGAACCGCTGGGCGCGCTCATTGTGCTCGTATACCTCCAGGCGCGCGGCCGTGACGCCGGCCCGCCGCCAGGCCGCGACGCAGGCGGCGTGCAGCGCGCCGCCGATGCCCCGGCTCCAGCGGTCGGGGTCCACATGGAGCTGGGTGAGGGTCATGGCCCCGCCGACCGCGCGGAACGCGGCGACGCCCGCGACCGTCCCGTCCTGCTCGGCGCAGAGCACGCTGCCGTCGGCGCGGCCGATGGCGTCGAGGTCGGCGGGGGTGGCGATTCTGATCATGAGGAAGCGGACGCGACCAACCCGGCAGTAGGTTCCGTCACGCGTCGGGAAACCTTGGTGCGCCGGAAAGAAAGTCTGCCAGGTAGACTTGCCGTATGGCGACTGTCAAGCGGCGGCGCAGGCCGCACCTCGTGGCTACCCCCCTGCGGAAGAAGGGCGTCATCACCATCCCGCAGGACATAAGGGATCAGCTGGACCTCCAGGAGGGTGACCAGCTGGTCGTGGCGGTAGAGGACGGTCGGATCGTGCTGACTCCGGCATCCGTGGTTCCTGACGACCAGGCATGGTTCTGGTCGCCCGAATGGCAGGCCAAGGAGCGCGAGGTGGATGAGTCGCTTGCCGAAGGCGAACGAGGCGAGGTTCACCAGGACGGGGACGCCTTCCTGCGGACACTCGCGGAGGACGCCGGCATCGATCTCGGGGAGATCGTGAAGCGTGCCGACGTATGAGACGCTGAGCCACTTTCTGCGGGACTGGAAGAATCTCACCGCTTCCCAGAAAGCGGCGTTCCTCGTCGCTGTCACGCAGTTCGTCGCCGATCTCAAGACCGGATCAGGATTCCGCCGGGGACTGCGAGTGAAGAAGATGCAGGGCTTCGACGACGTCTGGGAAATGTCGTGGGCCCCGGACGGACGTGCCACGTTCCACTATGGCGAGCCCGTGCACGAGGGGGAGCCGCACATCGTGTGGCGTCGGATCGGGACACATTCCGTCTTCACCCGTCCCTGACCGGGCGTCCGGGCTCGGGGGCGCGGCTCAGCTCTCCGCCCGGCCGTTGATACGCCGCGGCACACCCAGTGGGTTGTCGTCGTGCAGCTCCGGCGGGAGCAGGGGCTGCGGTGTGCTCTGGTACGCGACCGGGCGCAGCCAGCGTTCGATGGCCGTGCCGCCGACCGAGGTGGCGGTGGAGGTGGTCGCCGGGTAGGGGCCGCCGTGGTGCTGGGCCGGGGCGACGGCTACGCCGGTGGGCCAGCCGTTGACCAGGACCCGGCCGGCGAGCGGGGTGAGTGCGGCGAGGAGTTCGGCGCCGCGGCCTTCGGTTCCCTCCGCCTCGGCGGCGGAGAGCTGGACGGTGGCGGTGAGGTTGCCGGGCAGCCGGGAGAGTACGGCGGTGATCTCGGCCTCGTCCTGGTAGCGCGCGACCACGGTGACCGGCCCGAAGCACTCCTCCAGGAGCAGGTCGTGCGGGCCCGCCTCGGCCAGGCGCCGCGCCGCTACGGTCAGGAACCCGGCGCCGACGGTGTGCTCTCCGCCCGCGCCCGGGGTGACCGGGGCCACCACCCCGGGGAGCGCGGCCCGCTCCCGTACCCCGGCGACGAAGTTGTCGCGCATCCGGTGGTCGAGCAGCACGCCCGCCTCGGTCTCGCTGACCGCGTCGGTGAGCGACTTGGCCAGCCGGTCACCGTCCGCCCCCGCCGGGACCAGCACGAGGCCCGGTTTGACGCAGAACTGCCCGACGCCCAGCGTCATCGGGCCGGCCAGCCCGGCGCCGATCTGCTCGGCGCGCTCGGCGGCGGCGGCCTCGGTCACCACGACCGGGTTGAGGGAGCCGAGTTCGCCGTGGAAGGGGATGGGTACGGGCCGGGCGGCCGCGGCGTCGAAGAGGGCCCGCCCGCCGCGTACGGAACCGGTGAATCCGGCGGCGGACACCAGCGGGTGCCGGACCAGTTCGACGCCCGCGTCGAAGCCGTGGACGACCGACACCACGCCCTCCGGCAGCCCCACCCGGGCGGCGGCCCGGCGCAGTACGGAAGCGCACAGCTCGGAGGTCGCGGGATGGCCGGGGTGTGCCTTGACGACGACCGGGCAGCCGGCGGCGAGCGCGCTGGCGGTGTCGCCGCCGGGTACCGAGAAAGCCAGCGGGAAGTTACTGGCCGAGTAGACGGCGACCACGCCCAGCGGCACCTTGTAGCGGCGCAGGTCGGGGCGCGGCGGGGTGAGGGTGTCGTCGGCGTGGTCGATGCGCACGTCGAGGAACGCGCCCTCCTCGACGATGTCGGCGAAGGCCCGCAACTGGTAGGTCGTGCGGCCGAGTTCGCCGGTGAGCCGGCCGGGGCCGAGGGCCGTCTCGGCGTCGGCCGCCTCGATTACGTGCTCGCCGGCCTCGTCGAGGAGGTCGGCGGCCGTGCGCAGCAGTGCGGCGCGTACCGTACGGTCGGCGAGCGCGCCCCGGGCGGCGAGCGCGGCGCGCACCGCCTGGTCCACTTCCCGGTGTGTCGATTCGACTGCAACCTGCTCGCGCGGCTTCCCGGTTCGGGGGTCGTGACTCCAGACTGGTGCTGCTGTCACCGCGGGTTCCTCCCGGCTCCTCTGCCACCCACCAGGAGTCGTTCGGTATTCTGAACAGAGTTCCTGATGATGAATATTGTTGGGGACTCTATTTCCGGGCGTTCTGCGTTGACAAGAGGGGCAAGGGCAATGACGACTGCGGATACGGGTGGGGCACAGGTCAAGTCCGCGGTGCGGACGGTGGAGCTGCTCGAGTACTTCGCCGGGCGGCCCGGCATGCACAGTCTCGCGGCCGTCCAGGAAGCCGTCGGCTACCCCAAGTCCAGCCTCTACATGCTGCTGCGCACCCTGGTCGAGCTGGGCTGGGTGGAGACGGATGCGACCGGCACGCGGTACGGCATCGGCGTACGCGCCCTGCTGGTCGGCACCTCGTACATCGACGGCGACGAGGTCGTCACCGCCGCCCGCCCCACTCTGGACCGGCTCTCCGACGACACCACCGAGACGATCCACCTCGCCCGGCTGGACGGCGTGAACGTGGTCTACCTGGCCACCCGCCAGTCCCAGCACTATCTGCGGCCCTTCACCCGGGTCGGCCGCCGGCTGCCCGCGCACTCCACCTCGCTCGGCAAGGCGCTGCTCGCCACGTACACCGACGAGCAGATCCGCAAGATGCTGCCGGAGACCCTGCACCCGCTGACCGAGCACACCATCACCGACCGCGAGAAGCTCATCGAGGAGCTGCACACGGTCCGCGAGCAGGGCTATGCCGTGGACCGCGAGGAGAACACCCTCGGGCTGCGCTGCTTCGGCATCGCGATCCCCTACCGCACCCCGGCGCGGGACGCGATCAGCTGCTCGGTCCCGGTGGCCCGGCTCACGCCCGCACACGAGCAGATGATCAAGGACGCGCTGTTCGACGCGCGCGACCGCCTGACCCTCGCGACCCGCAGGCTCTGACCGGTGGAGATCTCCCTGCGCGAGGTGCGCGACAGCGATCTGCCGGCCTTCTTCGGCCAGTTGAACGACCCGGTGGCGAACCACATGGCCGCCTTCACCCACGAGGACCCCGCGGACCGAGGGCACTTCGCGTCGCACTGGGCGCGGGTCCGGGGCAACCCCGAGGTCACCGTACGCACGGTCGTCGGGGCGGGTCCGCAGAGCGACGGCGAGATCATCGTCGGGCATGCGGCGGTCTTCGGCCCGCCGGAGGAGCGCGAGGTCACGTACTGGATCGGGCGCGAGCACTGGGGCCACGGGGTGGCCACGGGGGCGCTGCGGGCGCTGCTCGCGCTCGTACCGGACCGCCCGCTGCACGCCCGCGCCGCGGCCGACAACACCGGCTCGATCCGGGTGCTGGAGAAGGCCGGCTTCGTGGTCACGGGACACGACAAGGGCTTCGCGAACGCGCGCGGCGAGGAGATCGACGAGGTCGTCCTCACCCTGCTGGGCTGAGGGGTCCACCGGCCCGGGCGGAGGTCGTACTCACCCCGCTGGGCTGAGGGGCCCACCGGCCCGGGCGGAGGTCGTACTCACCCCGCTGGGCTGAGGGGTCCCTCCGCCGCACGGCGGAGGGGGATCGTCGCAGCGCAGGACGTACGGGGCGGCTCCGCCGGGGAGGGTGGACCCATGACCCAGCCCGATTCCCCCCGCCCCGTCCCCGCCGCCGAGCCGAACGCCGCCGCAGCGGCGCTCCCGCGTGGGCACATGCCCGCGGCCGCGGACCCATCCACGAACTCGGCGCCCGCCCTCGGCCAAGGCGCCGCCCCCACGGGCACGGACACCGCGGCCTACCGCCGGGCGGATACGGACCCTGTCGGCCAGGGGCGGGACTCCGGGCAAGAGCCGGACTCCCGGCCAGGGCCGGGCCCGCGCCCGGACGGGGCCGGTCGCGCCGGACGCGCCCGTGGCGTGTTGCGGGCGGTCGCCATCGCCTCCTGCGTGCCGTACCTGGCGCTCAAGATCGCCTGGATCGCCGGCAGCCGTATCGGCATCCCCGAAGGCAGCGTGCTGCTCGACCACCGCATGGGCATGATCGTCGCCAACGGGGTCACCGTCCTCATGGACGCGTGCGTCATCGTGCTCGCGCTGCTGCTCACCCAGGCCTGGGGCCGGCGCGTGCCGGCCTGGCTGCCGGCACTTCCCATGTGGTTCGCCACCGGGCTGCTCGCCCCCATCATGACCGGCTACCCGCTCCAGCTGCTGGTCCGGGCCTTCGGCGGCACCGTCGCCACCGCGTCGAACAACGGCCGCGAACCCTTCCTGGACGAATGGGTCTTCGCCGTCGTCTACCCCGGCTTCATCATCCAAGGCCTCACCCTCGGCACACTGTTCGTGCTGTACGCCCGGGACCGCTGGGGCCACTTGTGGAGCGGCAGGATGCGGGAGCTGCCGAGCAGCCCCACCCGCCCCGCTCAGCAGGCCGCCGCCGTGGCCGCGGCGGTGCTCGCACTGCTGCCCGCCGCCATGCACATGCTGTGGGCGTGCGGCGGCACCGCCGGTCTCGGCGAGGCCCGGATCGAGGACCGTACCAGCGACTTCTACGCCCTCGAAGCGGTGTTTGTCCTGTTCGCCGCCCTCACGGTCGCGGGCGTCCTGATGCTCGCATTCCGCCGCGGCCGTGCCCTCCCGCTGAAGGCGCCACTCGCGATGGCCTGGCTCGGCTCCAGTGCTCTGGCCTGCTGGGGCGGCTGGATGCTGACCGCATCGGTCGGCGGCGACGACCCGGCCGAGAACCCCACCCAGTTGATGAACCTGACGTACTCTGCGCAGATGATCGTCGGGATGCTCGTGGTCACGATCGGCGCCTACTTCTTCGCGGAGCGCGCAGCGGCGGCCCGGCGGAACCCATGACCATCCTGCTCGGGGCGCGGGCCCGGCTGCGCTGGGTCCATCTGATCCTCGGCGGCGCGCTGTTGATGCCGTACTTCCTCGTCGGCTCGGTCGTCGTCGGGCCGTTCACCGAGGACCAGAACGTGTTCAGCTCCCTGCCGCTGCAGTTGGGCGCGTACGCCGTCGCGCTGCCGCTCGCCGCGGTCAGCGCCCTCTTCCCGCTCACCCGCCCGATGTCCGTGGCGGCGGTGCGCGCCATGTGCGGGGTGCCGGCGGAGCAACTGGCCGACGGGCCCGCCCGGTCCAGGGCCGCCCGGCTGCGGACCTCGGCCTGGTACACGCTGCACGTCGGGCTCGGCGCCCTCGTCAGCGGTACGACCCTCGCCCTTCCGCCGATGGCGGTGGTGCTGATCGTGCTGCCGCTCTTCGCCGGGCTGCGCGACTCCCGGCTCGGGCTGCCCGAGTTCTTCGGCACCCCGGCCGGGCTCGTCCTCGCCCCGGTGATCGGCGTCGCGTCCCTGCTGGCGCTGGCGGCCTGCGCGGCCGGCGCGGGCGCGCTGCTGGCCCGCCTGGCACCCGTACTGCTGGGGCCGACGCCCGCGGACCGGCTGGCCGCCGCCGAGGAGCGGGCCGCCGACCTGGCCCTGCGCAACCGGCTGGCCCGCGAACTGCACGACTCGGTGGGCCATGCGCTGAGCGCCGTCACCCTCCAGGCGGGCGCGGCCCGCCGGGTGCTGGACAGCGACCGCCCGGCGGACCGGGAGTTCGTACGGGAGGCGCTGGCCGCCATCGAGGACACCACCCGGCGTACAGTCGGGGAACTCGACGCCGTACTGGGGCTGTTGCGTGAGGGCGACGAGGCCCGCGAGACCGCCCCGGCCCCCACACTCGCCACCGACCTGGACGGTCTGCTGGACCGCACCCGCGCGGCAGGCGCCGGCGTGACCGTCACCGTCACTGTCACCGAACAGGCCGGCCACGGCTGGGCGGCCCTCCCCCCGGTCGTGTCCCGGGAGGCGTACCGGATCGTCCAGGAGGGGCTGAGCAATGCCCTGCGGCACGGCGGGGCGACGCCGGTGCAACTGCGGATCGCCGTGACCGGCGAGGAGTTGGAGATCACGATGACCAATCCACTGCCCGGCCGCACGGACCCGGCGGCACGGGCGACCGGCCCACGGACCACCGGCGGCCGCGGCCTGCGCGGCGCGGCTGAACGGGCCGCGCTGCTCGGCGGCCACACGGAGGCCGGCCCGCGGGACGGCGCCTGGCGGCTCACCGCCCGGCTGCCGCTCGGGGGCACGCGATGAGCCCCCGGACAGGACCTGGCGGCGCACTCGGCGGGGGCAGCATCCGTATCGTGCTCGCCGACGACGAGCGGATGGTGCGGACCGCCCTGCGGGTCATCCTCGCCGCCGAACCGGACCTGGAGGTCGTCGGGGAGGCCGCGACCGGCGCCGAGGCGGTGTCGGTGGTGCGGGAGCTGCGCCCGGACGTCGTGCTGATGGACGTACGGATGCCGGAGATCGACGGCATCCGGGCCACCGAGCAGATCCTCGGCTCGCTCCCGGAGCCGCCGCGCATCGTGGTGGTCACCACGTTCGAGAACGACTCCTACGTGTACGACGCGCTGCGCGCCGGCGCCGCGGGCTTCCTGCTCAAGCGCGCCGGCGCCGAAGAGCTGATCGGGGCGGTCCGGCTGGTTGCCCGCAGCGACTCGCTGCTCTTCCCGGCCGCCGTCCGGGGCCTGGCCGCCGCGTACGGGAAGCGGCAGGCGGCGGCCGCCGCCCCCTGGGTGGCCCGGCTCACCGAGCGGGAGGCCGATGTGCTGCGGCTGATGGCGACGGGCCTGTCCAACGCGGAGATGAGCGGACGGCTCGGGGTCGGTGCGGCCACGGTGAAGACGCATGTCGCGGCGGTCCTGGCGAAGACCGGGGCCCGCGACCGCACGCAGGCGGTGATCGCGGCGTACGAGTCCGGCTTCATCACGCCGGGCTGAATCCCCCCGGGCTGATGAAGAAGTCCTGAGAACCGGGACCAACCGGAACTCCGCCCCGCCGCCCGCTCGTCCCTCCTGCGGGATGAACAAGACGATCAGGCGCGCTTCGGTCTTCTCTCTGCTGCTCATACTCGCCCTGCTGGTGCGGGTCACCTGGGTTCAGGGGTACAAGGCCGAGGCCCTCGCAGACGACAAGCACAACCGGCGGACGACCATCGCGAAGTACGCGCAGCCGCTCGGGAACATCATCGTGGCCGGGGAAGCGGTCACCGGATCGAAGAGGACGGACAGCGGCGACTTCGCGTACCAGCGGACGTACGAGAACGGCGAGCTGTACTCGGCCGTCACCGGCTTCAGCTCCCAGGTCTTCGGGGCGACCCAGCTCGAAGGCATCTACCAGGACGTGCTCGACGGCTCGGACAGCAGGCTGAGCAACCCGCTCGGCCTGATCACCGGCGAGCGGGCCGATCCCGGCAACGTGCTCACCACCATCGACCCGGTGGTGCAGAAAGCGGCCTACGAGGCGCTGGGCAACAAGAAGGGGGCCGCCGTCGCCCTCGACCCCGACACCGGGAAGATCCTCGCCATGGCCAGCACGCCGTCGTACGACCCCTCGAAGATCGCCGGGAGTACGGACGGGGACGCGTGGCAGCAGCTGACCGAGGACGAGGACAAGCCGCTGGTGAACCGGGCGCTGCGGCAGCCGCTGCCGCCCGGCTCGACGTTCAAGCTGGTGGTCGCGGCCGCGGCGCTGGAGGACGGGCTGTACGCGTCCGTGGATACCCCGACAGACAGCCCCGACCCGTACAGCCCGCCCGGCACGAGCAGGGTCCTGGAGAACGAGAACAAGTCGGCGCCCTGCGAGAACGCGACGCTGCGCACCGCTCTGCAGTTCTCCTGCAACAACGTCTTCGGGAAGCTGGCGGTCGACCTCGACGAGGACAAGGTCCGGGCGACGGCGGAGGAGTTCGGCTTCAACGACGACAAGCTCGATGTGCCGGTACGGGCCGCCAAGAGCATCTATCCGTCCGGGATGGACCAGCCGTCCACGGCCTACAGCGGCATCGGCCAGTTCGAGGTCACCGCGACCCCGCTGCAGATCGCCATGGTCTCGGCGGCGATCGCCAACGGCGGTGAGCTGAAGGCCCCGCACATGGTCTCCGAGGTCACCGACGCCGACGGCAACACGCTGCAGAGCTTCGAGGACCCGGAGTCCGAGCAGATCGTCAGCGCGTCGACCGCCGAGCAGCTGAGCAGCGCGATGCGGACCGTCGTCGAGGACGGCACCGGCAGCAACGCGCGGATCAGCGGCATGGAGGTCGGCGGCAAGACCGGCACGGCGCAGCACGGCGTGGGCAACAGCAAGACGCCGTACGCCTGGTTCACCTCCTACGCGAAGGACGGCAACGGCAAGACGGTCGCGGTCGCGGTGATCATCGAGGACTCGGGCGCGGCGCGGTCGGAGGTCAGTGGCAACGGACTGGCGGCGCCGGTCGCGCAGAAGATGATGGAGGCGGCACTGAGGTAGGCCGTCGTGTGCGAGGGGCACCGCTCAGTTCACGCCGAGCAGCTGCTCGAGCGGGTCGATCGCGAAGTACACGGCGAACAGTGCCGCGGTCCCCCACAACAGCCAGTGGACGTCACGGGCCCGGCCCAGCACCGTCTTGATGACGACGTACGCGATGAAGCCCGCGCCGATGCCGTTGGTGATCGAGTACGTGAACGGCATCACCGCGATCGTGAGGAACGCGGGGATCGCGACCTCGTACCTCTCCCAGTCGATATGGCGGACCTGCGTCATCAGCAGGAAACCCACCGCGACCAGCGCGGGCGCCGCCGCCTGGGCGGGGACGACCGTGGCGAGCGGGGTGAGGAAGAGCGCGAGGGCGAAGAGCACTCCGGTGACGAGGGAGGCGAAGCCGGTGCGCGCGCCTTCACCGACGCCGGCCGCGGATTCGATGTACGAGGTGTTGGAGGACGCGGACGCCGCGCCGCCCGCTGCTGCCGCCGCACCGTCGATCAGCAGGACCCGGCCGAGGTTGGGGACCTTGCCGCTCTCGTCGAGGAGGCCGGCCTCGTTGGAGACGCCGACGACCGTGCCCATGGTGTCGAAGAAGTCGCTGAGGATGAGGGTGAACACCAGCAGGACGAGGGTGATCACACCGACCTGCTCGAACGCGCCGAACAGGCTGAACGAGCCGACCAGCCCGAGGTCGGGGGCCGCGACGACGTCGTCCGGGACCGCCGGGACAGTCAGGCCCCAGGCGATCGGCTCGATGTCCGCGATCTCGTTGATGACGATCGCGAGGACGGTCATGGCGACGATGCTGAGGAGGATCGCGCCCCTCACTTTGCGGGCCAGCAGCGCGACGGTGAGCAGGACACCCAGACAGAAGACCAGCACCGGCCAGCCGGACAGCCGACCGGCCGCGCCGAGCTGGACCGGGACGGTGCCGGTGTCGCCGGGGATGCGGGAGGCGAAGCCGGCGGCGATGAAGCCGATGAAGGCGATGAAGAGGCCGATGCCTACGCTGATGGCCTGCTTGAGGGACTGCGGAATGGCCTGCATGATCGCTTCGCGCAGTCCGGTGACGACGAGGACGCAGATCAGCAGCCCTTCGAGGACAACCAGGCCCATCGCGTCGGCCCAGCTCATCAGCGGCGCGATCTGGAAGGCGACGACGGCGTTGAGGCCGAGCCCGGCGGCAAGGGCGAGCGGCAGATTGCCGCCGAGACCCATGATCGCGGTCATTACGGCTGCCACCAGGGCGGTGGCGGTGACGAGCTGGGGCCCGGACAGCTGGGCGCCGAACTTGTCCTCGGCACTGCCGAGGATGATCGGGTTGAGCACCAGGATGTAGGCCATGGTGAAGAACGTGGCGAAGCCGCCGCGTACCTCGCGTCCGAAGGTGGAGCCGCGTGCGGTGATCCGGAAGTACCGGTCGACCGCGTTCCGGGGCGGTGCGCTTGGCGGCAGTGGTGCGGCCTTGTCCGGGGCCTGACCTGACATGGCTCTCCTCGATGGGCGAGATGATCCGTCGCTGGGTAGCTGGATTGTTGCCGCCGCAGGCCAGGTTCAGCTTTTCGTTGTGCAACGCATTGGGCCGCCCGGGCTATCAGCCCGGACACCCGAACTGCCGGGGCGGAGCCGCCCGGTGAGGTCGCGTGCCGTGCCAGGATGGGCCGATGGCTGCCGACACCTCCATCCGAAGGCTCGATCTGGGCCACTTCGTACGCCCCGGCTCCGAAACGGAGCAGCACACCGATGCCACGGTAGGCGAGGCCGGTCAGTTCGGCGGTCGGCAGGCCGTTGAAGTAGAGGAAGTCCCTCTCGGGCAGTTCGGTCCGGACGGCGCCGACGATGCGCTGTATCAGGTCGAGGTCGCCGTGTCCGTCCTTGAGGCCGATGATGCCGGGGACCTTGGCAAGTTCCACCACGGTCTCGGGGGTGAAGACCGCGTTGTCGCGCTGGTAGACGATGACGTCGACCGAGGTCGCGGCGGCCACGCCGTCGGCTTCACCCCGCGCCCGCAGGGCGAGCCCCCGCTCGACTCGAGCGCGCTGATCCCGATCGACACCCCGCGCCGCCCCGACACCTTCTACGGGCTGTCGAAATGCTTCGGCGAGGATCTCGCCCAGCTCTACTGGGACCTCCACGGCGTGGAGACCGTCTCCGTCCGCATCGGCTCCTGCTTCATGGAGCCCAGCTCGGTGCGCATGCTCTCGGTCTGGATGAGCCCGGGCGACGGCGCGCGGCTCTTCCACGCTGCGCTCACCGCCGAGGACGTCGGCCACACCGTCGTCTACGGCTCCTCCGCCCACACGCGCCTGTGGTGGGACCTCTCGACCGCACGGGCGCTCGGCTACGAATCGCAGGACGACTCCGAGCAGTACGCCGAAAAGCTCATCGCCGAGCAGGGCGAACTCGACCCTGCCAACCCCGACCACGCCCAGCTCGGCGGCCACTTCTGCACCCACCCGCCGATGTGGTAAATCCGTTTGCCGGGCCCGGCCGGCACGGTCCAGAGTGAGCCGCATGCCACGGCCCTACGGATTCACGTACGAACAGCACCGCGACGGGACCGTCGTCATCACCCACCAGGAACGGGCCGCGGGCACCCTGCGCGGCGCACGGGCGGAGAGGTTCCTCGCCGAGGTGGAGTCCGGCGACGGCCAGCTGGTGATGGCCCGGTGGACCGGCGCGTACAAGCACGGCAACGAACGCACCGCTCGCGACCACCCGCGCAACCGCCGGTGAACCCGTCCGGGCGACGGTAAGGGAACGGCAAAGCGGGCTCGGTCGTTATCCGGGGCATGACCGCTATGACCCCCGGCTCGAACATCCCGCTGTCCGCCGCCCGCGTGGCGGTGGACGTCTCCGCCCCCGTGCGGCTCGACGTGTCGGGCCTGCTGCTCACCGCCGACGGCAAGGTGCGCTCCGACGACGACTTCATCTTCTACAACCAGCCGTCGGGCGCCGGAGTCACCTACCGGTCCGGCGGCGGCGCGGCCCCCGACGCCATCGTCGTGGACACGGCCGCCGTCCCGCCCGGCATCGAGAAGATCGTGGTCACCGCGAGCCCCGACGCCGCCGGGCAGACCTTCCAGGGCATCGAGCCCACGGCCACCATCCGCAACGCCGACGACGGAAGCGTGCTCGCCACGTTCACCCCGCCGCAGCTGGGCGCCGAGACCGCGCTCGTGGTCGTCGAGGTCTACCTGCGCGGCGGCGCCTGGAAGGCGCGCGCGGTCGGTCAGGGATACGCCAACGGCCTGGCGGGCATCGCCACCGACTTCGGAGTCTCGGTCGACGAGCCCGCGGCGGCCCCGGCAGCGCCGCCCGCCCCCGCCCCCGTGGCGCCACCGGCTCCGGTCGCCGCCCCGGTGACCCCCTCCGCCCCGGTGACCCCCTCCGCCCCGGCGGCCCCGCAGGCACCGGCGGCCGCGTCGGCCTCCACCGGCAAGATCAACCTCGACAAGGGCCGGGTCAGCCTCCAGAAGAACCAGACCGTCTCCCTCGTCAAGGGCGGCCGCCCACTGCTCTCCCAGGTCAAGATGGGCCTCGGCTGGGAGCCCGCCTTCCGCGGCAAGGACATCGACCTCGACGCCTCCGTCATCGCGTACGGCCCTCAGCGCAACCACCTCGACAGCTGCTACTTCGGCAAGCTGTCCATCCTCAACGGCTCCATCAAGCACTCCGGGGACAACCTCACGGGTGAGGGCGCGGGGGACGACGAGGTGATCGTCGTCGACCTCGGCCGGCTGCCCGCGGAGGCGACCGGACTGGTCTTCACGGTCAACTCCTTCTCCGGCCAGAAGTTCACGGAGGTCGCCAAGGCCTACTGCCGGCTGATCGACGCCGGCACCGGCGAGGAGCTGGTCCGCTTCGACCTGACCGGCGCCGAGCCGCAGACCGGCGTGATGATGGCCAAGCTGATCAAACAGTTCTCCGGCGAGTGGGAAATGACGGCGATGGGCGACTTTGCGAAGTCGCGCACGGTCCGCGGCATGGTCAAGCCCGCGGCGCAGGCGCTCTAGGGCCTGTTGCGAAAGTGGATCTCGCCTGTGAAATGATCTTGTGTTGTGGCGCGTGCAGATCTGACGGACGAAC
>NZ_JANAVP010000026.1 GCF_024213665.1 Streptomyces sp. A3M-1-3
GGTTACATTCCGAACCCGGAAGCTAAGCCTTTCAGCGCCGATGGTACTGCAGGGGGGACCCTGTGGGAGAGTAGGACACCGCCGAACAATCATTGTGGGAAAGCCCCGCACCTTATGGTGCGGGGCTTTTCTGCGTTCAGGGGGCCAGCCGGCACCCCGTGCACCGGGCGGCCGTGGCTGAAGGTAAGGTCATGAGGCATCGTTGGTACGTTTCTCACTGGAGGCCCCCGGGTGGAGGTCCAGGAGACTCGCGTTCAGACGGACCGGGTCCTCACCATCCCCAACATCCTGAGCATGGCTCGCCTCGCCGGCGTGCCCTTGTTCCTGTGGCTGATCCTGCTGCCCGAGTTCGGCGGACCCAGGAGTGACGGCTGGGCCCTGCTCGTCCTGATGCTCAGTGGAGTGAGTGACTACCTCGACGGAAAGCTCGCCCGGCGCTGGAACCAGGTCAGCAGCCTCGGACGTCTGCTCGACCCGGCTGCCGACCGGCTGTACATCCTTTCCACCCTCTTGGGGCTGACGTGGCGGGAGATCCTGCCTCTCTGGCTGACCGCGGCCTTGCTGGCCCGTGAGCTGATGCTGCTGGTGATGGTGTGGATCCTCCGCCGACGCGGCTATCCGCCCCCCCAGGTGAACTTCCTCGGGAAGGCCGCGACCTTCAACCTCATGTATGCCTTCCCGTTGCTTCTACTCAGTGACGGCAGCACCTGGCTCGCCTCGCTGGCCGCAGTTTTCGGATGGGCGTTCGCAGGATGGGGTACAACCCTCTATTGGTGGGCAGGGATCCTTTACGTGGTTCAGGTCCGCCGCCTCGTCAAGGCGGACGCTGCAGCCGATTGAGCTCGCTCGTGCGGCGCTGAGCAATGGCCCCGAACCCCCGCGCTCTCATCTGCGGGTATGTCCGGACGGGCGCAGTCGGCTAGACCGTCGTCTCTTCAAGGAGGACGCTTCCGACATGAAGGCCGTTGTGATGGCTGGTGGTGAAGGCACTCGCCTTCGCCCCATGACCTCGAGTATGCCCAAGCCACTCCTGCCGGTGGTGAACCGGCCGATCATGGAGCATGTGCTGCGGCTGCTCAAGCGGCATGGGCTCAATGAGACCGTCGTAACCGTGCAGTTCCTGGCATCCCTCGTCAAGAACTACTTCGGTGACGGCGAAGAGCTCGGTATGGAGCTCACCTATGCCAATGAGGAGAAGCCACTCGGTACCGCCGGCAGCGTGAAGAATGCTGAGGAGGCGTTGAAGGACGACGCCTTCGTCGTCATTTCCGGCGATGCGCTTACCGACTTCGACCTGACCGACCTGATCAGGTTTCACAAGGAGAAGGGCGCCCTCGTCACGGTGTGCCTGACCCGGGTGCCCAATCCACTCGAATTCGGCATCACGATCGTGGACGAAGAAGGAAAGGTCGAACGTTTCCTGGAGAAGCCGACCTGGGGCCAGGTCTTCTCGGACACGGTGAACACCGGCATCTATGTGATGGAGCCGGAGGTCTTCAATTACGTGGAGGCCGATGTTCCCGTCGACTGGTCCGGCGATGTCTTCCCGCAGCTGATGAAGGAAGGCAAGCCCATCTACGGCTATATCGCCGAGGGCTACTGGGAAGACGTCGGTACGCACGAGAGTTACGTCAAGGCCCAGGCCGACGTACTCGAAGGCAAGGTCGACGTCGATATCGACGGCTTCGAGATCTCGCCCGGTGTATGGGTCGCCGAGGGTGCCGAGGTGCATCCCGACGCGGTGCTCCGAGGGCCGCTTTACATCGGTGACTACGCGAAGGTCGAAGCCGATGTGGAAATCCGTGAGCACACCGTCGTGGGGTCCAATGTCGTAGTGAAGTCGGGGGCGTTCCTTCACCGGACCGTCATCCACGACAACGTCTACATCGGCCAGCACAGCAATCTGCGCGGCTGTGTCATCGGCAAGAACACCGACGTCATGCGGGCCGCCCGTATCGAAGACGGTGCGGTGATCGGTGACGAGTGCCTGGTGGGCGAGGAATCGATCATCCAGGGCAATGTCCGCGTTTATCCGTTCAAGACGATCGAGGCCGGCGCGTTCGTCAACACATCGGTCATCTGGGAGTCGCGCGGGCAGGCGCACCTCTTCGGCGCACGCGGGGTCTCCGGGATTCTGAACGTCGAGATCACACCGGAACTGGCCGTCAGGCTGGCCGGGGCCTATGCCACCACGCTGAAGAAGGGCTCCACGGTCACCACGGCGCGTGACCACTCGCGTGGTGCCCGCGCGCTCAAGCGCGCGGTGATCTCGGCCCTGCAGGCCAGTGCCATCGACGTACGCGACCTCGAGAACGTACCGCTGCCGGTGGCCCGGCAGCAGACCGCCCGCGGCAGCGCCGGCGGAATCATGGTGCGCACCTCACCCGGCGTGCCCGACTCGGTGGACATCATGTTCTTTGACGAGCGGGGAGCGGATCTGTCGCAGGCGGGCCAGCGAAAGCTGGATCGCGTGTACGCGCGCCAGGAGTACCGGCGGGCCTTCCCCGGGGAGATCGGCGACCTCCAGTTCCCCGCGAGCGTCTTCGACTCGTACACCGGTTCGCTCCTGCGGCATGTGAACACGACCGGTGTGGCCGAGTCGGGCCTGAAGGTCGTCGTGGACGCGTCCAACGGCAGCGCCGGGCTGGTGCTTCCCAGCCTGCTGGGCCGACTGGGCGTGGACTCCCTCGTCATCAATCCGGGACTCGATGAATCCCGGCCGACCGAGACGCCCGACGCGCGGCGCTCGGGGCTGGTGCGGCTCGGCGAGATCGTTGCCTCGGCACGTGCGGCCTTCGGGGTGCGCTTCGACACCGTGGGCGAGCGGCTGTCGCTCGTGGACGAACGCGGCCGGATCATCGAGGACGACCGCGCCCTGCTGGTGCTTCTCGACCTGGTTGCCGCCGAGCGGCGTAGCGGGCGGGTGGCGCTGCCGGTGACGACCACGAGGATCGCCGAGCAGGTCGCCGCGTACCACGGCACGCAGGTGGAGTGGACGACAACGTCTCCGGACGATCTGACCCGGGTGGGCCGCGCGGAGACGACGATCTTCGGCGGAGACGGGCGCGGCGGCTTCATCGTGCCCGAGTTCAGCAGCGTCTTCGACGGGACGGCCGCCTTTGTGCAGTTGATCGGTCTCGTGGCCAGGACGCAGCTCACGCTGAGTCAGATCGACGCGCGCATTCCGCGGGCTCATGTGCTCCGCCGTGACCTGGCCACGCCATGGGCGGTCAAGGGCCTGGTCATGCGCACGGTGGTCGAGGCCGCCGGAGACAGGTCGGTGGACACCACGGACGGCGTGCGTGTGGTCGAGGCCGACGGACGCTGGGTAATGGTGCTGCCCGACCCTGCGGAGGCCGTCACCCATCTGTGGGCGGAAGGGCCCGACGACGCGTCCGCGCAGGCCCTCCTCGACGAGTGGTCGGCCGTGGTGGACAGCGCAGGTCACTGACGTGTCAGCGGTGTGCCGGGAGGCGTTGGACGACGCCGCCCGGCACACCGGTGGGGCCATTCGGCGGTAGCACTGCCGACGTGCGACGATGTGCGGCATGTCGCAGCAGCCCCCCGTTCGGAGCACGGCCTCGCCGCCGCCGCGGCCCGATGCGTCCATGTCGCTGCTGACCGACGTGATGGACCACAGTCTCGACGACGGGTACGCCGAGGCGTCCGCCCGCCGCGAGGCCGAGGGCAGTGCGGGGATGCCCCGCACATTGCGGGCGAAGCTCGGGCTGGCGGCCGGTCTGGTGCTGGCAGCCCTCGTGGTGACGCTCGGTGCGGCTCAGGCGCAGATATCAGCTCCGGTCCTGGCCAAGGAGCGTCAGGAGCTCATCGACCGCATCGGCAGGGAGACATCGGCGGCCGATGCGCTGGAGAAGGACGTGGACGGCCTCAGCGACGACGTGGCGAGCCGGCAGCGCGAGGCACTCAAGAGGCACGGTGGCGACCAGGCCGAACTCGTGGCGCTGCTGTCCGGCGCCACCGAGGTCAGCGGCCCCGGAGTGAAGCTGGTCATCGACGACGCCAAGGACGCTTCGCAGGGGGGCGGCGGGCCGCGGGACAGTGCCGGTTTCTCGGACACGGGCCGGGTACGGGACCGCGACATGCAGCGGGTCGTCAACGGGCTCTGGCAGTCCGGCGCCGAGGCGGTTTCGATCAACGGGCAGCGGCTGACCGCCCTGTCCGCGATCAGGGCGGCCGGCGACGCCATACTGGTCGACAACAAGCCGCTGGTGCCGCCGTACACGGTCCTCGCGGTGGGGGACGGGAAAGACCTGAGCACCACGTTCCAGGACAGCGCCGATGGCCAGTACCTGCATGTGCTTCAGGAGAACTACGGCATCAGTACCGGCATTTCCGTCGAGGCCGAGGTGCGGCTCCCGGCGGCCCCGAGCCTGACCGTACGTACAGCAGAGCCGAAGGCCGAGGGCGCCGATGAGGGCGCGGCCGACTCAGGGAAGGGTGCATCGTGATCGCGGTACTGGGCCTCGTTGTGGGAGTGGTGGTCGGACTGTTGGTCCGGCCCGAGGTGCCGGCCGTGGTCGAGCCCTATCTTCCGATCGCGGTCGTGGCGGCACTCGACGCGGTCTTCGGTGGTCTGCGCGCGATGCTCGACGGGATCTTCGTCGACAAGGTCTTCGTCGTGTCCTTCCTCTCCAACGTCGTGGTGGCCGCGCTGATCGTCTTCCTGGGCGACAAGCTGGGCGTCGGCGCCCAGTTGTCCACCGGTGTCGTCGTCGTGCTCGGCATCCGCATCTTCTCCAACGCTGCCGCGATCCGGCGGCACGTGTTCCGGGCGTGAGGCTGATGAGCACCGAGCCGGTGAACACCGAAGAACCCTCCGAGGCAGCAGAGCAGACGGGCCGCCAGCGGCTGGTCGCCGGACTCTGGCCGCCGCGCGCGTCCAGGGCCCAACTCATCGTTGCCCTGCTGTTGTTCGTGCTGGGGCTCGGGCTGGCCATCCAGGTACGGTCCACCAGCGACACCAGCGCTCTGCGCGGGGCCCGCCAGGAGGACCTCGTGCGCATCCTCGACGAGGTCGACGACCGCACGAAGCGGCTCCAGGACGAGAAGCAGCGGCTGGAGGACCAGCGCACGGAACTCGAGAACAGTTCCGACCAGGCCGAAGAGGCGCGCAAGCAGACGGTGGAGAAGGAAGCGCAGCTCGGGGTGCTCGCCGGCACGGTGGCCGCGCAGGGGCCGGGCATCACCCTGACGGTCACCGACCCGAAGGGCCTGGTCGAGGCGGACATGCTGCTGGACGCGATCCAGGAGTTGCGGGCCGCGGGCGCCGAGGCCATCCAGATCAACGACGTACGGGTCGTGGCGAACACCTTCTTCACCGACGACGAGGGTGGCGTGCGGGTCGACGGCCGCAAGATCGGTCCGCCGTACGAGTTCAAGGCGATCGGTAAGCCGCAGGACCTGGAGCCGGCCCTCAACATCCCCGGTGGCGTGATCCAGACGATGGAGAAGGAGCAGGCCACCGCCACCGTGACACGATCTCAGAAGATCGTTGTGGATGCCTTGCGACCGGCGAAGCGGCCTGACTACGCTCGGTCGTCATCGTCGTGAGACGGGTTGCGGGGGGTCGACGCACCGGAACTGCGGCGCGTGGTGGAAACTGTCTGGTGGTTACGGACGTTGTGAGATTGTCCGGGTCGGCAGGTGTGTGCATTCAGGGTTCGTCCTGCCCCACGGGCGGGTCTGTTTCGGTCAAGGGGAATCGCCCGTGAAGTTGTTTGCGAAGTTGTTCGGCAAGAGCGCACGCGAGGACGGTGGCAGTGGCACCGCCAAGCATCGTGCGCCGCGTCATGGCGAAGCGGAGGAGCAGGGCGCGGACCGCCCGTTGTTCCGCGACGAGGTCGCCGGCGCGGGCGCGTCTTCTGTTGACCCTGCGGCATCGGGCCGCATAGGTTTCGGGGAACCATCAACCTCAAGTACGGGTGGAGGGTTTGCACCCGACCCGTACGCATCCAGTGCCCCTGCGGGGCAGCCGCGGCAGGAGGATCCGTCCATGTCGGCCTTGCCGGTTTGTACGAGGTGCGGGCACCGCAACGCCGAGGCCAGTCGTTTCTGCTCCAACTGCGGAGCGCCGCTGCGGGCCGGGCTGACCCCCGAGCGCCCCTCGGAGACGACCTCGACCATCTCCATTTCCGGCCTCGAGGCGTACGAGGCGGAGGCGACGGGGCAGACCGCCGCGCCTTCGCTCTCCCCGGAGGCACAGGCAGCGGTCGACGCCCTGCCGCTCGGCTCCGCGCTCCTGGTGGTGCGCCGCGGGCCGAACTCGGGCAGCCGCTTCCTCCTCGACAGCGACCTCACCACGGCCGGCCGGCACCCGCAGAGCGACATCTTCCTGGACGACGTAACGGTCTCCAGGCGCCATGTGGAGTTCCGCCGGGGCCGGGACGGCGGATTCACCGTGGCCGACGTCGGCAGCCTCAACGGCACGTACGTCAACCGTGAGCGGATCGACTCCGTCGCACTGGCCAACGGCGACGAGGTGCAGATCGGCAAGTACCGGCTGGTCTTCTACGCGAGCCAGCGGGGCATCTGACCCGTCAGGGAAGGTCCATGCTGCGAACACCGACGGGCGGTGCCGGACACGGCACCGCCACCGCGGGCGGGCGGCTGGTGAGCATCGGAACCGTGCTCAACCTGCTGCGTGACGAGTTTCCCGAAGTCACCATCTCCAAAATCCGCTTCCTGGAGGCGGAAGGTCTTGTCGAGCCACAGCGCACGCCTTCCGGCTACCGCAAATTCAGCCCTGGGGACGTGGAGCGGCTCGCCCAGGTGCTGCGCATGCAGCGTGACCACTATCTTCCGCTGAAAGTCATTCGCGAGCACCTGGACGCGAGGGCCCGTGGGGAGCAGGTGTCCATTCCCGCGCCGCAGCGGGAGCCGGAGGCCGGCGCGCTCGACCACGAACCGGACCGGCCGACGGTCCCGCGGGTGGGCCGGGCGGAGCTGCTCGCGGCTGCCGAGGTGGGCGAGGACCAGCTCGACGAGTGGGAGTCGTACGGCCTGATCGCGCCGGCGTCCGGGGGCGGCTACGACGCCGAGACGGTCACCGTGGCCAGACTTGTGGCGGATTTGGGCCGCTTCGGCCTCGAACCCCGCCATCTGCGGGCCATGAAGGCCGCCGCGGACCGGGAGGCCGGGCTGGTCGAGCAGGTGGTGGCGCCCCTTCGCAGGCATCGCAATCCGCAGACCAGGGCGCACGCCGAGGCCACCGTGAAAGAGCTCGCCACGCTCTCCGTACGCCTCCACGCGGCGTTGGTGCAGACCTCCCTCGGGGTGCGCCTGCACTGACGCAGAGGAGCCCGACTACCCAAACCTGCCGGGCAGGTCCTAGGGTTGCTGTGTGAACGAGCTCGACGTTGTGGGTGTCCGGGTGGAAATGCCCTCCAACCAACCGATCGTGCTCCTGCGTGAAGTGGGAGGCGATCGGTACCTCCCCATCTGGATCGGACCGGGGGAGGCGACCGCGATCGCCTTCGCCCAGCAGGGCATGGCCCCCGCGAGGCCGCTGACCCACGACCTGTTCAAGGACGTGCTGGAGGCGGTTGGGCAGGAACTCACCGAGGTCCGCATCACGGACCTGCGGGAGGGCGTGTTCTACGCGGAACTGGTGTTCGCCAGTGGCGTGGAGGTCAGCGCGAGGCCGTCCGACGCCATAGCGCTGGCGCTGCGCACCGGGACGCCGATCTACGGCAGTGACGGGGTGCTGGACGATGCCGGAATCGCCATCCCGGACGAGCAGGAGGACGAGGTGGAGAAGTTCCGCGAGTTCCTCGACCAGATCTCACCGGAGGACTTCGGGACCAACAGCCAGTGAGTTTCCCGCCGGGCGCCGTCGGCGCATTCGAGTAGCCTTTCCCCGCATGGGGGTACGGGAAACCACTCTCAGGGTGATTATCACTCGGCGTGCCGAGTGTGGCGATCGTTGACGCACCCCTGGTGACTGCCTACCGTCGAGAGGGCAGGTCAAGGACGGAGGGTCGGCGTGAGAAGCAGCGGCGACGGTACGGCGGGGGGTGCCCTCGGACGCAGTCCGGGGGAGGGCGGGCCGTACCCGCTTCACGGCAGTGCGGCCGGACCCGAGCAGGTCGAACAGATCGAACAGGTCGGCTACCGCGGCCCGACCGCGTGTGCGGCGGCGGGGATCACGTACAGACAGCTCGACTACTGGGCGCGCACCGGACTGGTGGAGCCGAGCGTGCGTCCCGCCCATGGTTCGGGCACCCAGCGGCTCTACAGCTTCCGGGACGTCGTCGTCCTGAAGATCGTCAAGCGCTTCCTGGACACGGGAGTGGCTCTCCAGAACATCCGGACCGCGGTCCAGCATCTGCGCGCTCGCGGGTTCGCCGATCTGGAGCGGATGACGCTGATGAGCGACGGGGCGACGGTGTACGAGTGCACCTCGCCCGACGAGGTCGTCGACCTCCTCCAGGGCGGCCAGGGCATCTTCGGGATCGCCGTCGGGGTGGTGTGGCGTGATGTCGAGAGTGCGCTGTCCCAGCTGCACGGCGAGCGCATCGACACCGGCGAGACTCTGGTGGGGCACCACCCGGCCGATGAACTTGCCCGACGCCGCAACAGGGCCGTCTGAAGCAGGGCCGTCTGAGGCCGTACGCGCGTGACGGGGCGTTGTCAGTGGCGTAGGGCAGCATCGGTGATGTGAGAGCCGCGCCCACGATTCTGCATCTCGACATGGATGCCTTCTACGCCGCCGCCGAGCAGGCCGCGAAGCCCAGCCTGCGCGGCAAGCCGGTGGTCGTCGGCGGGCTCGGGCCGCGCGGCGTCGTCGCCACCGCTTCGTACGAGGCCAGACGGTTCGGCGTGCACTCCGCGATGCCGATGGCGCAGGCCCGGCGGCTGGCGCCCAACGCGGCCTACCTCGTGCCCCGCTTCTCCCTGTACCGCGCGGTCAGTGAGCAGGTGATGGAGCTGCTCGGCCGGCTGTCGCCCCTGGTCGAGCCGCTGAGCCTCGACGAGGCCTTCGTCGACCTGGAGGCAGGCGGGTCGGCCGACGACTCGGCGTCCGCGAGGGCGGCGGGGGAGCAGCTGCGCCGGGACATCCTGGCCGCCACCGGGCTGACCGGTTCGGTGGGGCTCGCGGGGTCCAAGATGGTGGCCAAGATCGCCTCGGAGCAGGCCAAGCCGGACGGGCTGGTCCTCGTCGAGCCGGGAACCGAGCGTGCGCTGCTGGCCCCGATGCCGGTCCGGACGCTGCCGGGCGTGGGCCCGGCCACCGGTGAGCATCTGCGGCGGTCCGGGATCACCACGATCGCGGAGCTGGCGGAGGCCGGCGAGGACGAGCTGATCAGGCTGCTGGGCCGGGCACACGGCGGCTCGCTGCACCGGATGGCGCAGGGGCTGGACGACCGGCCGGTGGTCGCCGAGCGTGATGCGAAATCGGTGTCGGTCGAGGACACGTTCGACGTCGACCTGCACGACCGGGGCCGGGTGCAGACGGAAGTGCGGCGGCTGGCCGACCGGTGTACGCAGCGGCTGCGGGCGGCCGGGCGGTCCGGCCGCACGGTCGTTCTGAAGGTGCGCCGGTACGACTTCTCGACGCTGACCCGCTCGGAGACGCTGCGGGGGCCGACGGACGACCAGGCGGTGGTGCGCGAGGCCGCCGCGCGGCTGCTGGAGGCGGTGGACACCACGGGCGGGGTCCGGCTGCTGGGGGTGGGTGTCACGGGCCTGGCGGACTTCACCCAGGAGGATCTGTTCACGCAGGCGGCGGGGAGCGGCGGAGCTGCCGCGGAGGCGGTGGGTGAGCCGACTGACGGCCTGGCCGGAGACCCGGCCGGGCAAGGGTCGGCCGCCCGGGCCGGGGGCGCCGCCAGGGAGCCGGCCGGGTCCCTGGCCGGCGGTCCCGCCGGGAACCGGGCTGAGGTGGCGGGCGCGGAGGACCCCGCTCCCCCGCCCGAGCGGCGCTGGCCGGCCGGTCATGACGTCCGGCATGCCGTGTACGGGGCGGGATGGGTGCAGGGGAGCGGGGTCGGGCGGGTGACCGTACGGTTCGAGGAGCCCGGCTCGGAGCCGGGCCGCGTGCGGACGTTCCGGGTCGACGATCCGGAGCTGGCGCCCTCCGACCCGCTGCCGCTGGTCGGAGGGCCTACGGATCAGGCGTCTTCGCTGCCGGCGAGCCGGCCGAAGTCGCGGTCCGCGGGGGACGGGGCGGGGGGCGGCGGAGGACCCGCGATCCCACCGGGGAACGAGACGTCGAGCCCGTAGTGGTGGTAGAGCTGCAGTTCCTGCTCGGGGGAGAGGTGGCGGCCCACACCGAAGTCGGGGGCGTCCTTGATGAGCGCCCGTTCGAAGGGCACCCGCAGAGTGTCGTCGACGACCTCGCTGGGCTCCAGCGGCACGAACGCGTCCCGGCTGAACAGTCCGGTGCGTACGGCCGCCCACTCCGGCATTCCTGTGGCATCGTCGAGATAGACCTCGTCGATGGTGCCGATTTTGGTGCCATTGCGGTCGAACGCCTTGCGGCCGATCAGGCTGCGCGGATCGATGTCGGTCTGCACGGTCCCTCCAATTGGTCGCAACTGCTCCGTAAAGACTACAAAAGTGCACATTTGGGGTGGCGGCCACTCGGGGGACCTCCGGAGACGGCGCTGGTAGGCTGGCTGTCGGCTGCTGACCCCGTGCGGGAGAGTCCTCCGAATGCAGTAGACGGAGGCGCCGAAGGAGCAAATCCTCCCCGGAATCTCTCAGGCACACGTACCGCACGGACGAGGTCACTCTGGAAAGCAGGGCGGGCGTCGGGCGGTATGTACCGGATCCCTTCCTCACCGACGGTGAAAGCCGGCGCGCCTCGGCGGGCCGGTGAAACTCTCAGGTTGAGATGACAGAGGGGGAGGCCGTCCGGGCACCCGCGCATTGGTGCCCCTCGCAGGTCGCGTCAGACCAGGAGGCCTCCCGATGACCGCCAACCGCATTCCGCTCGCCCAGCTGGAGCGTGGCATTCCGTTCGAGCACCGCCACATCGGCCCCGATGCCGAAGCCCAGGCGAAGATGCTCGCCCAGGTCGGCTACGGCTCGCTCGACGAGCTCACGACCGCTGCGGTACCCGACGTGATCAAGAGCGCAGAAACGCTCCGCCTCCCGGAGGCACGCTCCGAGGCCGAGGTGCTCGACGAGCTGCGCTCCCTCGCGGAGCGCAACCAGGTGCTGGCACCGATGATCGGGCTCGGCTACTACGGCACCTTCACCCCGCCGGTGATCCTCCGCAACGTGATGGAGAACCCGGCCTGGTACACCGCGTACACGCCGTACCAGCCGGAGATCTCGCAGGGCCGCCTCGAGGCGCTGCTGAACTTCCAGACCATGGTCGCCGAGCTGACCGGGCTGCCCACCTCCGGCGCCTCCCTGCTCGACGAGGGCACCGCGGCCGCCGAGGCCATGTCGCTCTCCCGCCGTATGGGCAAGGTCAAGGACGGTGTCTTCCTCATCGACGCCGACACGCTGCCGCAGACCATCGCGGTGATCGAGACCCGCGCCGAGCCGACCGGTGTCGAGATCGTTGTCGCGGACCTCTCCGAAGGCATCCCGGCCGAAGCCGCCGAGCGCGGCGTCTTCGGCGTGCTGCTCCAGTACCCGGGCGCCTCCGGTGAGGTGCGCGATCTCGCGCCGGTCATCGAGCGGGCCCACGAGCTCGGCGCCGTCGTCACCGTCGCCGCCGACCTGCTCGCGCTCACCCTGCTGACTTCGCCCGGCGAGCTGGGCGCGGACATCGCCGTCGGCACCACGCAGCGCTTCGGTGTGCCGATGGGCTTCGGCGGACCGCACGCCGGCTTCATGGCCGTACGCGAGAAGTTCGCGCGCAGCCTGCCCGGCCGTCTGGTCGGTGTCTCCGTGGACGCCGACGGAAACAAGGCGTACCGGCTGGCGCTGCAGACCCGTGAGCAGCACATCCGCCGCGAGAAGGCCACCAGCAACATCTGTACCGCGCAGGTGCTGCTCGCCGTCATGGCCGGCATGTACGCGGTCTACCACGGCGCGGACGGGCTGAAGGGGATCGCACGGCGCACCCACCGGTACGCCACGCTGCTCGCCGAGGGGCTGCGGGCCGGCGGAACCGAGGTCGTGCATGGTTCGTACTTCGACACGCTGACCGTACGGGTGCCCGGTCAGGCAGCCGCGGTCGTGGTCGCCGCCCGTGAAGGCGGGGTCAACCTGCGGCTCGTCGACGCCGACCACGTCTCTGTCGCGTGCGACGAGACCACCGGCCGCGCCGAGATCATGGCCGTCTGGGCCGCCTTCGGTATCGAGGCCGACATCGAGGCGCTGGACGAGGCCGGCGCGGACACGCTGCCCGAGGGCCTGCTGCGGCACGACGACTTCCTGACCCACCCGGTCTTCCACCAGCACCGCTCCGAGACCGCGATGCTGCGCTACCTGCGCAAGCTCGCCGACCGCGACTACGCGCTGGACCGCGGCATGATCCCGCTGGGTTCCTGCACGATGAAGCTCAACGCGACCACCGAGATGGAGCCGGTGACCTGGCCGGAGTTCGCGGCGCTGCACCCGTTCGCGCCCGTGGACCAGGCGCAGGGCTACCTCACGCTCATCCGTGAGCTGGAGGAGCGCCTCGCCGAGGTCACCGGGTACGACAAGGTGTCGATCCAGCCCAACGCAGGTTCGCAGGGCGAGCTCGCGGGCCTGCTGGCCGTACGGGCGTACCACCGGGCCAACGGCGACAGCCGGCGCACCATCTGCCTGATCCCGTCCTCCGCGCACGGCACCAATGCCGCCAGCGCCGTGATGGCCGGTATGAAGGTCGTCGTCGTCAAGACCGCCGACGACGGCGAGGTGGACGCCGAAGACCTGCGCGCCAAGATCGAGCAGTACCGCGACGAGCTCGCCGTGCTCATGATCACCTACCCGTCCACGCACGGCGTGTTCGAGGAGCACGTCGCCGACATCTGCGCGGCCGTGCACGACGCCGGCGGCCAGGTGTACGTCGACGGTGCCAACCTCAACGCGCTGGTGGGCGTGGCGCAGCCGGGCAAGTTCGGCGGCGACGTCTCGCACCTCAACCTGCACAAGACCTTCTGCATCCCGCACGGCGGCGGCGGTCCGGGCGTCGGCCCCGTCGGTGTCCGGGCGCACCTGGCCCCGTACCTGCCGAACCACCCGCTTCAGCCGAGCGCAGGACCGGAGACGGGCGTGGGCCCGATCTCGGCCGCCCCGTGGGGCTCGGCGGGCATCCTGCCGATCTCGTGGGCGTACGTACGTCTGATGGGCGGCGAGGGCCTCAAGCGCGCCACCCAGGTCGCGGTGCTCGGCGCCAACTACATCGCCAAGCGACTGGAGCCGCACTACCCGGTGCTGTACACCGGCCCCAACGGGCTGGTCGCCCACGAGTGCATCGTGGACCTGCGGCCCCTGTCCAAGGCCACCGGCGTCAGCGTCGACGACATCGCCAAGCGGCTGATCGACTACGGCTTCCACGCGCCGACGATGTCGTTCCCGGTGGCCGGCACGCTGATGATCGAGCCGACCGAGAGCGAGGACCTCGGTGAGCTCGACCGCTTCTGCGACGCCATGATCGCGATCCGCGGCGAGATCGAGCGGGTCGCCTCGGGCGAGTGGCCGGCCGACGACAACCCGCTGCACCACGCGCCCCACACGGCGGCCGCGCTGGGCGGCGAGTGGGAGCACGCGTACACCCGCGAGGAGGCGGTCTTCCCGGCCGGCGTCTCGGCGGCGGAGAAGTACTGGCCGCCGGTGCGTCGGATCGACGGTGCCTTCGGCGACCGCAACCTCGTCTGCTCCTGCCCCCCGCTGGACGAGTACGACAACTGACACGTCCGGCGCGTCCGCCCGCGGGCATGCGTCAGGGCCGGTTCGGAGAGATCTCCGGGCCGGCCCTTCGCCGTACTGTTCGTGGTTCGCCAGTCCGCCCGCCCCGGCCGGGTCAGGCGGCCTTCATCACCTGAAGCGGCCGGTGCGGGGCGATGATCTGCCCGTCCGGCAGCAGCTCCCCGGTGTCCTCGAACAGGAGGACTCCGTTGCACAGCAGGCTCCAGCCCTGTTCCGGGTGGTGCGCGACGACGTGCGCCGCCTCCCGGTCGGCGGAGTCGGCTGACGGGCACGCTGGCTGGTGCTGGCACATGGATGCGTTCTTTCGCTGCGGTGTGGTGAGTGTCCTGCGGCTCGATGCGGTGTTCATGGCCGCCCCCCGTAATCAGTCGGTCGGTCCGGTCCCCAGTGTTGCCCTACGGGCGTCAATCCGCAGGGATTTCCCGGCAGCTCTTCCTTACTGATTAACGACGCATCACCCGTGCGGACGGTTCAGCTCAAGTGCACCGTCTCTTCGGATGGTTCGAGGTGGCCGGACCGGACTAGTCCGGACGGGGTGGAAGGGGCCGGACAGCAGGGCGCCCCGCGACCGGAATCCGGTCGCGGGGCGCCCTGCTGCCGTGTCAGGCAGGGGAGCCGAGCAGGGGGACCGCGGAGAGGCGATGGGTCAGTACGGGCAGGAGATCGGCCACGCGGTGCGGCCGGTGCGCGGCGATGCCGGGCGGTGCCGGGGCCAGGGGCACCAGCAGGTCCGCGGGTGCGGGGCCGCCGGCGGAGGCGTCCGCGCCCACCGCGCCGTGCAGCCAGAGGGTGAGCATGTACAGCTCGGGGACCGACAGCAGTCGCGGCTGGTAGTGAGAGGTCATGGCCTCCGCCTGGCGCAGCGCGCGTTCCGTCGCGCTGACGTACGGACCCTCGAAGAAGTGCGCGAAGGCCCAGCCGTCCGGGGTGAGCATGGTGTCCGCGGCCGCCACGGGGCGGTCGCCGCAATGGATCAGGAAGCGCCATCCGGCGAGGCGGGTGCGCGGCGGCTGGGCCGTGATCCGGTCCAGTACATGGACGGGAAGCGGGAGTTCGGGGCTCAGTGGCCCCTGGGCGGCGCGGAGGGCGGGGGTGCGGTCTTCGCGCACGGCGGTGGGGGAACCGAGTGCCGCGAGAACGCTGCGCAAGGCGGGCGCGGGAGCCGGGGGGACATGCAGCGGCATGGTGGGACGCCTCTCACTTGGGAGACACGGTGAAGCGTGGCAGGTGCGGACGGCGCTGTCGCATTCTGGGGCCAGAGGGGGGCCGTGGGGCAATGGCCGGGCGCCAACTCTCTGCCTCGTTTGTCGAGTTTATACGACGCGTGTTCACGCAGTGTTTCGGCTAGCTGTCCCGCGTATTGCCGACAAGGCCGAATCAGGCCTCGCTCGGCAGGTATTCGTCCCGATTCTTCGACGGGTTCGGGCCCTGACCTCGCAGGATTCACCGGAGCCGGACGGCCGAAAATCGTCGGTATTTTTCACCAGGGGTCTGGAAATGGTAACTGCACATCGCTTCATGCCCGGTGAATGTGCCGGGCCGTTACCCTGGGGAGCGTAGCGGCCGACGGGCCCGCGCGGGGCGTTGTCGATCACTTCGGTGGGCATCATCGACCGTGACGCGAGCGGCCGGCACCGCTGGCTGCCCACTCGAGGAGGGACGCTTCGATGGGGGAGAAGGTCGTGGCAGGCGGATTCGACCTGTCCGATCGGCAACGGTACCGGCGGAAGCACCATGAGTGTCTGGAGGGACTGGCGCGACTCCTGAAGGAGAAGCGCTTCGACCGGCCGAAGAATCTCATGGGGCTGGAGATCGAACTGAATCTCGCCGGTGCCGACGGCATGCCCAGGATGATGAATGCGCAAGTGCTCGAGCGCATCGCCAGCCGGGATTTTCAGACCGAGCTCGGAATGTTCAACCTGGAAGTGAATATCGTGCCGCACCGGCTCGGCGGGCGGGTTTTCGATCAGCTTGCCGAGGAGTTGCGCACGGGTCTGGCGTATGCGCATCGAAAGGCCGGAGAGGTCGATGCCGGCATTGTGATGATCGGAATTCTACCGACGATCTCCCGGAACGATCTCGTCTCGGCGAATCTGTCCCACG
The DNA here is from genome assembly GCF_024213665.1 of Streptomyces sp. A3M-1-3. GTDB lineage: Bacteria > Actinomycetota > Actinomycetes > Streptomycetales > Streptomycetaceae > Streptomyces. The sequence goes on from NZ_JANAVP010000026.1 coordinate 15,940, forward strand.
TCGACCGCTACATGCTGCTCAACGACCAGATCCTCGCCGCCCGCGGCGAGGACTTCACCCTCGACATCGAGGGCGTGGAGCGGCTGACCTGCACCTCCACCTCGATCGCCCCCGAAGCCGCCTGCACCTCCGTGCAGTTGCACCTCCAGGTCACGCCGGGACGCTTCGCCGATGTGTGGAACGCCGCGCAGGCCGTGGCCGCCGTACAGATCGCCGTCGGCGCCAACTCTCCGTTCCTGTTCGGCAGGGAGCTGTGGCGCGAGTCCCGGCCGCCCCTCTTCCAACAGGCCACCGACACCAGGCCGCCCGAGCTTCAGGCGCAGGGCGTCCGGCCCCGCACCTGGTTCGGTGAGCGGTGGGTGGAGTCGGCGTACGACCTGTTCGAGGAGAACCTGCGCTACTTCCCCGCCCTGCTGCCGATCTGCGACGAGGAGGACCCGCTGCGGGTCCTCGACGACGGCGGTGTACCGAACCTGAAGGAACTGGTGCTGCACAACGGCACGGTCTACCGCTGGAACCGGCCCGTGTACGGAGTCGCCGACGGCATGCCACATCTGCGGGTGGAGAACCGCGTCCTGCCCGCCGGGCCCACGGTCACCGACGTCGTCGCCAACGCCGCGTTCTACTACGGCATGGTCCGGGCGCTCGCCGAGGACTCCCGGCCGGTCTGGACGCGGCTCCCCTTCGCCGACGCGGCCGCCAACTTCGACACCGCGTGCCGCTACGGCATCGACGCCCGGCTCCGCTGGCCGAGGCGGGGCAGGGCCGCCGGTATCGCGACCCTCCCGGCCGTCACTCTCGTACGGGACGAGCTGCTCCCCCTCGCCGCGGCCGGCCTGGACGCGTGGGGGGTCGAGCCCGCGGACCGCGATCTCTACCTCGGGGTGATCGAGGAGCGGTGCAGGCGCCGGGTCAACGGTGCCTCCTGGCAGGTGGACACGTACCACCGGGCGCTGGAGGCCGGCCTGGAGCGGGACGAGGCGCTGGCTGCCACGACCCGGCGGTACGCGGAGCTGATGCACGAGGGGGAGCCGGTGCACACCTGGCCGGTGGGGCTCTCGACGCCGGCCGGGGCGACGGCCGGCCGCGGCTGAGGCTGAGCACCCGGGCGACTCCCGGGATCATCCGCGGCTGAGGACCGACAGCGCGCGAACTGCCGAAGGCGAGCCCCGGTTCCGGTGGAGCAGGGGATCGTCGGGCATGCTGTGACCTCCCCGGCAGGCGCGGGGATGGCCGTAGGAGGCGGGCGTGCAGGCGGAGGCGGAACGCGTGGCTGAATCGTGGCGTGAGGCGGAAGGCCCCCGGAGGGTCTTCCGGTCCGAGACGCTGCTTGTGCTGGCGCTGTCGCTCGGGGCGAGCGCGGTGTCGTCGCTGATCAGCTTTGTCGGCTCGCTGACGAAGCCGGGCGGCCTGAAAGACCAGGCGGCCACACTCAACGGCTCGTACGCGCCCGGCCGGCCGTGGCTGGATCTCGCGTGGCAGCTGTTCGGCATCGCGACGGCGCTGGTGCCCGTCCTGCTCGTCGCACACCTGCTGATGAGGGAAGGGGCCGGCCTGCGGGCGATCGGGTTCGACCGGACACGGCCGTGGCAGGACCTGGGGCGGGGGACGCTCGTCGCCGCCGGCATCGGCGGCGCCGGGCTGGCCTTCTACCTGGTGGCGCGGGCCACCGGGTTCAACCTGACGGTGGTGCCGGAGGCGCTGCCCGAGGTGTGGTGGAAGTTCCCGGTGCTCATCCTGTCCGCGCTGCAGAACTCCGTCCTGGAGGAAGTCGTCGTCGTCGGCTGTCTGCTGCGCCGGCTCGGGCAGTTGGGCTGGACGCCGATGGCGGCGCTCGTCGCCAGTTCCGTACTCCGCGGCTCGTACCACCTGTACCAGGGCATCGGCGGCTTCATCGGGAACATGGTGATGGGCGTGGTGTTCGTGCTGCTGTACCGGCGGTGGGGGCGGGTGGGGCCGCTCGTCGCGGCCCACGCGCTCCTCGACATCGTGGCGTTCGTCGGTTACGCGCTGCTGGCCGGCAAGGTGGGCTGGCTCCCTACGGGGTGAGGCGAGGGAGCGGTGAGCAGTTCTCCGTCGAGGACGGTGACCGCGTCCCCGGTCAGCAGCGTCCGGTCCCCCCGCAAGGACGTCCGTACGAGACCCGTGCGCGCTGATGCCTGGAGGCCGGTCAGCTCGGTACGGCCCAGCCTGGCGGACCAGAACGGCGCGAGTGCGGTGTGCGCGCTGCCGGTGACGGGATCCTCGTCGATCCCGACGGCGGGGAAGAAGCAGCGCGAGACGAAGTCGCAGCCGCCGGCCGGGTCCTCAGCCGCGGCGGTGGCGATGATGCCGCGCTTGGAGTGTGCGACCAGCCCGGCGAGGTGCGGTGACAGGGCGCGTACGGTCCGCTCGTCGGCCAGCTCGATCAACAGGTCGCCGATGTGGTCGGCCGTTGCGTGGGCCGAGAGCACGTCGGCGCCGAGCGCTTCGGCGACCCCGTCCGGAGTCTCCACCGGGGTGAGCGACGAGGTCGGGAAATCGAGGGTGTACGAGCCCTCCCCCCGGACCGTGGCGGTGAGCGTGCCGCAGCGCGCGGCGAACCGGACCGTGCCCGTGAGGAGCCCCGTCGTGCGCAGCACATGGGCGGTGGCCAGGGTGGCGTGGCCGCACATGTCGACCTCGGTCGCGGGGGTGAACCAGCGCAGGGCCCAGTCGGCGACTCCGCCGGGCGGCAGGGGATGGGCGAAGGCCGTCTCCGAGAGGTTCACCTCGGCGGCCACCTGCTGGAGCCACTGGTCGTCGGGGAACGGTGCGGCGTCCAGCAGCAGGACTCCGGCCGGGTTGCCCGCGAAGGGGCGGTCGGTGAAGGCGTCGACGATTCGAATCCGCATGGACCTGAACTTAGAGGCGGGGCAAAGCCGCAGGCCAAGGCCAATTGTCGGTGGGCGGCCTGTTTTCGCACGGATCGGGCATTGTCAAGCGTACGGTTCCGATATATCGTTGACGCATCGCGACTGATCAACCGATGGAAGGAGCGTAGCGATGAGTTCACATGGACAGGAACGCGGACATGGTCGGGGGCATGGACACTGCGGGCCCGGACATCAGGGTCGGGGTGACTTCGAGGGTCGGCGCGCCGCTTTCGGGCCGTTCGGGCCGCCCTTCGGCGGGCCCTTCGGTGGCGGGCGCGGCGGCCGGGGCGGACCGCGGGGGAGGGCGCGACGCGGAGACGTGCGCGCCTCGATCCTGGCGCTGCTGAAGGACCGGCCGATGCACGGGTACGAGATGATCCAGGAGATCGTCGAGCGCAGCGGCGGGGGGTGGAAGCCCAGCCCCGGCTCGGTCTATCCGACGCTCCAGCTGCTGGAGGACGAGAGTCTGATCACCAGCGAGAGCGACGGCGGCAAGAAGCTCTTCACGCTCACCGACGCCGGGCGCGCCGAGGCCGAGGCCGGGCCGCAGGCCCCGTGGGAAGAGGCCGGGCGCGGGGTCGACTGGGAGATGATGAACGAGATCCGGCAGGCCGGCTTCGGCCTGATGGAGGCGTTCGCGCAGGTCTGGAAGACCGGCACCGCCGAACAGCGCCAGAAGGCGGTCTCGGTGATCAACGACGCCCGCAAGAAGCTCTATCTGATCCTGGCCGACGAGCACTGAGCCGGTTCGCAGGAAGGCGCCCCGCGGCCGGTCCGCGGGGTGCCTTCCTGTCTGCCGGCGCTTCGGCGCTCCGGCGCTCCTACGCCCAAGTCGGCCCGGCGCGCCCGTGCGGTCAGGCGACCAGGCCGCCCAGCTTGCGCAGCGACTCGTGGAGCGCGGCGGTCGCGGAGTCCTTGAGCTTGCCCGCCATCAGCGACACCGCGGCGCCGGTGAACTCGCCGTCGATACGTACCCGGGTGGCGTCCCCGTCGGGTGTGAGCGAATAGCGCATGCCCAGGCTGACGCCCATCGGGCCCTTGCCCTTGGTGACGAGCAGCCGTTCCGGCTCCAGCTCGTCGACGGTCCAGGTCACCTCGGCCGGGAAGCCCATGAGCTTCATGTTCTCCTCGTAGGTGGACGCCACTTCGAGCGAGTCCGGTTCCCCCTTGGGGAAGCTGGTGTGGGTGGCGTTCCACTGGCCGTACGTACTGAAGTCCGTCAGCTGGGACCAGACCTTGCCGGCCGGTGCCTCGATGCGTGCTTCCGCGCTGACTTCGGCCATGCGACCACCCCTTCGTGTCGGGTCTGACGGTGGCGCGGAACGTATCCGCAGGCGGCGGAACATTCAATACTGATGGGCCGTCAGAAATTGCTGATCTCATCCGTGCGGAGGAGGGCGCGGGCAGGTGTGCCCAGCTTCCGCGGGATGCGCGGATGCTCCCCGGCGGGGATGCTCCGCGCGGCCGTGGCTGATGAGGTGGAGGGGTGCAAAGCCCTACTCGGCCGGTCCGGTTGCCCGGACCGGCCGGCGCAGACATCGAGGCCCGTCTCACCGAGGAGCTGGCCACGGTGGTGGCCGGTGCGCGCAGACGGGCGCTGTGTGACGGGGACCGGCAGACCGACACCGCGCATCTGCTGCACTCGCTGCTGGAAGCGGATCGGCAGGTTCGGGCGGCGCTCGGCGGCACCCGGCTCGCCCGGCTGCTCGGCTATCTCGTCCAGCGCAGCATCGGCTACGGCCTCCGATGGCAGGGAACGGTCGAGGGCTCCGGCGCGGTGGGCGTCGTCCCGGCCGCCGTCCCCGCCGTCGTACCCGGACACCGGGAGCCCGTTGCCGCCGACTGGTCGCCTTCGGCTGCCGGCGTCCTGGGTGACGCGCTGGAAAGGGCGCGGCGGCGCGGCGGTGAGCCGGTCGCGGGGCTCGATCTGCTGGCCGCGCTCGTCGCGGACCGCGGCTGCCGGGCGGTCGAGGTGCTGCGCCGGGCGGGCGTGGACGCGGACGCGCCGGCCGACCGGATCTGGGGGCCGTCTCAACAGGTGTCACAGGGATGACGGTCATGACGAGTGCTGTCATGATGGCCCGATGCAAGCGTCTCGGGGAAGGAGCGTCGGCCTGGGACTCGCCCTGGGATCGGCGCTCGCATTCGGTGGATCAGGTGTCGCGGCCAAGCCGCTGATCGAAGCGGGGCTCGACCCGCTGCATGTGGTCTGGCTCAGGGTGGCGGGAGCCGCCCTCGTCATGTCACCGCTCGCCTGGCGCCACCGCGGTCTGCTGCTGCGTAAACCCGCCCTGCTGGCGGGCTTCGGACTGCTCGCGATCGCGGGTGTGCAGGCGTTCTACTTCGCGTCGATATCGCGTATCCCGGTCGGCGTCGCGCTGCTGATCGAGTACCTCGCCCCGGCGCTCGTCCTCGGCTGGGTGCGGTTCGTGCAGCGGCGGCCCGTCACCCGGGCGGCGGCGGTCGGAGTGATCCTCGCCGTCGGCGGCCTGGCCTGTGTCGTCGAAGTGTGGTCGGGACTGACCGTCGATGTCGTCGGTCTGCTGCTCGCGCTCGGGGCGGCCTGCTGCCAGGTCGGCTACTTCATCCTGTCCGACCAGGGCAGCGGCGGCGAGGACGCGGCCGACCCGCTCGGCGTCATCGCGTACGGCCTGCTCATCGGCACGGTCATCCTGACGGCCGTCGCGCGCCCGTGGGGCATGGACTGGTCCGTACTGGCCGGCCGGGCCGACATGAACGGCACCCCGGTCCCCGCGGCGCTGCTGCTCGGCTGGGTCGTGCTGATCGCGACCGTGATCGCCTACGTGACCGGCGTGGTGTCGGTCCGAAGGCTCTCACCGCAGGTGGCCGGAGTGGTGGCCTGCCTGGAAGCGGTCATCGCGACGGTGCTGGCCTGGGTGCTGCTCGGCGAGCATCTGTCGGCGCCTCAGATCATCGGCGGAGCCGTGGTGCTGGTGGGCGCGTTCATCGCCCAGTCGTCGACGCCGAAGGCGAACGCGGGGCCGGTGGCCGCGGGCGGCCCCGGTGCGGAGGCCGGCGGCGCGGACGGCGAGTTGTCCCTCGAGCGGAGCACAACGTAAGGTGACGATCATGCATTCGACCGTACTTCCGCCGCCTGCCGCGTAACGCGGGCGGCGCTGTCGAAGACGAAGACCGGGCTCGGGCAGTCCCCGAGCGGCTCGTCGCTGCCCGCCTACGGAGATCAGCGGCCACCATTCCTGTCTTCCGCGGAGAAGCCACGTGCCGAACACTTCCCTTTCCACATCCCTGCCCGCCTCCGGACTGCCCGTCGGGCGGAGCCTGCTCTATCTGGTCGTCGCCGGTGCCGCCTGGGGCACCGCGGGCGCCGCTGCCTCGCTGGTGTACCTGGTCAGTGACCTCGGGCCCGTCGCGCTGTCGTTCTGGCGCTGCGCCGGCGGCCTCGCGGTGCTGCTCGCCGTCCAGAGCGTACGGCCGCGCAAGGCTCCCGCGGCCGCGGAGCCGCGCGGGCGCCGGCTGCTGCGCATCGCCGTCACCGGGGTCACGTTCACCGTGTTCCAGTCCGCCTACTTCGCCGCCGTCCAGGAGACCGGGCTCGCGGTCGGCACCGTCGTCACGCTGGGCGCCGGACCGGTCCTCATCGCCGTCGGCGCCCGGCTGGCGATGGGTGAGCGGCTCGGACGCGGCGGAATCGCGGCCGTGGCCGGGGCGCTCGGCGGGCTCGTGGTGCTGGTGCTCGGCAGCGGCGGCGGAGCCGTACGCCCGCTGGGCGTGGCGTACGCGCTCCTCTCCGCCGCCGGATACGCGGCCATGACGCTGCAGACCCGCTGGCTCGGCCGGGAGGGCGGTGGCGCCGACCCGCTGTCGACGACGGCCTGGGCCTTCGGGGTCGGGGCGGTGTGCCTCCTGCCGCTCGGCCTGGCGGAGGGGCTGCTGCCGCACACCGCGGACCTCGGCCGGGTGGTCTGGCTGCTGGTGTACGTGGCGACCGTGCCGACCGCTCTCGCGTACGCGCTGTACTTCACCGGAGCGGCCGCGGTGCGGGCCGCCACCGTCTCCGTGATCATGCTGATCGAGCCGGTGAGCGCGGCGGTCATCGCGGTGGCGGTCCTGGGCGAGCGGCTCACGGCGGCGACGGTGGCCGGGACGATGCTGCTGCTCACGGCCGTGGCGGGGTTGGCCTTCGCCGAGGCGCGGACTGCGTCCGTGGCGCGCCGGGCAGCCGCGCCGGCCTGACCCTCGGTGGTCAGCCGCGGGTCTGGTGATCCAGCACCCGTGCCATCAGCTGCGCCAGCTGCTCGCGCTCGGCAGGGGACAGCGGGGCCAGCAGCTTGTCCTGCGCCTCGGCCAGCCTCTCGCTGATCTTCCGCAGTTCCCGCTCCCCGGCCTCGGTGATCGTGATGATGTTGCGCCTGCCGTCGGCCGGGTCCGGGGTCCGTACAGCCATGCCGTTCTCCGCCAGTCCGTTGACGGCCTCGACGACATAGCTGCGGTCGATCGCGCACCGGCGCCCCAGTTCTGCCTGACTGGCCGGGCCGAACTCCTCCAACGCCGCCAGCAGGGCGTAGTGGTAGCGCCGCGCGCCGACGGTGTCGAACGCCTCGCTCGCCAGCCGCGAAGCGTGCGTGGCGGTCTGGGTGATCAGCCAGCTGGGGGTGGCCCGCAGCCGGGCGGGAGCGCGGTGTTCAGCCGTCGTGTCCATGAAGGCAGACTAGCCGATTCGTTGGCCGGACCCACAATCAATGTTATCGTGGGTCCGGCCAACGTTGGTGCAGCCAACATTCCCTCGGGTGAAGGAAGCTTGCCATGCCCACGATCGATGTGCTCGACTCGACGATGTACTACGAAGACAGCGGGAGCGGGACCCCCTTCGTGTTCCTCCACGGCAACCCGGCGTCGTCGTATCTGTGGCGGCACGTGCTGCCCCGCATCGGCGATCCCGGCCGCTGCCTCGCGCCCGACCTGATCGGAATGGGCCGCTCGGGCAAGCCCGACGTGCCCTACCGGTTCGCCGATCACGCCCGCTACCTCGACGCCTGGATCGACCGGCTCGGGCTGGACGGCGTTGTGCTCGTCGGCATCGACTGGGGCGGGGCGCTGGCCTTCGACTGGGCGGCCCGCCACCCCGGGCGGACCCGCGGGATGGCGTTCATGGAGACGATTGTCCGGCCGATGACCTGGGACGAGTTCCCGGCCGCCGCCCGGTCCCGCTTCGAGGCGTTCCGGACGCCCGGGACCGGCGAGGCGCTGGTGCTCGACCAGAACGTCTTCATCGAAGAGGCGCTGAGCAAGACCGTGCTGGGCGGGCTGAGCGACGAGGATCTGGCGGCGTACCGCCGGCCGTACCCGACCCGCGACAGCCGGCGCCCACTGCTCGAGTGGCCCCGCGCGATGCCGCTCGACGGTGAACCGGCTGACGTGGTCGGCCGCATCACGGCCTACGACGCCTGGCTCGCGAGCAGCGCGGACGTGCCGAAGCTGCTCCTGACCTTCGATTCGTCGCCCACTCTGATGGTCGGGGAGGAGATGGCCGCCTGGTGCGCGGCGCACATCGCCGGCCTGGAGACCGAACACTGCGGTCCGGCTGCCCACCTCGCGCCGGAGGACCGTCCCGAGGCCATCGCGGCGGCCATCACCACCTGGGCGGACCGGCACCGGCTCCGGTCGGCCTGGATTCAGGACGTGGTGAGGTAGTCCGGGAGCACGATGCCGGGGGCGAGGTCGTCCGCCGGGACCGGCTCGCCGTAACCGCGGGTGAGGGGGACGACTCCCGTCCAGTAGGGCAGCGAGAGGTCCTCGGGCTCGTCGTTGGGGCCGCCGGTGCGGATCTTCGCCGAGACCTCGTCCAGGTCGAGGCGGAGTACCGCCGTCGCGGCGAGCTCCTTGTCGCTGGCGGGACGGGAATCGGCGGCGCGGCCCGGCACGACCTGGTCCACCAGGGCGTCGAGGGCGGTCCGGCGCTCCTCCGGGTCGGTGACCTGGTGGGCGGTGCCGTGCACCACCACGGAGCGGTAGTTCAGGGAGTGGTGGAAGGCGGACCGGGCCAGCACCAGGCCGTCGACATGGGTGACGGTCAGGCAGACGGCGAGGCCCGGATCGGGCGCCTGGCCGGCCGTCCGAAGGGGGCGCGAACCGGTCGAGCCGTGCACGTACACCCGCTCGCCGACCCGGCCGTACAGGGTCGGCAGGACGACCGGCGCGCCGTCACGGACGAATCCGAGGTGGCAGACGTATCCCTCGTCGAGTATCGCGTGCACGACCTCGCGGTCGTACGAGGCACGGTGGCGCGAGCGCGTGGGGACGGTACGGTCGGTCGGCCGGTAGGCGGCGGAGGTGTCCGGCATTGCGCTCTCCATTGCACTAGTGCATAATCTCGTTTGTGCTAGGAGAGTATCGGATCGTCGGGCGCCGCGCATCGGACATTGCCGCGAGTGTGGAACTCGGGGTGGGCTCGGGTGAGCTGGCGCCGGGACAACTGCTGCCGCCCATGCGGGAGTTGGCCGCAGACCTGGGCGTCAATCCGAATACGGTCGCCGCCGCGTACCGCATCCTGCGCGAGCGCGGGGTTATCGCGACCGACGGACGCAGGGGCAGCCGGGTGCGCCCCCGGCCGGCCAGCACGCCCCGCGAGTCCATCCGGGTCGACGCACCGCACGGCGTACGCGACGTCTCCACCGGAAACCCGGACCCGGCCCTGCTGCCCGCGCTCGGGGACGCGCTCGCCGCCGCCGCGCGGCGCAATGCGGAGCGGCCCGGCCTGTACGGGCAGGAAGCCGTAGTGCCGGACCTGGCGAGGATGGCGCGGGCCGCGTTCGACGCCGACGGTGTGCCGGACGGGCCCGTCTGTGTGACCTCCGGATCGTTGGACGCCATCGAACGCGTACTCGCGGCCCACCTCAAGCCCGGTGACGCGGTGGCCATCGAGGACCCGGGGTGGGGCAGCCTGCTGGACCTCGTTCCGGCACTGGGGCTGCGCGCGGTCCCGGTCACCGTCGACGACGAGGGACCGCTCCCCGGCGACGTCGACCGGGCGCTGCGGCGGGGGGCCCGCGCGCTGGTCGTCACGGACCGCGCCCAGAACCCCACGGGCGGGGCGGTGAGCGCCTCACGCGCGCGGGAACTGCGTACGGTCCTCGCGGCGCACCCGCACGTCCTGCTCATCGAGGACGACCACGGGCACGCCATCGTCGATCTGCCGCTCCGTCCGCTCGCCGGAGGGACGCGGCACTGGGCGCTGGTGCGCTCCACCGCCAAGGCGTACGGGCCGGACCTGCGGCTGGCCGTGCTGACCGGTGACGCCGTCACCCTGGACCGGGTGCGGGGGCGCCAGCGGCTCGGGCCGGGGTGGGTCAGCAGGCTCCTGCAGTACGCCGTTGTCGATCTGTGGGCCTCGGGTGCGGTGGATCCGGCGGCGGTCGCGCGGTCGTACGGCGAGCGCCGGAACGCCCTGGTCGCGGCCCTCGGTGAGCGAGGGGTCGCGGCCCACGGGCGCAGTGGGATGAACGTGTGGGTGCCGGTGCCCGACGAGACGGGGGTGGTGGCGCGGCTGCTGCACGCGGGCTGGGCCGTCGCCCCGGGGGCGCGCTTCAGGATGTCCGCGAGCCCCGGCGTGCGCCTCACCGTCTCGCCCATGACCCCGGCCGACATCGGGCCGGTGGCCGAGGCGCTGGCGTCCGCAGCGGGGCCCGCGCCGGAGCGTCGCTACGACTGATCGGGAGCGGTTCGGGCCTTCGGCCGGCTCTGGGTCAGGGCGGCGCCGGCGAGGACGATGGCCGCGCCGACGGGAGTGTTCCAGTGCAGGGCCTCGCCCAGGACCAGCACACCCGCGGCGGTCGCGATGACCGGAATGAAGTACGTGACCATCTGGGCGGTCGTCGGGCCGACCTCGGCGACCAGGCCGTACTGGAGCAGCAGGGCCAGTCCGGTGCCCAGCGCGCCGAGCGCGAGCACCGCGAGTGTCGGCACCAGCGGGAACGCGGTCGGGAAACTGGTGAACAGTGGGGTGACCACGGCCAGTTGGATGGTCGCCAGCAGGAGCTGTGCCCCGGTCATGGACAGGGCGGAGTCGGTGCTGCCGCCCAGGGTCCGGCGCAGATAGATCCAGCCCACCGGATAGCTCAGCGAGGCGAGCAGCGCCATCGCGGTGCCCGTCGCGTCCAGCCCGGAGAAGCCCTGCCAGGCGCCCAGCACGGTCAGCACGCCGATGAAGCCGATGCCCAGACCCGCGACCCTGCGCCGGGTCGGGCGGTCCTCGGAGAGCGCGACCATCGACAGCGCCATGCCCCAGAGCGGAGACGTGGCGTTGCAGATGCCGGCGAGGGTGGAGGGGATCGTCAGCTCGGAGTACGCGAAGAGGGAGAACGGCAGGGCGTTGAGGAAGAAGGCGGAGACCATGAGGTGCCCCCAGGTACGGGCGCCGCGCGGCAGTCGCTCCCGCTTCACGGCGATGGCGACGGCCAGCACCGCGGTGCCGAAGAACAGCCGCCCCAGGGTGACCTGGAAGGGCGCGTACGCCTCGGTGCCCACCTTGATGAGGAGAAAGCTGAAGCCCCAGATGAGCGAGAGCACCGCGAACCTGATGCGCCAGTCGACGGTTGGGCGCCGGGCCGCGGTCGTGGTGTCGGGGGCGAGGGTTGCCGGAGGCAGGGTGCCGGGCGTGGTGGGAGCGCTCATGGCCCTCACGATGACGGGTTGAACGTTGTAGGACAAGTGAGATTTCTTTCGAGGGATCGCTTAGCATTGCTTACGTGTTGAATTTGGAGCGGCTACGGACCCTGGACGCCCTCGCCCGCCACGGCTCCGTGAGCGGGGCGGCGGACGGCCTGCATGTCACGACCTCGGCCGTGTCCCAGCAGATGGCGAAGCTGGAACGCGAGGTCGGGCAGCAGCTGCTCGCGAAGAACGGCCGCGGCGTCCGGCTCACCGATGCCGGCCGGCTGCTCGCCGATCACGCCGCCCGGATCATCTCCCAGGTGGAGCTGGCCCAGGCCGACGTGGAGGCCCAGCGCGGCCGGGCGGTGGGGGAGCTGCGGATCGGCGCCTTCCCCACGGCGGCCCGTGGACTCTTCCCGGCCGCGCTCTCGGCGCTGCGGACGGACCACCCCGAACTGCGGGTCCGTTCACGGGAGATGGAGCCCTCGGAAGGCGTACTGGGTGTGGTGCGCGGGGAGCTCGACCTCGCTGTGGTCCTCGACTGGTACAACAAGCGCCTGCCGGTGCCGGGCGGGCTGGTGCGGGCGCCTCTGCTGGATGACGCCGCCGATGTCGCCGTACCGGTCGGGCACCCGCTCGCGGACCGGAAGGTGGCGGACCTCGCCGACTTCGCCGACGACGACTGGATCTCCTGGCCCGAGGGGGAGTTCTGCCACGAGTGGCTGATGTTCACGCTGCGCGGCGAGGGCATCGAACCGCGCATCGCGCACATGGCCGAGGAGCACCACACGCAGCTGGCGCTCATCGCGGCCGGCCTCGGGGTCTGTGTGGCACCCCGGCTCGGCCGCGGCCCCGTGCCGGACGGCGTCAGGCTGGTGCCCGTACGGGACACCGTGCGGCGGCACATCTACGTGGTGTGGCGGGCGGACGCCGACCGCCGGCCGTCGATCCGGGCGGCGGTGGATGCGCTGCGGTCGGCCGGGGAACAGCTGACGGACGACCAGCGGTGAGACCGGCTACCCGTCGCCCAGCTTCCGGAAGTCCCAGGACGCGATCGCGTCAGGAGTGAGCCGCACCCAGGCGTGGCGGCCGTCGTGCGGCATGCTCTCCAGGCCGAAGTTCTTCCGCGCGAACAACTTCTCCGGGGTGTCCAGTTCGGGGCAGGGGGCGCCCGTGCGCGGGGCCTCGCCGACGAACACGGCCGTACCGGAGAGCTCCACCCCCCGCAGCTCGCCGTACTCCTCGCCGTCGTCGACGACCACCGCGATCCTCGGGTCCCTGCGCAGGTCCACCCAGCGCCGGCTGCGGGTGATCGAGTACAGCCACAGGGAACTGCCGTCCCAGGCGAACCAGAGGGCGCTCACATGCGGCCGTCCGTCCTCGGACACCGTCGCGACCCGGCAGGTGCGCCGCTCGGCGAGAAACGTGTCCAGATCGCCCGGCGTCATCATGATCCGGCGGCCCCGCCGCTGTGTGGCGACCATCTGCGACCATCCTCTACTCGTACTCACTCGTAGCTGACTAGGTGTCAGAAAGGATGGGCTCTCTTCCCTCGCCACGCAATGGTGGCTAACCTCGCGCGCCCGGCCCGGTGCAACCGGGGCCCGACACAAGCAGGGGGAGTCATGCCGTCGATGGAAGAGCTCATGGAACTGCTCGACCCCGCCACCACCGCCCTCCTGACCGTCGAGTGCCAGCAGGGTGTGGTGGGTGAAGACAGCGCGCTGCCCGAACTCGCCAAGGAGGCGCGCACCTCAGGCGCGCTCGCGCGGGTCGCCCGCCTGGTCGCGGGCGCGCACCTGGTGGGCGTACAGGTCCTGCACGCGGTCGCGGAGCGGCGGCCCGACGGCCGGGGGGCCAGCCGCAACGCCCGGCTCTTCCGGGCCGCGGAACGGCTTCCGGTCCAGCAGTTGTCCGGAACCAGGGCCGTCAGGATCGCCGATCCGATCGAGGTGGCGGACGAAGACCTCGTCGTACGGCGGCTGCACGGTCTGGGCCCCATGGCGGGCACCGACCTCGACGCCCTGCTGCGCAATCTTGGCTGCCGTACGCTCATCGTCACCGGCGTGTCCGCGAACGTCGCCGTCCCCAACACCGTCTTCGACGCCGTCAACCTCGGATACACGGTGGTCGTGCCGTCCGACGCCATCGCGGGGGTGCCTGCCGACTACACCCCCGCGATGATCCGGAACACCCTTGCCCTTGTCGCCACCATCACCACGACCGAGGACGTCATGGCCTGCTGGACGCGACCGCGCCGCGCGGCGCCCGGCCCCCGGGATGCTCCTACAAGGTCACAAGCGCCCGTCCGGCCGCGTGCGTGGTGACGCCCGGCGGGCCGACAAATCCCAGGCAGGACAGTCGAGACGTCCGTCAGGCGGAGGGTCAGACCCACCGGCAGTGTCACCACGTCACATCCTCACTTTCAGGCGAGCTTGATCGCGTCGCCCTCCACGACGATCGAGGCCGCGGGCAGCCCCTGCGTGGCAGGTCCCGCCTTGACCGAGCCGTCCGTGGCGTCGAACTTGCTGCCGTGGCAGGGGCAGTTGATCGTCCCGTCCGCGATGTCCTTCACCGCGCAGCCCTGATGGGTGCACTTGGACGAGAACGCCTTGAACTGTCCCGCCGTGGGCTGGGTGACCACCACACCCTGGTCGGCGAAGACTTTGCCGCCGCCCTCGGGGATGTCGGCGGTCTTGGCCAGCTCGGTACCGGTACCCGCCCCGGCGCCACTCCCGCTCTCGGCCGGTTTCTGGGACCCGCCGTACGAGGAGTCGTCCGAACCCCCGCACGCGGTCAACGCGGCGGCGAGCCCGGCGGCACCCACAGCGGCGACGACGGTACGGCGGCACAGCACCAGCTCGGGCACCTGTGATCCGGTCATGGTGGCTTCCCTTTCCACGGCCGGCCCTCGTACGGCCGGTTCGCGATGTTGTACGAGCGGCCGTGGCGGGCCGTTCAAACGCCCGGGAAGTTCTTCGGCAGGTCCCAGTAACCTGGTCGGATGCTCTCCGAAGTCATCGCGACCCGCTACGTCACGCCGTTGCGTGAGGGCGGCTCGCTCCCCGGCATTGTCGAGGCCGACGATCTCGGTACGTACGTCATGAAGTTGTCTACATGGTGGCGCTGACCTGCGGCGATGCGGCTTTGCTGGTCTCTGACCTGCGCGGATGAGTCTTTCAGCGTCGTTCAGAATCGTGCCGCGTTATGCAGTCGAATCTCCCCACGCGCTCCCCAGCGCCGCCCATACTCCCCAGATTCTCCCCAAGCTGGACCGTTTGGTGGGCAGGTTCGCCGCGGTAGCCAGTCTGTCCGACGGGTTGTAGTAGGCACGCTGAGTGACTGCAGCAGATTGGCCAGGGGAGGAGGTCCCAGCAAGTTCTTCGTCTGCTGGTGGTACATCCTTTATGGCGTCGTGAACAGGGAAAATGAGGGTTGGGCCGGCTGCGAATGGAGGCCGGTCCGCGCATGGCCCGGACCTTGGCCTTGATTGAGATGGTGGGTGTGCCGGCCTGGACAGCGGTCCTCCACCGGGGTGGGCTCAGGGATGACCGAGGATCACAACCGGCGTTGGAACAGCATTGCCTGGCGCGAGCCAGTGGGGCAACTTGGAAACGGTGCCGCAACTATCGGCTGCGATGTCATGGGCGGCCGTCCGTGGGCAGGCAGTCGCCGGAGGCGAAGAGCTGGGGCCATGCACTGTTTCCCTGGTAGGCAGCGATGGTCCAGTGGGTGTAGTTCCAGTGCTTGTTGGTGTTGTACTCGGCGAGCAGCTTGGGGCAGGCCGTTTTGGCGACGACTTCCTGGAAGTGGGATTGCTGGGCGCGGCCGGAGAGGGCGCCTGAGCCGTCCCAGGCCCACACGTACATCATCCTTTCGACGGGGTCGAAGCCGAGGGTGATGGCGTCGTCGCGGTCGAAGGGTTCCAGGCCGTAGCCTTCGGCGACGCGTGTGTTCCAGGCTGTGGTGATCGCCTTGACCGTGTCGCCGGCGACACGGATTTCGTTCTTGTCGCCGCTGGGCAGCCCGGCGGTGACGATGCCTTCGTCCGTGCCCTGGCGTCGTCCGGCTTCCCCGGCGTAGCAGCCGTCGGTGGCGCTGCCGAAGCCGAGGATGGTGGCCTCGTCCTGGCCGTCGTAGTCCTTCCAGTAGACGGAGAACCGGCCGTACTGCCAGCTGGTCGGCGCGTCCTTGAGCCGGTGGGCTAGGGTGACGCAGGCGGCCATCTCGCCTGCCCGGCGGAAGACTTCTTTGTAGTCGTCGGTCAGGGTGGAGATCGGGCCACCGGTCACCATCACGGTCTGCGCCTGCCGGTTGAACGTCACCGTGGGAGTCATGAAGGACATGTCCTTCGTGGTGAGCATGGCTGTCACCTGATCGACGATGGCGGCCGCGACCTCCTGCTCGGCTGTGCCGTCGGCGTCCCGGCTGGCGCGCCACTCGCCGGGGACGGGCTGGGTCTCGTCGTCCGCGCGGGTGAAGGCGGGATCGGCCACGTCGGCGAGCGGGTCGGCGGGGACGGGGACGGTACGCGGGTCGGTTGCCGCCTGGCCGGTCGGCTCTGTGCCGGGTACGGCGGAGGGCGTCCGACTGGATGCCGTACCGGAGTCATGAACGCCCGTGGACGCCGCTGAGGCGGCTGTTTCGGAACCGCTGGTCGTATCCGTGTCACTCCCGTCATGGCGGAAGGCCAGCACGCCGCCCGCACTCGCGCCGACGACGGCTGCCGCGACCAGGACGGCGACAACGGCCTGGCGCCGGGAGGATCTTCCAGGAGGGGCGGATGCGGGCAGGGGCCAGGACGGGTCGTCCGGGGCGGGTATCGACCACTGCGCGGTGGCCAACTCCCTGACGAGTATCGGGTTGTTGCCCGCTTCTGCCACCGCGTGGCCGTTGAGCAGCTGGGTGGACTCCGCGGCCAGCAGCCGTGCGCAGGCTTCTGCGGCTTCGGCGGCGGCCGGCCGCTCGGCGGGTTCCTTGGCGAGGGCTTGCTCCAGGACATCCTTGAGTGCCTCGGGGATGCCGTCGAGATCCGGTCTGCCCGACGTGACGCGGTAGGCCACTGCTTCGAGAGTGCCAGTGCCGAAGGGGAGTCGGCCGGTCGTCGCATAGGCCACGAGCGCGCCCCAGGCGAACAGGTCACCCTCCGCCGCGGTGACGCCGCTGCGATAGTGCTCGGGGCTGATCCAGCCCGGGGTGCCAGTCAGTACGCCGGTGCGCGTGACGCTGGTGCCGTCGGCGGCATGCGCGATGCCGAAGTCCAGTACGCGCGGGCCGGCTTGGGTCAGCAGCACGTTCTGCGGCTTGACGTCCCGGTGCACGACGCCAGCGGAATGGATCGCCGCGAGGGCTTGCGCGGTGCCGGTAGCGAAGGCGTAAAGGGTGCCGTCGGTCAGCGGTCCGTGGGCGGCCAGGTGCTGGGCCAGGGTGGGGCCCGGGGCGTAGGCGGTCGCCAGCCAAGGGGCGTCGGCATCGGGGTCGGCCGCCAGGAGCGGAAGCAGGAACGGGCCCTGAACCTGGGCGGAAAGCCGAACCTCACGGCGGAACCGGGCCCGGAACTCCGGATCCCCCGCTTGCAGGGGATGGATCAACTTCACCGCCACCCGGTCCCCACCGTCCGTGAGCGCGGCATACACGGTTCCCATGCCGCCCGCACCGAGTCGGCCGACCACACGGTAGGGGCCGACACGGGAAGGATCACCGGGGCGAGCGGGCTGGATCCGCCCGACGGAACCAGCAGCGCTCACAGATTGTCCGATCGATCAGTGCGGGGAGGGGTGTGAGGCTGGATGGTATCTGTCTCTGCGGATCGGCTCGTAGGGGCCTGCCTACGCTTCTATGGATGGATAACGCCAGAGCTGAACCAGCCGCGTGCGGTGGCCTCTGCCTCTTCAGGTAGATCGTCGAGGAAGACCACGGCCAGGCCGTGTTGGGCTCGTGAGCAGCTGACGTAGAAGAGGTTGCGCGAGCGCTGGGAGCGGTCCGCGGAGTCGGTGCCCGCGAGCATTTTGCTGATGCTGTACATGTTCCAGAGGCGGTCGTCGGTGACGACGACAACATTCTCGAACTCGTCGCCCTTGACACCGTGTTGGGTTGAGAACGGGGTCTGCTCGTCGATGAAGCGTGTGACGCTGATGACCTCTTGGTAGGACAGTTCGCGAAGGCCGTTTGAGAAGTCGGCTCGCCGCTGGCCCCGCTCATCCAGGTCTGTCGCGTTCCTTCGTCGTTCGAGTTCCTTGAGTTTTCCGGGCATGGCAAGGACGTGGCCGTCGGCCATGAGGTCCAGCACGTCGCCGATTGTTCCGGTCTCACGGACGGTGTTGAGTGTGCGGATCGCTTGGCTGATGCTCCGTTTGTGGCTGTGCTTGGTGATGCGGGTTCTGCCTTGGCCCAGCAGGCTGGTCAGTTCCGCGAAGTCGTTGTTGTGGTAGGCCGCGCATAGTGCCTCGATGCGCGTCAGGTACTGGATGTAGGGCTCGTTGCGGGCCATGAGGTCATCGGGTCCGTAGCGGCTTACGCGTCGGTACTGCTCTAGCAGGTTCGGGTACGCCAGCGTGCCCGCGATCCCGCGGTGGGTGAGCATGAGGTACTTGGTGTTCTCCTGTGTCCAGCCTCTTTCTGCGAGCGCAGTGAGTGCCACTTCGAGCCGTTGAGGGCCAGCCGCGGTGCTGGCGTTGAGGAACAGGTACACCTCGCCCTGTTGCCGCTCTCCGACGGCCTTCTGGATCAGCTCGGGCCGCATCTTGTTGAGTACTTCGACGACGGGCGGCGAACACCGGTAGTTCTCGTGCTTGGTGATTGGCTTGAGCTTGGGGTGGGTCACCGTCCCCACGCCCGATGGGTAGATCTTCTGCATGGAGTCGCCGAAGAGACCGACGACGCATGCTTCCCTGCCCGTGCCCGCCAGGTGGTCCAGCAGCAGCTTGAGCGTCTTCGGCGACGTGTCCTGGTACTCGTCGACGAAGATGAACGGGAACCGGCTGACGATGATCCGCGCGAGTTTGGGATGAGCTTCGACGAGGCGGAGCGAGAGCGCGATGACTTCGTCGTGGGAGATGCGGCCCTCGCTCAGCTTCCTTCCTCGATCGGAGTACTCGACGACGGGGGGTGCGGTGAGCTCGCTGAGGTCTTCGGGCTTCTTCAGCGTCTCGTTGTAGGCGAGGACGTGCTCCCAGAGTTCACGCTGGTACCGCTGGATGACACTCCAGAGGAATTCATGGATAGTACCCACGGCCATCAGCGGGTCAGCCGAGATACGCTCGATGATCTTCCTCTTGGCGACGTTGGTGTACGTGATGCACGCGATGCGCCGGCCGTTCGCCTCCAGCTGGGCGCGATGGCGGTTGAGGAGAAACTGCAGGGCCTTGACGAGGGTGGTGGTCTTGCCTGCGCCGGCGCCGGCCTCTACGAGGAAGCTCCGGCGGGCCTCCAGTTCTTCGATGACAGCTTCAAGGGTGTCTACGCGAGCCACTGAAGTCCTTCGGCGATGTAGCGGGGAACGGTCCAGCCGTCCAGAAGCATGACGTCGAACGCGAAGTCCGTCTTGTGGTCGCTGAGGTGATTCGCGATATCGAAGGCTTTGGTTTCGATATCGTCGCGGGTGGGGTCGGCCGGTACTTCCGTGAGGAAAGCTCTCTTCAGGGCCAACTGCGTGAAGTCCCGGGCGAGGACGTCGGCGTTGGCGATGATGAAAGCGTCTTCGAAACTACGCGCGCACGTCCCCGCTTCTCGCTCGGGAATCTGGTAGGCAACGCGGACCTGGCCTTGCTCCTTGTCGGCCGGGAACGTTGCGAGCAGCCCGGCGATGGTTGACTTTCCGGGGAGCCACTTCTTCAGCGTCGAGTTCGCCGTGACGGGCAGGCCACTGTCGGGTGGACACGACTTCTGGTGCTTGGGGCAGACCGAATCGATGTCGGTGATGACGAGTGTCTTCACGTTCAGGAAGGCCAGCAACTCCCTGAACCGGACTGCGTAGGCGTCACCCACCTCGATCACGGACACGTACTGGTGCAAGAGGTCGGGGGCGCACCGGCGCACCATCTCGGGCAGGAGCAGCCGTTCGGCGGTGCCCTCGATCAGGATCACCTTGTCGGCGAAGAACATGTCACACCGGTGCAGCACCATGTACTGGCGCAGGAATCGCAGAGTCTCATCGCCCTGCGGGGTTGCCTTGACCGCGGCCTGGAAGGTGGAGAGGTCTTTGACCTTGCCATCCGGCTCGGAGCGGTCGAAGTACCGCACGGTATGAAACCCGCCGCTGGCGACGATGTGGGAAGAGTGCGTGGTGATGACCACCTGCACCTCCCACGGAGCCTTGCGCTTGATGAACTCCTGGATGTTCTTGATGAAGACCTCCTGCATCTGGGGATGCAGGTGTGCCTCCGGCTCCTCGATGAACAGCACCTGCAGCGCCGGCTTCGGGGCAGCACGCTCGTAAGCCTGGTGGAAGCTGATGATCTGCAGGATGGTGAAGATCAGCTTGCTGTAGCCCAGTCCGTTGTGGCCTTCGGGAAGGTGGAAGTCCCCGTCTCCGGACGGATACTGCAGCCGTGTACTGCCCTTGAGGATGCCCGTGCCCTCCATGAGAGACACGATGCGGGGCTTTTCGACGGGTGTGATGGTCCCGACTCCGAAACTGCGCAGGTCCTCGAAGACTGGGTCGAACAGCGATTCGTAGCCGGTGTCGAGCTCCATTGATGCGGCAGCGAGGGCATCCTCGATGCGCTCGACACTCTGGTGGCGGCCTTCAGGACCGCTCTTGACCTTGTAGTAGGTCTCGAACGTCTTAGACAGGGTGCGGGCCTTGTCTCCCGGTGTGTCGTCGACCTTCGTCTGCGCGTAGACGAATTTGACCGAGATGATCGCCTGCGCGGCACTGCGTTTGATTTCCTTCGTCATCTTCTCGTCCACCGGGCTGACTGCCCGATAGACGGGCGCGAAGTAGTCCGAGAAGTTCTTGCGCAGCCACTTGATGGGATCGGACTTCCGCCGCTGGCTTGCGGTCCAGAAGCCCTTGAGGAAGTCGTGCGGCCGTGATGCCTCCAGCGCGGCTTCGATCTTGACCGTGAAGCAGGCGTCGTCGAGGTCCAGGATCACGTCGGTCAGCGGAGCGAGGTCATCGTCTTCGTCATACTCGATCGTGAGTCCCAGCCGGATGGACGGCACGAGTTCGTATGCCTTCGCCAGCAGGCTCTCACGGGTCTCCTGATCGCCTTCGGCCGCATGTCCCTGCGCCTCGCCGAAAATCTGTAGTGCCTGGTCGATGTCACCAATCCGGCAGGTGGAGAAGTCCTCCAGCATGAACCGTGTGTCGTCCTCGCCGAGGAACTTCTCGAAGAGGTTGACGAACGATGTCTTGCCGCTGTTGTTGCGCCCCACGACGAGCGTGGTCTCCAGATCAATCCGCACATCAGCCTTGTCCAGGGCGCGGAAATTGATCACTTCGGCATGGGTCAGCTGCATCGCACTCCCGACATCGGTCCCAACCCCCGCTCACGGGGCGGCGTATGCCTACGACCACCGGGAGCCAGAGCATTATCTGATACTGAAGGGACAGAGGCTCCTGTATGGCTCACAGTGGTCAATGATGCGTCAGAATACGTCTGTTCCGATCAGCATCGATCGACGTTCTGGGCGTGCCCCAACTGCTCGGCCGTTGCACGGTGGGCGACGCGAACACAACGGGGCGGCGACCGACTCGGGCTTGTCCCGGAACCGTGTACCAGGTGCGCGCAGTCGCACGGCCCGACCTTGCTGGGATTCATGCTGATCGAGGCGATGGTGTGGCACTTCCATAGGTGCGGCGGATCCTGTTCCCGGCCATCGGGCGAGGTGCTGGTGCATTGCGGGATTTTCCGGGTGCCGGTCCGCAACGTTTCCCCTCGTCTTCCAGCACCCGACGCGTCATGCCGTATCGGTCATCAGGATGGGTGATGAGGATTGCCGAACGACGACGCGGACCCGTCCGAGGTTCTGGACACGGGCGAACGGAGTCGTGGGATCGCCCTGGTGCTGGCTGGTGACCCGCAGGGCCGAAAAGTAGGTGCCTGCTTCGGTGAAGGTGTGGGAGGTCTCGACCGTGAGCCTGGGCTGTGCGCCGTCCAGTCCGGTCTCGGACACGGGGTAGTCTCCGGCGCCGTCGAAGCCCCACGCCAGCGCCACCAGGGTGCCGGGCCCCGGGCGGAACGCCGACGAGGGCGGTAAGCGTAACCGGCTCCCCGACGAGGGCGGTAAGCGTAACCGGCTCCCCGACGGTGACCTCGACCCGGTGGCCGCCGCCCACGCGTACATCCGCCACTGGCTGAATTCCCTTGCGCATGGCTGTCGTTGGGGGGATAACGATCTGGCCGTCGACCTGCTCGTAGTCGGTGCCGGCCGGTGCGGGGGCACGTGCTCGACCCAAGCGGCGAGATGGCGCAGGTCAGAAGCCACCTAATGGCCTGACGACGCTGGGGCTTCTGCCGAAGGTGGCGGCGGGACGCAGGGGGCGAAGGAGTCCGTGGTCACTTGTCCCGGAAGAGACCAGTCAACCCTGTGACCTGCTGCGACGAGCGATTGCAGGCTACTGACCTGCACGAATGGTCTTTCGGCTGTTTCACGCTCGTGCGCGTTGATGCAGCCGGAAGTCCCAGAAAAGTCCCTGAAGACTCCCACTGCCGACGGTCACTCTTTCGGCTCTATGCAGAGCGTGGGGGTGCGGTGTGGGCTGGTGACTGTGCATCCGTGGTCCGCCTTGAACGAACGGCAACGCGCGCTTCTCGAACGGCTGGCGGTCGGTGAAGAACCCGGAGCCTGGGCACCGGGGGATTGGCCCTCGGCCTATGCCCTGCGCGACCGTGGACTTCTGCGGGTCAGCACAGGTAACGGGGATATCCATGCGGGGGTCACCGAGGCCGGCCGGTTCTACCTTCGGCGTGGTCATCATCCCGACGACCCGGCGTTTGCAGACGGTGGTGTCCAGGCGGTGTCTGCCGGGTCACCGGCACCGGCGAAAGGCGGCGGGAGGCGGGAGGCGGGAAGCCACGGGCCGAACGCGCCATCCGACGCCGTACGGTGAACGGCCCATCGCTCGGGCTCGCCGCGCGAAGGCGCAGGAGTTGGTCGCGTGCCTGGTTGCAGAGGGGCGTGTCCGTCTCGCCGACCCCGATGACGATGAGGTCGCCGAATGGCGGCGCGTCGTCGATTACGCGAAGCGGCACGGCCTGGAACCGCAAGGCAAGCGCATCGAGAAGGCCCACTTCGGCGCACATGGGCTGGAGATATTCCTTACGGAAGGCCCGCATCCCAACTCACGCAGCCAGAGACCGAAAGACGACACATCGGTGGTCCCGGTCCCCACGCGACTGGGTTCCCTCCATCGAGCTGTGGCTGCGCTCAGGGACGATGAGGGGCGGCTGCTGATTCCGCCCGTGCTCCGCCGTAGGTCACTCCTGATACTGCAGGCGCTGGCCGCCGAGGCGATGAGACGAGGGCAGGAAGTGAGGGAAGGCCGGTCGTACTTCTCGCGGCGCGACGGCGGAGTGGACGTGGTCGGCGGCGGCTTCACGTGCACCGTCACTGTCAGGCAGGAGTTCCCGCAGTCCACGAATCCGGAGCGCTCCGCACGTCTCGTCGTAGAGCTTGGCCACGGTCGGTCCAGCCGGCCGAGCCGCTGGCGAGATCGGAAGGACCGGGTGCTTGAGGACGCCTTGGGCGTGATTCTCGGGGAGATCGAGGAGCGAGCACTGGAGGATGCCCAGCGCAGGGAGAGCGAGGAACGGGCCAGGGACGAGCGTGAGGTTCGCTGGCGGGCGGCCATGGCGAAGGCAAAGGAACGAGCGGTTCGGGATCAACTCGCCGAGGTGCTTCACGAAGAGGCAAGGCGCTGGCGGGAGGCTGCTGAATAGGGTGAGTACTGCGACGCTCTGGAACGTCGTCTTGCCGAATTGGGCAGCGCTCCGACTGAGTCGGATCCGGCTGCGCCCCGACGCTGGCTGGAGTGGGCACGTGGCTACGTGCGGGCGATCGACCCTTTGGGCCAGCCTTGGGGGATGCCGACTCTGCGTGATCCGACACCAGAGGAGCTGAGGCCGTATCTGCAGGGATGGAGTCCTTACGGTCCCGAACGGCAGACTGGACGATGACACGCGGGGCGAGCAGCCCGCCGACTGACCGGTTTCTAATGAGCACCATGTGGAGTGCGTGGCGATTCTTGAGCCGGAGAAGAAGGACGCCTGACCTGTATGTCCGGGGCCTGTGCGTGATGTGCGTCGGGGTCGTTACGGGCGATTCCCAGGCGTATGTTCGACGCACGCGACGCATGTGGGACGCATGCCCGACGTGCATTATGACGGTTCGTCACCACGAAGCAGCCGCTTTCTCGGCAGGATAGAGACCCCGGTCGAGGAGGTGGTTGCTGTTTGGCCGGATGGCCTCGAATGGACCCGGCAGGCGGGAGGGGTCACCTTCGGGCGGCAATCAAGTTCCGTGGCCACATCAGGAATCTGATACTAACTCACCAGCGGCCACTGTCTCGATCGCCCTGTGTTGGGCCAGACGGCGAAGGAGAGGTGTCGGGACTGAGCCTGTTCAGTCGGGGGCGGCGTGGCCGAGGTGATGCCTTGGTCGGCTGATGAAGGGCCGAGGTGAAGGACCTCGTCGAGGCCCATTTTGGATACGCCCACCCATAGGCCGAGGTCCTCGCACTACGATGTGATCGGGGGGATCTCGGTGTCTCGGCGTGCGCGCGGGTAACCGGAAGGTCAGCATTTCGCGAGCTCCTCCGCCGACCGCTTCTTCGCAGTCCGCCAGGAGCGCAACGTGCCGTACACGGCCGAAATCAGCCGCAGCAATCCGACGAGCATCATCTTTCTCGTCGATCAGTCGACCTCCATGAGCGATCCCATCGGCGGTGAAGTCCCCCAGCAGAAGGCTGATGTCGTCGCCGATGCCATCAACCGGCTCCTCACCGAGCTCTCGGTCAAGTGCGCAAAGGAAGAAGGCGTACGCGACTACTTCCACGTCGCGGTCATCGGCTACGGCGCCACCGTCGGCTCGGCGTTCGCGGGCTCTCTCGCCGGCCGGGACATCGTTCCACTCAGCGAGGTGGCGGACAACCCGGCCCGCGTTGACGAGCGCAGCAAAAAGGTGCCCGACGGCGCAGGTGGTCTGGCCGAGACCACGGTCAACTTCCCGTTGTGGATGGACCCTGTCGCACATGGCGGAACCCCGATGAACCGTGCTCTTCAGTACGCCGAAAGCCTCGTGGCCAGCTGGACCGAGCGCTACCCGGCCAGCTTCCCGCCGATCGTCATCAACCTGACGGACGGAGAGTCGACCGACGGCGACCCCACTGCGGCTGCCGAGGCCATTACCTCGCACGCCACGGCCGACGGCGCGGCCCTGCTGTTCAACCTGCACGTCTCCGCCGCAGGCGGAACACCCACCGCATTCCCCGACACCTCCGACGGTCTCCCTGACAGCTACGCTCGCACCCTCTTCTCCATGTCGAGCCCTCTGCCCAGTCATATGCGTTCGTACGCCGCCTCGCAGGGCCAGCGGGTCAGCGACACAACCCGCGGCTTCGTCTACAACGCGGACATCACCACGGTCGTCCAGTTCCTCGACATCGGCACCCGCGCGACTGAACTGCGGTGATCACCCCACCCTGCTGCGTGTACGTCACGCACCTCGTAGCCCCCAAGTACGGGAGCACGGTAGCGGAATGCGAGGACGCCGTCGTTGTGCTCCCCAGCCGCTCACACGACTACATGCTGCGGGAACCGCTCACTGTGGGCGTCTGCGACGGGGCTACGGAGAGTGCCCTGGCCAAGGACTGGGCCCGGCTGCTGTCCCGCGTGGCGGCCGAACAAGCCATGGAGCGGCCCGACGTGCTGGCCGGCGGTGCCGCCTTCGAGGAGTTCGCGTCGTCGGCCGTGGCTCAGTGGGATCCCTGGCTCGCGCAGTACACGCAGGTGCGAGTCGCGGAAGGACGCCCGTTGAAGTGGTACGAGCACACCA
Source organism: Streptomyces sp. A3M-1-3 (assembly GCF_024213665.1). Lineage (GTDB taxonomy): Bacteria > Actinomycetota > Actinomycetes > Streptomycetales > Streptomycetaceae > Streptomyces. The sequence continues at coordinate 41,463 of NZ_JANAVP010000026.1, forward strand.
AGCTCGCCGAAGGCGCCTACGCGACCTTGCTCACTGTGCGCGTCGACCCAGACTCCGATCCTGGCCCTGGCTCCGACTCCGAAGCGTCTGAACCGGCGTGGCGGTGGCGTGCCGCCGCCCTGGGGGACAGCTGTTTGTTCCATCTGCGCGACGACCGGTTGGTACGGGCGTTCCCGGTTACGGCTGCCGAAGAGTTCGGTACAGCCCCCAATCTTTTCGGCAGCCGTAACCACGACGTGGCACTGCTGGCCTGCCGTACTCGGCTCGCCGAGGGCCGGTGCGGCCCCGGAGACCGGCTGTTTCTGATGACCGACGCACTGGCGGCGTGGTTCCTGTCGGCTTCCGACCGGGACAGCGCCGTACGTCAGTTGCTGGAGTTCTCCGGGCCTGACGACCTGGGCGGGTTTATGGACTGGCTGGACGGTCTCCGGGAGTGCCAGCAGTTGCGGAACGACGATGTGGCGGTTGTCCGGATCGACTTCGAAGGGCGGTGAACGTGGTCACGTCTGTCGGTCCGCAGCGGCAGTTCCCCAGCGGTGCAGCCTATGCGGAGGCACTGCAGCACACGCAACTGTGCTTCCGGCACCCCGAGCTCAAGGGCGCACGGCCGGAACTGACCAAGCTAGGTCTGCCCCGGGCCATCTCCGGCGCCTTCGCGAGCGTGTTCTCGCTGACCTCCGTCACCTCGGGGCAGCGGTATGCGGTCAAATGCTTCACCCGCTACATCCCTGACCAGGAGCGTCGTTACCAGGCCATCAGCGCCCGACTTGCGCAACTGGATTCGGCCGAGCTCTCCCAGCAGTGGAATCTCGGCTTCGAGTACCTGCCCGACGCGATCGGCGTGGGCCAAGAGCGCTATCCGGTCCTGAAGATGGAGTGGATCGATGCCGTAACTCTGTCCTCTTGGCTCGACGACAACCACGCCGACCGGTTCGCCGTCGACCGTTTGGCCGACCGCTTCGAGTCCCTGACCCGCGATCTGTCGGCACATGAGATCGCCCACGGTGACTTCCAGCACGGCAACTTGCTCGTCGCAGGCGATGACACCCTCCGCCTGGTCGACTACGACGGCATGTACGTGCCGGCGTTGGCCGGCCTGGGTGGCACCGAGAGGGGGCACCGCAACTACCAGTCGCCCATGCGCGGGAACGACGACTTCGGGGCGGCGCTGGACCGGTTCTCCGCCTGGGTCATCTTCCTGTCGCTCAAGGCCGTCGCCGCCGACCCCGCACTGTGGAACCGACTGCACGAGCCGAGTGGTGAGTTCCTGCTGCTCACCGAGGAAGACTTCAAGAATCCGGCCGGCGCCACGGGGCTGCAGACGCTGCTCGCCCACCCGGATCCGACGGTGAGTGGCCTCGCGGACCACGTGAGGTCCTTGGCCTCCCAACCGCTGGACCTGCTTCCCCCGCTCGCCCAGGCCGTCCCGAAGCAGCGGACCTCCGCCACGACGACCACCGCGGCGTCAGCCGTCCCCCCGACCGCTTCTCCCGGTACGGGTGGACTGCCTGGCTGGATGACCGGGCACGTTCCCCAGCAGGCCGCGCCGCCCTCGGCCGCGCCCGCCGCCACCTCACCGGACGGCTTCCGCACCCGGACACCGCTGGACGCCGTCATGGCCGTGCTCTGGCCGCTCGCGCTGGCCGCGACCGTCCTGATGATCGTCACCGGATTCCAGACGCCACTGTTCGGGTTCGGGGTGCCCCTCGTCTTCGCTGCCGCGCTCACCGCGTTCGCCCGGCGCCGCCGCGTGGAGCGGGCACAGTCACGGGCCGCCCTGGTCAGGCTGACGAACGAATTGGACCAGCTCGAGGACCCGGCCAAGGCAGCCGAGAGGCTGCGCAAGGACCGTGCGAAGTTCGACGCGGGGGAGACAAAGCGGGCCGCCGCCCTCCCGCGGGCCCAGGACAAGCTCACAGCCCAATACCACGCCGAGCTCAAGGAGGCCGAGAAGCGCAAGGTCCGCAAGCAGCGCGATCTCGACAAGAAGATCGACGGACTCTCGGAGGAACTCCGCAAGGCTTTGGCCAAAGCGCTCACCGACAAGCAGTCCGCGTACGTCCGGGATCAGCTCGGCCGACGGCTGATCGCCCAGTCCCCGCCGCACGGCATCGGGTCGACACTTGCCGCTCGTCTCGCAGCTGCTGGCATTCGGACGGCAGCTGATTTCACGGGCTACCGGTCGGTGCAGAACAGCACCTACAACAACACCGGCGCCGTACTCGTGCTGAGCAGCGGCCGCGTCATCAACGTCCACGGTATCGGCGAGGCCAAGGCCATCGCCCTCGATGTCTGGCGCAAATCCGTTGTTGCGTCCGCCGTCGCCCGGCAGCCGGCCGCCCTCACCGCGGTGGAGCGGCAGTCGATCGAGCAGGGCATCGCCCGCCGCCGGGTCCAGCTCACCGACCGGCGCAAGGCTGTAGAGTCCGAGACCGACGTCTTGCGCGAGCAGGCGCGGAAGCAGCTGGAGGCCGGCCAGGAACGGCTCGCTCGGGAGAACACGCTGGCAGGCGACCGGGCCCGGCAACAGCGGCAGGAATTTAGCCGACGCACGGTCACACTCCAGCAGAACAGCGCGCTCCACGGGACGCTGAGCGCCTCTCTGGCGGCCGTCAAGGTCCGGCAGCGCGGGCTGTCCTACGCGTGCTACGTGCGATTCCTCTATCTCGGTCGGTGAGACCGCGTCCCGCCAGGGCCCGTGGCGCAAATTGGTCGTGTCAAGGCATCGCGTCCTGGCGTTGTCATTCCCGGCCGTCTCGACCGGACGCTCATGTGACACTCCGGGCGTTCGAGATGGGTCCAGCGCCTGCGTTCGATGCTGAACAAGGCTCTGGCGGAGGAGGATTCGCGGGGGCGAAGGTGGACGGATGCCCGGTACGGCTGCTACGCCTTCTTCGACTACGACGGCGAACCGATCTACGTCGGTCAGGCCCACGAGGGGCTCCGCATCCGTGTCCGACGGCACTTGGTGACGCAGCCCACCAACGCCGTCGCCATGGGCATCCTCGACGTACAAGAGGTCGCGGAGATGGAGCTGTGGCCGCTGTGGGAACTGAGCGAGCATCCCGAGCGGACGGAGAGGAAGACCGCGGCCGAGTTCCTGAACCGGCTCGAACGCGCGGCATACCTCCAGGCCGTCGAACGCAGCCGGTTCGGCACAACCTTGAACGAGAAAGCCCCCCACAGCGCCACCCCCACCCCCCTTCAATGCGGTTCGCGCTCGTGGACGAACAGACGCGGTCAGAGCACGGCCATGCCGACGTGCGCATCGCACGCCGCGCAGCGACCATCGCCCGCATCTCGTCACTCTTCTTGGAGCGAGGTGAGGTATCAGACGGTGCCCGTCGCTCGCTAACGCTCCAGGCGGCCCGACTGACCCATCTGGCCGCTTCCCGTCTGGCATATGTGCAGGGCCGCCCCGACCCCGCTCCGGGGCTCATCGATGCCCCCAGGCTCCTCGGCGACAACCAACGGACCATGCGTGACACCACCCGAGTCCCGAAAGGCGTTACTGACGGGCAGGTGACGGACGCCCTACCGAGTGGGAGGCATGGCAGTTGGCGCAGATGAAGCCGGGCTGGTGCCTCATCATCTCTGCGGTGGCGCAGGCGAGCAGGGCGATGAGTTCAGCCTGGCGGTCGGGGGAGAGGATGAAGACGTTTGATGAGTGTCGCCACGGGGTGGGTCGTGTCGATGTATGCGGCTCGGGTCCGCGAGCGCAGGAGGACGTTGAGGGTTTCGCGGGCGTCACGGAGTGAGGCGCGCGGGTTCGCGGAATCCTGAACCTGAAACGACCCGCACCCGGACCCGCGGTTTAGCGGGCGGGGGTACGGATTTCGGGTCCGCGTGGGTCAGCTTTGTCGGCCCCACCGCGCCTGTGGAGTTTGGCTCGGATGCCGCGTTGGTGGCGTGCTCCCTCGGCTGGGCGGTCCTAGGGTTGACGGCCTGGACGATGAATGACTGCATGCCGTCGGCGGCCCGGTGGGGCGGAGTGATCTTGATGTCGGTGACGCCAGCCGCTTCCAGGCCGTGGCGGTACTCGGCGAGGGAGGGGCACCAGCGATGTGGCCGACGTAGTTGCCGCGCTCGGTCCGCTGGTCGAGCCTTTACTGTCTGTTCGCCCAACCGACGCTGAAGACCGATCACGGTGTCAGCGCGCGGCGAGGTCAAGTACGGCTACGCAGAGCGGACCTTCCTGGTTGGTGAAGGGGTTGTGCACGACAGTATCTGGTGACGCGGATTCGAGGACGCGGATGGCCTCTGTCGCGTCCAGCTGCGGCAGGGCACCCGCTTGCCGCAGTACCACGGCGAAAAGATAGATGCGTTGCAACTTTTGCGCTTCCGGCTGTGCGTCGGCAATCGGGTCCCAGGGGGCCGCCAGTATTGGGCTGTCCTCGCGAATACCCATTGGGTCGCTTAGGGCGGCCTTGAATGCCTCGATGGCGTCCGCGTCCACTCGTAGCCGCCGCATCAGTGGCTTCGCGAACATGGGTAGGTAGAGGTCCGAGAGTCCCATGCGGATTCGCGTGTGAGCGCGGGTTGCAAGGGCTGGAAGATCTTGCGGTTTGGCTGCACCGAAGGCGATGGCCAACATCTCGCTCCAGTCGAGCCGCTCGCGGGTTGCGGGGTCTGCTTCGAACCACGTTTCGAGGTCTCGGAGCGCGGCGATGGACAAGCTGTCCGCTGGAAACAGTTGTGTGTAGGCGGCTAGCTCTTCGTTTACAAAGGCATGGCCTGACCGCGTGTCAACGGCGTCCTCGGCGAGGATGGCCTTGAACACCTCATCGGGCACATTCCAGCTGTCGCGGTCCAGCACCGAGTCGAGGACCTGGTCCTTCCGATGGTGGCCCGTTCGGTTGAGCGCTGCCACGATCGAACGAAGGACTCCCTCGTCGCCTCTGTTCTCTTCTTTGGCCCACACCAGGAAGCCCCAATCCTGGCGGAGGTCTGCATCACTTTCGGCCTCGTTGCGGAGCATCTCGGCGATGGTGGGATATCGGGAAACGACTGTTGCGAGCGCTGACATAACGTGGCGCCGTTCTTCGCTGGCGGTACGGCGCTGACTGTCGGACTTTCCGTTCAGCCGCTCGAAGATCCCATCGCCGAAGTGAGCGTGCAGTCCTTCCCAGTTTTCGGCGACGAGGTCGACAAGAATCTGATCCACGTCACCGTCGTGGAGGACATCCAGTCTGACGCCGGGCACACCGGGGTAACCGAGGGTTTCCCTGACACTGTCGATCAGTGTGAGGTCACCGAGCATGAGCATGCCGATCCACGCCAGTTGGCGGCGCTCTTCGAGTTCAGGGCCGTAGGCGCACAGTTCGTCCGTGATCTCACCGCGCAGCCATTCCATCTCGGGCGTCTGTGCGCCGGAGCCCATTAGGTTGTTGTGGGCTTGCTGGTGGCGTTTGATCGATTGGATCAGCCCGATGAAGGCGTTCCGGCGAATCCCGGTATCCGGTTCGTTCTTCCATGCCACCATCACGCCGAGGAGGTCGGCCGCGGCGAGTGAGCTGCGTGCAAGTTCGAATGCCAGAACTTCGCGTAGCTCTGGTTCGATGTGCTTGAGCAGGTTGAGAGTTTTGTTGACGATCAGGAGAGAGGGTTCGTCGGTCCTGCCGCAGTAGGCCCTGAGGATGGCGGCTGGAATGGTGTCCGAAATCCCTGACGAGATGGGCCTTGTGTCGTGGATGAGCTTGTCGGCGAACTCACGGACAGTCGGCTGCTCAGGCCAGGCGTTGATGACCGCTGGGACATGCCACATCAAGAAGTGGGGGGAAACCGCGGTGCACAGTGCCGCCAGCTCGGCTGGGTCGTAGCTGGCAAGCGCCTCCCTCGCGGATTCGGTTTCGGCATCGGGTTCCCGGACGGCAGTCTCGAACTGCTTCCAGGCATCGGCCACAGCCTGAGCAACGACAACGCGCTCCTCGGTCTGCGCATGCGCGTCGGACTGGCGCAGCAGGGACACCAGGACGGCAAAACCCTCCCTTGGACCAAGCACGTCGATGGCTACGCCTGCCATCGGCGCGGCTTCGGCGAAGTCGCCGCGAAGCCGGCTGGAGAGGACGGTCCGGACGTACTCGTCGTCTGCGTACCGCTCGACCAACGTGCGGGCCGCGGCGTACGGCCGGGCGGCGTCCAGACCGCGCAACAGCACCACCTGGGCCTCAGCGGGTGGCAGCGCGGTGGCGAGGCCGGCTACGCGGTAGGGCTGTATATTCCGCAATCCGGTGTCCACGTAAGGGTGGAGAGCCTGAGCGAATGCCGGATCGTCGCGCCACTGCTGGGGAATCATGCCGACGTCGAAAAGGATCAGCCCGCCTTCCTCCGGGTCTGCGAGCTCAGCAGCCACCCATGCCTTGAAGCGGCTGTCGCCGGCGAAGGCGTTGCACGCCAGGGTCCATGCAAGGCCACGGTCGCCACCATTGCGACCGTTCGTCTGCAAGGTCTCCAGCGCGAACTCCGCTGCCTGCGCATCCCCGGTGGCGGCGATGTTGACGAGGTCCGCTGCGGGCCACGGACCGGAGAGGAGGTCCTCTCGGCGAAGCAAGGACAGCAGCCAGTCTCGTTCCTCCGGACGATACAGTGCGGCATCTCCTGACGTAGTGCCGCGCTGCAGCAGGTGCAGGCCAACCAGCCGGAGTGACCTGGATGGCTGGACTCGCGCCCAGTCGACCATCCGTGTGGTTTCCGGTGCATCTGCCCACCCGTTGCCGATGGCGAGGATGGCAGAGGCCTGGGTCGCAGAGGACGGCCCAGTCTCGGTGAACGCCACCAACCGGTCGAGCAGGCGCGACCGGCCACCGAATCGGCGTGCGATGGCCAGCGCTGCGTTGATCTTCACGTTGTCCTCTGGGTGTCTAATGCCCCAGAGCAGGTACTCGGCCGCGACGTCGTCAGCGATGTCGAGATCGCGCAGCGCCCACATGGTTGGTGAAGGTTCGGGGCGAGGCGCTGTGAGCCACCGTTTCATGATCGGTAGTAGGTGGGTGCGTGCGGCGTGGTTCGCGAGCGCGCCGGTTAGTGCAGTGATGAGGTTCGCCCGATGACGCAGCGACGGATGGGTCTCCACGCGTTCGACGAGCTGGTTGGTGTAACTGGTCTGCGATTTCGGGGTGAGCTTGACACCGGCGGCGAGCGCCTCGGCGAGCAGCTCGTATCCGTCGATGTCTGCCCATCGGTGGCCGCCCGTAGCCAGGCCCGCGGCAAGCAGTGGCACGCTTGTATAGGGACTGATCTGCGCGGTCAGCAGGGTCAGGAGCACATCGCGCCAAGCCGGGTCATGCACAAACCGCTGGACGGCCGCGATCTGCTCTTCGGTGGGCAGCGTGGCGAGATACTGGCCAGCCAGGTAATCGAGCACGACGCGATGCAGGAAGCCGACGGACCCGGCGCCGTGTGACACGATCAGCCCGAATTCGTCTTCTGCCATGGCGAGGACTGCATCAGCGATTCTGCGGGCATCGGCTCGCTGATAGCCGAGGACTTCGTCGTCGGTCATCGACTCAACGATGAGCGTGCGCATCTCCGGCTTGGTGACGGTGCCAGCGGGGACCTTGACGCGGAGGCGGTAGGCCACGGCGGCGAACAGCGTGGTCACGTCGCTCGCTGTCAGCACTGCTCCTCGGGCATGGGAGGCGCGCTGCCGCATCTGGGGATGCTTTTCAGCGAGCAGCTCCACGAGCCGAGCGTAGATCTTGAACCGCTGCCGTGGTAGGGGCTCGCCTTGCCATGTCGCGGCCAGCAGCGTCAGGAAGAGTGGGGACCTGGAGAGCTCGGCGAGTTCCGGGGTGGCCTCGAGTTGGTCGAGGAACGGTTCGACGCCGGCGCTCCACGTCGCCGGGAAGGCCGTTGCGACTTCCGACTGGGTGACTGGCCGGAGGATCCCGGCTGCGATCGTCTGGCGCTGCTGGTTCGTCAGCGGCGTGATCTCAGCTTGCGCCCACGGGCGCCTCCAGTTGAGCCGGTCGACCGCGTATGGGCGCGTGGAGAGGATCGCTGACGCCTTGGTACGGCCAAGGAACGCCTCGAGGATCCCGAGGGCGCGTTCGGCTGCGCCGACGTCGCTCCACTCGTCGACGCCGTCAACGAGCAGCAGCAAACGGTCATCCCGCAGTGCACGTTTGACCAGCGGCCAGAGATGGATGGCGCTCTGCGACTTCAGCCAGGCTTCGGCGGCCGAGATAAGCGAGTTCTCCGTCGACGCTTCAACGTGGCGGCACAGGAACCCGAATGGCAGCCAGATCGGCAGGTCGGTGGCGTGTTCCCGCTGCAACGTAGTCGACTGCGGTTGGGACGAGAGCAGGTCCGTTGCCATGAACCGCAACAGGCTTGACTTTCCCGCTCCCGGACGGCCGATGAGCAACCGGTACTTACCGGTGGCCAACCACTCGTCGGCAGCCGTTGTGCCGGCATTAGCCAGTGCGGCCTGGCTTCTGTGCTTGAGCAAGTGCCGGGCAGATCTGAACGACTGCCGGCGGGCGCCCAGCCACGAGGCGGTCTGCCCGTCGACCGAGCCTTCCGCCGGGCGTTGATCTTCAACAGTCGGCTCGGACTGTTCGGCGTCGATGCTGTCGGCCCGCAGATGATTGGGCTCGACGTCCAGGATGACGAACTCGCCGTCGGGCTCTGCGTTCTCGACCGGTTGGGCTCCGCCTTGTGCAGAGAAGACGGCGTGGTAGAGATCGCGCAACCCTGCGCGTAGGTCTCTGCTGTCCTGGTGTGGCAGGTTGTTTGCGAGGCCCTGGGCTGCTTCTGGGCCGCAGAAGCGCTCCACCCAGGTTCGGCCGAAGAAGTCATCGACGATGAGAGGATGGTCCTTCAGCAGACTAGAGACCTCCTGCACGCCCCACGGAACAAAAGTGATCTTGACTTTGGCCAGCCGTTCGGTCTGCTGACGGATCGACAGGTCCAGTTTGGTGTCCTGCAGGTCGAACGACGTGGCGAAGTGAAACGACACCGTCTTGTCCGCCCATTCGCCCTTCAACAGGTCGTCGACGGCCTTCTTGATCTTGGCCGCGGTCAGCGATTCGACCCGTCGAGACTGCAGGGTGACGTAGTCCCGGCCGCCGGACTCGCCGCCCGTCAGGTCGAGCGGAAGTCGAGCGTAGGCGTCGATCCCAGCTTGGGCTTGGCCTGGAACACCGAAGAGCTTTGCGTACTGAACCGGCCTGACGGTGTGCAGCAGCCTGAGGAACAGGCGCTCGGCGTCGGGCCATTCCAGTTCCCCAATGGGCAGCACCTGCGCCCGAGTGTCGATCGGCGGTGCTGGCAGCTGACCTGTGGGGGCAGACCACAGGAGCGCTTCGGCGCGGTCTCGGCCACCCGCGTCGTCCGTGAACGTCATCATCGCCGTCCCTTCGCTGCTGCCCGCCTCGGCTTCGGCTGCCAGACCAAGAACAGTGTCCTATGCGGTGAGGCGGATGAGCCGCTTCTAGCAGCAGGGGGCGGCGGCGATGCCGAGGAAGGGCCAGGTGGTTGCGAGGACCGCGCTTGTAGCGGGGACTGAGTCAGTGGGTAGCCGGGCAACTATTCCCGCTTGCGAGAAGCCCTCATGCTGTCGTGTACCGCTCCCAGCGGCACAGGGCTCGTGAGGCTGTGTTGTCAGAACTTGGCCGGCACTCCGCGGTGGTGGGCCGCAAGAGGGAGCTGACGGCAGGTGGGTGGCGAGCTGTTCCTGACCCAGTTCGTTTCGTCGTCGCCGATCCGAAGTAGGGCAGAGGCATCAGTCCGCAACGCTTGGGCAGTGGCGTCCATGCCTTCGGCGCCCATCTCCAGGCTTGCCTTGTCGGGGTACTCGCTATGGCTGTCGAGAGCCGGTTGGCAATGTTGAGTCGTCTGGGCTGCTTGCCCAGGTTGTGGCGGACTTCACGGGTGGTGGTCATGATGCTGTGGGCCTGGCGTGCACAGGCGCGTCGTGGACTGGGCCATTCGGCAAGTTTTCTGGGCTACTGCTATCAGAACTTCGTCGACCAGCTCTACCAGGGGCAGCAGGTCCTGTCCGGCGGGGGCGTAGCTGCATAGCGCGGACCCACGACAGCCGTCACGACCCCGCGCAACCCGCGCCTTTAGACATCTCTAGCGGAAGGCCAGGGCCGGAGTCGCCCCCTGTGGGGCGGGCAGAAGACTTGGTCGTCCTGCTGGCGTTGCAATGGAATACTCACTGAGATTCCGGATCTCATGTCCTTCCTCGGCCTGTGACTCCACTACTGGCCACGTTCAAGAAGCGCCTTGCACGCTCCCGCTTAGTGAAATACCCCGGCGGAAGTTTGGCATCGATGGGAGTGGCGCTGACCAACGCCAATTAGCCTCCCACCTGGTCGCGGGGACGCACTCCCTGGGAAGGACGGGGGAGCAGGCGCTTAGAAGGCACGTGCTCTATCCACTGATCTACGGGGGCTGACCTGCGTAAACGCACCTTCCAGGCGCTGTCCCCCAGGTCGCGGGGGACGCATGGGGGAATCGCGGTTTCCCGGTGGCCGGGGGACGCGGGCGCTCCTCGGTCGGGCCGTACGTAGGGTCTCACACTATCTTCACGCCCCCGAAGCCTCTCGGGGGAAACATCCCGTACCTCATCGGCGTTGCTGATCTCCGAGCCGAGGAGGGGAAGGTGTCGGTCCTGAAGCTGTTCCGCACGGACACGACGAATAGCGGCATGACCGAGGTCATGCCGCGTCTTGCTGAGATCGAGGCCGATGTGCAGGGTCTCGTCGAGGCGCACATGGAGACGCTGCTGGGGGTGCAGTTCCTGGCGAGCGAGTACAGCACTGGCCCAGTGCACGGGGGCCGGATCGACTCGCTCGGGCTAGACGAGAACGGATCGCCGGTCATTGTCGAGTACAAGCGCGGCACGGATGCCGGCGTCATCAACCAGGGTCTGTTCTACCTGTCCTGGCTGATGGACCACCGGGCCGAGTTCGAGCACCTGGTCCGCGACCGGCTCGGGGTGACGGCCGCGGCCCAGGTCCTGTGGAGCGGCCCGCGCCTGATCTGCATCGCCGGCGACTTCACCCGCTACGACGTGCATGCCGTGCGCGAGCACCGGCGGTCGATCGACCTGGTCCGCTACCGACTCTTCGACAGCGACCTGCTCGGCCTTGAGACCGTGGCTGCCGTGAGCGGCGGCATGCAGGTGGCCCGCCGGGCACGGCGCCAGGCGATTACCCGTGCGGCGGCCGACGTCCAGGGCGCGGCGATGACAGAGTTGGCGGGCGCGGTCGACGAGGTCCTGCTCGGGCTCGGGGACGGCGTGAACCGGGTGGAGCGCAAGACCTACCGGGCGTATCAGCGGCTGCGGAACTTCGCCTGCCTCTGCCTGCCGCAGCGCAGCAAGCTGCTGGTCTACCTGAAGGTCGACCCGAAGGACGTCGACCTCGTTCCGGGCTTCACCCGGGACGTGTCCGGTCTCGGTCACCACGGGACGGGCGACCTGGAGGTTCAGCTCCGTACGCCGAAGGACGTGGAGAGGGCGCAGGATCTGTTCCGGGCGAGCTACGCAGCGGCCTAATCGCGTGACGGCACCTTCGCGGTGAGCGCTTCGCGGTTGGTCTGTGGTCGTCGGTGGTGCCTTTCGACGTACGGGCAGGTCGTGGCGGTGGACTACCAATGATGCGCGGGATGGCCGGTTTGGCTAACCGGCGATCCCGCGCTATGTTGCGCCGGCCCCATGCCCATACGCTGCGCTGAGCGATACGGCCCGCCCGGCGGTGCCTCCTGCAGTCCGCCGTACGCCTCGGCAACGAATAGCGTGCTCCGCACGTCTGTCCGAATCCCGCTCTACTGCCATCTGGTGGACGCGGGTTAACTCAGACCTTCGCCCGGAGCTGGGCGGTAGCGGCTGAGAGGAGAGCGTAGATGGCAGACACGGCGCCCACGCAGCGAGCGGGGACGAGTCCCGCGCTTCTGATCGCTGTGGAGGAGTTGGCGACCGCGCACGACCGCAGCGAGTCCGAGCGGTCCGACGTCACCAGCTCGCAGAACAGCGCGGGCGATGACGGCGACAACCGCGACCTGAACCTCCCGAAGGAATAGGGGGACCCATGGAGCACCGGCTCGTCACCCACATCGAGAAGGCTCTCGGCTGGGACGGGCCGGGTTCCGTGGGGACCGCGTTCGCACGCGGCCGTCTCACGGACCCGGAGCTGCCCGCACGGCTGTTGACCCCGCACAAGCTGCTGGACCTGATCAAGCGCCGCCACCTGGCCAATCCGCAGCTTCGCTGCTACGCCGAGGGCGACGAAATACACCCGTCCACGTTCCTGTCCACCAACGTCAACCGGCGCCGGCAGGCCGTGAGCCAGGCCGACATGGCGGCCCTCGGACGGATCCTCAACAACGGCGGCACCGTGGTCCTGGACCACGTCGACTTCTTCGACCCGACCCTGGAAGTCGCATGCCGGGCCCTGGGCTGGTGGTCCGGCGACCTGACCTCCGCCAACGCATACCTCGCAGTCGGTGAAACCGACGGATTCCATCTGCACTGGGACGACCACGAGGTCATCGCCGTCCAGCTCTCGGGCGAGAAGTCGTGGGAGGTGCGCGGCCCCTCCCGGTCGGCGCCGATGTACCGCGACGCCGAACGCAACCGCACGCCCTCCGAGGAAGTGCTGTGGAAGGGCACCATGCGGGCCGGGGACGTCATGCACATCCCCCGCGGCTTCTGGCACACCGCCACCCGACTCGGCTCCGGCAGCAGTGGCCACTCGCTGCATGTGACGTTCGGGTTCACCAAACGGACCGGCGTCACGTGGGCCAACTTCCTGTCCGACGCAGCCCGCGCCGATGAGGCGTTCCGCCGCGACTTGGAAGGTGCCGAGGGAACCGCGCACGAGGTGCTGGCGGACAAGCTCAGCGCTCTGGCTGCCACCTACAGTCCCGATCGGTACTTGGACGAACTGCGGTCCAACACGCCGCCCGCCCGCCACATGCCCTATGTGACCGCCTTCGGCCGCCCGGCGGGGGTCGCGGCCGTCACCGAGTTCGCCCCCTCCATCGTCCGGTCTGGCGACAGGCTCCAAGTCTGCGGCGGTGGCAAGCGGCTGACCCTCCACGAGCGCGCAGAACCGGGACTCCGCGCGCTGCTCTCGGGTCACCCGGTCTACCTCGACGGCGCCGACGAGGACACCACCACCCTGGCCGACCTGCTCATCACGGAGGGGCTGTGCGAACCACTGACGGAGACGTCGTCCTCGGGCTATACCGGTCTCGTCACCCCCGTGACGTACTCGAAGCAGCCGCCGACCTCGGCGTAGCGCGCATCGACACCGCCTCGAACTACCTCCGCCATCGCTCACACGAGGTACTGAAGACGGTGGCCGGCGATCTCCTGCCGAAACTCGCGGTCTCCACCAAGGTCGGATACTTCCCCGGGGAACACTCCCTCGCCCCCGCCCGGCTGCACGCCGGAGTCGAGCAGGCCGTGAAGGACCTGGGACGTGAACCGGACACGGTGCTCCTCCACAACCCCGAGCACTCCCACCCCGACGCCGAGATGCTGGCGCAGGCGTGCGCAGTCCTGTCCGACGCCGCGCAGACGGGGCTGTGCGGGGGGTGGGGTGTGTCGAGCTGGGATCCGCGCCCGCTTGCCGACCTCGACGCTCCTCGCCCTGATGTCCTCATGGTCCGTTCAGGGCTAGTGGTGGGTGCCGACGCCCTCGAAGCGGCCGAGGCCCTTGTGACGCGTTGGCGACCGTCGCAGGTGTGGGGCATGAGCCCCTTCGGCGGCAGTACGAGCGAGGCGGTGTGGGGGAAGTTCGATCCGCGGATCTTCCTGCGGAACACCCCGCCGGCCACGAGTGCCCAGGCGGCGTTCCGCGCCGCCTACGGCCTGCCCCGGGTCGACGCGGTCGCGGTCGGTACGGACAACGTCGACCACCTGCGGGAGCTGGTCGGCGCCCTGGCGTACGAGGTCGATGACCAGGTGGTCCGGGAGTACCGGCAGCTCCTCCAGGCCCGCCGTCAGCCCGTCCGAAGTTCCTTCACCACTCGCTCCGCCGTCTCCCGGGCGACCCCCAGTCGAGGATCGTCCGGGTCGGCGTAGGGGCCAAGGATTTTCGCGGCGACGAACAGGGTCATCAGCTTGCCGTCCCGGCTTTGCAGATCGTCGCGCCGCTCGCTGCGGACACGGTCGGCCAGAGCGGGGACGGCGAGGGAAGCGCCCCACAGACTTGCCGCGTCCAGGCCGCACGGGGCCATGCCCCAGTCCTCCCAGTCGAACACGCAGAACACCGGCGCCGTCATATTCGCCCAGTTGAAATCCGCATGGGCCGGACGCCATTCGCCCACGGCCGTATCGACGCCAGGGAAGACGCTGTGGACCGTTTCCGTGACCAGTTCCTGTGTGAGGGTCTCGGTATCTGGTGTCGCGATCCGGTTGGTGTGCTGCGCGGCGAGGGCATCGAGGGAGGCATTCAGGGCGGCCCACCACTCCTCGGGCAGCAGCGGATCCTCCGCCACCACCGCACTGCCGACCGGCGCCCCGGGCAGCAGCTCGGTCTCGTCCGCGCGCCACATCACCGGCTCCGTCTCGTCCCGCCACGCGACGCCGGCGAGCCAGGACGGTTTCGCGATCCCGCGCAGGGCCTCGGCGGACGCGGTGCCGTCCCCGCCCTGAACCCCGATCCGGTCGAGCCCACGCCGCTCGACACGCACCCATGAACCGCGGTCCGTACGCGCCCCCACAGACCGGCGCTTACGCACCACAGTCTCGTGATCCAGGCGCACCCCCAGCGACCGCTCGACACGGTCCAGTACGGCTTCCACGGGCTCTTTACGCAGATCCACAGAACGCAGCGTCATACGCCTGAAACTACCAAGTCTGGGATGGCCGCAGTCAGCGTGTACGGCTGGCTGCGACCGCCGGGATAGTCGGCGGTGCGGTGCCCAGGTTCGTCCTGCGTTCGCGGCCCGTGGTCTGCGCCCGGCGGCTGCCGGTTCCCTGGGCGAGGTTCTCGGCCAGGTGGGCCAGCAGCGAACTGGGGGTGCGCGGGGACGCGGTGAGGGTCCAGGTGGGGCGGTCGGCGTTCGGGCCGGCCCAGACGGTCCAGGTCGCGAGGGTCTGGTTCGGGTGCTGGGCGGCGAAGGCGTCGAACTGGACTCCCGCGTCTGCCGCAGGGGACGTCCAGCGGATCCAGCGCCCGTCCACGGTGTGCTTCCATCCGGCCTCGGAGAGGGGCCGCGTGGCGGCGGTGACGGTCCTTTCGTCCACCGGGGCGCTGACGGCTGTGTCCCAGCCGTCGCCGTCGGCGAGGTGATCCAGCAGTTCCTGCAGCACGGGGGCTGGGGTGGCGCCGGTCGTGGTGAGCACCCACATGCGGTCGGAGACCGGTGTCTCGTACGCCGCCACCGTCCATGCGGTCTCGTGGGCGGGGGCTTCGTGGGTGCGCTCGATGCGCAGGGTCTGGGATTCGTGGATGGCGTGAGTCGTCTCGTCGGACCAGGTGCGCCACTTCTCCCAATCGCCGTGTGCATCCAGGAAGGCGTCGAGCAGGGCGTCGTGGTCGCCGGCATCGGCCAGGTAGGCCGGAACGGTCTCCGGCTCCGGGCGGGACGGTGCGGGCTTGGCTGCGGTGAGGCCGAAGGTGGCGCGGGCCTCGGCGGCGGCGCGTTCGGTGTCGGTCAGGGGCGCCGCGCCGGGGCGCATGTCGGCGGTGTGGACCTTCTCGAAGGCGAGCAGGGCCTGGGCGGGCGAGTCGAAGGTGTCGGCGACCTGGCGCAGGTGGTCCTCGCCGTGGAGGTAGATGGACTTGCCGTTGCGGCCGAGGTAGGTGCCGACCGCGACGGTGGTGTGGCCGTCGTGGGCGTGGGCGTGGATGAGGAGCTGGCCGTGGCGGATGTCGTCGTGGATCTTCTGGGCTTCGTTGGAGACCCTGCGGATTTCGCTGCGGGTGCACCAGGGCATCGGGTAGTTGGCCCAGGTCCATTCCTCGTCCATGGCCTCCCGGAGCCGAGGGGTGATCTCGACGGTTATACCTTCGGCGGACAGGTGCTTGGCTGCGTCCTCGGCCCAGTAGGGCTCCTCGTGGTCGATGCGGACCAGGACCAGGACGTTCTCGGCGACGACGGTCCAGTCGGCTGCCTCAAGACCCATGAGAGCGATGCGGGCCTGGGCGCCGGTCAGGACCGCGGTCACGGAGCTGGGGTGAGTGGGGTGGGTGTCGAGGCGGACGTGGGCGTCGATGGGGGGAGTCACGTGGGGGTGTCGTCTCTTCTGCCGGTGGCCGGACCTTCGGGTCCGGCCACCGGCGTATGCAGGGTGTTATCGGGTTGCTCGCGCAGCGCGGGCGGTGTGCGCGGCCGTGGTGGTCGGTGGGCCGGCGCGGGTGGTAGGCGCCGGGCGCGGTCGCTGCGGCGGGACCGTTCCGGTGGCGTGCTGCCAGCGGGTACGAACGGCGCCGATGTCGGCGAGGGATCGGCGGGCGCCGACGACGAGTTGGAACGGGGTGTTCGCCGGGTCGCCGGCATACGCCTCGATGCGCCGGCCCGTGTGGTCGGCGGTGGCCAGGAGGGAACGCTGCAGGGCGCGCTCGCCCCAGTGCTCTACGGAACCAGCCGGTTCGGCCAGCAGGCGGAGCACTTCGCCCGGGTTGTTTCCGTCGTCCAACACACCGCGCTGCTGGGCCTCCCACAAGACGGTGACGGGGTCGACGGGCTCGCGGCGCCGGGCGAGGGTGGTCAGGCACTGCCACAGGCTGGCGTGCAGCGGCAGGGTGAGGTCGTCGGGGAGCAGCCACCGAATGGAGTCGATGTCGGCGGGGTGGGCGGTAGCGGTGGCGAGCAGCAGCTGCTCCTCCTCGACCGCATCGGTGCGGTCGGGCGCGATGGCTGGCGGCGTTTCCGGGGTGCGGGGCAGGACTCCGGCGCGCGGCGGGAAGCGGCTCGCGATGTCGTCCACGACCGCGGCGAGTGCGTCGGCCTCGGCGAGCACCGTCTGGATGGGGTGCGGGAGGGAGGCATCGTGGACGGTCTGGACGAGGCGTTCGGCGGCCGTCTGCAGCCGGCGGCGGGCGTGTTCGGCCTCGACCATCCGCGCGTAGGCCGGTGCGTGGCGGGGCCAGGGACAGACCTGGACGAGGGTGTGCAGGTACGAGGCGGTCAGTCCGCGCGCCTGCCCGCGTCCCTTGGCGAGCACGCGGTCGAGCCATTTGGTGTTCTTCGCGTGCTCGGCGGGGTTGGGCGGAGGCAGGGTGCTGATCGCGGCGAAGAGGGCGGCGTGCGCGGCGGTGGAGAAGGAGTCGGCGGCGATGCCGGTCACGTCGCCGAGACGGTGCGGGTCGAGGAGGAGGGCGCCGAGGAGGGCCTGCTCGACGTGGAACACCGGCTGCGGCGGTGCGATGGCGTCGAGGTCGTCTTCGTCGGGTTCCGGGGTGTGGGGCATCAGGCGGCGAGGGTGAAGTCGTCGGGGTCGAGGGTGACGCCGAGGTGTGGGGCGAGGAGGTGGCCGGCGAGCAATGGGGGTACGGCGTTGCCGATCTGCGAGAACTGCTGGCCCTTGTTGCCGGCCCAGGGGTAGTCGGCGGGGAAGGTCTGCAGGAGGCCAGCCTCGCGGGCGGTGATCCGGATCGGCTCCGGTACCGCCGGCGCGTCCGTGCCCTTCTCGTCCGTGTCCTTGGTCGGAGCCGAGGCCGGTTCGGCGACCCAGGTGCACTCGTTCGCCCGGTGCCCGAAGAACAGCGTGCCTGCCGGCTCGGACAGCGGACGGACGGTGGCGTTGGCCTGGTTGTTGCTGCGCAGGGACCAGGACCAGCGGTGCGCCTCGGCGGTGAACGTCGGAGCCGGAGCGTCGGCGGCCCGGTTCTCGCGTATGCCGTGCCGGGCCTTCCAGCCAGCGCCTTCGCGGCGGGACTGCAGGACAACGCCGTCCGGCCGGGGCATCCATGTGCCGCGCTCTCGGGCGTCGGAGAGTGTCTTGCGGGAGCCCGACGGGAAGGGTTCGGGTCCGCCGCCGGCACAGACGGTGGGAACGGGCCGGTCGGTCGCACCCCACCCCAGTGCCTCGGCCATGCTGACCCAGCGGGCGCGGCCCGGCCCGAACAGCGATTCAGACTCGGCGACTTGGGAGTGCGTGGGAGTGGGAGGCTGTGCCGTGCGGACCCGGGAGGCGAGGAGGATCGCCCGCTTCCTGGTCTGCGGAACGCCGAAGTCGGCGGCGTTGACGATCCCGTACCAGACGGAGAACCCCCAGCCGCGCAGGACGGCCGCGTACTGCTTCCACAGCGGCAGGACGTCCGGCACCTCCTCCATGGCCACCCAGTCGGGCTCGCCGACCGTGTTCAGAGCGTGCAGATAGCGCATGGGTTCGGCTGCGAGCAGGGAGCGCTCGTCGCGGCACGCGGCGAGGAGGCGTTCGCGGGTGTCACGTCCGGCGGCCAGATCCTCGACCGCCGCGTGCACCAGCGGCTGGTCGAGTAGGCCGAGGCGCTTGCCAGCCATGCTCCACGCCTGGCACGGCGGACTTGCGATCAGCCCCCGCGTCCGGCCGACCCACGGCCACGTCGGATACATCGCCACGTCGGTGCGGATCGTCAACTGGCCAGCCGCGGCACGGGTCTTACAGGCCCACTCGTCCCATTCCAGGCCGACGTCCCGCCCGCCCAGTACGGTCAGGGCGTGGCTCCAGCCGCCCGGCCCCGCGAAGAGGTCAAGTATCAAGAAGCCAGCCCGAAGTCGTCCTGGGCCAGCGCGTCCGCGTCACCCGGGCACGCCCAGGGCGAGCAGCCGTCCACCACGCCGTGCTCCAGTTCCTCTGCGTCGGCCGGCTCGTCCTGGCGGGCTGCCCGTTCGGCGGCGGTGACGTGGTCGATCGGCGCCTCGTCGAGAGGGACGCGGGAGCGGTGAAGGAATGCCTGGCCAAGCAGGTGGTTGCCGGTGGCGTTGGCGCGGGCGTTTCCCTTCCGGATCGCGGCGTCGAAGTCGACGACGTCCTGCCACTCGTCGGGGCTGGTGTCGCGGATGTGCCTCCACTGAGAATTTCCGTGGAAAGGACAGCCGAGGCACGACGATTTCGGGGTGTCCGCGAGACCGAGTGACGTCAGGTAGCGGATGCAGTCGCTGCGGGACCATCCCATATCGATGAGGGGATGCAGGTTGCGCATGTAGCGGACGTCGGCGTCCTTGGCGCGGTGGAATTCATCCGTCGAAATTCCCACCCACTGCTCGACGAACACGTCCTTCGGGATACGCCGAGGGTAGGGGTATCCGAGAATTTCGCGGACCTTTTTCTTGATCGGCTTGATTTTATATTCACCCGTGCACTGGCGTCGGGTCATGCCCTGCTTCCCGTCCTTATTCAGGATGTAGAGAGGCATGGACGCGAACCTGTGATCCGGGTCGAGTGCGTCGTTGCGGATGTTTCCGGAAGAGGCGCGCAGTACCGGTATTCCTGCGGGTGCGGCGATCTCCTTTTCGAGACGGTCGAGGTGGGCGTATACGGCGGCGGGTTCCCAGCCGGTGTCGGCGAATATTGCGTAATCGACCTTCGGGAGGACCCCTTCGGCGGAGAGGGCGAGCATGGCGCTGGACTGAATCCCGGCGCCGAGGGATATGGCAAGAAACTGCGGGGTGGTGGAAATGGCGATTCCTGACGGGAGTGGAGGGAAAGAGAGCGCCGGTGTCCCGGGCGGGATCAGCGAGGCCGGTGTTGGAGGGCTCGGGCGTAGGCGGCGACGAGGGCGCTCGCAGCGTCGGGGCCCCGGTCCAGGGCGCGGACCACGGGCGTGCCGATCACGACGGCGTCGACCAGAGGGGCGACGGCGGCGGCGAGAAGCGGGGTGGAGATGCCGACCCCGGAGACGACGGGGAGCGGGCTGGCCGAGCGCAGCCGCCGCACTGCGGCGGAGAGAGCTTCGAGGTCGAGGTGCCCGCGGTATCCGGTCGGCGCGGCACTGGCGGGGGCGTAGAGCCACCCGGACGCGGTCGCGCTGATCGCGCCGAGCTGCCGTTCGGTCGATGTGCGGGGCGCGAAGCGCGGGGCGGTGAGGCCGGCGGTGGCGGCGATCTCACGCCAGGTGTCGGCCGCCTCGTCGGGGAGGTCGACGACCATCACGCCGGCGGCGCCCGTGTCGGCGAATGAGTGGGCCAGGCCCTCGGGCCCGTGCTGGGTGACGGCTTCCCAGTAGGTCATGACGACGGTCGGCGCGTGGCGGGCGGCGTGCTCGACCGCGCGGAGGGTGCGGTCGAGCACGTTCCCGTTGTGCAGGGCGCGGCGGTATGCGGACTGGATGACGGGGCCGTCGAGGAACGGCGTGTGGTGGGCCAGTCCGATCTCGAACACGTCGGTTCCCGACGAGGCGAGCCGTTCGAGGACCCGGCGCTCTGCGGTCGGCGGATGCAGGCCAGCGGGCACGAACACGCCCAGGGAGCAGCGCGGTTGGGCCAGGGTTGTCCGGAGGGCTTCGGTGGGAGCGGGCACGGCGTTGCTCTAGCGGCGGCGTCCCGCGAGCGGGGTGGGGGTACTCGCGGGGGTGGTGCCGGCTCCGCCCTGAGCCGCCGACTCGGGGGCCGTGTGCTGGGCTTTGGTCAGATCGGGCAGCGGCGGCTGGTGTTCAGGGTGGTCCTTCAGGTCCCGGGCGATGCCGGTTGCCGTGTAGTGGCAGCCGATCGCGCACAGGTCGAGGTGGTGGGCGGCGCCGGACAGGCTCTCGGCCAGGAGGGGCGCCGCTTCGGCGTGCCGAGCCTGGCGCACGGTGGCGTCGCCGACCGGCGGGCCGCCGGGAAATCCCGCAGCGTCCAGCGGGTTGGTGGCCACCATCGTCGACAGGTCCGCGGAGGCGAAGGCCGCGGCTTCGACGACGGAACTGAGCGTGTCCAGGGAGGATCGGCTGCCGGGCACGGTCGTGTACTGGCTGCCGTCGAGCACGGACAGACGGGTCAGGGTGCGCCCGATCAGCTCGTGGATGGCGAGGATCTTCGGAGCGACGTGCTGCAGCGTCTCGCTCCCTGGGGTGGCGTTCAACGCCTCGACGGTGGTGTGCAGGGCGGCGAAGTCGTCGCCGAGCTTTCGGAGGTGGTCGATCTGCAGGGAAAGGTCGATCTGACGCATGACGGTGTAAGGGGCCTCGAGGTGTAGGGGTCAGCGGGTGCGGCGCTGCGCCCGCGCGGCAGTCGGGCCAGCGAGCACCGCCTGGGAGGTGCGCCGGGCAGCGGTCGGAATTGCTGCGGGCGTCGGGATGCCGAGGTCGATGCGCACACCGAGTCCCTCGGCGTACAGGTGCGCTTCGGCGCGGACCACGGTGTTCACGGCCTCGCGCTCGCCCATGTCGGCGGGCAGTACGTGCCGGGCAGGGTCTTCGCTGGGGATGAAGCCGTGCTGCGTGAGGATGCCGCTCGCCTTGTCCGTGGCCGCTGTCGCGGTGACGGTTCCGTCGGCGAACCGGAAGTGCACGGCGGCCTTGGATATCGGGCCGCGGGTGGTGCTGGCGAGGTCGACAAAATCCATGGTGTGCGCCAGGAGCCCGTACATCGCCATACCGGCCCGCTCGTGCGCGTCCTCGGACGTGCCCGGCGGCAGCAGGTAGACGCTGCGGCCGTGGTCCTCGCGGGCGGTGAACCCGGCTCGGGTCAGGATGGCGTCGGCAGCGGGTATGCGGCGGTTGAGCACGGCGAACGTCCATCCGTCGTCGGCCGAGCCGATGAAGACATCATGGTGGTCGGCGAAGGTCACGGAGTTCCCTGACGGTTAGCGTCTGGCCGCGGCGGTGATGCGGTCGGCGATGAGTTGCGGCTGGCGTAGCGGTAGGGCGTGGGTGGCATCCGGCACGATCTCCAGCTGAGCCTCGGGCAAGAGCTGCGCGAGGCGGCGGGTTTCGTCTGCAGGGATGTGGGCGTCCTGCTCGCCGGCCAGGATCTGGACCCGCTGCCCCAGCGCTTGCAGCGGTGCCGGGTCGTGGTGCTGCTGGGTGAGGTCGTTCCACAGGGCTGCGATGTCGGCTGTGGGCAGGGCGTGGAGCCCTTGCCGGCACGGCAGCGGCTGAGGCGATGCGCCTCGTGTGGTGGGTGGGCGCAGTGTCCAGCGGCTGGTGGCGGGCAGCTGCCGTCGGACGGTGTCGAGTAGCCGGGGTGCGCGGGTGCAGGCGGTGGCCAGCAGGTCACGGCTGCCGGCGAGGAGGGCTTGCCCGGCTCCGTTGCCGGTGCGGGTGCTCAGACCACCGGGGGGCGGGGAGACCAGTACGAGCCCGCTGATCCGGGGCGCGAGACGCGGGTGGCGGGCGGTCAGCCGCATAAGCGTCATGGCGCCCATGGAATGCCCGGCCAGCACGAGAGACCTGCGTGGCGCGGCGTGGCCGATGAGGTGTGCGAGGTCGTCAGCGAGCTGGTCCAGGGTGAGTGGGGCGGCTCCTCGGGTGGAGTGGCCGTGGCCGCGTTGGTCGTAGCGCACGACGCGCAGGTTCTGCTCGGTCAGCAGCGGCACATGGCGGCGCCAGAGGGCGGAGGTGACGGAGAGACCGTGGACGAGGACCACGGTCCCCGGACCGTCGGCCGGGCCTTCGATGTGCGTGGAGAGCTGAGTGCCGTCTGGGAGCGGTACGGCCAACTGCCGTGCCGCGCTCGCAGCGTGGGGGTGGGTGACAGGGGAAGGCATCAATCTCCGAAACACAGGACTGGGGTGTGCCGGGGCGAGGGGGCGGCCTGGATTCTTAGGCGGCTGTGCCGAAGTCGGACTGCTTCGGCGCGTGCTTGGCGATCGCGCGGGCGGTGATGCCCTTCGAGGCGCGTTGGGAAGCAGCGGCCAGTTCGTCGGCGCCGGGCTCCAGGTACCAGGGGCGGAGGTCGAGCATCGCGGCGCGCATGCCGGTGGCGAAGCACAGGGCGGTGCCCTTGGGGAGGGCGCGGATTGCGTCGGCGGGCAGGATGCGCTCCTGCCGCATCGACACGGAGGTGCTCTTGCCGGACTCGGAGTGCGAGGTGGAGGTGGTCTCGACGTCGTGGTCGCCGATCAGCCGGGAGAGCTTGTCGGCGAAGTCCGGGTCGTCGATACCGGAGCCGATCACCTTCACGGTCGAGGCGGACCACATGGCGTCCATGCCCGCGTCGCCCCAGACCTTTTGGCCCTGGCGGTAGGACTGGAGGATGGTGATCGGGATGATTCCGCGGCTGCCGAGGTGGGAGTACAGGTCCGGCAGGTCGCTGATTTTGCAGACGTTGGCGGCCTCGTCGAGGATCGCGAGCATCGGCGGGTCGAGGCGTCCGCCGGCGCGCTCGGCCTGTGCGGTCGCGGCCCGCATCACTGAGTCCGCGCACGCCGCGATCAGCGCGCTCGCTCCTCCTCCGCCGTCCTTGCTCAGCAGGTAGAGCGTGTCGGTGGAGGTGACGAAATCTGACGGCCGGAACTCGGGGACATTCTTCTGCGGGGTCACCCATGCCGCGATCTCGGAGTTCAGCAGGGCGGCGGCGTACTGGCGGGCCGTCTCGTAGATGCCGTCGCGCGTCTCGGGCGGGCCCTCTACGGTGCCCTTGAGCTGTGCCGCGACGGCGGTGAAGCCGTGGTCGCGGAGGATGTCCAGCGGGGTGCGGTCGGCGGGGAAGGCGAGCCACTGCATCACGTCAGTGATCGGCCGGTCGTCGAGCGCCGCCGCGAGGAACAGCTGGGACAGGATGTTGGATCCGGCCTTCGACCAGAAGTCACCCTGCTGGGAGGCGTCCACGCTCGCGGCGAGGAAGTGGCTGGCCAGGCGCCCCGCTCCGTCCAGGGTCTTCGCGCCGGCGAGGGGGTTCCACCACATCTCGCGGGCCGAGTGCGCGATCTGCTGCGGGTCCATCGACCACGCCCGCCCCGCCGCCGCGCGGGTGTCGAGGGTGGCGGTGTAGGCGTCGCCCGCCGCCTTATTGCTGGTGAGCAGGACCGGTCCGGGCGCGTTGAGGATCGAGGGGATCGCCAGGCTGGTCGTCTTGCCTGACCGCGGGGCCATGATCGCGACGGCGACGTCCTCGTACCCCATGCGCACTTCGTGGTGGGTGCCCTGCAGGTTGCCGAGCAGGATGCCGGTGTCCTTTGCGTCGATGTGCTTGGCGGTCTTCAGGCTCGGGCGCAGGGAGCGGGCCTTGTCGGTGATCGCCTTGGCCATCAGTGGCTGGATGTCTCGGGCCTTGGCCATCCCGGTGATCTTCTTCTTCCGGCCGCTGCTGCGGTTCGTGTGGCGGGACCACAGGACGCCGGCTGCGGCGCCGAGCGCGAGCAGGACGATGATCGGGACGATCCGGGCGCCGATCAGCAGGGACGTTTCTGTGGCCTGGGGCCAGAGTTGGTCGGGGTGGAGCAGGGCGGCGGCCGGCTGGTACGGCGCCCAGGTGGCTCCGGTGAGGTACGCGGTGATGTTGCCGGACAGCCAGGCGAGGTGGGACAGGGGGACGACGACGGCGAGCACTCCGAGGAGGAGGCGGAAGGCGATGTCGTACCCGTCGGTCGAGTTGCTGGAGGGAGGAGGCAAGGGGCGATGTGCTTCCGGGCGGGGGCGGAGGGGTTCAGCGGGCGCGGCCGGGGTTGGCCGGAGGGCGTCGCGGGGCGCGCGGAGTCGCTGGCGGGGCGGCGCGGCGGGTGGCGAGCGTGCAGACGCGGCCCTCCAAGGCGGAGGCGACTTGCGCGGCCGGCAGTTCCCGGTCCGTGCGGGTGACGAGATCCGGATTGCGGGTCGGGAGACTGAGCGGATTGGACCGTGCCACCGGGCCGCGGTCGGCGAGCGCGGCGGTGAACGCGGCGATCAGGTGCGGCGGAGTGTGCTCGCCGAACCGGGCCTGCCACACCGGCCGGGATTCGCTAAGCGTGGCGGTGGCGAACCAGGGGCCGCTTCCCTCGCCGTCGAGGCATTGGACGTACGCCGTGCCGTCGGGCGAGACGAGTCCGTTCTGGACGCGGGCGGGCGCCCAATCGGCTTGCAGGAGCGGCTCGTAAGGATCCGCCTCGGCGGCTGTGGTCGCGGCCGGATCGGTGAAAGCGTCGGTGAAGCCGGCGATGATCTCGACCGGGGTGCGGGCGCCGAAGCTCGCGTACCAGGCGGGCCTGTCCGGCTCGGCGGCGTGGTGGAGGGTCCACCACTGGCCGTCGGGATCGGGGTCCAGCCGCAGCAGGGCCTTCTGGTCGGGGCTGGAAAGGATCACGCGCGGCATCAGGGGGTCGTGGCCGTAGCTCCAGCCACAGGCGCGGTGGAGGCGGACGGTGATCCACGAGGGGTCACCGCCGCCGGCCAGGTGACGCGGGGCGATGAACTCGACCTCGACGGTCTCGGGAATCGGGGGCACGGTCACCTCCGCACCGACGTGGTCTGGCCCGACGCGGGGACTGCGGTCACAGTCGGAGGCGGGGCCAAGGGCGAAGGGGCTTGCGGGGCGGCAGAGTTGATGTCGCCGATGGCCTGGCCGTGAGTGGCCCAGTCGTCGAGGTAGCTCCACGATTCGGCGTGATGCTCGGCGAGAGCGTCAGCGAAGGCCGCGGTGCCGGGCCGGGCGTCGGCTGGGAGACTGTCGCGCGTCTCCAGCCACTCCTGATGCAGCGCATCCAGGCGGTCGAGCGCGGCATACAGGACGCCCAGTTGGTACCCCCAGCGGTTCTGCACCGCGTGGGCAGGCAGGTGCACGAGTTGCGTCTCGGCCGTGACCAGCAGGTGACGGGCGCCGGCGCGGACGGTCTCGAACGCCTCGGCGGTGTCGGCGTCGCGCTGGCTCTGGCGGAGCCCGTAGGCGTGGTCGTCGTACGGCCAGCCGTCGAGACCAGTGTGCTCGTCGGAGTAGGCGTCCCAGGCGTTGAGGATCTTCTTGCTGTCGTGGATGAAGCCGTCGAGGTGGTGCAGGAACTCGCGGTGAGCGGTGGGATCGAGGGAGATGGTGAGGTGTCCTCTCGGGATCAGCGGCGAGCGGTCGGACGGGAAGTGCCGGTCTTGGCCGGGGCGCTCGTGAGTTTCGGCTGCTGCGGGCGGGGGGCGGCGCGTGCCTGCGAGCGGACGGCGTCGAGTCGGGCGGTGTGCGCCTCGACGACCTGCTGCGGGGTGAGCGGGCTCGGCTGCTGCACGACGCTGTGGTGGGCGGTGCGGTCGAACATGCCGCGCTGCAGCGGCGCGTCGTGGGCGAGCGCGGTGACGAAGGCGTTCATCAGGTGAGCGGGTGCGTGGCCGTCGATCCAGGTGTGCCAGATCCGGGGGTCCATCGGGGTGCCGTATCCCGGTTCGCAGGTCTCGACGTGCCAGTGCCACGCGTCGCGCCTGCCGCCGTCGTGCCGCTGGCGGATGTGGCACATGTCGTCCGGCGAGACGGCGGCCTTCTCGGCGTCGATCGTCCAGCCCGCGGCCTCCAGTACGTCGAAGGGGTCCGGCTGTTGTGCGGGCGGGTGGGGCGATGAGGGCGTCGGTGAGGCTGCCGAGGATCTCGGCGGGGACGAGTTCGCCGAACTCGGCGTACCAGCCGTGCTCGGTGTCGGTGGGCTCGCCCCGCAGCCGCCACCACGCGGAGGTGGCGGACTGCGGGTCGAACTGGAGGCTGTGACGGTGGTCCGGGCTCGTCAGGACGATCTCGGGACTCAGCGGGTCGGTGGTGCGGGTCCATCCGGCGGCGGCCACGCCGTGGGTGACATGACGGGCGTCACCGGGGCCGGCGAGGTGACACGGGCTGGTGTCGAACGGGATGCGCCAGGCGTGCTGGTTGGCAAATTCGGCGAGCTGCCGTTCTCTCACCGGCACCGGCCGCACCCGACTGTGGACGACGGGGCCTTCGCGTACAGGGCGCGGAGGTCGTCGAGGACGTAGTGGAGGGTGTGCTGGTCGGCCTGCTCCCACGCCGCGGTGCGCAACTCCGTGATCAGGAGGTCGACTTCGGTGGTGCGCGGGGTGTCGGGGTGGTCCTGCACGGCGCGGGCGAGGGCGCGCAGGGCGTCGGCGAGCTGGACGGGGACGCCCGTGTATTCGTCGAGCAGGGGCTCGACGAGAGCGAGCGCCTTGGCCGGCTCGGGGTCCTCGCGCAGGTAGTCGGTGAGGCGGGACAGAGTTTCGGTGGCGGTGCGGACGTGGTCCGAGGTGAGTGCGGGCACAGGGCTCCTCGGATGTTGGGGCTTCGGAAGTCAGTGACGGGTGCGGGCGCCGCCGGCGTGGGCGTGGGGGCGAGCCGTGGTGCGGGGCCGGGGGCTGCGGACGGAGTTGCGGGCCCAGGTGGCGGCGCGGGCGGCGGCGATCCGGGCCTGCTGCCAGGCGCTGAGCTGGGAGGGCAGGACGGAGACGGGTGTGGTCCGGATCTGTGTGCTGTGCGGGACGCGTCCGCGCGGGCGCATCACGGGCTCGGGACTGGCGAGAGCAGCCGAGAAGGCTTGCACGAGGTGCATCGGGGTGCTGGGTGCGAACTGCGCGGTCCAGCCGTTGCCCTGCTGGTCCTTCGCACCGGACCACCACATGGCATCGCCGCCTGGGGTCTGGTGGAACTGCATCCAGGCGGTTCCGTCGGGGCTCACGGCGGTGACGTGCCGGGCGTCGGGCGGAGTGCGCCAGCGCTGCTCCTTCAGCGGCGCCCACACGTCGGGGGCATGGGCGGAGCGGGGACGGGTGAGGGCGTCGGTCAGGCCGGCGACGATCTCCACCGGCGTCTGCCGGCCGAGGGTCAGCCACCACTCGTCCTGGTGCCCGGTCGCCTTACCGTGGATCGTCCATCCGTACGGGAGTACATGGGGGTCGTAAGCGATCCGGACCGTGCGGTCCGGGCTCTCCAGGAAGAGGGGACCGCCTGCCTTGGACTTGTCCTGCCAGCCGGAGGCGCGCAGGAACTCTGAGACGTGGCGGATGTCGCCGCCGCCGGCGAGGGGGCGGGGCTCGACGAGGTAGTGCTGCTCGGCCGGCTCGCCCGGTCCCCAGCCCTGCCACTGCTTCTTCTTCACCGGCGCCGCCGGACGACGAGCGGAGCAGGGGC
This sequence comes from Streptomyces sp. A3M-1-3, assembly GCF_024213665.1. GTDB lineage: Bacteria > Actinomycetota > Actinomycetes > Streptomycetales > Streptomycetaceae > Streptomyces. Next base: position 69,336 of record NZ_JANAVP010000026.1, read on the forward strand.
TGGTGGCTTCGCCGTTTTGGTGGCGGGCTGCGTGCTGACGTGCCGGAGGGCCTCGCGGTGTTCGTCCAGGTCCCCGCCGATGGCGTCGAGTTCGTTCGCTGCCCGGCCGAGGGCGAGCCACACTTCCGCCGGCAGCGCGCCGCGCTCGGCCTGAATCTTGGCGAACACGCTGCTGGTGGAGACGAGGTGGGTGACGCCGCCGAGGACTCCGTCGTCCGGTTCGAGGACGCGGGCGATGACCTGTGTGGCCTCGTGAGGGGGTAGTTGGGCGAGGTGGTCGGCGAGCTGGCCTAGCTGGCGGGTGATCGCGTCGGCCAACTGCACCGGGTAAGGGTGGGGTGAGGCATGCTCCTCCAGGTCGGAGTGGGGCAGTGGTGGTGGCGGTGCCCGATCCGCTGGGCCTCGGCGAGAACGGACTCGGGGCGTGCGCCGGCCAGCGGAGAGGTGCGGTCGGGGCCGGTGGGGATGCAGGCGCGCAGGTAGCGGCGGAACAGCGCGGTCGCGAGGCGGGGCTTCAGGCGGTGGGTGATCGGTGGGGGTGTGCGGGGGAGTACGGGTTTCTCCGGTCGGTGGTGCGGGGGCGGGGCGGCGCCGGCGGGGCGCCGGGGCCGCCGTTCGCTCTTACGGTGTGTGCGGGGACGGCGCGGGGCGCTCGGGAGCAGCGGCCGGTGCCGGGTTCTGCGTGGCGGGGCGGGGCTTGCCGGAGCGGATCTCGTGCGCGGCCTGCTCGTAGGCGCCTCTGTCGAAGACCTCGGGGGTGCAGTTGACCTTGTATCCGGCCATGAGGAGGGTGGGGATCGCGCGGCTCGCCAGGCGCTTCTGGTCGTGGGCGTCGAGGTGTTCGGGGACCACGTGCCACATGTAGACGGGCCCGGCGGTGCGGATCTCCTGGCGGTCCAGGCCGAGCCGGTCGAGCAGGTCGAGGAGCTGCTCGGGGGCGCCGGTGGGAGTGTCGGCGTGGATGGTGGTGGTCAGGGCCTTGCGGTAGATCTCGACGTCGGTGCCGTACTCGTCAGCACGGTTGCCCATGAACGGTTCTCCAGTTCAGCGGCGGCGGGGTACGGGAGCGTGCGGCTGCTTCGCCGGGCTCGGCGGTGTGGCGGAGGGCGCGATCCGGCCCGAGGGGTGCTGGAGCGCGGTGGCGATGCCCTGGGCATCGAGCTGCCGGCCGGTCTCGCGAACAGTGCGCGCCTGAGCTGCGGTGTCGTCGCCGCTCAGCCGGTAGATACCGGTCTGCGTGTCCTGGACGAACCCGTTGGCGGCCAGCACGGACTCGGCGGTCTCGCCGACGGGCGCGGCGGCGAGGCTTCCGTCCGGCTGCCAGGTCAGGACGACCCGCTCCAGCTGGGACGGCTGGACGCCATTGACTGCGTTGTAACGGACCTGGGCGAGCGCGGTGTCGTAGCGGGTCAGCAGGTCGCCGGCGACCTGCTCGGCGCCCCGGAAGGGGTCGTCTGTCAGGGCGATGCCGTTCGGCTCGCGCATCCCGCGGTACGCCTCGTCGGGGAGATCACGGGGGGCGACGGCGGCGATGAGGAATCCTTCGCGTTCGTCGGGCCGATCGAGGACGACGAGCTGGGCGCCGTCCTGGCGGGTCAGGACGGCCGCCTGCTGGAGCGGATACTCGGCGAGGGAATCGGCGACGAGGTCCAGATCCCAGATCCGGTCGCCCAGTTCGGCGAGGTCGTCCTTGTGCTCGGGCGGGTGGTAGGTACTGGTCCAGGCACCGGGCAGTTCGCCGGCGAGAACGTCGGCGTATGAGGCGAGGCACTCGGAGTTTTCGTAGTCGTGCATGGTGTCCTTGGTGGAGTGGGGCGGTGTCAACGGCGCAGCCCAGCGGCCACGGGAGGCGGTGCTTGGGCCGGCACGGTGCGCGGCGGTGGCGGGCAGGCGCACACGGCGGAGCGTTCGCGTTCGTTGGCGGGGACCTCTTCGGCGCAGAATGCTGCGGCCGGGGTGCGGGGCGTGCCGGTCGGCGAGGGCGTTGCGGGTGTGGGAGAGGTCGGTGCGGATGACGCGCAGACGCTCGTCGGCGAGGTAGCGCAGCCGCCGGGCGATGTGCGGGTCGGCCGCGTCGCCGAGGCCGTCGTGGAACTCGGCGGCGGCGTCCAGGACTTCTTCGAGGGCGGCGAGGATGCCGTCGTGGGAGGCGGTCAGACCGGCGGTGATCTTGTCCGGGCTCAGCAGGCTGAGGATGCTGTGCCCGGTGGCGCGAGCCGTCCAAGCGGCGTCTGCGCAGACCTCGGCCGATTCCCGCCAGCTGGCGTCGAGTTCGCGCAGGTCGCCTGCCAGGCGGCAGGCCAGGACGGGTCTGCCGGATTCATGATGGCTCGGGTCCGGGTCTGTAGAAGGGCGAGGGTACGGACGGGCGGGCTCACCGGCCGCCCCGGGCGTCGGCGACGTGCACGAGCTGGTTGAGGGCCGTGGTGGTGTACCAGCCGCAGTCGATCAGCGCGTTGTGCTCGGCGTACTTCGGCAGGAGGTGGTCCTCCATGGCGCGCAGGTAGATCAGGCAGTCCGGGCAGCGGCGCGAGAGGTGCACGAGGTAGCGGGGGTGGGCGGTGATGTACGTCTGCGCGCCTCCTGTCGCGTCGCGCAGTCGCCATCCGTCTTCGTCGGTCGGGGTGTGCCAGGACGGTGCGACGACGCGCATTGCGTCCCCCCACATTTCCCCGTCGGCCACCCCTTTGAGGACGACGATCTGGTCGCCGGCCTGGAAGTGGGCCTGGGTGATGTCCCGGGCGGGGGTGAGCGGGTCGGGCGTCGGCGCGAGGGCCGGGGTCGGCGGAGGTGTCCAGGAGGGCGGGATCATGCAGGTCCTTCCACGCGGAGCGGGGCGGCGGCGGGAGGATCAATGGTCCGGAGGATCGCCGGTTTGGCTAACCGGCGATCCCCGGCTATGTTCCGCATCAGCGGAACGGGTTCTCCGTCCCGCGGTCGTCCTCGTCGGCGGCGACGAGGAGTTCGAGCAGGTCAGAGCCTTCCGCGTCTCGCTGGTCGATCCACCATCCGGCCCGGGTGATCGAGCGGGCTTTCTCCTCCAGCTCCGCCCAGTCGGCTTCGTCCCACGCGCCCTCGACGACGACCGCGGTGTGCGCGGCTGTCATCAGCTGGTGGCGGGATCGCTCGGCCCAGTCCTGGGCACGCTCCGGGCCCTCCAGGAGCGGCATGTCGAACCTCTGGGCCCACTCCGCGGCGGCCTGCTGTTCCTCGGCGCGCTTGGCGGCGAGCCACTGCTCCTTGGACTCCGTGTCGGCATCGCGAGCGGCCTTCCAGCAGTCGGTGCAGTCCCTCCCCGCAAGCCAGCGGGCGAATCCGGCCCGCCGGTCGGCGGGCCGGTCGGACAGGTCGTGGACGACCTCGTGGCCACACGAGTGTTCGACGGTCCACTTCGTACGGACGGCCATGGATAAATCTCCTTGATGTTGGTTGTAGGTAGGGGAGTTGAGGGCCGGATGGCTCAGGCTTGTGTGCTGCGGCCCGGTCGAAGGCGGCGGTTGCGACCGTGCTCGGCGGGGGCGTGGCCGGGGCGGGCGAGGAGCAGGACGGCCAGGGCGAAGGCGGCGCCGGCGGCGGGGAGCGCGGCACTGGCGAGGGCGTGGTCGGCGACGCGTCCGGCGAGCGCGGTGCCGGCGGCCTGGCCGGCGCCGATCGAGAGGATCAGCCACGCGTACGCCTCGCTGGTGCGGCCTGCGGGGGTGAGTGCATCGGTGGTCACGTAGGCGCAGGCGACGACCACGGTGAGGAACGCGCCGGGCAGGCCGACCGCGGCGGTGGCCGCGTGCGGGCCGGGCAGGGCGAGCAGCGGCAGCCACCCGGCCAGGAAGGCGGCTGTGCTGGCCAGGAGTTGGCGCGTGGTGGAGCCGGGCCAGGCGCGGCGCCCGTAGACCAGGCCGCCGAGGAAGCTGCCGGTCGAGAACGCGGCGGGCAGCAGGCCGGACAGCATGTCCCGGCCGTGCTGCTCGGCCATGGCGACGGCCCAGACGTTCAGGGCGCCGATCGCGAAGCCGATGCCGGTGAGGGCGATGAACAGCGCCACCAGTTGGGGGCTGGCCAGCCGCCGTCCTGCTCCGTCGGCGGCGGTCATCGGTGTGGGTCGCCAGCGGCGGGACGGGGGCGCGGTCGCGACGACGAGGGTGCCGGCCAGACCGAGGGCGGCGGTGGCAGCGAGCGCGACGGCGGGGCTGTGCGCGGAGGCGAGTGCGGCGACGAGGAGGGGGCCGACGATGTACAAGAGCCCTTGCGTGCCGGTGTCGAGGGCTAGGGCGGCGTGCCGCAGCCGCGGGTCGGGGAGCACGCTCGGCCACAAGGCGCGAAGTCCGGCTTCGAGGGGCGGCGTTGTCAGGCCGGCGGCGACGACGATCGTCATCGCAAGGGCGGGTCCACCCTGTGGCCCGGCGACCGGCAGTGCGAGCAGGAGGCTGGAGTTGAGGAGGGCGGCGGGCAGGTGAACGGCCCTCTGGCCGTAGCGGTCCATCAGGCGTCCCTTGACCGGCTGGGACAGCCCGGAGGCGAGCCCGTACAGGGCGCTGAGCAGGCCGCCGAAGGCGATGCCGCCTCCGGCCGCGAGGGTCCACAAGACGATGGCCACCGGTGCCATGCCGTTGGGGAGGCGGCCGGTGAGGGTGCCGCCGAGGAGGCGGGCGACGTGCGGGCTGCCCAGCACCGCGCCGTAGGTGATGCGCGGTGCCGGGGCCGTCGAGGCGGTAAAGGACAACGGGAGCTTTCTGTCAGGGATCAGGTGGGGGCCGTTACGGGCGGCGCGCGGGGGCCGTGGTGCGGGGAGGCGGAGCCGGGGGCGTCGTGTCCAGGGCGGGGCGCGGGCGGATCCGCGGCGGTTTGGGGGCGCGGTGCGGTGGCAGGACGGCGACGGTCGCGCCGAGATCCTCCGCCGCCTCGTGGACCTCTCGGGTGAGGAAGTCGAGTTGCCGGCCGAGAGCATCGAGCCGGGCGGCGATCTGCCGGCCCTGCACGGTCTCCAGGGCGTTCGCGAACTGACCGGCGGTATGCAGGAGTTCCTGCATGCGGACCATCGGGCCTGCGTCGTATCCGGGCTGCGTGGCGGTGAGCAGCGTCTCGGAGACGTCGCCGGCGGCGCGCGCTTCGACGACGTCCTGATGCAGCTCTTGCAGGGACACCTCGGGCGCGGGCTCCGGGCGGTTGAACCGGGAGGTGTCCGAACGAAGGGCTCCGGGCGGGACTGCTCGTGGGAGCGCCTGCCCGGCCGCGTACTCGTGGGCGTAGTGCCCGATCACTTCCCAGCCAGGCGCGTCCGGGTCTCCGGTGAGGGCGATCACGGTCGAGGTGTCGTTCTCGACCAGATAGCCGAGCGTGATGCGTCGCCCGTCGGCCGCGTACCACGACTCGATCAGGTCCAACTCGCCTCGTCGCTGCGCGGCGTGGGCCATCTCGGTCCACATCTGCCGTTCCTCGTCGGTCAGCTCGGGTTCGGGCTGGTGGTGCTGGTCGGCGAGGTCGGCGGCGATGGAGCCGTGGTCCGCCCAGGCGGCGAGATGGGGCCACACCGCCGTCTTCTGTTCGCGCTCTGCGGCCGAGCCAGGGGCGGCGGGGCGGTCGAGGACGCGGACGATCTCGGCGTGGGAGACGGCGAGGGAATCGAGCAGGTCGCGCCACGCGGTGGTGTGCCGGGCGGGCGGCAGCTCGTCGAGGGCGCTGTGGGCCGTGTCGAGCAGGTGGCCGACGTACGGGGCGAGATTCGTCGCGTACGTCTCGACTGCCGCCTGGTTGCGGCGGGCGCGGGCGGCTGCGGCTGCGTGTTGGTGGACGGTCCGTCCGTAGCGGTCCCGGGTGGTGTCGAGCACGCTCTCGGTCTCGCGGTCGATGACGGCCATCCGCAGCCGGAAGTCACGGGCTCGGGAGACCAGTTCGGAGAGGTCGGTCGCGCGGGTGTTGGGGATCTGTTCCTCCTGGTGGTCGGGGTCAGCGGCCGGCCCGGCGCCCGGGAGGGGCCTGCGCGGTCATGGCCGGCGGCCGTGCCGGTCCGGACGGCGCGCCCTGCTCGGAGGCGGCGGCGCGCAGGTCGGGCGCAAGGTGCACCGGGTAGCGGGCGGCGGTGAGCATCCCCGCCGCCCAGGTCGCGTGCTCGTTCTCCCAGTCGCGCCCCATGTCGAACGGGAGCCGGATCCAGTGGCCGCGCAGCGTCGGCTCGAACAGGAAGCCAGCGCGTCGCAGGACGTCTGCGGCAAGGGAGTCGAGGACGCCTTCGGCTTCGACCTCGCCGCCTTGACCGCGGGTGATGCGGATCGGTTCGGTTCCGGGCTTCACCGGGACCGTCCGGTCGCGGAGGCGGTGAGGTGGACGGTGGGTGCGTAGGTGGGCTTCGGCGGAATCGGCCGTGCGGACGGCGGTGAGGTGGTGGGCGCCGCACGGCGCTGGGATGACCGGCCGGCGGCGGCCTGTGCGATGCGGCTGCGCCGCTCCATCAACGCGTTGGGCCGGACAGGGCGCGGTGGGCTGGCCGAGGCTGCGGGGTCGAGGGCGACGTCGGCGTGCACGGCGTAGCCGTGGCGGCGCAGGTCGTGGACGGCCTGGCGGGTGCGGCGCGGACCGTCGCGCTCGGGCTCGGTGAGCCGGAACAGGCCCGGCTCACCGAGCACAGGCTCGAACTGCTCCCGCACGAGGAACCAGTGGGCCAGGTGGGCGGGCATGGAGGAGGTGAAGGCGGCGACGAAGCCGTGCTGCTCGTGGGTGCCGAAGGCGAAGTGGGTGCCAGGATCCAAAGGGAGGGGACTCCTTACGGTGTTGTGCCGCAGGTCAGCGGCGGCGGGCGGGCTGCCCCGGTGGGAGGGAGCGGGGCGGCGCGGAGACGGCCAGGGCGGTGCGCTGTTGCGGGGTCGCCGCGCGGGCCTGGCGGGGGAACGATTCGCCGTGGGTGAGCCAGGTCTCGACGGCCGCCCACGTCCGCGCGTTGCGCTCCGGGCGGGTGAGCGGAGTGCCGCAGACCAGCTCCTCGCGCACGGTCTCGGCGTCGCCGAGGGCGTCGGCCAGCCGCGCGAGAGCATCGGTGTCCTCGGGCCACGGGGTGGCGGTGGGGCGGCACCGGTCGAGCAGCGCGGGAGCGTGGTCCAGGACGGTGCGGAACTCGCGCCAGGTGCTGTCCAGGAGCTGCTCGGTCGCGGCGCCGCGCGCGTCGATGGCGAGCGGGGTGGCGTTGCTGTACCGGCCGGAGGCGTCGAGGAGGTCGGTGCCCAGCTCGTCCCAGCCGACGGCGACGCCGTCCACGAGATGCCGCGCCATGGCCTCGACGTCTTGCCCGAACCGGTGCTGGTAGGCGGCGAGGAGCATGGGCAGCTTCTTGCTCGGCTGGCCGTCGAGATGGACGTATATGCCGGCGTGGCCGGTGTCGGTGGGACGGGCGATGAAGGAACGGGTCGACAGGAGAAGCCTCCGGGGAGTTTCGGGATTACCGGCCTGGCTTCGGGCCGGCTGGCGGGGCGTGCGGCGGGGCCGGGGGGAGTCCGGACGACGCCCGTGCATGGCCCGGCGGTGGGAGGTTCGGCGTTGGCGCGGGGTCGTACTCGGCACGCAGGGTCGTCAGATCGGCTTCGTCCGCGATGGCCAACACGGAAAGGCTGCGGCTGGCCGCTTCCATCGGCAGCTTGGGCGGTGAACCCTTCGCCGCGCCGCGGTTCTGGCCCTGCCGTTGGGCGGCGGCCAGGAGGAAGTCGCTCACCGCCCGGTGGGCGGGTTCGGCGGCGTCCAGCAGATGCTGGGTGACGGCGCTGACCTCGGCAGGTGTCTCCGCCGCAGCGAGCGCGGCCAGGTACGGGGCCAGGTCAGGGCTCGGAAGGGGCTTGTCCGGCAACGGATGGTCGGCCAGGAACGTCCTTGCGTCCCGCCTCGCCCACCGGAGCAGGTCATCGCGGGTGGCGATGCCGTAGCAGGCGGCGGCAATCTGGTCGGCGTCGCGGCCCACGCTGTCGTACAGCTCGAAGTCGGGGTTCTGCATTGGGGCGGGTCTCCTAGACGGAGGTGCTCGGGCCGGCGGCCTCGGCGTCCGTGCGGCGGCAGCCGTAGCCGAGAAGGCTGGACGGCTCAGGCACGCTGGGGACGGCGGCGATGTCCGAGCAGGTAAATCGGTAGTTGAAGGCGGGGCTCGGGCTGGTGCCGAGCCAGGCGCGGTCGCGCTTCTCCGGCACGATCCGCAGGCCCGGGGAGGTGACGGCGTCGTGCTGGGTGTGGGTGTGGGAGAAGATCACGAGTGCGCCCGTGGTGGTCTTCAGCGCGTACGCGTCGGTGAACTGTGGGTCGGCGGAGGCGAAGCGTGTGGTGCCGCGCGGGCCGAACTTCCGGGTCGTCTCGTCGTGGACCTTGATCTGCCGCTGGGAGGTCTCGGTTGAGGTGAAGACCTTTTTCCCGGTCATCTCGCCTCCGGTGGCGAAGTTGTCGCCTACGGCTGAGCGGAGCACGCCGACCGGTGCGGCGAGTGCATTCGAGGCGGCGTCGACCGCGGTGGCGTACCCGTCCTTGTCGAGCATGATCTGCGGGAGCTGCTTCGGATCGTCGAGGTCGACGGTGGCGACCATCTCCCACTGCTTCGACTTCGTGTTCTCGGCCATGATCAGGACGCGGGCGTATTGCTGCTTGCTGCCGGCCCGGGTGACGGCGGCGAACCACCGCTGCTGTCCGTTCTGCAGACGCGGGATGTAGAGGTCGGTGGCCGAGAGGTTGTACGACCACGGTCGGTACGGCTCGCGGTCGGCCTTGGGCAGGGCCTCGTCCTGCTTGAGGTCGGCCAGCGACATCACGTACCGGGGGCCGCCCTCGACGGTGTCGAGGAGCGCGCGGTCCTGGTTCATGTGCACAAGGTTGTTGGTCTTCGAGTAGTGGGTGATGGCGTCTCGTGCCTGTGCCGGGGTGAGCGCAGGGGCCGGCTTCGGCGCGGCGGTGGCGCTGGGCGCCGTCTTCTTGGCGGAGGTGTCGCTGTCGTCGTTGGTGCAGGCGGTCACGGCCAGGGCGACGGTGAGGGCTGCGGTGATCAGGGGCAGGGTGCGGCGGGCAGTACGGATGGACGCTCCTTGTGCTGGGTGAAGGGGAAGGGGCAGGGGGTGTTCAGGGCGGTCCGGCCCTACCGATGGCGCGCGGGAACAGAGGCGCTGGTCAGCGCGGGAACGGGCGGGTGCGACGAGGACGTGATGATGGGCGTGGTGCTGTGGCGGAGGTTCACGCCGATGCCCTTCTGTGCGAGCTGGTGCACCAGGGCCCGCAGGCGAAGAGCACGGCCGTCCTCCCCGTAGGCGGCGGGCAGCAGGAACGCGGCCTGGTGCGGGTGGTACTGGAACCCGAGGGCGTACAGCGTCGTACGGGCGCCCTCGGGGACGCTCTTGTACGGCGTGCCGAGTGCGCCGTCCTCGTACCAGGTCAGGGTGACGACGTCAGCCACCCGCGGCGGTCCGGGGCGGTGCGGTGGGGCGGGCTGGACGGCCGCGTTGTGCAGCACGGTGTCCAGGGCCTGCTGGTAGCGGGGCAACAGGCGCCGGGTGACCTGGGCGGCTGCTCGCGTCGGCTGGTCGGGGACGGTGATGCCGTTCGGTTCCTCGACGCCGGCGAAGTGGTGGGGCTTGATACCCGGCTCTCCGGGCTCCAGCGGTGCCACGACGAACTGGCGGGAGTACAAGGGCCGGTCGGTGAGGTAGAGCTGTCGTCCGTCCTGGTCGTGCAGGACGGCGTGGTGGCCGAGGACGTACTGGCTGACGATGTAGTCGACGTGGCCCGTGTCCCAGAGCTTCTCGACGGTGACGAACTGCTGGGCGTAGGAATCGTGTTGGGCGTATTCGCTGGTCCAGTGGCCGGGCAGCCGGTCGGCCAGGGCGTCGGCGAAGGAGGAGAGATCAGTGCGGGGTGCGGGCATGTGGTCCCAAGGCGAATCGGAGGGATGCGTTTCTAGCGGCGGGACCGAGGAGGGCTGGAAGCGGCCAAGGGCCCCGGGGACGAGGGGTGTGCTGCGGCGGGCCGGACGGCGTGTCCTTCGCCTGGGCTGAGCGCGGGCGGGGCGTAGTGGGCCCGCAGGTTCTCCAGGTCGGCCTGGGCCACGTGGATCAGAGCTGACCGGACACTGTGGGCCGCGTCGCGCAGAAGGCGTACTGACTGTGGCGTGTGACTGTGCTCGTGGCCGGCCCAGAGTGCGGTGGCCACGAAGTGGCCGGCGATGTGGTCGAGGAGGGGCGCGGTGGCGCCGACGAGTCGGTCGGTGATGGCGCTGACCTCGGCGGGTGTCTCAGCCGCGGCGAGTGCGGTGAGGTAGGGAGTCAGGTCCGGGAGCGGCAGCGGCTGGTCCGGGAGTGAGTGCTTGGCCAGGAAGGGTTCGGCGTCTCGGCGGGCGTAGCGGTGCAGGGTGGAGGGGGAGGCGCCGTCGTTGTGCTGTTCGGGATCGGGGTGCGACAAAAAGATTCCGTTCCGGTCGGCTCGTCGCCAGCGGTGGTTTCGGCAGCTCCGCGCCTGTCTGCACTGGCATGGGTTCGTTTGGGGTTCGCCTGGGCTGGCGAACTGGGAATCCAGGCAGTTGGGCCCGCTGGATGTGGAGAAGTCGCCGTTTCGTCGAGAATCTCGAAGGTGTGGCGATATTCGTGATGTGTGGGCTTCAGGGCCTGATCGCCCCGTCGAGAGCGCGGGGCCGCGTGCGATGTCAGCGTGCCCGGCCGGACCTGGGCACGGCGGATGGTGACGCGGTGTCGGACACCGCGTGGGACGGCGTGGTCGCGGTGTGGAGCAGTGCGGCGTTCTCCCTGAGCTGCTTCGCCGCCCTGCGAATTGCGGTACGAGCGCGGCTGATGTCCCGTTGCAAGGGCACCAGGAGGTCCTCGGGGGCGTGGATGGGGGTAGCCGTTGCTGGCCGAAGGATGTGGTGGTGCGAGCTGAGGCGGTCGACAGCCGTGCCCAGATGCTTGACCGCGTTCCCCAAGGGAGCCGCGCACCCACTGATGGCCGTGGCGTGCAGAGCTCCGTTACGAGGCAAGGGTCGCTTGGTCTCGCGGCTGTAGCTGACGGCCAGATCGTTTGTGATGGTCCCCAGCGTCCAGCTGATGTTGGCCATGGCCCCGTCGAGGTCCGGGCTGATATCGGTGCCGCACCTCAGGGCGTCGGCCTGCGGGAGGCTGTCGGCAGAGGCGTCGAGGCTTCGTGCCAGATGCCGGAGGTGTACCGGGTTGGTCATGCGAATGTCGTCGGGGTAGTCAGAGGTGTCGTAGATGGGTTACTCATTCCCTTTCAATGCATCCGGGTATCTGTATCGAATAGCGACAATTCGAGCGAATGGAGAAGGTGTTGAACGATGAAAGATCGCCCGGCGACCTTCCACAGGCCACGGCCTCGGTTGAGGTGGGCGATGGCGTCCATCTCGACGGTGGTCAGGCCGAGCAGGGCGGCCGCGGCATGGAGCTGGTCGGTTTCCTGCCGGTAGATGATGCGGGTGGAGCAGTCGGCGAGGAGACCCTCGGCGAGGGCGCGGCCCCGTGATCCTGCGTCGCCGGCGGTGAGCAGGTCGGACAGCCGGTGGATGACCATGAGGTTCGCGATGCCCAGGCCGCGGCTGAGCTTCCACTGGGCCTGCATGCGCTGGAGAAGGCCGGGGTGGCGCATCAGGCGCCATGCTTCGTCGTAGACGATCCAGCGCCGACCGCCGTTCGGGTCGGTGAGGGCGGACTCCATCCACGCGGAGGCGCAGGTCATGGCGAGGACGAGCGCGGTGTCGTCGCCGGACCCGCCGAGCCGGGACAGGTCGATGGTGAGCATCGGGGAGCTGGGGTCGAACGCCACGGTGGAGGGTGCGTCGAACATGCCGGCCAAGTCGCCGTGGACCAGGCGGCGCATGGCGTGGGCGAGGTCGCGGGCCGCTTCCCCGAGCCGTCCGGACATCATCCCGGCGGCTTCGTCCAGGGCCGTGGGGTTGTTGAGGGCGGCGGCGACGTCGCCGAGAAGCGGTGTACGGCCGGTGTCGGCGGCGTGGGTGACGACGCCGTCGAGAGCGACGTCGAGGGCGGTGTGCTCCATCGGCAGCAGGTCCCGGCCGAGGACGGTCCGGGCCAGCGAACCGAGCAGCAGGAGGCGCCTCTTGCGGATCTCTCCGACCCAGTCGGCCTCGGAGACGCTCTCCGGACGCGGTGCGGCGTCCAAGGGGTTGAGCTTGCCGGGCAGTCCGGGACCGAGAGCGACGGACGTGCCGCCCAGCGCTTTGGCGACGGGAGTCCACTCGCCTTTGGGGTCGCAGGGGACGTAGATGCGGTAGCCGAAGGCGACCGACCGGAGCGCGAACGACTTCGCGAGCGCGGACTTTCCCTGGCCGATCACGCCGGCAAGCAGGATGTTGGGGTTGGTGAACCCCTCGATCTTGCCGTACAGCGCGAAGGGGTCGAACACGAAGCTGGCTTCGGCGTGCACGTCGCGGCCGACGTAGATGCCTTCGGCGCCGAGGCCGCCTTCGGCGAGGAATGGGTATGCGCCGGCCGCGATGGCGGTGGTCATGCGATGTGATGGCAGGCGGAGCCGGTTCCCGCGGGCGGAGGCAGGCCCCGGGCGCCCGCTCGGCGGATAGAGGGGACCGGGCGTCTCCTGCTCGGCGGGCGCGGTGCCGGCGAGGTGGGAACTGACTTCGGCGCGGGCCTTGGCGGCGGCTTCGGCGAGCTGCCGCCGGGCTGCTTTGCGGCTGGCCCGGTCGGTGCCGTGTGGGGTGAACAGCGGGGAGGCGGAGGCGCGGCGGGCTCTGCGTGCGGGCCGGTGAGTCATGGCAGGACGGCTTTCAGGTAACGGCGGTCTCGATGCGGGAGAGGGTCAGACCGCCGGGGAGGCGCTGAACTGGTGCTTCCAGTAGCCCTTGCCGTCGTTGTTCCAGTCGAGGTGGAGTTCGCCGTCGGCCAGTCCGCGTCCGGAGCCGATCGTGTAGCTCAGAACGGGCGTTGTGTACGCGTTGTTGTAGTTGGCGTTCGAGTCGCTGTTTTCCAGCCGCGACTCGATGCCGTAGTAGTTGGCGGACTTCTTCACCGGGTCGGTGCCGGACTGGGAGCGCTTGACCTGGAGCTTGAAGTACGCGCCATCGAAGATGGTGCTGTCGTCGACCTGGCCGTACGCTGGTCCGTCCCAGCTGACCTTCGCGTACGTGTAGACGGTCGAGCCGGAGCGCTTGGCGCACAGGCTGACCTTGACGTCCCAGTTGTCGGCCCAGGGGCCCGTGTACGCCGGGTCGTCGATGGACGTGGTGCTGGTCGTGCACTTGTAGCTGGCGGCTGCGGCCGGCGTGCCGGTCGCGACGGCGGCGGTGCCGGCGAGTGCGGCGATGATGACCGCTGCGGAGGTGGATCGCTTCGGCGTGCGCATACGGTGCCTTTCGTTGGGGGCAGTTACTGGCTGCAGGTGGTGGTGTGGCTGTGCAGCGGGGCTTTGAGATCGCTCGGCGTGGTCTTGCGACGTACGACGTGGCCGGCGGCCAGGTGGCGCTGGCAGATCGTCAGTACCGGTGGCCCTTCCGGGAGCCGCTCCGGCTGGCACTCGGTCGCGTCTGTCGAGGCGGCTGGGAGAAGGTGGAAGGCATCGTGCACGGCGGCGGTGGCCTGCCACAGCCGGGTGTGCGCGGTGGCGAGATGTCGGCTGGCGGCGGGGTGCGGCGGGCGAGCGGTCTCGGTGAGGTGGTGGAGGAGCTGGTGGAGCGAGGTGAGGTGGGCGTGGAGCACGTCGAGGTGCACGCGGTCCACTGCTGTGTCCGGCTCGGCCGTCTGCGCGGCTCGGGCGACGGTGCGGGTGTGGTGGCGGATGCCAGCGGTGGCGGCCCGCAGATAGGGGTGTGCGTCAGCGATGGGGATGGCAGAGGGCAATGGGCTTGTGGTCCTTCTTGCCGTAGGTCTAGGCAGGGGCAACGGGCGGGCGGAGGGGAGGAAGGGCTGCGCTTCGGTGCTCAGCGGGTCCGGCTTGTGGGATTCGCAGGCTGGACAGGGGCGGCGGTCGCGGGCAAGGGTGATCGCTCGGCGAGGATCCGGGCCTGCTCATGGCGCAGATCGAGGTAGCTGCCGGGTGCTCGGGTGCCCGGGTGGCACTCTGAGGGCACCAGCACGGCATAGTCGTGGGACGTCTTGGTGTCGAGCAGCCAGTGCTGAAATGCCGGCAGCTGGACCAGACCGCGGTGGGCGTCGTTGAGGTCGGTGGCATGGACGACGAACAGCCAGGGGCGTTCGCCGTCCGCATGGCCAGGTCCGGTGACAGCGACGGTGAAGGCACGGCGTGCGGGGGTGGCTGTCAGCAGGTGCAGCCGTGTGATGACCGTGTCGAGGGTGTCGCTGGCTTCGATGGCCGTGTCGTGGCGTGCGTCCTCGTGCTGGGCGTATTGCTCGTCGATGACGTCGCCGTCTGCGTTCTTGTGTGCGGCGATTCGCTGTTGGTGGCGTCGCTGCATGTCCTGCAGGGGCGCGAGCAGCGCGCGGATTTCGTCGTACAGATGCGACTCGCTGGGGTCTGTCACAGGGCACTCCGGGCGAGGGGCAGCGCGGTGAGGGTGAAGGCGTCGGGCTGCTGGTAGTTGAGGCGGCGCAGGTCGACGCCGGCGGTGACGGCGGCGGTCTCGATCTGCGCGCAGGCCGCGTCGAGGAGGGCATCGGTGTCGGCGGTGACGGTGACCAGGCCGGTCAGGGCGACGTCGGCGTGCCCGGCGATGAGCTGGCGCTCGCGCTGTTTGACGTCGGCGTACTCGACGGAGTCTTCCTCGCTGTCGACCTGGCCGCGGCGGGCGCGTTCGCTGGCGTCGGCGATGATCGCTGCCTTCTTCCGCTGGACGTCCCGCAGTGCGGACTCGAGCGCCTGCGGCACGTATATAAGGGAGAGGGTCCGGCGGACGCCGGCGGTGAACATCAGCCCGTGCAGAAAGCCGGCCCCCATCTCGGTTCGCGGCCAGTTCTCCACCCAGTAGGTGGCGTGGCGGGCGGTGTCGGTGGCGAGCCGGTCGTACTCCTCGAACTGGACGACGGGCCCGGCGGCTGCGGGATCTGCTTCGGCGCGGCCGGTCTCGGACCACTGCTGGAGCGCGGCGAGGGCCCCCGGGTCGTAGGCGGTGCGGATCACGGCGGCGATCTCCCGGGCGCTCAGCCACCCGGTGACCATCAGCCCCGCGTTCCGGGCGGCCTGGGTGATGGCAGCGGTCGTCTGCTCCATGACGGTGAACGCACCCGGTAGCCCGCCGCCGGCCTGCGAGATCAGCCGCTTGGCGGCCTTCAGGTCGAGGGAGATAGCGAGGTAGGTCTCGTGCGGGGCGGCGGCGGGGCCGGCCGAGGCAACCAGTTCGGAATAGATCTGCCCGGCGACGGGGGTGTCGGGCTGTCCGTGCTGGGCCCAGTGGCGGGCGAGGGTGTCGCCGGAGTCGGGGACGGTGCGTTCCAGGACCTGCACGGTGGCGACGTGTCCCGTACGGGCGATGCCCGCCAGCGCGCGCCCCCAGCCGTTCACGTTGTGGTTCTGCGTTGCCGGGTCGAGCAGCGCGAAGGCGCGGCTGGACACGCGGGCGACGGCGGTCAGGGTCTGCTGGTGCGGGTCGTGGACGGCCGCGGCGCCGTTGGCGGAGTTGCCGGGGGTGACGACCTTGAGGGATGCGGCGGTGTCGGGCAGGTGGAGGATGCCGTCCTGCCGGGGCCGGGTGACCGGCCGAGCCAGCCAGAGGGTCTGACCGGTGCGGCGACGGTGCGCGTAGCGGGCGACGATCGGCGCCCAGTCGATCAACGACCGGCCGTGCCGTCGTATCGCGACTAGGGCGGCGACGGCTGCCCACAGCGGGGTCAGAGCGATGGCGCCGAGCAGCCCGGTGGAGACCACGGTCGCCAGGAGCAGCGCCAAGGCGCAGGATACGAGGACGAGTTGGGGGAGGGAAAGGCCGAGGAGGATGCCGCGGCGGGACCGGTGCGGGAATTTCACCGTGAGAGGGGCGACGGAGAGATCAGACAAGGGGCTGGTCCTGGAGGCGCGGGCGGAGCCTGGGGGCGGGCGGCGGGGGGCGCGTCCCGCCCCCAGGAGTCGGGCAGATGGTCAGAGGCCGGTCGGGGGCGGTGGTGGGGATGCCGTGCCGCTGTTCTGGGCGGTCTGTGAGCCGGAGGACGGCGGTGCGCCCTGCGGCGGCGGGGTCGTGGTAGGCGGCGTTGACTGCCATCCGCCTGCCTGGCCGGCTGCGGCACCGGGTCCGGAGCTGCCTGTGCCCGGGCTACCGCCGACCTGGCCGCTGGTGTCGTCGGAGACGCTGGTCGGCGGGGGTTGCACGGCCTTCTCCAGGCCGGACTTGACGGCATCGCCACCGGGCGAGATACCGGTCCCGCCGCTCTGCGAACTCTCCTGGCCGCCGCCTTGGCCGGTCGGGTTGGAGGCGATGTCGCCGGGGAATCCGCCTCCGCCGGGAATCGAGTCGGGGCCCTGTGGAGCAGCGCCTGCTCCGGCGGCGGCGCCGCCGGTTCCGGCGGTGGCCGCCATCGCGGCGGCCTTGCGGGTCGCCTTTTCCGCGTGCTGCTTGGCGAGCTGGGCACCGGCTCCGCCGGCGCGGTGGAGGGATTCGCCGTCGGAGCCTTCAGCGGCCCAGTGGACGAACTTGAAGGTGGCGTACGGGCACAGCAGGACCAGGATCATGATGACGATGCCGGCCATGACGTCGGCGAGCGCGGCGAGCCCGTCTTTCGACTCGGTCTTGCCCATCGCGGAGATGCCGAGGACGAAGACGATCGTCATCAGCAACTTGCTGACGACGAGGGTGGCGGTGGCCTCGATCCAGCCCTTACGCCAGCGCCGCGCGGCTTCCCAGCCGCCTCCCGCTCCCGCGAACACGGCGAGTGTGACCATGACGAGGATGCCGACCTTGCGGACCATCATCACGCACCAGTACATGAACGCGCCGATCGCGGCGCCGAGGGCGGCGAACACCATCACCAGCCACCCGAGACCCGAGAGAGCGCCGATCTGGCTGACCTTGACGATGCGGCGGACCGCGGTCTCGATCGACAGGTTGGAAGCTTTGAGGAGCCCGGCCGACAGCGCGTCGACCACTTCGATCGCGACTGTGGTCAGGGCGATGGCGGCGAAGGCGAAGATCACACCAGACGCGGTGCCGGTGAACGCCTGGGTCAGGGCCTGCCCGTCGCGTTTGATCGCGGCCCGGACGAGCTGGGCGCAGAAGGTGGCCACGAGGACGACCAGGCCGATAGGCAGGATCGTCTCGTAGTTGTCGCGGAACCAGCCCGCGTTCAGGTCGACGCGGGTGGTGGCGTCAACTGCCTTGGCAGCGAGGTCGGCTGAGGCGGCGGCGAGTTCACCGGCACTCTTCGCCATCCAGTCGCCGATGGCCTTGCCCGGGTCGGACGCGAAGTCGACTGCCTCGCCGACCGCGCAGACCTTGTCCGCGAGGGGAAGGTCGCAGAATCCCATGGGGAGCTACCTCCTTATCGTCAAGGCGCGACGCGCGGGGCGATGGCGACGAGCGAGCAGTCGTGGGAGGGCCGGCACTGCACGGCGAGGGTGATGGAGCGGTCTTCCGCACCACCGCCGCCCTTGGCCCAGGTGATGGTCTGCTTGCCGGTGACGGTGACGGCGTAGATGTACGCCTTGGTGATCGCCGACGGGTCTTCGGCGAGGGCCTGCTTGAACGCGGCCGGGTAGTGGGCCTCGGAGACGGTGGCGGCGGCGTGCTGCTTCTGGTCGGCCATCCGTGACCACAGGACCGGGTCCGGCATCTGCGCGGAGACCGAGGCCCAGTCGCTGTACTGGGTCTCCTTCGTCATCCACGCCTCCATGCCGAAGAGTTGCTGCTCGTGGCTGGTGTCGCGGGTGTCGTAGGACCAGAGCATCGCGGCGGCTTCCTTGGCGAAGGCGACGGGGTCGGAGATTCGCGGCGGGCGGGGCACAGATCCTTCCGTGGACCCTGGTTCGTGCGCGTCGTTCGAGGGCGCCGAGCTGCTTGTCGGGGCCGGGTCCGGGCTGCTGGAGGGCGAACGGTGCTGTTCACCGCGGCCGGTGAAGTAGGCGGTCGCACCGGCGACGGCGAGCAGGCAGGCCAGGACGATCGCGATCAACGCACTGCGGCGGTTTGCGGACCAGCCCACTCCGTAGTCCGACAGGGAGGGGAATCGCTTCGTCATCAGCGGACCTGCGACCCCAGGGCGGAGAAGAAGGCCACGATGCCGTTGGCGGCACCCAGGCCGAGAGCGGCGCCGGCGGCAACGACCGCACCCTTCTTGCCGTTTGCCTCGGCCTGGTGTCCGCCGCTGTGGTGGCCCCAGGCCCACACACCGAGCGAGACGGCCAGGGCGCCGACGACGGCCACGATGCCGAACAGGTTGATCGAATTGACGACGTTCTTCAGAACGGAGAGGCCGGGCAGGCCACCGCCTGCCGGGGTGATGCCCGGGTCGTAGGCGAGGTGGATGAAGCGGTCGGCGAGGGGTGTCATGGGTATTGCGAGGCTCCTTGTGTGCGCAGGCCGAACGGCCCGGGCGGAGATGAAGAAGGGGGATGCGCGCGAGGGGTGCGAGAGGGCCGGCCGAGGTGGTGCGGCGCTTAGACGACCCGGCGGGCGGCCAGGACGTCCCAGTCCTTGATCGGGGTGATCCGGGTGGGCTTGCCGGTGCGCGGGGCCTCGATGACGAGTCCTTCGCCCAGGTACATGCCGACGTGCTCCGGACGGGCGGCGGTGCCGCGGCTGAAGATCAGGTCGCCGGGCTTCAGCGCGTTCGGGGAGACGGCCTTGCCCTCGTTGACCTGCGTGTACGTGGCGCGGGTGAGCTGAATGCCGGCCTTGGCGTACGCCTGCTGCATCAGCGAGCTGCAGTCGCAGCGGCCCATCGGATCTGCACCGCGCGGGTTGGTGCAGGTGCCGCCCCACTGATACATCGTGCCGAGCTGCTGCATCGCCCAGACGATCGCCTTACTGGCGCGTGGGTCGGTGTCCTTCGGGATCTTGTATCCCTTGGGGACCGCGCCTTCGGGGATCTTCCCGAAGGACGAGCCGTCGCTCGCCGTGCCGCAGTCGGACGTTGTGGGCGGCTTCTCGGTGTCCTGGTCGGTGTCGTCCTTCCCGCCGCCGGGGAAGGTCGCGGCGATGGCCTTCTGCAGCGCCGTCGCGAGCGGCTCCCACTGCGCGTACGCGTCCGGGTAGCCGGACTTCTGCACGGCCTGGGCCGCCTGCGTCACGGTCATCTGCTGCCAGCCGTTCACCTTCAGTAGCGCCTTGTAGAACTTCTCTGAGGCGTACACAGGGTCGCGGATCTGCTCGGCGGTGCCCCAGCCCTGGCTGGGCCGTTGCTGGAACAGCCCGAGCGAATCGCGGTCGCCGTAGGTGAGGTTGCGCAGCCGGCTCTCCTGCATGGCGGTGGCCAGCGCGACGATCTGACCGCGCCGGGGCACCTGCAGGCTGATGCCGGTGGCGACGATGGTCTGGGCGTGCGGGATCTGCTCGCCGGGCAGGTCCAGGCCCTCGATCCGTACGTCGGATGCGTTCGCGCCGTCGAGGATCTTGGTTACCTGCTCGGTGACCTTGTCGGTGTCGAGGTCGGGGAGGCACGGGCCGATGGCACTGGTGCCGGTGGCGGCTTCACTGGAGCTGGCCATCATCATGGCAGCGCCGCCGAGGAGAAACGGGGAGAGGAAGACGACGCCGATGCCGGCGGCGAGCGCCTTCAACCGGTACGGCCCGCTCGCAGGTCACCGGTTTCGGGCAGGGGCGGGTAACGAGACGTCATGCAGGTGTCCTTGGAGTGCGGTGTCCGGCGTGCCGCGTGCGCATGGCGTGGTGGAAAGGGGCGCGGCTGCCGGGGTGGGCGATCGGGGATGTCGGCCGGCGCAGGCGAGTTGCCGCTCGCTCGGGCGGGCCAGGGGGTGAGCTAGGTGCGCCGGGGCAGGGGGAACCTCCGCGAGGCAGGGTGGGATTCGGCCAGCGGCGGTGTGCGCCGGGCGGTTCCAAAACAGTAGGCCCAGATCGGCGGTTGACCAAAAAGTCGGCGTGAGGGGTCGGAATCCGACCCCTCAGCACCGCGCTTCTTGGTCGGCGGCAAATTCGCCTCTACAGTTTTGGGACTCCCCTCGCCCTCCCCGGTTGCGGCCCCGGGCTTCTGCATGCCCAATACCGGCCCGCGTGGACTTGTAAGCGCGAGATGGGGAGTTCCCTCCGCACGTTCACACCCGAATCGGGGTTCCTCTTTGCCTTTTTCCCTGCATCAGGGCGACGCGCTCAGCGTCCTCGCCGGCCTGCCCGACGACTGCGTCGACTCCGTGATTACCGACCCGCCGTACAACTCAGGCGGCCGGACCGCGAAGGAGCGCACGTCCCGCAGCGCGAAGCAGAAGTACACCTCCACCGACGCCAAGCACACCCTCGCCGACTTCACCGGCGAGAACATGGACCAGCGCAGCTACGGCTTCTGGCTGACGCAGATCATGACCGAAGCCCACCGGCTCACCCGCACAGGCGGCACCGCGCTCCTGTTCACCGACTGGCGCCAGCTCCCCGTCACCACGGATGCGATCCAGGCCGCCGGGTGGCTGTGGCGAGGCGTGCTGGCCTGGCACAAGCCGCAGGCCAGGCCCCAGAAGGGCCGCTTCACGCAGAACTGCGAGTTCATCGTCTGGGCCTCGAAGGGCGCGATCGACGCCTCCCGGAACCCGGTCTACCTGCCGGGCCTCTACAGCGCCTCGCAGCCGTCGGGTGCGAAGCGCCGGCACATCACGCAGAAGCCCGTCGAGGTGATGCGCGAGCTGGTCAAGATCAGTCCCGAAGGCGGCACGGTACTCGATTTCTGTGCCGGCTCCGGCTCCACCGGCGTGGCCGCCCTTTTGGAAGGCCGGGACTTCATCGGCGTGGAGAAGACCGAGCACTACGCGTCCATCGCGGCCGACCGGCTCACGGAGGCGATCCGCGAATGCGTCGCCCAGCGCGACATGGTTCTCACCGCCTGACGCCACAACAGCATTCTCTGTGGCGGAAATCGGCACCTTTCGCGGTCCAGGGCGGCGCTGCGCCGTGCCTTGCCAGTGGTCCACGGCCCGGTCGGTCACCGCTTCCGCTTCCCTTATTTCCACGATTCGTAGGAGGCCATTCTTTTCATGCCTGAATCCGTAGAACCCCCAGCCGATGGGGAGTTGGAGCCGGTTCGTATTCCGGATCCCCAGTTGGAGGGAATCGAGGCGAGCGTCCGGCGGCTGATGGAGCAGTCGGCGCAGCAGGCCCAGCAGCTCGACCACCTGGCCTCCGCCCCGGCCCCCGGCGGATCGCCGTTGGCGGCGTTCGGCATTCCGGGGCTCGGCGTACCGCCCCCGGCGACGCCGCCGGAGCCGCGCCCCATCCTGGAGCTGGAGGGCGAGGAGTACGAGGACGAACTCGACGCCTTGAGCGACTGGGTGGACGACTTCCTTCTCCCCGTCTACGGCGCGGAGGTCACTACGGCGGCGCCCTGGTGCCTGCAGTGGCAGGAGCACGACGACGTCGTCGCCTGGCTCCACAGCTTGTGGCTCGCCTACCAGCAGCACAAGGACCCCGAGGCGGGCCTGTCCGGACTGTTCGTGTGGCACCGGGACTTCCTCACCCACGCCATCGCGGCGGTCCGTGCGCCCGGGGGTCCGCTGTCGGCCTGCATGACCTCCCCGGAGCGTCCCGCACACCGGATCCTGGCCGGCCCGCCGCCTTCGGCTCGTTCGGAGAAGGCGAACGCGACCGAGTCGGAGTCGTCAGGGTCCGGTGAGCCGGACGAGCTGATGTCATGAACGGGGGGCAGCAGCGGCCGGCCTTCGGCCTCAGCTTCGACCCCCGGGCCCTTACCGATCTCCTCCAGGCTCCCAGCGACATCCGCGACCTCACCCTTGCTTACCTGCAGGAAGTGGTGAACGCGGAGCGGTTCGGGCTCCGGCTGACCGGTGATCTGGAGGGCTACCGCAAGCTGTTCGTGGACTCCCGCAAGGAGTGGCGCGTCGTCTACGGCGTGCGCCCGGCGCCCGAGGTGTCTACGCACCGGCGGGAGATCCATGTCGTCGCGGTCCGGCCGCGGGCCGGCAACGACGTCTACGACACCGTCGGTGCCCGGCTGGGGATGGCCCGCCGACCGCTCAGCTCCCGCACCCACGCGGCCCGCTCCCGCTCCCCGCAGCTCACGACCCGCGGCCCGGTAGCGAGTCCGGGACCGCTGCCTTCCGCGATACCGGGCCTGCCCCGCCCTGCGCACAACCCCTCGCACCACCAAGCCCGCTGAGTACAGGAGCACGCGCCTATGCCCCCTGACCCCGTGCCGGCAGCAGCCCGGCGCGCGGTTTCCCCGCTCGACCACCGCATCGAGGCCGCCACCGGCCACGACGTCGAGACCCTGTGGGTCCACCGCGACCGCGGCGTCCTCGACGAGCCGCACGTCCGGCTGGTCGACCGGCACCGCGAGCTGGCCCAGGCCGAGACCGGCGTGACCTTCTACCGCACCCTCCTCCACCGCCTGGCCAGCGGCGAGTTCCCCGTCGACGGCGCTCTCTTCGAACGGATCGACCGCACCGTGGACCAGCTGGAGGAAGCCGCTGACGTACGCGACGCCGCCGCACAACGGGTGCTCGCAGCCCTGGAGCCGATCGAGTCCGCCGCCCGCACGGCACCGGCTGCCGGGCGAGAACCGCTCTCAGCTGCCGACCAGGCGGCGCTGCTTGCCATCGCCGGCGGCGCCAGGCTCTACGAGCATCTCCTGACCGGCCGGATGTCGGTGACCACCGCCTCCGGCACCCGCATCCCCCACGCAGAGCTGCAGCGGCTCGAAGCTGCCGGTCTCGTCTCCCGGGACACCGGCCACCCCGTCCATGCCGGCCAGCCGGTCGTCCTGACCGAAGTCGGCCGCGTCGCACTGGTCGCTGCCCGCCGCCCGAAGGCGACCGAGGTGCCGAAGACGGCGCCCCGGCCCGGGGCATGGCCGTCCACCCCAGCACACCGGCGCTGACCCCCACCGAAAGGCCCCTGTTGCCCTCCACCGCATCGTCCCCCGCCCAGGGGCGCATGCCCGAAGTCGACTTCGAACTGGACGAATTCGACTCCGACGAGCAGATCTACCTCGCTTTCTACCGTCAGGTCGCGGTGCGCGAGGACATGCTCGTCCCGCTCGCCGAGTACCACACCGCCAGCGGCGTGCACAGCTATTACGTCCTGTTCGACCGCACCGCCACCTACGGCCACCCCGGCATGCCGCAGTACGTCGCCGTCCACCTGCAACGGGACCAAGAGAAGAGGACGTTCGACTTCGAGCAGGCTCCGCTGCCACTGCCAGCGATGGCGCAGTCCTGGCTGATCCACCGCGGCTGTCCTCCCGACGTCATCGGCCTCAACCCCGAGCTGGGTCCACCGCCCGCGGATGAGGCGACGCGGGCGCTGGAGCGACGTCTCGTGGGCGACGGCGACCACTACGCGATGGGCTACTCCTACACCCGAGACGACCCGGACGACATGGTCACCGTCGTGGCGCTGCGTGCCTTGGATGAGCGAGCCCCCTCTCCGTTCCGCGTCGTGGTCGATGAGGTCGACACCGAGGCGTGGACCCACACCCTGCGTGAGGGTGGCTTCGCCACGGTCGAAGAGGCCCTCCAGTGGTGCGACGACCGGCTCACAGGCACGGTCGGCCCCCTCCCGGCAGTGCGGCCGACCGCGTCGCCGACCCGCCCGACTCTCCCGCCAAAGGCATCTGTTCCGCGCCCGCCTGGCCGATCGCGCTGAACAGTAAGGCCGATTGGCGCGGCGAAACATAGCCGACGATCGCCGGTTGGCCAAACCGGCGATTCTCCGGACTCTTATACAGCCGCCGGGACAAACCCGCGGCGCCTTTCCACGCAATCCCTATGCCTGCACGGAGGTTTCTTCCGCATGCGCTCAACCCGAATTGCCATATCCGCTGCGATGCTCGGAGCACTTGCTCTGCCGGTGCTGTCCGCCACCACCGCGAGTGCGGCACCCGTCGCCACCGCGGCAACGGCCGCCCACGCGAGCAGCTGCTCGTCTCTCCCGCCGCTCCCGTACGAGGTCCACACGAAGGCCGTGACCATCCGGTCCAAGGCCACCACGAAGTCCACCGCGCTGGGAGTGCTCTACCAGAGCCACAAGTTCACCGTCTCCAAGAAGAGCGGGAACTGGCTCTACATCACCGACAAGACCACCGGCGTAAAGGGGTGGGTGTCCGGCACCTACGTCTACCGCGACGTCCGAATGTGCCTCGACTGACAGGCATTCGGCGACAACCCGCCTGTGGTGTAGCCGAGTTAATCGCTCGTTCGCCGAATCCCGTCCTGTGAACCACCGGGCCGCTGTGCCCCTTTCGGAGAGGAGTTCTCCTTGTCCGACGAAATAGTCGACGGCACAGAGGATGTCGTGGGCGTGCTCACCGAACAGATCGAAGCGCACTTCGGGATGGGCATGGACCTGTTGAAGGCCGCGGTCTCCGTGGCGCCGACTGCTAACCCTGATGCCACCGACGCCGTCAAGTGGCACGGCCTTCTGACCGAGTCCCAGGCGGTACTCGATTGCGCGGAGGACGCCCTCCTCGCCGCGCTGGAAACACAGCCCAGCGAGGTGGACGACCCGACGATGGGTCTCGCCCACCGCGTCAACGCGGCCGTCGCCGCACGGGACGGGCGGGCTCTGGTCGTGCGGTGGCTTCTCGACCCGGACGCTCCGGGGAAGAAGGATCTCGCTGCCGAACGGCTCGCCCGTCTCAACCGCGGCGCCCGTACGGGCCCGGCCGTGCAGACCAGCGCTCCGAGCCGACCCGCGACCGCACCGGCAACGGCACTGCGAACGGGGAGGGCAGCGCAGCGATGAGCGTCTGGCTCAAGCCCAGCACCGTCGACGGCTGCTTGCAGGAGGTCTTCGGCGCCCCCGTCCCCGAGCTGTACGAGACGGCGACCAGGGCCGATGCCTCTCCCGCGATCACTCGCGCCCTGGAACTGCGCTCCTTCCTCGCCCTGGCCGAGGAGCAGGTCGCCCGTGTCCGCGACCGCGTGCACGACGCTATGGCGCCCGACCGCGACATGAGCGAACTGTCCGCGGAGGACCTGCGGTTGGACGCGCAGTGGCTGGATGCCGCGCTCGATGCCCACGACGGCTACCGCGCCGCGCTCGACGACCTGCTGCGCACCATGCCGTCCCCCGGCCAACCCTGGCCCGTCCAGCTGGCTCAGCACAAGGCCACCACCACCCTGCCCCCGGCCGTCGCCGCCCCGGCACCGCAGCGTGCCGGGGCGGCCCGGGCCCGCCGACTGTGAAGGCCCCCGATTGCCCGACCTCACGTCTACCGAGATAGCCGGACGGATCGAGGACCTGTACGCCGCACCGCTGGCCGACCTCGAATCCCACGCCCAGGACCAGCCGCCCGGCATGCTCT
Source organism: Streptomyces sp. A3M-1-3 (assembly GCF_024213665.1). GTDB lineage: Bacteria > Actinomycetota > Actinomycetes > Streptomycetales > Streptomycetaceae > Streptomyces. Next base: position 94,685 of record NZ_JANAVP010000026.1, read on the forward strand.
CCGCCCTGCTCGGCATGCACGACGACCTTGCCCTCGCCGAGCGGAGCATCGCCTTCCACAGTGACCGCCTCGCCCAGCTCGTCCATCCCGAGCGGGAGCTCGGCGGACACGAGGTGTCGCACGTTCTCGACTGCACCCGCCGGCTCGCCGAAGCGGTCGCCGTCCGCGACGTCCAGGCCAAGACGGTCTCCGCCGTTCTCCAGAGCCTCGGACGCGTTCCCGCGCCCCAGCCGTCCCAGGCCCCCATGCCGGACGTAACTGCCGTGCCCGCCCTTCCCGTGCCGGCCGCGAGCGCTGCTCGGAGCCGCTGACCTCTGCGGCCCTCCCCTTCACCCACCCAGGAGTTTCTCCCTTGGCCATCACCGGTTTGCCTCCCGACTCCGACGCTGACATCGCCCGGGTGACCGAGGCCCTCGCCATGATCACTCCGCGATGGAACGTGCGGATCATGCTGGCTCTTTCCGGCCCGCCGCTGCGGTACAGCGAGATCGCGGGCAAGGTGTCCTGGCTGCAGAGCGGCCAGCTTCACCCCAAGCTGCGAAGTCTGTGCGATGCCGGGCTCGTCCAGCGCACCGAGCACACCTCGCGTCACGTCACCTACGGCCACACCGACCGCGGGGCAGCGCTGCTGCCGGTCCTGCCGCTGATCGTCACCTGGGCCGAGCAGCATCTGGAGAAGGCGGACCCGCCGCTGCCTGCGATCGAGCAGATCGAGGACAGCCTCACCCTCCTCACCCGGCGGCACGCCGCCGCCATCCTGTGGGTGCTGAAGTCCCGCGAAGAGGTCAGCGGCCGGGCACTGGCCAGGATCGTCATGCCCAGCAGCGACTGGACCAACATCTACCCGCCGCTGCGACAGCTCGTGGCCGACGGCCTGGTCGACACCGACGGCATCGGGCAGCCCTACCGCCTGTCCGACGCGGGTGACGGGCTGGCGCCCGTCTTCGGGGCCCTGTCCGCGTGGTCCGCTGGACACCCCCTCGCGCAGGCCGCCCGGCACCCGGTCTGGGGGCGCCCGGATGCCGCGCCCGCTCCGAAGAAGTGGGTCAGCAACCAATCGCGGCTGCCGGCCCCAACAGCAGCGCCAGCGCCGGTCCGAGCGGGGCAGACCTCGCCCCTGACGTGGCAGAACCGCGACCTGTTCTCCCACGCCGCGACGGCCCGCCCGAAGGCCGCAGTTCCGGCGGGAGGCCCGCGTCGATGACTGCCTCCTTCACCACGGCCGAACTCCGGGACACCGTCGCCATGCTGTCCTCGCTCCCCTTGATACGCCTGATCACCGAGATCGACGACAACGGACCGATCCCGCCGCGGGGGCTGGCACGCACGCTCGCCGATCTCACGCCGCACCACCTTCGTCAGGCCACCGACCTGGCCCGCGCCCTCGGCCTTGTCCGTGTCCGTCCCGGCGTCGGGCTGAGCCTGACCACGTCCGGCTTGGAGCTGGCCGACGTCTACGACACAACCGCCCGGTGGGCCAGGCGCCATGCCTACCCGGCGCCGGTTGCCGACTTCACCAGCCGCATCCAGTGCACCCTCGCCCTCCTGGCCGAGACACACGTCCTCACCGCGGGAGATGGTCCCCACCGCCCGGCAGACGACCGCTTGCCGAACGTGCAAGCTGTCGCGGACCTTGCCCGGCCGCGCGACCTGCTGAGCCAGTGGATGCACGCCAACCCTCAGGCAGCCCAGCTCGCCGAGCCCGCGCCTGCCGCGTGACGGCGCGCACCGCCCCCCGGCAGGCGCGCCACCTTGCCCCGACCCTGCTGCGCGGGGTCTACCTGCCCCGCAGCGCTGACGGTGCCGCGTTCGCGATGACCACCTACGGCATCCCCCTCCTTGTCCTGGCCACCACCGGATCCGCGGCGTTGACCGGGCTCGCCTTCGCGCTGGAGTGGCTGCCGCGCCTGGGTGCGTTCACCGTGGCCGGCACCGTCGTCGACCGCCACGGCACGGCCCGCGTCTTTCGTACTGCGTGCGCCGCCCGGGCCCTGGTCGTCGTCGCCGCCGCGCTCCTGCTGACGGTCCTCGACGCCGAGGCAACGGCGGCGACGGTCACGGTGATGGCACTCGCCGCGTTGACCGGCGTCCTCACGGAGTTCAGTTACGTCGCGGCCGAGACCGCCGGCGGCGAGGCAAGCCGAACGGCCGGAATGCGGGCGCACCGGGTGCAATCCGTCCTGCTGGGGATCGACCAGAGCGCGATGCTCGCCGGGCCCCTCGTCTCCGGCCTGCTGCTGGAGCACGGCGGCCCGGCCGTCATGCTCGGCACACTCGCCGGCTTCTCCCTCCTCGCCGCCGCACTCGGCCCCCGCGACCGGACCGTCCCGATCGGTGCCGTGTCGGCGCCGGGAGGGCTGCGGGCAGGCTGGGCGACGCTGCGCTCGCTGCCGGCCCTCGCATGGCTGGTCGGCGGCCTGGTCGTCTCCAACACGGCCGTCGCCCTCCTCCAGGCGGCCATGCCAGTGATCGTGGTCAACGAGCTGGAGCACTCCAGCGCCGACGCCGGACTCATCTGGTCCGCCGCAGCAGTCGCCTCCCTGCTCGCCATCACCGCAGCCCGTCGTGCCATCGACCGCTGGGGCCTGTGGCCGGTCGGCTCCACAGCCGCCGCCGTCGCCGCCGGCGCAACCCTCGCCGTCGCCCAGGCCGACACCTACCGCGACTACTTGTTGCTGATCGCTGTCCTGATGGCCGGCGAAGGGGGCCTCACCGTCGTCCTGCGCACCCTGCGCTCCCACCTGATCCCGCCCGACGTCTTCGGCAGCACCCTCGCGGTCACGATCCTGCTGCTCCTGTTGCCCTTCCCCGCAGCCGGACTGCTCGTCGCCGCCGTGCCACCCGCCCAGCTCGGGCACGCCATTACCGCCGCCGCCGTCCTGCAGGCCCTCGGCCTCGCGACCGCCTTCACCCGGCTGCGCACCCTGCCTGCCCTTCCTTTCCCGTCTGCCTGACCCCCGTTGCGAGAGGAGCACTCGACGCTCATGTCCACCATCACGCAGGACGGACTGCCCGGACTCGCCCTCCCACACCGGGACGGCCCGACCATCACCCAGCAGTTCCACGCCTTCGACGCCCAACACCCGTGGGTTTACCGGGTTCTGGAGCAGCTCGTCGTCCAGCGCCTCGCTGCGGGTGCGAAGAGGATCGGGATGAAGGCGCTGTTCGAGGCCCTGCGCTGGCGTCACCCGTACGGGGTGAAGGGCTTCAACAACAACTACACGGCGCTCTACGCACGGCGGTTGCTCGCCGAGCACCCGGAGTGGGCTTCCGCGATCGAGGTCCGCCGCCGGCGCAGCCCGTGAACCCGAGCGTAATTTCCCGTCCACCATTTGATTCTTCGAGGAGCACCTTCTTGTCCGACCGTCCTGTCGTCCTGGTCGTGGCCGCGGCCGACATGGAAGCCGAGGCGTATCGCGGCTACTGCCTTGAGTCCGTGGCAGCCGTCTACGACGTCGTCTTGATCACCGGTGAGGAGCCGTCGTGGGAGGTGCCGTACATCCGGGACTGCGTGGTCGTGCCCGACCCGACCGACCAGGCGGCGCTGTCTGCCGCCGGCCGTACGCTGGCCGACCGCTACGACCTGGCTGGGGTGTTCACCTGGACCGAGTGGTATCTCGTCCCGGTCGCACGCCTCGCACGCCAGCTCGGCCTGCCCACCACCGCCCCGGAGGTGATGCAGGCGTGCCGCAACAAGGCCACCGCAAGGGCCCTGTTCGCCCGCCACGGTGTCCCGTCGGCCGTGTCGGTGAGCGTCCGCACCCGCGAGGAGGCGCACGCTGCAGCGGAGCGGATCGGCTACCCGGTCGTCCTGAAGCCCGCCGCGCACGCGGCCAGCATCGGCGTGATCCGCGCCGACACTCCTGAACAGCTCACCGCTGCCTTCGAGTTCGCCGACCGAGCCGCCCGCCTGGGGACGGAGAGCACGAGTGTCCTGGTCGAGGAGTACCTCGACGGGCCCGAGGTCTCGGTCGAGTGCGTCACCTACTGGGGCGAGACCATCGTCGTCGCGGTGACCCGCAAGACCGTCAGCCCCGCGCCGTTCTTCGAGGAGCTGGCGCACTCCGTTGACGCCGCCGACCCGCTCCTCGACACCGTCGCCCCCGTCGCGAGGGCCGCGATCCGCGCGCTCGGGATCACCGACGGCGTCAGCCACGCCGAGATGCGCCTCGTTGGCGGCCGGCCCCGGCTCATCGAGGTCAACGGTCGCATCGCCGGGGACATGATCGGCCACCTGGTGCACCTCGCCACCGGCATCGACCTGCCGCGCGCAGCTGCCGACATCGCCTGCGACCGCGCGCCCGACCTTGCCCCGACCAGGTCCTCGGCTGCCGTGATCCAGCTGATCTACCCCGAGACCTCCGGCACCCTCACCAGCCTTCGCTTCGACGGCCCCCGCCCGCCGTGGCTGGAGCGGGTCCACTTCCAGCACCGTCCCGGCGACCAGCTCGTCGTCCCCGCGGATGGCGGCGACATGTTCACCGCCCGGATCGGCTACCTCATCACCACCGGCCCCACTGCCGCGACCGCCGAAGCCCGCGCCTCCACCGCCCTCGGCCGCCTCACTTTCCGCCTCGCCTCCGCCTCCTGATCACCGGAGACACATGTCCCCTGACGACGACCTTTGCACCATCGATGGAGACGTCTACGTCTCCCCGCGCTACCTCGCCGGCTCCACCGCGATCGGCGATCCTGCCCTCGCCCCGCTCCGCGACCTCGGCTGGGAATTGGAGAACGACGACCTCGGCAACGCCTACCTGAACGCGCCCGACCACAAGGTCCGCCTCGGCTACCTCCCCGAAGGCGACGACGACGGCCTCTGGCGCATCAACGCCTACAAGGACCCGTTCGGCCCACCGACCTGGGGCGTCTGTTTCAACGACTCCTGCCCGACGGAGTTCGCCCGCGCCTTCACCACCGCCCTCGCCGAAGCGTACGAACAGGGCCCTGACACCTACCTCGCAGCGCCCGATCCCAGGAGCAAGGACCGCGACCCGTTCCTCGCGGTCGTCCCCCTCATCAACCGCGGCTGGCAGATCGACCGCCCCCGCTGGGGGGTGTTCGCAGTCCAGTCAGCCGACGGGTTCGCCGGGCTGGAGTTCACCACCGGAAACCTTGACCCGGAAGCCGAGCTGACCACCCGCGACGCCCGCTGGCAGATGTGGGCCGGCACCTCGATCGACCGCCCCGCCTGGTACGCCACCGCCAGCACCGACACCCCCGTCGCCCTGCTCAAGGCCGTCACCGAGTGCGTCTCCGACCCGGCTCCGCTGCCCCGATGGCGACAGAACACCCACAGCTACATCGAAGGCATGGCCCAGCTCACCCCCATCCTCCCGCCGCGCCCGCCGGCCCCGACCCCGCTCGACGTCCAGCGGGCCGCCCCCCGCCGACCGGCCGCGCTCCCCGCCTCCAGCGTGCCGCGCTGGAGCACCACCAGTCGCCCCGCGCTGCCCGGACCTCGACGTTGACCACCCGCTGCCTGACCGTCCGCCCGGAGGCGCCTGATTGGCCCTGTACGCCCGCGAGTTCTTCGTGGATCACCTGAAGCTCCCGTTCGCCGATGCCGTCGTCGTCGGCAACTCCTACTACGCGACACCCATGCCCGGCGGCCCGCTGAGGCTGCGAATCGAATTCTCGCGCACCATCCGGGCAGACGAGTACGACGGCCTGCGACTCGCCACCATCCACCAGGACGGCGGCGAACTCGACGCCGTGGCATTGCGGTTCGAGGACCACAGGACCTTCGAGCACCGCGATGCGACCCAGGGCTGCGGCCCGTCGCACTCGGGATACGGCACGTTCTACGAGTTCCGCGACCGACCCGACTGGGTGCCGTGGGAAGGCGCCCACACCAACGGGCTCTGTGCTGCCATCGAGCAGTACACGTCGGTGTGGTTCCCCGGCGCCTGGAAGACGTCCTCCCCGTCTCGCACTGCGGGCCGCACCGCGCGGAAGGCCCTGCCCCGACCATCCGCCCCTAGCGGGAGCCGCTCCCGCTGAACCACCGGCCACTCGCTCTGCACCCTCCTTCGCCACCACCTTCATCCTTCAGGAGTTCCTTCTTGCGTATCAGCCCCGCCCGCCGTCTTCCCGCTGCCGTCGCCGTCGCCGCCGCGGTGACCGGCACCCTCACCTGGACGCCGGCCGCGAGTGCCCAGTCGGCCGAGCCGACGCACTCCGCCTTCACCGCTCTCACCGAGACCCCGGCACCCGACGCCGGCAGTGTCGCGATCATCAAGAAGGACCCGGCCGGCGGCCTTCTGGCGGGCGCCTCGTTCCTACTCATGGACGCCACCGGCCATGAGGCCGGCCGCGGAAAGACGGACGCGCAGGGGAAGCTGACCTTCCCCGACCTCGCACCGGGCGTCTACCGGCTGAAGGAGACCGGCTCCGGCAGCCCGCTCCACGACCTCGTCGCCGACCAGGACGTCATCGTCACCCCGGGCGCCACCGCCCGCCTGACGATCGTCGACCCGTTCAAGCCCGCCCAGGTCCTCCTCAAGGCCAAGGACGACAAGACCGGCAAGCTCCTCCCCGGCTCCACCGTGAACATCGGCAGCGGCAAGGAGACCCTGCTCACCCTCACCACCGGACCGAAGGGCACCGCCACCGGCGAACTACCGGTGACCAGCAGGAAGACCGAGTTCTGGGTCAAGCAGGTCAAGGCACCCGAGGGCTATGACCTCTACAAGCCTTCGAAGACCTTCACCGCCGGCCCCGGCGCACCGGTCACCGTGACCGTCACCAACGCCAAGACCGCCACCACCCCGAAACCCACGCCGACGGAGAAGCCGACGGAACAGCCGACCGGCACCCCGTCCACGCCCACAGACCAGCCGACCCACGACGCCTCCGGCGAGTCGCAGCCTGCCCCCACGGCCACCGGCACGCCGGACGCCGATTCCTCTCTCGCCCCTTCTGCGGACGCGACGGACACCGCGTCGCCGAAGACTCCGGAAGGCTCACTCGCCCACACGGGCACCGACGCTAACCCGTGGATCCTCGGCGGAGCCGGGCTCCTCCTCGCCGCAGGCACGGGCGCGGTCGTCGCCGCCCGTCGTCGGACGACCTCCGAGCCCGAGCAGGACGACGAGAAGACCAACTAACCCCAATCGAAAAGCAGGCCCCCCGTGATTCCCCGGGGAGCCTGCTGCGTATACCGCCTTCCCCGGCCAGGAGCAGCGGATTCAGCAAAGAACTCGGGAGCACTGGGCGATACGCCTAGGGTCCGCTGGGACTAGATGATCGATTCCAAGGGATGGGTTGCGCGCATGAGACGAGGGCGTCCAACGTCAGTGTGTGAAGACAGAGTT
>NZ_JANAVP010000027.1 GCF_024213665.1 Streptomyces sp. A3M-1-3
GTTCGTCCGTCAGATCTGCACGCGCCACAACACAAGATCATTTCACAGGCGAGATCCACTTTCGCAACAGGCCCTAGCAGCAGGGGCCGTCGCCACAGCACGTCGGCTCGCTGCAGTCCGCCTTTGTGCCCCACAGTCCCTCGTCGACCATGTAGCCAGCCACACGGAGCTTGCTGACGACGTCGACCATCGTTGCCTTGTCCCGGTATCGGGAGCCCGGCGCGTGGTGGATGTACCGGCCGTAGCGCTCCTGGCACCAGGTCGTGTACTCGGCGCTGTGCAGCATGAAGGTGTGCCAGGCCGGGTCGACCTTCTGCGAGGGCGACAGGCCCTCACCGGTGCGGCCCATCACGTCGAGAAACGCAAGGCCCTGGTCCATGACGCGTTCGGCGACGCACCGTTCCAGGCCGTATTCCTCGGCACAGAAGTCGGTAAGCCGGTCGAACAGGTCGGGGTCGACGAGCGTGCGCCCGTGGACCAGTTCTGTTGCGAGAGCGGTCATGCGATGCTCCATAGGGTGCGTCCTCGGCGCGGGAGGTCTCTCGCGCCGTCGTGCACTGTCTGGGCCTCTTGGAGGCCCGCCCGCCTCGGCCGCGTCCTGTGCAGGGATCCAGCGGCCGGGGCGGGAGTCAGCGGCGGGGGGATGGGCAGACGATGTGCCGTCTGACCGTGACGAAAGGGCCGGAAGCACGGTCAATCTCGTACGTCCGGTACCGCTCGCCGTTGCGGATCGTGCGGCCGCAGCCCCCACAGATCATCAGGACCCCTCCTTGCGTAGCGGGTTACCAGGGGCCGGGGTGACGCGCACGAACGAGGTGACAATCGCGCGGAACCCGGCGTGCGTGTGGCTCCGCGCGGTGTGACGGAGCGCCCAATTCTCCGGGCCGGCCTTCCCTTCGTGGGGTCCCGACGTATCCGAGCACGTGGTGCATTCCAGCTCGTATACGGGGCCAGACGCTCCAGGCTCCGCGTCGGGGCCGATCGTCCAGTCCGCGAACATGATGATCGTGCCGATCACGCCGACACCTTCGGGCGGGGACCGAGGGCATCTGCTACCGCCTTGTGCAGCGCGCCACGCAGAGCGCCCGGATCGGTGAGGTAACCGTCCGGTCCGGGCGGCCGTTCCCAGTGGTCTCCCGGGCCGCTCAGCAGGATGGCGGGCGGGACGACGACGTAAGTGCTGGGACCCAGCGCCTCGGTGTGCGGCACGTCCCAACTGGCGGCCGTGCCGACCGGCACCAGCCAGTACAACTGCCTGGCTGCGTCACATATGACCGCGCGGGACTCAGGCCCCAATGCCCGATGCGCCTCGATCCCAATCGCCCGTCGGACGCGCACGGCGTCCCAGTCCCGCCCCGCCGGCAGCAGGGCAATACCTCGCGGCCGCATCGGGTCTGCAGGCTGCAGTGAGAGTCGCGGCGGTGCGACTTGATCCGGGGAATCCATGTCGCAAGCGTTCCGCTACAGGCCAGCCGACGACAGTGTGTGACGGGGGTGTGCCGCAGTACGCGATTCACACACTGTGCGAATCGGATGTCGCTACGCTCAACCACACTGAGTGAAGCGGGGAACACACCATGGAACCCAACACGTTGCTGGACGCTCTCCTGGAGGAGGCGGGCATGTCTCGCCTCGGACTCGCAACAAGGATCAACCAGTTGGCGGCAACGCGCGGCAAGCCGGCACGCTATGACCACAGCTCGGTGATCCGCTGGCTCAAGGGTCAGCGGCCCCGCGGCATCGTCCCTGACCTGATCTGCGACGCCCTCGCCTCTCGTATCGGCCGACCTCTGACCTTGGACGACATCGGCATGGGTCACCCTGCCGCGCAGCAGGCACCGTCCACACCTCTCGACGGCTTCATCGATCGTTCCACCGCCCTGTGGCGCAGCGACCAGCAACGCCCGGACCTGCAACAGGCCCCTGTCATTACTGGGCTTCCCGCAGTCGGCCCCGTCTGGGAGTGGGAGAACCCACCGGACGACACAGACGTCTCCCGCGGCGGTACGCTCCGAGTCGGCTTGTCAGACGTCGAACTGCTCCGTACTGCGCGCGGCCATTTCGAGCAGATGTACCGGAAGGCTGGCGGGATCACCACCCGGTCGCGCGTGCTTCGATTCCTCGTCGCTGATACAGCCCCCCTGCTCCGTGGCTCGTATACCGATGCCACCGGCCGCGAGCTGCATCGGTCGGTGGGCGGGCTGGTCGCGATCGCCGGTATCTGCTCGTACGACTCGGACGCGCAGGGGCTGGCGCAGCGCTACTTCTACCAGGCGCTGCGCCTGGCAAAGGCAAGCGGCGACCGGGCGTTTGGCGGGTACGTGATAGCGCTGCTGGTCAATCAGGCGCTGTACATGCGGGACTACCGGCAGGCCGTAGCGTTCGCCGAGGCGGGGCTTCGCACGGCCGGACAGCACATCTCGCACGCACTGGCCTGCGACCTGCACGCCATGCAGGCGAAGGCGTACTCGCGCATGGGTGACCAGGCCGGCGCCCACCGGTGCATGGCCCTCGCCGAAACCGCGGCCGGGCTGATCCGCCGCGACGAGGAACCAGCCGAGACCGGATACGTACAGCCTGGCCTCCTGGAGGCCAACCTCGCAGACGCCTTTATGCGACTCGGGGACATGACCCCAGCACAGACCTATGCCGCGGAAGCGGTCGCAACGCAGACGCACGCCCGCGGCCGGGTTCACCGCCTCGCCACCCTCACGGACTGCGAGCTGCGTGCCGGGGAAGTCGACAAGGCTGCGGCCACGGCCGTGGAGATGCTCGATACGGTGCAGGGCATGGAGTCGCGACGCCTCACCGACCGACTCGCCAAGGTCCGCAATTCCCTTGCTGCGGTGCGCTGCAGCTCGACTTGCGATGTAGTCGACCGCATCGACGAGACCCTCCGCATTCCCCTGTAGCGCGCTCGGTGTGCTGGGATGGCCTGGTTCCCAACGAAGGGTCTCGACTGTGTCGGAGTGGCAGAACCTCGGTGAGCGCACCGTTTATGAGAACCGGTGGGTCACGGTGAACATGGCCGACGTCCAGCTTCCCGGCGGTCGGCATCTGGACCACACCGTGATTCGCTTGCGACCTGTTGCCGTGGCCACGGTCGTCAACGACGACAACGAGGCGCTGTTGCTGTGGCGGCACCGCTTCATTACAGGCGCATGGGGCTGGGAGCTGCCTTCCGGCGGCACTGGCGAGGGTGAAGATCCTGCGGTCGCCGCGGCGCGCGAGTTCGAGGAGGAGACCGGCTGGCGGCCAGGCCCGATGCGGCACCTCATGTCTCTCGACCCCCAGGCTGGCATCTCGACGTCGCGGCACCACGTCTACTGGGCGGAAAGCGCCGAACTCGTCGGCCATCCGGAGGACGACTTTGAGTCGGCCCGCCGAGAATGGGTGCCTCTGAAGCGTGTGCCCGAGCTGGTGGCACGCGGCGAGATCCGCAGCGCGAACGCCGTCGCGGCGCTGCTGATGCTGCGGTACCTTCGGCTCGGCTGACCCGGTACGCACGAAAAGGCCCCCTGCCCCGGCCGAAGCCGGAACAGGGGGCGCGGTGTCGATCGTCGTCCCTACCGGGGTTCGTAGGAGACGGTTGTGCCGGGGCATGCGTCAGCGAGTTGAGTGAGAGCGTTCCGTTCGTCAGCGTCGAGGGTGAGGCCCCAGCGGAGCTTGGTCGCGGTCCACTCCGACGTGTACCGGCACGTCACCTTGACGTCCGGCGGCAGCCATTCCGCCGGGTCTTGATCTGCTTTGCTGCGGTTCGAGGCGGCCGTCACTGCGACGAGGGAGCGCTCGGCGGTGAGGTCGTTGGCGTAGGCCTCGCGTCGGGCCGCAGTCCACTGTGAGGCCCCAGCTGGTGGGGGGCGTCATTCGAGCCGTGCGGTATTCCTGCCTGACGCTGGTGGCTGAGCAGTCCGATCCGGCACCCCTATGAGTGCGGCCGAGGCCCGGCCAGGAGTGCCCTGATGGCGTTGCGGTCCGGGGAACGGCCGACGTCGTCGAACCACGAGATGACGAGCTGGGTGTGTCGCCAGCACACGCCGCAGTCGGCTAGAGCGTCCAGGTATCGGTGCTGGGCTGGGGCGGGCTGGCACTCTGGTCGTAGCCGGAAGAATGCCGCGGCAAGGAACGGTCCCCAGTCTTCGGCGATGGTGAGGTAGCTGCAGAACGGCACGGAAGCCAAGGCTGTTTGCAGGAGTGTCAACGGCCGTGACGGTGTGCCAGTCGCCGACCGGGCCAAGACTCGGGACAACCTCCAGAGGGAGATCGCGGAGCTGACGGAAATATCCGGCACTGGTCGAGTCGACGTCAAAACGTAATGGGGACACCTCTCTGCCGCCGGTAAGATCATTCTGCTCATTCTTCGCCAGCGAGAGATGCCAGGAAAGACCATGAAACTGCGCAGGGCCCTCCCTATTGCCGCCGTGATACCGGCCCTTCTCGCGATGTCCGCGTGCAGCGGCGAATCGGCGGATTCCGACGGCAAGAAGCCGAAGGCGAGCACGAGCGCGAGCGCCGGCGCGAAGAGCAAGCAGAGCCCCGAGGAGAAAGAGGCCGCCGAGGCAAAGCGCCTGGGGGCGTTCGACAGGAAGGCCCTCGAAAAGGCCGCCATCACCGGAAAGACCGCGGGCTTCGACGCCAAGAAGATCGCCAAGGCGGAGGTCGAGGCCGGCCGCGGCATGGAGGCCGACAAGAAGGCCTGCCAGCCGCTCGCCAGCCTCATCGGCGGCTTCACGCACCTCCCCGCGGTGAGCACGGTGCACCGCTCCCTGCAGCCCGGCGAGGCGACCAACGCGACCGTCGGCTCCATGTGGCTCGCCTCGCACTCGGAGGACAACGCCACCCGGGTGATGAAGGAACTCCGCGCGGCCGTCGCCGACTGCCCCAAGGGCTTCAAGACCCTCGGCCTCACGTACGGCAAGGTCGAGGGCCGCCCGGCGCCGAAGCTCGGCGACGAGGCCGTCGGCTACCGGATCACCGGCGACATCGGGAAGCAGAAGGTCCCGATGACCTACACCGTCGTCCGCAGCGGCGGCATCATCGCCGCCTTCTACGGCGTCAACATGCTCGACCAGAACCACGCGGCGATCCCGGAAGCGGTCGTGAAGGCGCAACTGGAGCAGCTGGGCTGAGCCGCCGAGGCTCCGAGGACGAAAACGCGGACGTGACGGGCTGACACCGCTGCCGTAGGCACGGAGAGGGGGCCGTCCCCAGTGGGTCTCACTGGGGACGGCCCCCTCCTCGTGGACGGGCGGCCTCCATGTTCCGGGCAGGGGTGGCGCCGCGCCACAGCGCGGCGCCACCCCTCGGCGGCTCCGGCCGGCAAACGGTCAGCCGACCTGCCCCCATTCCGCCGGGAAGTCCGGCGGCCAGGGCTCACGCGGGTCGTACAACGACTGCCGCTCACCCATCACCGCATACTCCGCCTCCCGCCAGGACGGCTTGCCGCCGACGACGAAGCTGCCGCCGTCCCGCTCCAGCATCCAGGTGTAGACGGCGTCCTCCGCCGGAATGCCGTGCCGTTCGCCGAGCACGCCGAACTCGTCGGCGGTCGCCCGCCGGATGTGGAGCCCGTTCTCGTAGTAGGGCTTGAGGAACATCAGTTCCACATGCCCGATATAGACCTCGATCATCGTCGTGGTCCGGTCCACCAGTGTGGCCTCACTGGTCAGAAAGAGCTGCCGGTGCGAGGGGAGGAACCCGCTGACTCTGAAGAGCCGCCCCTCCCGGATGAAATCTGTCACGACCACTCTCTCCTCCTCACTCGGGCACCAGCTCTCCGTTGGGGTACTTGAAGCGCTGCGGGTAGACGCGTACGACCTTGCCCGCGTCGTTGGTCATGTGCCACTCGATGGACGACCAGCCGCGCTGCTCCAGCCGGACGGCCGTACGGAGTTTGATCATCTCCCATGCGGTTCCGTAGCCGCTGGACCGGATGAGCTCCCAGTCGTTGGCCGGGATCGTTTCCCCTCGCTGCAGAAGCAGAGTCAGCGCCTCGTCAGCGTTCTTGGCGCCGGCGACACCGTCCAGGGACACCGAGATCTTCACGTTGGGGTTGGACACTGCTCTCTCCACTCCCACCGTCCACACGGGGCGGATCCCCATCCCCAGGCCTTCCGACAGTTCGTCGGCGTACGCCTTGCCGTTGAATGTGTGCCCGCCGATGGCCTTGGCCAGGTTGTCCGAGCCGGGGTTGACTCCGAGGACGATGTGATCGCCGTCCTTCACCAGGTCGCGGAGGAACTTCTCGGCGCAATCGTTGATGCCGCCGGAGCCGGCCGACGCGACGGAGAACGCCGCGACCTTGAAGGTTGCGGTGTCCAGCCTCTCGCACGCCTCGGAGAGCTTCCGGACGATACGGCTGATGATGCCCTGGATGGCGGCCTCGGTCAGGCCCATGGTGCGGAGCGCCAGCCAGGCGTCGGTGAACCCGATGCCCGTCTTGAGGGCGGCGTCCATCGCCGTCACCGCGGCCTTGGCCGACCTGAAGATCGCGCCCGCGACGAACCAGCTGGCCGCCCAGGCACAGTCGCCCCAGCTGCCGCCGGACAGACCCGGGGTGATCAGCTTGGCACAGCCGATGAAGTCCCCGAGGAGGACGTCGATCGGGTCGATGCCCGAGTTGAACTCGGTCATCGTCAGCGTGTAGCTGAGCCGTTCTGTCTTGGCCTTCGACACCTCGGGGCCGAGGTAGATTGTGTCCGCGTCGGGGCAGCCGTACTGGTACGAGCCCGGCTCCGCCAGGCACATGAACAGGTCGACGTGCGACTTGTACGTGACGTCGGCCGTGATCGTGCAGTCCCCGAAGTGGATGACCGGGTTGCAGTTGTCCTTGACGACGTTCTGCGGGTCGCCGATGTACTCGATGTGGTCGAGGACCGCCCACACCCCGCCGATCCCGGTGGTGACACCCTGCGTGATCTGCTCGGTGTTGCCCTGCGACTCCGTGCGGTCCGCGGCGGCCTGGGCCTCCTCCGCCGCTTCCCGCGCACCGGCGGCGGCCTCTTCCGCCGCCGTCGCGTCGTTCTCCGCCTGGGTGGCGGTGGCGCGGGCGCTGGCGGCGTCCTCCTCGGCCTTGGTGGCCACGGCACGGGCGTTGGCGGCGTCCTTCTCCGCCTCGGTGGCCGCCGCGTCCGCCGCGATGGCGTCCTGCTCCGCGTCCATCGCCGCCCACGACGCCGCCATCGCGTCGTTGCCGGCCGACTGGGCGTAGCCGTCGGCCCGGTTCGCCGACGCCTGCGCCTCCTTGGCGTCCTTCGCAGCCTGGGTGGCCGAGGCCTGGGCCCGCTGGTACGCCTTGGCGGCACGGGCCGCGTCGGTCGCCGCCGCTGCGGCCGCCTGGGCCGCGAGCTTCATGTCCGCGGCGGCCTGCGCGGCGAGGGCCTGCGCCTCGGCGGAGAACCCTTCGGCCTGGTTCGCGGTGGCGGCTGCCGCCGCCGCCTGCTGCTGCGAGATCGTCAGGGACTGCTGTCCCGTCAGCACCGCGAACGCCGCGGAGCTGTCGACCTCCTGGAACGGACCGCCGAGGGAGATCGCCTCGGTGGCCGGCTTGATCACCGCCGCGGCGGAGTCACGGGCCGCGAGCGAGGCCTGCACGGCCGCGAGGGCCTTGCCGGCGGTGGTCGCCGCCCAGGCCGCGGTCTGCAGCGCCTCGGTGCGGGCGGCAGCCGCCTCCGTCTTGGCGACCTTGGCCGCCGCGGAGGCCTTCTCCGACTGCTCCTTGGCGCCCTTGGCGTCGGCCGCCGCCGCCTCGGAGGCGTCGATGGCGTCGGCCGCGGCCGCGTGGGCGGCGGCTGCGGAACCAGCCGCGACCATGTATGAGGCCCAGGCACTGTCGGCCGCGGCCTTGGCGCGGGACGCGGAGCCCTGCGCCTTGGTGGCCGCGTCACGGGCGTTGACGGCCGCGGCCGTGGCCGCGTTCGCCGACGCGCGGGCGTTGGTGGCCGCCGTGGTCGCCGTATTCGCGGCCGACCGGGCGTCGGTGGCGGCGGCGCGGGACGCCTCGGCCGCGTCCGTACCCTCGTCGGCTTCGGCGTTGGCCTCCAGGGCCGCCGCCTTCGCCGCCAGCGAGTCACGCCGCTGCTCGGCCTCCAGGGCCCGGTCGCGGGCGGCGACCGCGTCGCGCTCCGCCTGCTCGGCGTCACCCCTGCGGGCCGACGCCGTGGCTCCCGCCGACTCCGCCGACGTACGGGCGTTGCTCGCGATCAGGCCCTGGGCGACGGCGTCGGCCTCATGGGCCGCGGCCTTGTCCCGCTCGCTCTCCGCGGTGGCCCGGTAGGCCGCCGCGTTGGCGCGCTCCAGCTCGGCGACGGCACGCTGCGCCTGCGCGTCGGCCGCGGCCTGACGGGCGTCCTCCTCCTCCGCCAGCGCGGTTTCCTTGGCCTTCTTGGCGGTCGCGGCGTTCGCCGCGGCCGAGGCCGCGTAGGCGTCGGCGCTGTCCGCGGCGGCCTTCGCCTGGGCGGCGGCCTCCTGAGCGGCGATACGGCGGAACTCGGTGTTCACCGCGTGCGCCTCGGTCTGTGCCAGGGCGAGGAGCGCCTCCGACGTCGAGACCGTGGCGTTCGCCGCGTTCAGTGCGGTCTCCGTCGCCTTCGCGGCGGCCGTGGCGGCCGCGCCCGAGGCGCGGGCGACCTGGACCGACTGCTGTGCGTACATCAGGCCACGGCCGCGCGGCACCTCGGTGGCGTCCGCGATGGCCCATGCCTGCTGCTGACCGGTCACCGCGCGCTGGGACGCGGCGGTGGCCAGAGTGGCCTGCTCCTTGGCCTTGGTGACGAGCGCCTGGACCTTGCCCCGGGCGTTCGCCAGGTCCGTCTTCGCCTTGTCGAAGAGGGCCTGCTTCGGCTTGAGGATGTGGTCCGGGTCGGCTTCGAGCTGGTCGTGCCAGTACTTCTGCCAGCGCAGGATCTGGTCGGCGCGCCACGCCTGGCCGATGGCCTCGATCATGGTGGCGGTGGCGGTCCGGGTCGCGGCGGCGGCGTCGGCCTCCGCCTGCATGATGACGGCGCGCGGGGCGGCCTGCCCGGCGTACTCCGTCTCCCACTCGGCCGAGGCCTGCGAGACGGCCTCGCTGAGGGCGTTGCGCGGGTCGACCGGGTCCGCGTGGTTGCACGTGGCCCAGGCCTGCTTGAGGTTCTCGACCTCGATACGGAACTCGGGCGTGCCTTCGGCGACCTTCTTGGCGGGGAAGCCGCCGTGCCGCAGGTAGACGGCGATGTCGGCGGAGGTGGTGCCGCCGTAGAAGCGGGTGTTGTTGACGTTGGAGTCCCGCAGCATGAAGTCGGCCGCGAAGTCGTGCCAGTCGTCCTTGCCGCGGTTCTGCTCGGTGATCTGCCGGGCCTTGGCGATCGCCTCGGGGCTCGCGTTGGTGTGCGCGTCCCAGCCGATACGGTCGGCCAGCTTCGCCTGCGTGGCGTAGGTGTAGGCGCTGATGTCGGCGCCGAACTCCGGGGCGTGCAGCGTGATCTCGTCGCTGAACGAGCTCATCGCGTACGGCCGGTTGGCGTCCTCGAGCATGGCCTTCTGGGCCGCGAAGGAGTCCAGGTAGAGGTACCCGGCATCGCGGTCCTGGTCGCTCGCCTGCCCCAGGGGCATGAAGCCGATCCAGCCGCGGTCGCCGATGACGGCTTCCAGGCCGGCGTCGCCGCCGGTCAGGCCCTGGATGGCGACGGCCTTCGTCTTGGCGCCGCCCGCGTGCAGAGCGACTCCCGCGAGGCAGCGGTTGAGGCGCGGGGTGGAGCGGACGTCGCTGATGACGGCCGCGAGGTCGTTGAGCCGGCGCAGGGCGTTGTCGGCGTCGTTGAAGATCGTCCGCATGCCGTCGGCGACCTTCTCGATCGCCAGCGCGAGCGCGGGCATACGGCCCACGATCACGGAGGACGACGGGACGTCGACGAGCGCCCAGAGGCAGTCCTCGACGTCGTAACCGGCCAGGCATTCCTTGACCTTGGCGGCGTCGAGCTGATCGAAGAGGATCTGCCCGCCGTTGGCGGTCGCCCACTCGACGACGTTCACGGAGACGGCCGCGAGGCCCTTCCGGTAGTCGTCGACACAGGTCTGACCACACGCGTCGAGCAGGATCCGCTCCTCGCGCTCACCGAGCGCCGGCCAGTTGGACGCGCCGCCCTTGATGGGCGTGGTGCCCTCTTCCAGGGCCTCCTGGTGCGCGGCCTCGTTCTTCTCGCGCTGCTGCTCCTCGGCCTTCTTCGCGGCCTCCTCGGCGGCCGAGCTGTCGCCCGCCGCGTCGCCGGCCTTCGTCTCGGCGTCCTTGGCCTCCTTCTCCGCCTCGGCCGCCTTCCGCGCGGCTTCCTCGGCGGCTTCGGCGGACCGGCCGGCCTTCTCGTTCGCCTCGGTGGCGTGCCGCTCGGCGTCGGTGGCCTCGCGGTCGGCCTCGGCGGCCGCGCTGCTCGCGCCGTCCGCGGTGAGGCGGGCGGAGGCGGCGTCGTCACCGGCCTGCTGGGCGTGGCCGGCGGCGGCGTCGGACGCCTTCTTCGCGCCCTGCTGGGCGTCGGTGGCCTCGGCGGCGGACGCCTGGGCACGGGTCACGGCCGCGACGGCGCGCGACGAATCGCTCGCCGCACGGGCGGCGGCCTCCGCGGCGAGCTTCGCGTCACCCGTGGCCTGCGCGGCGGTCTGCTGCGCGGACTCGGCGGCGGCAGCGGCGGCGGTGGCCTTCGCCGCGGCCGCCGCGGCCTGCTGCTCGGCGATCGTCTTCGACGACTGGCCGACAAGCACGGCGAACGCGGCCGCACTGTCCTTCTCCTGGTACGGCGTACCGATCGAGACGGCGTCACCGGCGGCGGCGACCGCGGCCGCGGCACTGTCACGGGCGGCGAGCGCGGCCTGACCTGCGGCGTAGGCGCGGCCCACGACGACCCCGGCCGACTTCACGGCCTCCGCGGCACTGGTCCCGGCGGCGACCGACTCCAGCTGCGCCTTCTTGGCGAGCTCGGTGGCGTTCTCCGAGGCCGTCGCGGCATTGTCCGCACGGGTGGCGGCGTCCTGCGACGCGTCGAGCGCGGTGGCCGCGGCGACGTGCGCGGTGGAAGCCGCGTCGAGGGAGGTGCGGTACGCCGACCACGCGCTGCTCGCGTTGGCCTGGGCGCGCTCGGCGGCGCCCTCCGCCGTCGTGGCGGCGGTCCGCGCGCCGACGGCGGCCGTGGTCGCCTGGTCGGCGGCGGTCTGCGCGGAGGCGGCGGCCTGAACAGCCTGGTTCGCGGCCGTACGAGCCGCGGTGGCGGCCGCCCGCGCCTCGGCGGCGGCGGCGCTGCCCTCGGCGGCGGTGGCGGCGGCCTCGAGCGCGTCGGCGCGTGCCGCGGTGGCCTGCTTCGCGCGGACGGCCTCGATCGCCTTCTCGCGCGCGGTCTGCGCGGCCTTCGCCTTCTCGTCGGCCAGCTTCCGCTTCGCCGTCGCATCGGTCGTCGCCGTGCCCGCGGCCGTGTCGGCGTTCTTCGCCGTCGTCTGCTGACTGGTAGCGCGCTCCTCGGCCTCCTCTGCCTTGGCGCGCTCGGTCGCGGCCTTGGCGCGGGAAGCGACGGCCGTGGCCTGCTCCGCCTGCGCCTTGGCACGCTCGGAAGCGGCGGTGGTCGCGGCGGTCTTGGCCTTGTCGCGCTTCTGCTCGGCCGTCGTCCGCGCGGACTTCGCGGTCGCGGCGCTCTCAGCGGCGGCCGTGGCGTTGGCCTCGGCACTGTCGGCGGCGGCCTTCGCCTGGGCGGCGGCCTCCTCGGCGGCGACCCGGCGGAACTCCGTGTTGATCGCGTGCGACTCGGTCTGCGCCTTCGCGAGCAGCGCGTCACTGGTGGCGACGGTGGCGTTCGCGGCGGCCAGGGCGGTCTCGGTGGCCTTCGCGGCGGCCTCGGCGGCGGCGGCGGAGGCGCGGGCGACCTGGACCGACTGCTGCGCGTACATCAGACCCCGGCCGCGCGGCACGTGGGACGTGTCGGCGACGGCCCACGCCTCCTGCTGCGCGGTCGCCGCCTTCTGGGCCGCGGCGGCGGCCTTGGCCGCCTGTGCCTTGGCCGAGGTGACGAGGGCGGTGGCGTTGGTACGGGCCTGGGCCAGGTCGGCCGTGGCCTTGTCGTAGAACGCCTGGTCGGGCTTGTCGAGGATGGTGTCGGGGTCCTGGGCGAGCTGGTCCACCCAGTACTTGCGCCAGGTCAGGATCTGGTCGGCGCGCCACGCCTGGCCGATGGCCTGGATCATCTGGTCGGTGGCCTCGCGGGCCGCCGACGAGGCCTCGGCCTCGGCCTTGATGATCGTGGCGCGCTGGGTCGCCTGTCCGGCGTACTCCTGCTCCCACTCGAGCATCGCGTTCATGACGGGCTCGTTGAGCGTCCGCCGCGGGTCGACGGGGTTCTGCCGGTCACAGGCCGTCCAGGCCTGCTTGAGGTCCTCGACCTCGACGCGGTACGCCGGGGAGTCCTTGGCCGGGGCCTCCTTCGCGAAGCCGCCGCGCCGCAGGTAGGACGCGATGTCGCTGGAGGTCGTACCGCCGAAGTAGTCCCAGGAGACCTCGCTGTCCCGCAGCATGGAGTCCGCGGACCAGTCGTGCCAGTCGTCCTTGCCGCGGTTCTCCTCCGTAACGGCCTTGGCACGGGCGACGGCCTCGGGGCTGGCCTTGCTGTGCTCGTCCTTGCCGAGGCGCCAGGCAAGCTCGGTCTGGGTGACGAGCGCGAAGCGGGTGACGTCCTCGCCGAAGCTCGGCGCGTGCCACTCCATGTCCTCGCTGGCCCACGCCGACTCGCGGTAGGGCTTGTTGGCGTCGTCGAGGGCAGTGGTCCGGGCCGTGTTCAGTTCGGAGTAGACGCCGGCCGCGTGTCGGCTTTGGCGGCCTGACCGAGGGGGCCGTAGCCGATCCAGCCGCGGTCGCCGACGGTGTCGCGGAGCTGCTGTTCGGTACCGCTCAGGCCCTCGATGGCCTTGGCCTTCATCAGGGGGCCGCCGACGTGCAGCGCCACTCCGGTGAGGCAGCGGTCGAGCCGCCGGTCCTGGCCGATGGTGTTGCGGTCGTAACCGGTGTCCTCTTCGGGCACGGTGTCCGCCGCGGCGGGCACGGCCTGGACGAGGCCGGTCAGTACGGCCGAGGCGGTGACGAGGGCCGTCACGCTGATGGCCCTGGTCACGGCGGACCGTAGACGACGCCGGCGTCTGCCGGCGTCTCTGAGCAATGACATGTTCTGCCTGACAATCTCTCGATCGTTCGACAGCATCCCGACATGGGCATGACAGACGGCGGCTTACGGCCCAGGCGGTGTCCCCCCTCGGCACGGCAACTGCCGGCGCGCTCGCCTCCCCCACGAGCCGGCGCTGCCGCTTACACGGCGACGATGTCACGCAACACTCCGCACGTGAAGATCAAATAATCTTCACTAACAGCGCACAGGTTCCCAATGACGGACAAAGCCGTGAGCGAGTTGATCACCTTGTTACCTGGCGTAGCGCGTAGGCCATCGGGTGTCAGAGGTGGCTGTCTCGTATTGCGAGAACTCCCATCGTGACCCTGGTCGACGTGCTCGACGGGACCGGCCCGGAATTTGCGGAGGTGCTCGCCGCGGTGACGGCCGCGATGTGCACCTCCTGCCCGTCGAGTCCGAGACGGAGCCTGTCGTGACGGCGGATGTGCCGGTCCAGCGCCTGAACGTCGAACCCGGCACAGGCGGCGCGGGCCAAGGACGGGGCCGGCTTTCCAGGGCATCGGCTGACCTGGTGCGCTCGTTGGCCCGGCATGGCCACCCCCACGGGCGGCTTCGCCACCCCCACGGGCGGCTTCGCCACCCCCACGGGCGGCTTCGCCACCCCCACGGGCGGCTTCGCCGCTCCCGAGAACGCGGCGGATGCGATCGCCGACGAGATCCAGTGCCCCTACCTCACCGCCACGGCCGCCGGGGCCAGCACCGGAGAGATCATCTGCTCCCGCGAGGGCCTGGCCCTCAAGCCCAGCTAGCCCACGGCGCGCCCGGAGAATCCGGATGCCCGCAGTCGGGGTGTCGGGATTGATCGGTGCCGGAGTGTGCCGGGCCGCCACGGCCGAACTGGCCTGCGGTCGGCGGAGTCGGCACCCGCAGCAGTTTCGCGAGAAGCGGGGCACCTTGGTGAAGCGGCCGGTCCTGCCGCATCCGCGCTCCTCCACCCCACCCGTCATCACTTGTTCATGGCGGGGTACAGGGAGGCGACGGCCCAGGACTGCCCCTCAGCGCTACACACCACCTGGCCGCAGCGATACGAGAACAGGGCCGTCCCGGGCTACCGATCACGCCCGGGACCAATTGCTGACTATGTCGCTCGGCTACAGCACGGGTTCGTAGTCGACGATGGTCGTGGGGCAGTCCTCGGCGAGTCCGAGGAGGGCCTGGCGTTCGGCTTCATCGGCGGCGAGGTCCCAGCGCAGTTTTGTGCCGGCCCAGGTCGCGGCGTAAGTGCAGTGGTAGGAGGCGTCCGAGGGCAGCCACTCGGCGGGGTCTTTGTCGCTCTTGGACCGGTTGGACGCCGCGGTGACGGCGATCAGGGTGTCGGGGCTGTCCTGGTCGTTCGCGTACGCCTCACGCCGGGCCGCACTCCATGGGGTCTGCTCGGAGTCGTAGACCTCGGCGAGCGGCACGAAGTGGTCGACGTCGAGGCGGGCCGCGTCGGTCACGACGACGTTGTCGTAGGCGCTGAGCCACGCACCGCCTGTCAGCTGGCAACCTGTAGCGACCTGGGGTGCCTCGACGGCCTCAGAGGACATTACGGGCCTTAATATCCTTTATGGGGCGGGTGTTGGGTGAGGCGTGCTGGTTGCTGAGGTTGTCCTGGTGCTACGCGCGGGATTGGGTGAACAGGCCCGGTTCGGTCTCGGTGAGGATTCCGCGGGCGGTCAGGCGCTTGAGCTTGGAGCGGATGCCTTCGGTGTTCTTCGGCAGGATGGGCAGGTCGAGGGCCTCGCACAGGTCGCGGGCCCGCAGTGGGGTGCCGGAGTCGGCGAACAGGGCCATGATCTGCTGGTAGGCCGGGTGGTCGGGCAGTGCCGGCGCCGGCGGGGCTTCCTTCGGCTCCGGTGCGTCGTGCCGGTCGGCCTCGGCGGCGAGTTCCAGCAGCGTGACGCGGGTGACCTGCAGGCTCTGTGCCCGCTCTTGAAGTTGGTGGAGGCGTTCGGTGAGGTCGGCGATGGTCTCGCGGGCATGATCGATCTCTTCGGACAGGGCGTGCTGGAGGGTGTCGATCTGGTCCAGGAACGGCCTCGCCGCGTTCGTGTCGGTCATGCGTTTCGCCAGGCCGGGGCGGTGGTGGCGGTCAGTCGCCGGGTCATGGTGTCGGTCATGGCCCAGTACACGCGGGAGCGCGAGGTCGTCGGGCGGTGATCGTACTCGCGGACCAGTCTGCGGAACATCGACAAGATCCCATAAGCCCGTTCCACCACCACCGCTTGGCCTGCGGGACGAATCCGTGCTGGTCAGGGTTGCGCTGGACGATCTCGACATCGATGCCCAGGCTCGCGCCGTGCTCGACGACCGAGGTCTTGAAACCCTGGTCCACCAGGGCCTTCTTCACCGTGGTGGCCTGCTCGGCGGTCTGGTCCAGCAGCGCTTTCCCGACCGTGTTCTCGTGGACGTCCGCGGGCACCACGACCACCGCGATGATCAGCCCCAGGACGTCGACAGCGATTCCGAGCTTGCGCCCTGGCACCTTCTTCGCGGCGTCCTTGCCCGTCGTCCCGGCGGGCACGCCGGCCGCCGCGCGCTTGCTCTGGGTGTCCAGGATCACCAGGCTCGGGTCGGCTAATCGACGCAGCCGCTCCCGCTCGTACCAGCGCAGCAGATCGTGGATCTTCTGGTCGGTGCCGTCGTCACGCCAGAGCGCGAAGTAGTAGTAGGCCGCGCCCTTCTGCGGCAGATCGTGCGGCAGGTAGTTCCACTGGCAGCCGGTCCGGTTCTGGTACAGGATCGCGTTGACGATCTCCCGCATCTCGTGAGTGCCCTGGTAGCCGGTGGCCGAAGGCCGCTAGGCCTTCCACGAAGTGGTCAGTGGCTCTATCAGTGCCCACCGCTCGTCGGACAAGTCGCTCGGGTACGGCTTGCGTTCACTCATGCCGCTACCCCAGCAACCCCAAGCCCGCCGACCGGCATGAACACCTCAGAACCACCCGTCCGAGCGACATCAAATCATTGATAAAGCCTCATAACGCCCTCTCAAGCTGCCGAAGCTGCAGAAGAAGCACCCTGAGGACAGGCGGCCCCCAACGTACGGACAGCTGTGGCGTGCCAGGGCGTTCCTCCCCGACTACCACCACGCTCTGCAGATCGTCGCTCAGGAGACCGGCCTCCGATGGGGGGAGCTGGCCGGCCTCCGCGCCTGCTGGGTCGACCTCGACGCACGTCGCATCCAGGTACGCGAGGTGCTCACCGAAGTTCGCGGCAAAATCCGGCGCAAGCAGTACCCCAAGTCGGACGCCGGCCTGCGAACCGTGCCGCTCACCGGCCTCGCCACCCGCGTCCTGCGCGACCACTTCGCCGCGGAGCAGCCGAGCACCAGGCGCTCCGAACCGAAGGACGGGCTGTGTGAGGATGAGCTGGTGTTCCACGGCCGCAACCGCCGCGGCCGGGACGGACAGCCGTACCGCGCCCCGCTCCGCCGCAGCGCATTCCGCCGCCTGTGGGTAGCCGCCATCGAGAAGGCCGGCATCTGCCGGAAGACGGTCAAGACCTGGACGGCAGAGGTCGCCGACAAGCAGACAGGCCGGATGAAGAAGGTGGAGAAGACACGCACCGAGTACTGGCCTGACTTCCACGACCAGCGCCACGCATACGCCTCGCGCTTGCACGCGCGCGGGGTGCCAGAGGCGATCGTCCAGGAAGTCCTCGGCCACGAGAGGGCGGGCGAGGTGACGTGGCTCTACACGCACGCGGCCGCGGACTACGCGGGCCAGGTGCTGGCCGCCCTAGAGGACCGCAAGCCTCGGCGGGGCAAGCTGCAGCTGGTCGCGGCATGAGTCCGGGGGAGTCCGCTATGAGTCCGGAACGTTCGTAAGTCGGGCAGGGGTCTACGTATGCTTGTAGATGTAGATGGCTGTAGGTGCTGGTCGATGGGAGATCGCCCTGACCTGGCAAGTCCCCGATTTGCAAACTGTCCCTGATAAGGATGAGGCCACAGGTTCAAATCCTGTTAGCCCCACCGCGATGGTCGGCCCGGACGGAGATTCTCCGACCGGGCCGACTGCTTTGTCTGGGCCGATTGCTTTGTCCGGGGCGGAACTTGGGTCGCGCGGAGGTCACCGATCGGTATCGGTCGGTGTGTATAGTCGGGCGCCAGAAGTCCCCTACGTCAAGGAAAGACGAGGTCGCGCGGTGAAGAAGCTCCTCCTGGTCGCACTGGCCGCCATCGGCGGGCTCCTCGTGTACCGCCAGATCCAGGCGGATCGCGCCGAGCAGGATCTGTGGACGGAGGCGACCGACTCCGTGCCCGCAGGTTCGGGTGTGTGACGAAAAAGCCTGAATGACGGAGCCCCGGCCGCGGCGCGGCCGGGGCTCCGTGCTGTCGCGGGACCGTGACACAGAGGCCCTTGAGTTCACGTGAGCAAATCAATGGGTTGCTACGGCAAAGTTGATGAGCGTGGCGGGCGGGGCGAAAGGATGATTCAGCCGCCGGGGCGGACAGCGCGGGGGCAGGCGGGGCAGGATGGTCCGGCGCTGTGATCGCCGCGATTGCGGGCGGCGCGAGGGCCCTGCTGGTCGCGGCGTACGTCGTGGTGCGGCGCAGGGCGGCCGGAGTGACGACAAGGGGTAGGGCGTGAAGAGGCAGCGCAGCAGGAGCGGCCGGACGACTCTCGCCGCGGCGGCGGCAATGTGCGCGGTGGCAGCCGCGCCCGGGGCGGCGTACGCCGCGGGTCCGGACGACGTGCAGCCGTACAAGACCGCCGCGGACGCCAAGCCGGTGAAGGGCGCGGCCAGCAGCGCGGAAGGGCCGCGGCTCGAACCCGGCGGCATCTACACCGACAGCATCAAGCCGGGCGAGGAGCGCTTCTACACCGTCGACCTGGACGCCAAGTCCAACGTCTTCGTCTCCGCGGTCGGCGCGCCCGCGGCCGGCAGCAAGGTCGCGTTCAGCGACGGCATCGACATCGTCCTGATGAGCACCGGCGGCGACGAGTGCAGCTCCTCCGACGACACCGACTTCGGGTCGGAGCAGGCCCGGCCGATCGCCGACTACGCCCACCGCAGGATCCGCGAGGACGGGGACTGCCAGCAGGCGGGCCCGTACTACGTGAAGGTGGTGCGGACCAGCGAGAAGACGTCCGGGCCCGAGGCATGGCCGGTCGAACTCGCCTTCATGCAGGAGCCCGGGCTGAGGAGCGGCGCGTCCGCGACGGCTCCGCCGACCTCCTGGAACTCCGCCTCACCCGCCCCCGCGAGCGGCACACCGCAAAAGCGTGAGGGCGGCACCGGGTTCAACGACGCCCGCGCCCTGGGCGACGGGGTGTGGAAGGACACCCTGGCGCCGGGACAGACCCGCTTCTACCGGGTGCCGCTCGACTGGGGGCAGCAGCTCACCGTCAACGCGGAACTGGCCAACGCGAAGATGACCAAGGACAGCGGCTTCGCCGCCCCCGCGTTGACCACGGCGCTCTACAACACCGCGCGCGGACCTGCCGTCTCCGAGAACACCTCGTACGACGGCAAACAGGCCGCTGACGGGCTCGGGCCGACCGCCCCCGTCGCGTACAGCAACCGCTTCTCCAACGACTCGGCGGCGCTGCCCATGCGCTTCTCGGGCTGGTACTACCTCGCCGTCACCCTCGACAAGAGGGTCGGCGAATTCACCACGGGGACCGTGCCGCTGACGCTGCGGGTCACCATCGGCGGCAAAGCCGCCCAGGGGCCGGACTACGACGGGGACGCCGCCGCAGCCGGCTTCGGGCTCACCGGAGCCGACCGGGAAGCCGCTGAGAAGGGCCAGACCGCCGTCGAAGCGGGCGAGAGCGGCACGATGAAGGTCGTCGCCGCCGTCGGCATCGGGGCAGGCACCGTGCTCGTGCTCGGACTCGGCGCGTGGACGATGCTCGCCAGGCGGCGCGGGAGCGCCGCACCCGCCGGGCCCGTGTCGGACGGGCCGACACAGCAGCAATACGGGCCCTCTGCCTGGTAGTTCAGGACTGGGTCAGCGCCCAGATGCCCACCGCGAAACACAGCAGCGCCACCAGCAGCACCGGGATCGCCACCTTCGGGGGCGGTCCCGGTCGCCGTTCGGCGGGCGCGGGTACGGGCGCCGTCCGAGCGGGAACCTGCGGGCCCTGAGCGGTGTATGGATGAGTGAGGGGATTGTCGTGCTGCACCGCTGACGTCGGGGCCTGAGACGGGTCGTACGCGGCGGCGGAGAGGGGGGAGGCCGCATGCGCGGGTACGGGGGCGGGGGCCGCGTAGGACGTCGGGGCTGGGATCGGGGCGGGGATCGGGGTGGGGGGAGTGGACGGCTGCGCCGGCTGAGGGAGCGATGTGGCCTGCTGTGGGGGCGGGGCCAGATGAAAGCTGCCCGTCTCCGACATCGCGGGGGACTGCTGAGCGGGCGGCTGGGGTTGTGGGGTCGACTGGGCGGCCGGCTCGGGGCCGTTCGGGCCGAACCCGGCCGGGAGCGGGCCGATCTGGTCGAAAACTTCGACCGGATCGTCGTCGGGACCCGGCTCCGGAAGCATCTCGGCTGCCGCGGTCAGCGCCTTACGGGCGCCCGTTGCCGTACGGAAGCGGGCCTGCGGGTCCGGCTGGAGCAGATTGGCGATCACCTGCCACAGCGGCTCCGGAATACCCTGCGGCGCGCCAGGAGTGCCGTACGCGGCGAAGTGCTCGACCAGGGCCTGGGAGTCCGGCTTCTGGCCCTGCAGCAGATAGAGCGCGACCAGGCCGACCGCGAAGAGGTCGGCCGGGAAATCCGGCTCCGCGCCCAGCATTTGCTCCGGAGCGAAATAACCGGGCGTGCCCACCACATAGTTGGTCTCGGTCAGGCGCGGCTCACCCTTGCGCATCGAGATGCCGAAGTCGGACAGCCGCAGATGCGGCCGCCCCGTCCCGGTGGCCTCCAGCAGGATGTTGGCCGGCTTGATGTCCCGGTGCACCACGCCTTCCGCGTGCACCGCGGCGAGACCGGCCAACAGCTGGTCCAGCAACGTGCAGACGAAGCGAGGAGGCAGAGGGCCGTAGTCGCCGATGACATGGGCGAGCGATCCGCCGCTCACCAAGTCCATGGTGAACAGCACCTTGTCGTCGTCCGCAGCCCACGAGGCAGGGGCGAGTACGTGGGGGTGGTCGATCCGCAGCGCCTGTTCACGCACGAAGCGCAGCAGGGTATGCGCGTCGCTCTGCTGGAGCACCTTGGCCGCCACATACCGGCGGCGCCGATGATCCCAGGAACGCCAGACCGCGCCTACTCCACCGCGTCCGATCGGATCGATCAGCTCGTACCGACCGGCAAAGACCTCACCCATTGTGCTGCGCCCGCTCCCCGTCCGACTTCCTGCCGCTTCGTCTGCCTCGTTCAGCCCTGATGCGCCTCGTAGTGGGAGACCGCGTCCGCGGTACGCCCGGCGCCATACACCCGGAGGAACTCTGCCAGTTCCGGCTGGGTCGGTGCGAGGGTGTCCGCGGCATCGATAATGTCGCCGGCCGCCGCCACCGAGCGCAGCAGGGACTGGATTTCCCGCACCACCCGGCGCACCGTGGGGGCGCCGGAACTACTCGTCGTCTGGCTGCTGTTGCTGAGCACCGAACCGCCCTGGGACCTCTTGATCTCGTCCATCCGGTCGGTGGCCTCGGCGGCGCTGACGCTGCCGTCGGCCACCAGGCTTGCCAGCTCCTGCAGGGCCTGGACGCGCTGGACCACGGCCGGGTTGCCGATCTTGGCGCGCTGGCCGCTCATCAGCTGGGACAGCATGGGCGCGGACAGTCCGAGTACCGCCGCAAGCCGGGCCTGATTCAGGCCGAGGTCGTCGATGAGCCTACGGAAGAGCGCCCCCAGCGGCTCCCCGTACCAACTGCGCTGCAGTTCTCTGGCTCTCGCCGTCGTCTCCTGTTGTGCTGCATCCACTGCGTCTCCCCTTCGCTGGTGCGAACCTCGCGTGCATCCTACGGAGCGTGGTCGCCCACGGGGAGTCCTATTCATTTTGCGGGATACAGGGGGTCACCCGGTACTCTGTTCTGCGGCGGCCGCCCAGTGCGCCGTTTCGGGGCCTTAGCTCAGTTGGTAGAGCGCTGTCTTTGCATGGCAGATGTCAGGGGTTCGACTCCCCTAGGCTCCACCCCGTAAATGCCCTCTGACCTGCGTAAACGCGGTTTCAGGGGGTGTTTTTCGTGCCCATCGGTGGGCGCGTTGATGCCCACTTGGAGTGTGGGAGCCCTTGATTCTTCAGGGGTGCGAAGGCTTTTTGCTCCCCGTAGATCCCTGGCTGGGCGAGCGCCCGCAGGCGCCCCGCGTCCGCATCGCCCTCATCGGGCGAGGCCAAGGCGACGGCCGCCCGCCGCGGCACCGGCGACCTCAAGCGCCTGGAGCGCATACGCACCCTTCTGGTCGCCGACCAGGGCTACGGCGCCACCGGTACTGCCCTGGCGCCTGTACTCCCTGCACACCTTCTGCCCCGACCTCTTCGAGCTGGCCGCCCGTCGCGACGAACCCGCGCCTCGTCGACCTGCCCACCCTCTACGGCGTTGTGGGAGTCCGGATATGCGGAAGTAGTGCCCGCGGCGTCTACGCGCACGTATACTCGCGCTATGTCTGATGTCATGATCCGTGTGCCGGCGGAAGTCCGGGACCGTCTCGCCGTGCTTGCCGAGGCGCGCGGCACATCCATGCGTGCTGTCATCGAGGAATTCGCCCAGTCCACCCTCACCCCCGAAGAGCGCCGTGAGCGTGCGGAGCGGGCCCGCGCCTATATGGCCGAGCACTTCGGGCACTACGTCACCGACGAGGAGAGCGCCGAGATGGGGCACAAGATGCGCGCAGCCGCTGCCGCACACCGTGCGGAGACCGTCGGCCGGTGAACCTCACGCACTACGTTCTCGACACTCCCACCCTCCTTGGGCTCGGTGGCAACAAGCAGCTGTCCGGTCTCATCCACCGTGCCTATGCCGAACCGGACGCACGGCTGTGGGTCCCTCTGCTGTCCCTTGTCGAAGCCGAGCGTGAAAAGCCTGGGATCATCGAGCACATCGGGCAACTCGAAGTGCTCCACACCCTCGATCTCGACTACGCCGGAACCTACGGGGTGATGTCGCTGCACCGCGAAGGTGTCCCGCTGGGGGTCGCTGCGGCGATCCACGGTGCGCGGAACCTCCTCCTCGACCCTGAGAATGACGCTCTGGTCGCGACAGTCGCCCTTGAGGCGTACCAAGGGTCAGGGGTCCGGATCTTCGATCTCAACCGCTGAACCAGCCGCTGTGACGCGCGCCCACGTGGCCACGGCCCATGAGTCCGGGCAACGCTACGGCCCGCATGACGTCGCGCTGAGCCGAGCGCATCAGGGTGGCCGACGTCTCCGCGTCGCCTTCTACGATCGGAGGCATGGCGATGAACCGGATGAACCGCGAGGAGTTCTACGCGCGGCTGGACGTGTTGGACGAGGCGCGGCTGAAGAAGGCCCTGTGGGCGGTGTACTGGCGCTCGGCAGTCCCGGTGCGGGAGCGGATCGAGGCGGAGACCGCCCCGGTGGCACCGGCCCCGCGCCGTCCGGTGACGAGCGGGCCGCCCGATCCGCAGCGGGTTCTCGATGAGGTGCGCGGCTTCACCGCGCTGGCCCGTACGGGCTCGTACATGGCCGGTGACCGGCGGGTCTCGCCCCGCGAGCGGTCGGGCTGGCGGTTCACCTTCCGGCGTCTGGCCGCTGATGCGCAGGCCGCGCTGGCGGCCCAGGAGTGCGGGCCCGCGCGGGAGGCGGTGGCCGACCTGGTCGACCTGGCCGTCGAGGTGAAGTCCTACGACCACTTCCGCTCCGAGGACCCGATGGAAGCGGCGGGTTTCGTCGCCTCCGACGTGGTGGCCCGGCTGTGGGGCCGGGTCCTGGAACTGCGGGGCGTGGACGGGCTCGCCGAGCAGGCCATGGAGCAACTGGTGCGCTGGGAGTCCCCGTACGGCTGGACGCGGTCGGGCTGGGGCAAGGTCAGCGAGAAGGAGACCACCCTGGCCGTCGTACTCGAACGGCTGCTGCGCGACCCCGGAGCGTGGGTGGAGTGCGCGGACGGATACCTGCGGGCCCTGGACGAGGTGGCACAGACCGATCCCGGTCACGCCCGGGCCTCTTACGGCTCGGTGGACTACCTGCGCAAGGACCGGGCCCGCAGTCTGGCCGAGTGGAACGGGATGCTGCTCGAGCGGCTGGTGGACTACGACGCGGCGGACCGCCTGGACAAGATCGCCGGACACCCGGCGTTCGCCGGCGCGGAACACCGCCTCTTCCAGGCCAAGCTGGCCCGGCAGCGCGGCGAGACACAGCGGGCGCGCGACCTGGTCGAGGAAGGTCTGGCCGAACTCCCTGGCCACGAGGAGCTGCACGACCTCGCCGCACAGACCGGCGCCGTGGTGCCGGAGAGCGCTCGGGCGGGCATGGCACGGCACGGCCTCTGAGCTGAGACCTCCCGGGGCGGCATCGCGGTCTTCGGCACCGTGTCGCGGACTGCCAGACTGGACGCGTCAGGCAGGTGAGTGAGGACGGCGGGACGAGTACCCCATGGGCAAGCGCAATCAAGAGCGCCGCAGGGCCAAGCAGAAGCAGCGTCGTCAGCAGGCGCGATCGCGGGAGCAGGGGCAGTCGGCGCCCTCTGGCAGTGCTTTCGGGTTCGGCGGTGTCTTCGGGGGTGGCACGTTCGGCGATGCGCAGGACGGGCCGTTCGGTTTCGTGCCGCCGCCACGAAAGCCTTCACTCGCCGACGAGCTGGAACATACGGTCCATGACGTGATCGAGGCGCCCGAGGAGCACGCCGAGCGGGAGATCGTCGTCGCCGCGTCCTGGCTGGCCTCCTCCGAGCGGCGCAGGCCGCCGCTCAGCCGGGCCGTGCTCGCGATGACCGACCGGCTCTTCGGCGCCCTGTGGCGTACGGGCTGGCAGCCGGCCGATGTCGTACGGGCGGTACGCAAGGAACTCAAGGCGCGCCATGGCCGTCTGGCCGTGGACATGATCGCTGCCGAGGCTCGGCGGTACGCGGCCGCCGGTCTTGAGTACCGCTGGGCCGCACAGCTGAACGAGCTCGAGGCGCACCCGTGGTGGGGGTCGGACGAGGAATGGCTGCCAGCCCTCGCGGCCCGCGAGAAGCTGAACCATCTGGCCCTCGCGAGCTGCCTGTTCGAGCTGCTGCGGCTGTTGTCCTGGCTGCCCGCGCTTGAGGTTCTCTGCCCGCCGCCGAACACGTCGGCCACCGCTACGGCGGCCCGGCCCGCGTCACCCGAGGCGGCCCGGATGCTGGGGCGTATCCGCGCGCTGCTGACCAAGGCGGAGTCGACGGAGTTCCCCGAGGAGGCCGAGGCGCTCACTGCCAAGGCACAGCAGCTGATGGCCGAGCACAGCATCAGCGAGGCCCTGCTGGCCGCGCGGGGTGGGCGCCGGGACGCCCCGGCCGGCATCCGGGTGGGCGTGGAGAACCCGTACGAGCAGCCCAAGGCGGTGCTGCTCGAGGTGGTGGCCGCCGCGAACCGCTGCCGTTCGGTGTGGTCCAAGAACCTCGGTTTCGCCACCGTCATCGGCTTCGAAGCCGATCTGGACGCGGTGGAGTTGCTGTATACCTCGCTTCTGGTCCAGGTGACTGCCGCCCTGCAGGCCGAGGGCGGGCGCAGTCACGCGGGCGGCGGCAGCCGCACCCGCTCCTTCCGTTCCTCGTTCCTGACCTCGTACGCGACCCGGATCGGTGAGCGGCTCACCGAGGCGACCGCGCACGCCACGGACGAGGCAGTGGCCGCGCAGGGCACGTCAACAGTCGGGCGGACGGGGGGTGCCACCGGCGAGAAGACACTGTTGCCCGTCCTCGCCGCCCGGCACCAGGCGGTCGAGGAAGAGACCGAACGGATCTTCCCTCAGCTCTCCTACTCCCGGTCCTCGGGCGTCAGCGACTGGGAAGGCTGGACGAGCGGCCGGGCGGCAGCCGACCGTGCCACCCTCGGTACGGAGAGCGGGGAGCTCACATGACCATCCTGGGCAGCGGGCAACAAGGCCGCCGGATGCCCTCTACGGCAGCGAGCTTGTTGATTTGCGCAAATAGTCGTGATGGTGGGATTGAGCCCAGTGTTCATAGGCTTTTTGTGTTGCGGTTTAGTGACGCGGTCGCCACTTACGCCGGCTTGAGGCCCGGGAGCCTGCGCCTGACGGACTGGCGTGACGTGCTGTCCAACTTCGAGGACCTGGCCCCGGAGTTCACCCGCCGCTACGCCCACACCCTGCTGCCCGGCGGACTGCCCGGCCCGGTCGGCACCACCGAGGTCGCCGATCAGGCCGCCCGGACGAAGCGCGAGGTCGACGTCATCGCGCTGGCCGCCGGCGAGCGCCCGCAGGCCCCCCCCGCGCGAAGATCGCGCTCCTGGGTGAGGTTAAGGCGACCGCCGGGGGACCGGGGACCTGGAGCGCCTGGAGTGCATCCGTACCCTGCTCGCCGATCAGGGGTACGACACCGTCGGCACCACGCTGGCCCTGTACTCCCTGCACGGCTTCTACTCCGACCTGATCGACTTGGCCGACCGGCGCGACGACCTCCTCCTGGTAGATCTGCCCACTCTCTACGGAACGTGACAGGCCTGTGCGCGCACGGGTGGCTACGGACCGTGGATGAGGGAAGCCGTCAGGCGGCGGTGCGGGGCGGGCCGGCGTCGAGGGCGCTGCGGATCTCGGCGGCCTAGCGGTCGATGCAGTTTTTGGACGTTGCTTCCTTTGGCGAGGCGGCGGTAGTCGGCGGGCAGCTTTCGCGCCGTGAGAGGTGTGTGTTCGGCGTCGCCTGCCCAGGGCTTGACCTCAAGAGTGCTTGAGGAATGAGACTACGGGGGACTCGACCCACCAGACGGGGACTTCAAGTTGCATGCGATACGGCCGCTCGCCTACGGCCCTGTGGACAATCTGGCCTTCAAGGGTCGGTCGCTGACCTTGTGCCCGGTCCTGGGCGACTCCTGATTGACGTACGCGCTGCCGGCGTTCAGGTCGCCGAGAGCGCCCTCTTCCGAGGCGAGTCCTTCGGGTGGCACCAGCCCTCTGCCCTTCCCCATGTTCCCGGTTCCGAGGTGGCCGGTGACGTGATCGCCGTCGGCTCGGGCGTTGAGGAGATTTGGGTGGGGCGCCGCGTCGTCGCCTCCCTGGAAGGGGGAGGAGGTTACGCCGAGCTTGCGGTAGCGGATGCCGGAGCCGCTCACCCGGTGCCCGACGGCCTGGGCTACGCGGTGGCCGTCGCGATGCTCACGACCGGCGCCTCGGCGCTTGGCGTCCTGCCGGTCGCCGCACTGACGCCGGACGGCACCGTGTTCGTGATGTCAGCGGCCGGAGGCATGTGCGCGCTGTTCGTCCAAGCCGCCCTCCGGGTGGGCGCCAAGGTCGTCGGCGCCGCCGGTGAGGAGAAGACGCGCCTGGTGAGCGGTCTCGGTGCGGACACTGTCGTCGATACACCGCCGACGGGTGGGCCGAAAGCCTGCGCCGCGCGGTCGGTTTCAGCGTCGTCCTCGACGGCGTCGGGAGGCTTCTCTCGACCACCCAACGGTGACGGCCCAATCGCTGTGAGGACTCGATGCCCTTGCGGGCGATGCGGTGCGTGATGCTGCGGCTGCGGAGCCATCGGCGCAGGTGATCGTAGTCGTAGCCCTTGTCGGCGTGCAGCTTGCCGGAGCGTCGCCTGTGCGGCCCACGGGTGAGCGGACGGGAGGAATGCCGCCCATAAGCGGCTCCAGGGCTTGACTGTCGGGCAGGTTGGCACCAGAGACGCCCAGTGACAGAGAAAGGCCGTTCCGGCTGCTGATCAGGTAGATCTTCGGTGACCTTCTTACTGCGGTCGGTCGGATTTGGCCCCGTAATCGGCCCCCTGTTGAAGCCCGGACGCTGACGGGGTCTATTGCGCATTGTCCAGTCCGGCTCTCCCCGGGCGCCGAGTTCGTGGACGATGACACGGTGGAGCCGAGCCCAGCCACGGCCCTGGCTCCATTAGGCGAGACGCTGGTAGACCGTCTGCCAGGTGCCGCCCGGGTGCCGCCCAGGTGGCCACGAAGACGATCGCTGCCAGGACCTCGCTATCCCCCGCTCGCCTGCGTCCCCCACCCTGCGGACGTATGACGTCGGTCGACGGCACTACGCGCCGGAACAAGACCCACAACTCGTCCGGCACCAGCCGCTCAATCAGATCCGTCATGGCCGATCCAAGGACCGCCGGTGCCATAGGAAACGACCCTCTTAAGTGGAAGGAGTCCCGTCGATGCCCACCAGGGACAGGCAGGACATGAGCAAGGACCGCGAGAGCACCCCTCTGTGGGAGCGGCTCGATCGGCCGGCGCCAGCCCCCCGCACCTCGCTGAGCCCCGAGCGGATCGCCAAGGCGGCGGTGGCCATCGCTGACGCCGAGGGCCTGGACGCCGTCACGATGCGACGCCTCGCCTCCGCTCTGGGCGTCGTGCCCATGGCCGCGTACCGCTACGTCACCGGTAAGGACGAGCTCCTGGAGCTGATGATCGACCACGCGTATGGAGAGCTGGAGCTCCCCTCCGGGGAGGCCGACTGGCGGCAGGCCACCCGGGCGCTGGCCCTGCGTCTGCGCGCTGTGTCCCTGCAGCATCCCTGGGTGCCTCGGGCCGACTGGTGCGGGCCCACTCCGAACCAGCTGGCCGTACTGGAGGGTGCACTGGCCGTGCTCTCCGGTAACCGGTTCGACGCCGATACCTCCATGGCGGTCTACAGCACCGTCACCTCCTATGTGCGGGGCGCCGTCGACTTGGAGATCGGCCTGAACCAGTTGCTGCGGGCGAGAGGGTGGTCCAGCCAGGAGGAGGCGCGCTCCGAACTGGCCCCGCAGATGGCCTGGCTGATGAAGACCGGCCGTTACCCGATGTGTGAGCGCTACCTCGGAGAGGCTGCCCGCAAGAACGATCCACAATGGCAGTTCGAAATCGGCCTGGACTGTGTCCTTGACGGTATCGCCGCTCGGCTGAAAATCGATCACGCGCCGTCCGAAATGTGACGGACGTCGATCGGTTTCAGTCGATCTACATGTGCAAGACAGTTCCATCAAAATAATGAAAGGCCCGCTACAGAGGATTGACATAGAGCGGGCCTTTCCTTGCCTGTCATTGAATGCGCGAAATACATTCGTCCCACTCGAGACGGGGGCAACATGACACGCGAATTCAATGACACGACACGAGCGCCTTACGCGGTGGCGCACCTCGCGGCATGCGAGGGCATCGCATGCCGCAGCAGAAGTGAGGCATCGGGGCGTCCCCGAGACCTCGCCGTGGCCGGAACCCGGCTCTGCTCGGCCTGCGGCCTCCGCCTGACTAGCGATCTGACGCGGCTGCCCCGCCTGTACGACGAGTGCGGACTGCTCCTTGGGGGTTCCCACCGGCCGCGCGACCGTACGTCCGGCGGCGGCTCGGTGCCCGGGCTCCCCTTCAACACCTCGGCGGCCGAGGCCCGCTCCGGGATCCTCGGTGTGCTGCGCTCCTGGGCCGGGCTGGTCGTCGGGGAGCGCGTCGTCGCCGCGCCCCGGGACACGGTGGCCGGCGTCGTCGAGTTCCTGATCCGGCACGCTGGGTGGCTGGCCGCCCACGAAGCCGCAGGTGAGCTGTCCGAGGAGGTGGCGCGAGCGGTACGCCGGGCGCTGTACGTGATCGACCCGTCCCGCGGCTCAGGCATGCGCGTCGGGACGTGCGTCGTGGCGGACTGCGAGGGCGAGTTGACGGCCGCGGTGCGCGTCTCCGACCGGGCCGATCCGCCGGTCGAGGTCAGCTGCGCCGCGGTTCCAGCGCACCGCTGGTCCGCGCAGGAGTGGATGGCGCTGAGCCGCGGCGCGTCGGCGGACCGGACGCAGCGGCCGGAGCGGCAGGCCGGCCCGGCGCTCCCGGCACCGACGGTGCGGTGGCTGAGCGCCCGGGACATCTCCCTGCTGTGGGGGACCCCCTCCGGGAGCGTGTACCGCCATGCCAGCGAGCAGCGGTGGCGACGGCGTACGGGCAAGGGCCGCACCTTCTACCACGATGAGGACGTCCTGCGGTCTCTCGGAGCGCGCACCGGCGGTCGCTCCTGACGGATCGGTCCTCCAGGACGAGCGGGCACGGCTCGGCGCCGTGCCCGCTCTCGTTTTCCGGAGGATGCGCGGGCGCGGGCGAAACCGCGGGCATCCGCACCCTGGCCAGGTGAAACCGCGTTGCCCGCGCAGCGGGATTTAACCATTCTCTGACTCAGCCCTGTCGCTGCTTGGAGAAATGGGCATTGACATCCGCCGGTTCTCCGAAGAAGCTGTTCAGTAACTTCCTCAGCACTGTGTCGATTCGGTGGCCAGGACAAGCGAAGGCCGTTTCGGGGGTATTCCCCATCCGGCCCGAAGTGAAATTACTGCATTACTCGTGCGGCGCACCGATTGGATATTCCGGTGCGCCGCTTCGTCGTACCCATCCACCGAGACGATGCTCGCAGGGTGCGTGCGAGCGGGGGGCTGACATCCGCTACGGCGTCGGCCCCTGCAGCCATCCACGGCTGGGAACGCGCATGCCGCACCTGGAGTTGGTGACCGGCAGCCGGAAGACCAGCAACACCCAGGAACCGCACGCTGTCCTCGTCCGCCCCGACGTACACGTGGCCCGGGCCCGCGCCCGGCAGCCACCACGGCACGCCCATGGCGCTCGAGCGCCGGCTCGGCCCCTCCCGGACTCGGCCCTTCCCGGATCTGCTCATCCCGACAAGGAGATTTGGATGCACAGCACGTTGATCGTGGCCCGGATGGAACCCCACTCGGCCACGGAGGTCGCGAACCTCTTCGGCGCCTTCGATGACACGGAGATGCCGCATCGGATGGGAACCAGGCGCCGACAGCTCTTCTCGTACCGCGGCTTGTACTTCCACCTGCAGGACTTCGACGGCGAAGACGGTGGCGAGCGCATCGAGGGGGCGAAGACCGACTCCCGGTTCGTCGCCATCAGCAACGACCTGAAACCGTTCATCACCGCCTACGACCCGGCGACCTGGCGCTCTCCCGCAGACGCGATGGCGGAGCGCTTCTACGACTGGACCGCACGGTGAGCGCGCCGCATGGCCGGCGGGTCGCCATCACCGGAATCGGCGTCACCGCGCCCGGTGGGGTGGGCGTCAAGAACTTCTGGAGCCTGCTGACCGACGGCCGCACCGCCACCCGCCGCATCAGCTTCTTCGACCCGACCCCGTTCCGCTCACAGGTCGCCGCGGAGGCCGACTTCGACGCCGAACTCCTCGGGCTCAGCACCCAGGAGATCCGGCGGATGGACCGGGCCGCGCAGTTCGCCGTGGTGACGGCACGCGAGGCGGTGGCGGACAGCGGACTGGACCTCACCGCCCTCGATCCGCATCGCACCGGTGTGACAATCGGCAGCGCGGTCGGCGCCACCATGGGGCTGGACGAGGAGTACCGCACCGTCAGCGACAGCGGCCGGCTCGAACTCGTCGACCACACCTACGCCGTCCCGCACCTCTACAACTACTTGGTGCCCAGCTCCTTCGCCGCCGAGGTGGCGTGGGCCGTGGGTGCCGAAGGCCCCGCCACGGTGGTCTCCACCGGCTGCACCTCCGGGCTGGACGCGGTGGGCTACGCCGCCGAGCTCATCCGTGAGGGCTCGGCCGACGTCATGGTGGCCGGCGCGTCGGACGCCCCCATCTCACCGATCACGGTGGCGTGCTTCGACGCGATCAAGGCGACCACGTCGCGCAACGACGATCCGGAGCACGCCTCCCGTCCCTTCGACCGCACCCGCAACGGATTCGTCCTGGGCGAGGGGGCGGCCGTCTTCGTCCTGGAGGAACTGGACTGTGCCAGACGCCGCGGCGCGCACGTCTACGCGGAGATCGCCGGCTACGCCACGCGCAGCAACGCTTTCCACATGACGGGCTTGCGCCCCGAGGGGCGGGAGATGGCCGAGGCGATCCGGGTCGCCCTGAACGAGGCCCGGCTCAATCCGGACGACGTCGACTACATCAACGCGCACGGCTCGGGCACCAAACAGAACGACCGGCACGAGACCGCCGCCTTCAAACGCAGCCTGGGCGAGCACGCCTACCGCGTGCCCGTCAGCTCGATCAAGTCGATGGTCGGTCACTCGCTGGGTGCCATCGGTTCGATCGAGATCGCGGCCAGCGCGCTCGCGATGGAACACGGTGTCGTGCCGCCGACCGCCAACCTGCACACGCCCGACCCCGAGTGCGACCTGGACTACGTGCCGTTGACGGCACGTGACTGGCGGACCGATGCCGTGCTCTCGGTGGGCAGTGGCTTCGGCGGTTTCCAGAGCGCGATGGTGCTGGCCCGTCCCGAAAGGAGCGCGGCATGAGCGGCGCCGCCGTCAGAACCGTGGTCACCGGTCTGGGCGTGGCCGCCCCCAACGGCTGTGGCACGGAAACGTATTGGGCGGCGGCCCGCAAGGGGGTCAGCGGCATCGGCCGTATCTCGCGGTTCGACCCCGCGCAGTACCCGGCCCAACTGGCGGGGGAGATCGACGACTTCGTCGCCGAGGACCATCTGCCGGGGCGGCTGCTGCCACAGACCGACCGGATGACCCGGATCGCTCTGGCGAGCGCCGACTGGGCGCTCGCCGACGCGGGTGTCGACCCGCAGGAGAGGCCCGAGTACGACATGGGCGTGATCACGGCCAGCTCGTCGGGCGGGTTCGAGTTCGGTCAGCGGGAGTTGCAGGCACTGTGGAGCAAGGGCAGCCGCTACGTGAGCGCCTACCAGTCCTTCGCCTGGTTCTACGCGGTCAACAGCGGCCAGATCTCCATCCGCAACGGCATGCGCGGCCCGAGCGGTGTGGTCGTCAGCGACCAGGCGGGCGGGCTCGACGCGATCGCCCAGGCGCGACGTCAGATCCGTAAGGGCACCGGGCTGGTGATGACCGGGGCCGTCGACGCCTCGATCTGCCCGTGGGGCTGGGTCGCCCAGATGGCAAGCGGCCGGCTGAGCACGAGTGAGGATGAGAAGCGGGCGTATCTGCCCTTCGACGCCGCCGCGCGAGGACATGTGCCGGGGGAGGGCGGGGCGCTGCTGGTCCTCGAGGATCTGGAGAGCGCCCGTGCCCGAGGGGCCCGGGTGGTCTACGGAGAGATCGCCGGATTCGGCTCCACCCTGGACCCCCGGCCGGGCAGCGGCCGTCCCCCCGGGCTGGCCAGGGCGATCGAACTGGCGCTGGCCGACGCGGGCATCGCCCCGGAGGAGATCGACGTGGTGTTCGCCGACGCGGCCGCGACCCCCGAACTGGACCGTGTCGAGGCCGAGGCGATCTCCCGGGTGTTCGGTCCGCGGGCCGTGCCGGTCACCGCGCCCAAGACGATGACCGGACGCCTCTACTCGGGCGCGGGACCGCTAGACGCGGCCGCCGCGTTCCTCGCCATGCGCGACGGAGTGATCCCGCCCTCCATCGGCGTCACCCCCGACCCCCAGTACGACCTGGACCTGGTCGTCGAAGAGGAGCGCACCGCGACGGTCCGCTCCGCCCTGGTGATCGCCCGCGGCCACGGCGGCTTCAACTCCGCGCTGGTGGCACGCGCCGTCTAGGGGGAGTCCGGCCCTGACCCGCCGGACACCCCCTGGCCCGACCCCCGCAGTGACCGTCCCACCGAGATGAAAGGACAGCCATTCATGTCTGCCCACGAGTTCACCGTCGATGACCTGAAGCGCATCCTGCGCGAGGGAGCCGGCGCGGACGAAAGTGTCGACCTCGACGGAGACATCCTCGACATCGACTTCGAGTCGCTCG
The DNA here is from genome assembly GCF_024213665.1 of Streptomyces sp. A3M-1-3. Lineage (GTDB taxonomy): Bacteria > Actinomycetota > Actinomycetes > Streptomycetales > Streptomycetaceae > Streptomyces. The sequence continues at coordinate 32,893 of NZ_JANAVP010000027.1, forward strand.
GCTACGAGTCGTTGGCCATGCTGGAGACCGGCAGCCGCATAGAACGCGAGTTCGATGTGACGTTGGACGACGACACGCTGACCGACGCCAAAACGCCGCGCGCTCTGATCGAGGCCGTCAACGGCGCGCTGGTGCCGTCCGGCGTCGTCTGATCCCGCGCCCCGGTCCACTTCGCGCCCCGCACGGCCGTGCCCCGGCCGCCGTGCCCGGCGTCGCCCACCAACGCAGTCAGGAGACAGCATGACGGAGCAGAATCCGAAGGTCGCCATCGTCACCGGCGCCACCAGCGGCATCGGGCTGGAGGTAGCCAGGCTGCTGGCCCGCCAGGACCACCGCGTGTTCCTCTGTGCCCGCACGGAGGATGGCGTGACCCGTACCGTGAAGGAGCTCGTCGACGAGGGACTCGACGTCGACGGCGCCCCGTGCGACGTCCGCTCCGCGGAGGACATCCACCGCTTCGTGCAGCAGGCCGTCGACCGCTTCGGCCCGATCGACGTGCTGGTCAACAACGCGGGCCGATCGGGTGGTGGGGTCACCGCCGACATCGCCGACGAGCTCTGGTTCGACGTCATCAACACCAACCTCAACAGTGTGTTCCTGATGACCCGTGAGGTGCTCAACACCGGCGGCATGCGGCACAAGGACCGCGGCCGGATCATCAACATCGCCTCCACCGCCGGAAAGCAGGGCGTGGTGCTCGGTGCCCCGTACTCCGCCTCCAAGCACGGCGTCGTCGGCTTCACCAAGTCGCTCGGCAACGAACTGGCCCCGACCGGGATCACCGTGAACGCCGTCTGCCCCGGCTATGTCGAGACCCCGATGGCGCAACGCGTCCGCCAGGGCTACGCGGCCGCCTACGACACGAGCGAGGAATCCATCCTCGAGAAGTTCGAGGCGAAGATCCCGCTGGGCCGTTACTCCACCCCCGAGGAGGTCGCGGGCCTGGTCGGCTACCTGGCCTCCGACACCGCCGCCTCCATCACCGCACAGGCGCTGAACGTCTGCGGCGGCCTGGGCAACTTCTGACATTCGCGGAGAAGAGGACCAATGACGAACCGCATGGTCGAGCACGAGATCGCCGTCGACGCCCCGGCCGCCGCCGTCTACCGGCTGATCGCCGAGGTGGAGAACTGGCCCCGGATCTTCCCGCCCACCATCTACGTCGACCACGTGGAGCGAGGCGTCGACGAGGAGCGCATACGGATCTGGGCTACCGCCAACGGCGAGGCCAAGAACTGGACGTCGCACCGCACCCTGGATCCGCGAGAGCTGCGGATCACCTTCCGGCAGGAGGTCTCCAGCCCGCCGGTCGCCGCCATGGGCGGCACCTGGATCGTCGAACCGCTGTCCGACTCGGCTTCCCGGGTGCGGCTGCTGCACGACTACCGGGCGGTCGGCGACGACCCCGAGAGCCTGAAATGGATCGACGAGGCCGTCGACCGCAACTCCCGTACCGAACTCGCCTCCCTGAAGCAGAACGTCGAACTGGCCCACGCCTCTGAGGAGATCACCTTCTCCTTCGAGGACACCGTCCAGATACAGGGCCAGGCCAAGGACGTCTACGACTTCATCAACGAGGCGGGGCTGTGGGCCGAGCGGCTCCCGCACGTGGCGAGCGTCCGCCTGGACGAGGACACCCCGGGGCTGCAGGCCCTGGAGATGGACACCCGCGCGCAGGACGGTTCTACGCACACCACCAAGTCGTACCGGGTGACCTTCCCGCACCACAGGATCGCGTACAAGCAGGTCACCCTGCCCGCCCTGATGACGCTGCACACCGGCTACTGGACCTTCACGGAGAACGAGCGGGGCGTCGCCGCTTCCTCGCAGCACACCGTGGTCCTCAACACTGACAACATCGCCCGGGTGCTCGGCCCCGAGGCGAGCGTCACGGATGCCCGGGAGTACGTCCGCAACGCGCTGAGCACCAACAGCCGGGCCACCCTCGGCCATGCGAAGGACTACGCGGAGAAGAAGCGCTGACCATGGCCGCGCACCCTGTGGACACCGACGTCATCGTCGTGGGCGCCGGGCCGGTCGGTCTGATGCTCGCCGGTGAACTACGGACCGGCGGGGCGCGGGTGACCGTACTGGAGCGGCTGGCCGAACCCACCACCGAGTCCCGCGCGTCGACCCTTCACGCCCGCACCATGGAGATCTTCGATCAACGAGGGCTGCTCGACGCATTGGGGCCGGCGCCCAACGACATGGCCGGGCACTTCGGTGGCATCCGCCTGGACTTCAGCGGGCTGGACAGCCGATACCGGGGCCAGTGGAAGGTGCCGCAGGCCCGCACCGAGCAACTGCTGGGCAACTGGGCGGTAGGTCTCGGCGCGGTCGTCAGGCGCGGTCACGAGCTCGTGGGCCTGCGGCAGACCGAGTCGGGGGTCGAAGCCGAGGCGGAGGGCCCCGGCGGCCGGGTCCGGATTCGGGCCTCCTACCTGGTGGGATGCGACGGTGAGAGCAGTGCCGTACGGCGGCTTGCGGGCTTCGCCTTCCTCGGCACGGACGCGACGCGGGAGCTGCTCCGTGCCGACGTGGCCGGTATCGACGTGCCCGACCGTCGGTTCGAACGCCACGAGCGCGGTCTGGCCATCGCCCACCGTCGGCCCGACGGGGTCACCCGGGTCATGGTGCACGAGTTCGGCAGGGCCGCCGCGGCACGCGCCGGGGAGCCGGAGTTCGCGGAGGTCGCCGCCACATGGGCGAGGGTCACCGGGGAGGACATCGGCGCGGGCAGGCCGATCTGGGTGAACGCGTTCGGGAACGCCCGTCGGCTGGCCGAGCGGTACCGCAGCGGCCGGGTGCTCCTCGCCGGGGACGCCGCCCACGTGCAGATGCCGGTCGGAGGCCAAGCCCTCAACCTGGGCCTGCAGGACGCCGTGAATCTGGGCTGGAAGCTGGCGGCGCAGGTGCTTGACTGGGCGCCGCAGGGCCTGCTCGACACCTACCACGACGAGCGGCGCGCCGTCGGCCGCCGTGTGCTGGCCAACATCGAGGCGCAGGCCACGTTGCTGCTCGGCGGCGCGGAGGTGGAGCCGATGCGCGCGATCGTGGCCGAGCTGCTCGGCCACGGCGAGGTGGTCGGGCATCTGGCCGGCATGATCAGCGGCCTGGACGTCCGATACCCCGACGGAAGCGACGCCCCGCTGCTCGGCGGCCGGGTGCCGCACTGGGAGCTGACCGAGACCGGCCCGTCCAGTACTGCGGAGCTGCTCCGCACCGGCCGTGGGGTGCTGCTCGACTTCGCTGCCGGCCTGCCGCCGGAAGCGGTTGCCGGTTGGGCGGACCGGGTCCGCATGGTATCGGCCGCGACGCCGCACGGCCCTGAGACCGGGTCCCCGTTCGAACCCGCCGGCACGGTCGTCCGAGCGGTCCTGCTGCGCCCCGACGGTCACGTCGCATGGGCCGACGACTGTACGACACCTCTCCGTGCCGCGCTGCACCGTTGGTTCGGCACCCCAAACACATGATCAATAGAGAGCGCCTGCCATGAACAAGACTGCAAGGAAACGACGCGGACCGGCTCCAGCGGGCGGTGCAGGCGTGCTGCCGGGCCCGGTGAAGGACCCCATGCCTGAGCTCATCGCCGAGCTGAGCGAGATCAAGGAGCAGGCCCGCACGGTGGACCCGGCCGCCTCGGAGCGGCAGCGGGCAAAGGGAAAGCTCACCGCCGGGGACCGCATCGACCTGCTGCTGGGCGAGGGGGCCTTCACCCAGATCGAGCAGCTGCGCCGGCACCGGGCCGACGGCTTCGGGCCGGAGACCGCCTACCACGCGGTGGAGCGCGGCCTGATCGACGATGTCATCGACCCCGCTGAGGCACGTTCTGTGCTGGTCCGATCGCCGGCCACGCTCCACGACAAGCACGCCGACCTGCTGGTGCGCAAGCACAGCGATCCCCGCCCAGCGATCCGTGTGGTGAGGGGGCGCCCGACGGCCGAGGAGCTGGCCGTCGTGATCACGGTGCTGCTGGCGCGCCAGGAGGCCAGCTCTCCCACGCCAGGTCGGGCGCGCCGGGCCACCGCGGGCCGGCGGCGCCCCGAGCGGGCACCGGGGTACCCGTCGCCCCGCAGTTGGCAGTCGCCCGCCGATGCGTGAAAGCGCCCGGGCACAGCCGCTGCTGTTCGCCATCGAGGGTGGCGACACCCCGCACACCTGGGAGACCGGGCAAGTCTGGCTGAAGGGAAGCGTATGAGGCTCACCGTTTTCGGGGCGACTGGCGGCACCGGCATCCACGTTGTCCGTCAGGCCTTGGGCGCCGGTCACCGGGTGACGGCCGTCGTGCGCGATCCGGCCGCGTTGACGATCCGGCATGAAGCACTGGAGGTGCGGGTCGCCGACGTGACCGACCCGGGGGCGCTGCGGCCGCTCCTGACCGGACGGGAGGCGGCGATCTCCGCCCTTGGCGCGCGCGGCAACGCCTGTGCGGGTATCGCGTCGGCGGCGACCCGGGCGATCGTCGAGGCAGCACAGGACTGTGGGGTGCGGCGGTTCCTCGCGGTGAGTGCCGCTCCGGTCGGCTCGGTCCCCAAGGGGGAGAGCCTGCTGATGCGTACCGTGATCCTGCCTTTGGTGTCCCGGACATTTCGGCCGCAGTACGACGATCTCGCGGTGATGGAGGACCTCATCGAGGGCAGCGCCCTGGACTGGACGATCGTGCGCCCCCCACGGCTGCTGGACCGGCCGCTGTCCCTGGAGTACCGCAGGGTTGTCGGCGGCAACGTGCCGAAGGCCCATTCCGTTTCCCGGGCCGACCTTGCCCACGCCGTCCTGGCGATGTTGGACGACCCGGCGACGGTGCGGCAGCCGGTGGGCGTCGCACGCTGAGCCCCGAATCTGAACAGGAGACCATTGATGGATGCTGCATTCGACGCCGAGGTCATCGTCGTCGGCGCCGGGCCGACCGGGCTCATGCTCGCAGGAGAGCTGCGCCTGGCCGGGGTCGAGGTCGTCGTGCTGGACCGGCTGATCGAACCGACCACCGAATCACGCGGGTTGGGCTTCACCCCGAGGACCATGGAGGTGTTCGCGCAACGCGGCCTGGTGGACCGGTTCGACGTGCTGGACACCCCGCTCCAGACGACCACCCGCGGGCACTTCGGCGGGCTGCCGCTGGACTTCGGAGTGTTCCCCCACGCCCATCCGGCCGTCGTGAACCTTCCGCAGGTCCACACCGAGACGATGCTGCGCGGCTGGGTCGCGGAGCTCGGATGCGACCTGCGCCGCGGCCATACGGTCGTCGGCCTGACCGACACCGGCGAGACCGTGGAGGTCCAGGTCGAAGGGCCCAACGGGCCGCTGGTGCTGCGCACGCGGTACCTGGTCGGGTGCGACGGCGGCCGCAGCATGGTCCGCGGGCTGGGCGGTTTCGACTTCCCCGGCACCCCCGCCACTCTCGAGCTGTTCCTCGCCGACGTGCGCGGTTGCGACATCCGGCCACGCTTCATCGGTGAGTGGCTGCCCGGCGGGGTCGCGATGTCAGCCCCCATCGGTGACGGGATAGACCGGGTCGTGGTGTGCGAACGGGACACGCCCCCGCAACGGCGCACCGAGCCGCCGACGTTCAGCGAGGTCGCCGCCAGCTGGCAGCGGCTCACGGGAGAGGACATCAGCCAGGGCGAGGCGCTGTGGGTGAGCGCCTTCGGCGACGCCACGCGACTGGCGACCGAGTACCGCAGGGGGAGGGTGCTGCTCGCGGGGGACGCCGCGCACGTCCACCTCCCGGCGGGCGGGCTCGGCATGAACACCGGCATTCAGGACGCCTTCAACCTCGGCTGGAAGCTCGCCGCCGTGGTGCGTGGCCGGGCCCCGGGCACGCTGCTCGACACCTACCACGACGAACGGCACCCGGTGGGCACACGGCTGCTCAACAACACCCGGGCCCAAGGGCTGCTCTTCCTGGGCGGCACCGAGATGCAGCCGCTCCGCGACGTGCTCGGCGAGCTCACCGACCACGAGGTCGTGCACCGGCACCTGGCCGGAATGGTCAGCGGGCTGGAGATCCGCTACCCGATGGGCCCGGGTGACCACCCGCTGCTCGGTCTGTGCATGCCGGACCTCGAGCTCGCCGACGAGGCGGGGACGACCACGGTGTTCCCGTTGCTGCGCGAGGGGCGCGGCCTCCTGCTGGACCTCGCCGACGACGAGTCCGTACGGCAGTCCGCGCAGCCGTGGGCCGACCGGGTGGACGTGGTGACCGCCAAGCCGGCCGCCGATTCCTCGGTCCCGCAGGTGGACGCCGTGCTGGTGCGGCCCGACGGGCACGTGGCGTGGGCCGCGCCCGGCGGGCAGGAGGAGCTGACCGACGCGCTGGGCCGTTGGTTCGGCGCTCCTGTCACCCCGGTGAGCTGAGAGCAGAGGAAGATGCACATGCCGCACGACGCGGACCGACTGCGCCGACTCGCCGACCGGATGGACGTCCAGGACCTGGTCGACCGCTATTTGGCCGGTCTGGACGAGGCGGAGTTCGACGACGCCTGGGCACGGTCGATCTTCACTGAGGACGGCAGGTTCCAGTTCCTGATGGGCGGTCACGACGGCGTGGCCGGCATGGCCGAGTTCACCGCCGCGATGATGGGCAAGTGGCGGCGGACCCACCACGTGGCCGCCGGCCACCTCGTCGAGATCGACGGGGACCGGGCGCGGGTGAGGGGAAACCTGATCGCCACCCACCTGCACCCCCAAGAGGCGACACCGGAGAAGCCGCCCGGGCGGTCAGAGGCGCAAGAGACGCCCGGGGCTCCCGAGCCCTTCCAGGTCGGGGACCGCTTCGAGGGCGAGGCGGTGCGGACCGAGGCCGGCTGGCGCTTCGCGCGGCTCGCGTTCGAGGTGGTCTGGACCCGCGGCACACCGCCGGGGCGCGTCGACATCCACGACAGCTAGGGGCATTCACGTGCGAGTTCTCTTCGCGGTCGCACCGCTGACCGCGCATCTGTACCCCAGCATCCCGCTGGCATGGGCGCTGCAGAGCGCCGGACACGAAGTGCGGGTGGCCAGCAACACCGGTCTGGTCGGGCAGATCACCGCAGCCGGTCTCACGGCGGTCGATCTCGGCGAACGCACCTCGCCGCCCGCGCCGATCACCGACGGGGCGCTGGACCGCTTCAGCGACGCACTCGGGTTCGAGGCCGGCTCCGACTTCGACCAGCTCTGGCGGGCGACCGGCTACTACCTGATGGCCGCGTATTCGCGGTACCACCCGGACGAGGAGGGACGGCAGGAGCTCGCCGACAACCTGGTCGAGGCCGCCCGCAACTGGCAACCGGACCTGGTGATCTGGGATCCGGCATGTCCGGTGGGATCGGTCGCGGCCCGCGAGTGCGGGGCCGCGTCCGCTCGGATGATGTGGGGCCCTGACTACTTCGGCTGGATCCGTAGGCGCTTGGTCGAACGCATGAATGACCCGGCGTCCGCGGTGAGCGCGGACACGGATCCGCTCGCCGCGCTCCTGGCGCCGGTGTTCGGGCGGTTCGGCCATGACTTCTCCGAACAGTTGCTGTTCGGCGACTTGACTGTGGACCCGATCCCCTCGCAGCTGCCCAGGCCCGACGGGCTGCGCCGGGTCCCGATGCGCTGGGTGCCGTACACCGGGGCGGCCCCGGTGACGCAGTGGTTGTCGCAGCCACCGTCGCGGCCCCGGGTGTGCCTGTCGCTGGGCGTCACCGGGCGCACGGTCCACGACGGCCCGGACACGCGGATCACGGCCGCCTTCGAGGCGGTGGCCGACATGGACATCGAGGTGGTCGCCACGGTCAACGCCACTCAGTTGGGGGAGGACACGCGCGTCCCCGACAACGTACGGATATTCGACTACATCCCGCTCACTCAGGTGATGCCGACCTGTTCAGCGATCATCCACCACGGTGGCTTCGGCACGTTCTTCGCGGCGGCCGCGCACCGGGTGCCCCAGATGATCGTCATGGAGGAGCTGGGCAGCGCGCTGTCCAGTACCCGCTATCTGGAGGCCAGGGGCGCGGGCGTGGCCCTCCCCAGCGACGGCCTGACCGCGGCGCAGGTGGGCGGCGGGCTTTCCAGGATGCTGACCGAGCCGTCGTTCCGACGGGGGGCCGCCGCCGTGTACGCGGACCTGACCTCCGTCCCCGGCCCCGGCGAGATCGTGCCGGTACTGGAGCGGATGGCCGCGCAGTACCGTACCCGGGACTGAACCGGACATGGATGTAGTCGAGACCCGGGTGCCGGGCGCGTTCGTGTTCACCCCGAAGCAGATCCGCGATGAGCGGGGCGCGTTCTTCGAAGCGTTCCGCTGCAACCAGATCGAGGCGGTCACCGGGCGTCCCTTCCGGCCCGAACAGATCAACTACTCGGTGTCCCGGCGGAACACCCTCCGCGGTGTCCACGGGGTGGCCGTACCGCCGGGACAGGCCAAGTACGTCACCTGCGTCCGCGGGGCGCTTCGCGACATCGTCGTCGACCTGCGGGTGGGTTCGCCCACCTTCGGTGCGCACCACGTGACCCTGCTGGACGCCGAGTCCGGGCGGTGCGTGTACGTGCCGGAGGGGGTCGGGCACGGATTCCTGTCCCTCACCGACGACGCCTGCATCTGTTACGTGGTCTCCACGCCGTACGTGCCCGGCACGCAGATCGACGTCAACCCGCTCGACCCCGACCTGGCGCTCCCGTGGGGGTTCAGCGAGCCGCCACTGATGTCGGGGAAGGACGCGAACGCACCCGGGGTGCATGCGGCGCTCGCCTCGGGGGCGCTCGCGGACTGGCACGACGTGCGCTGATCCTGCCGGACGGGGCGTACGGGACACCTCGGGGCAGTGCGCGAAACAGCCGACGGAGCCTCAGCAAGATCAGGTCTTGACCTCAACTCGGCTTGAGGTTCTAGGGTTCGGTCGTTCGGCGCTCAATGACAACGCAGGGAGATTCATTTTGATTACCGACGGCGATAAGTCGGAAGCACCACGGGCGACCCGTAGAGAATGGCTGGGGCTGGCGGTCCTCGCGCTTCCGACCATGCTCATCGCCATGGACCTGACCGTGCTGCACCTGGCATTACCCACGCTCACGGCCGACCTGCGGCCCGGCAACACCGAGTTGTTGTGGATCGTGGACATCTACGGCTTCCTCATCGCCGGCTTCCTCATCCCCATGGGCGCGATCGGGGACAGGATCGGCCGCCGGCGGCTGCTGCTGATCGGCGCGGCCGCGTTCGGAGTGGCCTCGGTGCTCTCGGCATTCGCGGCCAACCCGACGATGCTCATCGCTGCCCGGGCGCTGCTGGGCATCGCGGGCGCCACGCTGATGCCCTCCACCCTCTCCCTGATCCGGGTCATGTTCCAGGACCCCAAGCAGCAGGGTGCTGCGATCGGCGCCTGGACCGGCTTCTTCGGCCTCGGTACGGTGATCGGCCCGCTGGTCGGCGGGACCTTCCTGGAGCTCTTCTGGTGGGGCGCGGTCTTCGTGATCGGCGTTCCCGTGATGGCGCTGCTGCTCGTCCTCGGCCCGATGCTGCTGCCTGAGTACCGGGACCGATCGGTCGCCCGTCCGGACCTCATCAGCGCCGTCATGTCCGTCATCGGCATGCTCGCCCTGATCTTCGGTCTCAAGCGGATCGCCGAGAGCGGGCTGGGCCTGGAGTCGGGCGTCCCGATCGTGTTCGGCCTGGTGCTCGCCATGCTGTTCGTGTACCGCCAGAGCCGCCTGGCCCAGCCCCTGGTGGACCTCAAGCTGTTCAGCAACAGCCTGTTCGGCACCGCGCTGGGCATGCTGGTGCTCGCCACCCTGCTCTCCGCCGGACTGCAGTTCTTCGTCATCCAGTATCTGCAGCTCGTTCGGGGCCTGTCCCCGGTCCAGGCCGGGCTCTGGTCGCTGCCGATCACCCTCGGAGTCATGGTCGGCGCGATGGGTGGGCCGGCGCTCGCCGGGCGGGTGAAGCTCAGCAATCTGCTTGCCGGGGGCCTGGTGGTCTCCGCGCTCGGCATGGTGATGCTGACCCGCGTCAGCGGCCCCTCCGACCTGTTCCTCGCGGTGGGCGGGACGGCCGTCATCGGTCTCGGGCTCGGCCCGATGATCTCGCTCGGCACCGGACTGATCGTGGGTGCGGCCCCGCCCGAGCGGGCCGGTGCCGCGTCCGCGTTGGCCGCGACCGGCCCCGAACTCGGCAGCGCGCTGGGGGTCGCGGTGATCGGTAGCGTCGGCTTCGCGGTGTACCGGTCCAACCTGGCCGACCGGCTCCCCGATGGGCTCTCCGCACGGGACACCGACGCGGCGAAGGACACCCTCGCTGCCGCGGTGGACACCGCCCGCGGGCTTCCCACCGAGGTCGCCGACCGATTGTTGGCGGTGGCCCGCGACTCCTTTGTACAGGGCCTCCAGACGACCGCGGTCGTCGGTGCGGTGCTCGCCCTGCTGCTGGCAGCGGCGGCCGCGACCCTGTTGCGCAACGCCCAAATGCCGGGTCCTCCGCCGGTCACGGAGGCGGACGACACGGCGAAGCCTCTAGAGAAAGCGGACAACTGACGTGCCGGACACGAGCTCTGCGACCAACGCGGTCCAGACACCTGTGGGTGTCTGGACCGGCCTGGTGCGCCACGACGACGAGACCGACTCCTACACCATCTCCTTCGCGCCGGACGGAACGATCGCGCTGCGCACGTCCGTCACCGTGGGCACCGGGACCTGGGTCGCCGGGGAGGCGGGGAAATTCTCCTACGATCTCACCGAGACCTTCACCCCGGCGAGCGGCCGCGCGGGGCGGGTACAGGCTCACGTCGAGGCCCACATCGAGGGGGCCGCGCACAGGGGAGTCGGCACCGCCCGGATCTACACCCCCGACGGCACGTTGGTGCACAGCGCCACGGCCGAGTTCGCCGGTGACCGAGTCGGTGACGCACCAGCCGACTGGCACGACGCCGCCGGCACGGCGTTGTGAGCCTGGGTACGCCGATCCGCGGACGCACGCTCCACCGTGGGGATGACGGATTCGAGGAGGCCAGCTCCGGCTGGCTGCTCAATGTCGAGCACCGCCCCTTCGCCGTCGTGATCGCCGCCGACGCCGACGACGTGGCCGCCGCCGTCCGATTCGCCGCCACGGCGAACCGGCCGGTCGCGGTGGAGTCGACCGGCCACGGCAAGTCGGTGGCCTCCGACGGGGCGGTGTTCGTTTCGACGAGGGAACTGCGCGAGCTCTCGGTCGATCCACGGGCCGCAACCGCCCGGATTGGGGCGGGTCTGAGCTGGGGCGAGGTGCTGACCGCCACCGCCGAGCACGGCCTGGCGCCGCTCTGCGGCTCCTCGGCCGAGGTCGGAGTGATGGGCTTCCTGACCGGTGGCGGACTGCCGCTGGCCTGCCGGGTTTCGCCGCGGACCGTGTCCGCTCCCTGGAGTTGGTCACGGCCGACGGCCGGGTCCGTACCGTCTCGCCGACCCGGGAACCCGATCTGTTCTGGGCGGTACGGGGCGGCAAGAGCAACTTCGGCGTGGTGACCGCGGCCGAGATCGACCTGGTGCCACTGCGGAGCGTCTACGCCGGCGAGCTCTACTACCCGGGCGAGGACCCCGCGTATGCGGCGCACGTGGTGCGGTCCTATCTGGCCTGGGCCAAGGAACAGCCGGAGGAGATGTCGTCCTCGGTGACACTGCTGCGGTTTCCTGACGCGCCGCACCTGCCCGATGAGTACCGTGGCCGGTCCTTCGTGCTGGTGCACATCGTCTGCACCGCCGACGAGGAGCGGGGCGACCGGCTGGTGGAACCGCTGCGCGCGCTCGCCCCCGAGAAGGACACCTGCGCCACGATGCCGTACACGCAGGTCACCGAGATCCATCACGACCCGAAGCACCCGGTCAGCGTGCACTTCCGCAGCGCGCTGCTGCACGAGCTCGACGACGTGGCGGTCGAGACGCTGGTCTCGTTCATCGATCCGGCGCTGCCCGGAGGACCGTTCCCCAACATCGAGCTGCGCCACCTGGGCGGGGCGCTGAGCCGGCCGCCCGAGCTGGCGCACGCGGTGGGCGTCAGGGACGCGCCGTTCCACCTGTGGATGCGGACGCCGACCCCGGACGGGACGGCGGACGAGGCGCGCCGGGTCTCGGACGAGGTGCTGAAACGGCTGAGGCCATGGGACACCGGCGACCTGCTGCCGGGGTTCCTGTTCGACCACGACTCCGACCCCGAGCGGGTCCGGAGGGCTTACGCGGAGCCGGACTACCGGCGGCTGACCCGCCTGAAGGCCGAGTACGACCCGCACAACCTGTTCCGCATCAACCACAACATCCCGCCCGTCTTCGACGGCGCGTGAAAGGGGGAATGGCCGGAATGTCGGTTACATCGGAGATACAGGCACCGCTGGTCGAGGCCGCCAAGCTGGCCGGGGCCCAGGCCGTGCAGGCCGACGCCGAGCGCCGGGTGAGCCCGGAGGTGATACGGGCAGTGGTGGACGCCGGGTTCGCCCGGTGGCTGGTGCCGACCCGCTGGGGCGGGGCCGAGCGCAGTTACACGGAGCTGACCGCCGCGGTGGCGAAGCTGGGTGAGGAGTGTTCCTCGACGGCATGGCTCGCCTGCCTCGCCGCTCATGCCGCCCGGTACGTGGCCTGTCTGCCCGAGCAGGGCCAGGCAGACATCTGGGGGGACGGCCCCGACGCGCTGGTGGCGGCCGTCATCAAGCCGCTGGGTACGGCGGTCGATGCGGAGGGCGGGTTCCGGCTCACCGGCTCCTGGACCTACGTCAGCGGCGTCGAGCACGCCGACTGGGCGCTGCTGACGGGCCCTGCCCCCGGCCCGAAGTCCGGCGGGCAGCCGATGAGGCTCTTCGCGGTACCGCGACAGGACTACACCTTCGAAGACACCTGGTCCTCCCTCGGCATGCGGGGCACCGGCAGCCACACGCTCGTCCTGGACGACGTGTTCGTGCCCGAGCACCGCGTCTGCCTGCGCGCGGACGCGTTCCGGGGCGCGACGGTGGGCCTGCCGGGGCGCCCCCCGCTGCCGAACCCCGCCGTGAGCGGGCTGACGTTCGTTGCCCCCGTACTGGGCGCCGCGCGTGGCGCGCTCGCGGCCGCGACGCAGTTCGTGGCGGTCGCCCCGACCGGTCCCCGGGCCGCCGCCGGCCCGTCCTACCAGGTGGACTACGCCAGGGCCGCCGGAGAGATCGACGCGGCCCAGCTGCTGCTGGAGCGGGCCTCCGCCGTCGTGGACGGTGGCGCCCTGTCCCCGGAGCTCGCACGCCGCAACCGCAGGGACTTCGCGCTGGCGCTCCAGATGCTGGTCGACGCGACCGACCGGTTGCTGAGGATCGGCGGCACCAGGGCCCAGGAGGACGGGCACCCGCTGCAGCGGTACTGGCGGGACGTGCACTCGGTCACCGGCCACGCGGTCATGCAGTTCGAGCCTGCGGGGATCGACTACACCCAGGGCCTCGTCGGGCCGGCCTGAAGGAGACGAACATGATCTTGATATCCGGAGCCACCGGGCACGTCGGCAGGCCGTTGGTGAACGAACTGCTCGCGGCCGGCCGAAAGGTACGGGCACTCAGCCGCGAACCGGTTGGGGCCGACCTGCCCGCCGAGGTCGAGGTGGCCGCCACCGTCGATCTGCCCCTGGACGGCATCGACTCTGTCTTCTTCGTCCTGGCCGCGTTCCCGGGGGGCTCCGCGGAACCGATCGCCCGGATGAAGGCGGCGGGGATCCGCCGCATCGTCGCCCTGTCGTCCTACTCGGTCCTCGACGACGACCCCAAGAACATGATCGCCGTGAAACACCGGGAGCTGGAGCGCCACATCCGGGAGACCGGTGCGGAATGGACGTTCCTGCGGCCCGCCGGAGGGTTTGCCGCGACCGCCCTGGAGTGGGCCGGGCAGATCAGGACCGAAGGCGTCGCCCGTTTCCCCTTCGGGGACGCGTGGACCGCCCCCGTTCACGAGCGCGACATCGCGGCGGTGGCCGCCCGCGCGCTGCTGACCGACGAACTAGTCGGCAAAACACCGCTGTTCAGTGGTCCGGAGTCGCTCAGCTACGCCGACCGGGCACGGATCATCGGCGAAGTGACCGGCGAGCCGGTCCGCTTCGCGGAGCTCACCCACGACGAGGCGCGGCAGGAGTGGCTCCGGGCCGGTATCCCCCCGCACGCCGTGGAGGCACGGCTGAGGATCTTCGCCAAGCTGGTTGGCACCCCGCACGAGATCTCGCCGGTCGACTCCTACCTCGGCAGGCCCGGGCTGAGCTTCGCCCAGTGGGTCGCCGATCACGCAGACACGTTCCGGAAGGGAACATCATGATTCTGGTAGCCGGTGCCACAGGCAACGTGGGCGGCGAGCTGCTGCGGCAGCTGCGTGCCGAAGGGGCCCCCGTTCGGGCGCTCACCCGGAACCCGGGGCGGGCCGCGCTCCCGGCCGATGTGGACGTGGTCGGAGGGGACTTCGCCACACCGGAGTCGCTGGTCAAGGCATTCTCCGGGGTGGAGGCCGCCTTCCTCATGATGTCCGGGAACGAGACCGCGGTGGTCGAGGAGGCGGCCCGCGCCGGGGTGCGGCGGATCGTGCTGCTCTCCAGCGTGGCCGTGGAGACCCGCCCGGAATCCCTGATCGGCAGGGTGCACCAGGAGGCCGAAAGCGCCATCGAGGGATCGGGTCTCGAGTGGACGTTCCTGCGTCCGGGCCAGTTCGCCTCCAACACCCGGGCCTGGGCATCGCAGATCGCCGAGGGCGATGTCGTCCGCACGCCGTTCGCCCGGGTGGGCCTGCCCGCCATCCACCCCGGTGACATCGCGGCGGTGGCCAGGACCGCGCTCACCGAGGAAGGGCACGTGGCCACGGTCTACTCGCTCAGCGGCCCCCGGGCGGTCACGCCCGTCGAGCAGGTGGCGGCGATCGGCGAAGCGATCGGCCGGAAGCTGCGGCACGAGGAGATCACCGCGGAGCGGGCCGGCGAGGAGATGGCCGCTTTCATGCCGGCCGAGATCGTGGCCGCCACCCTGGACTTCCTCGGCAGCCCCACCGCGACGGAGACTCAGGCCCTGCCCACGGTCGAGAAGGTGACGGGGAAGCCGGCGAGGACGTTCGCGCGGTGGGCGCGCGACAACGCCGACGGGTTCCGCTGACACCCAGGAAAGGGCAGGGTGCGCGACAGTGATGACCCAGCGCAGTTTCCGCGACGTACTGGGACGTTTCGGCACCGGAGTGGTGCTGGTGACCGCGGAGTCGGACGGCGGGCCGGTCGGCATGGCGGTGAACTCCTTCACCTCCGTGTCCCTGGATCCACCTCTCATCGCGTTCTGCGCCGCGCTGACCTCGACCACCTGGCCGGCGATCCGGGCGACGGGCGGTTTCGCCATTACGATCCTCAGCGATACGCAGGAAGAGGTCTGCCGGGCCTTCTCGGTACGCGACACGGACCGGTTCGCCGGCCGGGACTGGGCCCGGACCCCTGCCGGGCGGCCCACGGTGGTGGACGGACTCGGCTGGCTGGACTGCCGGATCAGGACCGTCCAGGTCGAAGGGGATCACGAACTGGTGATCGCCGAAGCGGAGGACTGGTCCGTCGGGGCTGACGCGAGGCCACTGATCTTCCATTCCGGCCGCTACGCCAGCCTGGAAGAGCGCTTGCACGCGGAATGAAGTCATCGAGAGTCATCAAGGAATGTCCGTGAGATGGGAGGGCTCGTGCTTCTTGTGACCGGAGCGACCGGGAACGTCGGTCGCCATGTCGTTGATCAACTGCTCACCTCGGGGGAGGCCGTGCGCGCCCTGAGCCGGAACCCCGCGGCAGCTCAACTGCCCGCGGGGGTCGAAGTGGTGGGCGGTGACCTCAACCGGCCCGAAACGGTGGAGCCCGCGCTGAAGGGCGTCTCCGCGCTGTTCCTGTTCCCCGCGCCGGGGGCCGCGGGTCCGGTCCTCCGGGCCGCGAGGGAGCACGGGGTGCGCCGGGTCGTCCTGCTCTCCTCCTCGGCCGTCGAGTTCAGCTCCGAGAGCGCCGACAACGCGGTCGTGGCCTACCACAGGGAGATCGAGCGGCAGGTCGAGGAGTCCGGGCTGGAGTGGACCCTTGTCCGGCCTTGCGGGTTCGCCGTCAACACCCGGCAGTGGGCACCGCAGATCCGCGCGGGCGACGTGGTGAGCGGGCCGTACGCCGGAGCCGAGATGGCGCTCATCCACGAGCGTGACATCGCCGACGTCGCCGCCCAGGCGCTGCTGACGGACCGGCACGTGGGCGCGAAGTACGTGCTGACAGGCCCCGAGTCGCTCACCCAGGCCGAGCAGGCCCGGCGGATCGGCATGGCCGTCGGACGCCCAGTGCGGTACGAGCAGGTGCCGCCGGACGTCGCCCGCGAGCAGATGATCCAGAGCCGGATCCCCGCCGACTTCGTCGACATGAACCTCACCTTCCTGGCGGAGCTCGTCGGTGTGCCGACGGAGATCTCACCGGCGGTCGAGCAGATCACCGGCCACCCAGCGCGCACGTTCGACCAGTGGGCCGCCGATCACGCGGACGACTTCCGGTAGGGGCGACGAGAGCCGTCGGAGGCCGTCGAGCCGGGTGTCGGTCCGCGCACACGGATCGGCACCAGGCCGCTCGCCGGGGCACGCGCGCCACCGGGTCGATGAAGCTCCCCGCCGTACCGGTACCCCATCCGTACGGAAAACGACATCACTTGTGTGCAGTTGCACGGCAGAAGAAGAGAGGTTTCCTTATGGAGGACGTAATCATCGCGGGCGCCGGCCCGACCGGGCTGATGCTCGCCTGCGAGCTGCGGCTCGCCGGGGTGGAGGTTCTGGTGCTGGAACGGCTCGCGGAGCTGAACAGCGAGTCACGGGCCGGCGGCCTCCACGCCCGGAGCGTGGAACTCCTCGACCAGCGCGGAATCGTGGACCGGTTCCTCGAGGTGGGTAGCGCGCAGCCGCTCGCGCACTTCGCTTTCATGCACCTGGACATCCAGGACTTTCCGACGAGACACCCGTATGCGCTCGCCATCCACCAGTCCCGGATCGAGCGACTCCTGGAGGAACGCGCGATCGAGCTGGGTGTACGACTGCGCCGGTCCGCCGAGGTAATCGACGTGCGCCAGGACGAGACCGGGGTCGAGGTGCACATCGCCGGGGCTGAGGGCACCGAACGGCTGCGAGCCGGCTACCTGGTGGGCTGTGACGGCGGCCGCAGCGTCATACGAAAGCTGACGGGCATCAACTTCCCCGGCACACCGGCCACGCTGACCGCGCTGCTGGGCGACGTCAAGCTCACCGACCCGCCCTCCGAGATCATCTTCGGCCCCGAGGGCCGGCGGGAGAACGGGACTTTCACGGTCTTCCACTCCGAACAACCCGGCATGTACCGGGTGATCACCATGGAATTCGACAAGGGCACGGATCGGGCCGCCCCCGTGACCCTGAAGACGCTCAGCGAGGCATGCGCCAAGATCGCCGGTACCGACTTCGGCATGCACAGCCCCCACCGGATCGACAGGTTCAGCGACGCCTGCCGACTGGTTGCGAAGTATCGCGAAGGGCGGGTCCTGCTGGCCGGGGATGCCGCGCACATCCATTTCCCATCTAGTGGACAGGGAGCGAACCTGGGGCTCCAGGACGCCGTCAACCTGGGCTGGAAGCTCGGCACGGTAGCGCGCGGGCAGGCCCCCGTGGAGCTGCTGGACACTTACGACACCGAACGGCGTCTGGCCACCGAGCGCTTGCTCAGCAACATCCGCGCACAGACCGCCCTCTGGCGTGCGGGCCCCCAGGTCGACGCGCTCCGCGAGGTGGTCGGCACCCTTGCCGGGTTCGAGGACGGTAATCGGTATCTGGGCGGCGTCATCAGCCAGCTCGACACCCACTACCCGGTGGGCGACGGGCATCCGGCCCTCGGCCGCCGGATGGCCGACCTCGACATCAAGTCACCCTCCGGGCAGGTACGCGTCTTCGAGCTGCTGCACGCCGCACGACCCGTGCTGCTCGACTTCACCGGCCGACCCGACCTGCGTGCCGCCCTAGACGGCTGGACGGACCGGGTGGACCTCGTTGAGGCGGAGCCCCAGGACGACCACTGGGCGTTCCCGGTGATCGGTGACGTCCCGGCCCCCGCGGCCGTGCTGATCCGCCCCGACGGCCATGTCGCCTGGACCGCGTCCGCCGACCCCGCCGGCGCGGCGGCCCTTCCGGAGACCGACACCGCGACCCTCAGGTCTGCGCTCACCCGGTGGTTCGGCCCCGCTCTTGTCTGATCGCCGACCGTTGTCCCGGAATGACGAACACCGGTCCCCGTACCTGGTCGATATTGCCCATTTGATTGGAGAATCGCGTTTCCATGGATGAACCGACGAATGATGTGGCGCGGAAGCCAGAAGACAGCGGTTCGAGCACGCTCCCTGCCATCGCCGATACCTCCTCGGGGTTCGCCGCACTGCTGCGGCTCGCCGACCTGGTGACCCCCATGGCGCTGAGGGTGGCCGCGGGCCTCCGGCTGGTCGACCACATGCAGAACGGCGTGCACGACCTCGCATCGCTCGCGAAGGCGACCGATTCCCATCAGGACACGTTGAGGAGGCTGCTCCAGCACCTGATCGCCGTCGACGTACTGGCGGAGTCCGAGCCGGACCACTACGTCCCCACCGCCGTCGGCGAGTTGCTGGCCCACAACCACCCCGCGTCCCAGGCGGGATGGCTGGACCCGAGTCACATGGTCGGGCGGGCGGACCTCGCACTCGTCCACCTCTTCGAAGCCGTACGCGACGGCGGTGCCGTCTACCAGCAGCAGTACGGCAAGGAGTTCTGGGACGAGATCTCGGACGATCCGACCCTCGGCGCCACCTTCTACGACCTGATGGCGCACGGCCAGCGGAGCGTCTTCGACCAGGTGGCGGAGGAACACGACTGGACCGGTGTGCGTCACATCCTCGATGTCGGCGGCGCCGACGGCGACCTGCTCGCCACCGTGCTGGCCAAGGAGCCCGGAATCAGCGCCACCCTGCTGGAGCTTCCCGGTCCGGCGGCCAAGGCGCGAGCGAAGATCGAGGAGGCCGGACTGACCGGCAAGGTCGGCGTGGTCGACGGCAGCTTCTTCGATCCGCTGCCGGTGAAGGCCGACACGATCGTCCTGTCGTTCGTTCTGCACAACTGGTCGGACGACGAAGCCGTGCGGATCCTGGGCCATTGTGCGGATGCGCTGGAGCCCGGCGGCTCCGTGCTGCTCATCGAGTGCGCCGACGAGTCGCCCTCCAAGCCGGATCCAGGCTTCACGAGCGCCGATCTCCGGATGCTGGTCTACTTCGGGGGGCGCGAGCGCACGCACGGCCAGTGGCAGGAGCTTGCGCTTGCCGCGGGCATGAGCATCGACTCGGTGTCGTCTGCCCTCGCCTACGGCGCACGCGTGATCACCCTCGTGAAATCGCCCGTCTGACGGTCTCGCCATACGGGCCGAAGAGGCCGGGTGGCCCGGGGGGAAATTCACCCGAGAGACAGCACCTGGGGCACGCGCTCCCTGCCCAAAATGGGTTCATCGATAATTCCTGCCTTTTTGCGGGGCCCGCCCTGAAGAAGCTTCGGCGTGGGCTCTTCCCCCATGCCGCAATTCACTGAGCTGCAACCTTTCACACCCCGGCATATGGGAAACCGGACGCCTTGGCCGAATGTGATCGGGGAGTTTTCTCCCTAGGTTGACAAGAAAAAGGCCCGGGTGGCACGGTCCGAGCGTCTGCAGAATCGGGACGACTCCACTCGGGGATCGGTCCGGAGCCGCCAGGCGGACCGGCGAAGCATATGAATACGCATATTAAGGAGTCACTCTGTGACAGCACCTCGCGGCGGCGCCCCCCTTTCGATCGGGGAGCTCACCGATGAGCAGTACGGGCAGATCATCAGCCCGGATGACGCCGAGTACGAGGCAGCGCGCACCGTGTACGCGGGTGACGTCGACCGCAGGCCCGCCGTCATCCTGCGGCCCAGGAATGCCGAGCAGGTGGCGCGCGTCGTGGCGCTGGCGCAGGAGACCGGGCTCCAGTTGGCCGTCCGCGGCGGTGGACACAGCGGGGCCGGGCACGGTGTCTGCGAAGGCGGCATCGTCGTGGACCTGGCCAACATGCGGGCGCTGGAGATCGACGTCGAGGCCCGTACGGCCTGGACCGAGGCCGGCATTTCCGCCGGCGAGTACACCGAAGCCGCCGCGGAGCACGGGCTCGCGACCGGATTCGGCGACAGCACCCAGGTCGGGGTCGGAGGCATCACCCTGGGCGGCGGCATCGGTTTCCTGTCCCGCAAGCACGGGATGACCATCGACGATCTGCTGGCCGCGGAGATCGTCACGGCCGACGGCGAACTACTGTCGGTGGACGAGCACCACCACCCCGACCTGTTCTGGGCCATCCGCGGTGGTGGCGGCAACTTCGGGGTGGCGACCCGCTTCAAGCTCCGGTTGCACGAGCTCACCAGCGTGTACGGCGGAATGCTGGTGCTCCCCGTGACCCCCGAGATCCTCGAGACCTTCATCGCCGAGGCCGAGGCCGCTCCCGAGGAGCTTTCCACGATCGTGAACGTGTGGACGGCACCCCCCTTCCCGTTCGTGCCCGAGGAGTACCACGGCAAGCCGATCATTCTGGCGGTGATGTGCTACGCCGGCCCCTCCGAGGCGGGCGAGGAGGTCATCGGCCGGTTCCGGGCGATCGTCCCGCCGCTGGCCGACATGGTGCAGTCCATGCCGTACCCCGGGATGTTCCCCCCGGCAGACCCCCTCATGCGCCCCGTCTCCGTGGCGCGCAACCTCTTCATCGACCGGGTCGACCGCGCGACCGCCGAGACCATCGTGGAGCGCGTCACCACCTCGAGCGCGATCGTCGCCGGGGCGCAGCTGCGAGTGCTGGGAGGGGCGCTGGCACGGGTCCCGTCCGACGCCACGGCCTTCGCTCACCGACAGAGCAAGATCATGGCCCACCTGTCCGCCGTCTATGCCGACCCGGCCGACGTCGACCTGCACGACACCTGGGTCGAGGAGTTCATGGCCGCCATCCGACAGACCGACCCCGGCTCCTACGGCAACTTCGTGGTGAACGCGGGGCCGGAACAGGTCCGGGAGGCGCTCTACCCCGGGGCCACAGGGGAACGACTCGCCCAGATCAAGGCGAAATACGACCCGACCAACCTGTTCAACTCCAATCACAACATTCTGCCCGCAACGTCGTGACAATTCACCGGCCGTGCGCGGCTGTGCTCCGGCAGCCGGCCGGGACCTGAGGGCGGTTGGCTCTCCGGGCCTGGTGGTCATCTTCTTCAGATGACGCCCCGGTACGACGCTCCACGTTGTCAGGAAGGGGACGCCGTTTTCCGGCGTCCCCTTCCTCATGTCCCCCTGAGTTCCCGGCCAGACGCCGTTTCCTCCCCTTGCTCCATCCCGGAATCCACAGTTGGCGCGATGAAGCAATAAGCGTTTTCAGCGACGCCTCTCCGGGGCGAGGACGGCTGCCGGAATAGTCGGCACGGCCGTCACCGACGCGGTCGCGCTCGGCGAGGAACCCACGCCCAGGTTCCAGATCCTCCGGCCTGTCCCCTCGCCGAGGACCAGCGGCCGGCCGCACCCGTACGCCAACTCTGACCACCCCCACCCGCGGGCCACACACCCAGGGCCCGCGGACCCTACTCCCCTGGAGGAGCGTTCATGACACGGGAATCGACGGCCGTGATGTCGCTGGTCGAGCAGTGACTTCCCCCGACAGAGCAGAGATTCGTACGCGGGCGGCAGCCCCCGCAGGAGGGGGCGCCCCCTGCCCTCGTCCGCCGTGCCAGGACCGACCGCACCGGCGCCTTCTACCGCCGCCGGTTCGTCAAGATCCTGCCGCTGTACTACGTGGCCGGCGCCGCGGCGGCGGTGCTGCTGTGGAACGTGAGTATCCGGTGGCAGGACCTGCTCGCCTACGCGGGCCTCGTCCAGGTGTGGATACCGAACCCGCGGGTCAACTTCGGTGTCCTCGCGACGGGCTGGTCCCTGGCCGCGGAGGCCGTGTTCTACCTGGTGTTCCCCTTCGCCATCCGCTGGTTCCGCGACCTGGGCCGACGCGCGGCCTGGACGGGTCTGGCCCTCTGCGTGGCGGGCTCCTTCCTCGTGCCGGTCCTGGCTTACAACATGCCCGCCGGGATCATCTCGTTCGTGGGCGCGCCGGATGCGATCAGCTTCCAGATGTGGTTCGCCTATACCTTCCCGCTCGGCCGCCTCTTCGATTTCCTCGTCGGAATGTTCGCCGTGCTCCTGGTGATCTCCGGCGGTTTCCCCCGGGTGCGGATGCCGTGGGTGCTGATCTCGTTCGTGCCCTGCTACGTCGTGGCGAACTACAGCCCCTTCCTGTTCGGCTGGCGGGCACCCCTGCTGATCTCGTGCGTGCTGCTCATCGTTGCCGCCGCACAGGGGGACATCGAACGGCGTCCGACGTTCCTGTCGTCGAGGACGATGGTGCTGCTCGGCAATGTGTCGTTCGCCCTCTACCTCTGCCACTACCTGGTGCTCTACACCTTCAACATCAAGGTGATGCACGGCCCGTTCGACTCGGTGGCCATGGTGATCCTCTATCTCGCACTGGCCCTGGTCAGCTCCGTCGTCCTGGCGTGGCTGCTGTACCGGTACGTGGAGATGCCGATCGTCCGACGCTTCAGTACAGCCAAGAAGCGTCAATGACCCAAGAGCGGACAGAGCTGTCGAGTACCCGCCTCGACACCGCCGGCATCGAGTACCTGTGGGCTGCCTCGGACACAGGCCCCGCCCCCGCCCACGTCCGCTTGAAAGAGCAGCAGCGAGGTCAAACGCGCAGCTCAGGCCCGGGAAGGTAATCACCGCGCTCGAACAGCCGGCATGAACACACGAACGGAGAGGACCTCTCGATGAAGGCTCTGGTGCTTGCAGGCGGGTCCGGTACCCGCCTGCGGCCTTTCAGTTACTCGATGCCCAAACAACTCATCCCCATCGCGAACAAGCCCGTCCTGGTACACGTACTGCAGGGCGTCCGGGATCTGGGGGTGACCGAGGTCGGCGTCATCGTCAACAGCCGCGGGCCCGAGATCGAGGCCGTGCTCGGCGACGGCTCCCGGTTCGGCTTGCGGATCACCTACATCCCCCAGGACGCGCCACGCGGACTGGCCCACACCGTGTCCATCGCCCGCGACTTCCTCGGCGCCGACGACTTCGTGATGTACCTGGGTGACAACATGCTGCCCGACGGAGTCGTCGGCATCGCCGAGGAGTTCACCACGCACCGCCCGGCCGCCCAGGTCGTCGTGTACAAGGTGGCCGACCCCCGCTCCTTCGGGGTCGCCGAACTCGGTCCCGACGGCGAGGTGCTGCGCCTGGTGGAGAAGCCGCAGGAGCCGCGCAGCGACCTGGCGCTGATCGGTGTGTACTTCTTCACGCCCGCCATCCACGAGGCGGTGGAGGCCATCGAGCCCAGCGCCCGCGGCGAGCTGGAGATAACCGACGCCATCCAGTGGCTGGTCTCCTCCGGCGCGGACGTCCGGGCCAGCCGGTACGACGGCTACTGGAAGGACACCGGAAAGGTCCAGGACGTCCTGGAGTGCAACAGCCATCTCCTCGACGGCTTGACCCGGCGCGTGGACGGTCACGTCGACGCGAGCAGCGTCCTCGTCGGCCAGGTCGTGGTCGAGGTGGGGGCGCGCATCCTGCGGTCCCGGGTCGAGGGCCCGGCGATCATCGGTGCCGGCACCGTCGTGGAGGAGAGCCATGTGGGCCCGTACACCTCGATCGGACGGGACTGCCTGGTGACCGACAGCCGGCTGGAGAGCTCCATCACCCTGGACGAGGCATCGGTCACCGGCGTCCACGGCCTGCGCGACTCGCTGATCGGGCGCGCCGCCTCCGTCGGCACCACCGGCCAGGGCATGGACCATCACTGCCTGGTCGTCGGAGACCACACCCGAGTGGAGGTCGCGGCATGAGGATCCTGGTCACCGGAGCGGCCGGTTTCATCGGCTCCAATTTCGTCCGCAAACTGCTGGCCGACGAGTACAGCGGCTGGGCGGGTGCCCAGGTCACCGCCCTGGACAAGCTGACCTACGCGGGCAACCGGGACAACCTGCCCGCTTCGCACAAGCGGCTGGTGTTCGTCCGCGGGGACGTCTGCGACCGCGACCTGATGCGCGAACTGGTACGGGGCCACGACGCCGTGGTCCACTTCGCGGCCGAGACCCACGTCGACCGCTCCCTGGAGGGCGCCGGCGAATTCTTCCGTACGAACGTCCTGGGCACCCAGACCCTGTTGGACGCCGTGCTGGAGAGCAACGACGTGGAACGGGTCGTGCACGTCTCCACGGACGAGGTGTACGGCTCGATCGAGGAGGGATCCTGGACCGAGGAATGGCCGCTGGCGCCCAACTCCCCGTACGCCGCGGCGAAGGCCGGTTCGGACCTGGTCGCCCGGACGTACTGGCGCACACATGGCGTGGACCTGTCCATCACGCGCTGCTCCAACAACTACGGGCCGTACCAGCACCCCGAGAAGGTCATCCCCCTGTTCGTCACGAACCTGCTGGAGGGCCGCCAGGTCCCGCTGTACGGCGACGGGCGCAACGCCCGCGAGTGGCTGCACGTGGACGACCACTGCCGCGGCATCGACCTGGTGCTCAACCACGGGCAACCCGGCCAGATCTACAACATCGGCGGCGGCAACGAGTACACGAACCTCGCCCTGACCGAGAAGCTGCTCGAACTGACCGGCGTGGGCGAGGAGATGATCCGCCGGGTCCCGGACCGCAAGGCGCACGACCTGCGGTACTCGATCAACGATTCCAAGATCCGTGAGCAGCTCGGCTACGCTCCGCTGACCGGCTTCGAGGAGGGCCTGGCCGAGACGGTCGCCTGGTACCGGGACAACCCCGGCTGGTGGAAGGCCGTCAAGCACGGGGCGACCCGTGCGACCTGACGCCCGTCCGGCGGCCGGGCTCTCGGTCGTCGTCCTGGGCGGCACCGGGTTCCTGGGCCGCCACATCGGCGAGGCCTTCACCGCGCTCGGCGCCCGGGTCCACCCGGTGTCCCGCACCGGTGGGGACGACCCCGCGCAAGGCCTCACGTCCGTACGCCTGGACCTGCTCGCGACGGAGCCGGAGGAGATCGCCCGGCTCCTCGACTCGACCGGCGCCGACGTGGTCGTCAACGCGGCCGGCCGGGCCTGGCGGGCGGACGAGGAACAGATGGCCGCGGGCAACGCCGAACTGGTCGAGCGCCTCGTCGCGGCCCTCGCTGAGCTGCCCGGTCCGCCCGTACGGCTGATCCAGCTCGGCAGCGTCCACGAGTACGGGGCCGGCGCCCTGGACGCCGCCACCGGCGAGGACCATGAGCCGGCCCCGGTCACCGCGTACGGACGCACCAAGCTCCTGGGCACACGGGCCGTCCTGCGCGCCGCGTCCGAGCGGGGCGTCGACGGCGTGGTGCTCCGGCTCGCCAACGTGCTCGGCGCCGGAGTACCGGAGGGCAGTCTCTTCGGCCGGGTCGCGGCACATCTCGGTGAGGCCGCACGCAACATCGCGCGAGGCGAGAAAGCCGCCGTGCTGCGGCTCCCGCCGCTGCGTGCGGCCCGCGACCTGGTGGACGCGGGCGACGCCGCAGCCGCGGTGCTGGCCGTGGCCACCGCACCGGGAGAGACCGTCAGGGGCCGGGTGGTCAATGTGGGCCGCGGCGAGGCGGTCCCGATGCGCGGCCTGATCCACCGGATGGTCTCGCTCAGCGGTCTGGAGGTCCCGGTCGTCGAGGACCCCGAGGGCCCGCCCTCGCGCACCGACGTCGCCTGGCAACGGCTGGACATCGCACGCGCCGAGCGGCTGCTCGGCTGGCGGCCGTGCCGGAACCTCGACGACTCCCTGCGCGATCTGCTCGCGCCCGTACTGCCGCCCGGGCACCCACCGCTCGGCGTCACGGCCAACGCACCGGACATGGAAGAGGAATCACTGTGAGCGACCGCAAGGAACAGGTACTCGAGGAGGTCCGCAAGTACCACCAGGAGACCTCCCAGGAAAGGGGGTTCGTCCCCGGTACGACGGAGATCTGGCCGTCCGGCGCGGTGCTGGACGAGACGGACCGGACGGCCTTGGTAGAAGCCGCGCTGGAGATGCGCATCGCCGCCGGCCGGAGCTCCCGCAAGTTCGAGTCGGCCTTCGCCCGGCGGCTCAAGCGCCGCAAGGCCCACCTCACCAACTCCGGTTCGTCGGCGAACCTGCTGGCCGTGTCGGCGCTCACCTCGCACGTCCTGGAGGACAGGCGGCTGAAGCCGGGCGACGAGGTGATCACCGTCGCGGCGGGTTTCCCGACAACCGTCAACCCGATCCTGCAGAACGGCCTCGTCCCGGTCTTCGTGGACGTGGACCTCACCACCTACAACGCGACAGCCGACCGGGTTGCGGCCGCGATTGGCCCGAGAACCCGAGCCATCATCATCGCGCACGCGCTGGGCAACCCGTTCCCCGTCACCGAGATCGCCCAACTCGCCGAGGAACACGACCTCTTCCTGATCGAGGACAACTGCGACGCGGTCGGCTCGCTGTACGACGGGAAGCTCACCGGCTCCTTCGGCGACATGACCACCGTCAGCTTCTATCCGGCGCACCACCTCACCATGGGTGAGGGCGGCTGCGTACTGACCTCGAACCTGAGCCTGGCCCGGATCGTGGAGTCGCTGCGGGACTGGGGCCGGGACTGCTGGTGCGAGCCCGGCGAGAACGACAAGTGCCTCAAGCGCTTCCAGTACCAGATGGGCAAACTGCCCGCCGGGTACGACCACAAGTACATCTTCTCCCACGTCGGTTACAACCTGAAGGCGACCGACATCCAGGCGGCCCTGGGGCTGACCCAGCTGGCCAAGCTGGACGACTTCATCGACGCCAGGAAGCGCAACTGGCGGCGGCTGCGGGACGGCCTGGACGGCATACCGGGTCTGCTGCTCCCGGAGGCCACCCCCCGCTCCGACCCGAGCTGGTTCGGCTTCGTGCTCACGGTGGACCCCGAGGCGCCGTTCAGCCGCGCCGAGCTGGTGGCCTTCCTGGAGGACAGGAAGATCGGCACCCGCCGGCTGTTCGGCGGCAACCTGACCCGGCACCCGGCCTACATCGACCAGCCGCACCGGATCGTGGGCGAGCTGACGAACAGCGACATCATCACCGACCACACCTTCTGGATCGGGGTCTATCCGGCTCTCACCGACGAGATGCTGGACTACGTCACCGCCTCGATCAAGGAGTTCGTCGCCGCGCACGGGTGAGCCGCGCCGCTGCGCGAGGACGCGCGGTGGTGCGCGGCGGCCGGGCATGCGGCTGCGGCCCCTACCGGCCTGCACGGCCCGACCACCATCGGCGGACACCCGTCGGCTTCACCCTCACGCCTTCGTGCCCGGCCCTCGCGGTTCGGCGCACCGGATCCAGGGAGTCACCTGATGCTTTCCCCACCCCTCCGTACTCAGCTCCAGGCGCGCGCGGATGTGCGTCTGCCGTCCCGCATCGCGCTGTCCGCCGCCGCCGCGGAAGGCGTCCAGCTGCCCACCGGGGACTTCGCCGCCTGGCTTGCCGAGCGTGGCCGGGTCAATGAGTTCCGCGTGGACCGCATCCCGTTCGCGGAGCTGGACGGCTGGTCGTTCGACGAGCACACCGGCAACCTCGGACACCGCAGCGGCCGCTTCTTCACCGTCGAGGGCCTGCACGTCACGGAGGAGGACGGCCCCTACGGGGACGGTCCGTACGCCGACTGGTACCAGCCCATCATCAAGCAGGCCGAGGTGGGCATCCTGGGCATCCTCGTCAAGGAGTTCGACGGGGTGCCGCACTTGCTGATGCAGGCGAAGATGGAGCCGGGCAACCCCAACCTGCTCCAGCTCTCGCCCACGGTTCAGGCCACCCGCAGCAACTACACCAAGGCCCACAAGGGTGCGGACGTGAAGTACATCGAGTACTTCGCCGGTCCGCGCCGCGGGCGCGTCATCGCCGACGTGCTGCAGTCCGAACACGGCTCGTGGTTCTACCGGAAGTCCAACCGCAACATGATCGTGGAAGCGACGGGCGAAGTGCCGCTGCTCGACGACTTCTGCTGGCTCACCCTCGGCCAGATCAGCGAACTGCTGCACCGGGACAACGTCGTCAACATGGACGCGCGCACCGTGCTGTCCTGCCTGCCCCACCCGGACACCGGAGCGGGAGCGCTGCTCGGCGACACCGAGCTGTTCTCCTGGATCACCGGGGAACGCGCCCGGCACGATGTGCGGGCCGAGCGGGTCCCGCTCGCGCGTGTTCCCCGGTGGAAGCGCGGCGAGAGCGCCATCGAGCACGAGGACGGCCGCTACTTCCGGGTGGCGGCGGTGTCCGTGCGGGCGGGCAACCGCGAGGTCACGGGGTGGACCCAGCCCCTCTTCGAACCGGTGGGCCAGGGCGTCACCGCCTTCCTCACCCGCGAGTTCGAGGGCGTGCCCCACGTCCTGGTGCACGCCCGGGTCGAGGGCGGCTTCCTCGACACCATCGAGCTGGGACCCACCGTGCAGTACACCCCCGCCAACTACGCCCACCTCGATGCGCGGGACCGGCCGCGCTTCCTCGACACGGTGCTGCATGCGAGCGGAGACCGTATCCGCTACGAGGCCGTCCACTCCGAGGAGGGCGGGCGCTTCCTCAACGCCGAGAGCCGCTACCTGATCGTGGACGCGGACGAGGCCGACGCGCCGCAGAACCCGCCGCCCGGCTACGCCTGGGTCACCCCGGCACAGCTGACGTCCTTGGTCCGGCACAGCCACTACGTCAACGTCCAGGGGCGCACCCTGCTGGCGTGCCTCAACGCGACGGCGGGGGCCGCCCGATGAGCGAACCGGTGCGCATTGGGATGATCGGCTGCGCGGACATCGCGGTGCGCCGGATGCTCCCCGCCTTCGAGGCCGACGCGGACACCGAGATCGTCGCGGTCGCCAGCCGCTCACCGGAGAAGGCGGAACGGTTCGCGGAACGCTTCGGCGGCCACCCGGTGCTGGGCTACGCCGAGCTGCTGGAGCTCAAGGAGGTGGACGCGGTCTACATACCGCTGCCCGCCGCGCTGCACGACCGATGGGTCGAGGCCGCTCTCGACGCCGGCAAGCACGTGCTCGCGGAGAAGCCCCTGGCGATGAACGCCTCCCGCACCGGGTATCTCCTCGACCTGGCCCGGGACCGCGGGCTGGCGCTGATGGAGAACATCATGTTCGTCCACCATCCGCTCCACGAAGCGGTACGGCGCCTGGTGGCCGACGGCGCGATCGGCGAACTCCGGTCGCTGCGCGCGGCGTTCACCATCCCGGCGCTGGCGGACACGGACATCCGCTACCAACCCGAGCTCGGCGGCGGGGCGCTGGCGGACGTCGGCCTCTACCCGCTGCGGGCGGCCCTGCACTTCCTCGGCCCCGGACTGGAGGTCGTCGGGGCCCAGCTCACACGGGGGCGCGGCCGCGCGGTGGAGACCTCGGGCGCCGTCCTCCTGCGCACCCGCGAGGGGATTACGGCACAGATCACCTTCGGTCTCGAGCACGCGTACCTCTCCCAGTACCAGCTGTGGGGCAGTACGGGCCGGATCACGGTGGACCGTGCGTTCACCCCGCCCGCGGACTTCGTCCCGGTGATCGGGCTGCACCGGGGCGGGGGCCGTGAGGAGATCCGGCTCTCCCCCCACGACCAGGTGGCCGCCACGATCGCCGCCTTCGTCACCTCGGTGCGCGCGGGCGCTGCCCCGGCCGAGGAGACGCTGCGCCAGGCCCGTCTGCTGGACGACGTACGCGAGGCGGCCGCGTGACCGTCCCGCGGTCACCGCTCGGAGCCGAGCCGCGGCTGCGGCAGGGGAGGCTCGACCTCTGGCTGCTGCCCCAGCCCGAGACGGCCGCCCTGCACGGCCCACTCGCCCTGGACGAGCTGGACGAAGCCGAGCGCGGTCGCGCGGACGCCTTCCGGCGGCCCGCCGACCGCCAGCGGTACGTGGTGGCCCACATCGCGCTGCGGCGGCTGCTGGCGGCGTACTCGAGGACAGCGCCGCAGGACATCGTCTTCTCGCGGGCGGCGTGCCCTCGGTGCGGCGCTCCGCACGGGCGGCCGGTGCTGGTCGACTCGGGTGTGCACTTCTCGCTGTCGCACAGCCCGGGCGCCGCCCTCATCGGTGTCGCCCTCTCACCGGTGGGGGTCGACGTGGAGCCGCTCCCGCGACCGGAGCGGGTCGAGGTGTGCACACCCGCACTCCACCCGAGCGAGCGGCGCGAGCTGGAGGAGCATGCGCCCGGGGACCGCCCGGCTCTGTTCGCCCGGCTGTGGGCCCGCAAGGAGGCGTACCTCAAGGGGACTGGCGTCGGGGTCGGCGGCTGGATGTCGGACGTGTACCTCGGCGACGAAGGAGCGCACACCCCGTCACGGCCCGCCGGCTGGACCGTCGTGGACGTGCCCTGCGGAAGGGACCACGCCGCCGCGGCCGCGATCCGGGGACACGCGCCGCGACAGGTCGTACGTCGGCTGCCGCCACGGGCGGTACTCGTCGGTGAACGCGTCCGGGCGCCGTCGAGGCAGGCGCCACCCAAGAGCCCGACACAGATCTGAGGAGGAGGACGATGACCGTCTTGGACGACCGCCCGGGGGAGAGGCACCAACTCGACGACGCGCGCGGGCGCGTGGCGGAGCTGCACGAGATGCGTGCCCAGGTGCTGGCCGGCCCGAGCGAGAAGGCGACCGAGGCGCAGCACGCCAAGGGCAAGCTGACCGCGCGGGAACGCATCGAGCTGCTGCTGGACCCGGGTTCCTTCAACGAGGTCGAGCAGCTGCGCCGGCACCGGGCCACCGGATTCGGCCTGGAGACGAAGAAGCCGTACACCGACGGTGTCGTCACCGGCTGGGGCACGGTGGAGGACCGTACCGTCTTCGTCTACGCGCACGACTTCCGGATCTTCGGCGGGGCGCTGGGCGAGGCCCACGCCATGAAGATCCACAAGATCATGGACATGGCCATCGCGGCCGGGGCTCCGCTGGTGTCGCTGAACGACGGCGCGGGCGCCCGGATCCAGGAGGGGGTCTCCGCCCTCGCCGGTTACGGCGGCATCTTCCAGCGCAACACCAGGGCGAGCGGGGTGATCCCGCAGATCTCGGTGATGCTGGGACCCTGCGCGGGTGGCGCGGCGTACAGCCCCGCCCTCACGGACTTCGTCTTCATGGTCCGCGAGACGTCCCAGATGTTCATCACCGGACCGGACGTCGTCAAGACGGTCACCGGCGAGGAGATCACCCAGAACGGCCTCGGCGGCGCGGACGTGCACGCCGAGACGAGCGGCGTGGCCCACTTCGCGTACGACGACGAGGAGACGTGCATCGCGGAGGTGCGCTACCTCCTGTCGATGCTCCCGCAGAACAACCGCGAGCTGCCTCCGTCGGCCGTCCCGGACGACTCGGCCCACCGCCGGAGCACCGCGCTCCTGGACCTGGTCCCGGCCGACGGCAACCGCCCCTACGACATGGCCAAGGTCATCGAGGAACTCGTCGACGAGGGCGACTACCTGGAGGTCCACGAGCGCTGGGCCCGCAACATCATCTGCGCCCTGGCACGCCTGGACGGCGAGGTGGTGGGCATCGTCGCCAACCAGCCGCAGAGCCTCGCGGGGGTGCTCGACATCGAGGCATCCGAGAAGGCGGCGCGTTTCGTGCAGATGTGCGACGCCTTCAGCATCCCGATCGTCACCATCCTGGACGTCCCCGGCTTCCTGCCCGGTGTCGACCAGGAGCACGGCGGAATCATCCGCCACGGCGCGAAGCTGCTGTACGCCTACTGCAACGCCACGGTCCCCAGGATCTCCCTGATCCTGCGCAAGGCGTACGGAGGTGCCTACATCGTCATGGACAGCCAGTCCATCGGCGCGGACCTCACCTACGCGTGGCCGACCAACGAGATCGCCGTCATGGGCGCCGAAGGTGCCGCCAACGTCATCTTCCGGCGCCAGATCGCCGAGGCCGAGGACCCCGAGGCCATGCGGGCCCGCATGGTCAAGGAGTACAAGACCGAGCTCATGCACCCGTACTACGCGGCCGAACGCGGCCTCGTCGACGACGTCATCGACCCGGCCGAAACCCGCGAGGTGCTCATCCGGTCCCTGGCGATGCTCCGCACCAAGCACGCCGACCCGCCCTCCCGGAAGCACGGCAACCCGCCGGTGTGACCGTCGCCGGGCCACCGCCGTCCGGCGATTGTCATCGACCCTTGGAGCAGACAGATGTGCGTACTCATGATGTCGACGGGCGCCGAAGCACTCCACGCCGTCGGTGTCACTGGCGTGGGCCCTGTGGGCTGCGGGGCACGACGTGGTGGTCGCCAGGCAGCCGGATGTGCTGGGCGCGGTCCGGTCGGCCGGACTCAACGCGGTGAGCATCGGCAACTGTTACCACGTCGACGACATGCTGTGCCGGACTGAGCGAGGGAAAGCTACCCCTGGAAACTCGTCCGCGTGGCGCGCTCGAGGCCATGGGCGGGTACGTGCTCGAGTCGATCACCGCGTCGCTGCGGGCGGCCGGTCACGATGTGTGAGTCGCCTCACACGCAGGCCTCGCGGAGGCCGACATGTCCGCCGCCATCACGGCCGCTCGACGTCCTGGCTGGATCCACGGGCAGCAGGACCGGGAGGTCGACCGGTTCGTCGAGTGGCTGCGGCCGCATCTGCGGCGGTACGGCCTCGCCTTCTCGCCCGAGCAGCTGCTGGGCCAGTGGAGCCTGGACCTGGTATCACCGGGGACACAACTTTCCTTCAGGGGCCTGTCCGTACCGATCCGGAGAGTGGCCTACACCGGTGCGTGCAACCTGCCGGACTGGCTCCGGGCACGGCCCGAGCGCCCGCGAGTGGTCCTCCTCCTCGGCATGACCCGAGGGCATGAGCGGCCTGCCCCTCATGGACATCCTGAGGAAGGCCGCGCACCGGGACGTCGAACTGGTCGCCCACGCGCTGCCCGACAACGTCCGTGCGGCTGGATACGTACCGCTCGACGTGCTGCTTGCCCG
The DNA here is from genome assembly GCF_024213665.1 of Streptomyces sp. A3M-1-3. Lineage (GTDB taxonomy): Bacteria > Actinomycetota > Actinomycetes > Streptomycetales > Streptomycetaceae > Streptomyces. The sequence goes on from NZ_JANAVP010000027.1 coordinate 65,846, forward strand.
GGGCCGCTGCCGTAGTGGTCCGTGGACGATCTGTACCTCGGCATCGAGCAGGTGGTGAAGGACCCCGCGTTCGCCAAGGGGGCTGGCACACTGCATCGACGGTCCCTGGGCCTACCGGGGCCGCTGGAGGTGGTGGCACTCCTGGAACGGCTCACGGCCGGGCGATCGGGCCGCCGAGGGCCACGTGCGCGGTCGTCGGCCGCGTCGTCCGGAGCCCAGGGACGGTGCCGCCCCGGAAACCGCGATCGCCGTTGATCGACGGGTCCCGGATCCTCTGTCACGGGGCCTGGAATGTGCCGGAGTTCTTGGAGGAGTCCCCGGGAGAGGATTCAGCAGTCGGGGCAACAGCCGTGCGGCTGTCGCCGAAAAAATCAGGAAGGTCCGAAACGGAAACCGACACCGCGCACCGTGGCGATCCACCGGCTGGAACCGAGTTTACTGCGCAGGCTGCTGACGTGCGTATCTATGGTCCGACCGGGTTTCGCTCTGGGGTCGCTCCACACCTGGGTCATGATCTGTCTGCGCGAAAAAACATTGCCCGGCCGTGAGGCGAGCAGATAGAGTAGATCGAATTCCTTTCGGGTCGCCTCTATATGGCGGCCGTCTAGGCGGATTTCCCGGGCGCGGTGATCAATGTGCAGTGCGCCGACCGTGATGACGTCCTCGGGGACGAACGGCTGCAGCCGGACCCTGCGCATCACGGCTTCTATGCGAGCAGCCAATTCGGTCAGACTGCATGGCTTGACGACATAGTCGTCCGCTCCCGCGCGTAGACTGAGGACCCTGTCGAGTTCCGTGTCGCGGGCGGTGACGACGATGATGGCGACGTCACAGACGGCCCGAATACTGCGGCACAGTTCCACACCGTCCAGGTCCGGCAGATCCAGGTCGACGAGGAGCAGGTCGGCCTTCCGATACTGCTGGAGCGCCTCGGTGCCGGTTCGGACCTGCTCCGCCTTGCACCCATGTCGGCGCAGTCCCAGAATGAGCAGGTCGGCGTCTTGGGACTCGCTCTCCACGACGAGTACGCGTACGGCCTTGTGATCCGTCCGCTCCTGCGGTCGAGTGGACGCGGCTTCTGCGGATAATTGATGCGGAATGAGTGGCGCGACCGTTTTCGTGGACTGGTATTTCATATCGAGATAGCCTCCACTTTCGTCCAATGAATGGATTTTGAGTAAGCATCTACCTGCATGCATAGAGGGATGCCCATGAACGGCGAAAGTGAGGGGGCCCGGTATTGCATCGAAATGCAGCGAAAGTTAATCCGTACCAGAGCCATTGGGTAGCTGGCACGCCACCAACTTGTCAGAGGCGATACCTCGTCAGGCTGTTTCCCCGCTCCCCGTTGGTCGGCCAACGATGTCATGGCGTCGACCATGAGTGCCCCCCGTTTAATGCAAGTTAAACATGCACATTCACGTCATTGTTTCGCTCACGCAAACAGTGTACACACGCTCCGTACGTCGTACACGGGGTTTCGGGTTCGCACTCGGCGGTGACCGATCGATGTGGGGGGGCGAAGTCGAGGTCCGCCGACGATCCCAGGTCCCGGGCGACCAGGAATCGCCTGGGGGTGGGGTCGGCAACGACCGGAGTCCCCGGCGTCGAGGCGTTGAGCGGAGCCACGATGAGCCGCGGTCTGCCTTCCGCAATGGCGGCTTGAATGTGGGCTGCGATCTCCCGCTCGGACTCGTGGTCCTCCCGGCCGGCGCGGATGGCGGCGCCGATCGCGCGGGATCGGCCAGAAGGGCCGCGGAGGTCGGCCAGGGGGCTGCCTGGGTCGCGGCGCCGGGCGAGCCATTCGGCCCGGTTCTCCGCTGCGGTGCCCCAGTCGAAGGTGTCTCGGCTGCTGGCAGGAGTGGTTGTCGCAGGTGTGGCAGACGGTTGGGCTGCCCGGTGCCCCAGCCCAGACGAGGTATCACGCCGTGCGCGAGCTGGTAGCCGTACAGGTGGCCGGGCACGGTTCCCCGGCGGGTTCTTCCTGAAACCCGGCCGTGAGCAGGTGGCCCGGCTGGAGGCTGAGTGCGGTATCGCCAACCTCCGGCTCCTCCAAGGGTGGATGCGAGTGACGACGGGACTGCTGCACTACCTGGCTGTAGTCGCGCGGAGGGTGGTCAGCGAGCTGAAGCTCTCTCTGCCACTGGCCTCCTACGCGCGATCCCATCGCGTCGACGTGGTCACCAGCACGCAGCCCCTCACGGACCTCGGCCTAACGAGCACGGACGGAGCCGACACCATTCGGATGGCAATGCCTGCTTGAGCTGGCCCGGCTCCGCGACCGTCGGGCGCTCACACGCTGTTTGCGCGTTTGCCAGATATGGAGGGCTGAGAGCCCATGATTCTTGGGGGCAAGGCTCGCATTCGAGTTGCAGTCGCAACGGGTTGTGAGGGTGTGCCCACCAGTGGGCACATCGAGTCGGGGCAACGGGATCGAGCAGGATGGAGCAGGGCTGAAACGGGTGGGAAAGTCCGATTCTCTCGCAAAGACTTCGTAAAGCCGCAGGTGAGAGCGTCGCTCGGTTCGGGTTCGACTCCCCTAGGCTCCACAGCGACAGCAAAAGGCGCCGGGAGACCCTGTGGTCTCCCGGCGCCTTTTCCCGTTTCCGGCCGACTCTTTCCGTCCGGCTGTGGTCAGCGCTTGTCGTCGCGGTCGCGCGCTTCGGCCTCTGCCTGCTTGGCCTGCACCTCCGGGTCGAGCGGGCCCGTGCCGTCGACCGACGCCAGCGGGGCGCGGTCGGACACCTCGGTCGCCTCCGGCGGCTCGACCAGCCAGTCCGGGTTCGCCTGCTTGTCCCACCACTTCCAGGCGGCGAAAGCGCCTCCCGCCAGCACACCGAGCACCACCAGGCCCTTGGCCGCCCGGCCGGCCTTGGCGCGCCGCTCGTGCTTCCTGACGATCTTGCTGATCTCCTTGACGGTCACCTGCCCGCGCAGCGCGGCCAGAGCCGCCGCCGAACGGGACGCGGCTTCCTCGGCCACCGGCTGTGCGGCGGCCACCGCGCTCTCCACGCGCGGAACGGTGTATTCAGCCGCCTGGCGGGCAGCCCTCCGGGTGCGGACGGCGGCTTTGTGCGCGGCCTCGTCCACCCTCGGGGGCACCCGGGGCGCCAGATGTACGGCGTACTGCGTGCGGGCCTGGTGGGCCGCCTGATGTGCCGCGTGCGACACCTTCGGTGCGAGCCGTACGCGTGCCTCATGGGCGTAGTACGCGGCCTGGTCCTTGGCCTGGCCGGCGTAGGGCGCCACCGCTTCCGCGGCGTGCTGCACGCTGTCCTTCGCCGTACCGGTCGCGGCGCGCACGCTTTCGATGCGGGTCACGGGATCCTCCTCCTCGGTGGCGGACGAGTCTGGGGCTGTTGGCCCAGGAAAGTCACGGTTCACCTTTCCACCCTTTGTCGGATCATGCCTGTCAGGCGGCAAGGTGGCATGTGCGGGCGGGCATCCGGGTCATCGGTGATGACACCGGGCAATGCGGTGCAAGGGGAGCTTGCCGACGACAATGCCACGGTTCGCCACGCCGCGCGGCGGTTCGTGAGGTACTCGTCCCAATCAGGTCCGTGCGAGGATCGTGAGTCGTCAGTGAGGACTATGGAAGGTAGATCGTGTCCGAGCAGCTTTACGCCACCCTGAAGACCAACCAGGGCGACATCGAGATCCGGCTGCTGCCGGACCACGCCCCGAAGACGGTCAAGAACTTCGTGGAGCTCGCCCAGGGCGAGCGTGAGTGGACCCACCCGCAGACCGGCAAGAAGTCCACCGACCGGCTGTACGACGGAACGGTCTTCCACCGTGTGATCAGTGGTTTCATGATCCAGGGCGGTGACCCGCTGGGCAACGGCACGGGCGGCCCCGGATACGAGTTCGCGGACGAGTTCCACCCCGAGCTGTCGTTCGACAAGCCGTACCTGCTGGCCATGGCCAACGCCGGCCCGGGAACCAACGGCTCCCAGTTCTTCATCACCGTCTCCTCGACGGCGTGGCTGACCCGCAAGCACACGATCTTCGGTGAGGTCGGCACCGAAGCCGGCAAGAAGGTCGTCGACGCCATCGCCGCGACCAAGACCAACCCGCGCACCGACCGCCCGGTGCAGGACGTCGTCATCGAGTCGGTCGTCATCGAGAAGCGCTGACGCGCCCGGCTGCGTTCCTACGGGAACCATTCCGCCCCGCCCATCCGTACTGGATAGGCGGGGCGGCGCACTGAGCGGCGCCGTGAGCAGAGAGAACCGAGGGGACCAGATGGGTCAGCAGCCACCGGGAAGCCCGGAGAAGAGCGTGCCCGCGGACCGCCTGCCCGGCTGCTACCGCCACCCGGACCGCGAGACCGGCATCCGCTGCACACGCTGCGAGCGGCCCATCTGCCCCGAGTGCATGGTCAGCGCATCCGTCGGCTTCCAGTGCCCCGAATGCGTCCGCGGCGGCTCCGGCACGGGGCACGCCCCGGCCGCGAACAGGCCGCGCACCATCGCCGGCGGCGCGGTGGCGGCGGACCCGCACCTGGTCACCAAGATCCTGCTGGGTCTCAACGCGGCGGTGTTCCTCCTCGCGCTGATCCCGGGAGTCGGCGAGCGGGTGGTCGATCAGCTCTCCCTCATCGGCCGCTACCAGGACTTCTTCGGCGCCCCGCTGGAGGGCGTCGCCGAGGGCCAGTGGTACCGCCTGCTGACCTCGATGTTCCTGCACCAGGCGATCTGGCACTTCGCCTTCAACATGCTGGGACTGTGGTGGCTCGGCGGGCCGCTGGAGGCGGCGCTGGGCCGGGCCCGCTATCTGGCGCTGTATCTGATCTCCGGACTCGCCGGCAGCGCGCTGACGTACCTCATCGCCGCCCAGAACCAGCCCTCACTCGGGGCCTCCGGTGCGATCTTCGGCCTGCTCGGCGCCACCGTCGTACTCATGCGGCGGATGAACTACGACATGCGCCCGGTCTTCGTGCTGCTCGCGCTGAACCTGCTCTTCACCTTCACCTTGTCGAACATCGCCTGGCAGGCGCACGTCGGTGGGCTGATCGCGGGCGTCGTGATAGCCGCCGCCATGGTCCACGCACCGCGCGAGCGCCGGGCGCTCGTGCAGTGGGGCACCTGCGCGCTCGTCCTCGCAGCGGTCGTCCTCACCGTCGTCGCCCGTACGGCCATGCTCACCTGAGAGCCGGGACCCTCAGGGCGGGCCGCCCATTTGAGTTGTCCACAGTGAGTGGCGGATCTTGTGCGTGGCGTGGGGAACACCTGTGCCCCTTGTCGCTGATCAGGGTTTTCCCAGGGCGGACAAGGGGCGAGGCTGTATCCGGTGAGGAGCGGTGGCAGTCACACCGGCGTCAACACCCGTCGAGTTATCCACAGATCGTCTGACCTTTTCCCCATCTTGGGGATAGCGCTGTGGATAACTTCAGGGCAGAGCTTGACCGAGCGGCCCGCAAGGGCTACTCACGCAGGAGCTGCAGGCTACTTCCACTGGGTGGAAACGCCGAAGCCCGCGGCGATGAAGCCGAAACCGACGACGATGTTCCAGTTACCGAGGGCCTCGATCGGCAGCTGGGTCTCGGTCACATAGAAGACGACGATCCAGGCGAGACCGATCAGGAACAGCGCCAGCATCACCGGCGCGACCCAGCTTCGGTTGGTCAGCTTGATGCTGGTCGCCTGCTTTGTCGCCGAAGACGGCGGCGTGAACTCGGCCTTCTTGCGGATACGTGACTTCGGCACGAGGGACTCTCCTGTCGATGCGCTGCGTTACCGCGCAGGGAACTATGGCTGGCGCCGGGATGGGGGGCAGGGGGATCTCTGCCTCCCCCGGGCGTCCGTTAGCGTAGTGCTTCCGCGGCGCCGAAGGAGATAAGGGTACGTTGAGCAATTCTGCCGACTCCCCCACCGGGCCCGCCCGCCGTGTCTCCTGGCGGCCGGTCCGGCTGCTCACGGCTGCTGTGTTCGCCCTCGCCGGCCTCATCTTCGTCACCAGCTTCAACACCTCCAAGGGTACGAACATCCGCACCGACGACTCTCTGCTGAAGCTCTCCGACCTCATCCGGGAGCGCAGCGGGAACAACGCGGCGCTGGAGGAGTCCGCCGGGTCGGTGCGCGAGGACGTCGACGCCCTCGCCGAGCGCGACGACGGCAGTACGAAGGCCGAGGACGCCAAGCTCAGGGCGCTGCAGCGTGACGCCGGCACCGAGCCGCTGGCCGGGAAGGCGGTGACGGTCACCCTCAACGACGCCCCGCCGAACGCCACCGCCCGTATCCCCAACGTGCCCGAGCCCCAGCCCAACGACCTGGTCATCCACCAGCAGGACCTCCAGGCCGTCGTCAACGCCCTGTGGGAAGGCGGCGCCAAGGGCATCCGGGTGATGGACCAGAGGCTGATCTCCACCAGCGCGGTGCGCTGCGTCGGCAACACCCTGATCCTCCAGGGCCGCGTCTACTCGCCGCCGTACAAGGTGACGGCCGTCGGCGATCCGGCGGACCTCAAGCGGGCGCTGACCGCCTCCCCCGCGATCCAGAACTACCAGTTGTACGTCGACGCCTACGGCCTCGGCTGGAAAGTCGACGACCACGAGGCGGTGACTCTTCCCGGCTACTCGGGCACAGTGGATCTCCACTACGCGAAGCCTGTGCGGTAGCCCCTGGGGGAGGGAACGGCCGGTGAGCACGACGAGCACCACGGTGACCGTGCGCCTGATCGTCCGGACCTTCAGCGAGGTGTGCATCACCGCCGGCACGCTGACTGTGCTCTTCGTGGCGTACGTGGTGTTCTGGACGGGCGTCAAGGCCGACACCGCGATGGACGGCGAGATCGGCCGGCTGCGGGAGCGGTGGGAGCAGACTCCGGTGCCGATCGGTACGGACGAGAAGCCGTCGCAGGCGGCTGAGCTGCCCACGCCCACGCGTACGCCTCCGCCTCCGCCGCCGTACCGGGAGGGCAGGCCGTTCGCCGTGATGTACATCCCGCGGTTCGGCGAGCAGTGGCACAAGCCCGTGCTCGAGGGCACCGGGACCGGCACGCTGAAGAAGGGCCTCGGCCACTATGCCCGCACAGCGCGGCTGGGTGAGACGGGGAACTTCTCGGTGGCCGGGCACCGGCGTACGTACGGGGACCCGTTCAAGGACTTCCCGAAGCTGCGGCCCGGCGATGCGGTGGTGCTGACGGACGGGACGACCTGGTTCACGTACCGGATCGTCAGGAAGCCGTACCGGACGCTGCCGAGCGATGTCGGGGTGATCGATCCGGTGCCGGGGCCGCTGCAGAAGGACGCGGCGGGCTTCAAGGGGCCCGGCCGCTATCTGACACTGACCACCTGCGAGCCCGAGTGGGGGCACAGCCACCGGCTGATCGCCTGGGCGTATATGGACGCCACCCAGCCGGTTGCGGAAGGCAAGCCGGAGGCATTGCGCAGCTGACCCACCAGCCCCCGCCGCCGCCCTCTAGTCTGGTGCCGTACCGATCGGAAGGGACAGCATGTACGGCTGGATCTGGCGGCATCTGCCGGGCAACGCGTGGGTGAGGGCCGCTCTCTCGCTCATGCTGGTCCTCGCAGTGGTCTTTGTGCTTTTCCAGTACGTCTTCCCGTGGGCGGAGCCGCTGCTTCCGTTCAACGATGTGACCGTCGACGAGGGAGCGGGAGCCGCCCGATGAGTGCACGCATTCTGGTCGTCGACAACTACGACAGCTTCGTGTTCAACCTGGTCCAGTACCTGTATCAGCTGGGCGCCGAGTGTGAGGTCGTGCGTAACGACGAGGTCGCACTCGAACACGCCCAGGACGGCTTCGACGGCGTGCTGCTGTCGCCGGGCCCCGGCACCCCCGAACAGGCCGGTGTCTGCGTCGACATGGTCCGCCACTGTGCGGACACCGGGGTGCCGGTGTTCGGTGTCTGCCTCGGGATGCAGTCGATGGCGGTCGCGTACGGCGGTGTGGTCGACCGCGCCCCCGAGCTGCTGCACGGCAAGACCTCGCTGGTGACGCACGGTGGCCAGGGGGTCTTCGCCGGGCTGCCGTCGCCGTTCACGGCGACGCGGTACCACTCGCTCGCCGCGGAGCCGGAGACGGTTCCGGCGGAGCTGGAGGTCACCGCGCGGACGGCCGACGGCATCATCATGGGGCTGCGCCACCGTGACCTCGCGGTGGAGGGAGTGCAGTTCCATCCGGAGTCGGTACTCACCGAGCACGGGCACCTGATGCTCGCCAACTGGCTGGTGCAGTGCGGGGACGACGGTGCCGTCGAGCGGTCGGCGGGTCTTGCGCCGGTGGTGGGCAAGGCTGTCGCGTGACCGCACTCCGCCCCGAGCGGGATTCCGGCTACGACGCCTCGTACGAGAACGGTTCGTACGAGGCTGCCGGTACGTTCGAGGCGGCGGTGGACCGGTTGGCCGACCCGCTGAACGACCCGCTGCCGGGGCAGGATGCGTCTCCCTGGTTCCGGGCCGGGAACCTGCCGCCTCCGCAGGAGGCGCCGGTTGTGGAGGCCGAGCGGGACCCCCAGGAATGGTATGACCCGCAGGGCTACCAGCAGGACTGGTACGGGGTGCGGGCGCAGCCCCAGCCCCAGCCCCGGCCCGTGGCGGCGCCGGAGGCTGTGCCCGAGCCTGGCGCGTTCGTCCCCGTGCAGGACGACGAGACCGTGGCTCTGCGTACCGCTGAGACCCGGCGCGCGGTGTCCCCGGATGCGGCCCCGCCCACCGGGGGGCGCGCCGAGCGCCGCAGGGCGGCCAAGCGCGGCGGCCGTGCTGACTCTGCGGCCGGCCCGGCTGCGGCCGCCCCCAGGACGCGTATGGAGGCCAGGCGGGCGGCCCGGGCGTGCAAGGAGAGCCCGGCCGTTGTCGCGAGCCGTGTGGTCGGTGAGGTGTTCATCAGCCTCGGGGTGCTGATGCTGCTGTTCGTCACGTACCAGCTCTGGTACACGAACGTACTTGCCGAGCGGCAGGCGAACGGCGCGGCCAACAACCTTCAGGACGACTGGGCGAAGGGGCGGAAGGCGGGGGCCTTCGAGCCGGGGCAGGGCTTCGCCATCATGTACATCCCCAGTCTCGATGTGAAGGTCCCGATCGCCGAGGGCATCGACAAGCACGGGGTGCTGGACCGGGGGATGGTCGGCCACTACGCCGAAGGCAAGCTGAAGACCGCGATGCCGTCGGACAAGCAGGGCAATTTCGCGGTCGCCGGCCACCGCAACACCCATGGCGAACCGTTCCGCTACATCAACCGGCTCGAGCCGGGCGACGCGATCGTCGTCGAGACACAGGACACGTTCTACACGTACGAGATGGCGAGCATCCTGCCGCAGACGCCGCCGTCGAACGTGAGCGTCATCGGCGCCGTGCCGGAGGGTTCCGGTTTCACGGGTCCCGGCCGGTACATCACGCTGACGACCTGTACGCCTGAGTTCACCAGTACGTATCGGATGATCGTCTGGGGGAAGATGGTGGAGGAGCGGCCGCGCAGCAAGGGCAAACCGGACGCACTCGTCGGGTGAGGCGAGGGGCTGACATTTCTAGACAGGAACAGGTGCAGTGGCACGTGCGCGCAGCCGGATCGCCGGCGTCATCAGTGTCTTCGGCGAACTTCTCATCACGGCCGGTCTGGTGCTCGGGCTCTTCGTCGTCTACTCGCTGTGGTGGACGAATGTACTCGCGGACCGCGAGGCCTCGAAGCAGGGAGACGAGGTGCGCGACAACTGGGCGAGCAGCGGCCCGGGCGCGCTGGACACCAAGGACGGCATCGGCTTCCTGCACGTACCCGCGATGGACAACGGCGAGGTGCTGGTCAAGCGGGGAACTGGTACGAAAGCGCTCAATGCCGGTATCGCCGGCTACTACACGGACCCGGTGAAGTCGGCGCTCCCGTGGGACAAGCAGGGGAACTTCTCCCTGGCGGCGCACCGGGACGGGCACGGGGCGAAGTTCCACAACATCGACAAGCTGACGAACGGCGACTCGATCGTCTTCGAGACGAAGGACCTCTGGTACGTCTACAAGGTCTACGCGGCGCTGCCCGAGACCTCGAAGTACAACGTGGGGGTCCTGAGCGCGGTCCCGAAGGAGTCCGGGAAGACCAAGCCGGGCCGGTACATCACGCTGACGACCTGCACACCGGTGTACACGTCGAAGCACCGGTACGTGGTGTGGGGGCAGCTGGAGCGTACGGAGAAGGTGGACGGCAAGCGGACGCCGCCGGCGGAGCTGCGCTAGACGACGGCTCACCGCAGCACTTGCAGCCTCGCTCCGGCACTCCAGGCCTCCAGCAGGCCGCGGTGGACGGCGGTGACGCCGTACTCGGCGGCGATGGCGAGTGCTTCCCGGGTGAAGGGGCAGGTGGCGACGTACAGCGCGACCTCGGCGCGGTGCTGGACCTTGGAGGCGCCGAGGAACTTCTGCATCTCGCCGCTCAGGACGGAGCGGTGCGGCGCGAAGTTCTTGCACTGGACGACGACGCGCCGTCCGTCCGCGGTGTGTCCCGTCACGTCGGCGCCGCGGTCTCCGCTGCCGCCGTGGACCTGGACGTCGGTGCAGCCGTCCCTGCGGAGCAGCCCGGCCACATGCTCCTCGAACTTCCGCCAGTTCATCGCGTCGATGGATGCCATGACCCCGGTGATCGGCCGCTGCTCCTGCGCCTGCTGGAGGCGCCGGATCTGTACGTCGTGCTGGACGAGCCTGCGCTCGATGCGCTGGACGTCCTCCCGGAGAGTGATGAGCTCCTTGCGCTGCTCGCCGGAGGTCTCGATCAGCGCGTTGAACATCGGAACCACGGTCTTGCCGAGGATGTGTGTGATGCGCTGGTCGATCCGGTCGTCGAGGGACTCCGCCTCCCTGTGGACAGAGTTATCCACAGGCTGGGTGCGGGCGATGTACTCGGCGTCGAGCAGGTACGTACGCACCTGACGTGCGACTTCGCTGTCGCGGAGCAGCATGGCGACGTTCAGGACGGCGCGGCGAGAGAACAGCGCCAGTGAGGCTGTGTGCGACTGAATCCCACTGAGCTCCTTGAAGGAGCTCAGTTCTGTACCTGTCAAGACGCGATAGCCGTGTGCTTCCAGCTCCTCGCGGTGGTCCAGCACGAGGGAGCGGATGGCTTTGATGCCGACCTTGAAATAGGCCGCCACCATGGCGGTCGTCACATGCATGCCGTCCGGCAGCAGTGACAGGGCCTTGACGCGGTCGAGTACGTCCGTCCTGTCGACCACGCTAGCCCGAAGACTCCTCGACTCCAGCAGCACCGACTCGTTGATCATGTTCCTGCCCCTCTACTCGCGTAGTGGCCATGCGGCCCGGGCGGAGTCCGGCACCCCACCCCTATCCGGGCTAACGAGTGCGGACATATGAAGACACGATCGGCATTCGGCTATTTGTGCAGTGGTGCGGTGGTACGCGCAACGAGAGGCCCCGGCACCCGTTCGTCCGGGTGCCGGGGCCTCTCGCCGTGCTGTGCGGGCCGGGGTGGGTCAGTCTCTGCCGCCGATGAGGCCGCCGCCGCCGTTCTGGCCGCCGTTGTTGTTGCCCTGGCCGCCGATCGTCTTGACGTTGATCGACTGGCCGGGCTGTACCGGCTGGCCGAAGCCGGGGTCGCTGCTGATCACCCTGGCGTCCTCTTCCTGCGGACCCTCAACAATGTTGCCGAGCTGCAGGCCCCGCTGTTGCAGGATCTGCCGGGCCTCGGCGATGGTCTTGCCGAAGATCTCCTGCGGCACGGTGAGCTGCTGGGCCGCCTTGGCGACCTGGATGTTCACCGGCGAGCCGGGTTCCGCCTGGGTGCCCGCCTGGAGGCTCTGGCCGACGACGGTGCCGGGCGTGGACGCCGAGTCGACCTCGGTCGTGCTGCCGAGCGCGAGCCCCACCGCCTCCAGGGCCTGCTTGGCCTGGTCCGGTGTCTTGCCCGTGAGGTCCGGAACTTCGGCCTTCTTGGCCTCCCGGGCGACCGTGAGGGTGATCTCGGTGCCCTTCTGGACCGAGGTGTCGCCCTCCGGGTTCTGCTTGATCACCGTGCCCGGTGTGCGGTCGGACTCCTCCGTCTTGCGGTCGACCTTGAAGCCCTTGTCCTGGAGCTGCTTCTTCGCTTCGTCGAAGGACAGGCCCAGAACATCCGGGACCGCGATCTTCGGCGCTCCGGTGGATACGACCACCTGGATGGTCTCGCCCTCCGCGAGTTTGGTGCCGCCGGCCGGGTCCTGGCTGCAGACCTTGCCCTTGGGCTGTTCGTCGCAGGGCTCCTGCTTGGAGATGGAGACCTTCAGGCCGACGTTGTCCGCCAGCTTCTGGGCGTCGGTGAACGTTTCGCCCACCAGCTGCGGCACGTCGGGCTTGTTGTCCCCGCCGCTGGTCCCGAAGAGCGAGCGGCCGATCAGGATCGCGCCGACGAGCACCAGGATGCCGGCCACCACCAGAAGGATCGTGGAGGCGTTCGACTTCTTCTGCCGGTCCTGCCGGCGCCGGTCCGGCCGGTTGTCGTAGCCGTAGCCGCCGTCGACGGGGTTCATGGGCGGCAGCATCGACGTCTGCTGCGCGTCGGCGGAGCGCAGGGCCGTCGTGGGCTGGTCGTCGGGATAGCCGCCGTAGCCCACCGCGCCCATCGCCGCGGTGGCTGCGACCGGCTGGCCGTCGAGGCATGCCTCGATGTCGGCGCGCATTTCATCCGCCGACTGGTAGCGGTAGTCCGGGTCCTTGACCAGCGCCTTCAGGACGATCGCGTCCATTTCGGGGGTGATCTCGGGGTCGAAGTTGCTGGGCGGCTGCGGCTCTTCGCGTACGTGCTGGTAGGCGACCGCGACCGGGGAGTCGCCGACGAACGGCGGCCGTACGGTCAGCAGCTCGTAGAGCAGGCAGCCGGTGGAGTAGAGGTCGGAGCGGGCGTCGACCTGCTCGCCCTTGGCCTGCTCGGGCGAGAGGTACTGCGCGGTGCCGATGACTGCCGCCGTCTGCGTCATGGTCATGCCGGAGTCGCCCATGGCGCGGGCGATGCCGAAGTCCATGACCTTGACCTGGCCGGTGCGCGTCAGCATGACGTTGGCCGGCTTGATGTCGCGGTGGACGATGCCGTTGCGGTGCGAGTACTCCAGGGCCTGGAGGATGCCGATGGTCATCTCCAGGGTGCGCTCGGGCAGCAGTTTGCGGCCGGAGTGCAGCAGCTCACGCAGGGTGGACCCGTCGACGTACTCCATCACGATGTACGGGATGGAGACGTTGTCGACGTAGTCCTCGCCGGTGTCGTAGACGGCGACGATCGCCGGGTGGTTGAGCGAGGCGGCCGACTGGGCCTCACGGCGGAACCGGGCCTGGAAGGACGGGTCACGGGCGAGGTCCGCCCGCAGTGTCTTCACGGCGACGGTGCGGCCGAGCCGGGTGTCGTGTGCGAGGTAGACCTCGGCCATGCCACCACGGCCGAGCACCGAGCCCAGCTCGTACCGGCCGCCGAGGCGACGCGGCTCTTCCATAACTGTTCCAGCCCTCTCCGTCAGTCCCGACCGCACCGGTGTGTGGTCCGGCGGTGTGCTGTTCGCGCATACGCTACCGGCCAAGCGAAGCTGATCCGTCCGCGACCGCCGGCTGATATCGGACCGGTACCGCTACGTGGCCGGATAGGCCCCGGATGTGAGGCGAGTCACTTCTTGCTGTCGATGACCGCCTTCATCACGGCCTTCGCGATGGGGGCGGCGAGTCCGCCGCCGGAGATGTCGTCGCGGACCGCGGCGCCGTCCTCGACCACCACGGCGACGGCGACCGGGGAGCCGTCGCCGGTCTTGGCGTACGAGATGAACCAGGCGTAGGGGTTCTTGCTGTTGTTCTCGCCGTGCTGGGCGGTGCCGGTCTTGCCGCCGACCGTCACGCCGTCGATCTTGGCCTTGGTGCCGGTGCCGGACTCGACGACGGTCTCCATCATCTGCTGGATCTTCTGGGCGTTCTCCTGCGAGAGCGGCCGGTTCATCTCCTCCGGCTCGTGCTTCTCCAGGACGTCCAGGTTCGGCGCGGTCAGCTGGTCGACCATGTACGGCTTCATCAGCTTGCCGTCGTTGGCGATCGCGGCGGTGACCATGGCCATCTGCAGCGGGGTGGCGGCGGTGTTGAACTGGCCGATGGAGGAGAGTGCGTTGCCGGGGCGGTCCATCTGTGTGTCGTAGACGGACGCGAAGGCGCGGACCGGGGTGTCGATCTTGGGGTCGTTGAAGCCGAACTTCTCGACGGTTTCCACCATCTTGTCCCGCGTGACGTCGTCGCCGAGCTTGGCGAAGACGGAGTTGCAGGAGACCTTCATGGCCTGCATGAGGCTGGCGTTCTCGCAGCCGCTTGCGTGGTTGACCATCTCGGTCCTGGTGTTGGGCAGGATGTACGGGTCGGGGGTGTCGGTCGGCGCGTTGATGTCGGTGACCTTGCCGTGCTCCAGGGCGGCGGCCGCGGTGACGACCTTGAAGGTGGAGCCGGGCGGGTAGGTCTCGCGCAGCGCGCGGTTGACGAGTGCCTTGTCCTTGCCGTCCTTGAGGGCGACCCAGTTCTTCTCGTCGGTCTTGGAGTTGCCGGCGAAGCTGGACGGGTCGTACGAGGGGGTGCTGGCCAGGGCGAGGATCGCGCCGGTCTGCGGGTCGATGGCGGCCACGGCGCCCTTCTTGTCGCCGAGGCCCTTGAACGCGGCTTCCTGGGCGGCTGCGTTGAGGGTGGTGACGACGTTGCCGCCCTGCTTCTTCTCGCCGGTGAACATGCCGACGGTGCGGTCGAAGAAGAGCCGGTCGTCGTTGCCGGTGAGGATGCCGTCTTCGAGGGCTTCGATCTGGTTGGCGCCGAAGGCCTGCGAGGCGTAGCCGGTGACGGGGGCCCACATGGGGCCGTCCTTGTAGGTGCGCTTGTACTTGAAGTCGCTGCCGTTGGTGACGATGGACCCGGTGATGGGCTGGCCCTCGACGATGATGTTGCCGCGCTCCTGGGCGTACTGCTCGATCTGGACGCGGCGGTTCTTGGCGTGCGTGCTGAGCTCTTCGGCCTCGACGTACTGGAGCCAGTTGGTACGGATCAGCAGGGCGAGGACGAGAAGGCCGCAGAAGATCGCGATCCGGCGCAGGGGCTTGTTCACGGTCGGACCACCTGGGTCATCTCGGCGTCGGGGGACGGTGCGGGGGCCGGGGCGGGGCGGCGTGCGGTGTCGCTGATGCGGATCAGGATGCCGATCAGTGCCCAGTTCGCGATCACGGACGATCCGCCGGCGGCGACGAACGGCATCGTCATGCCGGTCAGCGGGATGAGGCCCATGACGCCGCCGGCGACGACGAAGACCTGGATGGCGAAGGCTCCGGAGAGGCCGATGGCGAGGAGCTTGCCGAAGGGGTCGCGGGCGGCGAGGGCGGTGCGTACGCCCCGCTCGACGATGAGGCCGTAGATCAGCAGGAAGGCCATCGTGCCGGCGAGGCCGAACTCCTCACCGACGGTGGAGAGGATGAAGTCGGAGTTGGCGGCGAACCCGATGAGGTCGGAGTCGCCCTGGCCGAGGCCGGTGCCGAGGACGCCTCCGGAGCCGAAGGACATCAGGCCCTGGGCGATCTGCTCGCAGGCGCCGAGCTTGTCGTAGCAGGCGAAGGGGTCGAGCCAGGCGTTGACTCGTTGCTGCACGTGTGATTCGAACGTCGCGACGCCGACGGCTCCGGCCGCGGACATCAGGAGGCCGAAGACGATCCAGCTGGTCCGCTCGGTGGCGACGTACAGCATGATCACGAACAGGCCGAAGAACAGCAGCGAGGTGCCCAGGTCGGTCTCGAAGACGAGGATCAGGATGGACATGACCCAGACCACGAGGATGGGTCCGAGGTCACGGCCGCGCGGCAGGTACATGCCCATGAAGCGGCGGCTGGCGAGCGCCAGGGCGTCGCGCTTGACCATCAGGTAGCCGGAGAAGAAGATCGCGATGATGATCTTCGCGAACTCGCCGGGCTGGATGGAGAAGGGACCGAGGCTGACCCAGATCTTGGCGCCGTTCACCGCGGGGAAGAACATCGGCAGGATGAGCAGAAACAGCGCCGCCGCCATGGAGATGTAGGTGTAGCGCTGCAGGATGCGGTGGTCCTTGAGGATGAGCAGGACGGCGATGAGCAGGGCGATGCCGATCGCCGAGTACATCAGCTGCTTGGGGGCGTCGGGGCTGAAGGCGCCGAAGCGCTGTTCGGCTCGGTTGATGAGGCGCGCAGACTGGTCCAGGCGCCAGATCAGCACCAGGCCCAGGCCGTTGAGGAGGGTGGCGAGGGGGAGCAGCAGCGGGTCGGCGTACTTGGCGAACTTGCGCACCACGAGGTGGGCGACGCCGGCGAGCAGGCCGAGCCCGAGACCGTAGCCGATCATGCCGGTGGGCATTTCGCCGGTCATGGCCAGGCCGACGTTGGCGTACGCGAAAACCGGGATGACGACGGCGAACGCGAGCAGGACAAGCTCGGTGTTGCGTCGGCTCGGTGCGTCGATCGCGCCGATCGTGGTCGTGTTGGTGACAACGCTCATGGTGCTGAAGGCCCCCTACGGCTCTTACTGCTTACCGCACAGCGGGACCAGCTTTTTCTCTTCCTCGGAGAGGCTGGGACCGGGTGTGGGGGTTGCTGCGGTCGGCTTGTTCGTCGCGGACTGGTTCTCGGGGACGCCGGTCGTGCCGCCGGCCTGGCCTTCTCCATCGGCCTGGTCCGTGGGCTTGCTGATCTCCTGTTCGGCCTTGCGGCGCTGCTCGTCCTTCTTGCAGGCGGCGGCCTGGGTGGAGAGTTCCTGGATCTTCGCGCGGGCGTCGCCGAGGCTGCCTTCGCTGATGGTCGCCTCGACCTGCTTGCGCTTGAAGGGCGGCAGGTACTTGAGTTCGATCTCGGGGTGGTCCTTCTCGACCTCCGAGAGGCTGACCCAGGCCAGGTCCTGGCTGATGCCCCGGTAGAGCGCGACGTGCTCGTCGTTGACGCCTACGTAGTACTGGGTCTGGGTCCAGCGCCAGCCGCCGTACACGCCGCCGCCGATGACCGCGAGCGCGAGTACGAGGAGGAACGATCTCTTCAGCCACTTACGGCCGCCGCGCGGCTTGACGAAGTCTTCGTCGGTGTACGCGCCGAAGGCGCCGTCGGGCGCGGCTCCGTATCCCAAGTCGTCGCCGCTGCCGGGCGGGCCGAAGCCGCCTGCGGGGGCCTGCGGGGGTACGGGACGGCCGAGGCCGGCGGCGCGGCCCGCGGGGGTCTGCATGGCGCTGCCGTCGTTCAGCTGGTGCTGGTTCTCGGCGACCGCGCCGACGACGACAGGGGTGTCGCTGAGCTGCCCGGCCAGGGTGTCGCTGCCGTCGACGTCGAGGACGTCGGCGACGATGCAGGTGATGTTGTCGGGGCCGCCGCCGCGCAGGGCGAGCTGGATGAGCTCCTGGACGGTCTCCTGGGGGCCCTGGTAGCTGGCGAGCGTGTCCTCCATCGTCTGATGGCTGACGACCCCGGAGAGTCCGTCGGAGCAGATGAGGTAGCGGTCGCCGGCGCGTACTTCGCGGATGGAGAGGTCGGGCTCGACGTGTTCGCCGCTGCCCAGCGCGCGCATCAGCAGGGAGCGCTGCGGGTGGGTGGTGGCTTCTTCCTCGGTGATGCGGCCTTCGTCGACGAGGCGCTGCACCCAGGTGTGGTCCTGGGTGATCTGGGTGAGTACGCCGTCGCGGAGCAGGTATGCCCGGGAGTCGCCGACGTGGACGAGGCCGAGCCGCTGGCCGGTCCACAGCAGGGCGGTCAGGGTGGTGCCCATGCCTTCGAGCTGGGGGTCCTCCTCGACCATGACGCGCAGCTGGTCGTTGGCGCGCTGTACGGCCGTGCCGAGCGAGGTGAGGATGTCCGAGCCGGGTACGTCGTCGTCGAGCTGCACGAGGGTGGAGATCACCTCCGAGCTGGCGACCTCGCCCGCGGCCTGGCCCCCCATGCCGTCGGCGATGGCGAGGAGGCGGGGGCCGGCGTAGCCGGAGTCCTCGTTGCCCTCGCGGATCATGCCCTTGTGCGATCCGGCGGCGAAGCGCAGTGAAAGACTCATGCGCACCTCGCCCGTCGGATCCGGGTACAACCGGTCTCGAGCCACACTGCCCACCCTCCGGTCGGGAGCGCGCTCGGGTCCGCTGTCGGGACCGCCGCGGCTCGCTCGCTCCGCTCGCTCATTGTCGTACTACTTCCGCAGCTCGATGACGGTCTTGCCGATGCGGATCGGCGAGCCCAGCGGAATGGGTGTCGGGGTGGTGAGTCGGGTCCGGTCGAGATACGTGCCGTTGGTGGACCCGAGATCCTCGACGATCCACTGGCCGTCACGGTCCGGGTAGATCCTGGCATGCCTGCTGGACGCGTAGTCGTCGTCCAGCACGATCGTTGAGTCATGCGCCCGGCCCAGCGTGATGGTCTGGCCCTGGAGGGCGACCGTGGTGCCGGTGAGGGAGCCCTCGGACACGACCAGTTTGGTGGGTGCTCCGCGGCGCTGGCGCTGCTGCGGGGGCGCGGCTGGTTGCCGGCCGCCCTGCTGCTGGCGGCTGTCCGCGTTGCGGCGTGAGCCGCGCTGGGTCACTCTCGTACCGAAGAGATCGCTGCGGATGACCTGTACGGCCACGATGACGAACAGCCACAGAACGGCCAGGAAACCTAGCCGCATGACCGTCAGGGTCAGCTCTGACATTGCCCCCGCTTCACCCTTCGGCTTGCCGGTAAACGATGGTTGTACTGCCCACGACGATCCGCGAGCCGTCGCGGAGCGTAGCGCGGGTGGTGTGCTGCCCGTCTACCACGATGCCGTTGGTAGACCCGAGATCCTGGATCGTCGAGGGCGTTCCGGTCCGGATCTCACAGTGCCGGCGGGATACGCCGGGGTCGTCGATCCGCACGTCGGCTTCGGTGCTGCGGCCCAGCACCAGCGTCGGGCGGGAGATCTGATGGCGGGTGCCGTTGATCTCGATCCAGCGTCGCACCTGGGTGCCGGGCATGGGTCCCGGGGCGGCCGGTCGGCGGTCCGCGGCCGGGCGCCCGCCGCCGGGTGGCGGCGCCGCGGGCATGGGCGGTGCGCCCACGGGCGGGTAGCCGTAGCCGCCGGGCCGGCCTGCGGCCGGGGCCGCGGCGCCGCGCTCGGGGCCCTGCTGGTCGGTGCTGGAGGCGAGGGTGCGACTGCGGACCCGGTAGAGGCCGGTGTCGAGGTCGTCGGCCTTCTCCAGGTGGACCTTGATGGGTCCCATGAAGGTGTACCGCTGCTGCTTGGCATAGTCGCGGACCAGGCCGGACAGTTCGTCGCCGAGCTGGCCGGAGTAGGGGCTCAGGCGCTCGAAGTCCGGGGCGGAGAGCTCGACGACGAAGTCGTTGGGGACCACGGTCCGCTCGCGGTTCCAGATCGTCGCGTTGTTGTCGCACTCGCGCTGGAGGGCGCCGGCGATCTCGACGGGCTGGACTTCGGACTTGAACACCTTGGCGAAGGTGCCGTTGACCAGACCTTCGAGTCGCTGCTCGAACTTCTTCAGGACTCCCATGAGGCACCTCCTCCGTCGTTGCCGTCCTGGTACTGCTTACTGATCGTATCCACGCGTCGGGAAATCGGCTGGTTCCCCTTGTCTGCCCTGTGGATGAGTGTTGGTCCTCACAAGGGATCGTAGAGGCGGGCCATGGACAGTGTCCCGCACCCGGGATGGTCTCCGGCCGGGCGGGGTGCGGCCGGGGTGTGTGACGGGTGCCCGGAAACGGATGTGAATCCACCCTCGCCAGCGTGCTAATCTTCCGGATGTCGCCAGGCGCTCGCACAAGCCAGTGAGAGAGCCCCAGCAGCACTACTCATGCGCGAGTGGCGGAACGGCAGACGCGCTGGCTTCAGGTGCCAGTGTCCTTCGGGACGTGGGGGTTCAAATCCCCCCTCGCGCACAAAGAGAAACCGATGAAACGGGTCTTTGCAAGTGACGAAAGTCGCTCGCGGGGGCCCGTTTCTCGTTGTCCGGTCGGTCATGGGGCGTTGGGGCGGCCTCGGGCGATGCCTCAGAGTCCGTCTGTACGCGGCAGGGCCCTCCCGGTGGCATCGGTCACCCGGAGGGCCCTGCTGTTTGTCGATCTTCTGCGGTTGTGAGGAGCTCCGGGGCTGTGAGCCGGCCGGTGCCAGGTACCCGGTGGGGGTCCAGGTTCCGAGTGGCTTTGTCCGGCATCTGTGGTGGGTGCGCCTGCGGGGTCGCTCGCCGTCGAGCGCGAGGGTCTCGACCCAGTTCTTGATCTTCCGGCGGTTCGCGTGGGCGAGTTGGAAGACAAGCAGGAGGGTCTGCGCGGCGATGCCGCGGATCCGGCGGGAGCCCGCGGCCTCGATGGCTTCGGCGAGGGGGTTCTTCGCGTAGCCGTTGTAGCCCTCGACGCTGTTGCGAAGGCGGAAGTAGACCTCGGAGGTCCGGGGGGTGGCGGATCTAGTCGAGGGGCAGAAGCTCGATCTGTCTGGCCTGCCGCCCGCCAGTGGCGCGGGGGTATGTGGGCGACAGGAACAGGGAGACGAACGAGCGGGGCCCGTGACGTTGGTTGAGCCATGACGAGAGGCCGGTCAGGGCACCAGAGATCATTGCTTGCAGGACAACCGCGTGCAGCTGCTCCACTTCGGAGTGGCCGACCTCGTTGAGGAACGCGTCGTACCGCTGGTTGACGCCTTGCTGGTAGTTGCCCATGGTGGTCAGGAACGCGTCGGCCGCCGGGTTGCTGGTCGGGACGGCTCGGGTGTCGGGGGTGGCCAGCGATTCCGTGTCCGACGAGTCCAACGTGCCGGTGACGTCACATGCGATGGCGCAGGAGGAGGACGCGCCCCTCGTCATCGCGCACGACGCCGGTGACACCGACCATGAACTTGGCGTGCGCCAACCAGAGAATCCGCCATTGCATCGGGCCACGGATGATGCGCCAGATACGTGCGATGAGCCGCTTCATGTCTCTTCACCTTCAAGGGGGTTAGGGTCCGCGGAGCCGATCAGGCGGACCACAATGTCGCATAAGGTCGCGGCTTTCCGAATGCCCTGACAGCAGCCCCGAGCGTGTCGGATGTCGGCAGGCGACAGGCCCTTCAGTTCGCCACCGAACGCTCCATCGCCTTCTCGCGGAGATCGATGGCTCGTTCGAGCTGGAGGTGGAACAGCTCTACCTCGGAAGGGGTGAGGACCAGGATGGTGTCCTCCGTGGTGCCGTCACGGTGGTGGAGCTGAACAGGCAGAGCAGCCTGCTGCGCGCGATGGTCGTACGGCACGTCGCGCTGGCGGGGGGTGGCATGAGAGATCAACGGGTTTGCCTCTTCCGTAGCGTGTTTCGTGGCTGGCTGTGTGTGACCAGCTAACGGCTGCGGGTAGCGGGCGAGGAAGGAACTCCTGCTGAACTTAGGGCCGTTGACGACGGGGATTGTTCGCCGCGACGCGGCCGGGGCTGCCAGACTTGCGGCATGGCACTGCTGAACGGACAACCGGTTGATCCTGACGCACTCAAGGTGCTCGGACTGACCAACTACGGCCACTTCACCTCGATGCGCGTCGACGACGGGCATGTGCGCGGTCTCGGTCTGCACCTTGAGCGTCTGGTGCGAGACTGCCGAACCGTTTTCGGCGCCACGCTCCACTCGGAACAGGTCCTCGGCTTCGTCCGAGAAGCGGTCGGCGGTATCGCCGGGTCGTTCGTCGTGCGGGTGACCGTCTTCGACCCCGCCTTCGACATGGGCCACCCTGCGACTGCCGACGCCCCCAAGGTCCTGGTCACCCACCGGTCGGCCTCTGACCTGCCCCTGCCGCCGCTGGGCGTGAAGACCGTCCCGTATCAGCGTGACATCGCGCAGGTGAAGCACCTCGGACTGTTCGGCGCCCTGCATCACCGGCGCGCAGCCCAGTTGGACGGCTTCGACGATGCCCTGTTCGTGGGCCCGGACCACCTGATCTCCGAGGGCGGCACGTGGAACGTCGGATTTATCGACGAGACAGGCAGCGTGGTCTGGCCCAAGGGGGATGTCCTGCCTGGCGTCACCATGGGTCTGCTCCAGCAGTACCACGAGCACACCACGGCCCCGGTCTCCCTCGACTCCGTTGGCACAGTGCAAGCCGCGTTCGCGACCAACACCACCATCGGGGTGCGGCCGATCAGCACCATCGATGATGTGCAGCTCTCCACCGAGCACCCGGTCCTGACGGCCCTGCGTGAGGCGTACCTCGGTGTCCCCGGCGATCCCCTGTAAGGCGGGCACGCCGCGGTGAGGGGCCAGGTGGTGCGTTGGACCGGCCGGGAGACCCGGGCCTTACGCGAAGCCAAGCGAATGACCGTTCGCGCATTCGCCGCGCACATCGGGGTGAGCGACCGCATGGTTTCCAAGTGGGAGCGAGGCGGCGAGGCCATCGCGCCCCGTCTCGCCAATCAGTCCGCGCTGGACACATCATTAGCCCGCTCGGGGCCCGAGGTGCAAGAACGCTTCGCTGCCCTGATGACCGCGCAGGCCGCCGCCACCGCCGATCCCCGCGCCGAGACACTGCTGACTCCGGACCGGCAGTACCGGCGCCATCCCATCGACGGGAAGCTCATGGTCCTCATCGAGGAAGGCATCCACCTGGCCGGCCCCGCCAACGAGCCCGGGTGGCTGCCCGCCTTCTACGTTGACGTCTTCCCAACCACGAACGCCGACTACTCCCGCTTCACCACCGCGACAGGCCACAAGACGCCCAAGCACTGGGGCGACGAGAAGCGGCCACCGGACAGCACGTTCGATCATCCCGTTGTGTGGGTGACCTGGCGCGACGCCGCCGCCTACTGCGCGTGGGCAGGCAAATCCCTCCCCACGAGCCAGCAATGGGAAAAAGCAGCACGCGGCAGCAAGGGCAGCACGTACCCGTGGGGGGAGGCAGCCACCGCTGCGAAGTGCAACGTCCGCGACTCCGGGATAGGACACACCACCCCCGTCAGCCGATACCACAGTGGGGTCAGCCCATTCGGGGTCTACGACCTGTGCGGCAACACGTGGGAATGGTGCGCCGACGAGACCAATCCCGGCCGGCACGAACTCAAAGGCAGCGCGTTCACTAGCCCCTTCGGCCTGGCCGCCCCGTCGACGTTCAACGACGCATCCGCCGACATGAGTGACGACGACACCAGCTTTCGCTGCGTCACCCTGCCGGACTGATCCTCGTTCGCCCAATGCTGCTTTACGCCTGCATTGCGTGTCGATCACCCGTGCCCACGCCACATGATGCGATTCGAATAACATCAATGCAGCCTCGGTGTGTGACGATGAACGCCGGACGCCCTGATCGCCCTTCCAATTTCGTGCTCCCAGTGATCCTGGATCCACTGACCCGGATGATCCTTCTGGTGCGGCATCAGAAGCCAGGGGGTGCCTACTGGACCGCACCGAAGGTACCGATCCGCGGCGACGCGACCTACGGCCCGCCCCGGCAGGAGGGCGGCAGCCCAAATTCTGGACGATCCTTCACCGGTGTTGGGGTGCTCAGGTCTCCGACAGGCTCGCGCGTCCTGCGCCCGTGCGTGCCTGCCAGCATCATGCCCCGGAGGAGCCCAATGCGATTTCCGTGTCTTGGCCGCCCCATCCTTCAGTGCTGCGCCAGAAGACGTGGACCTTGAAGACGTCGCGGACGGTGTCGGCCGACCAGTCCTCGGCGGGCGGTTCGCAGAGGACCAAATAGAGACCGTCGGCCGGGCTGGGCAGGGTGTGGTTGATCTCGAGGAGGCGGGTCGCACCCGAGCGGAGGTCCGCGTACGTGGAGCGGCCGGCCCCCAGGGCCTCGTAGATGAGTAGGCCGCGGTCCGTGACGCAGCTGACGTCGACGACCGGCGAGTCGGCTGGCTCGAGGTCTGCCCACAGCAGGGCCGACTTCAGCGCGTGGCGTACCGCCTCGTGCCTCTTGCACGTGCGGTCGGCAGCCGCCGAGGTCTCCAGCGCGCGAAGGAAACCCTCCTTCGTGGTCACGGCCGGTACGGCGGGAGCCTCTTCGATGGTGGTCACGGGTTCGGTTTCCTTCTGCTCGGGCTGATGCGCAGCGATGGCGAGTGCGTTCTCGGAGTCCGGTTCCGCAGCATCGGCCAGGCGGGCCCGGAGCGTTTCTCGTGCCTCGGTCAGGGCATCGGTCCAGCCGGAGTTCGCGAGCTCGTCCCGAAGGCTGTTGGCGTCCAGCGCGTGGTCCTTGAGCGCGCGGTTGGCACCTGCGGCGAGGTCGCGCAGCACGCCCAGACGGTGCCTTCCCGGGGAACCGAGCACGCGTCGTACGTCCACCCAATCTGCCTGATCGCGGCGGAGGATGCGATTGGCCATGCCCTGCAGCTCGGACAGACGGCTGCGGGCGTCCTGGGGAACGCCTCCGTCAGTGGTCACCAGCTCGTCGAGCACGCCGAGTGCTGCCACATAGCGTTCCGCCATCCTGGGCGAGATGGGCCGGCGGCCGCGCTGGTCGGCGGTGAGCACGCTCTGGTTGGTCTCGTTGGCGAAGACCCAGCAGTCCAGTTCCTCGCCCGGGCGCGGCGGAGCGGAGCCGTGCCGGACGGTCAGGACCAGCGGGCGGTAGGTGTCGGGGGACAGCGCCTTGACCTTGTAGCGGCCACCCGGCCCAGGGCCGAGGACCCGCACCCGAACGTCGGTCCCGATCTCGGGGACGTCGCCCGGTACTGTGCCGGATCCTGCCTCGGTGGAGGGCGGTTCGGTGGTGCTGTCGGTGTTCGTGAGGATCTCCGGGAGCGGGGAGGTGTGCAGCACGGTCAGGCTCTGTGTGCTGCGCGTGAGGGCGATGTAGAGCTGGCGCAGGCCGGCCGGGCCGCGGTCGGCGATGGTGGCGGGCTCGACGACCAGGACGTGGTCGTACTCCATTCCCTTGGCCTGGGCGGCGGCCAGTACGGACACCGCTTCGCGGCGCGGCCCCGCGATGCCGGTGCTCTGATCGAGGTGACGGGTGATCTCTTCGAGCCATCCCGAGTCGTCGGGGACGATGACGGCGACGGAGCGCAGGGTGCGCCCGTCGCTGGTGCCCACCAGGCGGGTCACGTGGGCGACGGTGTCCTCGAGGAGCTTCCACGGTTCGGTCGCCACGGTCCGTACGGCGTCCGTGCCCGCCTCGCGCACGGCCCTCGGGTAGGGCAGTGTCGGGGCGACGGCACGGGCGAGGGGCGCGACGAACGCCATGATCTCCGCCGGCACGCGGTAGCTGGTGTTCAGCTCGGCGACCCGCCAGTCG
The DNA here is from genome assembly GCF_024213665.1 of Streptomyces sp. A3M-1-3. GTDB lineage: Bacteria > Actinomycetota > Actinomycetes > Streptomycetales > Streptomycetaceae > Streptomyces. The sequence continues at coordinate 90,989 of NZ_JANAVP010000027.1, forward strand.
CCGTCGTCGGACAGGAGGGTGCCGAGACGGTCCCAGCCGGTGTGGGTATGGGGCCCGGTGGCCTGGGCGAGGTCGCCGAGGACCGTCATGGAGCCGCCCACCGCGCAGCGGCGGCGCAGCGCACGGGCCTGCATGGGGGTGAGGTCCTGCGCTTCGTCGACGACGATGTGCCCGTAGCGTCTGGGGGTCTCCCCGGCGATGAGGAACATGAGTTCCTCGAGGCAGACATGGTCGTCGAGGGTCCAGGGGTCGGCGTCGGCGGTGGCGGCCCGGGGGCGGTGCAGGGTCGACTGCTCGTCGTCGTCGAGGATGCCGTCGGCACAGGCGCGCAGGATGTCGGGCGAGTCGTAGAGGCTGCGCAGGGCCTCCCTGGCGCCCGGCGACGGCCAGATGCGTTCGACGAGCCGCTCGACGCGGCGGTTGCGTTCCAGGTCGCGGCGGATGGTGCCGCCCTGTCCGCGGCGCGGTGCGACGGCGGCGAGTTCCTGGAGGAGGAGGTCGACGAACAGGCTGCGGAAGCGTTCGCGGCGCTGCCGGTAGGGTCCGTCGCCGCCGCGGGCCTCGTCGAGGAGGGCGAGGACCTTGGATCCTGGCGCGCGCAGGGTCGTGCTTCCGGCGGTGACGACGACGGCGGGTTCGTCGCCCTCGAAGGACGGCGCGGTGGTGAGCTCGTCGAGTGCCTCGGGGCGGCAGTCGTTCTCGACACGGCGCCGCAGTACGGCCGCCATGCGCTCGTCGGACTTCACCAGCCGCGCCTGCGGGGTGTCGGTGCCGAGTGTCTCCGCGTCCCACAGTCGGGTCAGTTGGACGGCGTTGACGTCCCGTGTGCCGAGGGTGGGCAGGACCTGCCCGACGTAGTCGAGGAACCGCTGGTGGGGGCCGATGACGAGGATGTCCTGGGCCTTGAAGTGCTCGTTGTTGACGAGCCAGGTCACGCGGTGCAGACCGACGGCGGATTTGCCGGTGCCCGGGCCGCCCTGCACGACGAGGATGTCGGACGGGGAGCCGGTGACCAGGTCCATCTGGTCGCGGCGGATGGTCTCGACGATGTCCCGCATGCGGCCGCTGCGCGAGCGCTGGAGTTCGCGCAGCAGGAAGTCGTCGGGCTGGAGCGGCTTACGGCGTTGGACGCCGACGACGTCGCCGGGCGTGGGGGACGGCAGGCACTCCTTCCCTTGCGGCGTGTCCGGTTCCGGCCGTGCCTCGGCAGGGATCTCGGACGCGGGCGCCGTCCGTGCGTTGTCCTCGGTCGCGTCGTCGGCGGCCGGCCGCGGCTCCGGGACGGTCTTGGGAGCGGGGGCGGCGGGCGTCGCTGGGGCGATCTCGTCGAAGTAGTCCTTGACGACAGCCTGCACGCAGCGCAGCTGCCGCCGCAGGACCACCTCCCCGGGTGCCTCGGGCCGCGCCTCGGACCACGTCTTCGCCAGCGGGCTGGTCCACGGCAGGACCACCAGCTCTTTCGCGGAGTCGTACACGATCCGTCGACCGATGTACCAGGGGCGGGGCTCACCGCCGGGCTCCTCCGGCGCGTCGACGCGGGAGAAGACCAGCGCCTCGTCGCCGAGCCCGCCGTACGCCGCGGCCCGCGCCTCCGCGTCGATCCGGTTGGCGATGCCGTCCTTACCGCTCGCCGATGCCGCGGCGGCCGACGTCCCGCTCATCCCGGCCAGCCGCGCCGTGTAGCAGTCGTACGCGTGGTCAACCGCCTTCTGCTCGACGGCGAGGACCTCGTCGCGTGTGGTGGTGCTCATGTGTGCATCCCTCCCTGCGGCGCCGGCGGGACGCCGCTACGGGCCATGCGCCCGTACCCCGTTGAAACAACTATCAGAGACCGGACAGTGACGAACAGTCAGGACGTCAGTTCCCGGACCAGCTCCCCGACCTCCGCACGCCAGGTGCGGACCTGGTCGTGTGTGGGGCCGATCTCGTACTGGTGGTAGTGGCACCCCAGGCACAGGTGCGACCAGGTGGCCTTGGCGCGACGGGCCGTCTCTGCCGCCGTGTAGCAGCGCAGACAGAGCAGCTTGGCCCTGCCCGTGGTCCGGGACAGCCCGGGCACCGCGGCGTCCAGCACCCGGTCGATGCAGATCTCCAGTGCCGTCCGAAGGGCGAGGGAGGCCCCGCGGTGACGGCCGGCGGCTGTGGCGCCGGGAGAGTGCGAGGGAGTGCAGCTCCCCCTGGCTCATGACGCCGAGGGCCGAAGCGTCCTGACCGTCGACGGAGACGTCCATGACGAGCGAGCGGACGGCGGCCTTCTCGCTGCCCCGCAGGCTCACGCCGTTGAGGTCGATGTCGCTCTCCTGGCGGAGCTTCTCCCAGATCTGCTGCGAGTGGTCGGCGAAGCCCTCCATGCGCCGCTCCCGCAGCTCGGTGCACAGCTTCTTGATCCATGCGCGGGCCTTGCGGATGTTCCTCAGCCGCGGATCGTTCTCCTCGGCGGCCCGGGCCCTTTCCGCCCGGGCGGCGAGGCGGATGACGAGCAGGCGCCAGCGCTCGTCCCGCCTCTCGAGCTCCTTGGCGGCGCTCTGACTGACCACAGCGCAGGCGTCGGCCAGGGTCGCGGCGGCCTCACGCGCACGCCGGGCCAGCTCGCCGGCATCGCTGATCGTCCGGCAGGCGGTCCAGGCGCCCCACGGGTCGGTTAGAGCGGCCGGGATCCGCTGAGGCCTGTACACGAGGTCCTGCACGGCCTGCGCGGCCGACCGCAGTTCGCGGCGCGCGTCGTCGGCGGCCTTCGCCTCCTGCCTCAGGACGGCGACCTGCGCGGCGGCGCTCGCGGCCCAGTCCGCGTCCAGCACGCCGTCCGCCCCGCAGACCGGGCAGGCTTCCTCGTCGGGGTGCCGGTCGCTGTGGGACAGGGCCTTGGCGAGGAGGTCGGCGCGCTGGTGGGCCTCCTCGGCGCTAGTGCCGCGTACATCCTCCTCGTCGGCGAGGGCCCTGCTCAGCCGGGCCACCGCCGCGTCGACCTGTTCCATGTCGGGCCCCTGGGCACCGGCCGCGAGGCGCAGCTCGGCAAGGCCGGGCTGCCCGGGGTATCGGGGGCCACGAGCGCGTGGACCGCCCGCTCGTCGTCCTCCAGGCCGTAGAGAGCGGCCATGAGTTCCGGCACTTCCGCCTTCGCCGCCTTCGCCGCGTCGTCGAGTGCCTTCTCCTCCACCCGGCCGGCCGTCGGCCGCGCTGACATGCCTGAGGCCAAGGATCGAGGCGATGGCGTCGTACATCTGGGCGGGCTTGCCGCTGATCATGCGGTCGAGATCGACGTACGACAGGAAGGGCCGGTAGTCCTCCATGGCCTGCTTCCAGTCCACCTGGTCGACGGCGCCGCGGCCGTGTCCCGGCCGCTTGAGCTCGCCCCGGGAGGCGCCGAAGTCCTCCCCGTCCCAGGTGCGGGTGAGCGTGCTGCGGCCGGCGTCGCCCTCGATGGCGAGCTTGACCTCGATCTCCGGCTTGCCGCCGCCGTGGTGGAGGTTGCGCCAGTTGCTGCTGCGCGAAGCGTGCAGACCGTGCCACCTCATGTTGATGCCGGTGAAGGCCGTTTCGATGCCCTCGGCGATGCTGGACTTCCCCGAGCCGTTGCGGCCCACGACCAGGTTCACGCCGGGCCGGGGGCTGAGGCCCAGCCAGGTCCGGGGGCCGATGCCGCGGAACCCGGTGACGGCGACGGATTCGAGGTAGATCCGGCCGACGGAAGACGTCCCCCGGGCCTCGCCGTTGCCCAGCCCCTCCTGCAGGAGTACCTTCACGGGCTCGCTGAGCGACGACTCCTCGAGACGCCTCTGCACGAGTTCGGCCACAGTCGCGGGCTGGTCGGGCTGGGCGGGGTCGGTGGAGTGGTGCACGTTCTGCTCGGACTGTTCCGTCTCGGTCATGAGGTGCCTCCCGGGCGCCGGTCGGTGGTGCGGAGGGGACGGGCGGAGTGGACGGCGGTGCGGCAGGTGCCTGCTGCGCTGCTCGCCAACGGGACGGAACGATAGGGAGATTGGAACCTTGAATGGTTTGAATAGTTGATAACCCGGGTTATCAACTCGCCAGACAAGATGGGCTAGTTACTCGTTGCCGGGCTCTTGTTCCCGCTTTGCTGTCCGCCGTGTGCCGACCTGGTTGATCGTTCTCACTGAGGTAGCCCGACCGCGCGGGTCCGGATTTCTGTCGGCACGCGCGGCGCGCAGCTCGATGCCGGTCAGAAGGGCCCTGAGGCGCAGTTTGCGGCCGCGGCCGAGGTGGACAAAGTCCTGGAGGAGGGGGATGAGCCCGTTGTTGTCCACAGCATCGATGGCGGCTTCGACGTCGGCGTCGTGCAGGAGCCTTCGTTCGGCACGCATGGCCAGCAGCCGTTCGTGCCGGTTGCGGGGCGGACCGCTGGGCGTAGTCATCAATCGCCCCGCAGCAGTGTCGCGGCTTCGTGCGCGGGGACGGCGTCGAGATACGGCAGGATGCGCGAGAGGCCGTGCAGGGTGTCGACACCCGCTGCTGCGACGATCACGGTGATGGGCACCCGGTCGTTGAACAGGCCGACCAGCCAGGTCGATCGCAGACGTGTCACGGACAGCCGTCGAACGCCCTGGCTGGGCTTGGTTCGGTCCAGGAAGTTGGTGACCGCGTTCTTCCCGCGGCTGTGGTAGTTCGGACGGAACAGATAGCTGGCGGTCCCGGGGGCCTCAAGCCGCTCGGTCGCCGCGGCCAGCACGCTCTCCCAGGGGCGGCGGCACAGAATCTCGCGTTTGCGCGCTCCGCGGGTGACCAGGACGACCGGTCCGACCGCCTGCGGCGGCCTGCGTACTACGCAGCCTGCCAGTCCTCGCGTGATCTCAACTCAGAACAGGCCCTAGATGAATGAGTCCAAGGGATGGCCTGCGGACATAGGACGAGGGCGTCCAATGTCAGTGTGTGAAGACAGACCTG
>NZ_JANAVP010000028.1 GCF_024213665.1 Streptomyces sp. A3M-1-3
GGACCAAGACAGCCGAGGAGATCCTCGACTCCCTCGCCCGTTTCTGCCGACGGATCTCCGGCGCAGGACACTAGCGGCTAGCGGCTAGCGGCTAGCGCGTTTCGGTGACCTTGGCCAGTGCCCGGGGTGCATCCGGGTCCTGGCCGCGGGCGATCGTCACCTCGTACGCGAGCATCTGGAGCGGCAGGATCTCCAGGATCGGCTGGACCTCTTCCGCGACGCCCTCCATGGGCAGGACGAAGCCCGCCGAAGCCGCCTCTACCTGGGCCCTCGGCCCGACCACGACCAGGTCCGCGCCGCGGCCGCGCAGCCGGTCCAGGACGGGCTGGAGGGCCTCGCCGCCCCTGCCGTCCGTCACGACGGCGATCACCGGGAAGATGTTGTCGACCATGGCGAGCGGGCCGTGCAGGAGGTCAGCGCCGGAGTAGGAGAGGGCGGGGATGTAGCTCGTCTCCATGAGCTTCAGCGCGGCCTCCTTCGCGGTCGGATAGCCGTACCCGCGCGAGGTGATCACCATGCGCTCGGCGAACCGGTACCGGGAGGCCAGCGTCCGTACCTCCGCCTGGCGGCCGAGGATCTGCTCGGCGAGTTCCGGCAGCACTTCGGCCGCCGAACCTTCGCCGCCCCGCAGCCCCTCCACGAAGAGGTACAGCGCCAGCAGCGAGGCGGTGTACGTCTTCGTCGCCGGCAGCGCCTTCTCCGGACCCGCGAGGATGTCGATGTGGTGCTCGGAGACCGCGGCGAGCGGCGAGTCCGCGTTGTTGGTGACCGCGAGGGTGCTCCGGCCTCCCGGGCCGCCTTGGTGGAGGCGATCAGGTCCGGCGAGCCGCCGGACTGGCTGACCGTGATCACCAGTACGTCGGTGAGGTCCGGCTTCGCGCCGTACGCCGTCGTGGTGGACATCGAGGTCAGGCCGCACGGCAGGCCGAGCCGCACCTCCAGGAGGTACTTCGCGTAGAGCGCCGCGTTGTCGGACGTGCCGCGCGCGGTGAGCAGTACGAAGCGCGGGCTCTTCGCCGCGATGCGCTCGGCGACCTCGCGGATCTTCGGCGCTCCCTGCTCGAGGATGCGCCGCAGCACGAGGGGCTGCTCGGCCATCTCGCCGGACATGATCCGGCCCGGCTGCTCGCTGGCGGACACGACGCCCAGTCGACCATCTCCGGACACAACACGCCACCTCTGCTAGATTGGTCTATACCACATGAGACCACTCTCCAGATCGGCAGGCCCAGCGTGGAAGTTGTCATCGTCCCGGACGCCAAAGCAGGGGGCGAGCTCATCGCGGAGGCCATCGGCGCCCTGCTGAGCCGCAAGCCCGACGCTCTGCTCGGCGTGGCCACCGGCTCGACCCCGCTGCCCATCTACCAGGCCCTGGCCGCCGCCGTCCGGTCCGGCGCCGTGGACGCCACCCGCGCCCGCGTCTGCCAGCTCGACGAGTACGTCGGCCTGCCCGCCGGGCACCGCGAGTCCTACCGCTCGGTCGTGCTGCGCGAGGTCGTGGAACCGCTCGGCCTGACCGAAGGCTCCTTCATCGGCCCCGACGGCACCGCCGAGGACGTCCAGGCCGCCTGCGAGGCGTACGACCGCGCGCTGGCCGAGGCCGGCGGAGTGGACCTCCAGCTGCTCGGCATCGGCACCGACGGGCACATCGGCTTCAACGAGCCGTGCTCCTCGCTCGCCTCCCGCACCCGGATCAAGACCCTCACCCAGCAGACCCGGGAGGACAACGCCCGGTTCTTCGACAGCCTCGCCGAGGTACCCCACCACGTCATCACGCAGGGCATCGGGACCATCCTGGAGGCCCGCCACCTGGTGCTGCTCGCCACCGGCGAGGGCAAGGCCGACGCCGTCGCGCAGTCCGTCGAAGGCCCCGTCTCCGCGCTGGTGCCCGCCTCCGCGCTGCAGTTGCACCCGCACGCGACGGTCGTGGTGGACGAGGCCGCGGCGTCCAAGCTCAAGCTCGCGGACTACTTCCGCGCCACCTACGCCGCGAAGCCGGCCTGGCAGGGGCTGTAGACGGTACCGATGGGAAGGTGGCCGGGCCCCCGAGAGGGGCCCGGCCACCGCCGTATCCGGAAGTCAGACTCCGGCGATGACCTCCGCCGCGGCCCGTCCGCAGACCCGGGCGGCGCCATGGGTCGCGATGTGCACGGCTCCCCTCTGCGGCGCCTGGGGCACGCCCATCTCCACCACGACCGTGTCGGGGCGGGCGTCGAGCAGGGCGTCCAGCGCGCCGGCCATCCACGGGTGGCGGTGGACGTCGCGTACGACGGCGACGATCCGGCGGTCGCCCGCGTCCTTCAGTACGGTCTCGGGCGTGACCGGGTCGGCGTACGTGCCGGTCTCCGTACCGGGGAGCAGGCGCGCCAGCTCGGCGGCCACGCCCCACGGGGTCTCGTCTCCGACGGCGATGTTCGCGACCGGGGTGAGGGCGGCGACGTACGGGGCGGCCGTGAGCGGCTCGAACGTGGCCGCATGCGGTCCGGGGGTGACGCGCAGCGCGCGCCGGGCGGCGGTCAGACCGATGCCGGTGCCGGGCGCGGTCCCCTCCTGTGAAGCCGCGCCCGGCCCCGAAGCCCCCCTGGTCCGCCGCGTCCACTCAGCGAGCGCGCGGACCCGGGCTGCCGCGTCGGCCAGCCGTTCCTCGGGCAGGTGACCTTCGCGTACCGCACCGACCAGCGCGTCGCGCAGGCGCAGTACGGTCTCCTCGTCGGCGAGGCCGCCGCCCACACAGATGGCGTCGGCGCCCGCGGCGATCGCGAGGACACTGCCGCGCTCGATGCCGTACGTGGCGGAGATCGCTTGCATCTCCATGCCGTCCGTGACGATCAGCCCCTGGTAGCCCAGCTCTTCACGCAGCAGACCGGTGAGGATCTGCGGGCTGAGGGTCGCCGGGCGGGTGGGGTCGAGCGCGGGAAGCAGAATATGCGCACTCATCACCGCTTTCGAGCCCCCTGCGATGGCGGCGCGGAATGGTGCCAGCTCACGGGCGTGCAGTGTGTCCAGATCCACATCGATGCGGGGCAGCGCGTGGTGCGAATCGACGGCCGTGTCGCCGTGGCCGGGGAAGTGCTTGGTGCAGGCCGCGACGCCGGCGGACTGCAGGCCCTCGATGTACGCAGCGGTGTGCCGGGCGACGAGGTCGGTGCCGGCGCCGAAGGACCGTACACCGATGACTGGATTGCCCGGGTTCGAGTTGACATCGGCGGAGGGCGCCCAGTTGAGGTTGACACCGCATTCGGCGAGCCGGCGGCCCAGCTCGCGGGCGACCTCCCGGGTCAGATCGGTGTCGTCGACCGCGCCCAGTGCGAGATTGCCGGGGAACGACGAACCGTGCCGCACTTCCAGGCGGGTGACGTCGCCGCCCTCCTCGTCGATCGCCACGAGTACGTCGTCCCGCTCGGCCAGCAACTGGGCGGTGAGCGCGGCGAGTTGCTCGGGCGAGGCGATGTTGCGGCCGAACAGGCCGACGGAGGACAGGCCTTCGCCGACCCGGCGGAGCAGCCAGTCGGGGGCGGTGGTGCCGGGGAACCCGGGCTGGAGGACGGCGAGCGCGTCGCGGGTCAGTCCGTCCTGGGAGGACGTGGCCGTGCCGTGGGCGAGGGTCGTCATGGGGAGGCGTTATCCCTTCACTGCGCCGGCGGTCATCCCGCCGACGGCCCGTCGCTGGAGGAAGAGGAAGACGACGAGCACGGGGACGGCGAAGAGCGAGGAGGCCGCCATCGTGGCGCCCCAGTCGCTGCCGAAGGCCGTCTGGAACTGCGTCAGCCACAGCGTCAGGGTCTGCGCTTCCTTGTCCTTGTTGAGGATGAGGACCATGGCGAACTCGTTCCAGGCCGTGATGAAGCCGAAGAGCGAGGTGGACATCAGACCGGGCGCGAGCAGCGGGAAGATCACCTTGAAGAACGCCTGGCCGCGGTTGCAGCCGTCGATCAGCGCGGCCTCCTCCAGCTCCACCGGGACGGCGGCGATGAAGCCGCGCAGGGTCCAGATGGTGAAGGGCAGCACCATGACGAAGTAGATCGCGGTGAGCAGCGGAATGCTGTTCAGCATGTCCCCGTCGCGGGCGATCAGGTACATCACGATGACCATGACTTCCCAGGGCGCCATCTGAGCCATCATGACGGCGAGTACGAGGCCCTTGCGGCCCTTGAACTTCATCCGGGCGATGGCGAAGCTCGCGGCCAGGGCGACGACGAGGGCGAGGAGCACCGCGCCGACGGTGACGATGAAGCTGTTCTGGACATATGTCCAGAACAGGTCGACGTTCGTCGCCTTGGTGTAGTTGTCGAAGGTCGGCGCGAAGAAGAAGACCGGGTCCTTGCTGAGGATCTCGCTCTGCGGCTTCAGCGAGGACGAGAACATCCAGTAGACCGGGAAGACGAAGCCGGCGGCGAGCACGAGCGCGGCGGCGTTCTTGCCGATCGCGCCGAACCGGATGGGCCGCTTGGCGCGGCGGACGCCAGGGGACACGTTGCTGTTCAACTCTCCTCCTCCTGCTTCAGGATCAGGCGGAAGTAGAAGGACATGAGGACGACCAGGATGAGGATGGTCAGTACGGAGATCGCCGCGGCGAGCCCGTAGTGACCCTGGCCCTGGCCCTCGATGTAGGCGAAGACGGGAAGGATCTCGGAGGCGCGGTCCGGGCCGCCCTGGTTCATCGCGTACACCTGGGTGAATGCCTTGAAGACCCAGATGATCTCCAGGAACGTGGTGATCAGGAAGAACGGCTTCAGGTTCGGGAAGACCACGGACCAGAAGATCCGCCAGCCGCCCGCGCCGTCCATCCGGGCCGCCTCGTACAGCTCGCTGCCGATGGTCGTCAGGCCCGCGTACATGTTGAGCGCCACGAACGGGATCGAGCCCCAGACCACCAGCACGGTGACGATGGTGAGGGTCGAGAAGCCCGTCTCGAACCAGTTGTGCTGGTCGTATCCGGCGAAACCGAGGGTGCGCATCAGCCAGTTGGCGACGCCGAACTGCTCGTCGAAGAGCCAGCGGAACACGGTCACGGAGGCGACGATCGGCATGGCCCAGGCCATCACCAGCGCCACCGAGAGCACCAGCCGCATCTTCTTGCCGAGGCGGCCCAGGAGGATGCCGATGAGCGTGCCGACCGCCATGATCAGGACGACGTTCGCGGCGGTGAACGCGAAGCTGCGCAGGACCACCGTCCAGAAGTCGGGGTCACCCAGCAGCTCGGTGTAGTTGCTGAAGCCGGTCCACACCGTCTCGCGGGTGATCAGCTCCTTCCGGTTGACCTGCTGGAAGGAGAGGACCACGTTGCGGACGAGTGGATACAGCAGAAGCAGCGCGCCGCAGACGATCGCGGGGGCCACCAGCAGATACGGCAACAGCCCGGCGGGCAGCGCCCGTCTGCCGCGAGGAGGCCGACGGACTTCCTTGGAACCGGAACTGGGGCCGGAAGGGGGCGGCGGAGTCTTCGACTCCGTTGCCGCCTTCCCGGGCGCATCCTCCGGAGCAGAGGTCGCCACTCCCTGGGAGTGCACGGTCATGGTCTTCTTCCTCGCGGTTCTGGGGCTCCCGCGCCCACCGGGCAAGGCGGCCACGACAACGGCCGCCGTCACTGCAGAATCCGGTGGCCCGGCCGGCGCGCGCTGAGCGCCGGCCGTGACCACCGGTCATGACTACTGCTGCATGACTACTGCTGGTTGACTACTGCTGGTTGATGCGCTCGGTGATGACCTTGTCGGCCGCCTCGCCCGCCTTCTTGGCGTCCTCACCCTTGAGCACCTTGGTCATGTACTCCTTGATCGGGTTGGGCGCGGTCTCCACGTTCGCCCAGCCCGGGGTGACCGGGGTGATGTTGCCCGCGGCCGCGGCGGCGGCCATGGCCTCGGCGAAGGAGCCGGCCTCCGGCTTGAACTGCGCCGAGTCGTTGTTCGGCAGCAGCGCGCCGGTGACGGCGGCGCTGTACTTGGTCATCTGGTCCTTGCCGGCGGCCAGCGCCAGCCACTCCTTGGCCAGGTCCTTGTTCTTGGACCGCTCGGAGATGGCGAGGTTCGAGCCGCCGAAGAACACGCTGCCCGGCTTGTCCGCGGTCTTGCCCGGGATCGGGAAGTACCCGAAGTCGGCCGTCTTGCCGGCCTTCTTCATCGCGTCGATCGCACCGCCGGCCTCCCAGCCGAGACCGATCCACGAGGCGACGCCTCCCTTGGGGACGATGTCGGTGGACTGCTGCGGGGTGGCCTCGTCCTTGTCCTTCGGAGCGGTCGAATAGGACTGCAGCTTCTTGTAGAACTCCATCGCGGAGGCTGCCTCGGGGGTGGAAAGAGTGCCCTTCCACTTGTCGCCGTCCTTGACCGCGAAGTCGCCGCCCTCGTCCCAGATGAGTCCGGCGAGCACGTACCAGCTCTGGCCGGGCAGGTAGATCGGCTGGGACTTGCTGTCGGCGGCCTTCAGCTTCTCCAGGCCGGCGATCCACTCGTCGCGGGTCTTCGGCGGGGTCACCTTCGCCTTCGCGTACGCCGCCTTGTCGTAGACGACGACGCGGTTGGCCGCGTACCACGGGGCGGAGTACAGCTTGCCGTCGTACTCGGCCGACGCGAGCATGCCCTTGTTCCAGCCGTCGCCGCCGAGGGTGGCCTTGTCGGCGGACAGGTCGGCGAGGCCGCCGGTGGCCGCGTACCCCGCGGTCTGGGTGTTACCGAGCTCGAGCACGTCCGGCGGGGTGTCCTCGGAGAGGGCCGTGGTGACCTTCTCCTGGATGCCGTTCCACTGCTGGGTCTCGACCTTGACCTTGACGCCCTTGTGCTTGGCCTCGAACTCCTTGTTCACGGCCTCGAGCCACGGGGCCGGAGCCGAACCGTCCATCACCCAGACGGTCAGGGTCTTGTTGCCGTTCGCGTCCGTGGTGCCCTTGCTGTCGCTGTCGCTACCACAGGCCACAACGCCGACCATCATGCCCGCGACGCCTACCGCCGCGATGAGCTTGCGCTTCACGCCACACTCCTCAGGGATGCCTGCAATCCACTGCCCGCCGCGGTGACATACGCCAAGTACTGCCGTGGGGCTGGGACCTGGTCTTTAATGGTTTAGACCAGTACTCGGAGCTTGGCCTAGACCTTTAGGGGTGTCAAGGGTGTATAAGAAGGGCAGTCGCGTCCGTTATCGGACCGACACCTGAGGGAGGGCGACGTCCTCGGACCGGCCCGTGTCACGATGTGAGCCGCTACGTACGGAGGAGCCGGTGACGGCAGCAGGACAGGAGTCGGGAAGGCGGGGCATGGCCACCGACGGGGGAAGCACGGATTCCGAGAGCAGTAAGGCGGGGGCGGCCACCCGCACCGCACGCGTGCCCAAGTACTACCGCCTCAAGCGGCACTTGCTCGACATGACGGAGACACTGCCGCCGGGCACCCCGGTGCCGCCGGAGCGGACACTCGCCGCCGAGTTCGACACGTCGCGCACCACCGTGCGGCAGGCACTGCAGGAGCTGGTCGTCGAAGGCCGGCTGGAGCGGATCCAGGGCAAGGGCACGTTCGTCGCCAAGCCCAAGGTCTCCCAGGCGCTCCAACTCACCTCCTACACGGAGGACATGCGGGCCCAGGGCCTCGAACCCACCTCTCAGCTGCTGGACATCGGCTATGTGACGGCCGACGACACGCTCGCGGGACTGCTCGACATCACCACCGGCGGACGGGTGCTGCGGATCGAGCGGCTGCGGCTCGCCAGCGGTGAGCCGATGGCCATCGAGACCACCCACCTGTCGGCCAAGCGCTTCCCCGCGCTGCGCCGCTCGCTGGTCAAGTACACGTCCCTCTACACGGCGCTGGCCGAGGTGTACGACGTCCACCTCGCCGAGGCCGAGGAGACGATCGAGACCTCGCTGGCCACCCCGCGCGAGGCCGGGCTGCTCGGCACCGACGTGGGCCTGCCGATGCTGATGCTGTCGCGCCACTCGCTGGACGCGAACGGCGAGCCGGTGGAGTGGGTCCGCTCCGTCTACCGCGGCGACCGCTACAAGTTCGTGGCGCGGCTCCAGCGGCCGAGCGGCTGAGCGGCTGACCAGCCCGGACCGACATCGTTCTCGTACCGATATACGGACGGGGGGTGACGCCTGCCGAGACAGTCGCCTAGATTTCCTGCGCATTAAGCAGGTGATCAGCGAGGGGACGGAACACCATGCCAGAGCCGGCATCACCCACCACCGCCACCAAGCGGGGCCTTACTCCGAAGTCGATAGCGGTCTGGTCAGTCGTCGCCCTCACGGGCGCGATCGGCTGGGCCGTGCTCGCGCTCTCCCGCGGCGAGGACATCTCCGCCGCCTGGATGCTCGCGGCCGCCCTCGGCTCGTACGCGATCGCGTACCGCTTCTACTCCCGCTTCATCGCCAACCGCGTACTGAAGGTGGACAAAACGCGGGCCACCCCCGCCGAACGCCTTGACAACGGTGTCGACTTCCACCCCACCGACCGCCGGGTGCTCTTCGGGCACCACTTCGCGGCGGTCGCGGGCGCGGGTCCGCTGGTCGGCCCGGTCCTCGCCGCCCAGATGGGCTACCTGCCGGGCACGATCTGGATCGTCGCGGGCGTCATCTTCGCCGGCGCCGTCCAGGACATGGTGACGCTCTTCTTCTCGACCCGCCGCAACGGCCGGTCGCTGGGCCAGATGGCCCGGGACGAGATAGGGCCCTTCGGCGGCGCGTCCGCACTGGTCGCTGTCTTCGCCATCATGATCATCCTGCTGGCCGTGCTGGCACTGGTGATCGTCAACGCCCTGGCGGACTCGCCGTGGGGCGTCTTCTCCATCGGCATGACCATCCCGATCGCCCTGTTCATGGGTGTCTACCTGCGCACACTGCGGCCGGGCAAGGTCACCGAGGTCTCCGTCATCGGCGTGGCGCTGCTGCTGCTCGCCATCGTCGCGGGCGGCTGGGTCGCCGACTCCTCGCTCGCCGACACCTTCACGCTGGAGAAGGGCACGCTCGTCATCTGGATGATCGTGTACGGATTCCTGGCCTCCGTACTGCCGGTGTGGATGCTGCTCGCGCCGCGCGACTACCTCTCCACCTTTATGAAGGTCGGCACGATCGGGCTGCTCGCACTGGGCGTCGTGATCGCCCTGCCGACCCTGAAGATGGACGCGGTCACCGAGTTCGCGAGCCGCGGGGACGGACCGGTCTTCGCCGGCTCGATGTTCCCCTTCGTCTTCATCACCATCGCCTGCGGTGCGCTCTCCGGCTTCCACTCCCTGGTCTCCTCGGGCACCACCCCGAAGATGATCCAGAAGGAGACCCAGGTCCGGGTGATCGGCTACGGGGCGATGCTGACCGAGTCGTTCGTCGCCATCATGGCGATGATCACGGCCTGCATCATCGACCCGGGCCTGTACTTCGCCATCAACTCCCCGGCCGGTGTCGTCGGCACGACCGTCGAGTCCGCCTCGCAGGCGGTGACGAACCTCGGGTTCACCATCTCGCCCGAGCAGCTGGCGCAGGCCGCCAAGGACGTCGACGAAGCCAGCCTGCTGTCGCGGACCGGCGGTGCGCCGACCTTCGCGCTCGGTATGTCGGAGATCTTCTCCGCCGTGGTCGGCGGTACGGCGATGAAGGCCTTCTGGTACCACTTCGCGATCATGTTCGAGGCGCTGTTCATCCTCACCACCGTGGACGCGGGCACCCGCGTCGGGCGCTTCATGCTCCAGGACATGCTGGGCAACGTCTACAAGCCGTTCCGCCAGGTCAGCTGGAAGCCGGGCGTCTGGTTCGCCAGCGCGGTCGTCGTCGGCGGCTGGGGCTACTTCCTGTGGGTGGGCGTGCACGACCCGCTGGGCGGCATCAACCAGCTCTTCCCGCTGTTCGGTATCGCCAACCAGCTGCTCGCCGCCGTGGCGCTCGCCGTATGTACGACGCTGCTGGTCAAGTCCGGCCGGCTGAAGTGGGCCTGGGTCACGGCGGTCCCGCTCGCCTGGGACGTGGCCGTCACGCTCACCGCGAGCTGGATGAAGATCTTCTCGGACGACACCAAGGTCGGCTTCTTCGCCCAGCGCGAGAAGTTCCAGGCGGGCATCGACGCCGACAAGGTGCTGCCGCCCGCCAAGACCATGGACGACATGCACACGGTCGTCACCAACGCCACGGTCGACGGGGTGCTCTCAGTGCTCTTCGCCGTCCTCATCGTCGTGGTCATCGCGGACGCGGCGCGGGTCTGCTACCGGGCCATCAGCAACCCGGAGGGCGTCAAGCTGGCCGAGGTCCCGTACACCGAGTCCAAGCTCCTCGCACCGGCGAGCCTGATCGCCACGAAGGAGGAGAAGGCCGAGTTCGCGGCGGCCGGACTCGGCCCGGACGGCGGTGTCCGCAAGGACATGGACACCGTCCCGGCGGGGACCGGCCAGGCATGAACCCCGCGACCCTCGCGACCCGGCTCGGGCGGGCCGTGAACTGGATCCGCTGGTACGTACGCGAGGTGTCGGGCGAGGCGGTGTACGACAAGTACGTCGCCCACGCCCGGGCCTGCAATCCGGCCGCCGAGGTGATGGACCGGCGCGAGTTCGAGCGCAGCCGTACGGACGCGCGAGAAGCTGATCCACGGGAAGGCTTCCGCTGCTGCTGAGCCCCCCAGCACCGCCCAACGGGCCGTCGCATCCCCTCCGGGGGAAATGCGGCGGCCCGTTGTCGTACCCGTGCGGCACACTTCGGTACATGGACATCACCATCCGGCAGGCCCGGGCAGAGGAGTACAAGCAGCTGGGCGAGATCACCGCGCAGGCGTATCTCGGGGACGGGCTGCTGGACTTCGGGGAGGACGACGACTACCTCCACGTCCTGCGGGACGTGGCCCGGCGGGCGGTCGGCGCGGAGGTGCTCGTCGCGGTGCACGACGGGGAGCTGCTGGGCGGGGTGACCTTCGCACCCCCCGGCAGCGCGTGGGCCGACATCGCGCGGGACGGCGAGGCGGAGTTCCGGATGCTGGCCGTCGCCCGCGAGGGGCGGGGGCGTGGTGCGGGCGAGGCTCTGGTGCGGGCGTGTATCGAGCGGGCACGGGCGCTCCACGGCGTCGAGCGGCTTGTCCTGTCCACGCAGCCCACCATGCTGGACGCCCACCGGATCTACGAACGGCTGGGCTTCACCCGCGCCCCGCAGCGCGATTGGGAGCCGATACCGGGCCTCCCGCTCTTCGCCTACGAGTTGGAGCTTTGACCTCCTCCCCCACATGAATTGGTCGGATTCCGTCCCTGGCGTGCCGTTACCGGTGCGAGGCCCCCGGTCCGGGGGTGGACGGTGCTGTGTTAGGGAGCCGCCGCCCGTATGCGGCGGCCTTCGTGTTCGACGTTCTTCGCGGCGTTGTGGTCCCGGTCGTGGCGGGTGCCGCATTCGGTGCAGGTCCAGGCCCGGATGTGCAGGGGCTTGGGGGCCGTCACGGTGCCCGCATGCCGAGCACACCTGCGAGGACGGATACACCCGATCCACCTTGGTGAGAGTGCGGCCGTGCTTGACGGCCTTGTACTCCAGCATGCTCACGAACGCGGACCATCACGCGTCGTGCACCGTCCGCTCTAGCCGCAGGTCATTGCAGGCTAGAGATTCGCCTCACCTCCGGGGTGAAGCCCAGAGCACTGCGAATGGACCCGGTAGCGACCCACGACACAACATGTGGGGGGTGCCTCATCGCACGGCCCCCACATGTATGCTCGTGCTCGCTGTCGCCGCAGGGGAATCCGGTGGAAATCCGGAACTGTCCCGCAACGGTGCATTGGTGCGCATTCGCACACCCAGGAGTCCGAACACCTGCCGACGGCGCCTCCGGTTCGACCGATCCGGAGCCGATACGTCCGGGCCTCGCGGATAGGCCGGTGGACGCTGCGTGGTGTGCTGCCCGGTGCCGGTTGCGTACGCCCGTGAGCGCCCCCGCTTCCCCGTGGCCCCGAGCCGAGCGAGGGAGAGAACCCCGTGACCATCGCGCCAGCCGGTCCTGCTTCAGCCCAGGTTGCCGAACAGGTTGCCGACGGACCGGGGACCGCACTGCTGCGGACCCTGACCGACCTCACCGCCGATCTGCCGGACACCGACCCCGGCAGGGTCGCCGCGGCGGCGCTGCGCGGCCGGAACGCGCGGTCGGACGAGGCCGAGCTGCGGGGCCTGGCCACCGAGGCGGCCGCGGGTCTCATCTCCGAGGACCCGGCCTACTCGCGGCTCGCGGCGCGCCTGCTGACCCTCGCGATCGCGGACGAGGCGGCCGGCCAGGGCGCGGTGTCGTTCTCCGCGTCCGTCGCGGTGGGGCACCGGGAGGGCCTGATCGCCGACCGTACGGCCGAGTTCGTCCGTACGCACGCGGACCGGCTGGACACGCTGGTCGACATGTCGCTCGCCGACGGTGCGGACGACCGCTTCGGCTACTTCGGCCTGCGCACCCTGCACAGCCGCTACCTGCTGCGCCACCCGATCACCCGCCAGGTCATCGAGACCCCGCAGTTCTTCATGCTGCGCGTCGCGGCAGGACTGGCACAGGACGAGAGCCCGCGCTCGGTCGACGAAGTCGCCGCGCTCTACCGGCTGATGAGCCGCCTGGACTACCTCCCCTCCTCCCCCACCCTCTTCAACTCCGGCACCCGCCACCCGCAGATGTCCTCCTGCTACCTGCTGGACTCACCGCTGGACGAACTCGACTCGATCTACGACCGCTACCACCAGGTCGCGCGGCTCTCGAAGCACGCGGGCGGCATCGGACTCTCGTACTCCCGTATCCGCTCCCGCGGTTCGCTGATCCGCGGCACGAACGGCCACTCCAACGGCATCGTCCCGTTCCTGCGCACCCTCGACTCCTCGGTCGCGGCGGTCAACCAGGGCGGCCGGCGCAAGGGCGCGGCCTGCGTCTACCTGGAGACCTGGCACGCGGACATCGAGGAGTTCCTGGAGCTGCGCGACAACACCGGCGAAGAAGCCCGCCGTACGCACAACCTCAACCTCGCGCACTGGATCCCGGACGAGTTCATGCGCCGCGTCGAGGCCGACGCCGACTGGTCGCTGTTCTCCCCCGCCGACGTGCCCGAGCTGGTCGACCTGTGGGGCGACGAGTTCGACCGCGCCTACCGCACGGCGGAAGCCCAGGGCCTGGCCCGCACCACCGTCCCGGCCCGCCAGCTGTACGGCCGGATGATGCGTACGCTCGCCCAGACCGGCAACGGCTGGATGACCTTCAAGGACGCCTCGAACCGGACAGCCAACCAGACCGCCGAGCCCGGCAAGGTCGTCCACTCCTCGAACCTCTGCACCGAGATCCTCGAAGTGACGGACGACGGCGAGACGGCCGTCTGCAACCTGGGTTCGGTCAACCTGGGCGCGTTCGTGCTGCCTTCAGGGGAGATCGACTGGGAGCGGCTGGACGAGACCGTCCGTACCGCCGTGACCTTCCTCGACCGGGTCGTCGACATCAACTTCTACCCGACCGAGCAGGCCGGCCGCTCCAACACCAAGTGGCGCCCGGTCGGCCTGGGCGCGATGGGCCTGCAGGACGTCTTCTTCAAGCTGCGCCTGCCGTTCGACTCCGCGGAGGCGCAGGTGCTGTCCACGAAGATCGCCGAGCGCATCATGCTCGCCGCATACGAGGCGTCCTGCGACCTCGCCGAGCGCAACGGCCCCCTGCCCGCCTGGTCCCAGACCCGCGCCGCCCGCGGCGTCCTGCACCCCGACCACTACGGCGTCGAGGTCACCTGGCCGGAGCGCTGGGCCGCGCTGCGTACCCGTATCGCCGCGACCGGCATGCGCAACTCGCTCCTGCTCGCCATCGCCCCGACGGCGACCATCGCGTCGATCGCCGGCGTGTACGAGTGCATCGAGCCGCAGGTCTCCAACCTCTTCAAGCGCGAGACGCTCAGCGGTGAGTTCCTCCAGGTGAACGCCTACCTGGTGAACGACCTGAAGAAGCACGGCATCTGGGACGCCCAGACCCGCGAGGCGCTGCGCGACTCCAACGGCTCGATCGAGGGTCTGAGCTGGATCCCCCAGGAGATCCGCGCCCTCTACCGCACCGCGTGGGAGCTGCCGCAGCGCGCGCTGATCGACATGGCCGCGGCCCGGACGCCGTACCTCGACCAGAGCCAGTCGCTCAACCTCTTCCTGGCCTCGCCCACCATCGGCAAGCTCAGCTCGATGTACGCGTACGCCTGGAAGAAGGGCCTGAAGACGACGTACTACCTGCGCTCCCGCCCGGCGACCCGCATCGCCCGCGCGGCCGGCGCCGCGGCGACTGTCGCCGCACCCATCCCCGTACAGCAGACGGCTTCGCCCGACGCCGAGGCGATCGCCTGCTCCCTGGAAAACCCCGAGTCCTGCGAGGCATGCCAGTAATCATGAGTGACAAGAACCTTCTCGACCCGGGCTTCGAACTGACCCTGCGTCCCATGCGCTACCCGGACTTCTACGAGCGCTACCGGGACGCGATCAAGAACACCTGGACGGTGGAGGAGGTCGACCTCCACTCCGACGTGGCCGACCTCGCCAAACTCTCGCCGGGCGAGCAGCACATGATCGGCCGCCTGGTCGCGTTCTTCGCGACGGGCGACTCGATCGTCTCCAACAACCTGGTGCTCACGCTCTACAAGCACATCAACTCCCCCGAGGCGCGGCTCTATCTCTCCCGCCAGCTCTTCGAGGAGGCTGTGCACGTCCAGTTCTACTTGACCCTGCTGGACACGTATCTCCCGGATCCTGACGACCGGGCGGCCGCCTTCGACGCGGTGGAGGAGATCCCGTCGATCCGGGAGAAGGCCCAGTTCTGCTTCAAGTGGATGGATTCGGTCGAGAAGATCGACCGGCTGGAGACGAAGGCCGACCGCCGCCGTTTCCTGCTGAACCTCATCTGCTTCGCGGCGTGCATCGAGGGCCTGTTCTTCTACGGCGCCTTCGCATACGTGTACTGGTTCCGCTCGCGCGGCCTGCTGCACGGCCTGGCGACGGGGACGAACTGGGTCTTCCGCGACGAGACTGCCCACATGAGCTTTGCGTTCGAGGTTGTCGACACCGTTCGCAAGGAGGAGCCCGACCTCTTCGACGAGGAGCTGGAGAGGGAGATCTCCGCGATGCTGAAGGAAGCAGTCGATGCGGAGCTTCAGTTCGGCCGCGACCTCTGCGGTGACGGTCTGCCCGGCATGAACACGGACTCCATGCGACAGTACCTGGAGTGTGTGGCCGACGACCGCCTCCGACGCCTCGGCCTCGCCCCGGTCTACGGGTCCACGAACCCGTTCTCCTTCATGGAGCTTCAGGGCGTGCAGGAGCTGACGAACTTCTTCGAACGCCGGCCTTCGGCGTACCAGGTCGCGGTCGAGGGCACGGTCGGCTTCGACGACGACTTCTGAGCCTGCCGGATCTCATGAGCCCGCGGGCGTACGGATCGGGCGGCGGCTGCCTTCAGCTGCCGGTCGATCCGTCGGTCGTGGAGATGCCCGATCAACGAGGGAGCGAGCAGCAGTCCGAGGACGGCGAGGACGAGGAGGTAGTTCAGGAACGTGTTCATGGCTCCACTGTCGTCGTCCGGGCCTGGAAAAGTCAGTGGCAGGACTGTCATGAAACGTCGAATTACTGCCAAGACAGTGGCACACTGGTGGCATGCTGAAAAACGTGGCTGTGGCCGTGGCCGACGAGGTCGCCCCCTTCGAGCTCGGCGTGATCTGCGAGGTCTTCGGCCTCGACCGCAGTGATCAGGGACTGCCCGTCTACGACTTCGCGCTCTGTGCGGCGCAGCCGGGGCCGCTGAACGCGAGGTCGGGCACCTTCGGGATCTCCGTACCGTACGGACTCGACCGGCTGGAGTCGGCCGATCTCATCGCGGTGCCGGCCGAGCGGCCCCGCGAGCCGCAGGAGTACTCCGAGCCCCTGCTCGATGCCCTGCGCCGGGCCGTGGACCGCGGGGCGCGGGTGCTGAGCGTCTGCACCGGTGCCTTCACGCTCGGCGCGGCCGGGCTGCTGGACGGCCGGCCGTGTACGACCCACTGGATGCACGCCCCGGAGCTCGCCCGCCGGTACCCGCGGGCGCTGGTCGATCCGGATGTGCTGTACGTGGACGACGGCCAGGTCGTCACCTCGGCCGGGACGGCGGCGGGGATCGACGCGTGCCTGCACATCGTGCGGCAGGAGCACGGGCCGGAGGTCGCCAACACCATCGCCCGGCGGATGGTGGTGCCGCCGCACCGGGACGGCGGTCAGGCCCAGTACATCGAGCGGCCGCTGCCGCGCACGGCGTGCGACACGGTGGGGGACGTACTGGCGTGGATGGAGCGCCACCTGGACGCGGAGATCACCGTCGAGCAGCTGGCGGACCGGGCGCACATGTCGCCCCGGACCTTCGCCCGGCGGTTCCTGCAGGAGACGGGGACGACGCCGTACCGCTGGCTCCTGCGCCAGCGGGTGCTGCTGGCGCAGGAGTTGCTGGAGGCGACGGACGACACGATGGACGCGATCGCCGGGCGATCGGGCTTCGGCAACGCGGCCGCGCTGCGCCACCACTTCCTGCGTACGCTCGGCACGACCCCGAACGCCTTCCGCCGTACGTTCCGCGGTACGACAGAGGCCGCCTGAGCCGTGCCGGACCGGCACGACCGGCCGGTCAGATGCCGCAGCTCGAGGCGGACCAGAAGCGGCTGCCGCGGTGGTCGAGGTGGGTGTGGTCGCCGTGGCCCGGGTAGCCGGGGCCGAGGATGCCGTTGAAGCCGTGGTTGCGGGCCTGCTTGGCGAGGGTGCACAGGGAGTGCGGTCCGGCGCCCAGGTCGGCGGCGTCACCGTAGAGATGGCGGCTGTCCGACGCCCCGCCGACCGCGTCGTTGCAGGCGCGGGAGCGGAAGCCGCTGGTCACGGTGACGGGCTGGTCGCCCAGCGCGTGCCGCAGCGCCTCCAGCTTCCACATGGTGCGCAGGGCGTTGGACTTGGCGGTGGCGGCGCTCACGGCGCCGCCGGACCAGGTGGAGTTGCAGTCGTTCAGCTCGGCGTACGTGAAGTGGACGGGCGTGCAGTCGTCGTCCTGGAGGGCGTAGAGCTTGCTGAAGGTGGCGGACCCGGCGACCCCGTCGGCCGCCAGCCCGTACGCGGACTGGAACCGCTTGACGGCGGCGGTGGTGGCGGGCCCGTAGCCACCGTCGGCGGCCAGCACGGCGCCGTACCCCGGATGGCCGCCGACGCGGATCTGCAGCTGGGTGACGTCGGCGCCGGAGGCGCCCTGGGAGAGGGTGCGGGACCAGGTGTAGCAACCGTCTGCCTGCGCGCTACCGGCGGTGGCGACGACACCACCCAATGCGACAATCATGACCATGACAAGGCCGGTTGTGCATCTCGCCATACGTCGGAACATGGGGCCTCCCTACCGAGAAAGGGCAACACGGCCGAGACTGACGGCCCACTCGACGCGCGTCAACAGCGCGGCGACAAGGGTCATTTGTTCAACCAATGGCACCGACGGCAATTCGGATCTCCTGATCGAGATGGCGGCCTTCTCAACGAAGGCCGCCCGCACGGCGGACGTGAGCGCGAAGGTCGACCGGTTCGTCCGCTTCGCGGGTGACCAATACCACGTGTTGAGCGCGTACACGCGACAGATCAGGCGTTCGGGACCGTCTCGTAGCGCGGCGTGCCCTCTTCCATCTGGCGCAGGGCGTCCTTGCGGTCCCGCTTCGACAGCCGGTCGATGTACAGGTAGCCGTACAGGTGGTCCGTCTCGTGCTGGAGGCAGCGCGCGAAGTAGCCCGTGCCCCGCACCTTGATTGCGTTGCCCTCGGCGTCCTGGCCGAGCACCACGGCGTAGTCCGGGCGGGCCAGCGAGGCGTACGCGGTCGGGACCGAGAGGCAGCCCTCGTTGGAGTCGTCCAGGAGGCGTTGGGCGGCCGGCAGGTCCTCCAGGACAGGGTTGACCACGACACCGGTGTGCCGGACGCCGTCGTCGTCCGGGCAGTCGTAGACGAAGACCTTGAGATCGACACCGATCTGGTTGGCGGCCAGGCCCACACCCTCGGCGGCCCGCTGGCTGGCGAACATGTCGTCGATCAGCGCGGCGAGCTTGTCGTCGAACTCGGTGACGTCCTTGCACTCCTTGTGCAGCACCGGGTTGCCGACGACGGTGATCGGGCGGGCGGTGCCACGCGCGCGGTAGGCCGCCTCGCGCTCCTCGCAGTTCTCGGTGTCCACGACAAACCCGCTGTCGTCCACGCTTGGCTGCTGGTCCGTCTCCTGCTGCGCCATGTCCGCCGTAGGCCTTCCGTAAGTCACGATGTGTGCCCGTACAGCCTAAGGCCAGCGCTCAGCAGACTTCCTCGAGATCGCGCCACTCACGGGTGTCCGGACTGTCCGCGACCCAGCCGTCGAGCAGCCCGCGCACCAGCCCGGTGGGCGCCGCGATGCCGCACTCGCGCTCGGGAACCCACAGCTCGCCGGCCGTGCGGTGACCGAGCGGGCCCGGGTGTCCCGGCTCGCTGTGGTCGTGCGGGTCCAGGTGCTCGCCCTCGCCCTCGTCGCTCGGCATCCGGCTCTCCGAGCACAGCCGGCACAGCAGCCGCACGGACGAGGACCAGTCCTCGGCGGCGAAGCCGGCGTCGGAGGCGAGCTGCTCCAGCGCGTCCCGGTCGTCCTCGGTGGCCGCCTCCAGCAGAACCACCCAGGTGGGGACGGGCGAGGGGGCCCACAGCTCGATCTCGTCGAACACCGGGTAGGAGGGTCCGGCGGCGGTGACCCGCTCGCCGTGCGGGACGCCGTCGTGCAGCACGACCTCGCCCCAGCGCCGCCCGGAGGAGGGCAGCGGGATCGACAGCACCTCTATCCGGGCCGGGTCGAGCCGGCGTCCCCACACGACCTCGGCCTCGCCCTCGGGCGACAGCCGTACGGCGGCACTGCCCAGCTCCATGCCGACGGGCTCGCCGTTCCCGGCGGACTCGCCGGGAACCTTCAGCCCGTACGCCTGCCAGGCCCGGCGCGCCAGCGGCCAGTCCTGGAGGGCGGTGGCGGCGATCCCGACGTTCCACCAGTCGGGGGCGCCGGTCTCCCGGTCCAGGAGTGCCACGGCGCGCAGGCCGGCCGCACGCGCCTGCTCCCAGTCGTGCCGGAACTTGTGCAGCAGGGCGAGGTTGAACCAGGACTCGGACAGCCAGGGTTCGAGGTCCGCCGCGCGCGTCAGCAGCGCGCCCGCGTCCTCGTACCGGCCGTCGCCGATCAGCGTGAACGCCCGGTCGGTGGCCTGCCGCCACGAGGCGGAGGGCCGATGCCGTACCTTCCCGAAGATCCTCACGATTCCCGCCTGCCGGTCCCTACGGTGCAGTCCTGCGGACACCCTCTTCTTCGCATCCAACCATGCCCGGTTGGACGACCGCTCATTACCCATGGGTTACCCAGGCGGGGACTGGGTCAGGCCTCGGGAAAGCACCCGGGCCAGGGCCTCCACGACGGCGGGCTGATAGTCGTGGCCGGTGCCCAGGCGCAGCTGTTCGAGGGCGTCCAGGGAGCCGCCGAGCCGCCCGGTCCCGGTGCCGGTCCCGCCCACGAGATCGTCGTACGCATTGACGGTACGCACGATCCTGGCGGTGAGTGGCTGCTCGCGGTACGGATCGGCCTGCCGCTCCACCACGACCGCGACCTCCGGCGGCACCCCGGTCTGACGTACGACGGCGCCGCCCAGCAGTGCGATGCGGCGCTGTTCGACGGCGGGCAGGGGCGCCGTGGCCCCGGCCGGCACCGGGTCCACCAGCGACAGCTGGCCGATGTCGTGCATCAGGGCCGCGTACTCCAGCACGGTCAGGTCCGGCTCGGCCAGGCCCAGCTCGCGGCCGACGGCGCAGCTGAGCGCGGCGACCCGGCGGGCGTGGCCGTGCGGGGTGTATCCGGCGATCTCGGTGGACCGCGCGAGCGAGGTAATGGTCTGCCGGTACGTCGTCCGTACAGCCGCGATACGGCGGAACGACAGCTGGGTGAGCAGCAGCGGCACGCTGAACACGGGCAGCGCCCAGAGCCCGGCGACGGCCACGCCGAGCGCCATCACCGCCCCGGTGGCACAGATCGCGGAGCCGACGCCGAGGAGCGCGCGCAACTCGTCGCGGAGCAGGGGGCCGTACGGCCAGCGGGTACGGGCGCGGGCCATCGCGGCGGCGAGTACGGCGTCGCACAGGGCGGTGAGGACGAGGATCAGGGCGAGGAAGCCCGCGTAGTACGGGCCGTGGCCGATCCAGTCGCCGAGCTTGCCCGAGTTGTACAGCGGCTGGAAGCAGACCGCGGCGAACCCCACGCTGAGTACCCGGCGGGAGACATGGTCGAGGGCGGGGCCGCGGCCGAGGGCGACGTGGGGGACGGTGCCGACCAGGGCCGCCGCGACGACGACGGCGATGATCTGGAGGACGCCGTGGGTGGTCGCGCTGCCCGCGTTCTGGCCGAGCAGGGCGTACGCGAGGGCCCCGGCGGAACCGAGCGGCGCGGGCTCGCGGTCGCCGGGGGTCTCCCGCCCCCCGCGGCGGGCCAGCTCCCCCACGGTGATGAGCGCGCCGAAGGCGAGCGCGATGCCGGGTTCGGCGAGGCCGTGCCAGAGCGTCCAGCCGAGCGCGAGCGCGGTGAGCGCGGCGGCGCCGCCATGAACGCCCCCAAGAACAACCCCCGCCCCTCCCACCCCCTTCAAGCGCCCCACCCCACCGACCAGACCTCGCCCGGCCATTCGACGGGAGCGAGCCACTGGACTCTTCCGGCGGCCGACCACCCGCCACCGCCGACTGCGGCCCGACGCGGGGGGCGCCCGGCTGCGGCCGGCCCCTGGCCCGCTCCGCCCGACCGGCGAGGGTCACTGGTGCGTAGCCCCTCGCCGCCGGCCGCCATCGGCCCGGCGCGGGTGATGTGCCCTTTGGCGGCTGCCGGCAGGTCGCGGCTGAGCCGCGGGGCGTAGCGGGCGCGGGTCTCGGGGGGCCGGGGGCTTGTCCCCGGTTTCGGGAAGGGGCGGGGCTGGGGAAGCTTCCTCACCCGGGCCGGGGTCACGTCGCTCCGCCATGGCCGGGGCCCGAGACGCCCGTTCGGCTTCGCTCCGGCACCGCGGTGCCGTCCGCGTCCGCCGACCCGTCCGCCGACCCGTCCGGCGACCCGTCCGGCGGGCGCGATGGCGGGACGTTTCCTCGCGGCGCGGGGCCCTGCTCCTCCGCCGTTACCGAGGGGTGCCAGCCGTGGCGTTCGATCGCCCGCACGAGCGCCCGTACCATTCGCGCGTCGAACTGCGCGCCCGCGCACCGTTGCAGCTCCTGCACGGCCGCCTCCACCGGCCGAGCCCGCCGGTACGAGCGGGTCGACGTCATCGCGTCGAACGCGTCGGCGACCGCCACCACCCTGGCGAACTCCGGGATCTGACGGCCGGACAGGCCGTACGGATAGCCGCTGCCGTCGATCCGTTCGTGGTGGTGCAGGATCGCCGCCCGCGCCTCGCCGAGGAAGCCGATGCCGCGCACCATCTCGTGCCCGTACTCGGGATGCAGTTCGATGACCCGGCGCTCCGCCGGGGTCAGCGGCCCGTCCTTGCGCAGCAGCCGGGTCGGTACGCCGAGCTTGCCCACGTCGTGCAGGATCCCGGCGAACCGCAGCACTTCGAGGCGGTCCTCCTCCATGCCCAGCTCGCGGGCGATCATCGTGGACGCCTGGCCGACGCGCTCGCTGTGGCCGCGCGTGTAGCGGTCCTTGATGTCGACGGCCTGGACCAGCGCGCGGATGGTCGCCTGGTGGGCGGCCCGCTCCCGGTGGTACTGGGCGAAGACCCAGCAGGAGATGTACATCGGCAGGAGCACGAGCAGTGCCGCGGGCGGCCCGTACGGGCTGCGCCAGAGCACGGCCATCATCAGGCCGGCCAGCCCGTGCACACAGTGCGGGGCGAGCGAGCGCAGCAGCAGCCCGCGCCAGGCGGTCCGGGCGGGCAGCCGTTCGGCGGTGGCCAGAATGCCGCCGTCGAGGGCGGTCAGCACCAGGCAGAAGACCAGCACCGCGGCGGCCGCGGGAGCCAGCACGTACGGGAAGTCGGGCGCCAGGCCACCGGGCGGCGTCAGGCTGCCCGGAGTCAGGCTGCCGGAGGCCGCGTCGCCCGGCGCCAGGTTCCCGCTCACCCCGCCCAGCGCGGACGGGCCGCGCAGCACCCCGTACACCAGGGCGGCGGCCCACGCGGCGAGCGCGTGCTGTGCCGCGTGCCAGACGCGGCGCACCCACGCGGGGCGCTGCTCGATCCGGCCGGCGAGCGCGCCGGGAACCGCGACGAGCGCGGCGGCGGCCGGGGGCAGCAGGAAGACGGCAGCGAGCACCACCGGGAAGAAGGAGCCGATACCGGCCGGTACGCGGTGCCCCATGAAGGGGCGTATCTTGACCAGCTCGCAGAGGGCGTACAGCGCGCCCAGCAGAGCGACCGCACCCCAGGGGGTGCCGTAACCGGCCGTCAGCGCGGGGGCGGCGCACGCGAGGCCGCCCAGCACAGCGCACAGGATGTAGGCGCGCGCCCCCGGCGGAAGTGCCCCCATGGCGCTCTCCTCCTCGTGTGCCTGGGCAAGCCCTCACGGGCCACGCCCGTCGGGGCCCGTACAGGTTCGGGAGAATATGCGCGCTGCGGACCTCAAGGGGCCGCATTCTCGGATTGCGCCGTCCGAAGCCCCCGGATTAGCACCTTCGAGTGAACGAAGTCGCCTGCCGGGCGCGGGAGTTCATGCGCGGGAGTTCATTCCTGGACGGCTGTCACATCGTGATCAGGGATGGCCTGTCCCGAACGAATCAGTTCGATACGGCCCATGACCTTCGACCGGAGGTCGCTCGGCACGTCGTCGTGACCGCAGCAGCGCTTCACCAGCTTCTTGACCGCCTGCTCGAGCCCGTACTTCTCCAGGCACGGCGAGCACTCCTCGAAGTGCGATTCGAACTTCGTGCAGTCACTGTCGGGCATCTCGTGGTCGAGGAACTCGTAGAGATGGTCCAGGACCTCTGAGCAGTCCGTCTCGTGCGGCTCTCCGCAGCTCATGAGCCCGAGCCTTTCAGGTCGTTCGACTCTCCCGCACCGGCCGGGACCAGCCCGCGGTCGCGGGCGTAGTCCTCGAGCATGCCGCGCAGCTGACGGCGGCCCCGGTGCAGGCGGGACATCACCGTACCGATGGGTGTACCCATGATGTCCGCGATCTCCTTGTACGCAAAGCCCTCGACATCGGCGAGATAGACCGCGATGCGGAACTCCTCGGGGATCGCCTGCAGGGCTTCCTTCACGTCGGAATCCGGCAGGTGGTCCAGCGCCTGCGACTCGGCGGAGCGCAGTCCGGTCGACATGTGCGACTCGGCGCGCGCCAGCTGCCAGTCCTCGATCTCCTCGGCGGCGCTGCGCTGCGGTTCGCGCTGCTTCTTCCGGTACGAGTTGATGAAGGTGTTGGTCAGAATGCGGTAGAGCCACGCCTTGAGGTTCGTGCCCTCACGGAACTGGTGGAAGGACCCGTACGCCTTGGCATACGTCTCCTGCACCAGATCCTCGGCATCCGCCGGATTGCGCGTCATGCGCAGCCCGGCCGAGTACATCTGGTCGAGGTAGCCGAGGGCGTCCCGCTCGAAGCGCGCGTTACGCTCCGCGGTCGTTTCCTCCGCGCGGCCGTCGTCGGTCCCAGTGACAGGACCCACCTCCTCCAACACCGTGGTGGGGCCGAGAGCGGACCCACTCGAATCGGAGAATAGTCGACCTTCCGGAGACGGTCCCTGCCGATCCGGTCCGCCCACCCCCGAAACGGGGGCGGCCTTCGCCCCAGGCAGCACCGTCCACTCCAGGTCAGCGGCGTGCGGACGGCTGGGGCAGATGGTCGATGCCATGCGTTCCCTCTCCTCGTGCAAGTGCCTCAACGTACGGACGCTTCACACAACAGAGGTCACGCCCTCAACATTCCCCGAAGCTTCGCAGGCTCACCCCCCAGCCCGTCGAGCCAGCTCGCCACACCCTCGGTGATGATCTTCAGGGCCTCCTCCTGGGTGATATCGGCCCGCTTCGGCACGGCGAAGCCGTGATCGGCGTACGGCACCTCCAGCGGCTCGTGCCCCGCGGGGAACTCGCCGGGCCGCCCGAACGAGTCGTTACCGCCCTGGACGACGAGCGTGGGCACGCCCGCGCCGGTGAGTTCGTCAGCCCGGGACTTCTCCGGCCTGCCCGGCGGGTGGAGTGGGAAGCTCAGCGCGAGTACGGCGTACGCGCCCAGCTCGCGCGCCGTACGGCAGGCCACCCGCGCCCCGGCGCTGCGGCCCCCCGCGACGACCGGCAGCCCGGGCTTGGCCAGCGCGGGCCACAGCCCCCGCCACCCCTCGTCCAGCGTCTTCGGCGCGGGCGCGACCTTCTTGCCGGCCACTCGCCACGGCTGCTCGACCAGCGCGACGGTCACGCCCCGGGCGGGCAGCGTGGCGGCGAGCGCCTGCAGATCGCGGGCCTGGATCCCGCCGCCGGCCCCGTGGCTGACGGCGAGCACGAGCCGCGCCTTGCGGGCGGCGGCAGAAACCCAGGTGATCCGGGCCTCGCCCGCGGGCGTCTGAACAGTCTCAACGTTCTCAGCAGTCTTGATCCGGCTCACACAGCCATCCTGCCGCCTGAAAACCCGGAACGTGCGCTCAGAACAGCGTGCCCAGTTCCGGCGCGGCCAGCTCCTCCAGCAGTTCCGGGCCGTTGTTACGGACATTGCTGACGTCCGTCGAGACCGGATACGCGCGCATCAGGCCCGGCGGGGGCGGCGCCAGCAGCTCACGCAGGCCGTCCACGTCCGTACGGGCCGGGTCCAGCCAGGCGTCCCAGCGGTCCGGGGTGAGCATCAGCGGCATCCGTGGGTGGATGTCCGCCAGCGCCCGGGGTCCGTCGGCCGGGGCGACCGCGAGCGGGGACTTCTCCGCCTCGGTCGTGACGACGGTGCACGTCACCCACCAGGCCCGCGGGTGGTCGTCGGGCAGGGTGCGGTCCCGCCAGAACTCGTACAGGCCGGCCATCGCCATCACGGAACCGTCGGCGGGCGTCACGAAATACGGCTGCTTGCGCGGCCGCTTCTTCTTGCCCTGCTCCTCCAGCTGCCGCTCGCCCGCCCCCGTGACCCACTCGTAGTAGCCGTCCGCCGGGATGACGCAGCGCCGCTGCGCGAACGGCCGCCGGAAGGACGGCTTCTCGTGCAGGGACTCGGCGCGGGCGTTGATCATCCGGGCCGCGCCTTCCGGCGACTTGGACCACGAGGGGACGAGTCCCCACTTCAGCGCCCGCAGCTGGCGAACCGGACTCGGATCCTCTGCGTCCTTGAGAGGACGCTCGAGAATCGCGAAGACGTCGTTCGTCGGTGCCACGTTCCAGTCGGGGGCCAGGGTCTCCGTCGGCTCCCACTTCTCGACCTCGAAGACACCGACCAGGTCCTCAGGTTTACGACTCGATGCATACCGTCCGCACATGAGTGCCACACTGCCACTCCTGCCCGCCACCGGACCACCACCCCTCAACGACAGGAGTCGGCCCCCACATGGACAGCACAGCACTGGGTGACCTCTGGGACCGTGTCTTCGGGGTCCAGTCCGACCCCGACAGCTGGCTGGTGATAGCCACCGCCGTGGCCGCCCTCGCCGTCGTCCTTCCGCGCAGCGCCTGGCGGTTCTCCCGCAACGCCGTCACCATCGCGCACGAGGGCGGCCACGGCCTGGTCGCCCTGCTCACCGGTCGCCGCCTGGACGGCATCCGGCTGCACTCGGACACCAGCGGCCTCACCGTCAGCCGCGGCAAACCGACCGGCCTCGGCATGATCCTGACGGCCGCCGCCGGCTACCCGGCACCTCCGCTGCTCGGCCTCGGCGGCGCCTGGCTGCTCGCCGCGAACCACATCACCCTGCTCCTGTGGCTGGCGACCGCCCTGCTGCTCGTCATGCTGGTCATGATCCGCAACGCGTACGGCGTCCTGACCGTGGTTCTCACCGGCGGCGCCTTCCTCCTGGTCTCCTGGCTGACCTCCTCCACCGTCCAGGCCGCGTTCGCGTACGGGGTGGTGTGGTTCCTGCTGCTCGGCGGCGTACGGCCGGCGTTCGAGCTCCAGGCCAAGCGCCGCCACGGGGGCGCCGCCGACTCGGACGCCGACCAGCTGGCCCGGCTGACCCATGTGGCGCCCGCCATGTGGCTCTTCCTCTTCCATGCCGTCTCGCTGTGCTCGCTGGTGGGCGGCGCCCGCTGGCTGCTCGGACTGTGACCTCGGATGCCCCCGTACCACCTCCCGGTTACACCCCGGTTTCGGCGTATTTGATCAAGATCGGGCCTCTCGCCGAGCCACTAAAGTGAGAGCCATGACCGAGACCCCCGCGCACATCGCACTCTGGCCCGCCCCGCACGCGAGCGGAGCCGTCGACGCCACCGTCACCGTGCCCGGATCGAAATCGGTCACCAACCGCGGCCTGGTCCTCGCCGCACTCGCCGCCGAGCCGGGCTGGCTGCGCCGCCCCCTGCGCTCGCGCGACACCCTGCTGATGGCCGAGGCGCTGCGCGCCCTGGGCGTAGGTATCGAGGAGACCGTCCCCTCCAGTTCCTCCGTCACCGGCGCCTCCGTCACCGGCGCCCCCGACCACACCGGCGAGGTCTGGCGGGTCATTCCGTCCGGACTGCACGGCCCGGCCCAGGTCGATGTCGGCAACGCCGGTACGGTCATGCGCTTCCTCCCCCCGGTCGCGGCGCTCGCCGACGGCCCGGTCCGCTTCGACGGCGACCCCCGTGCGTACGAACGCCCGCTGCACGGCGTGATCGACGCCCTGCGGGTGCTCGGCGCCCGTATCGACGACGACGGCCGCGGCGCGCTGCCGATGACCGTGCACGGCGTCGGCGCCCTGGACGGCGGCACGGTGGAGATCGACGCCTCCTCGTCCTCGCAGTTCGTCTCCGCGCTCCTGTTGTCCGCGCCGCGCTTCAACCAGGGCGTGGAGGTACGGCACGTGGGCGGCCCCCTCCCCTCCATGCCGCACATCCGGATGACCGTGGACATGCTGCGGGTGGCCGGCGCCCAGGTGGACACCCCCGAGTCGGGCGGCGAGCCGAACGTCTGGCGGGTCACCGCCGGCGCCGTACTCGGCCGCGATCTGGTGGTCGAACCGGATCTCTCCAACGCCCAGCCGTTCCTGGCGGCGGCGCTCATCACCGGCGGCCGGGTGACGATCCCGGACTGGCCCCGGCGGACCACCCAGCCCGGTGACGCGCTGCGCGAGATCTTCACGGAGATGGGCGGCAGCTGCGAGCTGACCGACCAAGGGCTCACCTTCACCGGCACCGGCCGCATCCACGGCATCGATGTCGACCTGAGCGAGGTCGGCGAGCTGACGCCGGGCATCGCGGCGGTCGCAGCCCTGGCCGACTCCGAGTCGGTACTGCGCGGTGTGGCCCATCTGCGCCTGCACGAGACCGACCGGCTGGCCGCACTCACCAAGGAGATCAACGAACTCGGCGGCGATGTCACCGAGACCGCGGACGGACTGCACATCCGGCCGCGCCCGCTGCACGGCGGGGTCTTCCACACGTACGACGACCATCGGATGGCCACCGCGGGCGCGATCATCGGTCTCGCCGTCGAGGGCGTACAGATCGAGAACGTCGCCACGACCGCCAAGACGCTGCCCGACTTCCCCGACATGTGGACCGGCATGCTCGACGGCACAGGCACAGGCACCGGCACGGGCGCGGGAGCCTGACGCGATGCGCCGCTACGGCAAGAACCCCGACGAGGACGACATCCGGGTCCGCCCGAACCGCAAGGGCAACCGGCCCCGTACCAGCATCCGCCCCAAGCACGAGGACGCCCTGGAAGGGTTCGTCCTGACGGTGGACCGCGGCCGGCTGACCTGCCTCGTCGAGGGCCGTACGGTGATGGCGATGAAGGCCCGCGAACTGGGCCGCAAGGGCGTCGTCGTCGGCGACCGGGTCGGCATCGTCGGCGACCTGACCGGCGACAAGGACACCCTCGCGCGCATCGTGCGGGTCCACGAGCGCGCGTCCGTCCTGCGGCGCACCGCCGACGACGACGATCCGTACGAGCGGGTGGTCGTGGCCAACGCCGACCAGCTGGCGATCGTCACGGCTCTCGCCGACCCCGAGCCGCGCCCGCGCCTGATCGACCGCTGTCTGGTCGCCGCGTACGACGCCGGGCTCGAACCCCTCCTGGTCCTGACGAAGTCCGATCTCGCTCCGGCCGACGAGCTGCTGGAGACGTACTCGATGCTCGGCGTGAACTATGTCGTCACCAACCGCGACGAGCTGAAGACCGGCGAGGCGGCGGACCGGGTCCGCGAGAGCCTCACCGACCGGATCACCGCCTTCGTCGGCCACTCCGGTGTCGGCAAGACGACCCTCGTCAACGCGCTGGTGGCGGCGGACCGGCGGCGCGCGACGGGCCGCGTCAACGCCGTCACGGGCCGCGGCCGGCACACCACCACTTCGGCGCTCGCCCTGCCGCTGCCGGGCGAGACGGGGTGGGTGATCGACACCCCGGGCGTCCGGTCGTTCGGGCTGCACCACGTCGACCCGTCGCGGGTCATCCTGGCCTTCCCCGATCTCGTACCGGGTACGGAGGGCTGTCCGCGTGCGTGCAGTCACGACGAGGAGGAGTGCGCCCTGGACGCGTGGGTGGCCGACGGCCACGCGGAACCGGCCCGGCTCTACTCGCTGCGGCGGCTGCTGGCGACGCGCGAGCGACGCGAAGGGGACTGAGCCAGCACGTTTGCCGGACCCCGCTGCTGGTAAGTGCATAATCGCACCAAGCGAGACGAAGCAGTCAGGCGAAGCAGTCACCGAATGCGGGAGGACTCATCATGGCGTGGCTGCTGGTCGTGGTCGCCGGGTTTCTCGAGACCGGCTTCGCTGTGTCTCTCAAGCTCTCGCACGGTTTCACCAGACTGTGGCCCACGGTCGCGTTCTGCGCTTTCGCGCTCGGCAGTTTCGGCCTGCTGACCCTCGCGTTGAAGAGGCTCGACGTCGGTCCGGCGTACGCGGTGTGGACCGGCATCGGCGCGGCCGGCACCGCCGTCTACGGCATGGTGTTCCTCGGCGATCTGGTCTCCACCCTCAAAATCGTGTCGATCACGCTGGTGATCGTCGGCGTCATCGGACTGCAACTCTCGGGCTCGGCCCGCTGACACCCGGCGCACTGACCCGCAGCGCGTTGCGTACCAGCCGTCCCACATCCTCGCCGCTCGGCGCGATCACGTACGAAAGGGCGAGCCGCACCGCGAGTTCGCAGCGGTGCGCCAGCTCGTCACGCCCCTCCTCGGTACGCCACTCCTCGGGCCGCCCCTTCCCCAGCACCGCGGCCGCCCGGTCCCGTACGGCAGCAGACAGCTCGGCCGGCGAGAGCATCCCCGCATCGGCCCGGCGCTGGGCAGGCACGATGGCCGACGAGTGGGGCGGGGCGGGCCTCGGGGCGGGGAGCCGTTCGCTCCAGCAGCCTGTGAGCAGCGCCCGTACGAGAGGGTTGCCGCGAGCCGCCCGCACCGTCCACTCGGCGACCGCGGCGAGCCGGTCCCACGGCCCGCTGCCGGCGCTCAGCGCCTGGTCGACGCCGCGCAGATAGAGGTCGGTCTCCCGGCGCACCAGCGCACGGGCCAGACCTTCCTTGCTGCCGAACTCGTTGTAGAGGGTCTGCCGCGAGACCCCGGCCGCGGCCGCGACGTCGACCATCCGCACCATGGGCCAGGGCCGGCCGGCGAGCGCCACGAAGGCGGCGTCGAGTAAGGATTCCCGCGCTGTCGGCATCGTTGCCTCCCGCTGCTCTGCGGTCAGAGTTGACGTACGGCAGGGCGGTGTCAATAGTTCGCGCGGGTCGTCCGCGGGTTGGTCCGCGGGTTGGTCCGCGGGCGATGCCGTGTGGTCCGTCCAATCGAGTCTCGATACTGTTCGCCCATGCCCGACTTTCACGATGACCTGCGCCTCGCCCATGTACTCGCCGACGCCGCCGACGCCGCGACGATAGACCGGTTCAAGGCTCTGGACCTCAAGGTCGAGACCAAGCCGGACATGACACCGGTGAGCGAGGCGGACAAGGCGTCGGAGGAGCTGATCCGCGGCCAGCTGCAGCGTGCGCGGCCGCGTGACGCGATCCTCGGCGAGGAGTACGGCATCGAGGGCACGGGCCCCCGCCGCTGGGTCATCGATCCGATCGACGGTACGAAGAACTACGTGCGGGGCGTTCCCGTGTGGGCGACGCTGATCTCGCTCATGGTGCAGGGGGAGGGCGGCTACCAGCCGGTGGTGGGCGTGGTGTCCGCCCCGGCGCTGGGCCGCCGCTGGTGGGCGGCGCAGGGTGGCGGCGCGTACACCGGGCGCAGTCTGACCTCGGCGACCCGGCTGCAGGTCTCCAAGGTCGGCCGGATCGCGGACGCCTCGTTCGCGTACTCCTCGCTGAGCGGCTGGGAGGACCAGGGGCGCCTCGACGGTTTCCTCGACCTGACCCGGGACTGCTGGCGGACCCGCGGGTACGGCGATTTCTGGCCGTACATGATGGTCGCCGAAGGCTCGGTGGACATCTGCGCGGAGCCCGAGCTCTCGCTCTGGGACATGGCCGCGAACGCGATCATCGTCCAGGAGGCGGGCGGGCGTTTCACCAGCCTCGACGGGGTGCCGGGCCCGGGCGGCGGCAATGCTGCGGCGTCCAACGGCCTGCTGCACGACGACCTGCTCGGGTATCTGAACCAGCGTTACTGACGACAGCTTCGGGACCAGGGGCGCGCGGCGATCAGCTGCGCGCCCTCTTGTTGACCCTCCGTGTCCGTGCAACTCTGAGAGTCCCCCCACTTGTGAACTTGTGAATCCATTCTCTAAGAGGGGGATTCACCAAGGAGGTGGCTCCATTCATGCTCGTCCGTGACGCCATGAGTACGGTGGTCCTCACCATCGGACCCGCCCACACACTCCGCCAGGCAGCGCGGCTGATGGCCGCCCGCCGGGTCGGCGCAGCCGTCGTCCTCGACCCCGACACCAGCGGGCTCGGCATTCTCACCGAGCGCGACATCCTCATCTCGGTCGGGCTGGGACAGGACCCCGACCGCGAGACCGCGGGCTCGCACACCACGACCGACGTGGTCTTCGCCGCACCCGGCTGGACCCTGGAGGACGCAGCGGACGCCATGGCACACGGTGGCTTCCGGCATCTCGTCGTACTCGACCGGAACGAGCCCGTCGGAGTCGTCTCCGTACGCGACATCATCCGCTGCTGGGCCCCCAGCAAGCGGCACAGCGCGGCCCTCGCCGGCTGACCCGGCCCGCCGACGAGCCCCGGAACACGCCAACGGGCCGGACTCCCCGAGGGGAATCCGGCCCGTCACCTACGACAAACGATCCGGTCAGCCGCGCAGGGCCTGGACCGCGGCCTCCAGCCGCTTGCCGAAGTCACCGTCGGCCTGACGGAAGTTGTTGACCGCACGCTCGGCGATGTCGTCGCGCGACACCTTCGAGATGAACCCGGCGAGGTTCTCGATCAGGCGGCCCTTCTCGTCCTCGGACATCAGGCGGTAGAGGTTGCCGGCCTGAACGAAGTCGTTGTCCTCGGAGTGGTTCGGCGCCTCGTGGGTGCCGGTGGCACCGGACACCGGAGTCGGCTGCCACAGCGGCTTGTCCGTCTGGAACGGGCCGCCGAAGCTGTTCGGCTCGTAGTTCTTCGCGCGGCCGTGGCGGCCGTCGTACAGCAGACCGTCACGGCTGTTGGTGCGCGCCTCGGTGCCGTGCGGACGGTTCACCGGCAGGTGGTCGGCGTTGATGCCGACGCGGTAGCGGTGGGCGTCGCCGTACGCGAAGAGACGGCCCTGCAGCATCTTGTCCGGGGAGGGACCGATGCCCGGCACGAAGTGCGCCGGCGAGAAGATGGACTGCTCGACCTCGGCGAAGATGTTCTCCGGGTTGCGGTTGAGCTCCAGCTTGCCGATCTCGATCGGCGGGTAGTCCTCGTGCGGCCAGACCTTGGTCAGGTCGAACGGGTTGAAGCGGTAGTCGGCCGCCCCGGCCGCCGGCATGATCTGCACCTGCACGGTCCAGGACGGGAAGTCGCCGCGCTCGATGGCCTCGCGCAGGTCGCGCTGGTGGCTGTCCGGGTCCTCACCGGCGAGCTGGTTGGCCTCGTCGGTGGTGAGGTTCTTGATGCCCTGGTCGGTCTTGAAGTGGTACTTGACCCAGAAGACCTCGCCGGCCTCGTTGTTCCACTGGTACGTGTGCGAGCCGTACCCGTTCATGTGGCGCAGCGTCGCCGGGATGCCGCGGTCACCGAACAGCCAGGTCACCTGGTGGGTCGACTCGGGGCTGAGGCCCCAGAAGTCCCAGACGTTGTCGGCCTCCTGGCTGCCCGTGTACGGGTCGCGCTTCTGGGTGTGGATGAAGTCGGGGAACTTGATGGCGTCCTTGATGAAGAACACCGGGGTGTTGTTGCCGACGAGGTCGTAGTTGCCCTCTTCGGTGTAGAACTTCAGCGCGAAGCCGCGGGGGTCGCGCACCGCGTCGGCCGAGCCGAGGTTGCCCGCGACGGTGGAGAACCGCAGGAACCCCTCGGTCTGCTTGCCGACCTCGGAGAGGAACTTGGCACGCGTCCACTGCGAGACGTCGCGGGTCAGCGTGAAGGTGCCGTACGCGCCGGCGCCGCGCGCGTGAACGATGCGCTCCGGGATGCGCTCCCGGTTGAAGTGCGCGAGCTTCTCGAGCAGCAGCTGGTCCTGGACCAGAACGGGACCGCCGACGCCAGCGGTCTCGCTGTTCTGGTTGTCGGCGACCGGAGCTCCGGCCTCCGTGGTGAGCGGTCCCTGCGTCACGTGCGCCTCCTGCGTCATTCCTGCAACGTCCTGTCCTTGGCGGTTGCCGGTCTCGATCCTACGATGGACTTTGTCTAAGTCAAGTAAGCATCCAAAGTCACACCCGTTCGGGACTTCGGTCCCCTCGCTGTTAGGCTGACCCCTATGAGTGACCTGCTGGAACGACTTCGCGGACGCGGATGGCGCATGACCGCACAGCGGCGTGTCGTGGCCGAGGTCCTCGACGGGGACCACGTCCACCTGACGGCCGACGAGGTGCACGCGCGCGCCGTGGCCAAGCTGCCGGAGATCTCCCGCGCGACCGTGTACAACACGCTGGGAGAAATGGTGACCCTCGGCGAGGTCCTGGAGGTGTCCACGGACCGTCGCGCGAAGCGGTACGACCCGAACGCGCACCGTCCGCACCAGCACCTGGTCTGCGCACAGTGCGGCGCGATCCGCGACGTCCACCCGGCGGGCAACCCGCTGGCGGACCTGCCGACCTCGGAGCGCTTCGGCTTCACCGTCTCCGACGTCGAGGTCACATACCGCGGCATCTGCCCGGGCTGCGCCTCCGCCTGACCTGACAGCGGCACGAACGGAACGACGGCCCCCAGCGCTCGGCGCTGGGGGCCGTCGTCGTTGTGTACTACATACGCATATGACGAAGGCCCGGATCCTTGAGGATCCGGGCCTTCGTCATTCAGTAGCGGGGACAGGATTTGAACCTGCGACCTCTGGGTTATGAGCCCAGCGAGCTACCGAGCTGCTCCACCCCGCGTCGGTGAACCCAACCTTACGCCGGGGCGGCCGACCAGCGCAAATCCGTTTACCCGCTCACGCGGTCAGCTCCTGGTGCAGCGCTTCGCGCAGCCGCGCGGCCCGCTCCGCGACCTCAGACGGACCCAGTTCGACGGCCCGCGCGCACCACTGCTGCCCCTCGGCCAGATCGCCGTGGCGCGCGGCGAGCAGCCCGAGCCGCAGCGCGGCGCGGCCGTGCCCCGCCATGGCCGCCCGGCTCCACCACAGGGCTGCTTCCGGCTCGCTGCCCTCGCGCGCGAGCAGCAGCCCGAGGTTGAAGGCGCCGTTGCGGCTGCCCGCCTCGGCGGCCTCGCGGTACCAACGGGCGGCCTCGACCAGGTCGCCGCGGCCGGCGGCCAGCATGCCGACGCGTACCTGGGCGCGGCGGTGCCCCTGCTCGGCGGCCCGCTCGTACCACTCCTCGCACTCGGACTTCTCCGACACCGGTTCACCGAGCCCCACCGGCTCCGGCGGCGGCTGCAGGGAGTCCAGCAGCGAACCGAGCCGGAAGGCGGCCTCCGCGCTGCCACCGCCCGCGGCGCACCGCAGGTGGCGCTCGGCGCCCCGCTCCTCGCCGTCCCGGACCAGCGCGATGCCGACCTGGAGGGCGGCCTCGGTGTGCCCGGCGGCGGCTGCCCGCTCGTACCACTTCAGCGCCGTACGGTCGTCGTCGCGGCTCGCGTGCAGGATGCCGAGGTTGAACGCGGCGTCCACGCTGCCCGCCTCGGCCGCCTTGGAGAACCAGGGCTCGGCCCCGGCCGCGTCCCCGCCCTGGAGCAGCAGGATGGCGAGCGCGTTGGCGGCCTCCCGGTGACCCGCGTAGGCGGCACGGCGGTACCACTGCTCGGACTGCGCGGTGCGGTCCTGGGCAGCGCAGAGCAGGGCGAGGTTGTACGCCCCGTTGTCGTCGCCGGCGTCCATCGCGGCCCGGTACCAGCGCTCGGCGGTCTGCGTCTCGCCGCGGGCGGCGTGCAGCGCGCCCAGGGCGTTGGCGGCGTTTCCGTCGCCCTCCTGGGCAGCCCGGTGCCACCACACGGCCGCGCTGTCCTCGTCGCCCGCGTCGCGCAGCAGGAAGCCGAGCGCACAGGCGGCGCGGGACTCGCCGTCCTTGGCGGAGGTCAGGTACCAGCGGCCCGCCTCCTTCAGCTCGCCGCGTCCCTCGAGGATCGAGCCGAGGTGCAGGGCGGCACGCCGGTGCCCCCGCGCGGCGGCCTGGCGGTACCACTGCTCGGCCTCGTCGGCCCGCTCCGTGTCGGTCCTGCGCAGGTGCTGGGCGAGCCGGTACGCCGCTTCGCGGTGGCCCTGCTCGGCGGCGGCGCGCAGCCAGCGCTCGGCGCCGACGTCGCCGCGGTGCTCCAGCAGGTCGGCGAGGGCGTACGCACCGAGGGCATGGCCGGACTCGGCGGACTGGCGCAGCCAGTATTCGGCCGCCGGCTCGTCGCCGCGCTCGCGGTAGTGCCGGCCGAGGGCATGGGCCGCGGCGGCGGAACCGGCGACAGCGGCGATGCGCCACCAGCCGGCCGCCTCGTCGGCGTAACCGCGCTGATGCAGCAGGACACCCAGGTTGTTGGCGGCGGCCCGGTCGCCCTCCGCGGTTGCGGCACGCAGATGGGGCTCGGCGCCGTCGAGGTCACCGCGGCGCAGGAGCAGGGCACCGAGCACACTCATCGACGCGATGTCGCCGCGCTCGGCGGCACGCCGGTGCCGCGCCTCGACTTCGGCGTCGGCGGTGTCCGCAGTGCTCTCGGCCTCTTCCTGCACAAACCGCCCTGTCTCCAACAGAGTTGACCTGTCCCCCATAAACTCCATCGTCGCACCACCTGCAACCCGCGTACACCTGGTATACCGCAGCCAGTGAGGTCACTACAGCGTTTTGTCGACATGCCCACAGATGGACAAGTCAAACACGTCTCAGCCCCAACTCCGCCCACCTGAGACGCGTTTCGCCGCATCGGCACATGACAAAGGCCCGGATCCTTAAGGATCCGGGCCTTGTCTTGAGTAGCGGGGACAGGATTTGAACCTGCGACCTCTGGGTTATGAGCCCAGCGAGCTACCGAGCTGCTCCACCCCGCGCCGTTGTGTTGCAACCGTACCACGGCGCGGAGCGGGTCCTGACCGGCCGCCGGAGCGGGCGGTCAGGACCAGCGTCAGAGTCAGAGTCAGAGTCAGGACCAGGGTCAGTGTCAGTGTCAGTGTCAGTGTCAGTGTCAGTGTCAGGGCGCGTCCGGCGTGGCACCCGGCTTTGCGGCCGCCTTGGCCTCGGCGTCGGCAGCCCGCTTCAGCGCCGCCGCGAGCTCGTCCTGGGCCTTGCCGTAGGCGGTCCAGTCACCCTCCTTGAGCGCCTTCTCTCCGTCGTCGAAGGCCTTCTGCGCATCGGCCAGCGCCTGCTTCACCGTCGGGTCCTGCGGTGTCGTCGGCGGCTTGGTGGTGTCGTCGCCGGGCGGCGGTGGCTCGGTGGTGTCCGCGCCCTCCGCTCCGAAGACCTTGTTCAGGGCCTCGCCGAGGGTGTCCTCGAACGCGGTCTCCTTGCCGTACGAGACCAGCACCTTCTTCAGCAGCGGGTAGTTGACCCCGCCACCGCGCACGTACACCGGCTCGACGTACAGCAGGTCGCCGTCGAGCGGCAGCGTCATGAGGTTTCCGTACTCGACCTCGGAGTCGCCGCCCTTGAGGAGCCTGATCTTCTCCGCGATCACCTCGTCGGAGTTGAACTGGCTCTGCACCTGCTTGGGTCCGGCGACCGTGGTACTCGCCGGCAGTTTCAGGATCTCGATCCTGCCGTAGTCCTTGGCGTCCGCCTCGGCGTTGACCGCCATGAACGCGCTCAGGTTGTCGCGGCCGTTCGGTGTGAACGTCGTCGTCAGCGAGAACGCCTGGTCGGTCTGCTTCGGCATCTTCATGGACAGGTAGTACGGCGGAACGGCGTTGCCCGACTTGTTGGTCGGGTCGTCCGGCACCTGCCACGCCTCACTGCCGCTGAGGAACGTCTGCGGGTCGGTGACGTGGTAGCGGGTCAGGAGTTCACGCTGCACCTTGAACAGGTCCTGCGGGTAGCGCATGTGCTCCTTGAGTTGCGGCATGATCTCGCTCTTGGCCTTGACCGTGCCGGGGAACGCCTTCATCCAGGTCTTGAGGACCGGGTCCTCGGTGTCCCACTGGTAGAGGTGCACCGTGCCGTCGTACGCGTCGACTGTGGCCTTCACCGAGTTGCGGATGTAGTTGACCTGGTTCTCCTGCGCGACGACCGCGCGCTGGCTGTCGGTCAGCGCGTCCGCGGTGGTCTCCCCCAGCGTCGTACGCGAGGCGTACGGGTAGCCGTTGGACGTGGTGTACGCGTCGACGATCCACTGGATCTTCCCGCCGACGACCGCCGGGTAGGCGTCGCCGTCGATGGTCAGCCAGGGGGCGACCGCCTCCACACGCTCCTTGGGGGTGCGGTTGTAGAGAATCCGCGAACCGTCGCCGATGGCACCGGAGTAGAGGATCTGCGGCTCGCTGAAGGCCATCGCGTACGCGGCCCGGTTGAACGGGTTGGCGAGGTTGACCCCGCTCTTGCCCTTGTAGCTGGTGGTCTTCTCACCCTTGTCGTCGGAGTAGTCCAGCTCCGTCTGCGGACCGCCCACGATCGAGTACTGCTTGGTCTTCTCGCCGTAGTAGATCTGCTGCTGGAACGTGCCGAGCTGGCCCCGGGACGGCAGATCGGACTCGGTGAAGACCGGCTTGCCCTCGGAGTCGGTGGTCGTGCCCTTGGCCGCGACCACCCCGTAGCCGTGGGTGAACTTGAAGTGGTCGTTGATCCAGTTGTTCTTCGGGATGCCGTCGAGGTTCAGCTCGCGCAGTCCGATGACGGTGTCCTGGCTCTTGCCCGCCGGGTCCTTGTAGCGGTCGACATCCAGCGTGGCGGGGAAGGTGTAGTAGCCCTTGATCTGCTGGAGCTGCTGGAAGGTCGGCGAGACGATGTTCGGGTCGAGCAGCCGGATGCTGGCCGTGGTGTCGGCCTCCTTGCGCTGCTTCACCTTGTCCGTCGAGCTCGCCGCGCCCGGGTAGTCCGTCACCTTCGACGTGTCGATGCCGTACGCGTCGCGGGTGGCCTCGATGTTCTTCTCGACGTACGGAGACTCCTTGGCCTGCTCGTTCGGCTGGACCTGGAACTTCTGCACGATGGCCGGGTAGAGCCCGCCGATCAGGATCGCGGAGAGCACCATCAGACCGAAGCCGATCACCGGCAGCTGCCAGGTGCGGCGCCACAGGGTCGCGAAGAACAGCACGGCACAGATGACGGCGATGCAGAACAGGATGGTCTTCGCCGGCAGGTAGGCGTTGGCGTCGACGTACCGCAGACCGGTCCAGTTGTCCGTGGCCCTGAAGTCACTCGACTTCACCGCCAGCCCGTACCGGTCGAGCCAGTACGCGACCGCCTTGAGCGAGACGAAGAGGCCCAGCAGCACCGACAGATGGCCGGTGGCCGCGGCCGTCGCCCGCGCGCCCGGGCTGGTGATCCGCAGGCCGCCGTACAGGTAGTGCACCAGGGCGGCGGCGATCAGCGAGAGCACGGCGGCCGCGAAGCCGAAGCCGAGCAGGAAGCGGTACCAGGGCAGCTCGAACGCGTAGAACGACACGTCCATGTTGAACTGCGGGTCCTTCTGGTTGAAGGGCACGCCGTTCACCCACATCAACCAGGTACGCCACTGACCGGATGCGGAGGCGCCCGCGATCAGGCCGATGAGCGCGGTGATCCCGAGGAGCAGCCACTTCTTGTACGGGGCGATGCTCATCCGGTACCGGTCGAGGCTCTGCTGCTCCATGGACATCGCGCTCAGCGGCGGCCGCAG
Organism: Streptomyces sp. A3M-1-3; assembly: GCF_024213665.1. Lineage (GTDB taxonomy): Bacteria > Actinomycetota > Actinomycetes > Streptomycetales > Streptomycetaceae > Streptomyces. The sequence goes on from NZ_JANAVP010000028.1 coordinate 38,356, forward strand.
CCGGTGCGCCAGCCAGATGTTCACGCCGACGGCAGCCGCCATCAGCAGACCGAAGACGGAAAACAGCCCGATCTTGGTCCACAGGGTGGTCGTGAAGACCGATGAGTACTTCACGGAGCGGTACCAGAGCCAGTCGGTCCAGAACCCCGCGAACATGACGAACGCCATGGCCAGCACGGCCAGCACGCCCAAAGTCATGAGCAGGGTCCGGACACGCCGGGACGGGCGGCCGACTCTGATCCGTGGCCCGGACGGGCCTCCGCCGCGGTCCGGCATCTGGAAAGCCAAGGTGCGCACCTCGAAAGTCGCTGTTGGTTGAGCAGGCCCCGCGATCGTAGAGCCCACTCATGCAACTTACTGAAGCTTTACTCAGTTCCCGCTTCCGGGTCCGAAGCAGGCAGGATGTTCGCCATGTCCAACGTTTCCGCCTCCGGTACTCCCATGGCCGCGAGCCCCCTCACCCGTGCCGTACTCGAAATCGACGACTACGCCTCCGGGCTCGGCTGGGACCAGCCCGCCCGGCTCTTCGCGCTCGTCGACACCGCGCAACTGCGCACCCAGGAACCGGGGCTCGCCGCCCAGCTCGGTCTCGAGGCCGGCGAGGCCGCCGCCTCTCTCACCCCCATCGAGCAGGAGGAGCTGCCGAAGGGCACCGCTCTCGACGAGTTCCTCGGGACGATCGCCTGGCCCGACGCGGTGGCCGGATGCGCGATGACCGTGGAGCGGCTGATGCTGCCGCCTTCCGCCGAGGCGTCCGTACCGGAGGGCATGAACGACGCCCAGCTGGCCAAGTGGGTCGCAAAGCATCCGGACCGCCAGGAGGTCCGCATGACGGTGGCGGTGCTGCGCAACGGTGCGCGCGAGTCGGCCGTACGGCTGCGCGAGAAGGACTCCCCCACGGAGGTTCTCACCGGCGCCGACCTGGTGCCCGGCCTCGCCGAGGCGCTGGCCCTGACCTTCGAGGCGTAACCCCCGGCCGGCGCGAGTGGACGGCTCCGGTCAGCTCGCGCTGCACCGGGGCAGCCCGGCGGTGTTCCCCTTGCTGATGTCCTCCAGGGACTTCACGGCGTCGTCGATGGTCTTCACCTTGACCAGGGTGAGGCCGGCGGGGACGTCGGCGGCGGCCGAGGCGCAGTTCTCGGCGGGCATCAGGAAGAACGTGGCGCCCGCGTCGCGCGCGCCCACCGTCTTCATCCGGATGCCGCCGATGGGCCCGACCTTGCCGCTCTCGTCGATGGTGCCCGTGCCCGCGACGAACTTCCCGCCGGTCAGCTGCCCGGGCGTCAGCTTGTCGACAATGCCGAGGGCGAACATCAGGCCGGCGCTGGGGCCGCCGACGTCGGCCAGCTTGATGTCGATGGTGAACGGGAAGGTGTGGTCCGTCCCGGCCTGGATCCCGACCATCGCCCGGTCGGCGTCGGGTGCCCTCTCGGTGGTGATGGTGATCTTGTCGTCGCCCACGGGCTCCTTGCCGGCCTTCTCGGCCGCGGCCGCGTCGGCGGCCGGGACGACGGTGAAGACGACCTTCTCGCCGGGCGTGTGGCGGGTGACGAGCTTGGCCACGTCGGCGGGCTCCTTCACCGGCTTGCCGTCGACGGTCTTGATGACGTCACCGGCGTGCAACTTGCCCTCCGCCGGGCTGCCCTTGATCACCGTGGAGACGACGACACGGGTGGAAACCGGGATGCCGAGTTCCTTGAGGGCGGCCACCTTCGCGCTCTCCTGGGACTGGCTGAACTCCTCGGCGTTCTCCTGGGTCGACTCCTCCTCCGACTTGCCGTCCGGGTAGAGGGTGTCGTGCGGGACGACCACGTTGTCGTGGGCGAGCCAGCCGTAGACCGCCTCGACGAGGTTCATCCGGTAGTCGGCGCCGGTGACGCGGACGGTCGTCATATTGAGGTGACCGGCGGTCGGATAGGTCTTCCGGCCCGAGATCCGAAGCACCGCATCGCCGCGTGCGTCTCCGAGCGTGTTCACCGTCGGCCCCGGAGTCATCTCCGCGTACGGCACCTTGATGAGTACACCGGCGCAGAGCAGCGCGATCAGCATCAGAGTGGAAGCGAGCATCGTCGCGGTGCGGCGTGGCATGGAACGACAGTACGGGACGGCTCCGCAGGACCACCCGTGGGGCCGGTCCGTACGGGCACTCGCGGGACGCGTCAGACGGCGTCGGAACCGGAGTGTGCCTTCTCCATCGCTTCGCGGAACCTCGCATAGCCTGCGAGTTCGGATATGTCACCGGAAGTGCGGTTGCGGGCAGCCCAGCTCGCCCATATCGCAGCACCGATGGCGGCGAAAAACGGTATCAGCAACCACGCGAGCGATGCCATCCCGACCTCCCTACCCTTGAACGACCGCAGCGGATTTGATCAGCAGATTAGTCATCTGCCGGTTCAACGCTCATGGCAGGGGCCGGGTTACGCAAATCGGACGGCAAGGCGCTACGCGCCGACCCGCCCTCCCGTCGCCCGACCACCACCCCTCAACGACAGCGCTACGCGCCCACCCACTCCTCTGTGCCGTCGGAGAACTGCTGGTGCTTCCAGATCGGGACCTCGTGCTTGAGGTCGTCGATCAGCTTGCGGCAGGCCTCGAATGCCTCTCCGCGGTGGGGGCAGGAGACCGCGACGACCACCGCCAGATCGCCGACCTCCAGGTCGCCCACACGGTGGATGGCCGCCAGCGCACGCACCGGGAAGTCCGCGACGACCCGTTCCGCCACTCGGCGCATCTCGTCCTCGGCCGAGGGGTGGCAGGAGTATCCGAGGGCGTCCACATCGGCGCCGCCGTCGTGATTGCGCACGGTGCCGACGAAGAGCGCGGTGCCGCCCGCCGCCTCGTCGCCGACGGCCTTGAAGACCTCGTCGACGGAGAGCGGGGCCTCACGGATCGCGAGCAGCCGGATGGGGTCCTGAGCCGCGTGCTCGCCGGGGTGGTCGATCTTCGGTGCCATACCGTCCATCGTGCCGTACCCGGCTGACATTGCGGAATAGCCGATTCGCCGGGGGTGGCGGCCCCCATATGGAGCCTTCTACAGCGGGCTCCCGGCGAGCGGCCGGCCGTACCCGTAGCCGTTAGCCGTAGCCGTGCGCTGTCAGCGCCTGCGCGCCTTGCGGGCTCTGCGTACGACGGCCGCTGCGCCCAGCAGCGCCACGGTCGCGCCCGCCGCGCCGGCCGCTGTGGCGTCCTTGCGGCCGAGACGGCGTCCCGCGACGGTGTGCCGGCCGGCGACCTCCTCCAGCAGCTCGGCGAGGACCTCCTCATTGGTCCACTGCGGGCGCCAGCCCGCGTCGTGCAGCCGGCTGACGCTGACCACCCACGGGTGCATCGTGTACGCGAGGTCGCCCGCGGGCGACGGAGTGAGGCCGATGCGGTGCAGCCTGGCAGCGGCGCCGAGGGCGACGGCGGAGGGCAGCTCCATCCGGCGGATGCCGCTCAGCTCCTCGACCTCCTCCTGCTCCAGCCAGCCGTCGCAGCCGACCGCGAGCTCCCCCTCGACCTTCTCCAGCGCGGCGTACTCCAGTGCGCTGACCAGGTCCTCGACATGGCAGAACTGCCAGGTGGGACGCGAACCGGCGACCACCAGCAGGCGCGGGGACTCGAAGTAGCGGGTGAGCGCGGTGTCCGTACCGCCCACCAGGACGGCGGGCCTTACCACCGTGACGTTCAGACCGGGGTGGGCACGGGGTGCCCGGCGGCCCAGTCTCTCGATCTCCAGCAGGTCGCCTACGCCCGTGGCCTCGGCGGTGGCGCGCAGCTCGGAGTCCTCGGAGAGCGGAATGTCGTTGTCCGCCAGTGCCCCGTAGACCATCGCGGAGGTGCACAGCACGACCCGGTGGACCCCGACGGCCGCTGCAGCGGTGAGCACGGTCTGGGTGCCGCGCACGTTGTACGCCGTACGCGCGGCCGGGTCGGTCTCCAGGTCGAGGTCGAGCGCCAGGTGTACGACGACGTCCGCGCCGCGCAGCTTCTCGGCGATCGCCGGATCGCGTACGTCGAGGATGTGCCAGAGCGCGTCGGCGCACGCACCGCGGCGCTCGTCGACGGCCACCACCTGCTTGACCTCGTCGGATGCGGCGAGGCGCTGAACGAGCAGCGCACCGACTCCCGAGGCGGCACCGGTGACCGCGACGACGGGGCCGCGGCCGGTCGGCGCTGGGTTGTTTCGCCTCTGGCGAACTTCGGCGCTGTGCGATGCGCGAACCTGTGGATCTGGGGAACTCACCGGGCGTCTCCAGCGGTTGTCTTCAGTACGTACACGCCGTGACGCGTACGTACCAGGTGGCGTCCATCCTGCCGCAGGCCACGTGTCCGCGGAGCACCGAGCCCGGAAGCGGGTGTGGTGTCTACGCTGGGTGGTGTTGTCGGGCAATCGCCGTCGACTCCCGTCGGCGGCCTTACGAGCCGAGGAAACCCGTGAGTGACTCCCCATTCGGATTCGGCCTTCCGCCGGAGGAGCCGGAGAACGGCGACGAGGGCAAGAAGAAGGGCAATGAGGGCGGCCAGGGCGGCCCGGCGAATCCGTTCGGGTTCGGCGGGGCCGGCGGCGCGGACAATCCGTTCGCCGCGATGTTCGGTTCGCTGAACCCGAACGACCTGGGTGCGGCCTTCCAGCAGCTCGGCCAGATGCTCAGTTACGAGGGCGGTCCCGTCAACTGGGACATGGCCAAGGACATCGCGCGGCAGACGGTCGCACAGGGCGCCTCCAACGGGACCAAGGACGTCAGTGTGGGTCCCGCCGACCGGTCCGCGGTCGAGGAGGCCGTGCGCCTCGCCGACCTGTGGCTGGACAGCGTGACGTCGCTGCCCTCCGGCTCCGGTTCGGCGGTGGCGTGGAGCCGCGCCGAGTGGGTCGAGGCGACCCTGCCGGTGTGGAAGGACCTGGTCGATCCGGTCGCCGAGCGCGTCGGTGCGGCCATGGGCGACGTACTGCCCGAGGAGATGCAGGCCATGGCGGGCCCGCTGCTCGGCATGATGCGGTCCATGGGCGGGGCCATGTTCGGCCAACAGATCGGGCAGGCCGTGGGCGTGCTCGCGGGCGAGGTGGTCGGCTCGACGGACATCGGGCTGCCGCTGGGGCCGGCCGGCAAGGCCGCGCTGCTGCCGGTGAACATCGAGGCGCTCGGCAAGGACCTGGGCGTGCCGAAGGACGAGGTGCGGCTGTATCTGGCGCTGCGTGAGGCAGCCCACCAGCGGCTGTTCGCACATGTGCCGTGGCTGCGCTCGCATCTGTTCGGCGCGGTCGAGGGGTACGCGCGCGGGATCAAGGTCGACACCTCCAAGCTGGAGGACGTCGTCGGCCAGCTCGACCCGACGCACCCGGAGCAGTTGCAGGACGCCTTGCAGCAGGGCATGTTCCAGCCCGAGGACACCCCGGAGCAGAAGGCTGCGCTGGCCAGGCTGGAAACGGCGCTGGCGCTGGTGGAGGGCTGGGTGGACGCCGTGGTGCACGAGGCGGCCAAGCCCCGGCTGACGTCCGCCGACGCGCTGCGCGAGACGCTCCGCAGGCGCCGGGCCTCCGGCGGTCCGGCGGAGCAGACTTTCGCGACGCTGATCGGCCTGGAGCTGCGCCCGCGCAGGCTGCGGGATGCCGCGCGCCTGTGGGCCTCGCTCACGGACGCGCGCGGTGTGGACGGCCGGGACAACCTGTGGGAGCACCCGGACATGCTGCCGACGGCTTCCGACCTGGACGACCCGGACGGGTTCGTGCACCGGGAGCAGCTGGACTTCTCGGAGCTGGACAAGATGCTCGGCGAGGCGGCACCGAAGGAAGACCGTGGCGACGAGGGTGACAGCGAGAAGTGACCCTGCACGACGACGCCGTTCTCGTACTCAAGAACTACGAGGCACAGGGGCAGCGGGGGCAGCAGGAGCAGCTGCGCCATACGTATCTGGACCATCTCTCGGCGCATCCGGACGGGGTGTGGAAGGCCTGCCGGGCCGGGCACATCACGGCGAGCGCGCTCGTGATCGACCCGTCGCGCGGTCGCGTGCTGCTCACGCTGCACAGGAAGCTGCAGATGTGGCTGCAGATGGGCGGCCACTGCGAGCCGGGGGACGCCACACTCGCGCACGCGGCGCTGCGGGAGGCGACGGAGGAGTCCGGCGTGCCCGGCCTGACGCTGCTGCCGGGCGGCCCGGTGACACTGGACCGGCATCCGATTCCGGCGCCCTGCAACTGGCACCTGGACGTGCAGTACGCGGCGCTGGCCCCGGCGGACGCGGTGGAGGCGATCAGCGACGAGTCGCTGGATCTGCGCTGGTTCGCGTACGACGAGGTGGCGGGTGTGGCCGACGAGTCGGTCGTACGGCTGCTGGATCGCACCCGCGCCGCGCTCTGAGCACATGGGTGAAGGGCGGTGCTCACTGCTGAGCGCCGCCCCTCACCCGTACCCGTCAGTTCCAGGCGTTGTTCTGGTTCTGCGCGTGCGAGCCGTGCTGGCCCATGCCGAACTGGGCGCGGGCGCCCTGGCCGATCTGCGCGTTCTGCGGCGGCAGCACCTCGCTGGGCTGGACCAGGACGAAGCCCTGCCCGAGAAAGCTGAGCTCCCAGCCCTCGCCGGTGTTGCCACGGCGGCGCCACACTCCGGTGGAGTGCGTCTGGGCCTGCATCTGCACCCGCAGCGAGGTGGACCAGGCGACGATGGCGTCCGCGTCGACGTTGACGTACTTGTCCGGCGTCACATGCATCATCAGCGGCTGGCCAGAGGTCATCAGCGCGACCTTGCCCTGCCCGGAGATGTTGAGCTGGTACTTGCCGGAGCCGGAGATTCCGTACTGGCTGTCCACCGCGATGACCTCGGTGTTCAGCGTGGAGTCCAGCGCGAGGACATAACTGCTGTCCACGGTCATTCCCTCGCGGACCACGTCCACGACATGGACGTACTGCGCGAGGTTGGCGAGGTAGACGGTGCCCTGGCCGGAGCAGCGCATCAGGTCCAGGCCCTCACCGGTGCTCGCGCGGGCGCGGCGCTGGCAGCTCGACTGGTACTCGCCGTCGAAGTCGATGAGCCCCTGGTAGGCGACCATCGCGCCCTTGCGGGCGAGGACGTCGTCCTGGCCGGTCAGGGAGACCCGCAGGAGCTGCGGGTTCTGCACGACATAGCGGTCCTGGGACTGCTGTTCCGTGTTGCTGAAAAGTGCGCTCTGCATGGTGTCTTCGCTCCCCCTCAGCCCCGGGCCCGAAGGCGGTCGGTGCTGTCCTCGCTCGGCTGTACGACGACGATCCCCTGGCCGGAGAAGGCCATCTGGTACGCCTCGCCGCTGCCCCGGCCGATCACCGAGGAGGCCTTGAAGCTGCGCTTGCCCTTCACCTTGAGGTTCGGGGACCAGGCGACGAGTGCGTCCGGGTCGACGTACGTCTCGTCGTCGCCGCGTCCGCAGTCGACGACGATCGGCGTGCCGCGGGAGGTCAGGGCGACCCATCCCGTGCCCGCGATCTCGACGTTGAACAGGCCCTGTCCGGCGAACTTGGCCAGGCCCTTCACCTTCTCCACGCCCCACTGGAGGTGCGCGTCGAAGGCGAGGACGTTGGTGCCGTTGACCGAGAGCGAGTCGTTGTTGAGGTTGATGACGACGACGTCGGCGCCGTAGTCGGCGAGGTAGAGCAGGCCGTCGCCGGTGCACTTCATGATCGGCGCACCTTCGCCGGTCACCCACTGCGCGGCCATCTGCCGTACGGCGGGCGGGTTCGGCTCGTACTGGATGAAGCCCTCGTACGCCACCATCGAGCCGGTGCGCGCGAAGAGGTCCTGGCCGCTCTGCATGGCGACCTTGAGCATGCTGCGGCCGTGGTTCTCCATACGGGCCACGACCGGGGTCGGGGCGTAGCCCGCGAGTTGCTGGTTCATGACGGGCTCCCTCAGACCTCGTAGGGCTGGACGACGATGAAGTTGCCTGGGGCACCGCGGAACTGGAGGTTCACGGTCTCGCCGCTGTGGCCCGGGTATGCGTTGCGGCGCAGCCGCACCTGGCTGGAGAGGATCACCTGCGAGGCGGACGACCAGGCGACGATGGCGTTGCTGTCAGCGAACGTCGTCGGGGTGACCGGCAGGACCACCGGAACGCCGTGCGTCTTGACGACGACCGTGCCGGTGCCCTGGAACTGCATGGTGAACAGGGCGCCGCCGGGGATGCCGTGGCCCTCGATCCTGCGGACCTCGTGCTGCAGCGACTCGTCGAACGCGAGGACGTTCTCCGCGGAGACGCAGATTCCGTCACCCTGGAGCTCGATCGAGTGCAGGTGCGCGCCGCCCTCGGCGAGAAACACCTGGCCGCGGCCGGTGCAGCGCATCAGCTGCATCTCCTGGCCGGTGTTGTTGCCGACGATGCGGCCGGCGAAGCCGGCGCTCTTGTAGCTGAAGTCGACCTTGCCCTGGTACAACACCATGCTGCCCTGGCGGGCGAGGACGGCGGTGCCGCCCATCGCCAGGTCCACGCGCATCAACTGCTGGTTCTGCGGCGTCCAGCGGGAGCCGGTCGCGGCTTCCCTGTACGGCTGCAGGGCCGCCTGGAGTCCGGCGCCGGTCTGCGGGACGGCCTGGGGCATACCTGGGGGCATGCCCTGGGGCTGTCCGTACGCACCGGGCACCTGGCCCGGGACCTGGCCGAACTGCGGCTGCTGGGGCGGCTGTCCGTACTGCTGCGGCGGCGCGGGCGGCTGGCCGTACGGCGCGGGCGCCGGGGCCTGCCCGGGGACCTGGCCGAACTGCGGCTGCTGGGGCGGCTGTCCGTACGGCGCAGGGGCGGCCGGCGAGGCCGTAGGAGCGGCCATCGTCGGGGCCGTGTGCATCTGCGGAGCGGCGGGCTGCGGCCCCTGCGGGGCGGCCGGCGCGCCGAACGACGGGGCCGGCTGCGGCGCCTGGGGCGCGGCCGGGGCGCCGAAGGACGGTGCGGGCGCGGCGGCCTGCGGCGGCGGTGCGAACGACGGGGCGCCGGCCTGCGGCTGCGCCGCCGGCTGGTCCTCGGCGACCTCGCCGCCGAAGTTCCTCAGCAGCGCGTCGAGCCCGCCGTCGAAGCCCTGGCCGACGGCGGCGAAACGCCACACGTCCTTCAGGTAGAAGTCACCGAGCATGACCGCGCGCTCGGTGGTGAACTCCGAGCCGGTGAAGGCATACCTGACGACCTCTTCGCCACCCGCGACGATACGGATGTAGCCGGGGCCGACCTGCGACATCTGTCCCGCGCCGTCGAGCGTCGCGGTGAAGGAGAGCTTGTGGATGTTCGCGGGTACACGGTCCAGGGTGACGCGGAAGGACTCGGTGTCACCGGACTGCGCGCCCAGCTGCTGAATGGACTCTTCCGGCGACTTCGGCTGGTTGAAGAAGATGAAATACCGGTCGTCCGACAGCTGCTCATTCGCATCGAGACCGAAGCAGCTGATGTCGAACGTCAGCCCGGGTCCGGCGATCTGCACACCTACGTACAGATCCGTCCCTGCTGTGAGGTCACTGACTTTGGCCTTGTGGCCGCGTTGGAATTCCCTGGCCATGCGTAACGACGTCCCCCATCCCGAACGTGAATGCGTCGCGCCAGGCTAACCGCTGAACGCGACGTTGAGCGATGTCGGTACAGACCCGGTACAGATCACTTTGTGTCACTCGCTGCGCGCGGCGGGCAGGTGCGGCAACCGGTCGGCGGCCACCACTCCTTCGAGGTATCCGCGGGCCCGTTCGGTGCGCGGATAAGCCTCCAGCAGCCGCCAGAAGCGCGGGCCGTGTCCGGGAACCAGGAGGTGGGCAAGTTCGTGGAGGAGTACGTAGTCGACGACGTACTCGGGCATGCCCTGCAGCCGGTGCGAGAGGCGGATACTGCCTTCCGCCGGAGTGCAGGAGCCCCAGCGGGTGTTCTGGTTGGTGACCCAGCGGACCGACGTGGGCCTGGCCCGGTCCTCGAAATACTGGCCCGACAAGCGCTCGGCGCGCTCGGTCAGTTCGGAGTCTCCGAGGATCCGCTTGCTCTCCTGGGCCGCGAGCTTGTCGAGCATCACGGTCACCCAGCGACGCTCCTCCGCCTCGGACATCCGGGCGGGAATGAGGACGATCGTGCGATCGCCCTCACGGTAGGCGGAGACCGTCCTGCTGCGCCGCGCGCTCCTGCGGACCTCGACCGCGCTCGCCCCCGGGCCGCGTGGCGGCTGGCTGGTCATGCTGCGCTTCGGGCTTGTGGCGCGGTGCAGTGGGTCGGCGGGCACGCCACGACGTTACCCGCTGTCAGTTGTTGAAGTCCCGCCCCCGTGATGGTTCCGACATGATCCACTCCGCGAGGTGCACCATTTGAACGACTAATGCCCCCTGCCTGTGGACAACTATCTGCGACGGTCGCCTTGCGCGGGCATTCTGACTGCACCGACAACGGGGGTTCCGGGAGAGATCCGGAAACAGATCGGGGACAGGGGGCACAGATGTATCCCATGGTGAAGCCCGCCTTGCGGCGCGGCTGGCGCGATCTTCAGACCGTGCAATTCGGAGTGACACCCGCGCATGCGGTGGTACTGGGTCCGGTGGACACCGCGACGGGGAGTTTCCTCGGCCTGCTGGACGGGACGCGCGGCATGGCGCTGCTGCGCGAGGAGGGCCGGGCGATGGGGCTGCCGGACGGTCACGTGGACGCGCTGGTACGGCGCTTGACAACGGCGGGACTGATCGACGACGCGACCGCCGGCGGACCGGGCGCCGAGGCCATACGGAAACGGACCGCCGCGCTGGAGCGGCTGCGGCCCGATCTGGCGTCGCTTTCACTGGTCCATCCGGAACCGGGCGGCGGGATACGGCGGCTGGCTTCGCGGCGGGCGCTGCGGGTGCAGGTGCGCGGGGCGGGCCGGGTCGGGGCGGCGATCGCAGCACTGCTCTCCGGATCGGGGGTGGGCCGGGTCGAGGTCATGGACGGCGGATGCACCGACGCGGGGGATGTCTCCCCCGGCGGGCTGCCGCAGGAATCCGTTGGAGACCGCAGAGACGCGGCCGCGCGGCGGACGGTGCGCAGTGCATCGCCGGACCGGGCCCCACGAGCCTCGGAGGTGTCGGAGATCACACCTGGGGCCGAGCCGGGTCTGCCGCTGGTGGTCGTCGCACCGCGGGACGGGCTCACCGCGTACGCACCGGATCCGGCCGTCGCCGATTCCTGGATCGCCTCTGGCACACCCCATCTGTACGCGGGGGTGATTGAGGGCACGGGCGTGGTCGGTCCGCTGGTGCTGCCCGGCGGGACCGCGTGCGCGGGCTGTCTGGAGCTGGAGCGGGCGGACCAGGATCCGGCGTGGCCGCGGATGCTGGCGCAGTGGCGGTCCGGGCGGGGGTGCGTGCCGGCGTGTGACCTGGCTCTCGCCTCGGCGGTGGCGGGACTGGCCGCCGCTCACGCGCTGGCTTTTCTGGACGGGGAGTTGCCGGCGAGTACGGGCACGCGCTGGGAAGCCGCTCTGCCGCTGCTGGACTGGCAGTCGACTCGGATCACACCACATCGCGACTGTACCTGTGGGGCCGCCCGGAACTATGAAGGGGAGCACTCCTCGGGGGCCAGGGAGCCACACGACACAATGGCCGGGTAACCGCCGTTCGCGGCGCGGCTGTCTGGGATTTGGAGGGGCGAATGTCTGATCTTCCCCGGAAGGCGGTAACCCGAACCGCCAAATTGGCCGCGCTGCCACTGGGCATCGCGGGCAGGGCGACGTGGGGTCTGGGAAAAAGGATCGGCGGTAAGTCCGCGGAGATTGTCGCGCGGGAACTGCAACAGCGCACAGCGGAGCAGCTGTTCAAGGTGCTCGGTGAGCTCAAGGGCGGTGCCATGAAGTTCGGGCAGGCGCTGTCCGTCTTCGAGTCGGCCCTTCCCGAGGAGGTCGCCGGACCGTACCGGGCCGCGCTGACCAAACTCCAGGAAGCGGCGCCGCCGATGCCGACGCGCACGGTGCACTCGGTGCTGGAGCGGCGGCTCGGCGAAGAGTGGCGGGAGCTGTTCCTGGAGTTCGAGGACAAGCCGTCGGCCGCCGCCTCGATCGGCCAGGTGCACCGGGCGGTATGGCACGACGGCCGGGAGGTCGCCGTCAAGGTGCAGTACCCGGGGGCCGGAGAGGCACTCCTTTCGGACCTCGCTCAGCTGAGCCGGTTCGCGCGGCTGCTGGGACCGCTGATTCCCGGGATGGATATCAAGCCGCTCATTTCCGAGCTGCGCGACCGGGTGTCGGAGGAGCTGGACTACGAGCTGGAGGCTCAGGCACAGCGCGCACACGCGGCGGAGTTCGCCGACGACGGGGATGTCGTGGTGCCCGATGTGGTGCACCAGAGCGACCAGGTGCTGGTGACCGAGTGGATCGACGGGATACCGCTGGCCGAGGTGATCGCCGACGGCACGCCCGAGCAGCGGAACAGGGCCGGACAACTGCTCGCCCGCTTCCTGTTCTCGGGCCCGGGCCGTACCGGACTGCTGCACGCGGACCCGCATCCGGGGAACTTCCGGCTGCTGCCCGAGGCGGGCGGCTGGCGGCTGGGCGTACTGGACTTCGGCACGGTGGACCGGTTGCCGGGCGGGCTGCCGAGGACCATCGGCGAGTCGCTCCGGATGACGATCGAGGGCGACGCCGAGGCGGTGTACGAGCTGCTGCGCGAGGAGGGGTTCGTCAAGGAGTCGATCGAACTGGACCCGGACGCGGTGCTGGACTATCTGCGACCGATCATCGAGCCGGCCGAGGCCGAGGAGTTCACGTTCTCCCGTGGGTGGATGCGCAACCAGGCGGCGCGCATCGCCGATCCCCGTTCGCCCGCCCACCAGTTGGGCAAGCAGCTCAACCTGCCGCCGGCCTATCTGCTGATACACCGGGTGACGCTGAGCACCATAGGAGTGCTCTGCCAGCTCGGGGCGGAGGTCCGGCTGCGGGACGAACTGGAGGCGTGGCTGCCCGGGTTCCTGCCCGAGGCGGAGGAGGAGGAAGGAGAGGACCGGGCGGTCAGGGTCTGAGGGGGTGGCCGGTTACCACCAGGACGAATCGAGCCGGCTTTCGATCGCCCTGAGGTTGGCCCGGGCGCAGTCGTCGCAGAAGTAGAGACGGCGGCCGTTCTCCATCGAGCAGGTCCAGGTCGGCGGTGCTCCCTCAGCGGACGTCGCACCGCAGCGGGAGCACACGACGGTCTCGGTTTCGGCACCCGGCTTCCCAGGGTCAGGAGTCTGCTGGTCCACCTCCCAGACGATATCGCCGTGCGCGCTCGGCGGCCGTCCGCAACGCACCGTGGGGCCCGGTCCGTTCGGACCGGGCCCCACGGGAGATGCCTTGACTAGTTCATGACCGCCATGGCCAGCGCACGGCGGGCGCGCATCGAAACGCGCTCGGCGCGGCGCTGCATGCGGCGAGCGGCGACCAGGCGCACGGCCTGGCGTTCCGCGTCGGCCTCACGCATGCGGTCGTGCATATGCGCACGAGCCATGGCTTCTGGGATGAGTTGCATTTCGCGGGTCCTGTTCTGACGCGAGGCGTTCGCGCCGATGGTGGTGACGTCTGAAGTCGCGGAGCCGGACGGCTCGCTGGTGGAGGGGGTCATCGGGGCCTGCTTCTGGGGATCGTGCGTATGCGGTCGGTCGATGGTTCCGGTGATGTTCATGCCGCAACCGGGTTCTTGCGCGGACGGCCACGCGGACGCTTGCGGGCGACGACGACGCCCTGGACGAAGAGCTCGCCACCCCAGACACCCCAGGGCTCGCGGCGCTCCTTGGCACCGGCGAGGCAGGCCTCGACCAGCGGGCAGGTGCGGCAGAGCGACTTGGCGTACTCGACATCGGCCGGCGACTCGGCGAAGAAGACCTCCGGGTCGTACGAACGGCAGGGGACGGGCACGCCGAGGTTCTCGATGGCGTCGTCGAGCGCGGTGAGCGCGGTGAGCGGAGTCAAGGTGGAGTCCTCCGGGACATCGGGCTGGGAGATCGGGCGGGAAGGCGGTACGGACGGGGCGTGCGCTTCGAGTTGCACGGTGGTTTCTTTCCTCGTCTGGTCGGTCCGGCCTGTGGGCCGGGTGTCGGCAGGTACCGGGTGCTGCTTGTCCCGAGGCCCCTTCGCTCTGTCTCATCCGTGCGGACAAAACAGAAGGGCCGCGGATCCCGGGTGGGGTTCCGCGGCCCTGAAGGCGCCTGCCTGATCCTGGATCAGGCTGGATCACTCCAGGGTTCGAGCCCACGGAAGGCCCACATCGTGTGGTGCTGCGTCGTCTGCTTCTTGGATCCGGCACCGGCTGCCGCAAAGGCATAGGCCCGAGCCTGTGCCGCTGCTACTGCTGCTTCCGGTGCCTGGGTCGGTCGCTCATTGCGCTCCCGCACGGGGAGGCTCGCCAGGGCCACAGGGCTGACGGCGGAAATGCCGGACAGACCGGTGCCACGGAGCGAAGAGCCGAGCGGGCAGGTGGCGACGACCGAGCGATCGGTCATTTTGGTAAAGGTCATGAAGCTGGTCACTGGTCTCGCCTCCTCTCGGCGTCTCGGGGAGCCCCCCAAGGGGGCCTTCTCCCATGCGTATTCGGATAAGTACAGCACGAAGACAGGGCTTCAGAGAAGCCGCTGTTCCCGTGGTTAAGAACCTATGGGGCTTCGCAGGGCATGCGCAAACTATTTTTTCGACGAGTTTGCATCAGTCCTCCTCGTCGACTCCCCCAAGCTCCTCACCTGCGCAGATGGCCAGCACATCGGTGCCGAAGCGCTCGACTTTACGTCCGCCTACGCCGGAGATCTGCTGGAGCTCAGCCTCGCTGCCCGGCACCGCCTCGGCGATCGCCATCAGCGTCTTGTCGGTGAAGACGCAGAACGCGGGCTGGCCCAGTTCCTTCGCCTGGCCGACGCGCCACTCGCGCAGCCGCTCGTAGAGCGCCTCGTCCATGTCCGAGGGGCAGTCCTCACAGCGCATCAGTTTCATCTCGCCGGCGTCGGTCAGCGTCCGTCCGCAGACCCGGCACTGGACCGGCCCCCGGCGCCCACGCTTGCGGCCGCTGCCCCGCTCCACTCCACCGGCGTCCACCGCACCCCCGCGGGTGCCCGTCGCCGGCGAGCCGGGGCGCAGCCCGTTCAGGAAGCGGCTGGGGCGGCGCCCGGCGCGGCCGCCCGGAGAGCGGGACAGCGCCCAGGACAGGTTCAGATGCAGCCGCGCCCTGGTCACCCCGACGTAGAGGAGCCGCCGCTCCTCCTCGACCTGCTCGTCGGTCTTGGCGTACGTGATCGGCATCATTCCCTCGGTGAGACCTACCAGGAACACGGCGTCCCACTCCAGGCCCTTGGCCGCATGGAGGCTGGCCAGGGTGACGCCCTGGACGGTGGGGGCGTGCTGGGCGGCCGCGCGCTCGTCCAGCTCCGTGATCAGGTCGGAGAGAGTGGCCGAGCCCCTGGCCTTCGTAAAGTCCTCCGAGAGCCGGACCAGCGCGGCGAGCGACTCCCACTGGTCGCGGACCGCGCCCGAGCCTGCCGGGGGCTGGGTGCTCCAGCCGTTGCCGCTGAGGACCGCGCGCACCTGGGAGGGCAGGTCGACGACATCGTCGAGCAGCGGGTCGTTGTCCCCGAAGCGGGCGGCGCTGCGCAGGCCCGCGATCGCCTTGCGCACCTCCTGCCGCTCGAAGAACCGCTCCGCGCCGCGCAGCTGGTAGGGCACTCCGATGTCGGCGAGCGCCTGTTCGTACACCTCGGACTGCGCGTTGATCCGGTACAGCACGGCGATCTCGCCCGCCGGGACTCCGGCCGCGATCAGGTCACGGATCCGCCGGGCGGTGCCTTCGGCCTCGGCCGGCTCGTCCGCGTACTCCGTGTAGGCCGGATCGGGGCCGGGCTCGCGCTGCGAGATCAGCTCGAGCCGGTGCTCCGCGGCACGGCCCTCGGCCTGGCCCAGCAGACCGTTGGCCAGATGCACCACCTGCGGGGTGGAGCGGTAGTCACGGACCAGCTTCACCACGGTCGCGTCGGGGTGGCGGGTACGGAAGTTCAGCAGGTGGTCCGGGGTGGCGCCGGTGAACGAGTAGATCGTCTGGCTCGCGTCACCGACCACGCAGAGGCTGTCCCGGTCCCCGAGCCAGAGTTCGAGCAGCCGCTGCTGGAGCGGGCTGACGTCCTGGTACTCATCAACCACGAAGTGCTGGTACTGGCGGCGGATCTGGTCCGCGATGTCGTGCCGGTCCTGGAGGATGCCGACGGTCAGCAGCAGCACGTCCTCGAAGTCGATCATCGCCCGGTCGCGCTTGAGCTGCTCGTACAGGCCGTAGACCTGGGAGATCTCCGCCGGGTCCCGCGGTGCCTCGCGGCCCGCTTTCACCGCGGCCGCCGGATAGTCGGCGGGGACGGTCTGGGTAACCTTCGCCCACTCGATCTCGCCCGTCACGTCCCGCAGCTCATTGCGGTCGAGGCGGATCCGGCAGCGCGCCGCGGCCTCGGCGACCAGCTGGACCTTGCGCTCCACGAGCCGCGGCAGATCGCCGCCGACGGCTTTCGGCCAGAAGTACTGGAGCTGGCGCAGGGCCGCGGAGTGGAACGTCCGGGCCTGGACGCCGCCCGCCCCCAGCTCGCGCAGCCGGCCGCGCATCTCGCCCGCGGCGCGGTTGGTGAAGGTGACGGCCAGCACACTCGCGGGCTGCAGTATCCCTGCGCGCACGCCGTACGCGATCCGGTGGGTGATCGCCCGCGTCTTGCCCGTGCCGGCCCCCGCCAGCACGCACACCGGACCGTGCAGGGCCGTGGCCACCTCGCGCTGCTCCGGGTCGAGCCCGGCGAGCACCGCGTCAGGTGAGTCAGGAACCTGCGGGAAGGGGGAGGAGTGCGTTGCTGCTGTCACACCGCCATGCTGCCAGGTCCACGGAGGCGCTTGGTTCACGTTGTCCACAGGGGGACGGGTGCAGTCGTACAAGTGCGGGAATGGTGACCGGGTCGCGTACGTTCCCCTTCATTGCGGCCACGCACCGACATACCCGAGCGAACCAGAGGAGCGCGAGAGACCATGCAGGGACCTGTGACGATGTACAGCACCACCTGGTGCGGCTACTGCCGCCGGCTGAAGAGCCAGATGGACCGCGAAGGAATCGCGTACACCGAGATCAACATCGAGCAGGACCCGGCCTCCGCGGCCTTTGTCGAAAAGGCGAACGGCGGCAACCAGACCGTGCCTACAGTTCTATTCGCTGACGGATCGACGCTGACCAACCCGTCGCTGGCGCAGGTCAAGCAGAAGGTCGGTGCCTGACCCGAGGGCGGACCGGACAGGAGCGTCCGTACCCCCGGTGCCGATGGGCACTCGGGGGTACGGACGCGCCGCGCAGGCCGGGCCGGCGCATTGAGCGCTATCACACAGGTGTACCCGGAATCGGGATGAACCCCGGGCCACAAGCCGATGCGAGGTTGGCGCCGGTGAACGGAGTGGGGCCGTAGGTGCACACAGCCTGGTAGCCCAGTCCGTCGGTGGTCATCAGGTTCACGAACAGCAGGCGCACGGTGCTGGTACTTTCGGTGGCCGACACAGCGGTGTCCACCACACACTGCGGGGCACCGGGCAGGACTTCCAGGTTGATCCAGGCTCCCACGTTCCGGCTGTCGTTGAGGAACGCATTCCCCTCCCAGTTTGTCGCAGACCGGAACTGGGTGCCTTGAAGAGGTCCGGAGTCCACGACGGCGGAGCTGATGTCGAGTTCGTTCCGGCCACATTTGTCCCCATGGCCGTCGTCGCTCTGCGCGGCGGTCGCCGGCGCGGCCATGAGGGCCCCGAAGAGTACGGCTCCGGTGACTGCCGAAAGACCTCTGGCAGCCCATCTCAGACTGCCGGACGGGCCATCGGCACGTCGTGGGCCCCTGCGCTCGGAGTTCATTCGCTGATTTCTCCCTGTGCGAGAACGAGGACCACCCTGCGGTGCCGAAGGGGTTGCTCTCTTCCGCTCACTGCCCCGGGCGCGCGTGGCGATCTATGGCGAAGTCGAAGATCCCCCGAGCAGCACACGCGAGAGCATCATCGTCTTGATGATCACTCAAGGGGAGCAACGCGGTGCCTCGAACAGTCCAGCCGACGGACGAGGGACGGGACGGTCAGTGCAGCGGCTTCGGCAGCGGCTTGCCGTACCAGAGCTCGACCAGGCGGGCGGCGATCGAGATACCCGACGGAGGCAGGATCTCCCCGGACTCGATCGCGGCCCGCAGGTCTTCGCGCGAGAACCAGCGGGCCTCGTGGATCTCTTCGCCGTCCACGTTGATCACAGAGCCCTCGGGCGACGCGGCACGGGCCATGAAGCCCAGCATCAGGCTGGACGGGAACGGCCAGGGCTGGCTGGCGACGTACTCGACCCGGCCGACCGTGACACCCACCTCCTCGAACACCTCCCGCGCCACCGACTGCTCGATCGACTCGCCCGGCTCCACGAACCCGGCGAGCGTCGAGAAGCGGCCTTCCGGCCAGTGCATCTGGCGGCCCAGCAGCGCACGGTCCTCAGCGTCCGTCACCAGCATGATCACGGCCGGGTCGGTACGCGGGTAGTGCTCGGCGCCGCACGCCTGGCAGCGGCGGATGTGCCCGGCCGCCGCGACGACCGTGCGCTCGCCGCAGCGCGAGCAGAAGCGGTGCAGCCGCTGCCAGTTCTCCAGGGCGACCGCGTGCACCATCAGGCCCGCGTCCCGGGGGGACAGCAGCAGCCCGGCCTCGCGGAGTCCGGCGGGACGGGCCGACTGGTCCATGCGGCCGGGCAGCGCGTCCTTCTGCAGCGCGAAATAGCTGACCCCGTCGTCGTCCGTACCCAGGAAGTAGCGGTGCGTCTCGGTCGGCGGGGCCTCGAAGGCCGGCGTCATGACGAGTGCGGTGCCGCCGTCGGGGGTGTCGTCGACCAGCACCTGCCCGCCGGATACCACGAAGACCCGGGTCGTCGGGTGGCTCCAGGCGGCGGCGAGCCATGCCTCGTCGAGGCGGTGGTGGGCGGCGCGCTCGATGCCGCTCGGGGCGGTGAGCCCGATCGGCCCGAGCGGCCCGGCCGACCCGGCCGGCGCGGTCGGTCCGGTCGGCACGGTCGGCGCGGCCGGCGCGGTCGGCACGGTCGGTCCGGTCGGTACGGTCGGACGGTCGGCGACGGTCTCGGGGCGGCCGTAGTGGTCGGTCGAGGTGCTCACAGGTGCTTCCAACTCCCCCGGTGGATGTGGGTGGTACGGGCTGCTCAGGCGCTGCGCCAGGTGGCGGCGAGGTCGCCCCAGAGGTAGGCGGTGGTTTCGACGCCCTTGAGGAGCAGGTCGAGTTCGACCTTCTCGTTGGGGGCGTGCCAGCCGTCGGAGGGTACGGAGATCCCGAGGAAGAGCACCGGCGCGCCGAGCACGTCCCGCAGGTCGGCGGCCGGCCCCGAGCCCCCTTCACGGGTGAAGAGGATCTGTCGGCCGAAGGCCCGGCCCATGGCGCGTACGACCGACTGGAGCGCGGGGTGGTCCAGCGGGGTCAGGCAGGGGCGGGTCGCCGCGCCGAAAGTGATCTTGTGGCGGATGCCGTCCGGGACCTGGGTGGCGACCCAGTCGCGTACGGACTGCTCGATCCGGTCCGGGTCCTGGCCGGCGACCAGTCGGAACGACAGCTTCAGCTGGGCGCTCGACGGGATGATCGTCTTGCCGCCGGGACCCTGGTAACCGCCGCCGATGCCGTTGACCTCGGCGGTCGGACGGGCCCAGATCCGTTCCAGGGTGGTGAGACCGGCCTCCCCGAGGGTGCCGTACGACTTGGCCGTACGCAGCCACTCGGCCTCGTCGAAGGGGAGCGCGGCGAACAGTTCGCGCTCCCGCTCGGAGAGCTCGACGATGCCGTCGTAGAACCCGGGGACGGTGACCCGCTCGTCGGCGTCGTGCAGGGCCGCGACCAGGCGGGCCGCGGTCGTCGCCGGGTTGGGCACGGCGCCGCCGAAGGAGCCCGAGTGGATGTCCTGGTCCGGTCCGTACAGCTCGATCTCGCAGTCCGCGAGTCCGCGCATGCCCGTACACACGGTCGGGGTCGTCTCCGACCACATGCCGGTGTCGGAGACGATCACGGTGTCGGCGGCGAGGCGCGCCGCGTGCTGTTCGACCAGGGCGCGGAAGTGCGGCGACCCGGACTCCTCCTCGCCCTCGACGAGCAGCTTGAGGTTCACCGCGGGGGCGGTCCGGCCGGTGGCGGCGAGGTGGGCCCGGACCCAGGGTGTGGAAGAAGACCTGGCCCTTGTCGTCGGCCGCGCCGCGTCCGTACATCCGGCCGTCGATGACCTCCGGCTCGAACGGGTCCGTGTGCCAGCCGTCCTCGTGCGCGGCGGGCTGTACGTCGTGGTGGCCGTACACCAGCACCGTGGGCGCGTCGGGGTCGCCGGAGGGCCACTCTGCGAAGACCGCGGGTGCGCCGTCGGTCGGCCAGACCTCGGTGACCGGAAAGCCGGTCTCCGCGAGCTTCGCCGCCAGCCAGTCGGCGCTGCGCCGTACGTCCGCGGCGTGCTCCGGCTGCGCCGACACGGACGGGATGCGCAGCCAGTCGGCCAGGTCGGCGAGGAAGGCGGCCCGGTTCTGTTCTATGTACGTACGGACGGCGCTGTCCGGGGTGTCGCTCATGCCCCGAGCCTATCTGCCCTGTTCCACCCGGCTTTCCTTACCCAGCAGGATGCGCTCCAGCCCGGCCCGGCCGGGCAGGTGGGCGGGGCGGACCACTTCGCCGCTGCGTACGTAGAGGAAGGCGGCACGGACCTCGTCCGGGGGGAGGTGGTGCTGTTCGGCCCAGGCGAGCCGGTAGACGGCGAGCTGGAGCGGGTCGGCCGTGCGTGCGTGGCTGGTCTTCCAGTCGACGATCTCGTACGCGCCGGTGTCGTCGTCGCGGTAGACGGCGTCGATCCGGCCGCGGATCACCCGGCCGGCCAGGGTCAGCTGGATGGGCACCTCGATGCGGTGGGGGGTGCGGCCGGCGAACGGGCTGCGCTCGAACGCCGCCTTGAGCGCCTCCAGGTCGCGCTCGTCCGCGATCTCGGCGTCGGTGCCGGGCAGCTCGTCCGGGTCGAGCATCGGGAGCTGCAGCTCCTCGAACCGTGACTCCACCCAGGCGTGGAAGCGGGTGCCACGGCGGGCCGCCGGCTGCGGCGGGCTGGGCATGGGGCGGGCCAGCTCCTGCGCGAAGCCGTCGGGGTCGGCGGCGAGGCGCAGCAGCTGGGACGCGGAGAGGGCGGGCGGCAGGGGGACGTCACGGACGGTGGCGCGGGCCCGGCGCAGCTCGCCGGTGAGCGCGTCGAGGTCCCGGTCCCAGGACGCGAGCAGGCGGGCCTCCTCGCCCACGAGGCGCTCGCGGGGGGCGGGGACGCGGTGCGGGGGCGCGGCGCCGGGGGGCCTTTCCCCAGCCCCGCCCCTCCCCGAACCCGTGGCCAAGCCCCCGGCCCCCCGAGCACCCGCTCCGCCGCGCCGCCCATCGGCTGCGCCGGCGGATCCGGACGCCGGGGCCCCGAGGCCCCCGGCGCCGGCTTCAACGCGCCGTGCATCGGCTTCCCCGGCCGGCTCGGAACCCGGGGCGCCGGGGGCGTCGGCGGGCGCTTCGCGGTGCCGTGTGTCGGTCCCGCCGGCCGTCGCGGGCCATGGGTCCTCCGGGTGGGGGGGCCAGTCCTCGGGGTCCTCTGGGTAGGGGGGCCATGCCTCCGGGTCCTCTGGGTCCTCCGGGGGGTGTTCGTCGTACGGGGCGTCCTCGTGCGCGGGCGCGGCCAGGTGGGTCAGGACCGTTTCTGCCGCCTTTCTGCGGCGGGCCAGGGAGGTCGGGTCCAGGGGGAGTGGCCAGGCATGGTCCGCCGCTGCCGCGCGCAGGGCCGGGTTCTCCTCGTCCTCGTCCGGCTCGTCCGCCCACGCCTCGATCTCGCCGTGCCCGGCGACGCAGTGGTCGTACAGGGCATGCAGGAACGGGGAGGGGCCGCGTGGGCGCTTCTGGGTGGGGCCCCACCAGTGGCCGGAGCCGAGCAGCAGAGAGCGGGGGCGGGTGAAGGTGACGTACCCCAGGCGCAGTTCCTCTGTCGCCTGGTGGGACTTCATCGCGTCCTTGAAGGCCCTCACGCCCTTCGCGTCCCAGTCCTGCACGTCCGGCAGGGTTTCCGCGTCGCCTCGCAGCCCGTGCGGAAGGACCTTCGGCTGGGCAATCCAGGACTCTCGCCCCTGCTCGCTCGGGAACTGCTTGGCAACCAGCCCCGGCACGGCCACGACGTCCCACTCCAGGCCCTTGGACTTGTGCGCGGTGAGCACCTTGACCGTGTTCTCACCGCCCGGGAGTGCGTTGTCCAGGCCCTTCTCGTACTGGGCGGCCGTGCGCAGGAAGCCGAGGAAGGCGAGCAGGCTCGCCTGTCCGTCGAGTGCCGCGAAGCCCGCCGCGATGTCGAGGAAGTTGGAGAGCGTCTCGCGGCGGCGGGCGGCCAGGGCGTGCGGCGAGGCGGAGAGTTCCACGTCGAGGCCGGTGGTCGCGAGCACCCGGTGGAGTACGTCCATCAGCGGGTCGGCCAGCGAGCGGCGCAGGTCGCGCAGTTCGGCGGCGAGGCGCGCGAACCGCACGCGGGCGTCGGTGGAGAAGGGGAGGTCGTCGTCCGTGCCGTCCGACTCCAGAAACGTGTCCAGGGCGTCCGCCAGCGAGATGACCTCGAACGGGTCGACGCCTTCCACCGCCTCGGCCAGGCGGCGGTCGGGGTCGTCGTCCTGCCCGGCCGTTTCGTACCGTACGAGCTGCCGCGCCCGGCGCCCCAGCAGCGCCAGGTCCCGGGCCCCGATCCGCCAGCGCGGGCCGATCAGCAGCCGGACGAGGGCGGCGTTGGCGCCGGGGTCCTGGAGGACCTCGCAGACCGCGACCAGGTCGGCGACCTCGGGCAGGTGCAGCAGCCCGGACAGCCCGACGACCTCGACCGGGATGTCACGGGCGACCAGTGCGCCCTGGATCTCGGCGAAGTCGCCCGCGGTGCGGCACAGCACCGCGATCTCGCCGGGCTCCTTGCCCGTACGGACGAGATGGGCGATCGAGTCGGCCAGCCAGTCCAGCTCCTCGGCGTGGGTCGGCAGCAGCGCGCAGCGGACGATGCCGTCGCGCTCGGCGCCGGGCGCGGGGCGCAGCGCCTCGACGCCCTCGTGCAGGGCGCGCAGCGGGGCGGCGAGGCCGTTGGCGAGGTCGAGGAGACGGCCGCCGCTGCGGCGGTTCTCGCTGAGCGAGAACCGGTCGGCGGGGCGGCCGTCGGCGTACGGGAAGTGGTCCGGGAAGTCGTCGAGGTTGGCTACGGACGCGCCGCGCCAGCCGTAGATCGCCTGGCAGGGGTCGCCGACCGCGGTGACCGCGTGGCCGCTGCCGCCGCCGAACAGGCCGGAGAGCAGGAGCCGCTGGGCGACGGACGTGTCCTGGTACTCGTCGAGCAGGACGACCCGGAATTCGTCGCGCAGCATCCGGCCGACCTCCGGGCGGGTGGTCGCGAGCTGCGCGGACAGCGCGATCTGGTCGCCGAAGTCGAGGAGGTCGCGGCTGCGCTTCTGCTCGCGGTAGCGGGTGGTGAGTTCGAGCAGTTCGAGCCGGGCCGCGGCCGCCTCCGGGACCTTGCGCAGATCGGCGTTGGTGAGCTTGGCGTGCGCGAGGGTGTCGAGCAGCTCGGTGTCGTACGTCCGCAGGCGGCCGGGGTCCACCAGGTGCTCGGCGAGCTCCGCGTCCAGCGCGAGGAGGTCGCTGACCAGGGAGGGGACGGATTTGGTCAGCGCGGGATACGGGCCGGGCGCCTCCCGCAGCACGCCCGCGGCGAGCTGGAAGCGGGTGGCGTCGGCGAGCAGCCGGGCTGACGGCTCCAGGCCGATGCGCAGGCCGTGGTCGGTCAGCAGCTGTCCCGCGAAGGCGTGGTACGTCGAGATGCGCGGCTCGCCCGGGGGGTGGGAGGGGTCCAGGTCCAGCGCCTCGGGATCGGTGACCCCGGCCCGTATGAGCGCGGTCCGTACGCGTTCGGCCAGCTCGCCGGCGGCCTTGTTGGTGAAGGTCAGGCCGAGTACCTGCTCGGGGGCCACCTGCCCGGTGCCGACCAGCCAGACCACCCGGGCGGCCATCACCGTCGTCTTGCCGGAACCGGCTCCGGCCACGATGACCTGCGGGGCGGGCGGCGCGGTGATGCAGGCCGTCTGCTCCGGGGTGAACGGGATGCCGAGGAGCTCTTTGAGCTGCTCGGGGTCGGTGATGCGTGCGGACACCCGGGAGAGGCTATCCGGGCCCACTGACAATCCGGCTCGGGCGACGCGGGCTCGGTGGCCGGCTCGCGGGCGGCCGGGGCACGGGTGGCCTGGCGACCGGGCACGCGTGGGGCCGGCCGACCTCCGGGCACGGGTGGCCGGCTCGCGGGCGCGCGTGGGGCCGGCCGACCTCCGGGCGCGGTCACCGGCGAGGCGCCGGGCGGCCGCCGGGCGGTGTGCTGAGCATCACCCCGGTCATCCCGGCCACCCCGGTCATGCGCTCCGTCACTCGACGATCTGCCGGCCCTCCGGCTGCGCGCTGCACGATGCCCGGAAGGAGCAGTGCGTGCAGTGCTGGCCCGTGGCAGGCGTGAAGCGCTCGTCGAGGACGCGCCCCGCCGCGGTCGCGAGCAGGTCGCCCACCCACTCCCCCGTCAGCGGCTCCTGTGCCTGCACCTTGGGGACGCTCTCGCCGCCGTCCTTCTTGGCCGCCCCTTGGCGCAGCTGGACGAGTTCGGCTCCGCCCGGCGGCGGGCGCAGGCCGTCGAACGCCTCGTCCACCGCGCCCTCGCGGACCGCGAGCTGATAGACCGCCAGCTGAGGGTGGCGGGCGACCTCGTCCTTCGTGGGGGTCTGCTTGCCGGTCTTGAAGTCGACGACGTACGCGCGTCCCTCGGCGTCGGTCTCCACGCGGTCCATCGAGCCCCGGATCCGTACCTCGAACTGACCGGCTTCGAGCGTCACGTCGAAGTCGTGCTCGGTGGCGAGGGGGGTGCGGCCCGCGCGGTCCATGACGTGCCAGCGCAGGAACCGCTCCAGCGCGGCTCGCGCGTTCTCCTTCTCCTGCAGCGACTTCCACGGCGCGTCGAAGGCGAGCCCGTCCCAGACCGAGTCGAGCCGCTCCATGAGGACGGCGAGGTCGGCGGGCGTCCGGCCGGAGGCGACCTCGTCGGCCAGGACGTGCACGACGTTGCCGAACCCCTGCGCGGCCGTGGCCGGCGCGTCCGCCTTCACCTCGCGGCCCAGGAACCACTGGAGGGAGCAGGTGTTGGCGAGCTGGTCCAGCGCGCTGCCGGACAGCGTGACCGGCTTGGTCCGGTCGCGCAGCGGGACCGCGCTGTGCGTCGGCTCGTACAGGCCCCACCAGCGGTACGGATGCGCCGCCGGTACGAGCGGCCTGCCCTCCTCGTCGCTGAGAGCGGCCAGTCGCGCGAGCCGTCGGGCGGCGGCGTCGCGCAGCGCGGCGGAGGCGTGCGGGTCGACGGTTGTGGCCCGCAGCTCGGCGACGAGCGCGGCGACCGAGAGCGGGCGGCGGGGGCGGCCGGTGACGTCCTTCGGCTCGACCCCGAGTTCGGTGAGGAAACGGGAGGGCTGGTCGCCGTCGTCTGCCGGTGCCTTGACCGCGGTGACGACGAGGCGTTCGCGGGCGCGGGTCGCCGCGACGTAGAAGAGCCGTCGCTCCTCGGCGAGGAGTGCGCCGGGGGTGAGCGGCTCGGCGAGTCCGTCGCGGCCGATCCGGTCCGCCTCCAGCAGCGATCCGCGGCGCCGGAGGTCGGGCCACAGGCCCTCCTGTACGCCGGCGACGACGACGAGCCGCCACTCCAGACCCTTGGCCCGGTGCGCGGTCATCAGGCTTACGGCGTCGGGGCGGACCGCGCGCTTGCTGAGCGTGTCGGCGGCGATGTCCTCGGCGTCCAGTTCCGCCAGGAGGTTGAGTGCGCCGCGTCCGCCGGTGCGCTCCTCGGCGCGGGCGGCGGTGTCGAAGAGCGCGCAGATCGCGTCGAGGTCGCGGTCGGCGTTACGGCCGGACGCGCCGCCGCGGCGCGCGGCGCGCTCCAGCCGCTGCGGCCAGGGGGTGCCGTTCCACAGCTCCCACAGCGCCTCTTCGGCGGTGCCGCCGCCTTCGAGCAGCTCGCGCGCCTTGCGGAGCAGCGCGCCGAGGCGCTGGGCGCCGCGGGCGTACGCCGGATCGTGCGCGACCAGCCGCTCGGGCTCCGCGAGGGCGCGGGCCAGCAGCTCGTCGGACGGCGGGGGTACGCGGTTGCCGGCGGCCCGCTCCTCGTCGCGCAGCGCCCGGCCGAGCCG
This sequence comes from Streptomyces sp. A3M-1-3, assembly GCF_024213665.1. GTDB lineage: Bacteria > Actinomycetota > Actinomycetes > Streptomycetales > Streptomycetaceae > Streptomyces. The sequence continues at coordinate 64,564 of NZ_JANAVP010000028.1, forward strand.
CCGCAGATCGGCGCCGTCCATCCCACCGAGAGGCGACCCGAGCAACTCAATGGCGGTCTCGACGCCAAGCCACCCATCCGTCCCGTCGCCCCGGTCGCCCGGAGCAGGCTCCGAGACCTCCGCAGCCGCACCGCCCCCAGGTGCGCCGGCCACGGCCGGGGCCGGTGGGGCGTCCGCCGGGGTGGCTGTGGCCGGGGTGGGCAGGGACGCCTCCGCCGCTGCTCGTAGCGCCGTCAGTAGTGGGGTCACCGCTGGTTCGTGGCGGAGGGGAACGTCCGCGCCGTCCGTTTCCAGGGGGACGCCCGCCGAGGTCAGCGCGCGGCGGATGGACGGGATCGTACGGCCGCCCGCGCGGACCAGGACCGCCATCTCGCTCCAGGGGACGCCGTCCTCCAGGTGGGCCCGGCGCAGCAGGTCCGCGATGTTGTCGAGTTCGGTGCCCGGCGTCGGGTACGTGAATGCCTCGACGCGGCCGCCGTCACGGACCGGGGCGAGTTCTCGGTGCGCCCTGACCTTCTCCGCCGGCAGCCGGGTCAGCGGCATCCGGCGGGTCAGCAGCCGGGTCGCCGCCAGCAGGGCGGCTCCCGAGCGGCGGGAGGTGGTGAGGACCTCGACGGGGCCGGGGCTGCCGTCGGTGCGGCAAAAGCTGTGCGGGAAGTCGAGGATGCCGTTGATGTCGGCGCCGCGGAACGCGTAGATCGACTGGTCGGGGTCGCCGAAGGCGACCAGCGTGCGGCCCTGGCCGGCGAGGGCGTGCAGCAGCCGGACCTGGGCCGGGTCCGTGTCCTGGTACTCGTCGACGAACACCGCGTCGTACTGCGCCCACAGCCGCTGCGCGACCTCCGGGCGCTCGGCGAGCAGCACCGCCCGGTGGACCAGTTCGGCGTAGTCCAGAACGCCCTGCAGATCGAGTGTGTCGAGGTACTCGGCGAGGAAGGTGGCGGCGGCCTCCCAGTCCGGCCGCCCGGTCCGCGCCGCGAAGGCACCGAGCGCATCCGGTCCGAGGCCCAGTTCGCGGGAGCGCGCGAGGACCGCCCGTACCTCGTCCGCGAAGCCGCGCGTGGTGAGGCAGGCGCGGAGTTCGTCCGGCCAGCGGATGTGCTGCAGCTCCAGCTGGCCCGCCAGGAGCTCGCGTACCGCCACGTCCTGCTCCGGGCCGGAGAGCAGCCGCAGCGGATCGGCGAACAGGTCGCTGTCCTGGTGGGCGCGCACCAGGGCGTAACAGAAGGAGTGGAAGGTGGTCGCCAGCGGCCCGGGCGCACCGCCCAGCCGCAGCGCTGTCCGGTCGCGCAGTTCCACCGCCGCCTTGCGGCTGAAGGTGAGGACCAGGATGCGGTGGGGATCCGTGCCGGCCGCGACCCGCGCGGCGACCGACTCGACCAGGGTCGTGGTCTTGCCCGTGCCCGGTCCGGCGAGGACCAGCAGTGGTCCGCCGGTGTGGTCAACCACAGCGCGCTGACGTGCGTCCAGAAGAGGAGGATCCACCGGCCTCGGCGGGGTACGCACCAGTCGGTACGCGCCGGGGGGCCGCTGCCGTGTCTCACGACGGTGCGGTGGCATGTGCCGAGTGGAGGGGAAGGAGCTCACGTGGGTCGCCGGTCCTGGTGGGTGTGCGGGGTGGTGGCGGCGTGCTGACTGGGCCGCGTGCAGGAGACGCTACGCCAGCGGGAGCCGGGGGCGCAGCGAGTCCGCCGGGTACCCCGTACGGTCCTCAGGCCCCCCACGGCACCGCCGGATGGCGGAAGCTGTCAGGTGTGAGCTTCGCCCGTTCCGCCGTAGCCGCTGTGTCCGCTGCCGTGTCCGCAGCCGTCACCGCCGCCGCCGTCCCACCGCGCCCGCTTCATGTCGACGCGCGGCAGGTGGCTGTCCGCCCCGCGGCCGGCCTCGCGCAGCGGGGTTCCTTCGGCGCGGTAGTGGTCGAGGGCGCGCAGCTCGTGTCCGGGCAGCAGCACCCCGTCGGCCCGTATGACCCGCCACCACGGGACGGCTCCGCCGTACAGCGCCATCACCCGGCCCACCTGCCGGGGCCCTCCCTCGCCGAGCCACTCCGCGACATCGCCGTACGTCATCACCCGGCCGGGCGGAATCCCCTCCGCCACTTCCAGCACCCGTTCCGCGTACTCGGGCAGCTCCTCGCTCATCCGTCCCATACTGCCGCACCCCGCCGACAGTGCCGCCGGGCGCGTGTCACGTCGTGTGTAACGTCGTGTGTTACGTATCGCACGCCTGCGCAGTGCACCCTGATGCCCCCCTGTGGCGCCCGGCCGTGCCACCATCATCCGGGCGGTGACCGGTGATACGAGATCAAGAAGAGACGGCGAAGGAGCAGGGCGTGCAGCCTCCGCAGACGGAGACGGCCCCTGACGCCGAGTCACGCCCCGACGTGCCCGCGGCGGCAGACGAGACCGCGCCCGAAGCCGCCGCCGAGTCGGCGCCCGAAGCCGCGGACGAAACCGCGAGCGACCCCGCACGCCGGCCGCCCGACGGCACGGACGACGACGCCCACGCCGACCACGTCGAGGGCGACGAACCGCTGCTCCCCGCCCGCGTGCACCGCCCGTCCGACCTGGTGCGCCTGCTGGTCGGCATTCTCGGCGTCGCGGTGGTGCTCGCCATCGCGGCCTTCGCGCACGGCACGACCGAGGGCCTGGAGCAGGACATCAGCAAGGGCACGGGCCAGGCGCCCGACCTGCTGATCAAGATCGCGGGCCTGGTCTCCAGCATCGCCGTACTCCTCGTACCAGTCGCCTTCGCCATCGAGCGGCTGATCAAACGCGACGGACTGCGCATCGCGGACGGCGTACTCGCTGCCGTCCTCGCCCACGGCGTCACCCTCGCCACCGATCTCTGGGTGGCCGAGGCCGCCCCCGGCACCATCCGCGACGCCCTCACCCAGCAGGCCGTCGGCGACGCGCTCACCGATCCCGTGCACGGCTATCTCGCGCCCGTCATCGCCTATATGACGGCCGTCGGGATGACCCGCAGACCCCGCTGGCGGGTCGTGTTGTGGGTGGTACTGCTGCTCAACGCCTTCGCGATGCTGGTCAGCGGCGACACCACGCCGTTCTCGATCATCCTCACCGTGCTGATCGGCTGGACCGTCGCGTACGGGACGCTGTACGCGGTCGGCTCCCCCAACGTCCGCCCCACCGGCCGGACCCTCCTCGCCGGACTGCGCCACGTCGGCTTCCGCCCCGTCAGCGCGATGCGCGCGGAAGAGGTCCCCGACTCCGCCGACCACGGCGACCGCGGCCGCCGCTACCTGGTCGCCCTCGAGGACGGACCGCCGCTCGACGTCACCGTCGTGGACCGCGAGCAGCAGGCGCAGGGCTTCTTCTACAGGGTGTGGCGCCGCGTCACGCTGCGCGGCATCACCCAGCGCCGCAGCCTGCAGTCGCTGCGCCAGGCGCTGGAGCAGGAGGCGCTCCTCGCGTACGCGGCGATCGCCGCCGGCGCCAACGCCCCCAAGCTGATCGCCACCTCCGAGCTGGGCCCGGACGCGGTCATGCTCGTGTACGAGCACCTCGGCGGCCGCTCGCTGGACTCGCTGGCCGACGAGGAGATCACCGACGAGCTCACGCGCAGCGCGTGGCGCCAGGTGAAGGCCCTCCAGTCGCGGCGCATCGCGCACCGCCGGCTGGTCGGTGACGCCGTTCTGGTGGATCGTTCCGGCACGGTGATCCTGACCGACCTGCGCGGCGGCGAGATCGCCGCGAGCGACATCGTCCTGCGGATGGACATCGCGCAGCTGCTCACCACGCTCGGCCTGCGGGTGGGCGCCGAGCGCTCGGTCGCGGCGGCGGTCGCGGTGCTCGGCGGCGACGCGGTCGCGGACTGTCTGCCGCTGCTGCAGCCGATCGCGCTGAGCCGCTCCACCCGCGCGACGCTGCGCAGGCTGGGACGGGAGCGTTCGCATCGCGAACGCGAAGCGGTCCTGGAGGCGTCGCGGTCCGGCAGGGCGGGGGCGGCGGACGAGGAGAGCGGGGGCGCGAGACCTGTATCCGCGGAGAAGCAGGCCGGGAAGGCCGTGAAGTCCGCGAAGGCCGGGAGGAAGGCCGAGAAGCGGGCCCTCGACGAGGCGCTGGACGAGGCGCGCGAGGAGGATCTGCTCACCCAGATCCGAGGCCAGGTGCTGCTCATCCGGCCGCAGGCGCCCGTCGAGCCGGCCCGGCTGGAGCGGATCAAGCCCAAGACGCTGGTCAGCTTTATCGCCGGCGCGTTCGCCGCGTACTTCCTGCTCTCGCAGCTCACCCACATCGAGTTCGGCATGCTCCTGGACAGGGCCGAGTGGGGCTGGGTGGCCGCGGCCGTCCTGTTCTCCGCGCTCAGCTATGTCGCGGCCGCGATGAGCCTGCTGGGCTTCGTGCCCGAGCGGGTGCCGTTCGTACGTACCGTCCTGGCGCAGGTCGCCGGATCCTTCGTGAAGCTGGTCGCACCGGCGGCGGTCGGCGGTGTGGCGCTCAACACCCGCTTCCTGCAGCGCTCGGGCGTACGCCCGGGTCTGGCCGTGGCGAGCGTCGGCGCCTCCCAGCTGTTCGGCCTCGCCAGCCACATCCTGCTGCTGCTCGCTTTCGGCTATCTGACGGGGACCGAGAAGACGCCGTCCCTCACTCCCTCCCGGACGGTGATCGCGGGCCTGCTGACCGTCGCCGTGCTGGCTCTGGTGGTGACGGCGATCCCGTTCATGCGGAAGTTCGTGGCGACGCGGGTCCGCTCGCTCTTCGCCGGGGTGGTGCCGCGCCTGCTGGACGTACTCCAGCGGCCGCAGAAGCTGCTCACCGGCATCGGCGGCATGCTGCTGCTGACCGGCACCTTCGTGATGTGCCTCGACGCGTCGATCCGCGCCTTCGGCGGGAGCGAGACGATCAGTTACGCGAGCGTCGCGGTGGTCTTCCTGGCGGGCAACGCACTGGGGTCGGCGGCGCCGACGCCGGGCGGTGTGGGCGCGGTGGAGGCGGCCCTCATCGCGGGCCTGATCGCTGTGGGGCTGGAGAAGGAGATCGCGGTGCCGGCCGTGCTGCTCTTCCGGCTGATGACCTTCTGGCTGCCGGTGCTGCCGGGCTGGCTGTCCTTCAACCACCTCACCCGCAAGGGCGCGCTCTAGGCTCCGGCGCAGCGCTCCGGAGCCACCCGCATGGCCCCTGCCCCGCGCGCGCTGTAGGGGCGGGCGCCGCACGATGGATTCATGCCGACTTCCACCACCCCGTGCACCGCCACCCTGCGCGCCACCACCCTGCGCGCCGCTGCGCTGGCCGCCGCCGTCGCTCTGCTGGCGCTCACCGGGTGCTCGGACGACAGCGGCAATGGCCAGGACCTCGGCAAGCAGCAGCTCGACTGGCAGGACTGCCCGGCCCCCTCGACCGCCGAGGGCGGCGGGCCCGCGCCCTCGCCGCTGCCGGGCGGCGCCGAGTGGCAGTGCGCCACCGTCGCCGTCCCGCGCGACTACGCCGAGCCGGACGGCGAGACGGTCGACATCGCCCTGATCCGCGGGCAGGCGCGCGACCAGGACAGGCGCATCGGCTCGCTGATCTACAACTTCGGCGGACCCGGCAGCTCGGGCATCGCCACTCTGCCAGCCGCGGCGAAGGACTACGAAAGACTCCGGGAGCGGTACGACCTGGTCAGCTTCGACCCGCGCGGCGTGGGCCGCAGCGCGGGTGTGAAGTGCGAGAACGACCGGCAGCTCGACGCGTACTACGCCCAGGACGCCACCCCGGACGACGCCACCGAGGAGAAGATCCTCACCGACCACATCAAGACGTACGCCGCGAGCTGCGAGAAGAACTCCGGGGCCGTGCTCCCGTACGTCGGGACGTTGAACGCCGCCCGCGACCTGGATCTGATGCGCCAGGTCCTCGGCGACGACAAGCTGTACTACTTCGGTTTCTCGTACGGCACCGAACTGGGCGGCGTGTACGCCCACCTGTTCCCGAAGAAGGTCGGCAGGGCCGTCTTCGACGCCGTGGTCGACCCCACCAAGGACTCCGAGCAGGGCTCCCTCGGCCAGGCCAAGGGCTTCCAGCTGGCGCTGGACGGCTTCGCCCAGGACTGTGTGGACCGGGGCGACGAGTGCCAGCTCCCGGGCAGCACCGCCAAGGAGATCGAGGAGAACATCGTCGAGTTCCTCCAGCAGCTCGAGAAGAAGCCGATCACCGGCATCGGCGAGCGCGAACTGACCCAGTCCGCCGCCACCAACGGCATCGCGCAGGCCCTCTACTCCAAGGAGTACTGGCCGCTGCTCGAACAGGGCCTCGACGAGGCCGACGGCGGCAACGGGCAGCTCCTGCTCGCCCTGTCGGACGCCTTGAACGGCCGCAACCAGGACGGCACGTACAGCAATCTGGGGGCCGCGAACACGGCCATCAACTGCGTCGACTCCAAGGACCGTTACACCCTCGCCGAGACCAAGGCGAAGCTCCCCGTGTTCCGGGCCGCCTCGCCCGTCTTCGGCGACTGGCTGGGCTGGTCGATGCTGAGCTGCACCAACTGGCCGGTGCCCGGTACGTGGGAGCACCCGGACGTCAGCGCGCCGGGCGCGGCCCCGATCCTGCTGATCGGCACCACCGGTGACCCGGCGACACCGTACGAGGGCACTCGGAAGATGGCCGACGCGCTGGGCAAGGGCGTGGGCGTCGAGGTGACGTACCGGGGCGAGGGCCATGGCGCGTACAACGGCGGCAACAGGTGCGTGCAGGCGGCCGTGGACGGCTACCTGCTCCGGGGCAGGGTCCCGGCGGCCGGGACAGTCTGCGAGTAAACGCCCCAGGAGCCCGGGAGCCCGGCAGGCCAGGAACCCGTGAGCCTAGGATGTCGAACATCTGTCCTTGTTCCTGTCCTGTTGTTCAGCTGGGGGTCCGGTCTTGTCGAGGTTGGTACGGACGGCAGCGCTGGCCGGGCGCCGGTCCTCGTCGTCGGCGGTACGGGCGATCCGGCCACGCCGTACGAGGGCGCGCAGCGGATGGCTGACGAGCTCGGCCGCGGGGTGGGCGTGCAGATCACGTACCGGGGCGAGGGCCACGGCGCCTACACCACGGGCAACGCCTGCATCGCCAGGGCCGTGGACCCGTACTTCCTGGAGGGCAGGGTCCCGGCGTCGGGCACGACCTGCTCGTAGCGTGCACATGTAAGGGGCCGGTCCGCACCACCCGGTGCGGACCGGCCCCTTACGCGTAACAACAGGTCCTAGTAGATCGGCTTCTCCGGCTCGATCTGGTTGACCCAGCCGATCACGCCGCCGCCGACGTGTACCGCGTCCGCGAAGCCCGCGGACTTCAGCACCGCCAGGACTTCCGCACTGCGGACACCCGTCTTGCAATGCAGGACGATCCGCTTGTCCTGAGGCAGGTCCTGGAGGGCGGTGCCCATCAGGAACTCGTTCTTCGGGATCAGCCGGGCGCCGGGGATCGAGACGATCTCGTACTCGTTGATCTCGCGGACATCGATGATGTCGATGTTCTCGCCGTCGTCGATCCACTCCTTGAGCTGCTTGGGAGTGATCGTCGCGCCGAGCGCCGCCTCCTGCGCCTCCTCGGACACGACGCCGCAGAAGGCCTCGTAGTCGATGAGCTCGGTGACGGTCGGGTTCTCGCCGCAGACCGCGCAGTCGGGGTCCTTGCGGACCTTGACCTGGCGGTACTGCATCTCCAGGGCGTCGTAGATCATCAGGCGGCCGACCAGCGGCTCACCGATGCCGGCGAGCAGCTTGATGGCCTCGTTGACCTGGATGGAGCCGATGGACGCGCAGAGCACGCCCAGCACGCCGCCCTCGGCGCAGCTGGGGACCATGCCGGGCGGCGGGGGCTCCGGGTAGAGGCAGCGGTAGCAGGGTCCGTGCTCGGACCAGAAGACCGAGGCCTGCCCGTCGAAGCGGTAGATCGAGCCCCAGACGTACGGCTTGTTCAGCAACACGCAGGCGTCGTTGACGAGGTAGCGGGTGGCGAAGTTGTCCGTGCCGTCGACGATCAGGTCGTACTGGGAGAAGATCTCCATCACGTTCTCGGCTTCGAGCCGCTCTTCGTGAAGGACCACGTTGACGTACGGGTTGATCCCCAGCACCGAGTCGCGGGCGGACTCGGCCTTGGACCGGCCGATGTCGGCCTGGCTGTGGATGATCTGGCGCTGCAGGTTCGACTCGTCGACCTCGTCGAACTCCACGATGCCGAGCGTGCCCACGCCCGCGGCGGCGAGGTACATCAGGGCGGGCGAGCCCAGGCCGCCCGCGCCCACGGCGAGCACCTTGGCGTTCTTCAGCCGCTTCTGCCCGTCCATCCCGACATCGGGGATGATCAGGTGGCGGGAGTACCTGCGGACCTCATCGACGGTGAGCTCAGCAGCCGGCTCGACCAGGGGTGGCAGCGACACGGGGACTCCGTAGATCGGTAAGTCAGTACGGTTGTTCTCTCCGTAACACTGCCACGCCCTCCTTCATTCCGAGACACCCGGTCCGATACGCGAGACGATTTCGTCCCAGTAGCCGGGCAGCGCCTCCCAGGGATCGGTGAACCCGCCGCGGTCCGTGCGGTCGGTGAAGTAGATCGTCCCGGCCCCCTGCCAGCGGGCGATGCGCATGGCCTCCTCCAGATGCGTGCGGGGGACGCCGTGGACGAAGTGGCAGAACCGCTCGGGCGGGTGGTCGGCCGTCCACTCCGCCACCTGCGACCAGCGGTACTCGCTCCACGGCCCGGCGAACGTGACCAGCTGGTCGGCGGTCTCGGCGTAGCCGGCGTACGGATGGGTGCCGTGGCCGAGCACCAGATGGCCCCCGTTCAGGAGCGAGCGCAGGGCGTTCGTGGTGCGGCGGACCTCCGGGAGGGCCGCCCGCTCGGTGGGACAGCGGTCCAGGCGGAAGCCGTCCACCCGGTACCAGTCGTGGAACCGGTGGGCGTCGGAGACCAGCTCCCCGAAGGAGCGCGTCCCGTACGCCATGTCGAGATGACCCAGGACGCGGGTCCCCGCGTTGCGCAGCCTGCCCGCGGCCTCCAGGCAGTGCGGGTCGGGCCGGTCGCCGGGCCCGTTCGCGACGTTGAGCACGGCCCAGTGCAGCGGCGTTCCGGGGCGGGTGAGTTCGGCCCACTCGACCGGCGCGATCAGGGGGTGGGCGTAGCCCGGGATGCCGAAGCCCAGGCTTCCCGCATCGGTGGCGGCGCGCTGGGCGCCGGTCGTGGTCAGATGCGGCATGCCGCCTCCATCCAGATGTCGGCCAGGGACTCCTCGAGGTTGATCCGGGGCCGCCAGCCGAGCCGGTCCCGCGCGGTGCGCACATCGGCCTGCTGCCAGCTGCCGCAGCCGTCGGGGTACGGGTACGGCGGCGGGGCACCGAGCTGTTCCAGGGAGGGTTCGGAGCGGGGGGCTCCGATGGACGCGCCCAGGCCGCCGGGGCGTCCGGCGGGCGCGTCGAGTTCGTGCAGGGAGCCGCCGTAGCCGGCCACCCTGGCGAGTACGGCGGCCGCGTCCCGCAGCCGTACCGCACGGCCCGTGCCGATGTTGACGACACCCTGGGCGGCGGAGAGCGAGGCAGCGTGCACGGCGCGGGCGACATCCCGTACGTCCACGAAGTCGCGCTGAACCCCGAGGCCGCTGAGCTTCAGCTCACCGTCGCCGGACTGCATCGCGCGGCGCATCGCCTCGGCGAGGCGGCCCAGCGGTGAGCCGGCCGGGGTGCCGGGGCCGACCGGGGAGAAGACGCGCAGGACGACCGCGTCCAGTCCGGAGCCGAGGACCAGTTCGGTCGCGGCGAGCTTGCTCACGCCGTACGGGCCGCCGGGGCGGGGTACCGCGTCCTCGGCGGTGGACGAGCCGGGCTGGCTGGGCCCGTACTCGGCGGCACAGCCGAGCTGCACCAGGCGCGCCCCGCAGCCGCTGCGGCGCAGCGATTCGCAGACGGTGGCGACGGCGACGGTGTTGTGCCGGGTCAGCTCGCGCGCCCCGCCGCGGGTTGCGCCGGAGCAGTTGATCACCACCCCGGGATGGACGGCGTCCAGGAAGCGGGTCAGCGCACCGGGGCTGCCGGTGGCGAGGTCGAACCGGACGTCGGCGTCGTCGCCCCGGCCCAGTACGGTGAGCTGGACGGCGGGGTCGGCGAGCAGCCGGTCGGCGACGTAGCGGCCGAGGTATCCGTTGGCTCCGAGCAGCAGCGCCCTCATCGTGCGGCCCCTTGGTGCCGACGGGCCGGTGCGGGTGGTTGGGCGGTCATCTCAGTTTCTCCTTCTGGTGTTGCGATGGGGGGTGCTGTGGGCCCGCGGCGTCGGCTCCGCGGGGGTCGGATCAGCCGGTCCGCGGCAGCGGCGTACGCGGCAGGGCGTGCGCGGAGGCCCGGGAGAGGGCCACCGTGGCGTGGACCAGCAGTGCCAGGGCCGCGGTGGCGCAGATGGCTGCGGGGACTGCGGCCGGGCCCCAGGCGTTGTGGGCGGCCTCGACGGGTCCGGCGAGGAAGCCGCAGCCGGGCAGCCGGGCAGCCAGGACGCTGGTGAGGGCGGCGACCTCGGCGGCGCAGGCCGCGCCGAGTCCGGTCGCGGCGGCATCGGGGAAGCCGTGGACGGTGAGCAGCCGGGCGAGGAAGAGCAGCGCGCCGAGGGCGGCCGGCGCGAGCAGCGCGCCCTCGCCGAACGCGAGCCGGGAGAGCAGCAGCAGAGCGGTGAGGGCGGCCAGGAAGAGCGCGACCACGCCCAGCAGCAGGGGCCGCACCACTCCGGCGAACTCCTCCAGCGCACGGCTGCCGGCCAGCCGACTCCGCGCCTGTACGTCGAAGACCCCGGCGCACCACGCGGCGGGCGCGACGGCCAGCGCGAGTCCGGCCACCGGGGCCGGCGCGATAAGCCAGCCGCCGCCGAACCCGTCGCCCCCGCCGGACCCTCCCGACGCGCTCGACTCGCTCGGCCCGCTGGACCCGCCCGGCCCGCCCAGCCCGTCGGACACGCCGGACCCGATCGGCCCGCCGAGGGAGGCGGATGCGCTGGACCCGCCGGACTCGCTTGATCCACCTAACGGGTCGGACGCAGCGGCCCCGCCCGGCCCGACGAGGGCGTCACCGGAACCGCCCGGCCCCTCGGACGTGCCGGACCCGGCGAACGGGTCGGATGCGCCGGACCCGATCGGCCCGCCGGACCCGCCCCCGCTCGACCCGCTGGACCCTCCCGGCCCTCCGCCGAGAAATTCCACCAGCAGGGCGTCCCCGAACAGCGCGTAGCCCAGTAGCCAGCACACCCACAGGCGTGCGGCGAGCACCGTGCGCCCCTCGGCGCGCAGCGGGCCGCGCCGCAGGGACAGCCGCAGCGCGACGGCCACGGCCACCGCGCCCGCAGCGCCGGCCGCGAGCCGCGGCTGCCCGTCGGTGGCCTGCACCGCGGCGACGGCGAGGGCGCACACGGCGCCCGGCAGGAGAGCGACGGCGCTCCACGCCGCGCGGCCGGGGGGCTCGGAGGTGCGCTCCGGCGCGTCCGCGCGCGGTACGCGGGCGTACAGCTCCTCGGCGAGCGAGAACACGTCCCGGTGCCGGAAACGTGCGGCGGTCCGGTCGGTGACCCCGTGCGCTTCGAGCCCGGCGGCGATCTCCAGCGGATCGACGGCCTGCTCACACAGCTCCCGGTGCCGGTGCATGAGCGCTTTGACGGGATCGGCGGGTCCCCGTCGGCGTGCAGCCGTCCCACCGGGAACCCGCGGCGCATCCGCTCCCGGTTCACCGGCCGTACGCGACGCACTCATGCGGTCACCTCTCGGTACGTGACGGACCACGCGTCCGGGACCGGCGGAGCCGCGCCGCGCAGCGGGGGCGCGTCGGGGGGCCGGGGGTTCACCCCCGGTTTCGGGACGGGGCGGGGTGGGGGAAAGCCACCCGCGGCGCCGGTCACGCGTCCGCCTCCGTCACGGTCGTGCACGCGCCCACGGGCTGGTCCGCCCAGCTGGGAGCGCCGCCGGTCCAGCGCCACGGGACGTACGCCTCCGGGGGGTGGGCGAAGGGCAGCGGTTCACCGCCCTCGCCCACGGCCTCGCGCCGCACCGGGCAGTGCGAGATCAGCTCCAGGTAAATGCCGCGAAATGCCGCGATGTTCTGCTCGACGGTGAACAGTTCGAGCGCCCGCGCCCGCGCCGCCGCGCCCAGCCGCTCCCTGCGCTCCGGGTCCCGCAGCAGCGCGAGGCACGTGTCCGCGAGGGCGCGCGGATTGCGCGGCGGCACCACCAGCCCCGTACCGCCGATGACTTCGCACACCGCGCCCACGTCGGTGGACACCGTGGCGCGTCCGCAGAACATCGCCTCGACCAGGCTGACCGGGAAGCCCTCCACCACGCTGGAGAGGACCACCACACTCCCCGCCGCATACGCGTCGGCCTGTTCCGGCGTCTCCGGGCCGCCGATCTCCTCGAAGGAGACCGGGTTGTCGCCCATGGTCACCGCGTCCGCCGCCTCGTCGGGGAAGAGCTGCGCGGCGAGCGCCCGGCAGTGGGCGAGATACGTGGCGGCCTCCGGCCCCCGCGCGGGCGCCCCGAAGATGCGGAGCCGGGCCGCCGGCTCCTCCTTGCGTACGTCGGCGAACGCGTGCAGCAGCGCGATGAGGTCCTTGGCCGGCTCGATACGGCCGACCCAGACGAGGGTGTGCGGGTCGCCGCGGTCCTCGCCCTCCCCCACCGCGGTGAAGCGCTCCTCCTCCATCCCGGGGTACACCGTGCGCAGCTTCGCGCGGTCCGCGCCGCAGCGCTCCTGCCAGCGGCGGGCGTGCGTGTTGCCGGGGGTGATGAGGGCGGCCTGCCGGTACACCTCGGAGGCCAGCCTGCCGTGGAAGGCGGCGAGCAGGGCGCGCACCGGCACGCTCAGGCGGCCGTCCGCACGATCGAGGTAGTGCGCGCGCAGCTGTACGCCGTACTCGGTGACCAGCAGCGGGACCCCGAAGAAGCGTTTGGCCAACAGCCCGGGCAGGGCGGCGGTGCCGCCGGACGCGGCGTGGCAGAGGTCGACTCCGCCGAGTCCGCCGTCGGCCTCCGCGTACCAGTCGAGCGACAGCGGACGCAGCGCGCGCTCCAACTGGTCCACGAAGACGAGGTAGTCCGGCACCTGGGCGGCGTGCACGGCACGGCTCACGCCGGGCGCGCGGCAGGCGGCTTCCAGGGCGCGCACGGCGATCTCGGAGCGCAGCGCGGCGTACAGCCCGCCCTCGTCGCGGGCGAGTTCGGCGAGCCCGTACAGGCCGGCGGCGAACCGTGCCGTCGCGTCCGGGTCGTCCCCCGCGCAGATGGCCGAGGCGAGCTGCTTGAAGTGCAGGGAGAAGCGCCGCCGTGCACGCCTTCCGTGTGTGCGTCCATCGTCCTCGGGCGTCCACAGGGGCGCGCTGCGCACCCGCTGCACCTGGTGCGGAAGCGGGATCCAGCCCTGCTCCTCCTGGTGCGCGCTGCGGCTCAGCGCGTAGATCTCGAACTCGTGCTGCGCGAGCCCGCGCACGAGCCGGTCGCACCAGAGTCTCGACTCACCCGTCGCATACGGATAACCACCTTCCGTGAGCATTCCGATCCGCACGAGTGCACCCCCGATCTCCCGTATGGGCGGCCGCCGTTGGTCGGGCGACTCGCCGCGGGATGAACTCAAGCGGATATGCCGGTGGCGCGATGGACGGTTGTCCATCGCGCCACTGGAAGGGGTGAAGAGTCGTAACTTTCACACCCCCGTAGCGTTCCGTCGCGCTACAGGGCTTTTCGTTACGCACAGTCAGGCTACGGCCAACTGGTCAACTGCCGGGATGCACCCAGGGGTTGGGCTTGCACTTGACCCCTTCGAGGTCCAGCGACTTGGTCTGCTGCTGCATGATCGGCGCCAGTGCGCCCGGCGTCTTGCAGCTCACATGACCATGGCCCAGGCGGTGTCCGACCTCGTGGTTGATCAGCATCTGCCGGTACGCGAGCATCTGGTCCGGCCCGTATGTGTCGGCACCCTGCGCCCACCGGAACGCGTTGATCATGACGCGGTCGGTGGATGCCGAATCGCAGGAGACATTGTCGACGGTCGTGTCGAGACCCGATTTGGCGCACCAGACGCCCGTGGTTGCCGGACTGGCCAGGGTGATGACGAAGTCTGCCTCGCCGGAGGACACGCGCTCGAAGGTCATACCGCCGTTGTGCGCCCAGCTGCGGTCGTCGTTGAGGGTCTTCTGCACCGCTTCGGCGAAGAGCCCGCCGTCGAGCCGAAGCCCCTTCTCGATGTCGACGCGGTAGCGGATACGTTCGCCTCTGCCGGGAGCCTTGGCGAAGCCGGGCACTGCCTCGAAGTTGCCCGAGGCCTTCAGCTGCGGGTCGATCGGATACTGCTTCGCCATCTTCTGTGCGAACGTCACCGGCTGGGCGGGCGGAGCCGCCGGTGCTTCTGGCGGCGCCGGCCGCTGGTTCGAGCGGGAGGCCGAGTCGGCCTCCTCCCGGTCGCCCGCGGTGTCGGAGGCCTGCGTGCCGGCCGGTTTCTCGCCGCCGGCGACCTGTCCCGCCACGACGACCGCAAGCACGGTGGTCACCGCGGCGGCCGCGATGCCGGTGAAGGTCCTGGCCCGGCCGCCTTTGGCCGGCTGCTCCGGCTCGTCGAGCCCCTCGGGTTCCCGGGGTTCCTCGGGCTCTCCGGCGGCCGTCGGCTGTTCGGTCAGCGGGGTCACCCGGCGGTGCGCCCCGGTGGAGAAGACCTCGTCCTCGAACGCCTCGATGTCCCCGCTCCGCTGACCGGGCACAACCGGCCGGGTTGCCTGCGCCACCCGAGCCTGCGAACTGCCGTACGCGGGAATGCCCTGCGCGGGGGTCCCATAGGCCTGGGCACCGTGCGCGTACCCGGGGCTGCCGTGCCCGTGCCCTTGCCCTTGCCCTTGCCCGGGGCTGCCGTACACCGGGGTCCCGTGCGCGGGGGTCCCGTGCGCCGGAGTCCCGAACACAGGGCTGCCGTACGCGGGGCTGCCAGGCGCCGGGGTCCCGTACCCGGCGGTGCCCTGCGCCGGGGTGCCGTGCCCGGCGGTGCCCTGCGCCGGAGTGCCGTACGCGTGACCGCCCTGCGCCGGGGTGCCGTGCCCGGCACTGCCCTGCGCCTGGGTTCCGTACGCCGGCTGCGCGTTCGTCTGCGGATTCGGGCGGGGGGTGCCCCGCCAGTCGCCGTACACCCCGCCGGTGTGCGCCGACGGGCCGGGCGGCCGGCCCTGGGGGCCGCCGACGGTGCCCCAGCCGCCGCCCGCTTCGTACGCTTCGGGGTGACCACTGCGCACCGGCGGCGCCGCCATCGGCCCCCCGCGCGGCTGGCTTCCGTACCCCTGATGGGCCACCGGCGGCTCGGGCGCCGGCCGCGCGGCTCCGCTCGGTACGAACGGAATCCCCGACGTACCGGTGAGGGAGGTACTCGCCCCCTTGGGTGCGGGGCCCTTGCGGCTGTGTCGTCCCACGCGCCCCGTCAGCTCCTGCCGCTGTCTTCGAGTAGTTCCCGGAAGGCCGTCGCGACCGTCTCCGGATACTCCATCATCGCCACGTGCCCGGCGTCGGGCAGGGTCAGCAGCCGGGAATCCCGGTAGGCCGCGGACGCCCTGCGCGCCATCCGGTACGAGACCAGCAGATCCCGCCCGCCGTACACCAGGAGCGTCGGTGCCAGCACCCGTTCCGCCTGCCGCCACAGTCCGTGCTGCCCGCCCAGTGTGTACGCGTCGACGATGCCACGCGAAGAGCGGGTCATCGCATCCCAGAAGTACGGCAGCGCCATCCGCCGTTCCATTTCCTCCACGGCGTTGCGGAAGCCGTCCGGAGTGACCTGGGCCGGGTCGCCATAGCAGAGGGCCAGCACCTCGCGGGTGCGCTGCTCCGCCGTCCAGCCCCGGGTGAGCCGGCCGAACAGCGTGGCGATACCGGGCACCGCGAGCAGCGCGGTAGGTACCGCCTGGCGCTGCACCCTGAGCTCCGGGAGGGCCGGCGAGACGAGGGTGAGCGTGCGCACCAGATCCGGCCGGACGGCGGCGACGCGGGTGGTCACCGCGCCGCCCATCGAGTTGCCGAGGAGGTGCACCGGCCCGCGCCCGGCCGAGTCGAGATGACGGATGACCGCCCGGGCGTGTCCCGTGAGCGAGTAGTTGCCGTCGTCCGGCGGCGGCGAGTCGCCGAAGCCGGGCAGATCGAGCGCCTCGCCGTCCACGACGTCCTCGAGCTGCTGCATCAGCGCCGACCAGTTCTGCGACGATCCGCCGAGTCCGTGGACGTACAGCGCGGGCCGAAGTCCGGTGCGGGCCGGGGGCCGGGACCGTACGGTCAGCGTCAGTCCGGGCAGGGCGACGGAGCGCAGCCGCTCCCCGTCGGCCACCCGCACGGCGCTGACCTGGGGCGCCACCGCGGTGGCGGCGAAAACTCCCGGCGGCTCGGTCGAAGACATGCGGCAATGTTACGAGACGATCACGTGGTGGCTCGTGTGTTCGCCATCACAGATCGCGTAGCGCCTTGTTTCGTACTCTCCTAGGCTCGGTACTGAAGGGCGCCCGCCCGACCCCTGCTTCTTCAGAAAGAAGGGGAATCACCATGACCGTCGATCCCAGTGACCCGGATACCTTCGAGGAAGTCCTCCAGGAAGTCCTCGATGAATCGCTCGGCGAATCGCGCAGCGAATCGCTCGACGACGAAGCGCCGGAGGCGGACGCGGCCGAGCAGCACACGGAGCTGCGCCAGCACCGCGACGACTCCCTGACGGGCCGGGACCGTGACGCCTCGAACGACGCGGACGCCGCGGAACAGGCACGAGTCGTCGAGCTCGACGAGGACGACTACCGGTGAGCTGAGGTGTCCGAAGGCCAAGAAAACTGGACCTGGACCCCCCATTGGCGGTTACTCAAAAGTACGATGGCGGGCGCGGCGCACACCGCACACAGAACACGGTGTTTGTTCCAAGAAAGTGGGAGGCGGCGTGACAGCCATCGAGCAGACAGAGGCGGCGCGCCCGCGGGGCACGCGCCTGCCGCGCCGAGCCCGACGCAATCAGCTCCTGGGCGCGGCCCAGGAGGTATTCGTCGCACAGGGGTACCACGCTGCCGCGATGGACGACATCGCCGAGCGGGCCGGGGTCAGCAAGCCGGTCCTCTACCAGCACTTCCCGGGCAAGCTCGACCTGTACCTGGCCCTGCTGGACCAGCACTGCGAGTCGCTGCTCCAGGCCGTCCGTACGGCGCTGGCCTCGACCAGCGACAACAAGCTGCGCGTCGCGGCGACGATGGACGCGTACTTCGCCTACGTGGAGGACGAGGGCGGCGCGTTCCGCCTGGTCTTCGAGTCCGACCTGACGAACGAGCCCGCCGTTCGCGAGCGCGTCGACCGGGTCTCGCTCCAGTGCGCCGAGGCGATCTCCGACGTCATCGCCGAGGACACCGGCCTGTCCAAGGACGAGTCGATGCTGCTCGCCGTCGGCCTGGGCGGCGTCTCCCAGGTGGTGGCCCGCTACTGGCTCTCCAGCGAGATCGCCATCACGCGCGACAAGGCGGTGGAGCTGCTGACCTCGCTGGCCTGGCGCGGCATCGCGGGCTTCCCGCTGCACGGCACGGAGCAGAACCACTGATCCGCTTGTTCGCTGCCAGCGTTCGGGGGCGCGGCATGACGGTCCCCTCACCGGGCTAATGTGTCCGAGTACGGCGCGGCACATCGCGCGACCCCGGACCGTCGGAGGGACAAAGCCGTGGAGGTCAAGATCGGCGTGCAGCACGCACCCCGGGAGATCGTTCTGGAGAGCGGGCAGTCCGCCGAGGAGGTCGAGAGCGCCGTGGCCGACGCGCTGGCCGGCAAGGCGAAGCTGCTCAGCCTGACGGACGACAAGGGCCGCAAGGTCCTGGTGCCTGCCGAACGGCTGGCATACGTGGAGATCGGCGAGCCGACGACCCGCAAGGTCGGGTTCGGCCCGCTGTAGCATCCGCTGTAACACACAACTGACAGAAATGGCCCGGTGGTTGCTCCCACCGGGCCGTTTGTGTACTCCCCGGCCGCCGGGGAGGGTTGTATTCCGCGCGCTTCGGGTAGGACCGCCTACGACCGATTTGCCCCTGGCCGCGTGCGGGAGGAACTTCATGCTGTGGGAAGCGCTCGGCTCAGCTGTGCTCGGTTTCGCCCTGTCCTGGGCGGCCGTCCGCCGCCTGCCCGACCGGCTCCCGGCCTCGCGCCTGGTCCTGGTCACCGGGCCGCTCGGGGCGCTGTTCGGCGCGTACCTCACCCACTTCGCGCTCGGCTCCGGCCATATCGCCGCGACGCTGGGCGGCGCGGTGCTGGTCGCCGCGGTGGTGCTGTCGCTGCTGATCCGGCCGACGGGCCGCGCCCCCTTTTCAGTCCCGTCAGGCGGATAGCCCGGAGAAACCGGAAGGACCGGAAGGACCGGAAGGACCGGAACAAGGACCAGAAGAAGGGGGCGCAGACCCGGGATCGGACCGGGGGCGGGACAGCGAGTAGAGAGTCTCCGGTCAGGCAGCGAGGCCCAGTGCCGCCATCCGCTTGGTGTGCGCCTCGGTGATCCGCGAGAACATCCGGCCCACCTCCGCGAGGTCGAAGCCGTCAGCCACGCCGCCCACCAGCATCGTCGACAGCGCGTCGCGGTCCGCGACTACGCGCTGCGCCTGCGAGAGCGCCTCGCCCATCAGCCGGCGCGCCCACAGCGCGAGCCGGCCGCCGACCCGCGGGTCGGCCTCGATCGCGGCCCGGACCTTCTCCACGGCGAAGTTGCCGTGGCCCGTGTCGTCGAGCACACCCAGCACGAGGGAGCGGGTGTCGGAGTCCAGCCGGGTCGCGACCTCGCGGTAGAAGTCGCTGGCGATCGAGTCGCCGACGTACGCCTTGACCAGTCCCTCCAGCCAGTCCGACGGTGCGGTCTGGCGGTGGAATCCGTCCAGCGCCGCGGCGAAGGGCTCCATCGCGGCGGTCGGTTCCGCGTCGATGGCCGTCAGCCGGTCCCGGAGTTGCTCGAAGTGGTGGAACTCGGCGGAGGCCATCTTCGCCAGCTCCGCCTTGTCGTCCAGCGTCGGCGCCAGCTTCGCGTCCTCGGCGAGCCGCTCGAAGGCCGCCAGCTCGCCGTACGCCAGCGCGCCCAGCAGGTCCACGACCGCGGCACGGTACTGGGGCTGGGCGGCGGAAGCCTGGGCCCAGTCCTGGGCGGCGATCCCGGTGGGTTCGTCGGCTGCGTGTGTCACGTCAGTGGCGTTGTCAGGCGTCTCCATGAACCGCACAATAGCCCGCTCGCCGCACGGCGGAAGGGCCTGGTCAGTCACTCCGGCAACAGAGTCCCGGGAAATTCGCCCAACACAGATGCGCGAATCCGGGGTACAGTGGTAATGCGCCTGCCGAATACTCGACGGGCGATTTGAATGAGGATGCCCGGTCGGTGGCCCGATCGGCTCCACCCGACCGCCCTCCGCGCGGATCGTACGTACCGTACGACCGCAAGATGAGGGGCCCCCTCAGCGGCACGAGCGCTCGAGCGACGGCAGTGGTCCCGCGCCATCCGGCCCTTTTTTCATGGCTGGACGAGTACCCCCGGCACGGTACGACCCCCATCGCCGCCTCGCGTCGCGTCTCACAGAAGAGGCAGCACCCTGACTACGTTCCGAGACCTCGGGATTCTTCCCGAGACCGCCGAAGCCCTTGAGGCCGTCGGCATCACTTCCCCCTTTCCCATCCAGGAGATGACTCTCCCCGTCGCACTCTCCGGCTCCGATGTCATCGGACAGGCCAAGACCGGAACGGGCAAGACGCTCGGTTTCGGTCTTCCGCTGCTGGAGCGCGTCACCGTCCCCGCGGACGTCGAGGCGGGCCGGGCCAAGCCCGAGCAGCTGACCGACGCCCCGCAGGCGCTCGTCGTGGTCCCCACCCGCGAGCTGTGCCAGCAGGTCACGAACGACCTGCTGACCGCCGGCAAGGTACGTAACGTCCGCGTCCTCGCCATATATGGCGGCCGGGCGTACGAGCCGCAGGTCGAGGCGCTCAAGAAGGGCGTCGATGTGATCGTCGGCACCCCGGGCCGCCTGCTGGACCTCGCGGGCCAGAGGAAGCTCAGCCTGGCGCACGTCAAGGCGCTCGTCCTCGACGAGGCCGACGAGATGCTCGACCTGGGCTTCCTGCCCGACGTCGAGAAGATCATGAACATGCTGCCGGCCAAGCGCCAGACCATGCTGTTCTCGGCGACCATGCCGGGTGCGGTCATCGGGCTCGCCCGGCGGTACATGTCGCAGCCCACGCACATCCGCGCCACCTCGCCGGACGACGAGGGCGCGACTGTCGCGAACATCACGCAGCACGTCTTCCGCGCGCACTCGATGGACAAGCCGGAGATGGTCTCGCGCATTCTGCAGGCCGACGGCCGCGGGCTCGCGATGGTCTTCTGCCGTACGAAGCGGACGGCCGCGGACATCGCCGAGCAGCTCGAGCGCCGCGGCTTCGCGTCCGGCGCGGTGCACGGTGACCTCGGCCAGGGCGCCCGCGAGCAGGCGCTGCGCGCCTTCCGCAACGGCAAGGTGGACGTCCTCGTCTGCACCGATGTAGCGGCTCGCGGTATCGACGTCGAGGGCGTTACGCACGTGATCAACTACCAGTCCCCGGAGGACGAGAAGACGTACCTCCACCGCGTCGGCCGCACCGGCCGCGCGGGCGCCAAGGGCATCGCGATCACCCTGGTCGACTGGGACGACATTCCGCGCTGGAAGCTGATCAACAAGGCGCTGGACCTGCCGTTCGACGAGCCGGAGGAGACGTACTCCACGTCCGAGCACCTCTACGAGCTGCTGAACATCCCCGCGGGCACGAAGGGCATCCTGCCCCGCGCCGAGCGGACCCGCGCGGGTCTGCGCGCGGAGGAGGTCGAGGACCTCGGCGAGACGGGCGGCCGTGGCCGCCGGTCCGCGGCGTCCGCCCCGGTCGTTACGGAGGAGCGCCCCGCGCGCACCCGCACCCCGCGCCAGCGCCGCCGTACCCGCGGCGGTGCGGAGCTGGACGGCGAGAACCCGGCCCCGGTCACGGAGTCGGAGACCGCGACCGCGACCGATGAGCCGCGCACCCCGCGCAGGCGCCGCCGCACCCGCGTGAACGGCACCGCCGAGGCGGTCGCCGTGACCAAGGAGACGGTGGCCCCTGAGGCGGAGGCCAAACCACGCCGCCGCACGCGTTCGACGGCGGCCACGGCCGAGGCGCCGCCCGCGGTGGAGACCACGGAGCCAAAGCCCCCGACCCGCCGCCGCCGCACCCGCACCGCGGCACCGGAACCCACCCCGGAAAGCTGACCGAACCCCCCGATGGCCCGGCCCCCCGAAAGGAGGACCGGGCCATCGGCCTACCCACGCCCCCCCGCCGCGAAGCGGGCGGGTTCCGTCACGCGCCGCGAAGCGGGCGCCGGGACGGGGGCCCTGGCTCGCGCCGCGAAGCAGGCGCCGACGGGGGGCCGGGGGCCTGCCCCCGGTTTCGGGAAGGGGCGGGGTGGGGGAAGCCCCGCGCAGCGGCCACCCCTGCCCGCTTCGCGGCGCGGGCTCCCTGCCTGTGCCGCGAAACCGGCACCACTCTGCCCCGCGCCGCGAAGCAGGCGCCGACGGGGGCCCGGGGGCCTGCCCCCGGTTTCGGGAAGGGGCGGGGTGGGGGAAGCCCCGCGCAGCGGGCGGCCCCGTACCCCCGTTCCCGTACCGCCGTGGCCTTTCGTCCCGCTAGCGTGGGCGCATGAGTAAGCCGCCCAGCCTCGTACTGCCCGACTGCGCCCGCGCGTACCGACTCCGGACCGGGCGCGGCGACTTCGCCGTGCACGACGCGCGCCCCGACGCCAAGCAGCCTCGCGGTACCGCGCTGCTCGTGCCCGGGTTCACCGGCAGCAAGGAGGACTTCATCGGGCTGCTCGAACCGCTCGCCGCGGCCGGCTTCCGGACCGTCGCCGTCGACGGCCGCGGCCAGCACGAAAGCGGCGGCCCGCATGACGAACTCGCCTACGAGCAAAGCGAGTTGGCGCAGGACGTGCTGGCCCAGGCAGCCGCACTCGGGGACGGCCCCGTGCATCTGCTGGGGCATTCACTCGGCGGACTCATCGCCCGCGCCGCCACCCTCCGCGCCCCGGCGCGCTTCGCTTCGCTGACGCTCATGAGTTCCGGCCCCGCCGCCATCTCCGAGTCACAGCAGGCCCGCACGAAGCTGCTCGTCGACGCCCTCACCGTGCTGGACATGGAGGGGGTCTGGCGGGCGATCCAGGAGCACGACCGCGAGGACGCCGCCGACGCCACCACCCCGCCCGCCGTACGGGAGTTCCTGCACCGGCGCTTCGTCAGCAACGTCCCGGAACAGCTCATCGTCACCGGCAGGCAGCTGATCAACGAGCCCGACCGGGTGGCCGAGCTGGCCGCGGCGACGCCCACGATGCCGAAGCACGTGCTCTCGGGCGCGATCGACTACGCCTGGCCGGTGCACATGATGGACGACATGGCCGTACGCCTGGACGCCCGACGCACCGTGATCGACGGCACCGAACACTCCCCCAACGCCGAGCGCCCCGCCGCAACCGCCACCGCGCTCGCCGATTTCTGGACACAGTTCCCTCAGAACTGAGCTTGCAGGTGCTGCCAGAAGCCGTCCCGCAGGGCCCGCCGCAGATCCGCGTGGCCACGCAGCGAGTGCTGGAGCAGCGTCTCCGCTTCTATGAGCAGTTCCTGGTCGACCGATCCGGGCAGGTACGGATGCCCCGGCAGCAGGTCCGCGAGCGAGGCGCGCCCCCGCTCCCCGAGCCACGTCGCGGCGATCTGCGCGCCGACGAAGCGGACGTCCTCCCGCGACGGGCGCGGCAGGCCCTCGGGCTCGTACGTTGCGGCCGTTCGCCGCGTCACGTACGGCTTGCAGAAGCCGAGGTCGAACGTGCGGCTGCTGTCGACCTCCCACAGCAGCGGCTCGGCCTGGTTGCGGCCGTCGGCCGCCTCGATGCCCCACAGGTGGACGCGCGCCCCGTACCCCTGCGCCGCCTCGACCGCCGAGACGAGGTCCTCGTCGCCGCCGACGAGCGCGGCGTCACTGATGGCGCGGTGCCGGGCGAGCGATTCGAGGTCCGTCCGGATCAGCGAGTCGACGCCCTTCTGCTGGTTGTTGGCGTTGAGGTTGCCGAGCCGCACCTTCACGTCGGGCAGCTCGGCGATGGACTGCTGCTCGGCGGTGTGGATGCGGCGCCGGGCGCCGTCGTACCAGTACACGCGCAGCAGCCGGCTGTCAGCGAAGATCGTGCGGGCCTTGTCGATGAACGCCTCGATGATCCCCTCGGCGTCGAGGTCGAAGGATCTGCGGTCCTCGGTTCCGGTCACCAGCCGGCCTGCGGCCGCGTACACGTATCCGGCGTCGACGAAGATCGCGTGCGTGGAGGGGGTCTTCGCCACCTCCGCAAGCATCCGCAGGAGGAGCTCGTTGGTGCGTTCGAGCCGGGCACTGATCTCGTCGTTGATGTCGTTCATACGGACCCCATTGTCCGGGTCGTCACGGAGCGAACACAAGCCGTCCACTACCAGCGAGTAGTTAGACAGGTTAAAAATTTCCTTAGCGTAGGGAATGTTTGCACGGGGCACCTCGTTGAAACGGACATGGAGGGTGCGAATCCGTGCGCCCTCCGACAGTTCTCCAGCAGGAGGATCAGACGAAGGGAGAAGCCTGTGCGCTTCGAAATCATGCGCCTTGACGACGTCGACGGCACCGCCGTGGACAGCACCGTCGTAGACGCCGCCTCCGTCAACCGGATGGTGCAGCACGCCGCCGCGATCGGCCAGCGCATCTATATCCGCCCGGCCGTCTCCTCGGCCTCATAACGCGTAACCGCTTATGTGACAGCGCCCCCGTACATCGTCGTACGGGGGCGCTTTGGCGTCGGTGGGCGGACATCAGGCGACACATCACGCGACTCACGCGCCCTGGATCACCTGGGTGAGCCCGTTGATGATCTGCTGGACCGCGATCGCGGAGAGCATCATGCCCGCGAGCCGGGTCACCAGCACCACACCGCCGTCCTTGATCACGCGGATGATCACCAGCGAGTAGCGCATGGTCAGCCACAGGACGACATGCATGGCCACGATCGCCGCCCAGACCGAGAGCCGGCCGCCGAAGCCGTCCGCCTTCTGTACGGCGAGGATGACCGACACGATCGCACCGGGACCGGCCAGCAGCGGCATGCCCAGCGGAACGAGCGCGACATTGACGTCCTTGGTCTGGGTCGGCTCGTCGGTCTTGCCGGTCAGCAGGTCGAGCGCGATGAGCAGGAGCAGCAGACCACCCGCGATCATCAGCGCGGGCACGGACACATGCAGATAGTCGAGGATCTGCTGCCCGCAGATGCCGAAGACGGTGATGACGCCGAACGCGACGGCCACCGCCTGCCAGGCCATCCTGCGCTGCAGCTTGGCAGGCCGCCCGGAGGTCAGGGCGAGGAAGATCGGGGTGATCCCAGGGGGGTCCATAATCACGAAAAGGGTGAGAAAGAGGGATCCGAAAACGGCAACGTCGAACACAGTGATGGCCTTGCGGGAAGAGGAGTCGAGCAGAACGGACGCGATTACGGGCGGGGGCGTCCGCCCGTACCGGGTACCGGGAACGCGCCGGTCGCGCGGCGCGTGATCTCACCGTAGATCTCGGGGTCGGTGGTGTACTCCCCGAGCCGGCAGGTCTTGCGGCTGCCGTGGTAGTCGCTGGAGCCGGTGGTCAGCAGGCCGAGCTCGGCGGCGAGGCCGCGCAGCCGGGCGCGCGCCGGCGCGTCGTGGTCCATGTGGTCGACCTCGATGCCGTCGAGGCCCGCCGAGGCCAGCTCGGCCATCGCGCTCTCCGGTACGACCTGCCCGCGCTTGACGGCGAGCGGGTGCGCGAAGACGGTGACCCCGCCGGCCGCCTTGACCAGGCGGATCGCCTCGAAGGGGTCGAGCTCGTGCTTCTCGGCGTACGCGCGGCCGCCGTTGGCCAGCCACTGCGGAGTGAAGGCGTCCGAGACGGTCTCCACCACCCCCAGCTCGACCAGGGCGGTGGCGATGTGCGGCCGCCCGACCGAGCCGTCGCCCGCGATACGGGCGACCTGCTCCCAGGTGACGGGCACGCCGAGCTCCTGGAGCTTGGCGACCATGATCCGGGCGCGCGGCACCCGGTCGTCCCGTACCAGCTCACGCTCGCGGGCGAGTTCAGGCTCGGCCGGGTCGAAGAGGTACGCGAGCATGTGCAGCCCCACACCGTCCACGCGGCAGGAGAGCTCGGCGCCCGTGACGAGGGTGAGCCCTTCCGGGGTGGCGGCGATCGCTTCCGCGTGACCGCCGACCGTGTCGTGGTCGGTCAGCGCGACGACGTCGAGCCCGGCGGCGGCCGCGTGACGGACCAGCTCGGCCGGGGTGTCCGTACCGTCGGAAGCCGTGGAGTGGGTGTGCAGGTCGATGCGCACAGCACAGGCTCCAGGGATTCGACGCGGACCGGGGACACTCCAGGATAACCGCGCTCCCGGGCCCCTCCGCCACGACGGCTCGTCACGACAGATGCGTCACGACAGGATGCGAGGCGACAGCGCGCCGCACGGCAGCAGGTCCACCTCGGCCCCGGCATCGCGCAGGTCGGTGAGCACCAGCTCGTCGTACAGCAGCAGCCCCGACTGCTCGGGCCAGACGATCGCCCACAGCCACAGCCCGCGCGCCTCGCCCGCGAAGACCGCACGGTCCTCAGGCGTGCCGGTGACATGCCAGAGCGGGGTGGGACGGCCGGCGGCGACGACCTTGGCGTCCGGCGGTTTGTCGACGCTCAGGTACTCCCCGGGGTCCGGGCCGTCGATCCCGGCGTACCGCGCGCCGAGTCCGACTCCGAGCTCCTCGGCCACCAGCAGCAGTTCACCCATGCCGCCGAGCGGGCCGGGGCCCGAGCAGGCGACGGCGGTGGCTCGCCCGCCGCTGCGGTCGTCGCCGGCGCAGACAACTCCGGTGAACAGCCAGCCGACGGGCAGCGGCCACGGCATCCACACCGGCACCTTGGCCCGGTGCACCACCACGCCGAGGGCTTCGACGCTGGGCGGGATCACTGGCTGCAACGGGTGGACCGTGCCATGGACAGCGCACTGCCAGGAGTCGGAAAAGAGACCGGGCGCCCTGACCCGGCCACCGCACTTCGGGCAACTGGGTTCGCCCCTCATAGGGCTCCACGGTCCTCCCCGGCCGACGCCGCGTCAAGGACGATCACCCGTCCGGAGGCGACTCCAGTTCGGATTCAGGGTCCGCCACCGTCCGCCCGTTCGATTCAGTCGGCCGGGTCAGTCGATTCGAGTCAGTCGAGCGGTACGGACGCACGCAGCGGGTCCCGCAGGTCCGTGCCGCGCGCGAGCCAGCGCTCCTGGAGCGCCCCCGCCCCGTGCACCCGCTTCCACGCCGCCTCGTTCGCCGTCATCGGGAGCACCGGCAGAAAACGGACCGGTTCCATCGGCTCGTCCAGCTCCACGTCCTCGACCAGGCCGCCCGGCTCGGCCACCAGCACCGAGCTGAACGGCGCGGCCGGCCAGAGCTGTTCGCCCACGTCCAGGGAGGCGCCGGGCGCCACCACCACACCCTCGACCTGCGGAGACGCGGCGAGTACGGCGAGTGCGCGGAGCACCTTGTCCGTGTCGGCGCGGCCGGTGCGTACCGACAGCACCAGCTCGGCGCGCGGACCGCGCACCGGATCGGCGAGCGCAGCCGTGGGGTCCGTCATGGGCTGCGCGGACATGCCGAGGGTCGCGTAGCGCACCACATCGCCGTCGACGAAGCGCAGTACCTCGATGCGGTCGGTACCGAGAAAGGTCATCGCGGCGCGCGCGTCCGGTTCGCCCAGGGCCGTACGCAGCCGGGCCTCGACCAGAGCAAGAACATCTCCCATGCCCCGAGCATAGAAGGCATATGGAAACTGCCGGAACATCAGAGAAAGGGGCCTTGACCATCTGTCGGCTGATAGTCTTGGCCGCTGGTCGGGGCAGCACGCTGAAGCGATGCTTTCCAGCCCCGGCAGACGTCGTCCCTCATGGGGGACCGGCCGGAGGAGGTGGGGCTGCGGTGGATCGAAGTCGACCGTGCAGTACTAGCCGCTCTTCCGCAGGGGACCACATTCTTGAGGGCCGCTGCCTTGGGGAACGCTGCCTCGCGATCTGAAGCCCCCGTACCCAGTCAGCGACGACTGAAAACGTATGGGACTCATGGCACATCGCACGCCGGAAGAGCACTTCGTCTTGCCTGATCCGTGTCTGTAGCGAACGCCGTCATCGCGACCGTGCGGTGCCGCCCGCTTTGCTGACGTACCGGCTGCGCCGCCGTACGTCTCCATTCCGGGCAGTGCCGGCGTCGCCCGACGGCCCCTCCGTGAAGGAGCCCGCCATGTCGATGATCCGTGACCTGCGTGCAGCCGTCCGTCCGTCGCTGCGCAAGAGCAGCACCTCGTACAGCAGTTACGACGCCACCCGCGACCCGTCCGCGACCAGTGCGGTCGTCGACTGCGCGGTGTACCGCGACGGCCGCCGGGTGAAAGAGGACTCCTGCCGCACTCCGCACGAGGCGATGCTTCAGGTGCGCGAGGAGGGCGGCTTCGCCTGGATCGGGTTGCACGAGCCCACGGAGGCCGAATTCGCGGGTATCGCGGCGGAGTTCGGGCTGCACCCGCTGGCCGTGGAGGACGCGGTGCACGCGCACCAGCGGCCCAAGCTGGAGCGGTACGACGACACGCTCTTCACCGTCTTCAAGACGATCCACTACGTCGACCACGCCGAACTCACCGCCACCAGCGAGGTGGTGGAGACCGGCGAGGTGATGTGCTTCACCGGCCGGGACTTCGTCATCACCGTGCGGCACGGCGGCCAGGGGTCGTTGCGTGCCCTGCGGCACCGGCTTCAGGAAGACCCCGAGCTGCTCGCCAAAGGGCCGTCCGCCGTGCTGCACTCCATCGCCGACCATGTCGTCGACGGGTACATCGCGGTGGCGGCGGCCGTGCAGGACGACATCGACGAGGTCGAGAGCGCCGTCTTCGCGCCGCCGGCGAAGGGCAGCCCGCGCGGTACCGACGCCGGGCGGATCTACCAGCTCAAGCGCGAGGTCATGGAGTTCAAGCGGGCCGTCTCGCCGCTGCTGCGGCCGATGCAGCTGCTGAGCGAGCGGCCGATGCGGCTGGTGGACCCGGACATCCAGAAGTACTTCCGCGACGTGGCCGACCACCTGTCCCGGGTGCAGGAGCAGGTCGTCGGCTTCGACGAACTGCTGAACTCGATCCTCCAGGCGAACCTGGCGCAGGCGACGGTCGCGCAGAACGAGGACATGCGCAAGATCACCTCCTGGGCGGCCATCATCGCGGTACCGACCATGATCTGCGGTGTGTACGGCATGAACTTCGACCACATGCCGGAGCTGAGGTGGCGGTACGGCTATCCGCTGGTGATGGGCGCGATCGTCGGCATCTGCTTCACGATCCACCGCGCGCTGCGCCGGAACGGCTGGCTCTGATCACCAGGGCGAGACCGGCCACGATCACCAGCAGCGCAGGATAGGCGGCGAGCGGCGGCACCTGTCCCAGCCAGAGCGCGGCGATGAGAGCCGCGCCGGGCGTCTCCAGCAGGATCGCGGTGGACGTGATGGACGGACCGAGGGTGCTGACGACGCGGTTGAGCAGCGAGTGGCCGATCAGCTGGGCGGCGACGGTCAGGGCGGCGAGCTGTGCCCAGGTCGTCGCGCTGTAGCCGCCGAGTTCCGCGCCCGAGACGAGGCAGGCGCCGAGCAGTACGACGGCGGTCGTCGAATAGCAGACCAGGGTGTACGAGGTGGTGCTCACCGTGCGCCGCACCTCTGCGCCGAGCAGGACGTACCCGGCGGCCGCGATGCCACCGCCCAGCGCGAGTGCGTCGCCCGCGAGCGCGCGCGGGGAGAGAGTGAGGTCGACACCGGTCAGGATGACCACCCCGGCGAACGCCACGGCCGTACCGGCCCAGACCAGGCCGGGTGACCGGTGGCCGCGCATCCGCATCAGCAACGTCGTCCAGATCGGTGTGGTGGTGCACAGCGCGGTGGAGGAGGCGACGGAGGTCATCCGCAGGCTCGGCAGCCAGAGGGCGAAGTGCAGCGCGAGCAGCAGACCGGCGGCGACCGCGAGCAGCGCGGCGCGGCGGCCCATGCCGCGCAACTCGGCCCGGTGCCGGACCAGCGCGACGGGCGCCAGCGCGCCGACCGCCATCGCGTTGCGCCAGAACGCGATCGCGAGGGCGGGGGCGGCGGTGGCCGCGATCAGCGGCGCGGAGAGCGACACCCCGGCGAGGGCGACGGCGAGCAGGACGAAGTCGATGCGGGGCGCGCTGTGTATGCCGGGCGTCTCGTGGACGGGCAGGGCGGCGCGGGCGGCGGTGGCGGCGGTGGGGGCGGTGGCGGAAGGCACGCCCCAGAGTAAGGTGCGTTCCCCGTTTACGAAACTGTCGTCCCGCCACACCTGCCGTGCCGGCCGA
Organism: Streptomyces sp. A3M-1-3; assembly: GCF_024213665.1. Taxonomy (GTDB): domain Bacteria; phylum Actinomycetota; class Actinomycetes; order Streptomycetales; family Streptomycetaceae; genus Streptomyces. Next base: position 93,980 of record NZ_JANAVP010000028.1, read on the forward strand.
GCGTTCTCAGACGGATTCCGGCGCGTCCCACTCGACGAACTGGATGACGACCCCGTTGGGATCCGTGACCTGGAACAGCCGCTCTCCCCACGGCTCTTCGCGCAGCGGCATGGTGATGGCGACGATCAGACCGGCCGCGTGCTGGTCGCGGAACCCTTCCGGCAGCTCCTCCGAGCCGCGCCGAGGCCGCTGGGCGCAGCCCCTGCCCTCGCGGTCAGGGTGGGTGGGGGGCCGTGCGTGTGGTGGGGAGACCTAAGGTGGGCGTATGACGTTGACGTTGCTCGATCAGGCCCTCGTCGAGGAGGCCACGAAGAAGTCCGGCCTCATCTGGGTGCAGGGCACCGGGCCCGCCCGTGCCCTGTGGCACGTGTGGCACGAGGGCGCCGCGCACATCGTCGGCGACGGCCCCGGCGAGCAGCCGTTCCCGGGACTCGCCGACGGCTCGGTCGCCGAGGTCACCGTACGCAGCAAGGACAAGGGCGGGCGGCTCGTCGCCTGGCGGGCGGCCGTGGTCGAGCTGGCCCCCGGGTCGGAGGCATGGGAGGCGGCCGCGGCCGAGCTGAAGGGCAAGCGCCTCAACGCACCCGACGCCGAGCAGGTCACCGAACGCTGGGCCCGCGAGTGCCGGGTGCTGCGGCTGGAGCCGCAGGACGCGTGGACCGACCTGCCGCAGGGCCCACTGTCGGCCGCGCCACTGCCGACGGACGCAACAACGCGCCGCCCCATCCCGGCCGGCCTGCCGAAGCTGCTGTTCAAGCGCAAGCCGAAGAAGCAGAGCTAGCCCCGGACAACCCCTAGTGTCCTGCGCCGGAGATCCGTCGGCAGAAACGGGCGAGGGAGTCGAGGATCTCCTCGGCTGTCTTGGTCCAGA
>NZ_JANAVP010000029.1 GCF_024213665.1 Streptomyces sp. A3M-1-3
TCGATTCACCGGGGTATGCAAGCACAACACGACCGACAACGCACTTCTGCGACCAGCACTTTCGCAACAGACCCTAGTAGGGCCGTTGGCCAGGAGGTGAGCGGTGGCTGAGGGCCCGGTTGAGCCCTGGGAGCGGCAGAGCGGTGAGTCCCCCAGGCGTTCGAGGCGTTCACCGTGTACCGCGATCTCGGCCCCGCACGGAGACTGACGAAAGCGGCACGCGAGTTGGATAAGTCCCGGACCCTGCTGGGCCGCTGGTCGCGGCAGTACGCGTGGGTGATGCGGGCGAGTGCGTACGACCGCGATCAGGACCGAGTGTCCGACCGGCCCTGACCTTCGTCGGCTGCGGGCAGCGCGTCCGCGATATGCACTGCTGCCGCTCGGCGCCCCGGGGCATCTGCGACTGCGCTCGCGGACGTGCTGCTCCGTATGAAGCTCGTCAGACTGCAACTGGTCGACTCAGGCGCTGCGCCTGGGTGTGGACCGGGAGTCGAGGTCTGTCCGCGGGGACCGGATGGCTCGCCGTCTGCGGCGGATGACCAGTCCGGCCAGGAGCAGGGCCGCGAACAGCGCGGCGATCACCGCTGGGCCGATGGTGTCCAGGTATTCGGCGATGGTGCGCTGGACGGTGCCTGCGGCGTCGATGACCGGGTCCTGGGTGGCGGGATCGCGCTGGACGCGGATTTCGTACCAGCCGTAGTAGGCGACGTACGCGCCGACGGCGAGGAGCAGTCCGCCGCCGAGGCGGGGTGCGATGGCGCCGAGACGTCGGAGCCGGGTGACGGCGGTGGTGCGGGTGAGGGCGACGGTCAGGGAGGCGGCGCCGACGATCAGGCCCATCCCGCCCGCGTACGCGGCGAAGAGGGCGATGCCTTCGCCGGTGGGGCCGCTGCGAAAGGCGGAGACGACGATGGCGAGGAAGGGGGCGATGGTGCAGCCCAGGGAGGCCGTGGCGTAGGCCATCCCGAACAGCGCCATGGAGGGCAGCGACCGGGTGACGGTGGGAGCCCGGCGGATCTTCGGGGTCAGGGCGGGCAGTTGGCGGCCGGCGAGGAACCAGGCTCCGGCTGCTGCCATGAGGAGTCCGAAGGCGATGGTGAACCAGGGCAGATGCTCTTGGACCTGTCCGGCGACCGGCTGGACGGCGAGGCCGAATATGCCGAAGAGAGCGGCGAATCCGGCGGTCATCGCGGCGGTTGCGGTCAGGGCCCGGCCGACGGCGACCGTACGGCTGGGGGTGTCGTCGCCGAGGACGAGGAGTGACAGGTAGGCGGGGAGCAGGGCGAAGCCGCACGGGTTGACGGCTGCGAGCATGCCTGCGGTGAGTGCGAGGGCGAGGGGAAGGTCGGCCATGGTGGTTCAGCCGGTGAGTCCGGCGACCTTCTCGGCCAGCCCGTCGCCGCCGGGCAGGACGCCTTCGTAGACGGTCTTGCCGTCCTTGTCGAGGATGACGTAGCGGCTCTGCTCGGTGACCTCGAACCGCTTCCACACGTCGCCGTTCTCGTCGGAGAGGTGTGGGAAGGCGCCGGTCTTGGTGTCGGAGACGAAGTCCTTCATGGCGGCGTTCTTGTCCAGCCCGGCGACGCCGACCACGTTCACCTTGCCTACGTACGTGGCGGCGACCTTGGCGGTCTCCGCTGCCTGCGCCTTGCACTTGGGGCACCACGGGGCCCAGAACCACAGCACGGTGGGCTTGCCCGCGAGAGTCCTTCCGTCGAAGGGCTTGCCGTCCACGGTGGTGGCGGTGAATTTCAGTGCCTCGGGCACTTCGGCCCCGGCGGCCCCGCTTTCGCCGCCCTCAGAGGGGGCGGGCGGCTGTGCGGGGGACGACGCCTTCGACGGTGCGGCCCCCGCATCCCCGCCGGAGCCGGAGCCGGAGCCGCCGTCCGCTCCGCACCCGGTGACGGTGAGCAGAGCTGCGGCCAGGACGGCCGGGAGGACGGTGCGGGCGCGCATGGAGGACTCCTGTGTGTTCGGGATGGTGTGACTGTAGATCCACCAGGCCCGGCAGGTGCCTGGTGGCGGTCTTACGGTTTGGTGACGTCAGCCCGCCGCGTCCTTGAGGCGGGCGGAGTCGAGGACGGTGATGCGGCCGCGGGCGAGGCGCAGCAGCCCTTGGCCGGCGTAGTCGCGCAGCACCTTGGTGCAGGTTTCGCGGGAGGTGCCGGCGAGGGCGGCGAGCTGTTCGTGGGTGAGTGCGATCTGCGGGTGGCGTCCGCCGGGTCGGAGCGGGCCGGCCGTTGGCTGGGCGGTGGTGAGGGTGGTGAGGGTGGTGGCGATGCGCTGTGCGACGGTTTTGAAGACGCTGTCGGACAGACGCTGTTCGAGGTCGGCGAGGCGGCGGCCGAGGATCGTGGTGATACGTGCGGCGATCCGGGCGTCGGAGAGCAGAAAGCGGTGCACGTCGGCGCGGCTCATCACGCAGACGCTGACGTCGTCGAGGGCTTCGGCGTAGTTGTCGTACATGTGCTGTCCGAGCAGGACCATTTCGCCGAAGATGGTGCCCGGGGTGATGATCGCGGTGGTCAGGGCGCGGCCGTCGGCGGAGACGCGGAAGACGCGGATCCGGCCCTTCTTGAGGATGAACAGCACCTCGCTGGGCTGGGCGGGCGAGTAGAGGATCTCGCCTGCGTTGTAGGTCTTCATCGGCGCGGCGGTGGCGATGGCCTCCATCTCCTGCTCGTTCAGGTCGCAGAAGATGTCGACCTCGGCCATGCACCAGGTCTTGTCGGCGTCCCCGGCGGCGTCCGTACCGGCGTCGATCATGGCGTGTGTCTCCTCGCGTCGTCCCGGTGCCCAGGGCGGGGGGGCGGCGCCCCACGCCGGGCTGGCCAGCGCATCGGCGCTGTCGGCGAGACAGTAGGTCACCGCCATACCGTTGTCGCCCATCCGATGCGGTGCTGTCCCCCGCCGTGGACTATGGGGGCCGGGTGTTGACGCGGGCGGCGGAGGGCTCATCCGTCGGCCGGGCCGGTGCGCGGCTTGCCCGCGGCCTGGGCGATCGCGGCGAACGTCAGTCCGGCGAGCAGCCCGAACACCAGGTGGGCGCCGAGGCTGGAGCGGGTGACGGCGTTCCAGTCGAAGACCGGCATGCCCATGTTGGCGGGCATGATCCACAGTGCGCCGACGAACCACCACACCGCGCCGTAGAGGAGGCCGAGGGCGACAGCCGGCGCAAGGCGCTGGGCGTACTGCCCGAGCAGCGCGCCGAAGGTGATACCGGCGAGGGTGGCGATGGCCAGGTGGATCAGCCGGCCCGCGAAGGTGTTGGTCGAGCCGAGGAGTCCGGCGACCATGGTGATCACCGCGGTGTCCATGATCGGCCGGGACACCGCCATCCAGATGCCCATCCCGACGCCGCCGACCAGTCCGGCTGCGGCGCCCCGGACGGCGTGAACCGGGATGGCGGCCGTGCTCGGGGATACCTGCATAGTGGTTGCCATGGGAGCCCTCTTCCCATACGGTGACCGCTTCTTTCGGCTCTGACGCTATGACCGATGACGGGGCGGGTATGTGAGGGCGCTTACGTACCCGGCGGTAGATCACCGCGCAGTCAGGGTGACTTCACGGCGTTCAGCACCGCGTAGCCGAGCGTGCCCTCTGCGACGGCGGCGCGGGCGGCGGCCAGAACGGCCGGGGCCCCGTCCAGGTCCACGTTCGCCTCGGCGAGTTTGTCCGGGGCGGTGATGCGCAGCAGGTTCAGCCGGGCCTCGATCTGGTCGATCATGCGGAGCATGGCCGCATCGTGGCGCTCGGTGGTGATGGTTCGCAGCCCGGCCTGGGCGAGGATCCGTGTGTACTCGGCCAGGGGGCGGGCGTCGGCGATGCAAGCGATGCGGGCGCCCAGGCCGCTCAGCTCCGGAGGAAGCCTCCCCGGCTCGGCGGTGACGTCAGTGATGCCGAGACGACCTGCGGGCTTGAGAACGCGGGCGAACTCGGCGGCGGCCCGCGCCTTGTCGGGGAAGGTGCACAGCGCGCACTCGCACACCACCGCGTCGAAGCTCGCGTCCGGGTAGGGCAGGTGCTCCGCGTCGCCGGTGACGAACACGGCCTGGTCCGCGAGATGTGCCGCCTGGGCCGCTCCTTGGGCGAGGGCGGTGTTGGCGGCGGAGTAGTCGACGCCGTCCACCCGCACTCCGTACGTGTCGGCGAGCAGGAGTGCGGTGGTGCCCCGGCCGGAGGCCACGTCCAGGACACGGTCGTCAGGCGTGAGACGGAGGCTGTCGGCGAGGCGGCGCGTCAGGGCTTTGCCACCGGGGTGGTAGGAGTCGCCGAGCAGCAGGGATACGACGTCCTGCGAGTAGGCGTCGGCGCAGCAGGCTTTGACCTCGTCGTTGTTCACGGCCGCCGCCGCTCCTCTTCCTCGGTGCCTACGGTTTTCGATCCGTACGGCGTGGTGGTGAGACGGTTCGCGAGCGGCAGTGCGTTGGGGACGACTTGGGCGACAGGGACGCCGGACATTGCTTCGCGTACCTGTTCGCGGTAGCCGACGGAGTTGTAGGCGCAGAACGGAATGAGGCGCCCGTCGGGTGTGATCTCCTCGACGCAGCACTTCATCAGTTGCTTGACGTTGAGGGTGTACGGGTCCTGGAAGTCCTGGACCACGATCATGAATGTCTTGTCGTTCAAGTCCTTGACGGCCTCGGGGAGGTCGATGCCGCAGGCCTCGGCGCAGTCCAGGGCCTCGGCGGTGGCCCGCAGCTTCTCCTCGGTCGTCTCGGTGCCCATGAAGGCGGACGCGGACCACAGCTTCTCCAGGGCCTCGCGGATCCTGGCGTCGGGCATCACGCGGTTGGTGACGTAGTCGAGGTAGTCCTCGACGTTCAGCAGCCGGGGGATGGGCACGACGGTCCGGTTCCCGGGCTCGCCGTCGACCAGCAGGTAGGTGACGGAGCGGCAGGTGGGGAAGCAGCAGGGCACGGGGAAGAAGTCGCCCTTCTGGAACCACTGGGGGCGCTGGGCGTTGATCAGCTTGATGATGTCGGGGTTGGTGAGCCGGTTCAGCGGATCGAACGCGACGTGCCGCCCGGAGTGGGTGACCGGCTGGAAGGCCACCGAGCGTACGGCGGGGTGGTCGATGCCGAATTCGACGATCGCGCCGAGTTCGTGCTCGTTCAGTCCGCGTTCGACGGCGGCGACGAGGGTGACGGTCAGCCCGGCCTCGGCGCAGTTGTCCAGAGCCCGCTGCTTGAACGTACGCAGGTCGCGGCCCCGGATCTCCAGGTGGGTGCGTTCATCGAAGCCGTCGAACTGGAGGTAGATGTTCACGGACTTGCCGGGCACCTGGTTGCGCTTGCCGAGCTCGGCGACGAAGTTCTTGTCGGTGGCGATCCGGATGCCGTTCGTGTTGAGCGTGACGTTCTTGATGGGCCGGGCCTGGGCGAGGTCGATGAAGTCCAGGATGTGCTTGTGGATGGTGGGTTCTCCGCCGGAGAACATCACCACCTCGGCCTCGCCCTCGGACTCGAGGAAGACATCGAGCATCCGCTCGCACTGCTCGTGGGTGATGGAGTAGCCGTCACTCTGGTGGCCGGAGTCGGCGAAGCAGATCGGGCAGTCCAGGTTGCAGCCGGTGTTGACCTCGATGATTCCCAGGCAGGCGTGCTGTTTGTGCTCCGGGCACAGCCCGCAGTCGCTGGGGCAGCCGTCCCGTACCTCGGTCTGGAAGGTCAGCGGGATGGTGCCGGGCTTGTTGAACCGGGCCGAGGCCATGTACTCCTCGGCGTCGCCGTAGACGAGAGCTTCGAACTGTCCGTGCTCTGTACAGCGTTTGCGTAGATAGACCTTGTTCTCGCGGATGTTGACCTGGGCGTCGACGGGCGTCTTGCACATCGGGCAGATCGACTTGGTGAACTCGACGAACACCTCATCGCGGTCCACCTTGCGCCGTGGCGTGGATGCCTGGGTCATCTCGGTCCTCCATTCGGATGCCGCCGTGTTCCGTGAACCGGCCGACGGATCGCGCGTCCTGGACGGCGCTGAGGGCGAATCGCCGTGCGCCGCGTGCTGGTCACGGGACGTCTCGATGCTGCGGGGCGTCGTCCTCGCTCTGGCCGTGAGCATCGGGGTCGTGGGCATTCGAAAGGCGCGGTACGGACGGGCAGCAGTCCTTGGGCCCGGCGGTGCCACGTCGCGGCGGGTACGGCAGTGGAGCAGACAGCAGCGCCCACACCACGGCGACACTGGTGAACACCCATACCGGGGCCCGCGCGCGGGATCGCGGGCGGGCCAGAAACCAGACCCCGCACACCAGCTCGCCCACGATCAGTGCCACGGCGAGCGCGGTCGCACCCGAGCCGGCGACCAGTCCGTACCCGGCCAGAATCCCGGGCATCTGCGAGAAGGACGCGAGCTGCCCGGCCGCCATCGCGACGAACAGCGCGCCCAGCACGATCCGCAGCACCATGCTCCCCACGTTATTGCTGGGGCGGGGCGGAGAACTGTAAGCGCGCTCACCGAACACGCACCCACCGCGCGGGATCATCGCAGGTGTGGGAACCGTGTTCCGAAGCAGGTGATGCGCAGTGGACGGTCAGCGGCAGCCCAGGCGGGAGCGTCGGCAGGTCATCAAGGGTGCCGGGGTGATCGGGGGCGTGGTCGTCCTGCTCGTGGGCGGCGGCGTGATCGGCTGGCAGGCCGTCTCGGACCGCCCGCCCGAGACGCTCCCCGCTGTGCAGACGGGCCAGGATCCCTCGCTGGAGGCGCTGGCCGGTGCGGCCGTCTCCGGCGGGCCGGGCAAGGACGGAATCCCCTCGATCGACCGGCCGGAGTTCGTGCCTGCGCGCGACGCCGGCTTCCTCGCCGACGACGAGCCGGTCTTCGGGCTGGAGCGCCGCGGAGAAGTCCGGGCGTACCCGCAGCAGGTGCTGGTGTGGCACGAGATCGTCAACGACACCGTGGGCGGCGAGCCGCTTGCGGTCACGTACTGCCCGCTCACCGGCACGGTGATCGGATTTGCCGCCCCGCCCGGTGTGCCGGAGCTGACGTTCGGCACGACCGGCCGGCTGGTCAACTCCAACCTGCTGATGTACGACCGGCAGACCGGCTCAGAGTGGCCCCAGCTCCTTGGCACGGCCGTCAGCGGCCCGCTCAAGGGCACGCAGCTGGACACCGTCCCCCTGGTGTGGACCACATGGAAGGAGTGGCGCGCCGCGCACCCGGACACTCAGGTGCTGTCCACCGACACGGGCGCCCTGCGCAGCTACGGCAGCGATCCGTACGGCTCCTACATGGACCGCAGCGGCTACTACGCCGGGGGTGGCCCGTTCTTCCCGGTGCTGGCCACGAGCGACCGCTTCCCCGACAAGGACGTCGTCATCGGCGTACGGGTCGGAAAGGAGCGCCTCGCGATCCACAAGGACCTCGTCCGCAAGGCCGGGACCGTGCGCGCCACCGTAGCGGGCACGCAGCTCGAAGCCCGTTGGGACGAGACCCTTGGCACCGCCCGCGTCTTCCAGCGTGTCGGCGACCAGTGGCAGCCCGCGGACTTCCTCGACTCCATGTGGTTCGCCTGGTACGCGTTCTACCCGAACACCCAGGTGCGACAGTGAACAGGCTGCTGGTGGGCTTCGCCAGGGCTGGGGATGCCTGGGACGCCACGGTCGCCGCTACCGCGGCTACTCCTCGGCGGGTGCGTGCTGTGGTCGCCGTGCGCCGCCACCGGCGGACGGGAGTGATCGCAGCCGCCGTGGTGCTCCTGGCGTATCTGTTCTCCATCGGTGACCTCGCCGTGTCGGCCTCGGGCCGCTTCACCGGCGTCCCGGCTTTGCAGGCAGCTCCGGAGCAGTTGTTCCACGTCCGATCGCCGTACCTGTTCGAAGCGGTCGTCGCGGTGCATCCCACCTCGTACGTGGGGCTGTTCCTGAGCCCGGTCAACCTGCTGCTCGGCGCGATCGTGGCCGCGCTGGTGGGCTGCAATGTCGCGGTCGCCGCTCTCGCGGCGCGGCAGGCGGCCTCCTGCCGACGGCCCGGAGGCCGTGCCGGATATGCGCGGCTGCTCGGCGTGCTCCCGGCATTCCTGCTCGGCTTCGCCTGCTGCGTACCGACCTTCCTGCTCATCCTCGGCACCGGCACCGCCGCCGCGCTCCTGCCGCTGCTGATCCCGCTGCGCCCGGTGTTCTATCCGCTCACGCTTCTGCTGCTCATCAGCACACTCGTGTGGGGGTCGGCCCGGATCGAGGCGCCCGCTCAACGGCCGGGCTGATCCCGTCCTGAGGGCGGCGGCAGCCAGCAGAACACCGCACACCTCAGTGCCCGGACCAGCCGGTCAGCCACCCGATCCCGCAGCGATACCGAGCCGGCGGTGGAGCACTCCGGCAAGTCCGCGGCCGCGGGAAGGCCGGCCAGCACAGCGCCCAGCTGATCCTCTGTACGAGCCGCCACAGTCCGTCCGACGCGGTTCTCGAACTCCGCCTGGTCGAGGCGCCCTTCGGCGAATGCCGTCTTCAGCCGTTCGAGGGCCTGCTCCTGTTCGGCGTGACCAATCCGCAGTGACGACATGACGGACCTCCTCCCTCCACGTTATGCCCGTATGGGCGGAGAAGCCGTCCGTGGGTCTCACCGGCGGGCAGTGCGCCGTTCGGCCTCGTCCTTGACCGACGTCAGCGAGGCCGCAACGGTCTCCTCCCAGCGCCTGGCCACCAGATGCCCCCAGCATTGCCCGACCGCCCACAGGTCGGTGCCAAGCTCTCCCTCGTACACCAGGCGGGTCCCCGCGGCCTCCTCGTGCAGGGTGAAAGACTCGACGACGTACGGCACCGGACCGCGCACCAGGCGGAAGCCGACGCACTCGGGCCGGGTGAACCGCACCGTCTCCAAGGTGACGGCCTTCCACCGACTGCTCAGCGGGGTGTAGTGGGCGGCGAGCACCATGTCGCTGCCGCGCTCCAGTACCTGGACCTTCTCCCGCATCGCCCTCGTCGTCCGCCCCAGATACGGCTGGGCGATCACGTCGAAGACGACGTCCCGGGGTGCTGCGATGTCCACGGTCTGAGGCCCGAGCGGCCGGATGCGCCGGCCCATACCGAGATCGACCGGCAGCGCGCCGGTGACCAGCCCCATGTAGCTGCCTGCGGCGACGGCTGCGGCGCCCGCGGTCCAGGCCGCCGCCCGGGCGACGCGACGGTAGGTCACGGTGCGCTCTCCGGCTCGCCCTCGACCCGCACGCCCTGCCAGAACGCGACATGGTTCTTGATCCGGCGCGCGAGCGGGCTGGGGTGCGGGTAGTACCAGGCCGCGTTCGGACAGGCCCGCCCGTCGACCGTGACGGTGTAATACCGGGCGAGCCCCTTCCAGAAGCACAACGACCGAGAGCGACTCTCGCTGAAGTACTCGCGGTGCAGCGCCTCAGGTGGGAAGTAGTGGTTACCCTCGACGATCACCGTGCTCGCGGCCTCCGCGATCACCGTGCCGTTCCATACAGCCCGAAGCATGGCCATGCTCCTCATCGTGCGCCAGGCCGGGATGTTCCCCGGCGCTGATCACGCTATGCCTGGCCGACGGGGTGGTTCAGTGACGGCGCTCACCGTTCGCCGTGTCATTCGCCCTGATGAGGATGCGGCAGATGTCGGCGTCGGCGCAGTCGGCCGGATCGCCTCGGGGCTGCCGGCGAGGCGACGACGCGCAGGGCCGCTCGGGTGACTCGGAGTTCGCCCTGGCGCCGGTCGATGTCGGCGAGATGCTGGTCGATGAGTGCCGTGACGTGCTCGCAGGAGGCTGCTCCGTCATCCCGCTTCCGGTGACATCGCGTGCGGGCCCTCCACCAGAGGGTCGTCCGCCGGGGCGGGGACAGTCCGCTGCGTGCAGTGGGCAGCAGCGCGGCATCCAAGAGAGTCAGCCCGTCTACAGCAGCACGAACTACCCGGGCCGCTGGGACAGATAGACGTCGAAGCCGCGGCGAACGCCTGTACCGCCAGCGCGCTCCAAATAAGAGAGACGCTGAGAAGCAGCTTCTTAAGCGCGCCTCCGCGCGCTGCTTACCGCCGGTTCTTGCGCAGCACGTCAATCAGATCCTGGACGGTCACGACCTTGTCCCCCTCTTCATCGCTGACCTCGATCTCCAACTCCTGTTGGGCATTAATGATGAGGTCAACACGATCCTCCTCGGTTCCGCCAAGGTCATCGATGAACGCGTCGCTGTTCTTGATGTCGGCTACGTTCACACCCACTAGTTCGGAAGTGACGTCCTTGACGTGGTTTTCGATGTCATCCATGGCCGTACTCCTCCGATCGGGGGGCGGCACCCTTGCGGCACCCGAGATGACTCTAACCGTAAGTGACCTGTCGCACACTTTACGCAATCACTTGCTGGAGGCCCTCGGCGCGTCGGCGGAGCCGGGGGTGCGAGCCGTAAGCGAGTGATCCGAGAGGCTGAACTCCCGGCTGCGCTGCGTCGCCATACGGTCACCAATCAGCTCTTACGCCTGGTCAGGCGTACACTTCACGTGTAGCCGCGTGGGAGGCGTCATGCGTCGGACAATGCGAACCGGGCGGTTTCGTGTCGGATTCGGTCGCCGTCCGGTGCCGCCGATTGACGGCTCCATCACCCGCGAACGCTTCGCCATAGACATCGCGGAGGGGTTGATGGGCGTCGGGGTCCCGTTCAGGCGCGGCTGCAGCGCCCTCGGGTTCCGCGTGGTCGTCACAGACAGGGACAGCGGTCGGCGCCAGTATGTCTCCGAGAACTACACCCACGACCTCGCGTACGTCGACGGTGAAAAATACGTCACCAAACTGATCACTGGTACCAAGAGAGTGAAGTAGACCCTTCGGTCAGCGCAGCCGGGGTCGACGAAGGGCACGCGAGAAGGCCCTTCCGGATGACGAGTTGATGTGTCCGGGCTGCGACGGCTCGTTGCGGCTGTGGGGGTGGGCACGTTCGCGCGTTCAACGTCGCCCAACAACCACCCGTGATGCTGCTCAGTCCCGTCGTACCGCTGGTGCGTGCGGGCGAGAGGCGGGCGGTCAGTCGACGACAAGCACCGTCGTGGTACCCGCCGCCCCTTCGACGGTGTCACGCAGCGCCGCCTCGTTGACGCGTCGAGCCGGCCGGTGGCCTCGTCCAGCAGCAGGAGCCGAGGGCGGCGCACCAGGGCACGGGCGATGGCGACGCGCCGGCCTTCGCCGCCAGAGAGCTTGGTGCCGCGGTGGCCGACCAGCGCGTCCAGGCCCTTGGGGAGACGGGCGAGCAGGCCGTCGAGGCGAGTCGTCTTCAGCACCCGGCGCACCGCGGAGTAATCCCCGTCAGGGTTGCCGAGCAACAGATTGTTGCGCAGGGTGCCGGACGGCACAGGGGCCTGTTCCACGTATCCGATGGCGGCGCGGAGTTGGGGTATCCCCCGGTCCGCGAGGTCTCGGCCCTCCGCCTCGACGCGGCCCGACATCGGTTCGTAGAACCGCTCGATGAGGGAGAACACTCTGGTCTTGCCTTCGCCGGAGGGGCCGACGAAGGCGGTCATGCCGCGCCGCGGCACGCTGAAGCTCACGCCGTGGTGGACGGGAGGCAGGTCTTCGGCGTAGTGGAAGCGGACCTGCTCGTCTCCCGGCTGGGCAGCGGCACCGCCTCTGCGGGCGGCTCGGCCGGTAGCCGCTGTTGCGAGCCGTTCCGACCCCGTCGTGCCGCGGTCGATCTTCAGGAACCCAGCGGACCTTTAGAGTTCCTGGATGTTCAGGTGCTTCACCACGTCCTGGAACAGCCGCTCGCCGTCCTCGGCGGCCTTGCCCTTGGCGGGCATCGTCACTTCCAGCCGCCAGTAGACGTTCCTGTCGTTGACGTAGAGGTGATCGCGCCGACGGTGGCTGAGGTCCGTGGCGGAGGCGCCGTACCACTGATAGACCGTGGTGATCTGCGCAGCCGGTCTGCCCTGCTGGGATGCCTTCCGCGTCGAGGCCCTGGCCTTCTGCATGGTCTTCTCGGCGCCGGCCTCGTAGTAGTCCTCCCACCACTTGGCCTCCTCGGCGGCCGTACCGGTGTCCTTGCCGCCCGCCACCCGCTCCAGATGGACGGTAAAGATCCCGCTGGGGTCGTTGAACACGATGTAACCGTCGTTGGCCCCGTCCACGTTGCGCTGGTAGTCCCTGGGCAGGGCCAGAGACGCCTTGACAACCTCGCCCTCCTCCCTGACCACCCAGTGGGCGGGCGGGTCCTCGCTCGCGAAGGGGTTCGCGAGGAGCAGCACCAGGGCCAGTACTACGGCCAGCACCCCGCTGCCCAGGCCCAGTTGAGCCTTGCGACTGATCCGACGGGTCTGCCGACCGCCCCCCGGGCCGCCGTGCGCGCCCGCGGGGAACAGTCCGGTCGACTCCGGGGTGGACCGTGGCGGCCGCGCCACGCTCTGCAGCGTGTGACGGATCTCGGCGGCGGTCGGCCGCGCGGACGGGTTTTTGCGGAGCAGCTGCGTGAGGAGGATGCCGAACTCGCCGGAGCCGCGCGCGGGCGGTGCGGGCTCGGCGGAGAGCACGGCCTGGAGCGTGGCCGGGGTGGTGGAGCGGCGATACGGCGACATGCCCTCGACCGCCGCGTACAGCACCACGCCCAGCGACCAGAGGTCGGACTCGGGCCCCGGCCGCTGCCCCAGCACCCGCTCCGGGGCTATGAATTCGGGCGAGCCGATGAATGCGCCGGCCTCGGTCAGCGCCTGCTCGCCCTCGATCTGCGCTATGCCGAAGTCGGTGAGCACCACCCGGCCGTGGCGGCCGAGCAGGACGTTGCCAGGCTTCACATCGCGGTGCAGGACTCCCTCCTCGTGCGCGGCGGACAGCGCGCCGAGGATGTCGAGGCCGATCCGGGCCGCCTCGCCCGGGTCCATGGTGCCCTCGGCAAGCTGGTCGGCGAGCGAGCTTCCGCGCACCAGTTCCATGACGATCCAGGGCCGTCCTTCCTCGACCACAACGTCGTGGACCGTGACGACCGACGGGTGGTCGATCTTGGCGGCGGCCCGCGCCTCACGCTGCATCCGCTGGTAGACGGTCTGGCGCTCCCACTCGGCCAGGTGATCGGGAACGCGCGGCTCCTTAACGGCGACATCGCGGTCAACGACGACATCATGGGCCTTCCAGACGGTGCCCATACCGCCGTGGCCGAGGCGGGACTCGAGCCTGTAGCGGCCGCCTATCAGCCGCCCCGCGCCCGACTCGGCGACGCCCTCCCCGTGGCCGGGCGCCCGAGCGGCCCGCGTTGGCTCGTAGCTGCGCTGCGCCGGCGGCTGGAGACCGTAGCTGGTGGGCTTGTCCACCCCTCGCCCGTCGTTCGTCATGCGCCCATCATGGCCTGAGCGCCCGCGGCCGTTGCCACCGGGCCGCAGGCAGTTGTGCTTCCGAGACACAGGCCCGGCTCGGGCATTTCCGGTGGATCTTGCCCGGGCTCGGGCCGCCGCTCTGCTCCTGCCAGGCATGTGGTCAGGAGGAACCATCTCACTCGTACGGCCCCCGCCCGCATACCCGCCCCGCCGGGATGCCGGCATCGTGGCTGTGTAGCTGTAAGCCCGAATTGGGTGACGCGAAAGCAGCATGAAGGTGGGATGATCGCAGGTTTGCGCCCGCTACGCTGATCATGCGGCGCGGGGCCGTCTATGGGAGGGAACTGCCCCCGATGGTCCTGCGTCAACTCGTGATCGATGCCTGGTCGTGGCTGTCGTACAAGCCGGTGATGGCCGATGCCGGCCGCCCTGGGAACGGGGCGTTCCCCGAGCTCGCGGCGTCGTGGCTGCGCTGGAGCGGCGCGAGCTGGGGGACGCGGCGAATTTGGTCGACACGGCGCTGGGCTATCTGCTCGGGTCGGATCAGCAGATCGCGGTGGCGGGCGCGGAGCACGCGGACGAGGAGGCCCCGGAGCCGGGCGCGACGGAGGCCGCTGCCGCGCAGGAGCGGATGCGGAAGTGGGCTGCGGTCACCCCGGCCTGCTGCCTGGTCAGTCCCGGCCGGGACTGACCAGGGAGTTTGCGATGCCTTATGCCCCCAGGCCCCGCAGGTAAGCCGCCACGCGGTGCTTGCCGCCGTGCTCGGCCCAGCCGAGTGGGGTCGAGTCGTGCTCGGTGTTTTTGATCGTAGGGTCGGCCCCGAGTTCGATCAGCGTCCGGGCAGTCTCCACGTCGTCGTTCCAGGCCGCTTCGTGCAGCGGGGTGCTGCGGCGCAGGTGGTTCACGTCGAAGCCGAGCCCGGCGAGCAGCCGCACCGCCGCAGGCTTGCGCTGCTCGGCCGCACTGTTGATCATCTCCGGGGACCGGGCACGGGCTCGCGCCAGCAGTTCCGGGCCGAATCCGGCCACTGCGTCGGCGTCGGCGCGCATGCAGGCGGCGGTGAACGCGTCCATCTCGTCCAGCACCGTTGAGGCGCCCGCCGCGGCGAGGATCTTCGCGACCTCGGTGTGTCCGTGCAGCAGGGCAAGCTCGTACGGTGTGCGTCCGCCGTACGCCGGATGCCCGCCGAGGCCGTCCACTTCGGCGCCGTGTGCGAGGAGCAGCCGGGCCCGCTGCGGGCCGCCCCGCAGTGCGGCGGTGGCCAGTTCGTCGCGCAGCAGCTGCTGCGGGGACTGCAGCGTCGGGCCCAGCCGGGCCTTCCACGGCCCGCCGTCGCCGCGTCCGAGGCCGAACTCCAGCAGCAGCTCAAGGTGGGCCGTGTCGTCCGAGAACGAGCCGCCGAGCCCAAGGTTGTACAGGGTCTGGCTGTCGTTGGGATCCGCCCCGGCTTCCAGCAGCAGCCTGGCCAGCGCCAGGCCCTGCGGATGAGGTGGCTGGTCGCCCTCCCCGCCGCCGAACGCGCCGGTGAGCGCGGTGAACGGGGAGGTCAGCCCGTCCCACAGGAATCCGGCGTTCGGGTCGGCTCCGTGTTCGAGGAGGAGGCGGGCCGCCTCCACCGACCGTCCGGGAGACGCAAGGCGCGCGTAGGTCAGGTACAGCAGTGGCTCCCACCGGAAAGGACCGCCCTCCGTCCGGGCGCGCCGTGGATTCCCGGCCAGTGCTTCTGCGAGCGCCTCAGCCGATCCAGTGGCCGCCATCGTGAAGACGTTCGCGGTGGGCAGTTCTGGATGCCGGGCCTGGATCAGATCGGCCTCCCGGGTCCGGCCCGGGGTGTCCGCGCCGTAGGTGAGGCAGGCGAGCCGCAGGAACTCCTCCGGCGGATCGTCGCTCGCCGGGGCCCGGTGCGGCGAGCGGGAGCACCGCTCGACGGTGCCGATGTGCTCCTTCAGCCTGGTCCAGCTCGAAAAGCCGTACATGCGGGCGGTGACGAGCTGCGCGTCGGACAGCTTGAGCGTCTGCGGCGGCCGGGGATGGAACTCGGTGACGAGGCCGAGCGCCGCAGGCACTCCCGCCTTCACATACTGAAGGAGCGTCTTGGCCTGCTTGCGTAGCCGCTCGATGCTGGGGTTGTCGGGCAGGCAGTGAATGGGCACAAGGGCCTCCCTTCCGTCTGCGCCTGGTGTCCGCATGATCAGGCCGGAAAAGAGGTCGGGCCGGGGGGTCGACGAGCATCAGGTGGGCTTTGCCCTTCCCGCGGACCGGACGCGCCCTGAGCGCACGCCCACCCTATGCCAGCAGGCGCACACCTGCGCAGGCTCTCCGCCAGAGTCCGTGCGCGCCACGAAACCGCAGGGCGGTCCACCGGATCTCGTCGCGAGCCGGGAGATCCACGTGGTCATCTCGGGGTCGGCTACGACGAACTGACGGCTCCCGACGCAGCCGAGCGGGCCCGCCACCCCGCTCTGGTGGCGTGGATTCGTGAGCAGGGCGCGAAGTCCGCCGCCGACAGGGCACAGCAACCTCGGCCCGCGGCGCGCCGAGCCGCGGCCGGGCCGTGCACGTTGCTGCCGGCCCGGCGCAGCCCCGGGTTGGTGGCCAGCAGCGTCAGCAGAGGGCGCAGCAGCCAGAGCTTGACGCCGGGGGCGCGGTTGACGGTGTCGGTGAAGCGGGCGGCGATCTTCTGGGTGTCGGTGTTCACAGCGGGTCCTTCCCTTCCCTGACAACGGACGGGTCTGATGCATTCCGACCGTAGGGTCTGCCCCGGGGTGAGGGTCAAGCCCGCAGGTCGCAGCCGCGCGGATCACCGGCCCAGCACAGGTCGCCCTCCGCCAACTCCGCTTGGTGCACGGTCTCGAACTTCTCGATCCGGTCGAGGATCTGCTGCTGGGCGGCGATGCGCTGCCGTAGCCGCTCGCGGGAGCGGTGCAGCAGCTCGGCCAGGTGCGAGCCGACCGGCCCGTCGGGGCCGTCGAGATAGGCGGTGGTCAGCTGGCGGATCTCGGCCACGGTCAGCCCGAGGCCGCGCAGCTCGCCGATGAACCGCACACACCACAGGGCATCGGTGTCGTACAAGCGGTAATTCGAGGGACTGCGGCCGAGGGTGTAGATCAGCCCGAGATCGGTGTACTCGCGCAGGGCCTTGACGGGCACGCCGGTGCGGCGGGACAGCTCCCCGACCGTCATCGCGCGCGTACGAACCACGGGTCGGCTCGTCTCCATGAGTGCCTCCGTTCCGTCGCCGTCCGCTCAGCCCGCGCAGCAGGAGAGCTTGGCGACGTCCGCGGGCACGTGCAGGTCAGTGGGCGATGCGCGCGGTGTAGTCCCCGGCCACTTCCACCGCAGCGACGAGCGCAGCGGTGTCCACGTTGCTGCCCTCTTCCAGGAGGACGACGCTGCGTCCGGTACGCACATCGGTGGCGGCCGAACGCACTCCCGGGAGGTCCTCCAGCTCGTCGTCGATGATCAGTCCGCAGCTGTTGCAGTGCATGCCCTCGATGAGAAGCACCACCTGTGGGGCGGTGTCGGCTTCGGTCTTGCCCTTGCGGCTGAACAGCTTCATCGCAGGTCCTTCTTGAACTCGATGGCGCCGGTCTGCATGCCCATGGCGCAGGAGAAACGGAGGGTGCCCGGTTCGCGGGTGCCCAGGTCGATCTCGGTGTCACCGTCGCGCTTGACGATCTCCTGCACGCCGAGTTCGGGGATGGTGAACGCCCGAGCGCACCCGCCGGAGTCCTTGCCGTGCAGTACCAGCGTGGTGGGCACCCCGGCCTTAGCGGTGAACTGGGTGGGGACGTAGAAGTCCGTCACGGTCAGGGTGACGATCTGCTTTCCGGATGCGTCGATACGTACCGGGGCGACGGCACCCGCCGTCTCCCCACCTCCAGAACCGCCGTCGGCACTGCCCTGGTCGCCGCCCTCGACAATGAACGGTTCACTCGCCGCAGCCTGCTTCTCGGGGGCGTCGAACGACACCCAGCCGCCGGCCTGCAGCGCGGAGGCCATCGTCCACGCGGCGACGGCCAGCACCACCACACCCGTGAGCGCGGCCAGCTGACCGGACAGTGCCTGGCTGCCACGGCGGAAGAGGTAGCCGAGCAGGGCGAACAACGGTGCCGTGCCGAGAACGAACCCGGCCATCACCGCGGCGCCGGCCACCGGCGACCCTGAGGTGATGGCCAGCAGCTCCATCGACAGCGTCACCCCGCACGGGACCAGCACCGTGGCGAAACCGATCAGAGCCGGAGTGGCAACCGAGTCGGTCCTGGCGCTGCGCCGCATCAGCCGGCCGAACGACGCGGGCGGGCGGGGCAAAAGCCTCCCCACCCACTTGACGCCGAACAGGTCCAGCGCGAACAACGCCATGAGCAGCCCCGCAGTCAGCAGCAGCACTGCCTGGGTACGAGGGCTGGGCTGCAAGGCGTCACCGAAGACGCCCAGCAAGGCGCCGAGCACGGTGTGGGAGAGAAGCTTCCCGGCCAGGAACGCCCCGACCGGCGCCAGCGGCGCGGCGGCCCCCTGCACGGTGGTTGCGGAGCGGGAGGGCTTACCGGACTGCTTGGGGGGAGTCTTCTGCGGGGCGGGGGTGCGGCGCCGGGTCACGGCTCCGGCGAGCAGACCCCCCTGTACGGCGGCGCATGAAGCACCACCGGCGAGCAAACCGGTGCTCGCACCAGTGATCAACAAAGCGACGGATGACGGCATGCGTCGTTACTCCTGCTCTGCGACGACACGCTCGTACAGAAACAGCGTGCCGAGGCGGACGTGCGGACGTGCGGAACGCGGCGTCCCGCAAGGCAGTGGGGCCTCACGGGCGGCAAGCCGTCACGTCCGAGACACGCACAACCGATGCAGATCAGGAGGGGCGGCCATCGGTGGCGGGGCGTTGGGCTGCGCCACCGGGAGCGTGGGGATGCAGACCGTCGCGCGCGACGCGCCCGCCAGCACGTGGCCCGACGGTACGTCCTGGGCGAGGGTGGCCTTCGGTGCCACACACTGCTCGTGGGTGGCGGGGCAGTGCGGACTGTGATCCGGTTCCTCGGCCATGGCTGAAGCCGCGGCATGTTCGGCGTGTGCGCCGGACGCGACGGGTGGGGCCACGTCCATCGGCCCCGGCATCGCCATCGCCATCGCGGGACGCGCCAGCCCCGACAGGCATACGAAGAGCGCGCACACAAGCAGCGCCCCGGACCACGTCCGGAGCGGCGGCAGTGCGCGTGGCGACATGGGCGTCATGCTAAGCGATGCCCAGTCGGCCGCCCCGCCGATCATGGACGGGTCCCTCTGGTCCCTCTCTGCTCTCGGCAACCAGAGCGTCGCTCCGGCGCATAAGCGCGCATGCTGGAGGAAAACCCCAATTTCAGACCAGACGGGCATTGACCTTGCCCTAAGGGGACGGTTCTAGCGTCGTCGCGTAGGCAGTGAGCGGGAGGGAGGTCACCTGATGGCATTCACCGAAGGCGAGGTGTACCGATGCCCGGACCCCGAATGCGGCTGTGAGATCACCGTCACCAAGGGCGCGGCTCCCGGCCAGGGTGGGGACCAGAACCCCACCTGCCGCTGCGGACTCCCCATGGAGAGGGTCCACTGAGCCAGTTCGGGCTGTATGGCGAGAGCGCGAGGCCCCACTGTCACGACCTGCCCCGCTGCCGAACACACACAAGAACACCGGAAGGACCTGTGATGGATCAGCTGCTGTACATCCTTCCCGCGCTTGCCTGCCCCGTCGGCATGGGGCTGATGATGTGGTTCATGATGCGCTCCCGGCACTCCTCCGAAGCCCGGCCGGTGCACCCCGCGCCCACCCAGGAACAGGAGCTCCTCCGCCTGCGCACGGAGGTCGAAGCCCTCCGTGGCGGGCTCGACACGAAGCCCAACCTCCACAAGGACTCCCCGGCGTGACCGGCATCTGGCTCCCCCTGGCCGCCACGGCGCTGGCCGCGGCCCTCACCTACGTGTGCTGCATTCCGTCGGGACGGGTTCAGGCCGGGGCCAGCACCACCGTGACCACCGTGTACACCTCGGTGTCATGCGCGTCGCGGATCTCACTGTGCAGAGTTAGGCGCTCATAGCCCCCCACAGACGCGGCCGACCGGAGCACGGCGGTGGTGGTCAGCCGGTCGCCGGCCACGATCGGACGGTGCTGGAACAGTTTCTGGGACTCGTGGATGACCTGACGGCCGCCGAGGCCGAGCGCCGGGTCCCGCAGGATGCGCCGGGTGACCATGCCGGAGACCGTCACGGCGAAGGTCGGCGGTGCGATGACGTCGGCGTACCCGAGGGCGCGCGCCGCGGCGGGGTCCCGGTACAGCGGATTGTGGTCGTCGACGACGGCGGCGAACGCGCGGATGTCGCCGCGGGTGGCCTCGTACGGCTCCTCGCTGCTCAGCGTGGTGCCGACGAGTTCAGGATTCACGGGCATGGGGTCACCGACGCCGTGCGGGCGTCATCGCACTCGGCACCGGTAGGCGCGGACGGTCAACGGAAGGAAGATGGCCAGGATGGCGGTCGACCAGACCAGCGCCCCGGCGATCGGATGCCACTGCGGGTCGCCGGCGACGAGCGAGCGCGCCCCGTCGGTGACCCACGTGACCGGATTGACCTCGGCCCACACCCGGATCCAGCCGGGCATGCCGTCCGTGCTCACCAGGGTGGAGCTGCCGAAGGCCAGCGGGAAGAGGATCACCGTCGCCAGGGTCTGCACACCGGACGCCGTACGGGCGGTGAGCCCGAGCAGGGTCCAGATCCAGCACAGGGCGAACGCGAACGACAGGATGAGTACGCAGGCCAGGGCCGTGCCCGCCGAGCCCCCGGCCGGCCGGAAGCCGATCGCCGCGCCGAAGCCCGCCATCACGGCCAGGGACAGAGCGTAGCGGACCAGATCTCCCAGGACCGCCCCGAACAGCGGGGCGAACCGCGAGATGGGCAGCGTCCGGAAGCGGTCGAACAGGCCCTTCTCCAGATCGGTGTTGAGGGAGAGCCCGGTGCCGAGAGAGGCGAGGACGACCATCTGGACGGCGATGCCCGGCAGGGCGAAATCCCGGTGCGCCTGCCAGCTGCCGGAGATCGCCTCGCCCATGACGAAGACGAACAGGACGACGTAGATCACCGGTTGCAGGATGAACCCGGCCGTCTCCTCCGGTACGGTCCGCAGCCGGGTCAGACTGCGCCAGGCGAGGGTGAGCGACTGCTGGAAGGCCGCGCTCACCGATCGTCGCCGGCCGCGTACGGCCGCCGGGAAGGATTCGCGGAAGGCTCCGGGGAAGGCGATGTCAGACGGGGGCATGACCGGCTCCTTGCGGTGAACGGCTGACCTGCGGCAGGCCGGTGAGGGACAGGAACACCTCGTCGAGGCTGGGGTGGCCGAGCGAGATCTCGGTGCCCGCCAGCCCGGCGGCCATCAGGCGGGCAGCCAGGTCCGGGAACCGGGCCGGATCGTCGAGCGGCACCCGGACGGTGTCCCCTTCGGCTACCGCGGCCCGGCCGGTCCAACGCGTCGCGGCCACCACCGCCTCCGGGACCAGGGAGCCCTGCGGCGGGCGGAACTGCACCCGGTGGCCGCCGACGCCCTGTTTGAGGTCCCGTGGCGTGCCGGTGGCCACCACCCGGCCGCCGTCGAGCAGGGCGATGTGGTCGGCGAGCCGGTCGGCCTCCTCCAGGTACTGAGTGGTGAGCAGCACGGTCGTGCCACCGCCCACCAGGTCCCGTACCACCTGCCACAACTCGCTGCGGCTGCGCGGGTCCAGACCGGTGGTCGGCTCGTCGAGGAGCAGGACCCGCGGCTCGTGCAGCATTCCCGCCGCCAGGTCCAGCCGCCGCCGCATGCCCCCGGAGTACGTCCGGGCGAGCCGGTCCGCAGCGCCGTCCAGGCTCATCCGCTCCAGCAGCTCGCCGGCCCGCAGGCCCGCCTGACGGCGGGAGAGCCCGATCAGCCGGCCGACGAGGAGCAAGTTCTGGTAACCCGTCATGAGTTCGTCCACGGCGGCGAACTGGCCGGTCACACCGATGGCGGCGCGCACCCGGGAGGCATCCCGGACCACGTCGAACCCGGCGACGCGGGCCGAACCGCCGTCCGGGCGCAGCAGTGTCGTCAGGGTGCGCACCACGGTCGTCTTGCCCGCGCCATTCGGGCCGAGCAGGCAGAGCACGCTGCCCGGCTCGGCCCGCAGGTCGATGCCGGCCAGGGCCTCGGCCGTGCCGTATCGCTTGACCAGCGACCGTGTCTCGATGGCGTAGTCCACGTCGTCCCCCGTCCCCCGCCCGCCGGTCAGGCGCCGGTGGCGTGGACGCCACCGTCGACATGGACGATCTCACCGGTGGTGGCCGGGAACCAGTCGGACATCAGGGCCGCACAGGCCCGCGCGGTGGGATCCATGTCGTCGGCCCGCCAGCCCAGCGGCGCCGCCTCGTCCCACGAGGCGGCCTCGAAGCCGGGCACGCTCCGTGCTGCCACAGTCTTCAGCGGTCCGGCCGCCACCAGGTTGACCCGGATGCCGTGCGGCCCCAGATCCCGCGCCAGATAGCGGGCGCAGGACTCCAGGCCCGCCTTGGCGACGCCCATCCAGTCGTAGCCCGGCCAGGCCCGCGAGGCGTCGTAGTCCAGGCCCACCACCGAGGCGCCCGGCCCCATCAGGGGCAGGCACGCTGTCGTAAGCGCCTTGAGGGAGTACGTCGACACGTGCAGCGTGGTGGCCACGTCCGGCCAGGGCGTGTGCAGGAAGTTCCCGCCCAGCGCGGACTGGGGAGCGAAGGCGATGGCGTGCAACACTCCGTCGAGTCCGTCGACGTGGTCGCCGACCCGCTCGGCCAGGGAGCCGAGGTGGCCGGTGTCGGTCACGTCCAGTGCCAGGACGGGCGCGGGCCGGGGGAGCCGGGCGGCCATGCGCCGGACCAGGCTCATCCGCCCGAATCCGGTCAGCACGACCTCGGCGCCCTCTTGCTGGGCGACCCGGGCCACGTGGAAGGCGATCGAGGCGTCTGTGAGGACGCCGGTGACGAGGATCCGCTTCCCCGCGAGAATGCCCATGCCCACCGTTTCTCCTTCTCGCTCGTGCGGCCGGCCGGTCCGCGCGCTCACAGGCCCATGGAGGAGCCGCCGTCGACCGGGACGACGGCCCCGGTGACGTAGCCGGCCTCCGGGCTGGTCAGAAAGCTCACCACGTGGGCCACTTCCTGCGCCTCGGCGCTGCGGCCGAGGGGGATCTGCTTGATGTACTTCTGCCGTAGTCCGGCCGGCAGGGAGGCGGTCATGTCGGTCTCGATGAATCCGGGCGCGACCACGTTCACCGTGATGCCGCGCGGGCCGAGTTCACGGGCCAGGCTGCGGCCGAATCCGATCAGCCCCGCCTTGGACGCCGCGTAGTTGGCCTGGCCCGCGGCTCCGCTCAGGCCGACGACGGAACCGATCAGCACGATGCGCCCGCGCCTCATCCGCAGCATGCCGCGGGTGGCCCGCTTGACCACCCGGTAGGCGCCGGTCAGGTTGGTGTCGAGGACGGAGGTGAAGGCCTCCTCGGGCATCCTGGCCATCAACTGGTCACGCACGATGCCGGCGTTGACGACCAGCACCTCGACGGGGCCCTGCTCCTCCTCCACCCGGTGGAACGCCCTGTCCACCGCCTCCGGGTCGGTGACGTCGCACAGCACGCCCGCGAGGCCCTCGGGCGGTACCCCGCCGCGGTGGGTGACCGTGACCCGTTCGCCGGCGGACCGCAGAGTACGGGCGACCGCCAGGCCGATACCGCGGTTGCCGCCGACGACCAGGCACGAGCGGCTCACTCGGCGCCGCCGGTGTTCAGCCGCGCCGCGATGTGCGCGTTGAGCGCATGCCGGCCGAGCACATCGGAGGGCAGCCGACGGGCTCCGGAGACGCTGCCGACGCAGTCCTCGGCGGCGCACAGGCAGTTGAACGGGCCGACCATGTCCCACTCGGTCGAGGGGTAGAAGAAGGTGAGCTCCTCGCCCTCGGCGATCGGGCGCAGCGCGACGACTCGCAGGGCGGTGGTGTCGACGTAGGTGTTCGGTGCGCAGGAGTGGTTGAGGTAGCGGACTTCCGGACCGTCGATGTGCCGCCCGTCGCCGAGGTCGATCGTGTAGATCGAGGCGGTGCCGAGCACCTCGCAGCCGACGAGGTCGAAGACGACCTGGCCCTCGGCCAGCGGCCGGGCCGTGGTCACGCCCCTGCCGTACGGGCGATCCTCCACGAGGGTGGTGGCGGCCGGGGACTGCGGCGTGGACAGCGGCGCGGACGCCGGGGCCGGCGCAGCGGACAGGAACGTGGACGGTGACGCGGACAAGGGATTCCTCGCAGGGGAGTAGGGATGGTGGGGGGTGCCGGGCCGGATCAGGTGGCCGGGTCCAGCAGGTCCATAAGTGCCTCGGTGAGACCCGCCACGGTCGGGTTGTCCCGCAGGGCCTGCGGGCGCAGACCGGGGACGACGGCCTTGAGGCGGCGGACCAGGGTCATGGTCAGCAGGGAGTCCATGCCGAGATCCCAGAAGCGGTCCGCCGGATCGAGCGCGCGACGCGAGGACAGGCCGAGTACCGAGGCCACGGTCTCGTGCACGTACCGGTGCAGCAGCCGCTGTCGCTCCTCGTCGCCGGCGGCCGACAGCCGCTCCCGCAGCTCGGCGGCCGGCAGCGGCTCCGGCAGCCGGCTGGCGACCGGCTCCGGCCCCGAGAACGGGCCGGCCGGGCCGGACAGGTCTCCGGGGCCCCCGGCGCCCTCGCCGGCCGCGTCTTCGAGGTCGGCCAGCAGCGGCACCGGTGTCCGGGTGGCGTAGGCGGCGGCCAGCACGGGCCAGTCGGCGTCGGCGACGACCACCTGCGCGGCAGAGCAGCCGAGCACGTGGTCGAGGGCGCGCACCGCCCGGGCTCCGTCCATCAGCCGCAGCCCCGACGCG
The DNA here is from genome assembly GCF_024213665.1 of Streptomyces sp. A3M-1-3. Taxonomy (GTDB): domain Bacteria; phylum Actinomycetota; class Actinomycetes; order Streptomycetales; family Streptomycetaceae; genus Streptomyces. The sequence continues at coordinate 24,134 of NZ_JANAVP010000029.1, forward strand.
GTGATCGCCTCGGTGACCGCGGTGCCGGCCAAGCCGTCGCTCCAGGTGCCCCAGTTGACGGTGTGGGCCGCTTCGCCGCGCTCGCTGCGGAGGTGGACCAACGTGTCCTGGAAGCAGTTGGCCGCCGCGTAATGCGCCAGCCCCTGGGAGCCGAGCAGCGCCGTGGTGGAGGAGTAGCAGAGGAACTCCGCCACCTCGTGGCCGGCCGACAGCCGGTGCAGCAGGGCGGTTCCGGCCACCTTGGCGCGCAGCACCGACTCCAGCCGGGCGTCGTCCAGTTCCGCCAGCGGCGCGACGTCCTCGGCGAACGCGGCGTGGTAGATCCCGCGCAGGGGCGGGAGCCCGTCGCCGAACCTGGCGAACAGCTCCCCCATAGCCTCCTCGTCGGCCACATCCGCGGCGACGCCGGTGACACCGACACCCTGGGCACGCAGGGCGTCCGCGGTCTCCTCCGGTATGCCCCGGCGGGAGACCAGTACGAGATGCCTCGCACCCAGGTGGATCAGGCGCTCCAGCAGCAGCGGGCCGATCCGACCGGTCGCGCCGACCACGAGGTGCGCGCCCTCGGGGTCCACCGGCCGGACCACGGGAGCGGGCAGCGGCGTACGGACCAGCCGCGGGACATGGCGGACCGCGGCGCGGTACGCGCTCTGCCCGCCGGCCGGCGCGGAGCCCAGCTCGGCCAGCAGGGCGGCCGCGCAGGCCTCCGGATCCGCGGGGTCGTCGAGGTCGACCAGACCGCCGAACCGCTCGGGGTCCTCCAGCGCCAGGCAGCGCCCCAGGCCCCACAGTTGGGCCTGCGCCGGGCTCAGACCGCCTTCTCGCGCCACCGCCTGGGCACGGCCGGTGGCCAACCACAGCCGTGCCCGGGTGTCCGGTTCGGCGAGCAGTACCCGGATGAGCCGTACCGCGGACGAGGCGAGCCGTACCGCGCGCGCCGGGTCGGTGCCCTGTGCGGGGCCGGTGTCCAGGCCTGCGCAGTACACCAGGTGCCGCACCTCGGCGAGATCGCCCAGCGCCGTGCGCAGTGGGCTCTCGGCCAGGCCGTCCAGGTCCGCGGCGGCCACGGTCCGGCAGGGCACCCCCGTGGCGCGCAGCCGCCGGGCCAGGGCCTCGCCGACGCCCGCTCCGTCCGCGACGACCAGCACCGGGCCGCCGACCGGGGCGTCCGGATCCGCGAGCGGCTCGAGCCGCCAGCGCAGCGCATGCGCCCAGGAGCCGGGCACGCCGGCCGGCGCGCCGCCGGCCCGCCGCACCCGGACTCCGTGCGCCGCGGCCACCCGCCGCCCCGCCCGGTACCAGTCCAGCGCCGCGGTGAACGCGCCGTCGCCGTCCTCTTCGAGGCGTGCCCGTACGTACAAGGGGCCGTCGGTGCCCGGCTCCGCGGCCGCCCGCGGCATCCGGAAGCCGTCGGCGCCAGTGACCAGGAAGCCGCCCGGTTCCGCACCGGCCGCGCCGGAATCCGGCAGGCAGGCGGTGAGGGTCTGGAAGCCGGCCTCCAGGAACAGCAGCAGGGGGTCGGCCCGGTCCGGCTCGGCCGGCAGGGCCTCGCCGATCGCGGTGGCACCGGAGCGCCACAGCCGGCGCAGCGTGCGCAGCCGCGGCCCGTACTCCAGCCCGCCGGAGGCCAGGCGCGCGTAGTGCCCGGACACGTCGATCCGTTCCATGTCCCCGACGGCGGCGGCCGGTTCAGGGCCGGGGCCCGCGCCGAGGGGATCGGGGTCCGGGTGCAGCCGGGCCGAGGCGCATCGGGTCCATGCCGCGCGGCCGGTGCGGGAGTGCAGGTCCAGCCGGGCGGGGGCGGGGTCGGCAGCGTCGCCGGCCCGCAGCAGAGTCTGCAGTGCGGGCGCGGCCGCCTCGGCGGCCTCATCGAGTACGACGGGCGCGTGCACGGTCAGGTCCCGTACCGCGTGCTCCGTCTGCTCCGCGCTCCCGGCCCGTTCGGCCGCGCGCAGGGCGATCAGCAGCGGGGCGGAGAGCGGCAACAGGGGCCGCCCGCCGACCCGGTGTTGGTACAGCGCATCGTGGCCGCGCCCACGCAGCTCGGTCTCCCACAGCCAGGCACCGGGCAGCGCGCCGAGCGCGGTGGCCGTTCCGGGGAGCGGGGCCGTGGCGGGGAGTGCGGCCGGGTCCGCCGGCCGGGTCTCGGGCGCGGGGGCCGCGGCGGCGCCGGACCGGGTCCAGTGGCGCCGGCGGTGCCAGGCCAGCCGTGGCAGGTCGGTGAGACCGCCCGCGGGGACCAACCGCTCCCAGGGCAGCCGGACTCCGTGGCAGTGCAGCGCGCCGAGCGCGGAGGCAAGCGCCGCACCTGGGTCGGTGTCGCGCCGCAGCGTCGCGACCACCCGGGCCCGGGAGGGGGCGCCCTCGTCGAGTGTCGTGGCGATGTCGCGGATCAGGACGGGATGTGGGCTGACCTCCTGGAAGACTCGGAACCCGGCCGCCTCGGCGGCGCGGACGGCGTCCGCGAGCAGGACCGGGGCGCGCAGGTTGTCGGCCCAGTAGTCCGCGTCGCAGGCCGGCGCCCGGTCCTCGCGTCCGCCGACGGTGGAGAGGAAGGGCAGCTCCGCCGCCCGCGGCGTCAGCTCCCGCAGCGCCTCCCGCAGCGGACCGAGAAGCACGTCCATCTGCGGGGAGTGCGAGGCCACGTCGACCTGCACGGTGCGGGCGTTGACCTCCTGCCGCTGGCATTCCTCGACCAGCCGGCGGATCGCCCCGGGGTCCCCGGAGACGACCACCGAGCGCGGGCTGGGCACCACGGCGACCTCCACCCCGGCGCCCGCCCCGGCCGCGAGCGCCCGGGCGCGCTCCAGGTCCGCCTCGACCACTGCCATCGCGCCCTGCCCCGCGACGCGGGTGAGCAGCCGGGAGCGGCGGCAGACCACCTGTACCGCGTCGGGCAGGCGGAGCGCGCCGCAGACGACCGCAGCGGCCACCTCGCCCATGGAGTGCCCGATGACCGCGCCTGGGCGCACCCCGCGTGAGCGCAGCACGGCGGCGAGGCCAACCTGCATCGCGAACAGCACGGGCTGAACCACGTCCACCCGGGTGGGGACGTCGGACGAGTTCAGCACCTCGCGCAGCGAGAAGCCGCCCTCGGCCGCGACGAGCGGCTCCAGTTCATCGACGCACCGGGCGAACGCGGACTCCTTGCGCAGCAGTTCACGGCCCATGCCGGCCCACTGCGAGCCCTGGCCCGAGAACACCCACACCGGTCCGTCCTGCTCGCCGCCCGCCTCGGTGGTCCCCTCCGCCAGTCCGGGAACGGCCGTACCGGCGGCGAAGGCGGAGAAGCGCGCCGCCAGCGTCCGCGTGGAATCGGCGACCACCGCGATCCGGTGGCTCTCGTGGGAGCGGCGCAGCGCCAGTGTGTGCGCCACGTCGGCCGCCGGCACGTCCGGGTGGGTGCGCAGCCAGTTGCCCATCCGGCGGGCCTGTGCGCGCAGCGCCTCGGCCGACCCGGCCGACAGCGGTACGAGCAGCGGCCCCGGCACGGCCGCGGGCCGCGCGTCTTGCGCCGGGGCGGGGGCCTCCTCAAGGATCAGATGCGCGTTGGTGCCGCCGAAACCGAAGCCGCTGACTCCGGCCCGGCGCTGCCGGTCCCCTCGCTTCCAGCCGGTGACCTCGGTGACCACGCGAAGGGGCAGACGGTCGAAGGGGATGTGCGGATTGGGCTCGTCGAAGTGGAGGCTCGGCGGCAACGCCCCGTGGACCAGGCTCAGTACGACCTTGATCAGCGAGGCGATTCCGGCCGCCGCCTCCAGATGACCGATGTTGGTCTTCACCGAGCCGATCAGCAGGTCGCTCCCGCGCGCGGTACCCGTACCGAGCAGGGCCGCGGCGATGCCCTCGACCTCGACGGGGTCGCCCAGTTCGGTGCCGGTCCCGTGGGCCTCAACGTAGTCCAGGGAATCGGCCGTGACCCCGGCCGAGTCCAGAGCCGCCCGGATCAGCCGCTCCTGGGCGCGCGGGCTGGGCGCCATCAGGCCGTTGGAGGCTCCGTCCTGGTTGACGGCGCTGCCCCGCAGCACCGCCAGCACCGGATCGCCGTCGCGCAGCGCCCGGTCCAGCCGCTTGAGGACGACGAATCCGCAGCCCTCGCCGCGCCCGTAGCCGTCGGCTCCGGCAGCGAACGTCTTCGAGCGGCCGTCGGCCGCCATGACGCCCGCGTCCTCGAAGTTCACCGTGACGGCCGGGGACAGCAGCAGGTTGACCCCGCCGGCCAGCGCGACGGACGACTCACGTGCGCGCAGGCTCCGCATCGCCAGGTGTACGGCGACGAGCGAGGAGGAGCATGCCGTGTCGACCACCATGCTCGGCCCGGTCAGGCCCAGGGTGTACGAGATCCGGTTCGCGATGACGCTCAGGGCGGACCCGGTCCCACTCCACGCGTCCACGCTCGCCAGGTCGTTCATCTGCAGGCTGCCGTAGTCCGAGGCGGACGCACCGACGAACACTCCGGCGGCGCTGCCCGCGAGCGAGCGCGGCGGGATCCCGGCGTGCTCCAGGGCTTCCCAGGCCACTTCCAGCATCAGCCGCTGCTGCGGGTCGACGGCCGCGGCCTCCCGGTCGGACAGGCCGAAGAACTCGGCGTCGAACGCGGCGAGATCCTCGGTCAGGAAACCGCCCCGGGCGGGCGTGCGGTCCAGGACCTCGCGGGCATGCGCTCCCTGCGCGGCGGTGTCGGACCAGCGGTCCGCGGGCACGCTTGCGGTCGCGTCCCGGCCTTCGCGCAGCAGCCGCCAGTACGCGTCCGGGCTGTCGGCGCCGCCGGGCAGGCGGCAGGCCAGGCCGATCACGGCAACGGGAGCCTCGGCCGCGTCCGCCTCCGGCCCGAGGGCGGGCGACAGCAGCGGGCCGGGCAGCGGCTCGGCCTGCGGGTCGATGAGGTGGCGGGCCAGGGCCGCGACGGTCGGCGCCCGGTAGACGACGGTCGGCGGCACCTCCCGGTCCAGGAGCTCCTCCAGCTCGCCGGAGAGCTGCACCACGGACAGCGATCCGAGGCCCAGGTCCTGGAAGGGCTGCGTGGGCCCGACCTCGGCGGGGGCGATGTCCAGCTTCGCGGCGAGCCAGTCGGTCAGCCAGCGCCTCAGCGACTGTTCCGTGTGCGGGGCAAGTTGGGGAATGCGGTCGTCCATGGGTCTCACCAGTCCGCGCTGAGGTCGGTGTGCAGGGAGCCGGCGGTGTACCGGTCGGCGCAGGCACGGCGGCGCACCTTGCCGCTGCTCGTCCTGGGCACCGTGCCGGGCCGCAGGAACAGCACGTCGGCCACGTCCACGCCGTGCTGCGCCGAGACCGCGCGGCGGACGACAGCCACGGATTCGGCCCGGGCCGGCAGGCTCTCGCTGTGCGGGGCGCGGCGCAGCTCGACGGCCACCACCAGCCGTTCGGCGGAGCCGCCGTCCACCGAGAAGGCCGCGGTGGCCGCGGGGCTCAGCGCCGCCAGCGCCTCCTCGACGGTGGCCTCCAGGTCCGCCGGGTAGTGGTTGCGCCCGTCGACCACGATGAGTTCCTTGCTTCGGCCGGCCAGGAAGAGTTGGCCCTCGTGGATGAATCCCAGGTCGCCGGTGCGCAGCCAGACCGGTTCGGTGCGGGCGCCGCCCGCCTCGGTCAGCACGGCACCGAAGGACTCGGCGGATGCCTCGGGCCGGCCCCAGTACCCGCGGGCCACGTTGGGCCCGCTGACCCAGATCTCGCCGGTCCGGTCCATCGGGCGTTCCCGGCCCGTGTCCGGGTCCGTCACGGCCACGCTCACTCCGGGCATCGGGACCCCGCAGCCCACCAGGTCCCACGCCTGTGGGCTGTTGGGCGCGACCGGCACCACCCGGCCCCCGGCCAGCGCGTCCCGGTCGAAGGACCGCACCAGGGCCCCGTCGAGCGCGGTGGTCACGCCGAGTGTGGCCTCGGCGAGCCCGTACCCGGGGGCGTGCCCGGACAGGGTGAAGCCGCAGGGTGCGAAGGCCCGCGAGAACGCCTCCACGCTGAGCGAGCGGACCTGCTCAGCGCCGTTGCACAGGGTGTGCAGTGAGTCCAGGCGCAGTCCGGCCCGCTGCTCGGCCGAGACCCGCCGGACTGTCAGGTCGAGGGCGAAATTGGGGGCTGCCGTCCAGGTCGCGCGGTGGTCGCTGATGAGTTGGAGCCAGCGCAGAGGCCGCTGTACGAAGGCCATGGGGCTCAGGTGTACGGCGTGCGCACCCGCGCTCAGCGGCATGGCCACGCCGGTGATCAGCCCCATGTCGTGGAAGTAGGGCAACCAGGACACAATCACATCGCTGCTGTGCAGCTGGGACTGGACGGCGCTCTGCACCGCGGCGGCGAGCAGGTTCGCGTGGCTGACCACGACGCCGCGCGGGCGGCGGGTGGATCCCGAGGTGTACTGGAGGTAGGCGACGGCCTCTGGGCCAACCTCCACGGGGTCCACGTCCACGGTGCCCGGCGTTTCGCGCGCTTCGGCGTCGTCGTCCGCCCGGTCCCACAGCAGGTCCGTTTCGACGACCGGCAGCCTCCGCCCGGTGGCCCGCAGGCCAAGCGCCGCGGTTGCGTCGGCGTACTCGCCGATCGTCAGCAGGCAGGCCGGGTCGCAGTCCTCCAGGACCGCGAGCAGCCGGTCGTCACCGTGGTACGCGTCCGGGGCGTGCAGCGGCACCGCGATCAGGCCGGCGTACAGGCAGCCCAGGAAGCCGACCAGGTACTCCAGCCCCTGCGGTGCCGCCAGGGCCACCCGGTCGCCCGGCTCCGCATAGCGGCGCAGCTCGGCCGCGGCCGAGCGGGCCAGCCGGTCCAGCTGCCGGTACGACAGGCCGCGGGAGCGGCCGCGCCGGTCGGACGCGTAGTCCACGAACGTGAACGCGGGCGCCTCGCCGGCAGTATCGGCGTGCCGGCGCACCAGGCTGACGAGGTCGCCGCCGAAGAGGCCGGGTGGGGCCGGACGTCCCGGAGCGGACATGGGCATCGTGAACAGCCTTTCTTGCCTGGGATTCACCTGGGATGTGCCTGGGGCATTCCTGGGACGTGCGTGTACGTGCGTGTACGTGAGGGGGAGCGGAGGTCAGCGTTCGAGGAGGTCCAGCAGATAGCCGGCGGACCGGCGCTCCAGGTGGTCGGCGAACATGCTGCGCGCCGCCTCCTTCTCCTCGGCCGGAACCGTGTCGGCGGCCAGGCCCAGTTCGGAGTCCTCGGCCAGCGCGTAGAACTCCGAGCGCAGCAGGGAGCACGTGACGGCGTCGAAGTGCCGCCCGTCGACGAAGAAGTAGTCCCGCAGGATGCCCTCGACGACGAAACCGCCGTGCATCACGATCTGCACCATGTGCCGGTTGTGCATGCCGAGGGTGAGCTGCACCCGGTGGGCGTTGAGCGCGTGGAACAGGTGGTTGAGCAGGAGCACGTTCGCCTCGGCGCCGTACCCCTGGCTCCACAGGCCCGAGGCGCCGATGGCGGAGCCGATGGTGTAGCTGCCCTGGTAGGCGAGCGGACCCCAGTTGACCGCGCCGATCCGCTCACCCTCGTGGGTGACGACCATCATGTAGTTCATCCCGCCCTGCCGGGCGGCCTGCCGGATGTCGGCGCCGCCGAGCAGCTGCGGCGATCCCGAGGAGTAGGTGCTGACGGAGCTCAGGGCCCAGTCGGCGATGCGCTCGTAGTCCTCGTCCGTGCAGCGCTGGAGGGAGACGAAGTCGCCACGCATCACTGCTCCCAGCGGGTGACGGCGAGCACCGCGTTGTGGCCGCCGAAGCCGAAGGAGTTGCTCAGCGCCGTACGCACCTCGTGCCGTTGCGGCGTGTGGGGCACGAAGTTGAGCTCCGGGTCCTCGGGGTTGTCGCAGTTCAGGGTGGGCGGCACGATGCCGGTGGCGATCGTCCGCAGCGTGGCGATGAGTTCGACCGTACCGGCGCCCGCGATCAGGTGGCCGATCATCGACTTCTGGGAGCTGACGGGGATCCGCTTCGCGTGCTCGCCGAGCACCGCCCAGAGCGCCGCGACCTCGGTGGCGTCATTCAGCACGGTGCTGGTGCCGTGCGCGTTGACGTAGTCGACCTGCGTGGCGTCGAGTCCCGCGTCGTCGAGCGCCATGCGCAGGGCGCGCTGCGCGCCGAGGCCCTCCGGGTGCGGAGCCGTGGAGTGGTACGCGTCGGTGGTCGCGCCGTATCCGACGACCTCGCCCAGGATCGGCGCGCCGCGCCGCAGCGCGTGCCCGGCCTCCTCCACGACCACGATCCCGCTGCCGGATCCGAAGACGAAACCGTCGCGGTCGCGGTCGAACGGGCGGCTGGCGCAGCCCGGTTCGTCGTTGCGGCGGCTGAGCGCACGCAGATTGGCCATGGCCGCGACATCCAGTCGGGTGATGGGGTCGTCGGCGCCACCCGCGATCATCGCGTCGGCACGGCCCGCCTGGATCATCTGGACGGCCTCGCCGACGCAGGTGGTGCCCGTGGCGCAGGCAGTGATGATCGCCCCTGTCGGTCCCTCGGCCCCGAACCGCATGGCGACCTCGCTGGACGGGTTGTCCGGGGCGCCGCCGATCGCGTAGTTGGCGTTGATGCCCTTCGGGCCGCGCTCGCGCATCCGCTCGACGGCCGCGATGCCCGCGATGTTGGCGCCGTAACCCGAACCGATCAGCACACCGAGCCGGTGGCCGGTGCCCTCGGCCATCTCCAGCTTCGACTGCTCCATCGCCTGAACGGCGGCGGCCATGGCGAACTGGCCGAAGCGGTCCATGCGCCGGCTTTCCCGGCGCGACATGTAGGGCGACGGGTCGAAGTCGCGGACCTCCGCCGCGATTCGGGTCGGCAGGTCGTGGGGGTCGAAGGCGGTGATCGGCCCTATGCCGCTGCGCCCTTCGAGGAGACCGGCCCAGAAGGTGTCGACGGTGTGGCCGATCGAGGTCACGACGCCCGCTCCGGTGATGACGACGCGTCGACGGGAGCTGTGCTGGGTGCTGCGAGGCATGGTGGTTCCTTCGTTGTGGCGGTGGTCTCGGCCGGCCGGGGTGGGCGGCGGGTTCGGGCCGCGTGGTTCCGCATGCGGTGGGCGGGCGCGGGATGCGCCGGGCGCCCATGTGCCCGCGGGCGGCCCGCGGGTGCCGGTCAGTCGAGCGCGGCGGGTGCGGGTACGGGCTGCCGGGACTGCTGTTCCGGCCCGCTCCGCAGCCGCGCGGTCACCCAGGCGCGCAGCCGGAGCACGTCGGTCTTCCCGTTGCGGTTCAGCGGGAAGCGGTCGGTGACGAGTACGTGGTTGGGGTGCTCGAAGGAGGCGAGCTGCCGGCTGACCCGTTCGCGCCAGACCCTGGGATGGCCCGACTCGGGGTCCTCGATCACGAACACGAGCTCGTGGCCGCGGCGTTCGTCGGCGAGCGCGATCACCTTGACCGGCCGTCCGCATACCTCCGCCTTGCGTTCCAGCACCTCCGGGTAGAGGGTGTGGCCCAGCCGGTGCACGGCGGACCTGCGGCCGGCCACGTGCAGGTTGCCCCCCTCATCGAGGTGACCCAGGTCGCCGGTGCGGTAACCGTGCGAGGCCGGCGCCGGGGCGATACCGCCTCCGGCCGACAGGTAGCCCTCCATCAGGTCGGGGGTGTGCAGCCAGATCTCGCCGACCTCACCGGGTGGCAGTGCCCGCCGCCCGTCCGGGCTGAGGATGCGCACCTCCAGCCCGTCCAGAATCCGGCCGCATCCCACCGGGTTGTCGGGGGTGGCGAAGGCCACATTGCCCGCCTCGGTGCTGCCGTAACCGTCCAGCAGCGGCCGGCCCGTCGACTCCCGGAAGTGCCGGCCCAGGTTCCGGTCCATCGGCGCGCCTCCGGTGCACCACATCCGCACTCCGCGCAGGGCGGTCAGCAGCGCCGGTCGACGGTTCATCAGGTTGAGGGCGCTGCGGTACGTCGCGGGCGTGGCGTCGACCACGGTCGCCCCGCAGCGGGCGCCGGCGGCCAGGGCACGGTCCAGGCGGGTGTACGGGACCACGACCAGGTCCCCGCCGCTGAGGTGCGCGAGCAGGATCAGCGAGATCCCGTACTGGTGCGAGAAGGGCAGCAGCGGCAGGAACACGTCGCCGACGCCATAGGCCATCAGGCGGCGGGTGCGTTCGAGGTTGTCGAGGAACGCGCGGCCGGACTTCACGATGCCCTTGGACTCGCCGGTGGTGCCGGAGGACCAGATCACCAGGGCGTCGTCGCGGCAGTACCAGGCCTGGGTGGAGAAGTCTTCGGAGGTGTCCGGGTCCGACTCGGGATTCGTTCTCGGGTCCGTGCCGGTGCCGGTGCCGGTGCCGGTGTCCGGGCCGGCCGGCTCCCGTGCCGCCCGGTACAGCTCCTCAACGGTCAGGCCGCGGATCCCGGCCGGCACCGGCCGACTCCGGCGGTCCGTCAGTACGAACCGGACCTGGGCGGCCGTCAGCGCGCGCAGGGTCTCGGCGTCCGTGTGGTGGTTGTCGAGGAGAACGAGTGACGCCCCCAGGTGGACCAGGGCGAGCACGGCCACGACCTGCTCGACGGAGTTGTCCGCCTTCACCAGGACTCGGTCGCCCGGCCTCACCCCGTGGGCCCTCAGCACCCGCGCGGCGGCCACAGCGGCGGGGCCCGCGTCCTCGGCGGTGGCCGGTGCGCGGCCGTCGATGACCGCCATGGCGCGACGATCGGCTCTCACCTGCTCCATGGGACGTACTCCTCGGGCTTGGTCGCGAATGTCTGTCGGAATCGCTCTCGCGACAGCCGATGCGATGGCTGGTAGGGGGCGGGGTGGCCGGGCGGGGCCGGTGGCGGGCATTCTGGGGGTGGCGTGACCCGAGTCGCTTTCGGGTCACGCCACCCGGCTACGGACTCACGCCCGTCCAGGCCTCGCGTCAGCAGCCGTTGCTGACGGTGCTGGCCGCCATCAGGGCGGACTCCTCCTCAGAGGTTTCCAGCTCCTGCAGGTCGAGAATCGACTCCATGTGTGTCACCTCCTTCGCGTGGTGATGCCTGGCCTCGCCGTTCGGCGAAGCCGGGGTTCAGGAAGGCATGAGCGGCGGGCCCTACGGCCGCGTCGCTCACCGGGCCTCACGTCAGCAGTTGTTGCTGACGGTGCTGGCGGCCATGAGGGCGGACTCCTCCTCAGAGGTCTCCAGCTCCTGCAGGTCGAGAATCGACTCCATGTGTGTCACCTCCTTCGTGTGGTGCGGTACGGAGGCCTCGCCGGTCGGCGGGCCAAGTCTCAGGGGGTGGGCGCCGGGCCGGTGCCCACCCCGCCCTCCTGCGGGCGGGGGCTGAGGAAGGGCAGGAACGGGGAACTGCCGTCCAGGGCAGCCGTGATGCCGAGGAGGATCCCCGCGGTGCCGGTCGCCAGATCGGCCGAGAGCCGGTAGGACTGCTCGCCCGCGAACGCCAGATGTCCGCGATAGGACAGCTTGTGCCAGGTCAGGCGCCGCAGGTGGAGGTCCACGGCGTCCCGCGCCTCCGTCCCCGGGTCGCGGTGGGCCAGTCGGGCGACCACGGCCATCAGGCCGCTCCGGCCGTTCAGCAGATGCGGCTCGACCACGAACTCCGCCTGGCAGGCGCGCCGGACAGACGTCAGCAGATCCGCCGGCACGGCGTCCTGGCGGTACGTCAGCAGCTCGTCTGCGACCAGGGCGATGCCGCCGCTGCCGACGTCCAGGTAGGCAAGGGTCCGCACCCCCCGGTCGGCCACCTGCAGGCTGCCGTTGCTCTGTGGCACGCAGCCGGCCAGGTCCCGGTCGAGGGCGCGTACCGCCAGGTCCAGTTGGCGTTCCTCGCCCGTGGCCTCGTACATGCGCAGCAGGAACAGGGCCACGCCCGACCAGCCGCGCATCAGTCCGGCCTGCCCGGGGCCGGGGCCCCACGAGTCGGCGGGCTCGCGCACCAGATCGCTGAGGCGGCCGGCGGCCTGTTCGGCCTGTGCCAGGAAGCCGTCGTCCCCGTAGCGGACGGCCAGGTCCAACAGGCCCAGCCCCGCCCCGGCCAGGCCGTCGAAGAGACTCGCGTTGCGCAGCCGGCCGAGGGACGGCGCAGCCTGTTCGGCCAGGGCGCGGGCCTGCTTCTCGTGGCCGAAGCCGGCGAGTACGTGGGCGATACCGTGCAGTCCGGTCCAGAAGCCGGGCCGGGCCGGCAGCCCGCGCTCGGCACTCGCCAGCAGCCAGTCCTCGTGCTCGGGGAACCGGCCCGCGCCGCAGGCGTCCAGAGCCCACAGCACTCCTGCGGCGCCGTGGCCGAACGCGGACCCCCCGTGCACGAACTGCTGTACGTCGCCTGGGAAGAGCCGGTCCTCACGGTGCGGCGTGGCACTGAGCAGGATGCCCGACACGAGGGAGGCGCGGGCCGCCGCCCAGTCCACGTGCGGCGCGTCGAGGTCCACGTCCAGCGGCAGCCCGAGCAGGGCGTCACGACGGACCAGCCGCGCCGGCCGCCCGCCGGCGGGCGGCGTGTCGGGCGCGGGGGTGCGCGAGGTGGGTGCGGCGGCCTGCTGGGGGGTCATCCCGGTGCGCATGGCGGCGAGGAACTCCGCCCCGAGCACCGGTCCAAAGCGCTGCTCCACGGCGTCCGCGAACTGTTCCTGGCGGCCAGGAGCCAGCGGGAACAACCGGTTGACGGGCAGGAAGAACCAGCCGCGCAGCGCGCCGAGCGCGTAGTGGTCCACGGCGGTTCCGGTGAACCCGGGCGGCGCCATGAACCCTTGGGCGCCGAGCGCCGGCCGCCCCGCGCCGCCGTCGTCGGCGGGGAATGCCGCCTCGAAGTCGACGAGGGAGAGCCGCCCGTCAGGGGTGACCAGGATGTTGCCGGGATGCAGGTCGCCGACGACGACCCCACGGGCGTGGATGGCGTCCAGCATCCGCTGCACCCGGGCGGCGAGCTCCTCCACCCGGCGTGCGTAGCCGGCCTCGTCCCGTGCACCGGTGCCGGAGAAGAGCAGTGGGTGGTACGTCGCGACCCACAGCCACAGCATCTCCCCCTCGCGGTACTCCATGGCGAGGAAGTGGTGGCCGCCGGACACCACGTGCTCGTACAGCTCGGGTACGCCCTCGACACCCGCGAGCCGCTCCAGCGCCCAGCGCTCCCGGTCCAGCCGCTCGACGGCGTCGCGGCCCTCGGAGTCCACACCCGCACCGGGACGGGCTTCCTTGAGAACCACCCGGCGGCCGTCCGCGAGCCGCTCGGCGAGGTAGACACCGCCGCCGTTGGAGAAGTGGAGGGCGCGCTGGACGCGGTACGGGAAGTCGCCGGTGCCCCGGGTGCGGCGGGTGACCTGGGGCGCCAGGAAGCCGGGAACAGGGACCCAGGAGGGGGCGTAGTGGCCGGGGCGCCGTTCGTCCGGTACCAGGGTGCCGTCGGGCCGCTCCATGGCCAGGACCTCCCGGCCCTGGTCGTCGATCAACTGCCGCTTGCGGAAGGCGCCGTAGCGCACGTGCAGCGGCCCGTCCTCCCAGCGCAGGTCGGTGAGGATGGAGGGCCCGGGCCGGTCGGCGAGGAGCTCTCCGAGGCCGGCCAGGGCGGCTTCCAGCTCCGTCTCGTCCGACGGGTAGACCGCGATCAGCTTTCCGCTCGCCTGCCGCGGCATGTACTTGGAGTTGAAGAGCTCGAACAGCCCGTGGCTGCGCAGGAACTTGAACGACAGGCCGTGGGACGTGCAGTAGTCCCAGACCGTGTCCACGACGGACTCGGCGTGCTCCGCAACGGCGGAGACATGGATCTTCCAGCCCTGGTCCGGCAGCCGCAGTCCGTCCGGCGACATCACCGTCCACACGTCCCGCGCGGTGCGGGCCCAGCCGGCGGGCGGCTCCCGGGTCGTCGCCGCGAAAGGGACCTCGTCATCCGTCCGCTCACCGGGGGACTCGTGGAAAACCGGATCCACCCACCCGTAGAGGTGGCGCTGCTCGATCATTTCCTGCCTTCCCGACGGGTGGAGTGAACACGGTGGATTGAGGATGCTGGCGAATTGGCGAAAGACGTGGGCGGAATGGCTCGGAATGCAGCACGTCCCGGGAATTCCGGCCGGTCGCGCTAGGGACGGCCCTCGGCTTCCGGTACTTCCTCGGCAGCCCGGCCGGGCCGGATCGTCACGATGATCGGCCAGATCAGACTGTAGATCAGGATCTTCGTGAGCGGATTGAGCCAGACCAGGACGGGTGCGCCTCGGTCGATTCCTCCTACGAACCAGACCATTGCGAAAAGCAATACACAACTCACAGCGTAGGCAAGGAGGAACCGCAGCCACGACCGCCATTCCTGGACGATCCGAGCCCGCCCGTACAGGGCCGGCTTCTTGACGCGCGGAGCGCCGCCGAACCGATGGCCGGCCTTCTCGTCCGCCCATTGGATCGTCTGATGCCCAAAAGCCACCGTAAAGCCCAGGTAAGCGGCGGAGAGGCCGTGCCAGACGTCCACCTCGGCGCCGTCCCGCAGGCTGACGACCGTGGCGGCCAGCAGTACGACGTCCAGCAGGGGAACGCAGAGCAGCAGGGCTCCGCCGAGACGTCGCCGGCCTGCCTTATAACGGACCGCGAGGCCCGCCACGAGCAGGACCCAGAACACGACGTCGCAAGCGATGATCAAGTAAAGAATGGCCGGTTCACCTCTCCGCTGAACGTCCTGAGCGCCGGCCGGTGGAGCTGTCCGGCACCCAGGACGAGTATCTGCGGCGGCCGGTTGCCGCCGCATCCTCCTGATTGACGAGTCAGCCTAGTTCTTTGGTTGACCTGAGGATTCGCCTTGCCTCGAAGTAGTCTGAGATTGGCCGACGTGCGATGATCGACAGGTGTGCGGCCGCGCCGCCGTGCCCAGTTGGACCTGGCGCTGCCGACCGAACCATTTTGGGGGAAGGTCAATCAGTGTGACAGTGAGGGTTTTAGTTCTTCACGGGGAGAGTCTTGTGCGAACGGGACTTGTGCATATCTTGAGAGGGTGTCCGGAGCTGGACGTGGTCGGCGAGGCTGCAGAGGCCGTGCAGGCGGTCCAATTGGCCCGGATTTTATGCCCTGATGTCATCGTGATGGATTCGGGAGTCCGAGTCTCTGACAATGCCCGGGTGATTGGGGCGATCAGACGGCAGACCCAGGCGGACGTCCTTGTGATGACCACACAAGGAGTCGACCGTGATGTGCTGCGGGCGCTGTCCGCCGGCGCCGTCGGGTATCTGCTGAGTGAGTCTTCGGCGACCGAACTTGTCAATGCGGTGAGACTCATCGCGCAAGGACAGGGCTTCATCGATCCGGCCGCGGTGCGCAGACTCGCGGGCGCCGTCGCCGACCGCACTGAATTGCTGCCGGCGGAAGTGGACGAAGAGCAGATCAGAAGTCGTCTGACGTCAAGAGAGATCGAAGTTCTCGGTTACGTCAGAAGCGGGTTGTCGAACTTGCAGATAGCCAACCGGCTCGATGTGTCCGAGAACACGATCAAGACACATGTCAGCCGCACGCTGACCAAGCTCGGACTCCGCAGCAGGGTCGAAGCGGCGCTCGCCGTACGCGATGTCCAGCTGCGCGCCGCCAGCTGAATCCGGATACCGCACAGCGCGGTTGAGAATCAATACGAAAGGTTTCTCGATGTCCTCCACCAAGACCGATCAGGACCTGCTCGCCGCTATCGCGTCGCTGCTCGACGAGATAGCCGAGATACCCGCGGACTCCGTCCAGGCCGACAGCCGGTTCAAGGACGACCTCGACGTGGACTCGCTGCTCATGGTCGAGCTCAGCGCGGCCGTCGAGGACACGTTCGGGGTGGACATCCCCGACGACGAGTTCGGGCACATCCGCACGGTGGGCGACCTGATCGCCTGTATCCGGCGTAGCCAGTCCTGACAACGGTGTCCGGTCGCCGACGAGCCTTGCCGGCGACCGGACGTTCCGTCAGGCGGCCCCGACCGGGGCGGCGTCCGCAGGCGCTTCCGTGGCGGCGACTGTGGAGACGTCCCCGGCTGACCGCACGATGCCGGCCGCGAAGCGCAGCACGGTGGTGATGTTCGGCATCCCCGAGGCGATCTCCATCCCCTTGTGCGCCGACACGGCGGGCTGCATCGGCGCCACGTGGAACCCGTCCTCCCTGACGAGCTCGAGATTCCGCTGCACGGACCGCCGACTCAGCGTGTGCTCCGGAATGCTGGGCGCCATCACCACCGGCGCCCGCGTCGCGAGCACGGTGCTCAGCGCCAGGCTGTCGGGCATCCCGACGGCGCACTTGGCGATGAAAGCCGTCGTCGCGGGGGCCACCACGACCAGGTCCGGCCATTCGGCCAGCTCCAGATGCGGGACCACACCGTCGGCGGTGTTCCACTCCGGGCCCGCCACCGGTGACCGGGTGGCGGCGGCCACCGCCTCGCGCGAGACCAGCCGGTCCGCTGACGACGTCAGGCACGCCCGCAGCGACCACCCGTACCACATGCGCATCAGCAGCGCCCAGCTCGGCAGCCCGGTCACTCCGAACGCACCGGTTCCCACCAGCAGGACGCGTCCCCGTGGCAGTGCGATCTCCGGCCGCCCCTGCGCGGAGCCGCCGCCGGCAGGTACCGTCCGGTCGTTCTGAGATGTCGTCATGGGCTGTCCTCCGGGGAGACGGCAAGGGGCTTTTTCACCATCAGATCAGCAGTTCACAACATGTCTGATCATCCGGTGAGGGGATGTCCCGTCACCTTTCGAGTGACGCGCCGGACGCACATTCCGCATAGGATCCGTTCGCCTTGCCGATGCCGGGAGCGACCCTACAGTCCGCATCTCCCGTGCCTAATTCGGAGCGGGAGAAACGGATTTCATGGAACTGACAGGCACGCAGCTCCTGCACGGCCTCGAAGAAGTGGTGGAGAGGGAACTCAATCGCCATCTCGGCGCCGCCAAGGAGTGGTTTCCCCATGCCTATGTGCCGTGGAGCCGCGGACGGGACTACGACGGGCCGCTGGACGGCTCGCCCTGGTCCCCCGAGGACTCCCCGGTCTCCGCCGCGAGCCGGCGGGCCCTGGTGGTGAACCTGCTCACGGAGGACAACCTCCCCACGTACCACCACGAGATCGCAGCCACCTTCGGCCGCGACGGCGCCTGGGGCACCTGGGTGCACCGCTGGACCGCCGAAGAGGCACGGCATTCCGCCGCCATCCGCGACTACCTCCTCGCCTCCCGGGCCGTGGACCCGGTGGCGCTGGAGCGAGCGCGGATGCAGCACATGTCCCGGCAGGCGCCGGACGGCGATCCCGACGTGCTGACGTCCATCGCCTATGTCGCCATGCAGGAACTCGCCACTCGGATATCCCACCGCAATACCGGACGCCTCTCGGGGGATCCGGTCTGCGACCGGCTGCTCGCCCGGATCGCCACCGACGAGAATCTCCACATGGTGTTCTACCGGAATCTTCTCGGCGCGGCCATGGAGATCGCCCCCGAGCAGACCACGCGGGCCATTACGGATGTGATCGCGTCCTTCGAGATGCCCGGCAACGGAATGCCCGGATTCGAAAGGGCCTCGGTCCAGATGGCCCTGGCCGGCGTCTACAACGTACGCATCCATCTCGACGAAGTCGTCAAACCCGTTCTGCGTAAGCTCGACGTGGTCGACCGGGCCGGCATGGGCCCGGCGGGCCGGCGGGCGCAGGACGAGCTGGGCGCGCTCCTGGCATCCATGGAGACCGAGGCCACCCGCTTCGACGACCGCCGCGCCACCACCCTGGCCCGCCGCGGACTCATCCCCTGAGCCCGCCCCTGCCGTCGGCGCTCGCCGTGACCTTGGTTATTTCCTTTTCCCGGTCGCCGTGCAGGGGAACGCGGCGGATATCCGGTCAACCGACAGGGATGCAGCACCGGATATCCACCGCATCTTCCTGCGCCTTCGCCTTCCCGCTGGGGAGCGGCCCGGCTACTACTTGGCGAGGAAGTTCTCGAGGAGCGTCGCCAGGGCGACGGGTGTCTCCACCATGGGGTAGTGGCCCGCGTTGCCGATGACCGCCAGCTCGGCGTTCGGATAGTGCTTCATCCAGGTCTCGTTCATCGCGTCGGCCGTGACGGCGGGGTCGTTCTCCCCGACCACCGCGAGCGCGGGGACCTCGGCGCCGGTGATCCGCTCCGAGAAGTCCGTGGTGCGGAAGGAGTCCAGGTAGCCGCGGAAGGCCACCGGGCCAACGGCCCGCATCGAGGTCTCCGCCCAGGAGTCGACCCAGTTCGCGGAGAGCCGGTTGCCGGTGGTCAGGTCGATGATGATGCGCCGGTTCTCCACCTTGTGGGCGGCCTCCGCGAACAGCGGGAAGTCGGAGTCCGGGATCGGCATGCCGTTCGCGGGCACCGGGCTGAGACCGATCAGTTTGCGTACCCGGTGCGGGGCCTTCAGGAGGACCTGCTGGATCGGCTGGCCGCCCAGCGAGTGCCCGATGAGCGAGAACTCCTGCCAGCCCAGGTGATCGGCGAGGGAGAGTACGTCCGAGGCGATCTCGTCCGTGCTGTACGTGCCGGTCGTGTCGATCGCGTCGCCGAAGCCCCGCGCGTCCATGAACGCGTAGCTGTAGCGGGTTCCGTCCAGGTACGGCCACAGGCTGCCGAAGGAGTCGTGCCCGCCGAACAGCGAGTGCAGCACGATCACCTTGTGCCGGCCTTCGCCGACGATGTGGGCGGGCGGAACGTACTGGCTGGGGGCGGACATGGTTTCCTCCACAAGGGAATCGGGACGGGAGTCCGAGACGGGTTCGTCGCGGGCTATGAGCAGTCGGCCGAGCGTTCGGTGCAGTTCGCCGAGATCCTCGCGATGGCCGTGCAGGACGATGTGCCCGTCCGGTCGTACGAGGTGGAAGCCGGCCCGGCCGCAGTGCAGTTCGCGGGCGGCACGGCGCGCCAGGTCCACGCCGCGGCGCCGGGAACCGGACGTGGTCGCGTCCACGACGCGGACCTGCCCGCGCCACGGGCCGGTCAGGTGGCGTACCGCGCCGTCGAGACCGGCGCCGGGGCCCTTGGCGTCGGCGAGCACCACCAGCGAGTAGCGGCCTGGGTCGGCCGAGGGGCCGGCCACGCCGAGTTCCACTGCGAGCTGCCGCGGCAGCGCGGCACCCTCGCGGGCGTGCCGGCGCAAGGAAGACCTGACGGAGCACCAGTTGGCCCTGGAGCCACCGCGCCTGCTGCGCGCCGGCTCGTCCTGCGGAGCCTCGTACACCCAGCGCCGTCCCGCCGCGATCGGCAGATAGAAGCGGTCGAGGGCGCGGGTGCGGTCGAGGGCGCGCATGGTGACGTCGCGCAGCGCGACCTGGCTGCTCCTGGACCACATGGCGGCCCGCGTCTGCAGATCGGTGTCGCGCACCACCGCGTCGGCCACCGCGGCCCGCTCCGGCGTGTACGAGGCGAGCAGTGCGGTCCTGGAGTCGCCGCGGATGACCGAGGCCAGTTTCCAGGCCAGGTTCTGCGCGTCCTGGATACCGGTGTTCAGCCCCTGGCCGCCCATCGGGCTGTGGGCGTGAGCCGCGTCCCCCGCCAGGAACACGCGGCTCAGCTGGAAGGAGGCCGCCCGGCGCCGGTGCACCCGGAACGTGGTGACCCAGTCCGGCTCGATCAGCTTCAGCCCGCCTGGCCCGCGCAGGTCCACCAGGTGCTGCATGTCCTCGAGCGTGCCGTCGCTCAACTCGGCCGGGGCATTGGTGAAGAACCGGTACAGCCCGTACGGCTGGGGCACGATGGCGAGGACGCCGATCCTCGACTGGTAGTAGTGGACCTCGTCGGGGTCGAGCGGATTGTCCTGCACCCGGGCGTCGGCGATGAGGAAGCGGTTCTCGTACGTCGCTCCCTCGTACGCGATGCCGAGCTGGTTGCGTACGACGCTGGTCGCGCCGTCCGCCCCGATCACCCAGGGCACGTTGATCCGCTCGATGGAGCCGTCGGCGTGCTCCAGGGTGGCGCCGACGTGCCGGCCGGGTGTGATGGCGCCGGAGAAGTCGACCCCGTGCAGCGCGAGGAGACTCACTTCGCGCTCGATGGTGCCGCCCAGTCCCTTCAGCCCGGTGGTGAGGATTTCCTCGGTGAGCCGCTGGGGGAGGCAGTAGGGGGCCAGGTCGTCGGTCATCCGGATCCGGGTGACCGGGCGCTTCTCCGAGTAGTAGTTCATCTGGCGCAACTTGACGGCCGTTCCGTCGACGACTCCGGACAGCCCCAGGTCCTCCAGGATGTCGAGCGTGCGCGGCCACACCAGCATCGCCTTGGAGTGCACGCTCGCCCGGGGGGCGGCGTCGATCAGCCGGACCTTGACGCCACGCCGCAGCAGTTCGCAGGCCGCGGTGATTCCGGTGGGGCCCGCGCCGACGATGAGCACGTCGCACCCGTTCTCGCTGAACATGAAATCCTCCTGCGCGCTCGCCTGTCGGATTTGGCTCAGTGGAATGCCAACGAGATGGCGTAGCTGTCTTCGTGCATGTGGTAGCGGTCGATCATTCCGTCGGTGACCCGGAGTTCGAGCGCGAATTCGGAAGCGAAGGTCTTTCCGGTCGCGTTGACCCGGTACTGGAACCGGCCGAGGACCACGGCGAACCGGTCGACCGCGATCGTCCGGCTGATCTCGAAGGATTCGGCCGTCATGTTCTCGCCGGCAGCCTTGAAGAACTCGCGTATTTCCGCACGGGTCGTTCTGTGACCCATCCAGGGAATGAGTTCGGTGGATCCGGGAGTGAACCAGTCGACGGGCTCGGCGATGAGCTCGAGTGCGCTTTCGATATCGCCGTTGCTGATGCGCCGGAGATATTCACTCACGACGTCTTGGGTGTGTGTGGGCATGTCTCGAACGGTATTCACAGTCGGCGCGCATGAGACAGACCCAGCCAGTGGTACCCACCGCAGCCATATGAAGCGGCGGGTACTGGCTCGCCCCGGCTCCTACCCCGGAGGCTCATCACGGAATCAACCGACAGGAAGCGAAGGGTCTCTCATGTCAACGGTCAACAGTTCAGGGGAAACCCCGACCGTTCAGGCGCTGCCGGTCGAGCCGGCCCCGGAGCGGATGACACGACGGCAGACGCTCGTCCTCGTGCTGCTGCTCGGCGCCCAGTTCACCCTCGCCGTGGACTTCTCGATCATGAACGTGGCCGTCCCGGTCATCGGCCGTGAGCTGGGCTTCGCCCAGGAGAACCTGCAGTGGATCGCCACCGCCTTCGCGCTGAGCGCCGCGGGCTTCAGCCTCTTGTTCGGCCGCATCGCCGACCTGGTCGGAGCACGCCGGATCTTCCTGGCCGGCCTCGGCCTGCTCACCCTCGCCTCGCTGGTGGGCGGCCTCGTCGACGCGCAGGGACCGCTGCTCGCGGCGCGGGTCGCCCAGGGCCTGGCCACCGCGATGGTGACGCCGGCCGGTCTGGCCCTGCTCATCACGTCCTTCCCCGAAGGGCCGCTCCGGGACCGGGCGTTGGGCCTGAACGGTGCGATGCTCTCCGCCGGATTCACCTGCGGCGCGATCGTCGGCGGCATGCTCACGGACGTACTGAGCTGGCGCTGGGGCTTCTTCATCAATGTGCCGATCGGCGTGCTGCTGATCGTGGTCTCCCCCATGCTGCTCAAGAAGAGCCAGGTCCGGCAGGGCGGCAAGCTCGACATCCCCGGCGCCGTCACCGTCAGCGCGGGTCTCATCGCCCTGGTGTACGGCATCTCCGCCGCGGGCCAGTACGGGTGGGGCGACTCCACCACGCTGCTCTCCCTCGGCATCGGCGTGCTGCTCCTGATCGCCTTCGGTCTTGTCGAGCTGCGGTCTCCGGAGCCGCTGGCGCCGCTGCGCATCCTGGGCCGCCGCACCATCACCTGGGGCAACATCGGCGGAGCCGCGACGTTCGTGGGTTTCACCGCCATGATCTTCCTGCTCACCCTGTACCTGCAGGAAGTCCTCGGGTACTCCCCGATGGTGACCGGCCTGACGTTCGGCGTGCTGGGTGTCGGCGCCTTCCTCGGCGGTGTCACCGCACCGCGCTGGATCGGCGTCCTCGGCAGCAGCCACGCGGTCCTGGCGGGCGGCCTGCTGATCCAGGGCATCTCGGTCGGAGTCCTCTTCTTCGCGGGCGACGACCGCGGCTGGCTCGTTCCGGTCCTCGCCCTGGCGTTCCTCAGCAGCTACAGCCATGTGGTGGCCATCGTCGGGTTCATGGTCACGGCGACCTCCGGGCTGCCCAATGAGCAGCAGGGCCTGGCCACCGGCATCGCCACGCTGACCCAGCAGGTGAGCATCACGGTCGGTATCCCGATCATGAGCGCCGTCGCCACCGCCCAGATCCGTGCGGCGGACGGGCTTTCCCTGGAAGCCGCCACCCTGCACGGGATCAATGTGGCGATTCTCGTCAACGGCCTGATCGTGGTGGCGGTCGCCGTCCTGGTGGCCCTGTTCGTCAAGAGCCGCCGCGCCGCGACAGCCGACTGAGCTGCCACCCACTCCCACTGCCCCTCCCGCGTAAGGGAATCCGATGAACCGTCACACTGCGGCCGGTGCACCGCCGGTCCCGGACACCACCGATGTCCTGATCGTCGGCGCCGGACCGACCGGTCTGATGCTCGGCTGCGAACTGCGCGCACGGGGCATCGAGTGCACCGTGGTCGACGCCGCCCCCGGCATCGACCGCCGCACCCGCGCGGTCATGGTCCACGCGGCAAGCCTGGAGGCCCTCGAAGCACTGGGACTCCGCCGCGAGACCGAGCGGCGTGGGCTGCGCCAGCAGCGCATCTCCTTCCATGTGCACCACGGCGCGGTGCACACCGTCGAGTTCGCGGGGCTCGACACCCCGTACCCCTACTACGTCAACGTCCCGCAGCCCGAGGTGGAGGAGGTGCTCGCCGAGGCGCTCGCCGAGCGCGGCGGCCGGCTGGTCAGGGGGGTGCGCTACGACAGCCACCACGAGGATCCGGCAGTCGACTCCCTGCGGGTCGAACTGTCGGGTCCGGCCGGGGAACTGACCGTACGCGCCCGCTATCTGGTCGGCGCCGACGGTGCGAGCAGTACGGTCCGTGAGCGGCTCGGCGTGGGCTTCCCGGGCGTCACGTACCCCATGAGCTATCTCCTCGCCGAGGGCGAGCCGCTGCGACGGCCCGACCCGGACGCCTCGTCGATGTACATCGGCCCCGGCGGCGCGGTCTCCCTGCTGCCGCTGCCCGGCGGCGTCGTCCGTGTCGCGGGACCGGTCTCGGCGGACTCGCTCGACCGCGGCGCCGCGGTGAGCGACGCCGCGTTCCGGTCCGCCGTCGACCAGCTGGGTTTCGGCTCGGTCCTGCGGCTGCGCTCGGTGGGCCGGCCGGCGCACTATCAGGTGCACGAACGGCTCGCTGAGCGCTTCCGCAGCGGCCGGGTGGTACTCGCCGGTGACGCGGCCCACCTCAACTCGCCCGCCGGCGGCCAGGCCATGAACACCGGGTTCGCCGACGCGGCAGCCCTGGCCTGGCGGCTGGCCCGGCTG
Source organism: Streptomyces sp. A3M-1-3 (assembly GCF_024213665.1). Classification (GTDB taxonomy): domain Bacteria; phylum Actinomycetota; class Actinomycetes; order Streptomycetales; family Streptomycetaceae; genus Streptomyces. The sequence goes on from NZ_JANAVP010000029.1 coordinate 47,485, forward strand.
GTACGGGGCCAGGGCGACGACGGCCTGCTCGGCGACTACGCACGCGAACGGCGCCGGGCGGCGGCCGATGTCGCCCGGGCCACCGGCGTACTGGACCTGCTCCAGGCCATGCGGGACGCGGTGTCGGACGACAGTCGGCGCGCCGTGCAGGAGTCGCTCGACGGCTGCCCCGAGGTCTGGAGCCAGCTCTACACGACCTACGCCGCCCCCGACGGCGGCAGCACCGCACCGCTGCCGCGCCGGGAGACGTACCGGCTCGACGTGGGCGCGCGGCTGCCCGGCCACCTACCGGCTCCCGACCGCTTCACCCTGCTCCATCACCCGGGAATCCCACCCCGGTCGCGGCAGCGACCGCCCCACCTGCCGGACGGAACCCTCCACGGAGTGCTGACGACCCGGCAAGCCGCCTGGCTGCCGGCCGGTGCTGCCGCGCTCCTGATCCGGCCGGACCGCCATGTCGCCGCCGTCGTCCCCGCCCAGGAGCAGCCCGCCCAGGGGCCGGAAGTCCAGCCCGCGGCACACCGAATACGCGAGGTACTCGCATGACCATGTCCGGCCTCACCATCACCGGAACAGGCAGCTACCTGCCCGACACCCGTCTGGACGTGGCGACGGCCGCCGGGCGTTACGACGGCGAAGGCGACCGCATCCGCGGCACCGGCTACGACACCGTCTGCGCGGAGGAGAAGCTCTACCCGGCGGACATGGCGCTCATCGCGGCCCGCCGCGCACTCGAGGCCGCCCGGCTCGAACCGTCCGACATCGATCTGCTGGCCGTCACCGCCATCCACCGGCACGGACACAAGCGGCTGTGGTCGCCGGCCTCCTGGCTTCAGTCCCGGCTCGGCTGCCCACGGGCTCTGCCGCTCACCGTCAACCAGGGCTGCAATGCGCAGATGCTGGTCCTGGAAGTGGCCGGTGGCTACCTGTCGGGACGGCCCCGGGGCAGCGCGCTCGTGGTGGCGGCCGACCAGTTCGCCTCCTCCGGCTTCGACCGGTTCACCGCCGACTACGGGATCGTGTACGGCGACGGCTCGGCAGCCGCGGTGCTCACCAACGGGCTCGCCCCGGGCCAGGCCGAGGGAAGTTGGCGCGTACGGGCCGCCCATACGGTCTCCGCCCCCGAACTTGAAGGGCTGCACCGGGCCGACGCCCCGGCGCCCGAAGACCCCGAACTGCTCCACGCGGAACACGACGTACGGTCCGCGAAGCGCCGGTTCCTCTCCGAGCGCGGCCGCGAGCTGCTGAAGGATTCCACTCGCTCGGCCGTCCGCGAGATCCGCGCGTCGCTGCTGCCGGACGGCGACCACCCCCGGCTGCGCCGGATCGTCTACCCCAACCTGGGGCTGCCGCTCCTGGAGGAGAACTACTTCCCCGAACTGCCGGGCGGCGCCGAGAAGTCCCTGTGGGACTTCGGGCGCACCGTCGGCCATCTCGGCAGCGGCGACCAGATCGCCGGCCTCGACCACCTGACGACTCACCACACGTACACCGCCGGGGACCAGGTGCTGCTCCTCGGCGCCGGTGCCGGATTCACCTGGACGGGGACGCTGCTCGAACACGGCTGAGCCCGCACAGCGTCCTCGTCCGCTCCACCCGACACACTTGGAAGGCAGGCCCTGACCATGACCGCCACACTCCCCGAGCAGCCCGTGCTGAGCTACACCCGCACCATCGACCGCGGCCTGGTGCACCGCGACTCGCTGGGCGAGGTGTTCCTCACCGATCTCCAGCCGGTCAGCGGGACGGCCTACGCGGCCGCCGCCCAGCTCCCCCGCTCACACGCGTACTACGGGGACCACCTGCTGCGCCCCAGCACCTACGACCCCGTCCTGCTCCTCGAAGCCTGCCGCCAGTCGGCGCTGGCCGGCGCCCACGCCTTCTACGCGGTGCCCGAGGACCACAAGTTCATCCTCACGCATCTGCGCATCCACCTGGAGCGTCCCGAGCGGATCGCGGTGGGCCCGGAGCCGTGCGCGCTGACCCTGCGGGTCACGGTGACCGGCCACCGTAAACGCGACGGCCGCACCACCGGCCTCGATTACGACATCGACCTGGTGGCGAAGGGCGTCGGGATAGGCAGCGCCTCGGTGGGGCTGCGCTTCAAATCCCCCGAGGACTACCAGGAGTTGAGACTGCGCAACCGAGAGGGGAAACCGCTGTCCTCGTCGGCGGCGTATCCGGCGACCCGTCCCGGCAGCACCATCGCGCCGTACCTGGTAGGCCGCTCCAATGCCGACAACGTCGTGCTCGCCGACGTCGTGAGTGAGGCCGACGCGGCCCGGGCGACGCTCCGCGTGCCCGGCGACCACCCGAGCATGTTCGACCACCCGCAGGACCACCTGCCCGGCATGGTGATCGCCGAAGCGGCCCGCCAGCTGGCCCTGTTCGCGGCACTCGACGTACGGGGCATGTCTCCCTCGCGGACCTTCCCCACGGACCTGGCCGTGGTCTTCAGCCGATTCGGCGAACTGGAGCACACGACGCTGCTGACCGCCGAGGTGGGCGAGCAGCGCCGGGCCGACCGGGACGGCACCGGGGCGTACTACACCCAGGGCGGCCTGGTGGAGCTGGGCGAGGCCGATCCGGGAGGCGTCGACCAGCTGCCGGTACATATCGGCGCCACCCAGAACGGCGAGTCGCTGTGCGTGCTGTCCCTTTCGCTCACCCGCGTCAGGGCGCACCGGTGATGGGCGCGCGGAGCGCGGACACCCGGCCCGCGCACTCCGGGGCCGCGGCGTTCTTCGACGTCGACGAGACGCTCATCACGGTCAAGAGCATGTTCAGCTTCCTCCGCTTCCACCTGGCCAGGCGCGGTGAGCCGGAGGAGACGTACGAGCGACTCACCGCACCCCTGCACCGGGACGCCGCGGGGGATGTGCCGCGCCGGGAGGTCAACCGCCGCTACTACCGGCTTTACGCGGGGGAGAGCGCGGCCGGCCTCGCCGAGGCGGGCCGCGCCTGGTTCGACGAACAGCTGGCTCTTGGCGGGCTGTTCATCGAGGAGCCGCTGGAGCGGCTCCGACGCCACCGGGCCGAGGGTGACTTCGTGGTGCTGCTCTCCGGGTCCTTCTCGGCCTGTCTGGACCCGGTCGCCTGGCACACCGGTGCCCACTGGGCGATCGGAACGCGCCCGGTGGTCCGCCGGGGAGCCCTCACCGGCGAGGTGGTGACGCCCATGATCGGAGCCGCCAAGGGCCGGGCGGCCCACGCAGTGGCGGCGGTGCGGGGGCTGGATCTGGCTGCGTCCACCGCGTACGCCGACCACCACAGCGACCTGGAACTGCTCACGGCCGTGGGCACCCCCGTGGTGGTCGGCGACGACGCCGCTCTCACCGAGCACGCCGCGCGCGCCGGCTGGGAACGGCTGACGCCGGTGCCACAGCGGCCCGGCGCCACCCTCGCCGGCTGAGGGCCCTTTCGAGCGTCGGGAGGCGCCAATGCACAGTCCCACCGGAATACTCAGCACGGGCTCCTACCTCCCCGAGGAGGTGGTGGGCAACGAAGAGATCGCCCGCGGGGCGGGCGTCACCGACGAGTGGATCGTCCGCAAGACGGGCATCCGCGAGCGGCGCAGGGCGGCCGCCCACGAAGCCACCTCCGACCTCGCGGCCGAGGCGGCCCGGCGAGCGATCGAACAGGCCGGCCTGGAGCCGTCCGACGTGTCGTACATCGTCGTCGCCACGTCCACGCCGGACCACCCGCAGCCGGCCACCGCCTCCCTCGTGCAGAACCTCATCGGAGCGCACGGGGCGGCCTGCTTCGACATCAACGCGGTGTGCAGCGGCTTCGTCTACGCCCTCACCGTCACCGAACGGATGCTGCGGGCGGACGGGGGCACGGGACACGGGGTGGTGGTCGGCGCGGACATCTACTCCCGGATCCTCGACTACACCGACCGCAAGACGGCGATCCTGTTCGGCGACGGAGCGGGCGCCGCCGTCCTTGGCCCGGTGTCCGACGGGCACGGAGTGCTCACCACCGAACTGCGGACCCGGGGTGATGAGCACGGCCTGATCAGCGTCCCCGCCGGCGGCAGCCGGCTGCCCGCGTCGGCCGACACCCTCGACGGGGGCGGGCACTTCTTCCGGATGGACGGCCGGGGGGTGCGCTCCTTCGTGCACGACAACCTGCCCGGCGCGGTCCGCGATCTCCTCGTACGGTCGGAACTGCCCGGCGACCGCGTCGCCCACTTCGTTCCCCACCAGGCGAACGGGGTGATGCTGACGGAGGTCTGGCCGGAGCTCGGGCTCGGCTCCGCGACCCTGCACCTGTCCCTGGAGCGGTACGGGAACACCGGCGCGGCATCCGTGCCGGTCACCCTGGACGCCGTACACCGGGCGGGCCTGCTGGCCGAGTCCGACCTCGTACTGCTGGCCGCGTTCGGCGGCGGCATGTCCCTGGGTGCCGCCCTGCTGGACTGGGCACCCACCGCGCACGCGGCGCCACCCGCCCTCGGCCGCCCCCTGGCCGCCACCGGGGCGCACTGACTCCGGGGCCCTGCCTTCCCCCCAGGGCCCCGGTATCCCTTCACGGCCCGGCCGGCCAGGTGCCCCCGGCCGGGCCGTGAGGCTGTCCGCGGTCAGCCGGGGAGCCAGCCCTCCCGGCGCGCCAGGGCGATCGCGACCTCCTCGAAGCGGGCAGCCACCGGCGTCAGCGCGCCCTCGGGCAGCACCAGCTCGACCCGCAGGGGCGGCGTCCCGGTCAACGGGATCCAGCGCAGCCACTCCGCCTGGTCCTCCGCGACCGCTTCACCGACCAGAGCGATCGCCTCGCCGTCGCGCAGCAGCCGCTGCGTGGGGTCGAAGGCCACCGGCCGCTCCACGAAGCGCGGCCGTACGCCCGCCTGCCCGAACAGTTCGAGCAGCCCGTCGTAGTGGCCGGGATTGGCCTCACGGGCATGCACGAGCACCGGGAACCCGGCCACCGCCGCCAGGTCCGTGCCTTCCGTACCGGCCGGCGTGACGAGCGGATGGTCCGCGGAGACCAGCACCCCTCGGCGCTCCTGTCGCACCTGCCGCAGCCGTACACCCGGGACCGGCTCGGGGGTCCGCGCCACTCCCGCGTCCGCCCGGCCGTCGAGCACCGCCTGCGCGATGCCGGGCGTGCTCAGCACCTCCGCGCCCACCTGGATGTCCGGGTAACTCAGCCGTACCGCCTCGACCAGCTGCGGCACGGTTCCGTACCCGGTGCTCGCGCTGTACACCAGCCGCAGCCGCCCCAGTTCACCGCGTCCGGCCCGCCGGGCGGCATCCCACACGTCGTCCAGTGCGGCCAGCGCGGCCGGACCGCGCTCCTGCACCGCCCGCCCGGCATCGGTCAGCCGCACGACCCGGGTGGTCCGGAACAGCAGCCGCACCCCGAGCCGGCTCTCCAGCCTGGCGATCTGCGCGCTCAGCGCGGGCTGCGCGATGTGCAGCCGCTCGGCGGCCCGGGTGAAGCTGGCCTCCTCCGCGACCGCCAGGAAGTACCGCAGCAATCTCGCTTCGGGTATCACCCCGCCCACCCTAGGCCGCGCAAGCATTTATAACCGTGTCGTTTGAATCCATAGTCACCTGGTCTTTCCCTCGGCACGGTGTGCGTTCCTACCGTGAAGCCATGACCTCCACTCCTGTTCCCGCGGCCATGCGCGCCTACGTCGGTACGCCCGATGGCCCTGATCTGCGCAAAGTCCCCAGCCCCCAACCTGCTGACCACGAAGCCCTGGTGCGGGTCGGCGCATTCTCCGTCAACCGGGGCGAGTTGAACCTGTTCGCCAAGCGTGCCGAAGGCTGGCGGCCGGGGCAGGACCTGTCCGGCGTCGTCGTCCAGCCGGCGGCCGACGGCAGCGGACCGGCGGCCGGAACCCGTATCGCGGCGATGTCCGACTTCGGTGGCTGGGCCGAGTACGCGGCTGTCTCCACCGACCGGATCGCGACCGTGCCCGACGGCGTCCCCCTCAAGAAGGCGGCCACGCTCGGCGTCGCCGGCCTCACCGCCCTGCGGGCCCTGCGCCGCGGTGGCCAGCTGCTCGGCCGGCGTGTCCTGATCACCGGGGCCAGCGGCGGCTTCGGCTCCTTCGCCGTGCAACTCGCGGCGGCCGAGGGCGCCGAGGTGACCGCGCTGACCGGCAGCCGCCGCACCCTGGACCTCGCGGCGCTCGGCGCCACCTACGTGATCGCCTCGCTCGCCCACGCCGAGGGCGACTTCGACCTCATCCTGGAGTCCGTCGGCGGCGAAGTGCTGGTGGCCGCACTCAAGCGGCTCTCGCCGCTCGGCCACATCGTCATGCTCGGCACCTCCTCGGGCCGCACGGCAGCCCTGTCGATAGCCTCTTTCGTGCCGCACGTACGCCAGACCCTGCACCCGTTCTGGGTGTTCGGCTCCGGTGAGGACGTGCGGGAGGACCTCCGTATCCTGCTGCGCCTGGCGGACAGCGGGAAGCTCGACCCGGTTCTGGGCCGCACCGACTCCTGGGAGCGGCTCCCCGAGGTGATCACGGACCTGCGTGAGCGCCGACTGGCCGGCAAGGCCGCCCTCCTCGTCGACGGCACGGTGTGACCATGGCGCGTCTCGCCATCGCCTCCTCGTGGTTCAAGCTGTCCACCGGCAGGATCGTCGCCGAACACGCCGCCGTCCGCGGGCACGACGTACGGCCCGTCACGGATCTCGAAGACATCGCGTCGCTGCGTACCGCACTGCTGGGCGCCGACGCGGTCGTGCTCGTACCGAAACGGGGCGACGCGCGCCGCCACACCGAGCAGGCCACCCGCACCGTGCTGCGGGAGGCCGCCCGGGACGGCGCCTCGCCGCATGTCGTACTGCTCAGCTCCTTCGCGGTGGGGCACGGCCCGGCCCACCCCCTCAACCGCACCAGCGGCGCCCTGCTGCCCGGCCGGATCGCCGCCGAACGGGCACTGCGCGGCAGCGGCCTGCCGTACACCGTGGTGCGCGCCACCTGGATGACCGACGATCCGCCCGCGTCCCATGCACTGACACTCAGCCAGGAGCCGTACGTGGACGGCATGGTGGCCCGCGCGGACATCGCGGACACCATCGTCGCCGCCATCGAGTCGCCCGGTGCGCGCCGGACGACTTTCGCGCTGTTCAACGAGCCCGGTGAGCCGCTCACCGACTGGGCCGCGGCCTTCGCGCGGCTGCGCCGCGACACCGACGATGAGGACCTGACGTGACCGAGCTGCCCGCCGCCCAGCACGCCTGGGAGTCGACCTTCCGCACCGACGAGGACGGCCGCCCCCTCGCCCCGCGCTTCCACCGGCTGCTGATGCTGGACGTCGCGGGCGATCCCGCCGCGGCCGACGTGAAGCATCTGGAGTACGCCCTGCGCGCGCTCGAAGAGCAACTCCCCTACGGGCCCGGTGGATTGCTCACCTGCCTGGGATGGGGGCCCGGCTGGTTCGAGAACCACACCCCGGCCCGCTCACCGGTGGCGCGCCCCGTCCCCATGGCCCGCTGGGAGAACCCACGGCTCGAGAGCTTCGACGCCTGCCTGCACCTCGCCTCGGACGACGAGCACACCCTGGCCGAGGTCACCGGGCAGCTCTTCGGCGACGGCCCACTCGACCAGCGGGAGCGGCTGCGGCTCACCGAGACCCGGACCGGTTTCGTCGGGCGGGGCCTGCCCGCGGAACGGCGCCCCGGCGCGGCCATCCCCGACCGGGCACCGCTGATGCTCGGCTTCCACTCCGGGCTGCGCGGCAATCAGGCTCCGGAGGACCGTGTCACCGTCGCCGCCGGGCCGCTCGCCGGCGGCACCACCATGCACGTCAGCTATATCGAGCTGGACGTCGACAGCTGGTACGAGCAGGACCCCGACACCCGCAGCGCGCAGATGTTCTCACCACGGGTGACGGCCGATGAGGCGGAGAAGCTGGTCGACGACGCGAAGAGCGACGCGGACAGTCTGCCGGCCCTGGCCGCGGTCCACGGCCGGGTCGGCCACGCCCAGGCCACCGGCCGCGCCCGGCTGCACGGTGTGCCCCGTATCAACCGCCGGGACTTCGCCACGCTGGACCACGGTTCGCCCGGCACCCACTTCGTGTCGCTCCAGCGCACGATGGAGGACTTCAACGCCACCCGCGCCGTGATGAACGCGGGCGACGCCACCGGCCACCATGCCCGCATCGGCGTCCGCAGGCGCAACGGGATCAACTCCTTCATGGACGTCCGCAGCCGGGCCACCTTCGCCGTGCCCGCGCGCCGCGACCGCGCGTATCCCCTGCTCGGCCACTGAACGGGCCGGGCCTCAGCGCACGTTGCACTGGGGCCGGCCGGGCAGCCGCGCCAGGATGAGCTCCAGGGCCCGCTGGGACGCGGAGCCCGGCTCGGCGCTGAACACCACAGCCCGCTCGCCGGACCCGTCGCAGCACTCGAGCACCGCGGCGGACAGCGTCAGCCGGCCCGCCAGGGGGTGCTCGAACCGGGTGGGATCACCGGCGTCCGGGTGTTCGGCCCCGGCGGGTGCGGGCCGCCGCCACAACTCGGCGAACTCCGGGCTGTCCAGGACGAGATCAGCTATCAGAGCGGTCAGGTCATGGTCCTGGGGATGCTCCCGTGCCGCATGCCGGAGCCGGGCGACCACGTGGGCGGCCTCCTGGTGCCACCGTCCGAAGAGCGACCGGGTCCGCGGGTCGAGGAAGAGCATCCGGGCCAGGTTGGGGCGCAGCCCGGCCCCGGTCCGCAGCCCCGTCCCCTGCCGCGGCCCCGTACCGGTCCGCCGGCCGGGCTCGGCCGGGGAATCGCGCAGATGCCAGGCGAGCAGGGCCCGCCCCGGCGGGTTCCACTCGATGACGTTGAGACGGCGGTCGATGACCACCACCGGCAGCGCGGTCAGCGAGGTGGCGATCCGGCGCATTCCACTGCCGGGCGGCGAGGGGGTGGCCCGCTGCGCGAGCCAGTACAGATGGGCCCGTTGAACGCCGTCGAGCAGCAGAGCCCCGGCGAGTGCTTCGAGCACGGACCGGGAGACGCGCCGGGCTCTGCCCTGCTCGATCCGGGCGTAGTAGTCGGGACTGATCCCGGCGAGCCGCGCCAGCTCCTCGCGGCGCAGACCCGGAACACGGCGGCGCGCGGCGCTGGTCGAGAGCCCGATGTCCTCGGGCCTGACACGGCGGCGCTGGGCGCGCAGGAAGTCTCCTAAGCAGGCAGGCAGGTACATGCTGCCAATTTTCCAACGGCAGCCGCCCCGCACCCAGCCCCCCAGCCTGCCCCTGTCAGTCACCCCTCCGCTTACGGACGGGCACATTCAGTTGGTTTCCCCGTTCCCCAGCAGCGAGCGGAGTGCTTCCTCCGACGCCGAGCCGGATTCGGCCTGGTAGAGGATGACGCACTGGTCCGGTGCGTCGGGCAGGCGGAGCGTCTCGAACGTAAGCGTCAGGCGGCCGACGGCCGGGTGGTGCAGATACCGGGTGCCGTGGGTCTTGTCCCACACCACGTGGCCGGACCACATCTCGGCGAACTCCGGGCTGCCGGCCGAGAGTTTGTGGATCAGCGCGGACAGTCCCGGGTCGTTGGGATAGCGGCCGACCATCACGCGCAGAAAGCCCGCCAGTTCGTGGGCCTCGTCCATCCACACCGGATACAGCTCGCGCGCACCGGGCTCCAGGAAGACCAGTTCGGCGAGGTTGGGGAGTACGTCCCGGCCGTCCGGCCCCTTGAAGTCGATGTGACCGGTGAAGAGCGCGCGGGCCAGCTCGTTCCAGGCCAGGATGTTCATCTGCCGGCCAAGGATGATTGCCGGCCCTTGCCGGTACGCGGCCACCATCCGGGCCACGGCCGGCCGGGCGGACTCGGCCGGTGTCACCACCCGGGAAGCGGGGCCCGCGGTTCCGGCCAGATCGTGCAGATGCGCCCGTTCGTCCGGGCTCAGCCGCAGAGCGGTGGCGAGGGCGTCCAGGACTTCGGGGGAGGCGCTGCGGTTCTGCCCCTGTTCGAGCCTCGTGTAGTAGTTGACACTCACGCGGGCGAGTTGAGCCACCTCTTCGCGCCGCAGCCCGGCCACGCGCCGGTGCTTGCCGTCACCGTCCAGGCCGACGTCCTCGGGCCTGAGTCGAGCGCGTCTCGTCTGGAGGAACCGCCCCAGTTCTGTCCGGAGCGCCCCCGTTGTCCTCTGCACGATGGATCGCCTTTCGGAGTCGCGGCGCACCGGAGATGGCCGCGGAGGTTGTGGTGTCCCGGGTAACGACGGGGCCGCTTCCGTTCCCTCGGCAGGCGGGGGTGTCACGGCGAGGGTGTCCGCGGGTGGGTAGAGCGTCCGCGTGGTCGTCGCGGATCCGTCACCTCGTCAAGCCAGCACAGTCCGCGCGTCAACTCCACGTTCCCCCCAAGGTGAACGGATATCAACTCTGCTGTTCCGGTGAACTGTTTATCTGTCAATCACCGGGATTTGCTGTGTGCGCATCGAACTCGTCTTGGCGGGATCTTATCGAATGGAATGGGCCGCAGTCGACAATTTCGAAGATTAGTACGGTCGGTATGTTCTGGTATCCCCGCATAACAGCCGGTCTGGCGCGGCGCCACATGTCGGTCGGATGCCGGGCGGACAGATCGGCCGGATGCGTCGCGGGGCTGATTCCAGGTGTTGGCCGGGAGGGGGATTCGACGGGACGAACGAGTGTTGAATTCGAAAGCGTTCGTCGCCCTGGAGGGTGTCTCCTCGACGTGTCGGAATGCTCTCAAGTCACGTCCGCGATGCGGAAACGGGAGTTCCTGTACGGGATTCAATCAACGCCGACGCAGGTTCGGCCATTTCCCGGCCCTTGGCGCGGGGCAGTGGCCCGGCGCGGCCGACGTATGCGCGGAGGACGTCGGAGCCGGCCATCGGTGATCGAGGGCTCACCCGGCGGGGACTCGACACCGTGGCTGAGGCGCATCGCCCGCTGGTGCGGCTGCGCGGGAGAAGCAGCTCGCCGCCGCTCTCACTGGCGTCGCGGACGCCGTCTTCTCGGGCACGAGCGGCTACCGGGCACCGGTCCCGATGGAGCGTCTCGCACTTCATCGCCTACCCGGTCGCCGACGGCACACCGCTCAACTTCCTCGCCGTCGTTCCCGACCGTGAGTGGACGGTCGAGTCGTGGTCCACCGAGGGCAGCGCCACCGAACTGTTGCGGGCCCCCGAAGGCTGGCATCCGTTCGTCACCGAGGTCATCCGTGCGGCCGGCCGCCCTGGCCGCTGGGCGCTGGAGGACGCGGTGGTGCTGCCAGGATCCTGGGCGGTACGGACCCGGGCGGGGTGGCGGAGGCCCTGCGCCGCACGGCCTTTGTCCATCCGGATGCCGTGCTGATCGGCTCGGTCGCTTTCGGACCCGGGTGCTCGGGCGGTCCCCCGGAGCTTCCTGGTCGAGGGTCTGAGCGCCATCAGTACGCCGTTCCTGGAGCTCAGCTACACCACGGTCAGCAAGCCCGCGGTCTTCACCGGCCGGGCCGAACCCGAAGGCGAGCACGACCCCAGCTACCGCTACCTGTTCATGCCCCTGCGGACCCACTGAAGCGCGGCCCCGACGGACGCACGGGCGAGCGCGGCCCGCGGTGGCCCTGGCCTGACTGATCGCGCAACCCCAGGTGGTCGCTCCGATCGCGAGCAGCCGGACGCCCGAGCAGCTGGCCGAACTGCTCACGGCGGTCGGGTCGTATCGACGGTGATGTGGCCGTCGTCGAAGGGATCGAATTTGCTGCCAATGTCCGCGCGGTCGACGAGGTGGCGCTGGAGGAGTTCTGCACCACCGTGGCTCCCTGTTTCGGGGCGGCCTACCGGAATCCCCGCCGGGGCTTCTGGTGCAGCCAGGTAGGCAGCTTGGGGCTGGCTACTTCGCGTCGGCATAGCACTCCACCACCGCCGTCGTGAACGGGAACCGCACCGGCGTCTCACCGAAGGTGATCCGCCCGGCCAGATCACCGGCCGCGCGGATCGCCTCCGCGACCGCCTCCGCTTCCTCGGCCGGGCAGTGCACGATCACCTCGTCGTGCTGGAAGAAGACCAGCTCGGCCTTCATGCCGGCGATCGTCCGGCGCAACGCGGCCATCATCAGCAGCGCCCAGTCGGCGGCGCTGCCCTGGACGACGAAGTTCCGGGTGAAGCGGCCCCGGGCGCGGGAATTGCGCGAAGCGTATCCGAGGGTGAACTCCCCCTCCTGCGACGCTGCTTGGTCGTCCTCCTGGGGGATTCCCGCCTCGTCGTCGTCCCCCGATCCCGCCGCGGGCGGGCAGGTGCGGCCCAGCCAGGTCCGTACGAGCCGCCCCTCTTCGCCCGCGCGGGCCGCGTCGTCGACGTACGCCACGGCCCGTGGGAAGCGGCGGCGGAGTGCGGCGAGGTTCTTCAGGCCGTCGCCGGAGGTCTGCCCGTACATCGCGCCCAGCACGGCGATCTTCGCCTTGTCGCGGTCGCCGGAGAACGCCCGGTCCGACACCGCCTTGTAGAGGTCGCCGGGCCGGCCGGCCACCTCCATCAGGCCCGGGTCGCGCGAGATCGCGGCCAGCACCCGCGGCTCCATCTGGTCGGCGTCCGCGACGACGAGGCGCCAGCCCGGATCGGCGACGACGGCCCGCCGGATCACCTTCGGGATCTGCAACGCTCCGCCGCCGTTGGTCGCCCAGCGGCCGGTGACCGTCCCGCCGGGCAGGTACTCGGGTCTGAATCGGCCCTGCCGCACCCAGTTCTGGAGCCATCCCCAGCTGTGTGCCGTGTAGATCCGGTACAGCTTCTTGTACGCGATGAGCGGCGCGACGGCGGGGTGTTCGATTTCTGCCAGCTCCCAGCGCCGGGTGGACTTCACCTTGATGCCTGCTTGGGCGAAGGCTTTGATGACGTCGGCGGCCAATTCGGGCCGTACGCGTCGGCCGAAGGCCGCCGACACCTCGTCCGCCAGCTCGGCCATCCGGCGCGGATCTCCGCCGCCCGCGTACCGCACGCCGAGCAGCTCGTCCAGCAGAGCCCGGTGCACATCGGCCCGCCAGGGCAGGCCGGCCCGGTTCATCTCGGCGGCCACCAGCATCCCCGCCGACTCGGCCGCGGTCAGCAGTCGCATGCGGTCGGGATGCTCGGCGGCGTCGTGACGGCGCTGCTGGTCGGCGTACACCTCGAGCAGCGCTTCGAAGGGGACGGGCACCGGCTGTGGCTCGAACAGGGAGGACTGCGAGGCGGGCTCGGCGGACCGCTGCGGCGGATCGGGCGGTACGGGTGCGTGGCACAGCCGCGCGTAGGCAGCGGCCGCCGAACGGGGCTCGCCGAGCCGGCCCTCGTGGCCGAGCAGCAGCTGCTCGGCGTCCTCGATGTCGTAACACCGCTCGACGCGGACGCCTGCGGCGAGCAGGCGCGGATAGATCTCGTGCGTCGACCGCCAGACCCATCGGGTCGCCGTCGGCCGAGCCCGGACGGCCTCGACCAGGTCGCGCTCGATCCGCACGGGCCCAGCGGGCAGCGCGTCAGCCCCCAGGGGCACGACATGAACCCCTCCCTCGCCCTCGCCGAGGGCCCACCGGTCGCTCATGGTTTCGAGTGTGGCAGCGGGGACTGACAGCGGGGACGAACGCGGGCGCCCCGCACCGCTGAGGTGCGTACCCGCAGGTACGCACCTCAGCGTTCAGCTTCTGGACCGCGGTCAGCTGTGCTTCGGCCGGCCCTTGCCCTGCATGTGGGACGGCGCAGCCTGCGTCTCCGGACGGCCGGGCTGCGTCTCCAGCGACTCGTTGTGCTGCTGGGGTCCACGCTCGGCCGTGTTGCGGGGCTGCTGCTTGTTGCTGCGGTCGCGGTTCTTGTTCTTCGCCATGGTCGTTTCTCCTGAGAGAACTTGGGGGGATGGTGCGTCGTCCCCATGGAAGGGATGACGTTCACCTCCAGTCACCTTCGCAGGACCCGGCCAAGAGCACACTTCGAAGCATCACCCTGCGTGATGACGGCCGGTCAGGCTACCCCCGCGTCACCCGCACGGCGGGCAGCACCGCCACCGTCACCGGCGCGGACAGCCGGGCCAGCGCCGCGCCCAGGCCCGTGAGGCGGCAGTGCCGCGGGCGTTGCGTGAAGTCAGCAGCCCCCGGGGGCCGAACCCCGGGCTCGAACCCCCATGCGAGTAGGGGGAGAGTAACAGCCGCCTCACCCGCCCCAGAGGGCAGCGGCAAGCGGCCTATGCCCCAGCCAACACCTGCGCGTACACCTCCAGCGCGGGACGCGGCCGCCGGCCCAGCAGGGTGGCCAGGTCGCCTCCCGTGGCGTCCATGAAGCCCGCCGAGATCGCCGAGTACGTGCCCACCAGCATGGGCACCTGGAAGGGCTGCGCACCGGACGCGGCGATCGACTCCCGGGCTTCCGCCAGGCTGCCCGGCTCGTACGGGACCGCGAGCGCGGCCGCCAAGTCGGATCCGCCCAGGGCGCGTTCACCGACCAGTTCGTACACCCGCTCCGCGTGCTCGGCGGCCGAGACCGCCACCCGTGCCGCCGCATCGGCCAGGTCCTCGCGCGCCACCGCCGCGAGCCGGCCGGAGCCCAGCGGTGCGGTGATGCGGCCGTCCGGGCCGGGCGGTGCCAGGAGCGCGAGCAGTTCCGCGTACAGACCGTTGCGCAGGATCGTCCAGTCCAGGGCGCTTTCGCGCAGCCGGCGCTCGGTCCAGCGGTGGGGGAGCGCGTACGCCAGGTGGTCACCGGCCGCCGAGAGGCTGGTGTACACGACGTGCCGTACGCCCGCCTGCTCGGCGGCGGAGATCGCCGCCTCGTGCCGGGCGATTACGATGTCGTCCTCGCCGTACCCGGCCGAGATCAGCAGCAGGGTTCCGGCACCCGCGAAGCCGTCCGCCAGCGACGCCGGGTCGTCGAAGTCGATGCGCCGCTCGGCGGGGCCCGGCTGACGGGTGCCCAGGACCACATCCTGCCGTCCCGCGAGCCGCTGTGCGATCAGCCTGCCGAGTCCGCCGCCTGCGCCGGTGACCAGAATCATGGTGGAGCTCTCCCCCGGTGAGTGGTTCCGTTCGGTAACTGCGACCATCCTGGTAGCGGCGGCGCATTCCCGTAAGGAGGCACATCGATGTCAGCAGGGCACATGGCGGTAACCACCGGGCCCGCGCCCGGGCCGGAGCCGGAGCCCGTGGTGAGCTGCGCCCCTCCGCACGACGACTGCGGCATCAGGGATGTCCTGGACCGGCTCGGCGACAAGTGGTCGGTGCTGGTCGTGGTGGAACTCGCGTCGGGCGTACGGAGATTCAAGGAGCTTCAGCGCGCGGTCGACGGCATCTCGCAGCGCATGCTCACTCTCACCGTCCGCCGCCTGGAGCGCGACGGCCTGGTGTCGCGGACCGTGTACCCCACCGTGCCGACGCAGGTCGAGTACGAACTTACCGAGCTGGGCCACAGCCTCACCCACCTCATCAAGGCCCTCGCCGGCTGGTCCCTGGACCACCGCGCCGCCATCGCGGGCGCGCGCCGCGCCTGGGACGAGGCAGCCGGCTGACGGACATGGATACGGGCATGGACAGGGACACGGTCGAGCGGGCCTTCGGGGCCGCGCTGTACGCGCACGACGACACCGGGCTGGACACGGGCGCGTCGCTGCTCGCCGCCGATCCGGCGCGCTGGCCGGACATCGGTCGCGAGGTGCTGCGGCGAGGCGAGGGGTTCGTACGGCAGGCGTGGGAGCGCGGCTGGCAGCCGGCCGACGTCGCACGCCTGGTCCGGCGCGACCTCGACGACCGGCATGTCCGGCTCGTCGCCGACCTGATCGCCGCCGAGGGCCGCCGGTACGCCAGGCTTCCGCCCCGCTGGTCCGGGCAGCTCGGCGAACTCGACGCCGAGGTGTGGTGGGGGAACGACGGCGAGTACGCGAACGCCCTCGCCCGGCGCGAGTCCGCCGACCGGTTCTCGCTGGCCACCGCGCTGCTGGAGCTGCTGCGGCTGCTCATCCGGCTGCCCTCGATCGAGCCGGTCGGCCCGGTTCCGGGCGACCCGCTGCACGTACCGCCGCCGGCGCACGACGAGCCGCGCATGCTCACCCGGATCCGGGCGCTGCTCGCCAAGGCGGAGGCGACGGAGTACCCGGAGGAGGCGGAGGCGCTCAGCGGCAAGGCGCAGGAACTGATGGCCCGGCACAGCATCGACGAGGCGGTGCTGGCGGCGGCCCGCGGCGGTACGAAGGATGCGCCGGGCGCCTGCCGGATCGGGGTCGACGCCCCGTACGAGGAGGCCAAGGCGGTACTGCTGGACGCGGTGGCCTCGGCGAACCGCTGCCGCGCGGTGTGGAACAGCGCGTTCGGGTTCTCCACGGTCGTCGGCTTCGTGGGCGACCTGGACGCGGTCGAACTCCTCTATACGTCCCTACTCGTGCAGGGCACGACGGCGATGACCCGCGCGGAGGCCGGCCAGCGGGCGGGCGGCCGCAAGCGGACCAAGACGTTCCGCCAGTCGTTCCTCCTGGCGTACGCGACCCGCGTGGGCCAGCGCCTGGCCGCCGTAACGGAACACGTAACCGAGGAGGCGTCCGGATCGCTCGTCCCGGTGCTGGCGGCACGGGAGGTGGCGGTCGCGGACCGCGCGGAGCGGATGTTCCCGCGGACGACAACAACGAGGCTGCGCGGAGCGACGGACCGGGACGGCTGGACCCACGGCACGGCAGCAGCAAACAACGCCCAAATGCCCCCCAAAACCCCCCACCCCCGCCTCCACCCCCCAGCCTGAGGCCGACAACACCGCCCCGCCGTGAGGCCAGGGGTAAGCCGTGGCAGGTCCGGCGGCAGCGCCGCCTACGGCCCGCCCCGCGAGGCCAGGCGCCCGCGGCGCGAAGCTGCCGCGCGCCTGCCCCCCAGTTTCGGGAGGGGGTGGGGCAGGGGACCGTCGGCTCACCGCCGCCCCGGCCCGGCCGGCGGCAGCGCCGCCTACGGCGTGCCCCGCGTGGCCCGCGGGGCGGGGCGCGGTGCCGGCGGCGCGAAGCTGCCGCGTCGCCGGGGGCTGGGGGCTTGCCCCCAGTTTCGGGAAGGTGGGGGTCCCCCCGGACGGAGTCTGGGGGAGGGTCAGGGGAAAGCCCCGCGCCCGCCGCCCCGGGCGCCCCGCGATGCGCGGCGCCCGCGGCGCGTAACTGCCGCGCCGCCGTGGCCTGGGCCCCGGACGTCAGGTCACGGCGTCGGGAAGCCCGACGGCAGCTCGGTCGGGATGTCCGACGGCAGGCCGGCCCCCGGCTGGTCTCCCGTCCGGGTGAACGTCTCCTTCAGGCCCGCGCTCCACGAGACCGCCAGCGTCTCGCCGTCACCCGCCTCGAGCGTCCCACTCGTGCGATCCGTGTTCCCGTCCAGGCACTTGAGCGTCAGCGTCAGCGTCTGCTCCGCGACCGTCCCGGTGCACACATGCTCACCGGCCAGCGCGACCTGCTTGCCGTCGATGGCCATCACCACCGTCTTGCCGCCGGTGGTCGAGACCCAACTGCCGTCGACACCGCCAGGCTTCGTCTCCCCGCCGCCGGACGGGGCACTGGGCTGGGCGGTGCCGCCGGCGCTGTCCTTGCCCTTGTCCTTGCCCGAGTCGCCGCCGCCGTCACTGTCGCCGCTGCTGCAGCCGGTCAGTACAAGCGCTCCGGCAAGGGCCGCCGCGACGGCCGTGGTGCGTACGTGCGTGAACACTGGACTCCCCCTGTATCGGTTGGCAACGCGCCAAGCTACCAGGAGGACTTGCGCACTCCGGGGAGGAATCCGGCGTGTGCCTCCTCACGCACCCGGACCCGGGACAGCCCGAACTTCCGGAGGTGTCCGCGGGGCCGGCCGTCCACGCTGTCGCGGTTGCGGACCCGCGTGGCGCTCGCGTCGCGCGGCTGGCGCCGCAACTCCTCCAGCGCCGCCTGCCGTTCGGCAGCCGGCGTGGCGGGACTGCGCAGCAGTTCCTTCAGCTCGGCGCGCCGGGCCGCGTACCGCTCGACGATGACCTTCCGCTTCTCGTTCTTCGCGATCTTGCTCTTCTTGGCCATCAGACCTTCACTCCCCGCGCGCGGATCCGGGACACCGCGGCCTCGATGCCGATGGTGTCGATCGTCTTGATCGCCTTGGCCGACAGCGTCAGCCGGACGTACCGGCCCTCGCTCGCCAGCCAGTAGCGCTTGCGCTGGATGTTGGGGTCGAAGCGGCGGGACGTTCGCCGGTGGGAGTGGGAGATCTGGTTGCCGAAGCCCGGCTTGGCGCCGGTCAGCTGGCAGTGGGCGGACAAGAGCGATGCACCTCTTTCGTTCCGTCGTCGGAGTTCAGGGGCTCAGGAGTTGAGTTTGAACATGGAAACCATTTCCATATACTAGCTCACATGGCCCGCAACGAACTCCGCCCGATCATCAAGCTCAGGTCCACAGCCGGGACCGGCTACACGTACGTCACCCGCAAGAACCGCCGTAACGACCCCGACCGACTGACCTTGCGCAAGTACGACCCGGTCGCCGGCCGGCACGTCGACTTCCGCGAAGAGCGCTAGAAGAGCGCCTGCAGAGCGCAAAGGAGACCCGCAGAGATGCAGACCGGAATCCACCCCGCGTACGGCCCCGTCGTCTTCCGCGACAAGGCCGCCGACTTCGCCTTCCTCACCCGTTCGACCGCCACCAGCGACAAGACGGTCGAGTGGGAGGACGGCAACACGTACCCCGTCATCGACGTCGAGATCTCCTCGGCGAGCCACCCCTTCTATACGGGTACGGCACGCGTCCTCGACACCGCCGGACGCGTCGAGCGCTTCGAGCGCCGCTACGGGCGGAGCCGGGGATGAAGCTGCCCGTCGTGATCGTCTGCGGGCTGCACTCGGATGCCCGCAACGAGGTGGTGGAGCGGCTGCTGAGCACCGTGCCCGGCAGCGTCGCGCTGCACCACGACCTCTCCACGGCAGCACAGGGCACCGTGCGGCGCACGGTCCGCGACGCGCTCGGCGAGCGGGACGCCGGCGAGGCTCCGCTGGTCAACGACTGCGCGTGCTGTGCGCTGCGCGAGGACCTGGTCCCGGAGCTGGTACGGCTGGCCGACGGGGGCCAGACCCGGCTGGCCGTCGTCGAGCTCTGGGACTCGGTAGAGCCGAAGGCTATGGCCGAGGTCGTCGTCGCGCACGGCGGCGACGTACTGGACCTCACCAATGTGATGACCGCCGTCGACCCCGCGCTGCTCCTGCCGTACCTCGGCTGCGGCGACGACCTCGCCGAGGCCGGGCTCGCGGCGGCCGCCACCGACCAGCGCACGGTGGGGGACACCTGGGCGCGCCAGCTGGAGTACGCGCCGGTGCTCGCCGTCGTCGAAAGCGACGAGGCCGACGAGGCGGACGCGGCGCTGCTCGCGCAGCTCCACCCGACCGCGCGCCGAGTGGCGGCCGGCTCCGGCGAGCTGGCCGAGGCCGCCTTCTCCCCCAGACTCCGTCCGGGAGGTGCCCCCAGCTTCGACGTGGAGGCAGCCGCGGCCCGCCAGCACCCGGCCTGCGCGCTGTTGCCGCAGGAGGCGGACGAGTCGGGCGTCGGTACGTTGGTGTGGCACCGCCGCAGGCCCTTCCACCCGGAGCGGCTCTACTCCGCGCTGGAGGACCTGACCTGCGCCGCCGCCCGCAGCCGCGGCCGGTTCTGGCTCGCCGACCGGCCGGACACGCTGCTGGCCTGGGACGCGGCGGGCGGGGCGCTGTGCGTAGAGAACGCCGGGCCGTGGCTCGCCTCGCTGCCCGACGCCGCCTGGGAGCTGGTGCCCGCCGTACGCCGGGCCGCCGCCGCGCTCGACTGGCACCCCGAACACGGCGACTGCTGCCAGCACCTCGTCTTCACCTCGCCCGGCCTCGACCGGGAGGGGCTGGGGCAGCTCCTGGACTCGTGCCTGCTGACCGACGCGGAGTACGCGGCCGGGCCCGAGGCGTGGAAGCGCCTGCCCCCGGCGTTCGACTCCCTGCTCGACCCCGTTTCGTAACCCCCGCATCCATTGCAAGAGGAGAACCCATGGCCCGTCGCCACGACCCCCGCAAGCCGCTGAAGGCCCGCCCCAACCCACTGGACGCGGCCGGGATCACGTACATCGACTACAAGGACACCGATCTGCTGCGGAAGTTCATCTCGGACCGCGGGAAGATCCGCAGCCGCCGGGTTACGCGGATCACGGCCCAGCAGCAGCGGCAGCTGGCGCGGGCGGTGAAGAACGCGCGGGAGATGGGGCTGCTGCCGTACTCGTCCTCGGCCCGCTGAGGGCAGTTGTCGCCGGCGAAAGGGATCCGAAACGGCTCGGGGCGCGTCTGAGTAACGAAGACGCCACCCGCCGTGCACGTGCATCTGCCCATGCAGGCGCACGTGAACACAGCTATGATCCGGTGCAGTCGACATCTGCACGATCGGGAGCGAGCTGTGGACCACGCGTACAACGGCATGGCAGCCACAGAGCTCGACGGGGTCGTCTGGCAGAAGAGCCGGCACAGCAACTCCCAGGGATCGTGCGTGGAGTTCGCGAAGCTGCCGGGCGGGAATGTGGCGGTCCGTAACTCACGCCATCCGGAGGGGCCCGCGCTCGTCTACACCCCGGCCGAGATAGAGGCGATGCTGCTCGGCATCAAGGACGGGGAGTTCGACCACCTCGTCGGAGGCCGGAAGCCGGAAGCCGAAAGCCAAAGGTCGGAAGTCGGCAGCTGGAGGGCCGGCGGCTGAAAGGCCGGCAGCCGAGGCTGCCGGCCTACTTGTCCTGCAGGCGGAAGAGCGCCCAGACGACCTTGCCGCTGAGCCGGCCCGCCAGCGGGTGCCACCCCCAGCTGTCACTGAACGAATCCACCAGGAACAGCCCCCGCCCCGACTCGGCGGAGCTGTTCGTCTCGGTGGAGTACGGCGCGTCGCCCGCGGCCGGACTCTGGTCGCTGGGATCGCGTACCGCGCACACCAGCCGGGTCGTCCAGCGCATCAGATGCAGCCGTACCGGCGGGTCCTGGTCGTGGTCGCGCGGGGTGTCGGCGGGCAGGGCGTGCCGCAGTGCGTTGGTGACGAGTTCGGAGACGACCAGCGCGACATCGTCGAACCGCTCGTCGAGACCCCACTGGCCCAGTGTCGACTGCGTGAACTTCCGTGCCCCGCGCACCGCTTCGTAGCGGGCGGGCAGAGCGCACGACGCCGAACCCGACACAGCCGAAGGGTCGATCGGAGGAAGCCCCTGCCTTAACGGCTCGAGCATGGTCGATCCATTCGTCCCCATGCGAGGCTCCCGGGATTCGCGGCCGTAGCGATACTGCGGTGGGTACAGCGTCAACACGAACGAGCACGCAGGTGCGCGGGGACCATGGTTCCGAATGCGCACGGCGGATGCAAGGGCAGATGCACGTGCACGCGCCGGACCTGTCCGGCCCCGTGCCGGTTCTTGCTCATATATTCCTCATGGTTCTCTGAGGGTCTTCTGCCGCGCTCTTCATTTCCGTAACCGAATGAGTACGGGCTGAAGCGTTTTGATGGCAGACTGCGGGACTTGGGGTCCGGGGGTGCCCCCACGCACACACCGTCGGATGGGGAGGGTTGGAAACGTGACCGCAGGCGAGTCCAGTGGCTCTGTGGTGCGGCGCATCCTCCTGGGATCACAGCTCAGGCGACTGCGCGAATCCCGTGGCATTACCCGTGAGGCGGCCGGTTACTCGATCCGCGCATCCGAATCGAAGATCAGCCGCATGGAGTTGGGACGGGTGAGCTTCAAGGCCAGGGATGTCGAGGACCTCCTGACGCTCTACGGAGTCAGCGACGAAGCGGAACGCGCATCCCTGCTCGGCCTGGCGCGCGAGGCCAACGTGGCGGGCTGGTGGCACAGCTACGGCGACGTACTGCCCGGCTGGTTCCAGACGTACATCGGCCTGGAGGGAGCGGCCTCGCTCATCCGGATCTACGAGGTGCAGTTCGTCCACGGCCTGTTGCAGACCGAGGCGTACGCACACGCCGTCGTCAGCCGAGGCATCCCCGACGCCCCCAAGGCGGAGATCGAGCGCCGTGTCGCGCTCCGGCTGGAGCGGCAGAAGGTACTGGTCTCGGAGCGCGCCCCGCGCTTCCACGCCGTACTCGACGAGGCCGCGCTGCGCCGGCCGTACGGCGACCGGTCGGTGATGCGGGGGCAGTTGGAGCATCTCATCGAGATCTCCGAGCGGCCCAACATCACGCTGCAGGTGATGCCGTTCAGTTTCGGCGGGCACGCGGGCGAGGGCGGTGCCTTCACCATGCTGCGCTTCCCCGAGTCCGATCTGCAGGACCTGGTCTATCTGGAGCAGCTGACGAGCGCCCTGTATCTCGACAAGGCCGAGGAGGTCGCCCTGTACGAACGGGTGATGAAGCGGCTCCAGCTGGACAGCCCGGATCCCGACGGCGCGCGGGATTTGCTTCGCGGTCTACTCCAACTCTCCTGACGCACAAGTACGATGAGGGATCATCAGGCACGTGCATCCGAAGTAGCAGCCGAAGTAAGGGATGAGATGTCCTTCTTCACCGATCTGGCCCATCAGTACATAGACGGCGAATGGCGGACCGGCAGCGGTTCGTGGGACATCATCGACTTCAACCCGTACGACGGGGAGAAGCTCGCCGCGATCACCGTGGCCACGGTCGACGAGGTCGACCAGGCCTACCGGGCGGCGGAGCGGGCGCAGAAGCCCTGGGCGGAGACCAACCCGTACACCAGACGGCTCGTCTTCGAGCGCGCACTCAGAATCACCGAGGAGCGCGAGGACGAGATCATTGAGGCGATCATCGATGAGCTGGGCGGGACGCGGCTCAAGGCGCACTACGAGGTGCACCTCGCCAAGGAGTTCCTGCGGGAGGCCATACAGCTCGCGGTGCGTCCCGAGGGCCGGATCCTGCCTTCGCCGGTGGACGGCAAGGAGAATCGGGTCTACCGGCTGCCGGTGGGTGTCATCGGAGTCATCAGTCCCTTCAACTTCCCTTTCCTGGTGACGATGAAGTCGGTCGCGCCGGCGCTGGCACTCGGAAACGCCGTCGTCATCAAGCCCAACCAGAACACCCCGGTGGTCGGCGGCGGCCTGATCGCCAAGATCTTCGAGGATGCGGAGCTGCCGGCCGGGCTGCTCAATGTGCTGGTCACGGACATCGCGGAGATCGGCGACGCGCTCATCGCCCACCCGGTGCCCAAGGTGATCTCGTTCGCGGGCTCGGACCGCGTCGGGCGGCATGTCGGGGCCGTGGCCGGGAGTCACTTCAAGCGGGCGATCCTGGAGCTGAGCGGCAACAGCGCGCTCGTCGTCCTGGACGACGCGGACGTCGACTACGCCGTGGACGCGGCGGTGTTCAGCCGCTTCGTGTACCAGGGCCAGGTCTGTATGGCGGCCAACCGCATCCTGGTGGACCGCAAGGTGGAGCAGGAGTTCACCGAGAAGTTCGTCGCCCGGGTGAAGGCCCTGAAGACCGGTGACCCGCACGACCCCGACACCCAGATCGGCCCGGTCATCAACTCCTTCCAGGCGGAGGCGCTGACGGGGCTGGTGGACGAGGCGATGGCGGCCGGGGCGACTGCCCTCGTGCACGGGCGGACGCGCGGCAACCTGGTCGAGCCGACGGTACTGGCCGGGCTGCCGGAGGGTTCGCCGATCCTGACGCAGGAGATTTTCGGTCCGGTGGTGCTGCTCGTGCCGTTCGACGGGGAGGACGAGGCGGTACGGATCGCCAACGACAGTCCGTACGGGCTGAGCGGGGCGGTGCACACCGCGAATGTCGAGCGGGGCGTGCGGTTCGCCAAGCGCATCGAGACCGGCATGATCCACGTCAATGACTCGACGATCCAGGACGAGCCGCTGGTGGCCTTCGGCGGGGAGAAGTATTCGGGGATCGGCCGGCTGAACGGGCACTCGACGGTGGAGGCGTTCACCACCCAGAAGTGGATCTCGGTGCAGCACGGGCGCACGCAGTTCCCGTTCTGATCCCCGTTCTGATCCCCGTTCTGAGTTCTGCGAGTTCCGCGTGTCCGTGGGTTGAGGACAGAAGCTGACCGCAAGGGTCCGTAGCTTGGTTGGTGTCAGGACGGATGGCATCTGAAAGGCGGACATCATGGTCACTCACGTTCCCGCAGAGGCGCCCGGCGACGAGCGCGGCGCGCTCCTCTCCTTCGTCGAGGCGCAGCGCGGCGCGATCCGGCGCTCGGTCCTCGGACTGACCGAGGAGCAGGCCGCGAGTCGGCCCAGTGCCAGTGAGCTCAGCCTCTCCGGGCTCCTCAAGCATGTCGCCGAGACGGAGCTGGGCTGGCTGCGGCTGGCCCAGCAGCGGCCGAATGAGAAGGAGCGCAGCGAGGAGACGTGGGCCTACAGCTTCCGGCTGGTCGACGGCGAGTCGATCCCGATGATGCTGGCGTTCTGGGACGACGTGGCGAAGGAGACCGAGGAGTTCATCCGGTCGGTGCCGAGTCTCAACGACACCTTCCCGCTGCCCGAAGCGCCCTGGTACCCCAAGGACGCCTCGGTGTCGATGCGCTGGCTGATGCTGCATCTGGTCGAGGAGATCGGGCGGCACGCCGGGCACGCCGACATCATCAGGGAGTCGCTGGACGGGAAGGGTGCGTTCGACCTGGTGGAGGAGCAGGGGTACCCTAGTCAAAGTTGATTAAAGGGGTATGGGGATGTCTGCGATCCGGCTGCTGGTGCTCGGTGCGGTCCGTCAGCACGGGCGGGCGCACGGCTATCAGGTACGTAACGACCTGGAGTTCTGGGGCGCACACGAGTGGTCGAACGCCAAGCCCGGCTCGATCTATCACGCGCTGAAGCAGATGGCGAAGCAGGGGCTGCTGCACGCGCACGAGGTCGCACCCAGCACGGTCGGCGGGCCGCCGCGTACAGAGTACGAAATCACCGAGCGGGGCACCGAGGAGTTCTTCACGCTGCTGCGCGACGCCCTCACGGCGTACGACCAGAAGATGGACGTGCTGTCGGCGGGCGTCGGCTTCATCGTCGACCTGGAGAGGTCGGAGGCGGTCGCCCTGCTCAAGGAGCGGGTGCACGGTCTGGAGCAGTGGCGGGCGGCGGTCACGGAGTACTACACGCCGGGGGACAGCCCCGAGCAGCTCGGCCATATCGGCGAAATCATGAATATGTGGGTTCACTCGGCGGACGGTGGTGCCGAGTGGACGCGCGGTCTGATCGAGCGGATCGAGGGCGGGGCGTACACCTTCGCGGGTGAGGGCGAGACTTTTGTGGGCGTGCTCGCGGAGGGCGAGGAGAACCCCTATGCCACCGGGGCCCCGCATCCCGGGGATGCCGAGTAATCAAGTTTGACTAACGAAGCGCGGCCCGGTTGGCTTGGGCGCAGGGTAGTCAAGTTTGATTACCCTGCTGGCGGGAGGAGCTGGGTGTGGTGGGAGACGCGATCGTCGTCGAAGGACTGCGCAAGAGATACGGGGACAAGCAGGCTCTGAGCGGTCTCGATCTGACCGTCGAGAGCGGCACGGTGTACGGCGTGCTCGGGCCGAACGGGGCCGGCAAGACCACAGCCGTACGGATCCTGTCGACCCTGCTGCGCCCCGACGGAGGCCGTGCGGAGGTCGCCGGATTCGACGTGGCCCGCGAGGCCGCCGAGGTGCCGCAGCGGATCGGGCTGCTGGGCCAGCACGCGGCGGTGGACGAGGAGCTGAGCGGCCGGTAGAACCTGGAGATGTTCGGCCGGCTGCATCACCTCGGCACGCGCCGGGCGGGCGTACGGGCGGACGAGCTGCTGGCGCGGTTCGGGCTCGCGGACACCGGGCGGAAGGCGGTCAAGCAGTACAGCGGCGGTATGCGGCGGCGGCTGGACCTGGCGGCCTCACTGATCACGGAGCCGAAGATCCTCTTCCTGGACGAGCCGACGACGGGACTCGATCCGCGCGGCCGTACGGAGGTGTGGAACGCGGTGCGCGCGCTGGTCGGGGGCGGCACGACCGTACTGCTGACCACGCAGTACCTGGAGGAGGCCGACCAGCTGGCCGGCCGGATCGCGGTGATCGACCACGGGCGGGTGATCGCCGACGGCACTCCGGACGAGCTGAAGGGCAAGGTCGGCGGGGACCGGATCGACGTCGTGCTGCACGACGCGGGGCAACTGGGCGCGGCCGCCTCGGTGATCGGCATGGCGGCGCGGGCGGACCGGGTCGACACGGACGAGGACCGGCGGCTGGTCAGCGCGCCGGTCGGCGACCGGATGGCCGCGCTCACCGGGACCGTACGGGCGCTGGCGGCGGCCGGGATCGAGCCGGAGGACATCGCGGTGCGCAGGCCCACGCTCGACGAGGTGTTCCTGTATCTCACACACGATCAGGAGAAAGAGGAGACCGCCGTATGAGTGCGACGTCGAGCTGGATGGTCGCGGACTCATGGACCATGACCCGGCGGGAGCTTGCGCACTGGGCACGGCAGCCGGTGCAGGTCGTCGTCGGGCTGGTCTTCCCGGTGATGCTGCTGCTGATGTTCGGCTACCTGGTCGGCGGCGGGAAGGGCATCGAGGGCGAGTACGTCGAGTTCCTGGTGCCGGGCATGCTCGTCCTCACCATGGCGTTCGGCCTGGAGGCAACGATGCTCGCCGTCACCCAGGATCTCAACAAGGGCGTGATCGACCGGTTCCGGTCGATGCCGATGGCCTCGTCCGCAGTACTGGTCGGCCGGAGTTTCGCGGACATGCTGCAGTCGGCCCTCAGTCTGCTGGTCATGATCGGGGTCGGGCTGCTGATCGGCTGGCGCTGGCACGGCGGCCTGGCGGCGGCGCTGGGAGCGGTGGGCCTGCTGCTCCTGTTGAGGTTCGCCATGCTGTGGATCGGCATCCATCTGGCGATGGTGGCCGGTAAGCCGGAGATGGTGCAGGCGGTACAGATTCTGGTCTGGCCGGTCGGCTTCCTCTCCAACGCCTTCGCCACGCCGGAGTCGATGCCGGGCTGGCTGGGCGCGGTCGTGGAGTGGAACCCGATGTCGGCGACGGCCACGGCGGTACGGGACCTCTTCGGCAACCCGGCCGCCGCGGGCACCTCCTGGGCGGCGGAGCACGCGGGACTGCTGGCGGTCGCGTGGCCGGTGGCGCTGGTGGCGGTCTTCTTCCCGCTGGCGGTGAGGCGGTTCAGGCGACTGAGCCACTGAGCGAGTGGAACCTCCCGGGTGTCCGCGGTGTATCAGAGGTACTTGCTATCACCGCGGACACCAGGGGGGATCATGCGCGGGGGAATGTGTGGCGGAATGCGTGGGGGGATCGCGGCGGTGGCTGCGCTGGTCGCGGCGGGCCGGCGGTCAGTGATGGAAGGCGGTCGCCATCGCTTCGTCGTGGCCCAGCGGGTGCGGCTGACTGCGCAGTTCGGGCAGGATCCGCTCCAGGTCCTCCATCAGGAGCGCGCCGAGATCGGCCGAGAAGCCGTTGCGGCAGACCACGCGGAGCACGGAGAGGTCGGTGCGGTTCTCCGGAAAGGTGTAGGCGGGCACCAGCCAGCCGCGCTCGCGCAGTCTGCGGGACACGTCGAAGACGTCAAAGGCCGTCACATCCGGCGCGGTGGTGAAGGCGAACACGGGCAACTGATCGCCGCGCGTGAGGAGTCGGAAGTCGCCGATCTCCTCGATCCGGTCGGCGAGGCTGCGCGCCACCTCCCGGGTCGTCTGCTGCACGGCCCGGTAGCCCTCCCGGCCCAGCCGCAGGAAGGTGTAGTACTGCGCCACCACCTGGGCGCCGGGGCGGGAGAAGTTGAGGGCGAAGGTCGGCATGTCGCCGCCGAGGTAGGTGACCCGGAAGACCAGTTCCTCGGGGAGTTCGGCGGGCGAGCGCCACAGTGCCCAGCCGACTCCCGGGTAGACCAGCCCGTACTTGTGGCCCGAGGTGTTGATGGAGGAGACCCTCGGCAGCCGGAAGTCCCAGACCAGGTCTTCGTCGACGAAGGGTGCGACCATCGCGCCCGAGGCGCCGTCCACATGCACCGGTACATCGAGGCCCGTGCGCTCCTGGAGGGCGTCCAGCGCGGCACAGACCTCGCCGATCGGCTCGTACGAACCGTCGAAGGTCGACCCGAGTACGGTCACCACCCCGATGGTGTTCTCGTCGCAGAGCGCCGCCGCGGCCTCGGGGTCGAGATGGAAGCGGTCGCCCTCCATGGGCACCTGCCGCATCTCCACCTCCCAGAAATTGCAGAACTTCTCCCAGCAGACCTGGACATTGACGCCCATGACGAGATTCGGCCGGGCGGTCCCGGGATAGCGGCCGCCCTCCTTCCGGGTGGCGGCCCGCTGCGCCCAGCGGCGCTTGAGGGCCATGCCCGCGAGCATGCAGGCCTCGCTGGAGCCCGTGGTCGAACAGCCCACGGCCGTCGCGGGATCGGGAGCGTGCCAGAGGTCCGCGAGCATCGCGACACAGCGCCGCTCCAGTTCGGCGGTGCGCGGATACTCGTCCTTGTCGATCATGTTCTTGTCCCGGCACTCGCCCATCAGCACGCCGGCCTGGGGCTCCATCCAGGTGGTGACGAAGGTGGCGAGGTTGAGCCGCGCGTTCCCGTCGAGCATCAGCTCGTCGTGGACCAGCTGGTAGGCGGTGGTCGGCGGCAGCGGGCTGTCCGGGAGCCGGTGCTTGGGCGGGGCCGTGGTCATGCCGCCCACTGGATTGGCCTGGCCGTAGAAGGGGTTGAGGGCGAGCCGTCGCCGCTCGTCGCTCTCGTCGCGGCGGGTGCCGCCGTGGTGAAGCGCCATATCTGCTCTCTCCTAGCGAAGTGGGGTGCCGTCGTCGTGGAGCTGCATCTGGGGGCGGCCGGTGACCAGCAGCCAGGCGGGGAGTGTCGCCACACAGAGCAGGGGAAGCGCGGTGGCGACGGCGGGAAAGATCCGCCCGCCGCGGAAGCCGAAGGCGAGCCGGCCGCCGAGCGTGCCGAGCAGCCCGAGCACCAGTCCGCCCGCCGTCAGCATCAGCGGCCCCGGCTGGGCGGTGAGCGCCTCGGAGAGCACCAGCGCGGCCGCGACGGGCGTGCCGAACAGCGCGCCGATCGTGCAGGCCGCCGCGAGCGAGACCCAGAGCGCGCCGGGGACGCGTGGCAGGGCTCTGCTGCCGAGCCAGTAGGTGGGGGCGACGTTGGCGGCGATGATCGGGTTCTCGGGGTCGGGTCCGGCGTGCCCGTGCACCTTCCACACCACGAGCCCCACCGCGAAGCCGTCGCGGTGAGCACGACGATCATCCAGAGCGCGGAGAAGCGGCCGACGCCGAGGGCATCCGGGAGGAGCACGAGGCTCGCCGCGACCCCGACCACCAGGGAGGGCACGATCAGCGGCAGCAGGGTGCGCGCGCTCGGGGTGGGTCGCGTGTCGAGGGCCACGGGCTCACGTTAACGGGAGGAATGCGGCAAACCCGGGCAATGAATTCGGCGCGCGGACTGGTCCGTTCGAGCGGGCGGCGTACGGCTGGGCGGCGTACGGCTGGACGGCGTACGGACCGGGCGGCGTACGGACCGGGCGCCCCGGCCCGTACGCGCGCTCACAGCTTGGAGATCACGACCGCCGTGCCGTACGCGCACACCTCGGTGCCGATGTCGGCGGCTTCCGTCACATCGAAGCGGAACATCAGCACGGCGTTCGCGCCGCGGGCCTTCGCCTGCTCGACGAGGCGTTCCATCGCCTGGTTCCGGGTCTCCACCAGTGTCTTGGTGAGTCCCTTGAGCTCACCGCCGATCATCGACTTCAGGCCGGCGCCGATCTGGCTGCCCAAGTGCCGCGAGCGTACGGTCAGACCGAACACCTCTCCGATGACCTGCTGCACCTGGTGGCCCGGCACATCATTGGTCGTCACCACCAGGACGTCGGACTGGAGTCCCTGACCGCCGCCGTAGTCCTCGATGCCCATGCGCATCCACCTCCTTGAGGCACAGCTTTGTACCGGCCCGCCCACCCCGCATCCCGGGCGGTGGGCTGGAACCTGGCAGAGTCACCTGGCGTTGATAGCTTTGGGCAGCCCACTCAGACGACCGATCCAGGAGCCCGGAACCCGTGAATACGATTGCGCTCGGACCGAGCTGGCTGGACCCGGACTATTTGATCGGGACCTTCGGACTGATCGGTGTCCTCGTCATCGTCTTCGCCGAGTCGGGGCTGCTCATCGGCTTCTTCCTGCCCGGCGACTCGCTGCTGTTCACCACCGGCCTGCTGGTGACGGGCGACAAGCTGGACTACCCGCTCTGGCTGGTGTGCACGCTCATCGTGCTCGCGGCGGTCATCGGGGACCAGGTCGGCTACCTCTTCGGCCGCAAGGTCGGCCCGGCGCTGTTCAAGCGCCCGGACTCGCGGTTCTTCAAGCAGGAGAACGTCGAGAAGGCCCACGACTTCTTCGAGAAGTACGGCCCGAAGTCGCTGGTGCTGGCCCGTTTCGTGCCCATCGTGCGTACGTTCACGCCGATCATCGCCGGTGTGAGCCGGATGAACTACCGCTCGTTCCTCACGTTCAACGTGATCGGCGGCGTGCTCTGGGGCGCCGGCGTCACCCTGCTCGGCGCCGCCCTCGGCAAGGTCGACTTCGTTCACCAGCACATCGAGGCGATCCTCATCGCCATCGTGCTGATCTCGGTGGTTCCGATCGCGATCGAGTTCCTGCGGGCGCGCGGCAAGTCCAAGAAGGCCGTCGCCGAAAGCCCGGAGGAGAGCAGCACGCCCCCGGCGCAGCGCGGCCGCCACGCCAAGCGCTGACCGCCGGAGGCGGCATCATCAGAAGCCGCGCGTCCGCTTGGCCGCGCGGCGGTTCGCCCGGCTGACCGCGCCCGGCAGCCGGATGAACAGCCGGGAGATCTCCCCGCCCAGGTTCACGCCGATTGCGATGGCGATGGCCAGCGCGGCCGCGTTGGTGAGCGAGACCAGGCCCGCGTCCAGCCGGTTCTGGGCGATGGCAAGCAGCCCGAAGTACGTCGCGGAGCCCGGCAGCAGCGGGCCGATCGCCGCGGTGACGTACGGCAGGGCAGAAGCGAACTGGTAGCGCGAGAACAGCTGCCCGAACAGGCCGACGAGGCCGGCTGCGACGGCGGTCGAGGGCACCGGCGGAATCCCGCCCGCGTAGTGCATCGCTCCGTAGACCACCCAGGCGACGCCGCCGTTGAGGGTCACCATCAGCACCGTGCCGCGTTCCTGCTGGAGCAGGATCGCAAAGGTGAAGCAGAGCACCATGGAGGCCAGGATCTGCGCCACCGGCCGCTCGGTGATCGTCAGCGCCGCGTCGGGGTCCAGCTCGGCGCCCAGCTGCACACCGAGATAGAGCACCAGCAGCACGCCGACGACGATGCCGACGAACAGGTACATGACTTCGAGCAGCCGGGCGGCGGCGGTGATGTAGAAGCCGGTCAGGCCGTCCTGTACGCCCGCGACCAGAGCCCTTCCCGGCAGCAGCGCGAACAGCCCACCGGTGATCACCGCGGAGGCGCGGACGTCCGCGTGCGCGAGGGTCAGCGCGACGCCCATCGCCGCGGGCGGCATCGCCGCCGCTACGAACTGGTAGAACTCCGGCAGCCCGCGGCCCGCGAACAGCCACGCCAGCCGGTCGCCGAGCATCGCGCCGACCGCCGCGGCGAGAAACACCACCACGCCACCGCCGACCAGAGTGGACGCCGCCCCGGCCAGCAGTCCGCTGGCCGCGGTGAGCACCCAGCCCGGGTACGGGTGCCGGTTGCGTCGGATCTCCGCGAGCCGCCGGTACGCCTCCTCCAGCGAGACGTCGATGTCCTCGGCGCTGATGTCCGCGACCAGCCGGAACACCGCGGCCAGCCGGGTGTAGTCGGTGGCCCGCCTGCGTACGGTCCTGCTGGCCGTCACCGGGTCGTCGACCAGCGACGGCTGGTGGGAGATCGACAGCAGGGTGAAGGTGACCGTGGGCTCGCAGCGGTCCAGACCGTACGCCTGGGTGACGGCGAACATCGCCGCCTCCACGTCCTCGGCGCCCTCGCCCCCCGCGAGCAGCAGTTCGCCGATACGCAGGGTCAGGTCGAGCACGCGCGGTACGGCAGGACCGGCGTCGTCCTGCTTCTGCACCGGCTCGGCGACCGGCCGCTCGCCCACCGGCATGCGCAGCATCGTGCGCATGCGGTCCTGCCAGGGCGCCTCTTTGGTCAGCCTGACCGTGGGAAAGCCGTGGGCGGGTGTGAAGGCGGGTGGCGAGTGCTGGGCGCTGTACGTGCTGGGCGGTGCGAAGGCAGACCCCTCAGTCTTGGCAGGTGCCTGGGCAGGTGCCTGGGCGGGTGCCTCGCCGGCCGCATCGGGAGCCAGCCCGGACGGAACCGCGAACTCCGAGGTCGGATGCTCTTCCTCGGCCACCGCCGGCTGTTCCACCCCGGCGGGTGGCGTAAAGGCGCTCCGCGCCTCGTCAGACTGCGGCTTGCGGTCCTCGGACCCTTCCGGCTCCGCCACCAACACACTCCTTCTTTCCGTGCCGACCGTCCTGACGCGGTTCTCGCACGTTCCGCATGCCCAGTATGTCCAGTGTTACCGCAGTGGGTCCTGTGGCCCCAGGAGCGGCCCAAACACACCGGCGGGCGGTGCGTCCCCGCTGGGGTGCACCGCCCGCCATGCCGTCACGCGAGCCGCTGGGGCTCGTCAGTGGTTGCCGCCCTGAGCCTGAAGGCGCTTGTACGAGGCCTCGATCTCGGCCTCGGCCTCGGTCCGGCCGACCCAGTTCGCGCCCTCGACCGACTTGCCCGGCTCCAGGTCCTTGTAGACCTCGAAGAAGTGCTGGATCTCCAGACGGTCGAACTCCGACACGTGGTGGATGTCGCGCAGGTGCTCGACGCGCGGGTCGGACGCCGGCACGCACAGCAGCTTGTCGTCGCCGCCGGCCTCGTCGGTCATCCGGAACATGCCGATCGCGCGGCACTTGATGAGGCAGCCGGGGAAGGTCGGCTCGTCCAGGATGACCAGGGCGTCCAGCGGGTCGCCGTCCTCGCCGAGGGTGTTCTCGACAAAGCCGTAGTCGGCCGGGTAGCTGGTCGAAGTGAAGAGTCGACGGTCCAGGCGGATCCGACCGGTCTCGTGGTCCACCTCGTACTTGTTCCGCGAACCCTTCGGGATCTCGATGGTGACGTCGAACTCCACGGGTGGCTCCTCCATGATCAGCACATACTTCGGGTGATTAAGTGTCCCTCACGCACATGAGTGATCGCGAAAGGGGCTGGTCCGAGGTGCCAGTGATCAGAACGTGGCAACTCGCGACGGGCGCCGCCGTGGTCGGCCTCGCCCTCTCGGCCGGGGTGGTGACCGCGGCAGGCCCTTGGGACTCCGGTCAGCGTAAGGCCGAGCGGCAGTGGGCCGCGTCCCAGGACCGGACGGGTGGCGGACATCACGGCCGCAGCGCCTCCCCGCCCCCCGTCTCGCCCCCCGTCTCGCCCCTCGCGCCGGCCCCCGCGCCGAGCGCCGCCGGAGTGCTCTCCGCCCTCGGCACACAGGCTGTCCCGCCGGCCGGCGCCGGCCCGCTCGCTGCCGCGCTCCGGCCGCTGCTGAACGTCCCCGCGCTCGGCACGGTGCAGACCGCCTCGGTCGTGGACACCGCCACGGGCGAGCAGCTGTACGGCTCCGGGGCCGGGGAGGCCATGACACCGGCCTCCACGGTCAAGATCGCCACGGCCGCGGCCGTGCTCTCCGCCCTCGGCCCGGACCACCGCATCGCCACGACCGTCATGGCGGCCCCCGGCGCCGACCTCAAGGCCGGCACCCGGCAGATCGTGCTCGTCGGCGGCGGCGACCCGACCCTGACCGCCCGCAAGCCCGGCAAGCGCGGCACACCCGCAAGCGGGGCGAGCCTGCCCGCCCTGGCCGACGACACCGCCCGCGCCCTCAAAGGCCGCGGCATCGCCGAGGTCACGCTCGCGTACGACACCTCGCTCTACTCGGGCCCGGAGTACCACCCCATCGGCGCCGGCAACGACAACATCGCCCGGATCACCCCGCTGATGGCCGACGAAGGCCGCCTCGACGACTCCGACGCGGGAGTGGCGCCACGTACCGGCGACCCGGCCGGCGACGCGGCCCGCGCCTTCGCCGGGATGCTGCGCGAGCGCGGCATCCGTACGACCGGCGACCCCGCCCCCGGGAAGCCCGCCGCTACGGCGAAACCCCTGGCCAAGAGCCTCTCCGCGCCCCTGTCCGCCCTGGTGGAGCGGATGCTGACCAACAGCGACAACGACATCGCCGAGGCCCTGGCCCGCCAGACCGCCCTCGCGGCGGGCGAGCCCGCGAGCTTCG
Organism: Streptomyces sp. A3M-1-3; assembly: GCF_024213665.1. Taxonomy (GTDB): domain Bacteria; phylum Actinomycetota; class Actinomycetes; order Streptomycetales; family Streptomycetaceae; genus Streptomyces. Next base: position 81,590 of record NZ_JANAVP010000029.1, read on the forward strand.
AGGGCGCGCGGAAGGCGGTCGCCGCCGAGCTGCGCGAGCTCGGAATGGACACCAAGCGCACCCGCTTCGCGGACGGCAGCGGACTGAACCGCGACGACAAGGTCTCCGCCGCCTTCCTCACCGGCCTCCTCGTCCGCGCCGCCGACCCCGCCCGCCCCCAGCTGCGCCCGGTGCTCACCGGCCTGCCGGTGGCCGGCTTCACCGGCACGCTGAGCAAGCGGTACGGGGACGGCTCACCCGTCGGCGGGCTGGTCCGCGCCAAAACCGGCACACTGAACGGCGTGAACACCCTCGCGGGCACCGTGGTGGACGCGAACGGACGACTGCTCGCGTTCGCGTTCATGGCTTCGGGGACCCTGGGCAAAGACGCGGCCGAGTCCGCGCTCGACCGGCTGGCCTCAGCCGTCACCGGGGTCCCGTAGGGGATCGGACCGGGACGGAGCCGGGTCCAACACCTCACCGCGGGAGACCCGAGCACGTACGGTTGACGCATGACGAGCATCGGTGGTGCGGAGATGGTCGACTGGAATCTTGCGGTGGCGACCGCGACCCGGCTGGTACGGCCGGGTCCGGAGGTGACCCGGGACGAGGCGCGTGCCGTCGTCGCGGAGCTGCGCAGGCATGCCAAGTCCTCGGAGGAGCACGTCCGTTCGTTCACCCGCATGATGCCGGAGGGCACCGAGGCGGAGGACACCCCCGTCCTCGTCGTCGACCGGGCCGGCTGGGTCAAGGCGAACGTCGCGGGCTTCCGTGAGCTGCTGCGGCCTCTGCTGGACAAGATGCAGGAGCGCCGGGGCGGCACCCCGGGCGGCGCCGTGATGGGCGCGGTCGGCGGCAAGGTGACCGGCGTCGAGCTGGGCATGCTGCTGTCGTTCCTCGCGTCACGCGTGCTCGGCCAGTACGAGACCTTCGCCCCCGCCTCGCGCGACCTCCCCGGATCCGAGCGCGGCGGCGGCCGGCTGCTGCTCGTCGCCCCGAACATCGTGCACGTCGAGCGCGAGCTGGACGTCGACCCGCACGACTTCCGCCTGTGGGTGTGCCTGCACGAGGAGACTCACCGCACCCAGTTCACGGCGGTGCCGTGGCTGCGCGACCACCTCGAGGGCGAAATCCAGTCATTCCTCGAGCAGACCGAGGTCGACCCGATGACGATCCTCGAGCGCCTCCGGGAGGCGGCCCAGTCGCTGGCGGGCCCCCGCGACGACGACGAAAACGGCCGGTCGATCGTCGAGTTGGTGCAGACCCCGGCCCAGCGGGAGATCCTGGGCCGGCTGACCGCCGTGATGTCCCTGCTGGAGGGGCACGCGGACTATGTGATGGACGGAGTCGGACCGGACATCGTGGCCTCCGTCGCCGAGATCCGGGAGAAGTTCCAGCAGCGCCGGGCCAGCGGCGCCAGCCGCCTCGACCAGGCCCTGCGCAAGCTGCTGGGCCTGGACGCCAAGCTGCGCCAGTACCGGGACGGCGAGCGCTTCGTACGGGCCGTGGTGGAGGAGGTCGGCATGGACGGCTTCAACCGCGTCTGGACCTCTCCGAACACGCTGCCCACCAAGGCGGAGATCGCCAAACCGGCGGACTGGGTCGCGCGGGTGCACCGTAGAGCAGAGGGGTGACGGGGACGCTGCCGGCGGCAGGAGAACGCCTCCCCAATCACCCATCCGAGGGACCGTGGGCGATGGATAGGCGTGCGATGCTCGGGGAACGGCTCGGCTCTGTCACCATCGACGCACTCTGAGTGACTGATCTGCCCCCCGACGCAACGCACCCCCCAACTTCACCGAAGGGCACCGGACATGGGTCCCCATCCTGCGGTCGCGGCGATACGCCTGGCGGTCCGCCGCGTACTTCACGACGTACTGACCGACTACACACCGCACGAGCCGGGCGCGACGCCCCTCGTGCTGGTCGCCTGCTCCGGCGGCGCCGATTCGATGGCGCTCGCCTCCGCTCTCGCCTTCGAAGCCCCCAAACTCTCCGTCCGGGCCGGCGGTGTCACCGTCGACCACGGCCTCCAGGCCGGCTCCGATCTGCGGGCCGCCGAGGTCGTCACGCGCATGACCGCGCTGCGGCTGGACCCGGTCGAGTCGGTCGCCGTCACCGTCGGCCGCGACGGCGGCCCCGAAGCGGCCGCCCGCGACGCCCGGTACGCCGCCCTCGACGAGGCCGCGCAGCGCCTCGGCGCCGACGCCGTACTCCTCGGCCACACCCGCGACGACCAGGCCGAAACCGTCCTGCTGGGCCTCGCCCGCGGCTCCGGCATCCGCTCCCTGTCCGGCATGGCCTCCGTCTCCGGCGGTCCCGGCTCCGAGGGCCGCTACCGCCGCCCCTTCCTGGGCATCGACCGGCAGACCGCCCGCAAGGCCTGCATGGTCCAGTCGCTCGCCGTCTGGGACGACCCGCACAACGCGGACCCCGCGTACACCCGCTCCCGGCTGCGCCACGAGGGCCTGCCCGCGCTGGAGAAAGCGCTGGGCAAAGGCGTCATCGAGGCGCTCGCCCGCACCGCGCAGCTCTCCCGGGACGACGCCGACGCCCTGGACGCCTGGGCCGCCGACGCGGACGCGTCCGTACGCGACGGATCCGGTCAGCTCGACTGCGCGAAGCTCTTCGCCCTGCCGTCCGCCGTCCGCCGCCGGGTGCTGCGCAAGGCCGTCATCGCCGCGGGTTCGCCCGCCGGCTCGCTCTTCGCCCGGCACATCGAGGAAGTGGACCGGCTGATCACCGGCTGGCGCGGTCAGGGAGCCATCAACCTCCCCGGCCGGGTGGAGGCGCGGCGGCAGGGTGGCAGACTTGTCATCCGGCAGGGCTGAAGCGCTGAAGCACCCCAGGAAAGTGACGTACGTGGACGAGAAGGACATGGGCGCCGACCTCAAGTCGGTGCTCATCACCAAGGAAGAGATCGACGCGAAGCTGGCCGAGCTGGCCGCGAAGATCGATGCGGAGTACGCGGGCAAGGACCTGCTCATCGTCGGTGTGCTGAAGGGCGCCGTGATGGTGATGGCGGACCTGGCGCGTGCGCTGTCCACCCCGGTCACCATGGACTGGATGGCGGTGTCCTCGTACGGCGCGGGCACCCAGTCCTCCGGCGTGGTCCGGATCCTCAAGGACCTGGACACCGACATCAAGGGCAAGCACGTCCTGATCGTCGAGGACATCATCGACTCGGGCCTGACGCTGTCCTGGCTGCTGTCGAACCTCGGTTCCCGGGAGCCCGCCTCGCTCGAGGTCTGCACCCTGCTGCGCAAGCCGGACGCCGCGAAGGTCGCGATCGACGTGAAGTGGATCGGCTTCGACATTCCTAACGAGTTTGTCGTGGGCTACGGCCTGGACTACGCGGAGAAGTACCGGAATCTCCCGTTCGTCGGCACCCTCGCGCCGCACGTCTACGGCGGCTGAGGACCCGGGCAGCCCTTCGGGGAACCCTCACCCATTTCGCGCCGTTGGAGCAGGGGAAGGCGTCTTTGCCAGCCGCACCGTGCAGTCGCGGGTGACAATGCTGGGGTACCTTCCGAAGAACAGTCTTTTCTCACAGCAGCATTTACCTACGGGCAGGAGGGACGGGGCGACACCGCCCCGTATGGATGGACGTGAAGCGATACTTCCGTGGGCCGGTCATGTGGATCGTGCTGGCCGTCCTCGCCGTGGTCGTGTTGATGCAGGTCGTCGGCTCGTCCGGCGGCTACAAGACGGTGGACACCAGCAAGGTCATCCAGGCGATCAGCAAGAACCAGGTGGAGTCGGCCGAGCTGACGACCGGCGATTCCCAGATGATCAAGGTCGACCTCAAGAACGGCCAGAAGCTCCAGGGCGAGAAGTCCGGCGACAAGTTCCAGGCGAACTACATCGGTGACCAGGGCGCCGAGCTGGCCAAGGATCTCCAGGCCAAGTCCGAGGGCGGGCAGATCACCGACGGCTACTCCGTCAAGCCCGACAAGCAGAACCCGTTCCTCGGGATCCTGCTCTCGCTGTTGCCCTTCGTCCTCATCGTCGTTGTCTTCCTGTTCCTGATGAATCAGATGCAGGGCGGCGGCTCCCGGGTCATGCAGTTCGGGAAGTCCAAGGCCAAGCTGATCACCAAGGACACCCCGAAGACGACCTTCGCCGATGTGGCGGGGGCCGACGAGGCGGTCGAGGAGCTCTACGAGATCAAGGAGTTCCTGCAGGAGCCGGCGAAGTTCCAGGCCGTCGGAGCCAAGATCCCGAAGGGTGTGCTGCTGTACGGCCCGCCTGGTACGGGCAAGACGCTGCTGGCCCGCGCCGTCGCGGGCGAGGCCGGTGTCCCGTTCTACTCGATCTCCGGCTCCGACTTCGTCGAGATGTTCGTCGGTGTCGGTGCCTCCAGGGTGCGCGACCTCTTCGAGCAGGCCAAGGCGAACGCTCCGGCGATCGTTTTCGTCGACGAGATCGACGCCGTCGGCCGGCACCGCGGTGCGGGTCTCGGCGGTGGTCACGACGAGCGTGAGCAGACTCTCAACCAGCTGCTCGTCGAGATGGACGGCTTCGACGTGAAGGGCGGCGTCATCCTGATCGCCGCCACCAACCGGCCCGACATCCTCGACCCGGCGCTGCTGCGCCCGGGCCGCTTCGACCGGCAGATCGCGGTCGACCGCCCGGACATGCAGGGCCGGCTGGAGATCCTCAAGGTCCACCAGAAGGGCAAGCCGGTCGCCCCGGACGTCGACCTGGGCGCTGTTGCCCGGCGTACGCCCGGCTTCACCGGCGCGGATCTGTCGAACGTGCTGAACGAAGCCGCGCTGCTCACCGCGCGCAGCGACAAGAAGCTGGTCGACAACCACGCTCTGGACGAGGCGATCGACCGTGTGGTGGCGGGCCCGCAGAAGCGGACCCGGATCATGTCCGACAAGGAGAAGAAGATCACCGCGTACCACGAGGGCGGTCACGCCCTGGTCGCGGCGGCTTCGCCCAACTCCGACCCGGTCCACAAGATCACGATCCTGTCCCGCGGCCGGGCGCTCGGCTACACCATGGTGCTGCCGGAGGAGGACAGGTACTCGACCACGCGCAACGAGATGCTCGACCAGCTCGCGTACATGCTGGGCGGGCGCGCGGCCGAGGAGCTCGTCTTCCACGACCCGACCACGGGTGCGGCCAACGACATCGAGAAGGCCACCACGACGGCCCGCGCGATGGTCACGCAGTACGGCATGACCGAGCGGCTGGGTGCGATCAAGTTCGGCGGTGACAACAGCGAGCCGTTCCTGGGACGTGAGATGTCCCACCCGCGCGACTACTCGGAAGAGGTCGCGGCGCTGGTCGACGAAGAGGTCAAGAAGCTCATCGAGACCGCGCACAACGAGGCCTGGGAGATCCTCGTCGAGAACCGCGACGTTCTCGACAACCTGGTCCTCGCGCTGCTGGAGAAGGAAACGCTGAACAAGGAGCAGATCGCCGAGATCTTCTCGACGATCGTGAAGCGCCCGGCCCGCCCGGCGTGGACCGGCTCGTCACGGCGTACGCCCTCCACCCGGCCGCCGGTGCTGTCCCCGAAGGAACTGTCGCTGACCAATGGCGCGAACGGTGCCACGCCCGCGGTGACCGCCGCTCCGGCGGACAAGGTCATCGAGGTCGTCCCCGAGGAGCGCCCCGAGAGCTGAACCGGGATCTGATTCCGGGGCCCGGCCCTCGGGCCCCGGAATGAATGCCGCGTCCCCCAGGTTTTAGCTGGGGGACGCGGCATTTTTCGGCCGCTCCCCTTTTTTGGTACGGCCGCACGCGTAAGCACAGGCGCGAAGCACAGGAACAGGAACGAGGCACACATGACCGACCCGGTGACGCTGGACGGCGAGGGCACGATCGGCGAGTTCGACGAGAAGCGCGCCGAGAACGCCGTACGCGAGCTCCTCATCGCGGTCGGGGAGGACCCGGACCGTGAGGGCCTGCGGGAGACGCCGGGGCGGGTCGCCCGTGCGTACAAGGAGATATTCGGCGGTCTGTGGCAGAAGCCCGAGGACGTCCTGACGACGACGTTCGATCTCGGCCACGACGAGCTGGTGCTGGTCCGCGACATCGAGGTGTTCTCGACCTGTGAGCACCACCTGGTGCCCTTCCGCGGTGTTGCGCACGTCGGCTACATCCCGGCCACCACCGGCAAGATCACCGGACTCTCCAAGCTGGCCCGGCTCGTCGACGTCTTCGCCCGCCGGCCGCAGGTGCAGGAGCGGCTCACCACGCAGGTCGCCGACTCGCTGATGGAGATCCTGGAGCCGCGCGGCGTCATCGTGGTCATCGAGTGTGAGCACATGTGCATGTCGATGCGCGGGATCCGCAAGCCCGGCGCGAAGACCATCACCTCCGCGGTGCGCGGTCAGCTGCGGGACGCGGCCACCCGCAACGAAGCGATGAGCCTGATCATGTCGCGCTGAACGGGCTGAACCGGCTGAACCGGCTGAGCCGCGGTTACGCCCGGCTCATGGTGTCGTCCTCGTCCTCCGGGAGCTTGCAGACCCGCTCCAGGAACATCGCCGCCGCGACGACCCCCGCGCCGGCCAGCACCGCCAGGCCCGCGTAGATCGCCTGGTCGCGCAGCGCCGGCACGTCAAGGCCGTCCAGCAGCAGGAACAGGCCCGTCCCGCCGTACATCCCGCAGACCAGGGCGGCGACCAGGGCGCTCGCCTGGCCGAAGACCACCGCACGGGCGGCCATCAGCGGCTCGACGCCCTTCGCGCCGGGCCGCCGCTCGCGCTGCGCCTTCAGCCGCGCGCGCAGCGACAGCGCCGTCGCGAGCAGCACGGCGGCGATCGCCGCCAGCACGATGGGGGCCGCGAGCGGGATGCTGGGCAGGTCGCCGACCGAGTTCCACAGCCGGGCGCCCGCCCAGGACAGCACCCCGGCCACCACGAACAGACCGGCCAGCACACCGAGCCGTAGTTGCTTCACGTAGCTCTTCCCTAGATGTCGTTGGTGGAGCCGCAGCCCCACAGGCTAACGACTACTCGGGCAGGCGGAGTTCCAGATCGGCGCGCGGCGCGACACCGTCCCGGCCGAGGCCCGCCAGCAGGTCACCGACCTGCCCGTGGCCCGGAAGGTGGGCCTCCGGCTCCACGTCGTGCCACGGGGCCAGTACGAAGGCACGCTGGTGGGCACGCGGGTGGGGGAGCGTGAGCAGCGGGTCGTCGGAGACGACGTCGGCGTACGCGACGATGTCGACGTCGATCGTGCGCGGACCCCAGCGCTCCTCGCGCACCCGGTCGAAGGCTTCCTCGATGGCCTGGCCGCGCTCCAGCAGGGAGCCGGGCGGCAGGGTGGTCTTCACGACGATCACCGCGTTGAAGTACGAGGGCTGGGACCCGGGCTCCACCCCCCACGGCTCCGTCTCGTACACCGGGGAGACCGCCTTGACCCGCAGGCCCGGCGTGTCCTCCAGGGCGTCGATCGCGCCCTGGAGCGTCTCCAGGCGGTTGCCCAGATTGGCGCCGAGGGCGATCACGGCCCGTTTCGGGTTGGACAGGGTGACATCGGCCGCGTCCACCTGCTCCACCACGGAGGCGGGCACCGGCTGTACCGTCGGGTCGCTCTGCCCCTCGGTAGAAAACGCAGTCATACTCGGCTCCGGGTGATGGTGATGGTCACGTCGTCGAACGGGACGGTGATCGGGGCGTCGGGCTTGTGCACGACCACCTCGACCTCCTTGACGCCCTCGTGCTTGAGGCACTGCTGGGCGATCCGCTCCGCCAGGGTCTCGATCAGGTCGACCGGTTCGCCCTGGACGACGTCCACGACTTCCTCGGCCACCACGCCGTAGTGCACGGTCTTCGCCAGGTCGTCGTCGGCCGCCGCGGGACGGGTGTCGAGGCCGAGCACCAGATCCACGATGAAGGTCTGGCCTTCCTCGCGCTCCCGGGGGAAGACGCCGTGGTGCCCGCGGGCCTTGAGGCCGCGCAGCGCGACACGATCCACGCGAATCACTCCTGCTTTCGTAGTTCACACGGGCATGGGCCGAGTGCGGTCGGCGCACCACCCTTATTCGAATCTACCTGCGCGCACCGACAGTCCTTGCCCGCGGGGGCTATGGACAGGGCGTGGCGGAGCTGGTAGCCGCCCATACCCCGCAGCCGGAGATCCAATCCTCAACTGGCCCTTACCCACTCAGGAGGATGCTTCGTCGTCCTCTTCCTCATCGGATTCGGCGAGCACCGGAGAGCCGTGGTGCGACCAGACCTTCCACCCGTCCGGTGTGCGACGGAACACATTGGTGGCGACGACCAGCTGCCCCACGAGCGGCCCCAGCTCGCCCGCCTCCTCGGCGGGGCCGCCGCTGAGGATGTTCTCCGTACAGGTGACCAGGGCGGTGTCGTCGGCGACGGTCACCTTTGTATCGGTCAGGAAGAACTGGATGTAGTCCGTGTTCGCCATGATCAGCGCGTACGAGCGGAGTACCTCGCCCCGCCCGGACAGCACCGGCCAGCCCGGGTGGACGCAGGAGATCTCGGAGTCGTCGTCGTTCAGCCAGAGGTCGGAGAGTCCCTCGAAGTCCCCTCGCTCCATGGCCTCGTAGAAGGCGGTGTTGGCGTGCTCGATCTGCTCGACGTCGGTACGGGGACGGTTCACCGGGCAGCGCCCTCGACGGCCCGCGCCACCCGGACCGCGTCCGCCGTCGCGCGTACCTCATGCACCCGTACCGCCCAGGCGCCCGCGTGCGCGGCGAGCGCGGAGACGGCGGCCGTGGCGGCGTCGCGCTCCCGGGCGGGCGGCGGAGCGCCGTTCTCGCCGGCGAGTACGCGTCCGAGGAACCGCTTGCGGGAGGCGGCCACCAGCAGCGGGCGGCCCAGCCCGTGCAGCGCGTCGAGGTGCGCGACCAGGGAGAGGTCGTGCCCGGCGTCCTTGGCGAAGCCGAGGCCCGGGTCGATGACGATGCGCTCGGCGGCGATGCCGCCGTCGACCACGGCGTCCATCCGGGCGCGGAGTTCCGCGGTGACTTCGGTCACCACATCGCCGTACACCGCACGGCTGTTCATGTCCTGGCTGAAGCCGCGCCAGTGCATGACGACGAACGGGACGCCGATCGCGGCGACCGCCGGGACCATCGCCGGGTCGGCGAGGCCGCCGCTGACGTCGTTGACGAGGACCGCGCCGGCGGCGACGGCCTGCTCGGCGACGGAGGCGCGCATGGTGTCCACGGAGACGGTGACGCCCTCGGAGGCCAGGCCGCGGACGACGGGGACGACGCGGCGCAGTTCCTCGTCCTCGTCGACCCGGGAGGCGCCGGGACGGGTGGACTCACCGCCGACGTCGACCAGGTCGGCGCCCTCGGCCACCAGCTCCAGGCCGTGCTTGACCGCCGAGGTGGTGTCGAACCAGCGGCCGCCGTCGGAGAAGGAGTCGGGCGTCACATTGACGACTCCCATCACCGCACACCGGTCCCACTGCGGCAGCCCCTCGACCCGGCCGCGCCCACGCAACGTACTCATGCCTCCAGACTAGGCGCTGCGCGGGGCCGGCTATGCGGCCCGGATCTCCCGTTCGCCGCTCACGTGCGTCAGATGCGCGCAGGGCCGGGGATGGCCGGCGGGGCGGCGGCGGGCGAACGGGCGGGGGAGGGCCAGCGTGACGAAGCCCTCGGCCTGCATCGCGGCGAAGCCGATGCGCGGCAGGTCACGGGTGGAGCGGAAGACCACGAAGCGGGGCTCCCAGCGGGGCCGGAACTTCGCGTTGAACTTGTACAGCGACTCGATCTGGAACCAGCGCGAGAGGAAGACCAGCAGGCCGCGCCAGCCGCGCAGGACCGGTCCCGCGCCCAGCTTCTCGCCACGGGCGAGGGCCGAGCGGAACATCGCGAAGTTGAGCGAGACTTTCTCGACGCCCAGCTTGGGCGCGGCCTGGAGGGCGGCGACGATGAGGAGTTCGTTCATGCCGGGGTCGGCGGAGCGGTCGCGGCGCATCAGGTCCAGCGACATGCCGTCCGGGCCCCACGGAACGAAGTGGAGGACCGCCTTCAGGTCTCCGTACGGGCCGGGCTCACCCGCGTCGTCCGCGTCCGCCCTGTGCGCGGTGGCGATCACACAGTCCCCGTCGTCAGGGTCGCCGATCCGGCCGAGCGCCATCGAGAAGCCGCGCTCGGTGTCGGTGCCGCGCCAGTCCGCGGCGGCGCCGCGGATCCGCTCCAGTTCGGCGTCGGAGAGATCACGGACGCGCCGGACGCGGGTCTCGTAACCGTTTCGCTCGATGCGTTTGACCATCTGGCGTACGTTCCGCATGGCCCGGCCGGACAGCGAGAAATCCCGCACGTCCACCACCGCTTCGTCGCCGAGTTCCAGCGCGTCCAGTCCGGTCTCGCGGGTCCACACCTCGCCGCCGGTCTCGCTGCAGCCCATCACGGCGGGGGTCCACGAGTGGGCCTTGGCCTCGTCCATGAACCGCTCGATCGCGCCGGGCCACGCCTCGACGTCACCGATCGGGTCGCCGGACGCCAGCATCACCCCGGAGACGACGCGGTAGGTGACGGCGGCCTTGCCGCTGGGGGAGAAGATGACGCCCTTGTCGCGGCGGAGCGCGAAGTGGCCCAGCGAGTCCCGGCCGCCGTGCCGCTCCAGCAGCTCGCGCAGCCGCCGCTCGTCGTCGGCGGTCAGCCGGGCGGCCGGGTGTTCGGGGCGGAAGGCCAGGTAGATGGTGGTGACGGCGGTGAGCAGGCCGAGGGCGCCGAGCGAGTAGCCGACGGTCCAGGAGACGCGGCCCGCGTAGTCGATGGGGCCCTCGAAGCCGAACAGGCCGTACATCACGTGTTCGAGCTGGTCGGCGAGGCTCGGGGCGCCCAGCATCCGGCGCGGGTGGGAGTTGACGATCACCAGGCCGAGCCCGATGGATCCGGCGCCGAGGACGACGAAGTTGGCGACCGCTTTCCAGCGGCTGCGCGGGTCCGGCAGTGCGTCGAACTCGCCGCGGTGGCGCAGCAGCAGCGCCAGCAGTGCGAGCGAGATGAGTACGCCGATGACCGAGTGACGGTACGTGAACTGCGCCACGGCCCCGGCGGGCAGCAGCACCACGGCGGCGCGCCAGGCGCGGCGCTTGCGGCGCTTGAGCCCGTGCGCGAGGAGCAGCAGCAGTACGCCCGCGCTGAGCGCCAGGGCCGCCGCGAACGGCCCGAGCGCACCGGGCAGGACCTCGGCCACCGCGTGCATCCGGCTGTGCCGGAAGCGGGGGAAGACCCCGGCCGCGATGTCGAGCAGGCCCACGAGCATGCAGGCTGTGCCGACCAGGGCGGGGACCGCCTCGGGGCGTGGTCCGCTGAGGACGCGGCGTACCCGATTCGGAACCAGTCCGGACTTATCGCCATCTGTCCTGACAGACATCGCTTCCCAGAGCTCCCAGAGATCCTGTGTCCGAACGCGCAGCCTCCGGACGATGTGCGCCCAGTAGGACGGCAGTCGGGGGGAGCGGGTTTACTCGCTCTCAGGAAAAACTCATCCAGAAGGTCTTGAACTGCTCATGGGTCTCACCAGTAACAAGGTTCTGGCGCTGGCCGTTGTGGTGGCTGTGCTGTTGTTCGTCGCCACGGTGTGGTGCTGGCCACGGCTCGCGAACCGCAGCTGGCGCGCCGTACTCGGCCGCATCGGTCTGCTCCTCGCGGCGCAGCTCGCGCTCTTCTCCGCGGTGGGACTCGCCGCCAACAACTCCTTTCTCTTCTACGGGTCCTGGGCCGACCTCCTCGGCCAGGAGAACCAGATGGGCGTGGTCGAGGACCACTCCGCCGGCGCCAAGCACGTCAAGGTGGTCGGGAAGCAGAGGCTGGACGTTCCGGGCGGCTCCAACCCGGCGGTCGGCGGCCAGATCCAGAAGGTCGTGATCGAGGGGCAGCGGTCGAAGATCGCCAGTCCGGCGTACGTCTATCTGCCTCCGGAGTACTTCCAGCCGGAACACCGGAAGGCGAACTTCCCCGCGGCCGTGGTGCTCACCGGCTACCCCGGCACCGCGGAGAACCTGTTCAAAGGGCTGAAGTACCCACAGACCGCCTTCAAACAGGCTAAAGCGGGCAGGATGCAGCCGATGATCCTGGTCATGCTGCGCCCGACCGTCGCGCCGCCGCGCGACACCGAGTGCGTCGACATACCGGGTGGACCGCAGACCGAGACCTTCTTCGCCAAGGACCTGCCGAAGGCCGTCTCCGGGTTCTACCGGGTCGGCACCAAGCCGGAGAACTGGGGCTTCATCGGCAACTCGACCGGCGGCTACTGCGCGCTGAAGATCGCCCTGCACCACCCCGGCACCTTCTCCGCGGGCGCGGGACTGTCCGCGTACTACAAGGCCGCCGAGGACCCGACGACGGGCGATCTCTTCCACGGCGACCACACGCTGCGCCGGCGCGCCAATGTGCTGTGGAGCCTCGACCATCTGCCGCCCGCCAAGACGTCGTTCCTGGTGACGAGCAGCAAGGAGGGCGAGGGCAACCTCAAGGACACCCTGAAGTTCATCGACAGGGTCAAGGCCCCCGGGCGGGTCTCGTCGATCATGCTCGACAGTGGCGGCCACAACTTCAACACCTGGCGGCGCGAGATCCCGCCCGCGCTGGTGTGGCTCAGCGGCCGCATCACCGCGTGACCTTGTGGGCTAGCCGCAATACCGGTGATTTAGTGGTTTTTCCGGCGGGTCGGGCTGGTCTTGGTCGGTTCGGTGAGGGTGACGGCCGGGGCCTGGGGGCGGGGCGGGTTGCGGTGTTCGGCCCGTTTGAGCTTCCAGTTGGCCATCTTGCGTTTGATCACGCGGGGGTTGGATCGTGGTCGGCGGTTTGGCAGGAGCCGTTCGCGGATTTCACGCAGGGTCGCGGTGAGGGCGCGGGTGAGTCGGCAGGGGGGAAAGCGCCGCCTGGCCGGTGACATGGCGGCGGACGACGCGCAGGGTCCGGATGAAGGAGATCCGGTCCGGATCACAGCCTTCATCTCGTGCGGCGTGATGCATCAGGT
>NZ_JANAVP010000002.1:0-1217 GCF_024213665.1 Streptomyces sp. A3M-1-3
ACACAGTGGACGCGAGCAACTGAGGACAAGCCCTCGGCCTATTAGTACCAGTCAGCTCCACCCGTTACCGGGCTTCCACATCTGGCCTATCAACCCAGTCGTCTACTGGGAGCCTTAACCCCTCAAAGGGGGTGGGAGTCCTCATCTCGAAGCAGGCTTCCCGCTTAGATGCTTTCAGCGGTTATCCTTTCCGAACGTAGCCAACCAGCCATGCCCTTGGCAGGACAACTGGCACACCAGAGGTTCGTCCGTCCCGGTCCTCTCGTACTAGGGACAGCCCTTCTCAAGACTCCTGCGCGCGCAGCGGATAGGGACCGAACTGTCTCACGACGTTCTAAACCCAGCTCGCGTACCGCTTTAATGGGCGAACAGCCCAACCCTTGGGACCGACTCCAGCCCCAGGATGCGACGAGCCGACATCGAGGTGCCAAACCATCCCGTCGATATGGACTCTTGGGGAAGATCAGCCTGTTATCCCCGGGGTACCTTTTATCCGTTGAGCGACGGCGCTTCCACAAGCCACCGCCGGATCACTAGTCCCGACTTTCGTCCCTGCTCGACCCGTCGGTCTCACAGTCAAGCTCCCTTGTGCACTTACACTCAACACCTGATTGCCAACCAGGCTGAGGGAACCTTTGGGCGCCTCCGTTACTTTTTGGGAGGCAACCGCCCCAGTTAAACTACCCATCAGACACTGTCCCTGATCCGGATCACGGACCCAGGTTAGACATCCAGCACGACCAGAGTGGTATTTCAACGATGACTCCACAACCACTGGCGTGGCCGCTTCAAAGTCTCCCACCTATCCTACACAAGCCGAACCGAACACCAATATCAAACTGTAGTAAAGGTCCCGGGGTCTTTCCGTCCTGCTGCGCGAAACGAGCATCTTTACTCGTAGTGCAATTTCACCGGGCCTATGGTTGAGACAGTCGAGAAGTCGTTACGCCATTCGTGCAGGTCGGAACTTACCCGACAAGGAATTTCGCTACCTTAGGATGGTTATAGTTACCACCGCCGTTTACTGGCGCTTAAGTTCTCAGCTTCGCCACGACGAATCGTGACTAACCGGTCCCCTTAACGTTCCAGCACCGGGCAGGCGTCAGTCCGTATACATCGCCTTTCGGCTTCGCACGGACCTGTGTTTTTAGTAAACAGTCGCTTCTCGCTGGTCTCTGCGGCCACCCCCAGCTCAAGGAGCAAGTCCTCTCACCGGC
>NZ_JANAVP010000002.1:1315-3424 GCF_024213665.1 Streptomyces sp. A3M-1-3
CCTGTGTTTTTAGTAAACAGTCGCTTCTCGCTGGTCTCTGCGGCCACCCCCAGCTCAAGGAGCAAGTCCTCTCACCGGTGATGGCCCCCCTTCTCCCGAAGTTACGGGGGCATTTTGCCGAGTTCCTTAACCATAGTTCACCCGAACGCCTCGGTATTCTCTACCTGACCACCTGAGTCGGTTTAGGGTACGGGCCGCCATGAAACTCGCTAGAGGCTTTTCTCGACAGCATAGGATCATCCACTTCACCACAATCGGCTCGGCATCAGGTCTCACCCTCGTATGAGAGACGGATTTGCCTGTCTCTCGGGCTACACCCTTACCCCGGGAACTACCACCGCCCGGGTTGGACTACCTTCCTGCGTCACCCCATCGCTTACCTACTACCATCTTGGGTCGGCGGCTCCACCACTCCCCTTTGCCCGAAGGCTCCAGGGCGGCTTTACGGCCTTAGCATTAATGGGCTCAGTATTGGGCGTTTCAAAGCGGGTACCGGAATATCAACCGGTTGTCCATCGACTACGCCTGTCGGCCTCGCCTTAGGTCCCGACTTACCCTGGGCAGATCAGCTTGACCCAGGAACCCTTAGTCAATCGGCGCACACGTTTCTCACGTGTGTATCGCTACTCATGCCTGCATTCTCACTCGTGAACCGTCCACAACTCGCTTCCGCGGCTGCTTCACCCGGCACACGACGCTCCCCTACCCATCACAGTCCCCGTTGGGGGTATGTACTGCAATGACACGACTTCGGCGGTACGCTTGAGCCCCGCTACATTGTCGGCGCGGAATCACTTGACCAGTGAGCTATTACGCACTCTTTCAAGGGTGGCTGCTTCTAAGCCAACCTCCTGGTTGTCTCTGCGACTCCACATCCTTTCCCACTTAGCGTACGCTTAGGGGCCTTAGTCGATGCTCTGGGCTGTTTCCCTCTCGACCATGGAGCTTATCCCCCACAGTCTCACTGCCGCGCTCTCACTTACCGGCATTCGGAGTTTGGCTAAGGTCAGTAACCCGGTAGGGCCCATCGCCTATCCAGTGCTCTACCTCCGGCAAGAAACACACGACGCTGCACCTAAATGCATTTCGGGGAGAACCAGCTATCACGGAGTTTGATTGGCCTTTCACCCCTAACCACAGGTCATCCCCCAGGTTTTCAACCCTGGTGGGTTCGGTCCTCCACGAAGTCTTACCTCCGCTTCAACCTGCCCATGGCTAGATCACTCCGCTTCGGGTCTAGAGCGTGCAACTCAAACGCCCTGTTCGGACTCGCTTTCGCTACGGCTTCCCCACACGGGTTAACCTCGCTACACACCGCTAACTCGCAGGCTCATTCTTCAAAAGGCACGCAGTCACGACTGCATGTGCAAGCACATACAGCGACGCTCCCACGGCTTGTAGGCACACGGTTTCAGGTACTATTTCACTCCGCTCCCGCGGTACTTTTCACCATTCCCTCACGGTACTATCCGCTATCGGTCACCAGGGAATATTTAGGCTTAGCGGGTGGTCCCGCCAGATTCACACGGGATTTCTCGGGCCCCGTGCTACTTGGGAAATCTGCAAGAGAGCCGCTGATGTTTCGTCTACGGGGGTCTTACCCTCTACGCCGGACCTTTCGCATGTCCTTCGACTACATCAACGGTTTCTGACTCTCCGACCGGCCGGCAGACCGATCAAGCACACTCCCACAACCCCGCATGCGCAACCCCTGCCGGGTATCACACGCATACGGTTTGGCCTCATCCGGTTTCGCTCGCCACTACTCCCGGAATCACGGTTGTTTTCTCTTCCTGAGGGTACTGAGATGTTTCACTTCCCCTCGTTCCCTCCACACTGCCTATGTGTTCAGCAGCGGGTGACAGCCCATGACGACTGCCGGGTTTCCCCATTCGGACACCCCCGGATCAAAGCTCGGTTGACAGCTCCCCGGGGCCTATCGCGGCCTCCCACGTCCTTCATCGGTTCCTGGTGCCAAGGCATCCACCGTGCGCCCTTAAAAACTTGGCCACAGATGCTCGCGTCCACTGTGCAGTTCTCAAGCAACGACCAGCCACCCATCACCCCGCTCCACAGAGCGAGTTCACTGGGGCCGGCATCGCGAAGGGC
>NZ_JANAVP010000002.1:6020-181535 GCF_024213665.1 Streptomyces sp. A3M-1-3
CGCTCGAGGCCACGGCGGACGCACTCGGCGAGCTTCGCGAGGACGGCGATGTGAAAGCCGGAGACGTTCTCTTCAGCTGGCAGTGACTTCAGCGCCGAAGTTACGGCTGGTCGGAATCCATCGCGGCGGCTGGGCCCGCCGCTCTATCGGAGACGGGTGAAATGGAGACAACGCTGCGAGGCGTCGGCGTGAGCCACGGTGTGGCGATCGGCGAGGTCCGGCACATGGGTACGGCGGTCCTGGAGCCGCCGGCCAAGCAGATTCCGACGGAGGAGGCCGGGCGCGAACAGGGGCGCGCCCGCCAGGCCGTCGAAGCGGTGGCGGCCGATCTGATCGCGCGGGGCAATCTGGCGGGTGGTGAGGCGCAGCATGTGCTCGAGGCGCAGGCCATGATGGCGCAGGACCCGGAGCTGATGGCGGATGTGGACCGGCGTATCGCTGTCGGCAGCACCGCTGAGCGCGCGGTCTATGACGCGTTCGCCGCGTACCGGGCGCTGCTGGCGGGTGCCGGTGAGTATCTCGCGGGGCGGGTGGCGGACCTGGACGACGTGCGCAACCGAATCGTCGCCCGGCTGCTGGGCGTCCCGATGCCGGGCGTTCCGGACAGTGACGAGCCGTACGTCCTGATCGCGCGCGATCTCGCGCCTGCGGACACCGCTCTGCTGGACCCCACGCTGGTGCTCGGCTTCGTCACCGAGGAGGGCGGGCCGACCAGTCACAGCGCGATTCTCGCGCGGGCGCTCGGTGTGCCTGCTGTGGTGGCGCTGCCCGGGGCCGGCGAGCTGGCCGAGGGCACGGTCATCGCCGTGGACGGCAGCACCGGTGACATCTTTGTCGACCCGAGCCAGGAGAAGCGGGCCGAGCTGGAGTCTGCCGCCGCGGCCCGCAAGGCCGCGCTCGCCGCGTCCTCCGGTCCGGGCGCGACCTCGGACGGGCACAAGGTGCCGCTGCTCGCCAATGTCGGTGGTCCCGGTGACGTGCCGGCGGCGGTCGCGGCGGGCGCCGAGGGTGTGGGGCTGTTCCGTACGGAGTTCCTGTTCCTGGACGACAGCAAGCAGGCTCCGTCCGAGGAGAAGCAGGTCGAGGCCTACCGCAAGGTCCTGGAGGCGTTCCCCGAGGGCAGGGTCGTCGTGCGGGTACTCGATGCGGGTGCGGACAAACCGCTGGAGTTCCTGACGCCGGTGGATGAGCCCAATCCGGCCCTTGGTGTGCGGGGGCTGCGGGCTCTGCTCGACCACCCCGAGGTGCTGCGTACGCAGCTGACCGCGCTGGCCAGGGCTTCCGAGGGTCTGCCGGTGCATCTCGAGGTCATGGCTCCGATGGTGGCCGACCGGACCGACGCCAAGGCGTTCGCGGACGCGTGCCGTGCGGCGGGGTTGCGGGCGAAGTTCGGCGCGATGGTGGAGATTCCGTCCGCCGCGCTGCGTGCGCGTTCGATCCTGCAGGAGGTGGAGTTCCTGTCGCTGGGTACCAACGACCTGGCGCAGTACACCTTCGCGGCGGACCGTCAGGTCGGTGCCGTCTCGCGGCTGCAGGACCCTTGGCAGCCGGCGCTGCTCGACCTGGTCGCGGTTTCGGCCGAGGCGGCCAAGGCCGAGGGGAAGAGCTGTGGCGTCTGCGGCGAGGCCGCGTCGGACCCGCTGCTGGCGTGTGTGCTGACGGGCCTTGGCGTCACCAGCCTTTCCATGGGTGCGGCGTCGATTCCGTACGTGCGCGCCACGCTGGCGAAGCACACGCTGGCCCAGTGCGAGCGTGCCGCTGCCGCGGCTCGTGCCACCGACAGTGCCGAGGAGGCTCGGATGGCCGCGCAGGCGGTGCTGTCCGGCGAGTGACCGGGTGAGTACCGGGTGAGTGTTGTTCGCTGAGGGGCCTTCCGCCGGACCGGTGGAAGGCCCCTCAGTCGTTGCGCGGTCAGTGGGCGGCGGTCAGTGGTGGCGGTCGGATTCGTCGACGGTGAACCCTGCGCAGTACTCCACGCCAGGCTCGGGTGAGACGGGCTCTCCCGTGGTCGCGTCGGTGCAGTAGGCGCTGAAGACCTCACCGGCGGTGAGGGGTTGGAGCCTGCCGCGGTCCAGCTTCCAGCCGCGGACCCGGTCCCCGGTGCCTGGGCCGCTGGTCCGCAGCACTACTCCTCCGGGGCTCTCGACGGCGATTCCGGCGGCGAGGACGGTCACGAAGTCCAGGCCGTCGGCGTCGTCGAGGCGCACGGGACCGTCCGCCGGCCGTTCGGCGTGGAGGACGGCGAGGAGCTGTTCGTCTTCGGCCGGGACGCTGCACACGAGGTGGTGGGTGCCGGGTCCGGCCGCTTCGAGGAGGCGCATCAGAACTCGGGAGGCCTGCTCGAAGGCGGACCGGCCGATGTCCTCTCCGCAGTCCGCGCAGTTTCCCAGCCGGGCCAACAGCATCGTCGCGTACTCCCAGGTGGCCCGGCGGACCGCCTCGTTGATGAGGAGGGGGACGAGGCGGTCGATGGGCTGGCCGGTGTAGCGCAGGGCTGCTCCGCCGGCCGCGATCTCGGCGGTGAACCGGGTGCGGCTGGCGGCGGTGTCGGGGTCGAGCCCCGAGTCCGTGCAGAACTCTTCGAATTCCTCCGGGTCGAAGAGCGCGACGGTGGTGTGTACTCCTTGGGCGGCGAGTGACCGCAGCAGGCCGTCCATCTGGTGCAGGTAGGCCGCGTGGTCGTCGAAGGTGAAGGTGCGGTAGCGCGTCATGGCCGCGAAGTCCTGCTCGTCGGCCAGGAGGCCTACGGTGCTGGGCACTTCGCGGCGCAGTGTCCGCCGCATGCTGGTGGCTTGCTTCTGGTGCGCCATGACTCCCCCTGAGCGCGCTTGATCAATGCTCACTCAGCGTAACCAGGGGGACTGACATCGGCCGATACGGCGGGTCGGGGCTATCTCCGGGTGCGGGCGAGCTCCTCGTAGAAGCGCAGGAGTTCGAGGTTGTCGACGGAGCCCGGGTTGACCGCCTTCGCCAGGGCCGTGCCCTGGAGGAGGCGCTTGACCGGGACCTCGATGCGCTTGCCCGTGAGGGTGTGCGGGACGCCGGGGACCTCGATGATCTCGTCGGGTACGTGGCGGGGGGAGAGCTGTTCGCGGATCGTCTGCTTGATCCGCGAGCGGAGGCCGTCGTCGAGGGTCGCGCCCTCGGCGAGGTGTACGAAGAGCGGCATCCAGTAGCCGCCGTCCGGCTCTTCGAGGCCGATGACGAGGGATTCTCTGATCTCGGGGAGGCGCTCGACGGCCTCGTAGATGTCGGCGGAACCCATGCGGACGCCCTGGCGGTTCAGGGTGGAGTCGGAGCGGCCGTGGATGATCACCGAGCCGTGGTCGGTGATCGTGATCCAGTCGCCGTGCCGCCAGACGCCCGGGAACATCTCGAAGTAGCTGTCGCGGTAGCGGCTGCCGTCGGGGTCGTTCCAGAAGTGGATCGGCATGGAGGGCATGGGGTTGGTGACGACCAGTTCGCCGACCTCGCCGATGACGGGCTTGCCGTGCGGGTCCCAGGACTGCAGGTCGGTGCCGAGGCAGGGGGCCTGGAGTTCGCCGATGTGGACCGGGAGGGTGGGGACGGCCCCGGCGAAGCAGCTGCAGA
Source organism: Streptomyces sp. A3M-1-3 (assembly GCF_024213665.1). Taxonomy (GTDB): domain Bacteria; phylum Actinomycetota; class Actinomycetes; order Streptomycetales; family Streptomycetaceae; genus Streptomyces. The sequence goes on from NZ_JANAVP010000002.1 coordinate 9,612, forward strand.
CGTCGGTTCCGCCGCTGACGGACGCGATCCAGAGGTCGTCGGCCACCTCGTCGTGCAGCCAGCGGAAGCCGTCGGGCGGGAGGGGCGAGCCGGTGGTCGCGACGCACTTCACGCGGGAGAGGTCGAAGTCGCGGGCCGGGTGGACGTCCGCCTTGCGGCAGGCCATGACGTACGCGGCGGAGGTGCCGTAGAGGGTGGCTCCGGTGCGTTCGGCGATGCGCCACTGGGCGGCGGTGTCGGGGTGGCCGGGGCTGCCGTCGTAGAGCACGACGGTGGTGCCGGTGAGCAGGCCGGAGACGAGGAAGTTCCACATCATCCAGCCGGTCGAGGTGTACCAGAAGAAGCGGTCCTCGGGACCGAGGTCGCAGTGCAGGCCGAGCTGCTTGAGGTGTTCGAGGAGGATGCCGCCCTGGGACTGGACGATGGCCTTGGGCAGGCCGGTCGTGCCGGAGGAGTACAGGACCCAGAGCGGGTGGTCGAACGGGACCTGCTCGAAGACCGGCTCGGTGTCCGCCGCGGTGACGGCGGACCATTCGAGGGTGCCCTCCGGGGCCGGCGTGCCGAGGAGGGGGATGTGGACCACGGCCCGCAGGGTCGGGAGCTCGCGGCGCAGTTCGGCGGCGGTCTCGGTGCGGTCGTGCTCCTTGCCGCCGTAGCGGTAGCCGTCGACCGTGAACAGGACGACTGGTTCGACCTGCTGGAAGCGGTCGAGCACGCTGCGGGCGCCGAAGTCGGGGGCGCAGGAGGTCCACACCGCGCCGACCGCGGCGGTGGCGAGGAGGGCGGTGACGGCCTGCGGGATGTTGGGGAGGTAGCCGCTGACCAGGTGGCCGGGGCGTACGCCGAGAGCGCGCAGTTCGGCGGCGAGCGCCCCGACCTGGCGGCGCAGCTCGGACCAGGTCACCGGCTGGGGGTCGTGTGTCTCGTCCACGTGGAGGAGGGCAGCGTCGTGCGCCCGGGCGGGGTCCTCGGCGGCGCGCAGGGCGTGCTCCGCGTAGTTGAGGGAGGCGCCGGGGAACCATTGGGCGCCGGGCATGGAACGGTCGGCGAGGACCGTCTCGTACGGGGTGGAGAACCGGACGTCGAACCACTCGGCGACGGCTTTCCAGAACGTGTCCAGTTCGTCGACCGACCAGCGGTGGAGTGCCGCGTAGCCGCCCCCGGCCGGTGCCCCGTACCGCTCGGCGGCCCAGCGCTGGAAGTGGGTGATCTTGGCATCGGCGATGCGGCCGGGGCCCGGCTCCCACAGGGGTCCGGGCTGCGGCACGCCCGCACTGTTCGTCGGTGTCGCTGAGGTCATTGGGTCGGCTCCCGGGCTCTACGGCTCTACGCGTCGTGTGCGTGTGTCTCCCGCGCACGCGATGGGTGTGCGCGCGACGCGGCTGACACGGACGATGCCATGTGATCGACTCCCGCACCAGGGCGGGCCACCCGGAGTCGGCCGTCCGAAGATGTGCGCTCACTACGGGTGAACGCCAGTTGAACGCGCCCCGCGCGCCGGGGAACGACTGGCAGGGTGAACGGCATGGACGGTCGTGAGCTGGTGCGTTCGGTGCGAGAGGTCGGTTCGGTACGAGGGCTGCGCGCGCTACGGGCGGCCTGGCGGCACCATCGCATGGACGCGGCCGAGCTGCCGGCCCGCGGGGCCGAGCGGGCCCGGGTGCCGGGGCCGGTGACCGGTGCCGAGCCCCGTCCGGGGGGTGGCGTGGTGCGCTTCGCACGGTCCGAGCTCGAGGTGGTCGTCGCGGCCGGCGGACCGGTCTTCTGGGGATGGGACGGGGCCGGCCCGACGCCCTCCTACGCGCTGGCGGGCGACCGGCCGGAGCCGGACCCGCGGGCCGTTCTGGAGCCGGACAAGGACGGCGGCTGGCAGGTGGTGTCGGAGCGGCTGACCGTCGCCGTCTCCCGGCACGGGGCGGTCGAGGTACGCACGCCGGGCGGGGTGGTGCTGCGACGGGAACTGCCGCCGCGCTGGTGGGAGCCGGCCGCCGGGGGCCCGGCGCGCTGGGTGCAGCCGTCCGAGGTACCGGCCGACGCCCGCTTCTTCGGACTGGGCGGACGGGCGTGCGGGCCCCGGCTTCGCGACGGCACGTACCGGCTGTGGAACACCGATCCGCGTGGCGGGTTCGAGCCGGGCGACGACCCGCTCTACATCACCATGCCGGTGGAGGTGGTGGTCGCCGACGCGGGGACCCACCTCATGTTCTACGACAACTCGTGGGACGGCCGGGTGACGCTGCGCGAGGGCGAGGAGGGCGCGGGCTCCGGACCCGACCGGCCCGGCACCAGCGAGCTGCGGATGGAAGGGGGGCCGCTGCGCTGCTGGGTGGTGGCCGGGACCCCGGCCCGCGTGCTGCGGGGCTGGGCGGCGCTCACCGGGGCGCCGGCACTGCCGCCGTCCTGGGCGCTGGGACACCACCATGCGCGGTGGGGGTTCGGGAGCGAGCGGGAGGTGCGCCGGACAGCGGCCGGCTACCGGGAGCGGGGGCTGCCGCTGTCGGCCGTACATCTGGACATCGACCACTACGACGAGCACCAGGTGTTCACCGTCGACCGCGAGCGGTTTCCCGACCTTCCGGGGCTGGCCGGGGAGCTGCGCGCGCAGGGGGTGCGGCTGGTGTCGATCGTGGATCCGGCGGTCAAGGCGGAGCCGGGCCGTCCGCTGTACGACAGTGGGGTGGCAGCCGGGGCATTCGTGCGGGACGCGCGTGGCCGGGAGGTGCGGGGCGTTGTCTGGCCGGGTGAGTGCGTGTATCCGGACTTCACGGATCCGGGGGTGCGGGGGTGGTGGGGCCGGCTGTACGAGGAGCGGTTGGCCCAGGGGTTCTCGGGGATCTGGCACGACATGAACGAGCCGGTGTCCTTCGCACCGTTCGGGGACATGACGCTGCCGCGCTCGGCCCGCCATGCCATGGACGGCGCCGGCGGCGACCACCGGGAGGCGCACAACGTGTACGGGCTGGCCATGGCGCGGGCCGGGTACGAGGGGTTGTGCCGGCTGCGTCCGCGGGAGCGGCCCTTCCTCTTCTCACGCTCCGGGTGGGCGGGCATGCAGCGGTACGGCGGCACCTGGTCCGGTGATGTGACGACCGGGTGGCCGGGGCTGCGGGCGTCGCTGTCGCTGGTGCTGGGGCTGGGCCTGTGCGGCGTACCGTACTCGGGGCCCGACGTCGGCGGGTTCAACGGGAGTCCGTCGCCCGAGCTGTATCTGCGCTGGTTCCAACTGGGCGCGTACCTGCCGCTGTTCCGTACCCACGCGGCGATCTGGGCGGGGCGCAGGGAGCCGTGGGAGTTCGGGCCGCAGGTGCTGGAGCATGCGCGGGCCGCGCTGGCCGAGCGGGAGCGGCTCCTTCCGTACTTCGTGACGCTCTCCCATCTGGCCCGGCGCACGGGCGCCCCCTATGTGCGCCCGGTGTGGTGGGATGCGCCGGAGGACCGGGCGCTGCGCGACTGCGAGGACGCGTTTCTGCTGGGCGACGCGCTGCTGGTGGCGCCGGTGCTGGAGAGCGGTACCGATCAGCGGGCGGTGCGCCTGCCGCGCGGCCGGTGGTACGACACGGTGACGGGCGAGGCGCACCAGGGGCCCGGGCAGGTGCTGCTCGATGCTCCGCTGTCGCGCGTTCCGGTGCTGGCGCGGGCCGGAGCGGTGCTGCCGGTGCGCGGGGAGGACGGCGGGCTCGAACTCGACGTGTGGGCGCCCGCGCCGGGTCGTACGGGCGGCGGGCTGGTGGTCAGGGACGCGGGGGACGGCTGGGAGCAGCCGGAGATCGAGCGCTTCACGACTCGGGTGGGCCCGGCCGGGGTGTCGGTGGAGCGGGAGGGCTGCGCGGAGGTCGGTCTTCCGGTGCGGGTGCGGGGTCTTCAGAGCTCCTGAGCGAAGTGTTCGTCAAGCTCGCCTGCTCGCTCAGCTGCCGGCGTCCCTGCGACCCACATTGCGTGAGGAGATCAAGACGCCTGCTTGCCCGCCCGCCACTCCGGTGCAAGCACCGACCAGACCTCCTCGTCGTGCCGCTTCCCCCGGTACAGGTGGCTCTCCCGCAGCACGCCGTCTTTCGTCATCCCGAGCCGCCGGGCCACCGCGATGCTGGCCTCATTCGCCGCCGAGACCCACCACTCCACGCGGTGGATGCCCCGCTCCTCGACGGCCCAATCGATGATCACGCGCGCGGCCCGGGTCACCAGACCCCTGCCCACCGCCGACGGCTCCAGCCAGCAGCCCGCCTCGGCGGTGCCCCGTTCGACGTCCATCGTCCGGAAGATGACCGCGCCGACCAGCTTGCCGTCCGTCCGGATGCCGTAGATCCGCCCGGCGTCGGCCGCAGTCTTGTCCGCGTACGCCTGGAGGAACGCCCGGCTCGAGTCCAGGTCCGTAACGACGTCGGGCAGCGCGTTGTGCTGCCCGATGAAATCCCGTCCTCGGTCCATGTGGGTCAGGAACTCCTCGGCCTGCCACGGTTCGAGCGGGCGCAGCTCCGCGCCGTCGTCGCCCAGGGATATCGCGTACATCGTCACCCTCCACGGTCGGAACCAGCGCACACGGCGAAGGGATCTTCTCACGGGCGGCGTCATGGGCGTCTGCGACGGCGTGGCACCTCCGGTGGGCTGACCGCCGGGAGTGGGAATGGTGCTCAGTGCGGGTGCTGGGCGGGGGCGTACTGGCCGTGGAACCAGGCGCGTACCGCTGCCGTGTGCAGTGGGAAGGCCAGGTCGGCCGGCTCACGCAGGAGGTGCCAGCCGGTGGTCTCGTCGGTGGGGGCGGTGGACGGCAGGTCGGCTGCCGACCGTTCCGGCAGCAGGCCGAAGAGGAGGAGGTGCCCCGCCGGGGAGCTCATGGCGTCGGCGAGCGTGACCTGGTCTCCCCCGGCGTCGATGCCGGTCTCCTCCCTGAGTTCGCGTACGACGGCGTGCCGCCAGTCCTCGCCGTGGTCGATGAAGCCGCCCGGCAGCGCGATTCCGCCACGCTGCGGCTCGATGGTGCGGGTGATGACGACGAGCGCGGCACCTTGATCGTCGTGTACGGGCAGCAGGGCGACGGCGACCGGGAGGGGATTGCGGTACACCGTGTCGCCGCAGGTGGAGCAGTACCGGGGCCAGCCGCTGTCGGCCGGGTACGGTGCTCCGCAGCTGGAGCAGTGGGAGTTCTTCACCGGAATCACTGGCACGCGCGGACTGTATCCGATCCCGCTCTCCCTGCGGGCAGTTGGACTGGCAGACGGAGGACCATGACACGACTCGCCGCTGTACTGCGACGCACCCTCGCGGTGGGCGCCGCCACCCTGCTCGCCGCTACGGCCCTTGCCCCGTCGGCCGAGGCGAAGCCCGAGCCCAAGGCGCCGAAGGAGTTCGTGGCGCTGCGCTCCGTGGACCCCACGATCATCCAGGAGATGCGGTACACCACCGCGCACAACTTCGTCGGTGAGCGGGTGGACGGCTACCGGCAGCCCGTCTGCATCCTCACCCGGCCCGCGGCGCAGGCGCTGCACCGGGCCCAGACGCAGCTGTTGCGCCAGGGCTACTCCCTCAAGGTGTACGACTGCTACCGGCCGCAGCGGGCCGTCGATCACTTCGTGCGCTGGGCGAAGGATCTTCAGGACGAGGGGATGAAGGCGGAGTTCCATCCCCATGTCGACAAGTCGCGGTTGTTCGCGGACGGTTACATCGCCGAGAGGTCCGGGCACAGCCGGGGGAGCACGGTCGATCTCACGCTGGTGATGCTGCCGGCCGCGCCGACCCGGCCGTACATCCCGGGCGAGCCACTGGTCCCCTGCTACGCCCCGCAGGCCGAGCGCTTCCCCGACAACTCCGTGGACATGGGCACGGGCTTCGACTGCTTCGACACGCTCTCACACACCGAGGACCCGCGTATCGCGGGCGAGCAGCGCGCCAACAGGCGGCTGCTCAAGAGCACCTTGGCGGGGCTGGGGTTCGTGAACCTGGCCGAGGAGTGGTGGCACTTCACGTACAAGCGGGAGCCGTTCCCGAGCACGTACTTCGACTTCCCGGTGTCCCGCCGCTCGGTCGCCGGGCATTGACATTTCGCCAGGGGTCGATCACCGCGCCGCAACTGATGTCGACCGCGGTGGCGGTCATGGCGCCCGCCGGGTCCGACGCCAGCAACGCGGCGGTGTCGGCGACTTCGTCCAGCGTCGGGGAACGCCGGGAGCAGAGCCTCCCGGCGCAACGGGCGGCCGGGACCACCCCCGTGGATTCCGGCCGCCCGTTCCTTCCTCTCGGACGTGGATCAGCCGTATCCGGTTCTCACGTCAGCGATTACGGTGCCCGTATGGAGCAACAGACCTTTGAGTCGTACGAGGAATTCTGGCCCTACTACGTGGCGATGCACTCCCGGGCCGCCACCCGCTGGGTCCACCTGACCGGGACCCTGACGGGTCTCGCGGTGACGGCGTACGGGCTGGCCCGCGGCCGGAAGCGGTACCTGGCGGCGCTGCCGCTCATCGGCTACGGCACCGCCTGGCCGGCGCACTTCTTCATCGAGAGGAACAACCCGGCCACCTTCGGGCATCCGGCCTGGTCGCTGCGGGGTGACGTGCAAATGATCCGGATGATGCTGGCCGGCCGGGACGCGGAGCTGGCGGAGACCGCCGCCAAGTGGCTCGCCGGGAACCGCTGACCCCATGGCTCGTTCGCGCGCTCTACGTGCGCCGCCGGATGGCAAACCAGGCTGATGCGCCACGAACAGCACGTGCTGTCATGGGCCTTGACGGTCTGTCACGAGCGGAGAACACTGCCTAGCCTGTCACTGCCCAGCCTGTCCCCGTCACCGGGAAGACCGGCGAGGCGGCCGGCAGGCTCACCACGCTCGTCACGGACGCCGGGCGGGGTACGGGACTCGCCTGCACGGACTCCCCTGCCTCCGGCTCCGTAGCCATGGGAACGCACCCTGCACGGAGGACCGGGGCCAGGGCCCCGGGCGAGGCCTAGGAGCCGCCATGAGCAATGGAGACATATTCGTCGGTGAGGTCATCGGCACTGCGATACTCATCCTCTTCGGCGCGGGCGTGTGCGCCGCCGTCACGCTCAACCACTCGAAGGCGAAGGGCGCGGGCTGGGTCGTCATCGCGTTCGGATGGGGGTTCGGTGTGCTGGCCGGGGCGTACACGGCGGCCCCGCTGTCCGGAGGACAGCTCAACCCCGCCGTGACCGTCGGCATCGCGGTCGACACCGGCGAATGGGACAAGGTCCCGCTGTACATGCTCGGCCAGATGGTGGGCGCGTTCCTCGGCGCGGTGCTCGCCTGGCTGCTCTACTACGCGCAGTTCGGGGCCAACGCGGACCAGGAGACGGCACTGCCCACGCTCGGCATCTTCGCCACCGCACCCGAGATCCGGAATCCGGTGGCCAACCTGGTGACGGAGATCATCGCGACGATGGCCCTGGTGCTGCCGGTGCTGGCCTTCGGCCTCACCAAGGGTCTGGGCGAATCCGGAACCGCGGTCCTGATCGTTGCGTTCCTGGTGGTCGGCATCGGGCTCTCGCTGGGCGGCCCCACCGGTTACGCGATCAACCCGGCGCGCGACCTCGGCCCGCGCATCGCGCACGCCGTGCTGCCGATACCCAACAAGGGCGGCTCGGACTGGAGTTACTCCTGGATCCCGGTGGCCGGACCGCTGATCGGAGCGGTGCTGGCCGGACTCATCTTCAACGCAGCCTTCTGACGAAGGGGACCCCATGACGGACAAGTTCGTCGCCGCAATCGATCAGGGCACCACGTCCAGCCGCTGCATCATCTTCAGCCAGGACGGTGCGATCGTCGCCGTCGACCAGCGCGAGCACCGCCAGATCTTCCCCAAGCCCGGCTGGGTGGAGCACGACGCCACCGAGATCTGGTCCAAGGTGCAGGCCGTGGTGGCCGGCGCGCTCGCCAAGGCGGGGCTGCGGGCCGATCAGCTCAGCGCGCTCGGCATCACCAACCAGCGCGAGACGACGGTGCTGTGGGACCGGGCGACCGGCAAGCCCGTACACAACGCGATCGTCTGGCAGGACACCCGTACAGCCGCGCTGTGCAACGAACTCGGCGGCACGGACGGGCAGGACCGGTTCCGCGAGGCCACTGGACTGCCGCTCGCCAGCTACTTCTCCGGACCCAAGGCCGCCTGGCTGCTCGACAACGTGCCGGGTCTGCGCGGCCGTGCCGAGCGCGGCGAGATCGCGTTCGGCACCATCGACTCCTGGCTGATCTGGAACCTCACCGGCGGTACGCAGGGTGGTGTGCATGTCACGGATGTGACGAACGCCGGGCGCACCATGCTGATGAACCTCGAGACGTTGCAGTGGGACGCCTCGATCCTCGCCGCGATGAACGTCCCCGAGGCGATCCTGCCGGAGATCAGGTCCTCCGCCGAGGTGTACGGGACGGCGGTCGGGCAGCTCGGCGGCGTGCCGGTCGCCTCCGCCCTCGGCGACCAGCAGGCGGCGATCTTCGGCCAGGCCTGCTACGAGACGGGAACGGCCAAGAACACGTACGGGACGGGCAGTTTCCTGCTGCTCAACACCGGTAACCGGCCGGTTCCTTCGAAGAACGGCCTGCTGACGACCATGGGCTACCAGCTCGGCGGCGAGGCACCCGTCTACTGCCTCGAAGGGTCGATCGCTATCACCGGGGCGCTGGTCCAGTGGTTCCGGGACCAGCTCGGGATCATCCGCAGCGCCGACGAGATCGAGACGCTGGCGGCGAGCGTCGACGACAACGGCGGCGCGTACATCGTGCCCGCGTTCTCCGGGCTGTTCGCCCCGTACTGGCGCTCCGACGCCCGCGGTGTGATCACCGGCCTGACCCGGTACGTCACCAAGGCGCACCTCGCGCGTGCGGTGCTGGAGGCGACGAGCTGGCAGACGCGGGAGGTCGTGGACGCGATGTACCAGGACTCCGGCGTCCCGATCACCATTCTCAAGGTGGACGGTGGCATGACCGGCAACAATCTGCTGATGCAGCACCAGGCGGATGTGCTCGGTGTGCCGGTGGTCCGGCCCCGGGTCTCGGAGACCACCTGCCTGGGCGCGGCGTACGCGGCCGGGCTGGCCACCGGGGTGTGGTCGGACCTCGACGAGCTGAAGGCGCACTGGCAGAAGGATGCCGAGTGGTCTCCGCGCATGGAGGCGCCGGAGCGCGACCGCGAGTACCACAACTGGCGCAAGGCGGTGGAGCGGAGCTTCGGCTGGCAGGAGGACGGCATCGGGTAGTCGGGAAACCCCCATGGCCGCGGCCCGTACCCCAGTCGGTGGGGGTACGGGCCGTGCGGGGTGTGCGCGTGGCCGGTGCGGGCCCGGCCCGGGTCAGGTCGTGGCGGGCTGGCGGCGAGCGCTGGCGAGGTTCATGGCGTGCTGGACGACGGCCACCAGTACCTCCTTCGCGGACTCGCGGTTGCGCGCGTCGCACATCAGCACCGGGACCTCCGGGTCCAGGTCGAGCGCCGAGCGCACGGTGTCACCGGGGTAACGGTCCGCCCCGTCGAAGCAGTTGACGGCGACCGTGAAGGGGATGGAGCGCCGCTCGAAGTAGTCGACGGCGGCGAAGCAGTCCTCCAGCCGGCGGGTGTCGGCGAGTACGACCGCGCCCAGCGCACCCTGCGCCAGCTCGTCCCAGAGGAACCAGAACCGGTCCTGTCCGGGGGTGCCGAACAGGTAGAGCACCAGGTCCTCGCGGAGCGTGATGCGGCCGAAGTCCATGGCGACGGTGGTGGTCGTCTTGGCCTCGACGCCCTCGGTGTCGTCCACGGGACGGCCGACCTCGGTGAGCATCTCCTCGGTACGCAGCGGCTTGATCTCGCTGACCGCGCCCACCAGGGTCGTCTTGCCCACGCCGAAGCCGCCCGCGACCAGGATCTTGAGGGTCACGGGTTCCACAGGAGGCTTGGTGCGGCTAAAGCGCCCGAAGCCCATTGATCACCTCACGGAGGATGGATTCGTCCGGCAGCTCGGCCGGCGGTACGGGACGGGTGACATGGACCAGCTGGTCCTCGACCAGGTCCCCGATCAGGACCCGGACCACTCCGACGGGGACGTCGAGTTCCGCGGCGAGCTCCGCCACGGACTGCGGCGCCCCTCTGCAGAGGCCGACGATGTCGACGTGCTCAGGGGACAGGGTCTGATCCCTGGCGGGATCATCGGCGGCCGGTTCGGCGACGACGACCGCGATCAGGTCGAGGCGGTGCTGGCCCGCGCTGCTGGTACGGCCCCGCGTCATCGCGTACGGACGGACGACGGGACCGGCGTCGTCGTCGAACCAGTGGGACGGCTGCTGACCTGATTCGCTCATACCGTCCCACTCACCCTCCGGCGGACAGCCCGGCGCGTGGAGCGGTTGTCAGGTGGGCGCCCACCCGCTTGACCATCAGCGTCATCTCGTACGCGACCTGGCCCACGTCGGAGTCCGCGTCCGACAGCACCGCAAGGCAGCTGCCGTCACCGGCGGCGGTGACGAAGAGGAAGGCGTCGTCCAGCTCCACGACGGTCTGCCGGACCTTTCCGGCCTCGAAGTGCCGGCCGACGCCCTTGGCGAGGCTGTGGAATCCGGAGGCGACGGCGGCCAGGTGCTCGCCGTCCTCGCGGGTCAGTTCCTTGGAGGTGCCGGTGGGGAGCCCGTCGCCGGAGAGCACCACCGCCTTGCGGATGCTGCCGACTCGGTCGACCAGCTCGTCGAGCAGCCAGTTGAGCTCGCCGGAACCCCTGGTGGTGGCGTCCTGCGCTGCGGTCTGCGGTGCGGTCATCGACCGTCCCTTTCCGATGTGGTTCGTTGTGCGGTCTCGCCCCGGCTGGTGTCGCCTTCGGCGTTGTGCTGCCGGCCGCGCTGCCAACCGCGCTGGAGCGAGGCCATCCTGCTGCGTACTTCGTCGGCGTCCCGGTCGGCGTCGGATGCGGCTTCGTCGCCGTCCTGGCCGGTCCGGGGTGCGGGGCCGGCCTTGAGCTGGGGTGCGAGGCTGGCCTGGCGGACGCGCCGGGGCAGCCCGCCGGCCTCGCGTACCGGAGCGGCTGGTTCGGGCGCGACCGGTTCCGGGGCGCCGTGGTCCGGGGCCACTGCGGCGACCGGTCGACGCGCTACGCGGCGGCCGTGCTCGGCCACCAGTGTGGGCGGCCTGCGCCTGGGCAGGGGGACGGCCGCGCCCGCCCGCGTGGACTCCGGATCGCTCAGGCCGCCGCCCGTGCCGGAGTCGGAGGCGTGCTGGTGCTGCTCGCCGGCCGGGCCGGAGCCACGGCCCCGGGCGCGGAAGATCCCGCCGCGCTCGCTCTCGGTGTCCTCCAGGTCGCCCAAGTCACCCAGGTCGCCCAGGGGAGCTTCGAGTTCGACCGGCCCGTCCAGTACGCCGGCGGGGCCGGTGATCCCACCGGCGCGGACCTCGGTGAGGCCGGCGAGCCGGGCGGCGGTGCCGTTGCGGCGGGCCCCGGCCGCGGCGGACGCGGACGAGGTGCGGTCCAGCCGGAATCCGATGCCCTCGGTTTCGGGTGCATCGGTCAGCAGCGCCGCCGGGATGAACACCACCGCGGTGGTGCCTCCGTACGGCGAGGGCTGCAGCGAGACGCGGACGTTCTGGCGCTGGGCGAGGCGGCTGACCACGAAGAGGCCGAGCCGGTCGGTGTCGGAGAGTTCGAACTCGGGGGTCTCGGCGAGACGGAGGTTCGCGTCGAGGAGGGCGTCGGCGGCCATACCGAGGCCGCGGTCGTGAATCTCCAGCGTGAAGCCGTTGGCCACCCGCTCGCCGTGCACCTGGACGGCGGTGTGCGGGGGCGAGAACACCGTGGCGTTCTCGAGCAGTTCCGCGATCAGGTGGGTGAGGTCGGCGACCGCCGGGCCGCCGACCCCCAGGCGCGGCAGTCTGCGTACCTCGATGCGCTCGTAGTCCTCGACCTCGGCGACCGCGGCCCGTACGACGTCCATCAGCTGGACCGGCTTGCGCCACTGCCGGGACGGGGCGGCGCCGGAGAGGATCACCAGACCCTCGGCGTGCCGGCGCATACGGGTGGTGAGGTGGTCGAGACGGAACAGGTCGGCGAGTTCGTCGGTGTCCTCGGTACGGCGCTCCATCGTGTCCAGGAGCGTGAGCTGGCGGTGCAGCAGGACCTGGTTGCGGCGGGCGAGGTTGACGAAGACCTCGGAGACTCCGCGCCGCATGTCGGCCTGCTTGACGGCTGCTTCGACGGCGGCCCGCTGGAGCGTGTTGAGGGCCTGGCCGACCTGGCCGACCTCGTCCTTCTCGAATTCGAGGCGCGGTGCCTCGGTCTCGACGTCGACGTGTTCGCCCGCAGCCAGCCTGCGCATCACGCTGGGCAGCCGGACGCCGGACACTTCGTGCGCGTCCTTGCGCAGCCGTGACAGGTCGCGGATCAGGTCGCGGCCGATGCGTACGGAGAGGATCAGGGACACCACGAGGGCGACGAAGCCGAGCACACCGGCGATACCCGCCTTGACGAGGACGTTGACGGCGACGGGCTCGACGCGGTTCTGGTAGCGGTCTCCCGCCGCGGTGCCCATCTCGGCGAGGTCGTCGAGTACGGGATCGGCGGCCGCCTCCCAGCGTTCGAGGCCCACCGCGCGCGGTTTCTTGGTGGCGCCGGCGGCGATCACGCTCTCCTCGGCCTCGCGCAGGGGCTTGGTCTCGGGGCTGCGCCAGTACTGCTCGAAGACCTCGCGGTCGTCGGCCGGGAGGATGGCCAGGTTGAACTCGTAGAGCAGGGTGCGGTTCGCGACGAGGTCGGAGATGAGCCGCACGTCCTGGTCGGTGAATCGTTTCGCGGCGAGCGCCGAGGCGAGTACGGCGTCCTCACGGGACAACACCTCGCGGGCGCGGGTGATACCGACGAGCGCGCGGCCCTGCTTGTCCATCTCCACGTTCTCCAGGGCATGGAGATTCATGAGGAATGCGTAGCAGGGGTCGATCAGGCGGTTGTAGAGCTCGAGTGCCTGCTCCCGGTCGACCACACTCTTGTCCACGGACATGCGCAGCGAGGTGATTCCGTCGAAGGCCTCGAGGATGGAGGCGAGGCGGCGCCCGACGTCGGGGCGCATCTCCTCACTGACGTCCGGGTCCTGGGCGTTCGCCTTCATGTCCGCGACGGCCTTGTCGGTCGCGGCCCGTCGGCTGTTCAGCGCGGAGAGGGCATCGGCGGTTCTGGGGTCGCCGAGGTAGACGAGTGTCTGGCGGCGCTCCTTCTGGATGACCCGGACCACGTCCTCGACGGGGTAGCCGACTTTCTCGACGACATAGGCCACGTCGAGCAGTTGGCCGGCCTCGCGCCCGGTGAGAACCGTGGCGAAACCCCACAATGCGGTCAAAGAGACGAGCGGTACCAGCAGCAACGCCACGATCTTCCGGCGGATGGACTTCCCGCGAAAGCGCATGGCCTCCCCCAGCTCAACCCCGCCGCGCGGGGTAGGTGTTCCGTCAATAAACGGCGTGAGCCTACTACTGCCGCACAGACAACTCGAAGGCACGTCCGGACTTTTTCGGCCGCCACACGGAACGATGATCACGAGTTGTCCGTTAGTTCCGGGACGGCGCCGTCCTGAATGTGCTGTATGGCACCTGGTGTGGTGTCAGATCTCCCACATGGATGGATGGCTGGAATTCTACGGTCCGCGGGAATCCTCTGCGGCTGCCGTTCGTCTACCTGTACGGGGCACGGGGGAGTAAATGCGCCAGTTGCGTCGTTTGCGGCGTGGAGTGCGGCGTAAACATGCGCAATCCGGGCAGCCACCTAGGAGTTGAGCGGAACCGCACGGTGGGGAGAAGGACCAATGGCCACGGGCACGGGCACGGGTGAGAGCACGGATTTTGCGGACGTCACGCGATCGCTTTGGGTGGATGAGCCTGTGGCGCGCAGGCGCCTGCCGGATCCCGTGCGTACGGCTGCCGTGCGCGCCGTACTGATAGTGGCGTTGACACTGATGCAGGCGGTGATCGCCTTCCTGTGCACCGTCGTCGGGTCGTGGCTGGCGTTTCCGATGGTGCTCAGCAGTGTGGCGAGTACGGTCGTGGCCACGTGGGGCGTGCTGGATGTGTGGGTGACCCGCCAGGTGTGGAACCAGCGCAACGGCGTGGTGTCCGTCCCGAGCAGTACGGCCCGCCGGATGCGCCGGGAGCGGCGGCAGGCCCGCCGGACCGCCCGCATACGGGAACGGAGCCCGCGCCCGCTGTCGCGGGCCTGACGCCACGGACGACGAGGCTCAGGCGACCGCGTCGGCGGACGGCGAGGGCTCCACATGGATCACCCCGTCGATGACCTGCACCCGATGGGTCCGCACCGGCCGGCGGGCCGGCAGACACACCGCCTCGCCGGTGCGCAGATCGAACTGGGCGGCGTGCAGCGGGCATTCCACGTAGCAGCCCTCGAGCCAGCCGTCCGCGAGTGAGGCGTCCTGGTGGGTGCACGTGTCGTCGATGGCGTACAGCTCGCCGTCGGCGTTGAAGACGGCGAGGGGCGGGGCGGTGTCGAGGCGTACGGCCTCGCCCGAGGGAAGATCATCGACGTGGCAGACCGGAATCATTTCGTCCCCCTCGGGTCGGTCGGTGCGCATCAGAATCGGCAGCGGCGGGTGCGGTCGTCAAGGTGGTCCCGGGGTGGTTCTTCCAGAGGCGCCGGGACGGCCGAGTTCAGCCCCGGCACCCTTTGCCGCCTGCTAACCCGCTGGTATTGAAAGTGACTTGAGAACTCCGGAGGGCCCCGACCGCCTGACCCGCTCGTCTCGCCGCCCAGTGCACCGGATTCGAGGAGGGACATGTCCAGGACGTCCACACACACCGCCCGCCTGGTCGTCATCGGCGCCGGCATCGTCGGCTGCTCGCTGGCCGACGAGCTGACCGCCCGCGGCTGGTCCCATGTGACCGTGCTGGACCAGGGGCCGCTGCCCGCCCCCGGCGGGTCCACGTCGCACGCGCCCGGCCTGGTCTTCATGACCAACCCTCCCGGACGATGACGGAGTTCGCCGCGTACACGGTGCGGATGTTCTCATCGCTGGAGGCCGACGGTCAGCGGGGGTTCCTGCCGGCCGGCGGACTGGAGGTCGCGACCACCCCCGAACGCTGGTCGGACCTGCACCGCAAGACCGGGCTGGCCGCGTCCTGGGGCGTAAGGTCGGAGCTCCTGACCCCGCGCCGGTGCGCCGAACTGTGGCCGCTGCTCGACCCCGGCCGGCTCCTCGGCGGGTTCTCCACGCCGGACGACGGTCTGGCCCGTGCCGTCCTCGCCTCGCAGGCGCAGCGCGGGAGCGCCGAGGCGCGCGGCGCCCGATTCCTGGACCGGCACACGGTCACCGGAATCGATCAGTCGGGAGGGCGGGTCAGCGGTGTCGTGACCGACCGCGGCACGTTCCCCGCCGACATCGTGGTCTGTGCCGCCGGCTTCTGGGGGCCGGTGATCGGGCGGATGGCCGGGGTGTCCGTACCGCTGCTGCCGCTCGCGCACCAGTACGTGCGGACCGCGCCCCTCCCGCGCCTGGGCGGGGCGCGCGCCGAGGCGAGCTCTGGGAGCGCGGATGTGGGACACGCTGTGGGAGGCCGGCCGGGAGCACGGCGTGATCGCCGCCGGGCGCAGTGCGTTCAACAGTCTGCGTCTGGAGAAGGGGTACCGGGCGTGGGGCCAGGACATGACCGCGGAGGACTCTCCGTACGAAGCGGGCCTGGGATTCGCCGTGCGGACGGACAAGGGCGACTTCACCGGCAGGGCCGAGCTGGAGCGCCGTCCGGTGGCGCGCCGGCTGGCCTGCCTCGCCCTCGACGATCCGGCGGCGGTGGTGCTGGGCAAGGAGCCGGTGTACGTGGGCGGGGAACCCGCCGGTTATGTCACCAGCGCCGGGTACGGCTACACGGTCGGCCGTGTACCACGCTTGGACGTACGACCTGGACGGGCGGCTGATCTCCGCACCCAATCTGGCGAACATGCCCGACGTCGACCGGGTCGAGCGGGGCCTGCTGACGGTGGCCGTGCGGGAGTGGCTCGGCTATGCGTGGGTGTGCCTGGCGGACGAGCCGCCGTCGTTCGAGGAGACGGTCGTGGGGGCCGCGACGGAGCGGCTGGGCGACCCGGCAGCGATCGAGCGGACGGGGCGGGCGAACTGGCCCTGGGCAGACGCATCTCGTACGACCTGAAGGCCAACTGGAAGCTGATCGTCGAGAACTTTATGGAGTGCTACCACTGCGCGACGATCCATCCCGAACTCACCGATGTGCTGCCGGAGTTCGCGGAGGGGTTCGCCGCCCAGTACCACGTGGGGCACGGGGCCGCCTTCGCCGACGCGGCGGAGGGCCTCACCGTCGACGGCAGTCCCGGCTTCGGCCGGATACCCGGCCTCGGCGAGGAGCAGGACCGCCGATACTTCGCGGTCACGGTCAGGCCCCAGGTCTTCGTCAACCTGGTGCCCGACCATGTGATCCTGCACCGGATGTTCCCGCTCGCGCCGGACCGTACCGTCGTGGAGTGCGACTGGCTGTACATGCCCGAGGTCGTCGCGTCGGGCGCGGACCTGGAGCGTTCGGTGGAGCTGTGCCACCGGGTGAACCTTCAGGACTTCGCCGCCTGTGAGCGGACTCAGCCGGGGATGGACTCGCGGGCGTACCGCGCCGGCGGGGTGCTCGTGCCGAGCGAGCACCACATCGGCGCGTTCCACCGGTGGGTGGCGGAGGCTATTGCTCCGCCGGGACCTGACGGCGTTTGAACATCCGGGTCGCGGTGATCTCGCCGTGCACGGTCTCGCCGTCCGGGTCCTGCTGCGGCAGGCCGGGCCGCAGGTGCTCCTCCACGCTGATGTACTTCAGCCCGGCCCGCAGGTCGGCGTCGTTGCGCAGCCGGATGACGAGGGGGAACTCGGCGAGGGCGGTGGTGTCGAAGAGGCCGGTCGTGTAGAGCAGCTGCACGCCGAGTGCGTCCGAGACGGCCCGCTGCAGCTCCAGCAGGTACGTCGCGTTGGCGCGGCCGATCGGGTTGTCGAGGAAGAGCGTGCCGGCGTGCCGGTGCTTTTCACGGCCCCGGTCGTTGCTGCGGAGTGCGGCCATCGTGCAGTACAGCGCGATGGCCGCGGTGAGCAACTGGCCGCCGGAGAACACGTCGCCCATCTGCCCGACCGGGACGCGCTCGGCGCGCAGTACGGCGTCCGGCTTGAGGATCTCCACGGCGATACCGCGGGGCTCCAGTGCGGCCTGGACGCCGCGCAGCAGCAGGGACATCCCGTCCCGGCGCCCCTCTCCGAAGGACGCCGTGCTGTTCTTCCTCACGGCGGCGCGGGTCGCCTCGTCGATGACCTCGCCGAGCCGCTCGGTGAGCGTCGACTGGTCCGGCTCCTCGAACCGGATCCGCAGGAACTCCTGCCCCGACCACTCGCCGAGCCCCTCCGGCAGCTGGGAGAGCCGTTGCGCGGAGCGCAGCGTCGCCAGCGCGGACTCCACCAGTCCGCGCAGCCGGTCGACGATGCTGTCGCGGTTGCGCTCCAGCTGCTCCAGCTCGTCGGTGAGCACGCGCAGCCGGGGCGCAAAGGCGTGCGCCCACTTCGCGGCGTGCTCCGGCAGGGTGGCCACCGGGAGCTCCCGGATCTGCTGGCGCGCGGGTGTGCGCACCTGCTCGTAGCGGGTGGCGTTGGCGTGCCGTACGAGGGTGTCGCTCGCCTCACGCACGGCAGCCTCGGCCGTCGACAAGTCGGCCGCGCAGCCGCGCAGCGACCGGCGCGCCTCGGCGGCCGACTGCCGGGCCTCCTCCAGGGTGCCCGGGTAGGGCTCGGGTCCGGCCTCCTCCGCGTCCTGCTGGCCTTCCCGCAGCAGGTCGCGCAGCAGCGCGGCGGTCTCGTCGAAGCCGCCGGCCGCGTCCTCGGCGGCACGGTGGGCGTGCAGCAGCTCGGCGTGGGCGGCGCGGGCCGCCTCCAGCGCATCGGTACGGGCGGCCAGTTCGGCGGTGGCGGTGCGCAGCGTCGACTGCGCCTGCTCCACATCGGCCGGGACCAGTTCCTCGGGCAGCTCGGTGTGCGCCTCGCCGGCCGGCGGGGCGTGCCGCTCGGCCTCGCCGCGCAGCCGGCCGAGCTGCTCGCTGGCGGTGGAGGCTCGGGACTCCAGCAGCTGGACGAGCGACTCGGCGCGGGCCGCGGCGGCCTGCCGGGAGGGGCCGTCCGCCCCGTCCGTTCCCTCCAGCAACTGGGCGGCGCGGGTACGGACCTTGTTGGTGAGCCGGTCCAGCTCGGCCAGCGCGGCGCTCTCGTCGCTCTCCGCGCGGGCCTGTTCGGCGCGCAGGTCGGCGCCGACGCCCACCTTCTCGTACAGCTGGGACGCGGCGCGGTAGGCCTCGCGGAGGGCGGGCAGCGCGGTGCGGGGCGCGCCGCCGTCCGACTCCGGCTGGTTCTCCGGCGCGCCCGCGATCTCGGCGCGCTCGGCGCGCAGCGCGCGGGCGGTCCTGCGCGCGTCGTCTGCGGCCCGCTGCGCGGCGCGGCGGTCCTCGTCCGCGGCTCTGGCGCGGTCCAGGCAGACGGTGGCGCGGGCTTCCGACTCGGCTGCCTCGTCGGCGAGTTCGCGCAGCTTGCTCTGCCATCCGGAGCGCTCGCGCAGCCGGAACGCGAGGCCCGCGAGGGCGTCGGCGGCGCGGCGGGCGCGCTGGGCGGCGTCCTGCCGTTCGTCGCGGACGCGGGCGGTGTCGGCGGCCGCCTCGTCGGCCTCGGCGCGGGCGGTACGGGCCTCGGCCAGCTCGGCCGCCGCGGCCTCCGCGGCGGTCCGCGCGGCGTGCGCGGCCTCGGCGAGTTCGGCGAGCCGGCCCGGCGGGCAGCCGGTGCGCCAGGAGCCGAGCCGGGCGGACAGCGCGCGGTCACCGGCCAGCCGGGCGGCCAGCGCACGGATCTCCGTATCGCGGGCGGTCGCCCGTGACCGGAGCGCCTGGCGCTCCTCGTCGGCGGCGTGCTCGTCGTGCATGGCCGGGTTCGGCGGTACGAGGAAGACGTCGCCTTCCGCCGCCGCGGCGGGGGAGGGTACCGGTGCCAGAAGTGCGGCGGCGGTGCCGACGGCGACGGCGGAGCGAGGCAGCAGGGCGGCACCGGCGAGGACTTCGCGGGCGCGGGTGTGCGCGGCGGGGTCGGTGATGACGACGCCGTCGACGAGCTCGGGCCGGGCCGCGAGCACGGCGGCGTGGTCGACGGGGTCGACGGACTGGGCGAGGTAGCGCCAGCCGGGGAGTGCGGGAATGCCGTGCTCGCCGAGATATTCGACGGTGGCGAGCACATCGGGCCCGGGCGGCAGCAGCCCGCCGTCACCGAGCGCACCGAGGATGCGGGCATCGTCGGCGGCGGCGGTACGAAGCTCGAACAACTGCCGCTCGGAGGAGGCGACACCGTCGTCGAGCAGCCGCCGAAGATCGTCGGCACCCCGGTCCAACGCATCGACACCCAACGCCTCACCCCCGACCCCGGCGCCGCGTACGGCCGGGTCCCCGCCGGACGAGCCCCCGCGCCCGGACCCGGCGTGGCGACCATCCCCGCCCGAGCCGCCGCCGCCCACAGCGGCACCATCGCCCGCCCCCGGGCGGCGACCATCCCCACCCGAGCCGCCGCCCACAGCGGCACCATCGCCCGCCCCCGGGCGGCGACCATCCCCACCCGAGCCGCCGCCGCCCACAGCGGCACCGACGCCCGCCGCCGGGCGGCGACCGCTCGCGCGGGGGCCGTCACTGCCCTCGGCCGCGCCTCCAGACGCAACTCCGTCTGCACCTCTGCCGACGTCGGCCGACGCACCGTCGCCGGCCCCGCCCGTGCCGGCGGCTGCGTCGTGTGCCGCCGCGTGGCGGCCGGCGCCGCCGGAGCCATCACTGCCCCCGGCCCCACCACCAGGCGCCGCCCCGTCCGCGGCTCCGCGCGGCGCGCCGGTATCCGCACCGGCCGTCGGTACCCGGCCGTCCGCGCGGCCGGCGGTGCCGCCGGGTCGGCGGGGATGGGGGACGCCGGGGGGTGCCGTGGGGGTTGGCAGGCTCAGTAGTTCTGCCAGGCGGGCGTCCTGGGCGATGGATTCGGCTGCCCGGTGTTCCGCTTCGTACGCCGCGTCCGCGGCCCCCGCCGCATCCGCCGCGCGCGCCGCCGCGAGTTCGGCCCGGCCCTCCGCCGCGGCCGCCTCCCTGGCCCGGTCGGCCGTCTCGCGCGCCGCGTCGCGGGCCGCGTCCCAGGCCGCGACGGCCGTCTTCTCCGCGTCGCTCGCGGCCAGCGCCGCGCGCGCCGGGTCCGCGTCCGGCGCCGAGTCGTCGAGCCAGCCGGCCCGGACCGCTTCCGCCGTCTCCTGCGCGACCTCGTTCAGCCGCTGGCGCAGATGCTCCGCCTCGCTGCGGGCGCGCTGCGCCGCGGTCGCGGCGGCCGTTGCGTCGCGGTGGGCGGCCTCACCCGCCGACTGGAGCACCGCGGACCGCTCCTCCTCCTCATTGGCGACCCGCTCGCCGCCCTCCGCCGCCGTGTGCAGCGCCCGTACCAGCTCCCCGGCGGCCGTGGCCCGGGCGGCCAGCGCCGGGGCCGCGTCCCGTTCAGCCTCGCGGATCGCCACGGCGACGCGCGCGGAACGGTCCGCCGCGGCCCGGTGGCGCAGTACCGCTTCGGCGGCCTGCCAGGCGGAGTACAGCGTGCGGGCCTCGACCAGCTCCCGGCGCTGCGCGGCGGCGGCCTTCTCGGCGACGGTGAGCGCCAGCGACGCATGCCGGTAGGCCAGCTCGGCGGCGATCAGCGAGCTGCGGCTGCGGCCGTTCTCCGCCTCGGTCACCTTGTGCGCGGCGGCGGTGACCTGCTGGGACAGGTCCGCCGTCCGGCCGCGCTCCTCCGCGGCCCGCGCGGAGACCCGCCGGGCGAGCGTACGGGTACGCCGCTCCGCCCCGGCGTGTACGTCACGGGCGCGTCCCCGCGCGTCCGCGGCCTCGACGATCCGGCCGAGGAGGTCCATCGAACCGGCGGTGAACTCCCGTTCCGCGGTCAGCTCGGAGCGGCGGCCCAGCTTGTTGCCGAAGCCGTGCACCAGGTCGGCGAGACCGTCCGTGTCGCGGGTGTCGGTGACCGCGCGCAGCAGGAGGTCGGTGAAGTCGGAGTCCTTCTTGACGGCGAACAGGCCCGCCGCCTCGCCCTCGTCGGCGTTCATCTCCCGCTGGTAGCGGAACAGTTCGGGGTCCAGGCCCAGGTCGCCGAGGTGCTCGTTCCAGCGGTCGTGGATCTCTTCCCAGTACACATCGAGGTGCGGGTACGCCTTGCCCGCCTCCGTGACCGCGTCCCGGAAGCCCTTCATCGTGCGGCGCCGCCCCTGCGCACCCGACGCGCCCTCCGCCGCAGGCCGCACGGCCGTTGACTCGGCGACCGGCAGCGAGTCCAGGCTCAGCCCCGGCCCGGGCCGGAAGGAGTACCAGGCCTCGGCGAACTTCCGCGGGTCGTTGGAGACCTGCCGCCCGCGCCACTCGCTGACCTTGCCGACGACGACGCATTCGCCGGTCAGGGTGTGCTGCCATTCCAGCGCGACATGCCCGCAGTCGTCGGCGAGCAGGAACTTGCGCAGCACGCCGGAGCTGGCGCCGCCCAGCGTGTTGCGGTGTCCGGGCAGCATCACCGAGAAGATCAGCTTCAGCAGTACGGACTTGCCGCCGCCGTTCTCCAGGAAGAGCACGCCCGCGGGGGCGGGCCGGCACGGCGGACCGGTCGGCTCCTCCTCGAAGAACTCCGCCTGCGTGGGGGCGGGGTGGGGCACCGGCTCGCCGACTCCGCGCAGGTCGAGCACGGTGTCGGCGTAGCGCGCACCGGCGGGCCCGATGGAGTAGAGGCGGATCCGGGACAGCTCGTACATGGCGGCGGACTCTCGTTGTCTTCGGACGTGCGGACGTGCGGGCGTGCGGGCGTGCGGGCGTGCGGGCGTGCGGGCGTGCGGGCGTGCGGGATCAGTGAGTGATCAGGCGTGGAACGGCAGACCGGCGTCGGCGGCCAGTTCGAGGCCGTCGGCATCGGGCGGCGGCAGGAGGGTCGCGGTCCCGTCGGTCACCGGTACCACGCCCAGGTCCAGCAGTTCGGCCATCGCCGCGCTGCCCGCCATGTCGCGGACCTGCAACTGGTAGCGGGCGGTGGTGCGGTACGCGCCTCCGGCATCGTCGCCCGTGCGCTGCAGGAAGCCGGAGTCGGTGAGGAAAGCGACTGCCTTTCCGACGATGCCGGTGGTGGATCCGGCCAGCCTCCGGGCGTCTTTGGTCGCACCGGTGGCGCTGCGCCGGGCGTAGACCCGCCAGGCGGCTTCGAGTCCGGGCGCGTCCGTGGTGGGGTCGGTGTTCTCCCCCTGCTCCTCGGCACGCTCTTCGAGACGGCGGCAGGCCTGCCGTACGAACGCGTCGACCCCGTTGACGGTGATCCGGCCGATGTAGCCGTCGTCGGCGAGGTCCTCGGGGCGCGGGAAGGCCAGTGCGGCGACGGCCAGGTGGGCCAGGCCGTGCAGAAAGCGGTCGGCCGAGTCGGCGGTGGTACGGCGTGCGTAGTCGCCCATGCGTACGGCGAAGACGGAGTCCTCGTCGGCGGCGACGGCCATACCGGCGCGCGGCGAGACCTCCAGGACGACAAGCCCGAGGCCGGTGGCGACGGCGTCGGCGATCCTCGCGAACGGGGAGTCCTCGCGGTAGCGGCGGAGCAGCTCGGCGTACTCGGCGTCGCGGGCGGGGAGCAGCTTGGGCTGCAGCCCGAACGCGACGAGTCGCGCCGCGTCGGCGGCGTCCGCGGGCGTGACGGCGCCGCCGACTGTGCCCTGTGCGGCCCCGGCCGCCTCACCCGCGTCCGGCTCACGCCACACCTCGCGCCCGGCATGCTGGTCGGTCACTGCTGCTCCTCGCTGCGGAATCGCTGATGTACGTAAGCCGGTGTACGGAAGCAGCCGGTGCCGCGGCGCTGCCCTGGAGCGCCTGCGGCGGGCTTCTTCCCCACCCCGCCCCTTCCCGAATCGGGGGCAGGCCCCCAGGCCCCCGCAGAATTCAGCCCGTCCGGTGATTGAGGACCGGGGTGCGGGGCGGAGCCCCAGACGGGCAGAGGCGCGCCGCAGGCGGTTCTCACGCTGCCTCCGTGCGGTCCGCGGCCATGCCGGCCGCGTCCAGCAGGGCCGTGCCGACGATCAGGTCGGCTCCGCCGAACTCCGGGTCGTCCAGTTCCGTGCCGTCGTCGACGGCGAAGAGCAGCCGCTCCTCGCCCTGCCGGTACGCCGTGCCGACCGGCGGGCTCGCCGCGTGGACCGCCAACAGCGCGACCAGGTACGGCAGATCACGGTCGCGGCGGCGGGCCTCGGCCAGCAGTCCGGAGAGCCGGCGCGGCGCGTCGTGCGGCAGGTCGAGCAGCTCCATGGCGCTCGCCAGCTGCTCCTCGCTGAACCGGCTGTCGTCGGGGGTGGCGATCAGATCGGGCTCCGGCATCTCCGCGCCGAGATGCTCCCGCTCCACCGGCGGCGTGAGCAGTATGTCGACGAGATCGCCGACCCGGACGGCGACGGGCGTGCGCAGCCCCGTACCGCGGGCGAAGAACGCGTCGGTGACGCGGGTCGCGTGCTCCACGGGCAGCGGAAGCACCGGCGCGAGGAGCTGTCCGTACAGGTCGAGGCCGGAGCGGCAAGCGGGAGCCGCGAAGGCCTGCCGGTCCTGCTCGGCACGGAACAGCGGGCCGGCCTCCAGCAGCCGGGACTGCAACTGCGTGTGGCGGCGGATGCAGTCCTTGACGATGTCGACGAGCTCGGCGGCGCGCCGCTTGTGCTCCGCCGTCTTGGGGTCGGACCCGGTCTCGGCCTCGTCGCGCGCCTTGCGGATGTTGGTGAGGATCGCGTTCTCGTGGCGGTAGCGGTCGGCGACGTGGTCGAGTGCCTCGGCGATCATGTCGGGCACGGTGTTCAGCCAGTCGACGGCGCGGACATTGCGCCGGGTCGCGTCGAGTGTCCTGCGGAGCGTCTCGGCATACTGCACGGTCCGGTAGCGGGCCTGCTCGGCGGCGAGCTGCGCGTCGGCCAGCCTACCGCGGCTGATCAGCACCTCCAGCTTCACCTCGGCGGCGATCTGCGCGCTGGTGACATCGGTGTCCAGGGCGCCGACGAGGACGTTGACCGCTTCGTCGGTGGTACGCAGGTACACGCTGCCGCCGTACCCGGGCACCTCCTCGATCAGCTTGAAGTCGTAGTCCCGCCGCACATAGGCGCCGTCGGGGCCGAACGTGCCATAAACCGCCCGGAAGCCGCGGTCGACACTGCCGACGTTGATCAGGTTCTCCAGGACCCACCGGGCGACCCGCTCGTGCTCCGCGGCCGGGCGGCGCGGGGCCTGGGCGGCGACGCGTGGGAGCAGCCGGGCCACTATCTGCTCGTGGTCGGCGCCGGTGTCGAAGTCCATGTTCAGCGTGACCAGGTCGATCGCGGAGAGCGCGACTTCCGCCATGGCGTAGACCGAGTATTCGCCCGCCAGGTTCGCTTTGCGCACGTCCAGGTCGTGCAGCGGCGCGGTGCACGCGAGCGCGCGGAGCCGCCGGGCCAGGCCTTCGTCGGCAGCCGGGCCCGGCGCCGGTGAGGGAACGGTCTTCGCCGGGGCAGGAAAGGTCACGACGGCAAGATTAGGCGGTCGCACTGACAACGACCCAAACGGCACGGATGGGCCGGTACGGCCGAGCTGCTGCCACTACGGCCGCTTACGCCCCGGGCACGCCCGCTCCCCGGCCCATCGCTGTCATACGCTCACCGCATGGCACCGACGATCGATCTCAACGCCGACCTCGGCGAAGGCTTCGGCCGCTGGACACTCACCGACGACGAGGCCCTGCTGTCCGTCGTGACCAGCGCCAACGTCGCGTGCGGCTTCCACGCCGGAGACCCGTCCACCATGCGCCGCGTGTGTGAGACCGCGGCCCGCAACGGGGTGCGGATCGGCGCCCAGGTGTCGTACCGGGATCTGGCGGGCTTCGGGCGGCGCGCGATGGATGTGCCGCCGGACGAGCTCGCCGCCGAAGTGGCGTACCAGATCGGCGCGTTGGAGGTGTTCGCCCGGGCGGCCGGGTCCCGCGTCGGGTACGTCAAGCCGCACGGCGCGCTGTACAACCGCACGGTGCACGACGAGGGCCAGGCCCACGCGGTCGTCGAGGGCGTGCGGCTCGCCGGCGCTGATCTGCCGGTGCTGGGCCTGCCCGGCTCCCAACTGCTGACCGCGGCGGAGAAGGCGGGGCTCACCCCCGTCGCCGAGGCGTTCGCCGACCGGGCGTACACCGCGCGGGGCACGCTGGTGCCCCGTGGCGAGCCCGGCGCGGTGCTGCGCGATCCGGAGGCGGTGGTGGCCCAGGCCCTGTCCATGGCGCGCGACCGGGCGGTGACCGCGATCACCGGTGAGCCGCTCGCCGTGCGGGCCCGCTCGCTCTGCCTGCACGGGGACACTCCCGGCGCGGCCGAGCTGGCCCTGCGGGTCCGCCGCGAACTCCTCGGCGCCGGTGTGACGCTGGCCCCGTTCGCATGAGCACCACCGGGACCCTGCGGGCCCTGCCGGTGGGCGAGCACGCGCTGCTGATCGAGGCAGGCTCGGCGGAGGAGGCAGAGGCCCTGCACGCCGAGCTGTTGCGCCGCCGGGCCGCCGAAGAGCTGCCCGCCGTACGGGAGATCGTGCCGGCCGCCCGGACCGTGCTGCTGGACGGCCTGGCCGATCCGCCCGCCCTGGCGGCGCAGGTCACCGGCTGGTCGGTCCCGCCGCTCGCGCCCTCGGCGGGCGCCGAGATCACGGTCCCGGTGCGGTACGACGGCCCGGACCTGGCGGAGGTGGCCGCGCTGTGGGGCGTACCGGCGGCCGAGGTCCCGCGCCTCGTCGGCGGCATCTCCTTCCGGGTCGCCTTCTGCGGCTTCGCCCCCGGCTTCGGCTATCTGACCGGGCTGCCCGAGGGTTTCCATGTCCCCCGCCGGGCCACGCCGCGTACGAGCGTCCCGGCGGGTTCGGTGGCGCTGGCGGGCGAGTACGCGGGGGTCTATCCGCGCTCCTCGCCCGGCGGCTGGCAGCTGATCGGCTCGACGGACGTCGTGCTGTGGGATCCGGCGCGGGAGCCCGCCGCGCTGTTCTCCCCCGGTACCCGGGTCCGTTTCACCGAACTCACACCGACAACGGCGGAGGTCGGCCGGTGAGCCTGGAGGTCGTCCGGCCCGGTGCGCTCACCACGGTGCAGGACCTGGGCCGCGCGGGGTACGCGCATCTGGGCGTTCCGCGCTCCGGTGCCCTCGATGCGTACGCCCACCGCCTGGCGAACCGGCTGGTCGGGAACGCGCCGTGCGCGGCGACCCTGGAGACCACGGTCGACGGCACCGCCGTGCGGACCACCCTCGCTGTCACGGCGGCCGTGACGGGGGCTCCCTGTCCGGTACGCGTGGACGGGCGCCCGGCGGCCTGGGGCGCGCCTCTGCGTGTGCCCGCCGGGACCGTGCTGGAGGTGGGCCGGGCGGTCAGGGGCGTCCGCAGTTATGTCGCCTTCCGCGGCGGCATCGACGTACCCCCCGTGCTCGGCAGCCGGTCGACGGACCTGCTGTCCGGGCTCGGCCCGGAGCCGCTGGCCGAGGGAAGCGTGCTGCCCCTGGGCGCGCCGCAGGGCCCGTCCACCGGGGCGGACGCGATCCCGGTTCCGGCTCCCCCGGCGGAGCTCGTACTCCCCCTGCGCCTCGGCCCGCGCGACGACTGGTTCACTGCTGCGGCGCTGGCCGGTCTGGGCCGGTCCGTGTACCGGGTCTCCCCCGCGAGCAACCGCGTGGGACTGCGCACGGAGGGTCCCCCGCTGGCGCGCGCGAGGAACGGTGAACTCCCCAGCGAGGGCATGGTGCTGGGGGCCGTCCAGGTACCGCCGGACGGCCTTCCCGTGATCTTCCTCGCGGATCACCCGGTCACCGGCGGCTACCCGGTGATCGGCGTAGTCCCGGAGCCCCAACTGCCAGCCGCCGCCCAGGCGGTACCGGGTACCCCACTGATCTTCCAGCCGACAAGGCACAGCTGACCGCACCCAGCCCGGCTCAGCCGGCCCGCGACGCCGCCGCACGCCCGGCGGATCCACCCGTGACCCAACCGCAAGCGCAGCGGACCGGACCGCCCCCGGCTCGACCCGCACCCGCACGGGGACCCGACACCGCCGCCCCGGCCGAAGCCGGCACTGCACGGCGAACCGGACCCGCCCAGCGCGCGCAGCCCGGCGGCTGCAACGCCCGCATGGCTCGGCGGATGCACGCCCCGGCTCGACCGGCGCCGGCGCCGGCAATTGCGAATCGGCCACCCCCCGGGGGGGCAGACCCATGGACGCTGATCGACGCAGCGTGCCCCGCAGCCGGTCACGCCGCGCCCGCCTCCGCCGGTGTCCGCGTCGGCAGGGCCGACAGGGCCGTCGCCACCGCGTGGGAGGCGCCCACGTCCAAGCGGGCGCTGGTGCCGCGTACTCGGTGCTGGACCTCCTCCGCCGCCAGGCGCAGGAGTTGCGGCAGCAGATCGGTGCAGCGGCGCGCCACCCATCCGGTGCCGGCCGTGGCCAGCCACAGCATGCTCGCCGAACGGGTCGGGGCGGGTTGCTCCGGTTCGCGGCCGGGGGCGGGACCCGCCGCGTGCCCGGCTGTCGCCAGCAGGGCGTGGAAGTGGGCCGCGAGCATCCGGTGCCCGCGCTCGCCGGGGTGCAGCCGGTCGGCACTCCACATGGCCCGGTCGGTGACCCAGTCGCCCTCGGCGGCGTGCAGATGGACCGCGCCGTACCGCTCGGACAGCGCGTGGACGACGGCGTTGACCGCACGCTGCCGCCTGGCCAGCGGGCGGGCGAGCGCGCCGGGCAGGCCCAGCATGGTGCCCGGGTCGGGCAGGCAGGCCGTCATGAGCTGGGCGCCGTCCCCGGTGAGCGCGTCGCACACCGTATCGAGGCGGCCTGCCACCTCGTGGATGTCGAAGGTGCACCGCAGGGTGTCGTTCACCCCGACCACCACGGAGGCGAGGTCGGGGCGGAACGCGAGAGCGGCGGGCAGCTGCTGCTCCGCGACGTCACGGGTCTGTGCCCCACTGACCGCGAAGTTATGGAATTCCACCTGGGGTTCCCCGGGTACGAGCCCGTCGGCGAGCAGCGCCGCCCAGCCGCGCCAGCCGTCCGCCACGGGATCGCCCACGCCCTCGGTGAGCGAGTCCCCCAGCGCGGCGAACCGCAGTGTCCCTTGACGGTCCGTCATGCCGCCACCTCCGGCGCGTGTACGACTCGGTCGCGTACCGGCGCGTCATGGGCGGCGAGGAACGCCTCGACGGCGGCGCCCCACCCGTACCGCTCCGCCCGGGCCCGCGCCGCCTCGCGGCGCAGCGCCTCGGGCCGGTCGAGGAGGGCCTGTACGGCGTCGGCGAACGCTTCGCCGCCGTCCGCGGCGGCCCGTCCGGCCGCCCCCAGGATCTCGGGCAGCGCGGAGGACGCGCTGGCCACCACCGGCGTACCGCAGGCCATCGCCTCGAGGGCCGCCAGCCCGAATGTCTCCACGGGCCCGGGGGCCAGGCACACGTCGGCGGAGGCCTGCAGGGCGGCCAGGCCGTCCCGCCCGGTCACATGCCCGAGGAAGGAGACCGGCAGCCGCTGCGCCCGTGCCCGCTGTTCGAGACGGCCGCGCAGCGGGCCTTCCCCCGCGACGACCAGGACGGCCCGGACGCCCCGCCGGCGCAGTGCCGCCACGGCGTCCAGGGCCGTACCGGGCCGTTTCTCCACGGAGAGCCGGGAGGCCAGCAGGAGCAGCAGCTGGTCGGGGCGGGCGTGCCGGCCGCGCAGCAGCGGGCTGTGCCGTTCGGGGTGGCAGCGTTCCAGGTCGACACCGAGGGGGGCGCGTACGACATTGCGTGCGCCGATCCGGGCGAACTCGCGCTCAGCCCACTCGGTGGTGCACACCACCGTCGAGTACGCCTTCGCGGTACGGGAGTTCAGCCCGTCCGCCGCTCTGCGCGCGGCCCGCTCCGGCAGTCCCCAGGACCGCAGCACGCCGTCCGCGGTCTCGTGGGACACCATCGCGGCGGGGACTCTGGCCCGCCGCGCCCACTCCCCCGTCCAGCGCAGCGTCGTACGGTCGGACACCTCCAGCCGGTCGGGTGCCAGGCCGTCGAGCAGCCGTGCCACCCGCCGCCGGTCGGCCAGCACGCGGTAGCCGCCGGTGCCGGGCAGCAGCGGGCCGGGCAGGGCGATGACCCGGCCCTGTCCGGTCTGCCGGTCGTCCTCCCGCTCGCCCGGGACGATGAGTATCGGCTCGTGCCCGGCCGCGCGGTAGCCGGTGCCCAACTCCCGCAGCGCGGTGCGCAGTCCGCCCGAGGCGGGGGTGACGAAGTTCGCCAGCCGCACGATCCGCAGCGGCGCGGACGAAGCGGACGCCGCGCTCATGCCGCCACCGCCGCGCGCTCGCCGAGTACCTCGGCGTAGTGGTCGAGCAGCTGGTCGCCGATGGCCTCCCAGGTGCGGCCCTCGACCGCGGCCCGGCCGGCCCGCCCGTACGCGGCGCGCAGTGCGGGGTCGGCGGTCAGGGTCCGTACCGCCGCGGTCATCGCGTCGGAGTCACGCGGCGGGACCAGCAGGCCGGTCCGGCCGTGGTCGACCAGGTCGAGCGGCCCGCCCGCGGCGGGTGCGACGACCGGCACTCCGCTCGCCATCGCCTCCTGCACGGTCTGGCAGAAGGTTTCGTACGGTCCGGTGTGCGCGAACACGTCCAGGGAGGCGAAGATCCGGGCGAGCTCTGGCCCGGTTCTGCGCCCCAGGAAATGCGCGCCGGGCAGTGCGGAGCGCAGTCCGGGTGCGCTCGGCCCGTCGCCGACCACCACCAGCTTCACGCCGTCCAGTCCACAGACGCCGGAGAGAAGTTCGACCTGCTTCTCGGGGGCCAGCCGCCCGACGTATCCGACGAGCAGCTCGCCGCCGGGCGCGAGTTCACGGCGCAGCGCCTCGTCCCGCAGGTCGGGCCGGAAGCGGACGGTGTCGACGCCGCGCTGCCACAGCCGTACCCGGGGCACCCCGTGCAGCTCCAGGTCGCGCAGGGCCGCCGTGGACGGCGCGAGGGTGCGGTCGGCGGCGGTGTGTACGGCACGCAGGCGCCGCCAGGCGGTGGTTTCGCCGGCGCCCATGTACGTACGGGCGTAGCCGGCCAGATCGGTCTGGTAGACGGCGACGGCTGGGACGCCGAGCCGTGCGGCGGCCGCCATGCCGCGCACGCCGAGCACGAACGGCCCGGCGAGGTGGACGATTTCGGCCCGGTGGGCGGTGAGCGCGGCGGCGACCCGCCGGCTCGGCAGGGCGACGCGCACTTGCGGATAGCCGGGCAGGGGCAGGGACGGCACCCGCACCACCGGGCACGGCTCCGTGCCTTCGGCCGGCACCCCGGCCGCGGTGGCCGGGGCTATGACGAGCGGGTCATGACCGCGCCGGGCGAGGTGCCGGGCGGTCTGCAGGGCGCAATGGGCCACGCCGTTGACATCGGGCGGGAAGGACTCAGTGACGATGACGACACGCATACCCGTGTTGTCGTCGTGCGGGGAGTTCCTGTGCCAACGAGGATCTTTCCTGGCCTGGAACGTCCCATGAGCGTTTTCCGTCACGCCGGCGCTCGCGACACCCCCGCCAGGCGCGCCGTCCGCCCTGCCGTCCGCCCCGCCGTGCGTCACACGGCGGTGGCGTCCGGTCCTATCCGCATCCGTACGGCCGTCTGCACCTCGGCCTCCTCGGCCGGGTCCGCGGCGAGCCGCCTGAGCTGCTTGACCACCCGCGCGTCGCCGGTCTCGGCGTGCCGTGCGGCCACCTCTCTGGTGCTCTCCTCGCAGTCCCACAGGCATTCGACGGCAAAGCCCGCGGCGAAGGTGGGGTCGGTGGCGGCCAGCGCGCGGGCCGACCGGCCGCGCAGGTGCGACGAGGCCGTCTCCCGGTAGACGTGGCGCAGTACGGGTGCGGCGCAGCCGATGGAGAGCCGGCCGGCCCCGTCGACGAGGCTCCACAGGTAGGGGGCGTCCGGGCCGTCGGCGCGTACCGTCCTGCGCAGCGCGCCGAGGACGAGCCCGGCGTCCTGGCCTCCGCCACGCGCGGCGAGCAGCGCGGCCGCCTCGGCGCCGAGCAGGTCGGGGCGGCCTGCCCAGGCGCGGGCCCGTTCCACCGCGGCGGGGCTGTGCATGCGGCCGAACGCGGTGACGGCGGCCTGGACGACGTGGTCCGACGCGGCGATCGCGGCGGCCCCGATGAGGTCGAGCACCTCGGGGTCCTGTTGTTCCGCGAGGTAGCGCAGGGCGGTGGCGCGGGCGCCGTCGGGCCCGCTGCGGGCGGCTTCGACGATCCGCGTGCGGTCCTCGGGGCCGGCGACGGCGGTGAGGCAGCGGGCTCCTGGTACGTGGAGGGGGAGCGCGGGCCGGCGTTCGAGGCCCTCCTGCGCCCAGTCCAGTACGGCCTGGACGCTCCAGCCGGGGCGGGGACCGGTCGGGTTCAGCTGTCGCTGCCAGCGGTCGAAGGAACCCTGCTCCTGCGCCGCCCGGATCCGGGCGGCGAGCGCCGGTTCCCGCGTGTCCTCGGCCCACAGCCGCCAGGGCCGGGGCTCGAAGGCGTCCCGGACGGCGGCGGCAAGCTCGGCCTCGCCCTCGGGGGTCGCGGGGAACCTGGAGAGCACGGGCCGGGCCAGTGAACGCAGCCCGGCGTCGTCGTCGCGCAGCGCCAGTTCGTCCAGCGCCCACGCCCAGTTGGCACCGGTCGCGGCGTAGCGGCGGAGCAGCGCCAGGGCGTCGTCGCGACCGTACGAGGCGAGGTGGCCGAGTACGGCGAGGGCGAGCCCGGTGCGGTTCTCGTCGGCGTCGACGAGGTCGTCGACGTGGAAGAGGTGCTGCTCGATCTCCCCGAGTCCGCCGTCGAGATCGAGGTAGAGCCGGGCGTAGTAGAGGGAGCGGTTCTCGACCTGCCAGTCGTGGCGGGGGTCGCTGAGCACGCAGTGGTTCAGAGCCGCAAGAGCATCGGTCCGCGGCGCCGCGAGCGCGTGCAGTGTTCCGTCGCCGCGGCCCCTCTGCAGGAGGCCGAGCAGGGTGCCGCTCGGCGCTATGACTGGTTCGAACATGGAAAATGCCTCACATCAAGCTGTCGACGCAACCGGGGATTGACGCATTACCTGGCCGCGTAACACCATGTCGGGCCGCCCGCCGTCTTCTGCCTGGTGTAGACCATCTTCCGCTGCCTCTCGTCGGTGGCCCGGGAAAGGGCCCTGTTCGGGATCACTTCGGTTCGGCGTCTTCTGCCCTACCCCGTGTTCGTGAATCCGACGTCATGATGACCCAGTCATTTCGCCACCGCGACCACATTTACGACAGGCCACCGGTACCGGGCCCTCACCGCTCCCCGAAGAGCTCCAGCAGTTCGGCCTTGGCGAACATCCGGGCCGTGTCGACGGCGGACGGCGTGCCCGCCTTCGGGTCCGCGCCGCCGTCGAGCAGCGCCCGGACGACCGCTTCCTCCCCCTTGAAGACCGCTCCGGCCAGCGGGGTCTGCCCGCGGTCGTTGGCCCGGTCCGCGTCGGCGCCGCGCGCCAGCAGGGCCGCCACGGCCGCCGGGTGGCCGTGGTAGGCGGCGAGCATCACCAGGGAGTCACCGCGGTCGTTGGTGAGGTTCACCGGAACGCCCGCGTCCACGTAGGCCGCGAGCGCTTCGGCGTCGCCCTGGCGCGCAAGATCGAAAATCTTGGTCGCCAGCTCGACCACCTCGGGGTCCGGGGCTTCGCTCATCGGGACGTACCGCCTTCCTCTGCCAGTGAATCGCCAGCGTACTGCCCGCCTGCTGGCCAGCCGGGTACCCCCGGTCAGGTGAAAAGGGCGCAAATTCACCCGATTGCACCTTTTATCGCATAGATACTTCCTGTGAGCCTGGAACAACTCAAGGTGACTGTCCCCTCACCCAGGAGAACCTCATGATCCTGTCCATCTCAGGCGTGGTGCTGCTCGCCGTCATCGTCTTCCTGTTCTGCCGCAAGGACGGACTCAAGGCCTCACACGCGGCCATCTGCTGCCTCTTCGGCTTCTACCTCGCGGGCACCGCCATCGCCCCAAGCATCACGGCCGGCGGCCACAGCCTCGCCAGTCTGCTGGGCGGGATCAAGCTCTGACCGCCCGCTCCGCCCACCACAACTCCAGGAGACATACGTGGCAAGGCGACCACTCCCCCGCATTCTCCGCAGCGGCAGCGCATCCATCGCTCGCGGCCGCGAGTTCGCGCGCACGGCCGCCGACAGCGCCACGGACGTCCTCCATCCGCTCATCAGCATCAGTCGCGGTCTGCGTCGGCTGGCATCCGCCGGACGGCGCAGATGGGCCGCGACCCCCAAGGACCGGCGCGCTCCCGCGCTGCTCCTGGGCGCGGCCTGCGCCCTGGTCGTCGCGCTCATTCCGTACGGACCGCTGCTCGCCCTCATCACGGTGATGGCGGCGGCCGCCTGGAGCGGGCGTGACCGCACCCCCGTGAAGACCGGGCCCGACGAAGCGGAGAAGGAACGGCTCCAGGCCCTGTACGAGGCACTGGTCCCCTACTTCTCCGTGCCGGAGGACCCGGCTCCGCTGTTCACCCACGGCGGGGAGTGGGGCAAGGCGTTCAGCGAGCACACGTTCGACGACGCCGGCCGGCTCACCCGGCTGCGGATCCGTTACCCGGCGTACTTCACCGACGGTGAGGCCGCGTCCCGGGCCCGGATCGAGCAGGTGCTGCACGCCAAGTCCGGGCGCGGTCGCGAGTACCTCTTCGAATGGGACGAGGAGAGCAACCAGCTCGACCTGAGCGTGCTGGCGGCGCTGCCGACGGGCATCGCAGCTCAGCGCTTCGTGACCACTCCCGGCGAGATCGTCCTCGGCTTCACCGACCCGGGCGGCGTGCCGCGGAGCATGCCCGTCGCCGAGGGCGACGGGACCCGTGACGCACCGCCGGTGGTCTGGCGGACGGGCGCCCGTTCCACCGAGCCGCACCTGCTGGCCGTCGGCCGGCCGGGCAGCGGCACCACCACACTCATCCGCTCGATCGCGCTGCAGGCCCTCGAACACGGCGACATCCTCGTCGTGGACGGCAGCGGGACGGGCGAGTACGCGTGCCTGACCGGGCGCACGGGCGTACTGGCCGTCGAATGCGGGCTGGCCGGCGCGCTGGCCACCCTCGAGTGGGCGGCGCACGAGACCGAGCGCCGGCTGATCACCGCGAACCGGGCCCGCCAGGCGGGCCACCCCGCCCCCGAGGACACCCGGCGGCCGCTGTGGATCCTGCTCGACCGCCCCAGCGTGCTGGGGCACCTCGCGGCCGCGGACGGGCGGGCCGAGCCGCAGGACCTGCTGCGCGTGCCGCTGCGACACGGCCGGACGGCCAATGTCACGGTCGTGGTGGCCGACCAGTTCGAGAGCATGGAGATGATCGGCGAGACCGTACTCTCCGACACCCGCGCCCGGGTCGTGCTCGGCCCGGCCACGGTGAACGAGGTCGCGTCGGTGCTCGGCGCCCCGCCGCACACCACCCCGACCCAGGACGTCCCGACCGGCCGCGGATACGCCCGGCTGGGCACCGGACCCGTCCACCGCCTTCAGGTACCGGCCACGCCGGATCCCTACGACGACGCGACGAGCGAACCGCACCGCCGCGCGGTACTCGACCTGCTCCCGGAACACCAGATTCCGCCGGACCCGGAGCCGGACGTCGGCACAGACGTCGAGACAGACGTGGAGACCGACAGCGAGCCCGACGCGGAGTCCGACATCGAGGCCAAGGCCGACATCAAGAGGCCGGCCCCAGTACCGGCCGAGGGCTGAGAGCCACGATCGACGCAGGCCGTGACCCCGGAGGGGCACGCACCCCTACGCCACGAAGGTCCGGGGGACTTCCGTGCCCGTCGTCGCTCCCGTTTCCACCAGCCGTGCCGCCGCAGCCAGCCGGACCGCCGCCTCCTCCGCCAGCGGACCGCCGACCGTGAACGGCAGCCGTACGTATCCCTCGAACGCGCCGTCGACGCCGAAGCGCGGGCCGGACGGCACCCGTACCCCGACGCGTTCGCCGGCCTCCGCGACACGTGAGCCGGAGAGCCCGCCCGTACGCACCCACAGCGTGAGCCCGCCGCGCGGTACGTCGAACTCCCACTCCGGCAGCTCCTTGCGGACCGCCGCGACCAGGGCGTCGCAGTTCTCCCGCGCCTGGGTGCGGCGCATCTCGACGGCCGACTCCCAGCCGTCGGTGTGCATCAGCCAGTTGACCGCGAGCTGTTCGAGGACCGGGGTGCCCAGGTCCGCGTAGGCGCGTGCCGCGACCAGACTGCGGATCACATCGGGCGCCGCGCGCACCCAGCCGATCCGCATGCCTGCCCAGAAGGCCTTGCTCGCCGAGCCGACGGTGAGGACCGTGCTGCCCGCCGGGTCGAACGCGCAGACCGGACGCGGCATCTCCATGTCCGGATCGAGGTGCAGCTCGGACATGGTCTCGTCGACGACCAGGACCGTGCCGGCCGAGCGGGCGGCCTCGACGAGCTGCCTGCGCTGGTCCTCGTCCGCGAGGGCGCCGGTCGGGTTGTGGAAGTCGGCCACGACGTAGGCGAGCCGGGGCGCGGCGTCGCGCAGCACCTGGCGCCAGACGGGCAGGTCCCAGCCGGCCAGCCCGTCCGCCATGGCGACGGGCACCAGCCGGGCGCCGGCCGCCCGCATCAGCTGCAGGATGTTCGCGTACGACGGTGACTCGACCGCGATGCGCTCGCCGCGGCCCGCGAAGAGGTGGCAGATGGCGTCGATGGCGCCCATCGCGCCGGTGGTGACCATGATCTGTTCGGGCATGGTCGGGATGCCGCGCGCGGTGTAGCGGTCGGCGATCGTCCGGCGCAGCGCCGGCAGTCCCGCCGGGTAGTCGCCATGGGTGTGCGCGTACGGCGGCAACTCCTCCAGCGCGCCCTGCACGGCCCGGGTCAGCCACGGCTCCGGCGCGGGCAGCGCGGCGCAGCCGAGGTCGATCATCGAGCCGAGCGACTCGGGCGGCAGCGGCTCCAGGCCGCGGGCGGGCAGCGGGTTACCGGCCGGGACCGCGGTCCAGCTGCCCGCTCCCCTGCGGGACTCCAGGAAGCCCTCGGTGCGCAGTGCCTCATAGGCGGCGGCCACGGTCGTGCGGCTGACGGCCAGCGCCACGGCCAGTTCGCGCTCGGCGGGCAGCCGGGCGGCGACGGGGACCCGGCCCTCGAGGACGAGCAGCCGGATGCCGTCGGCGAGGGAGCGGTAGGCGGGCGGGCGGCGGGTGCCGGGCCCGGCCGGGCGGGCCTGCTGGGAGGTGAGCAGCCGGGCGAGTTGCGCGGCACCGACCGCCGAAGTCCACTGAGCCATGATCCCAGTCCACCTTCCCCGAATTGGCCATGGATGACATCTCTTTCCAAGCCACAGAGTGTCATGAACCGGGCCACTACCACCACAGGGGCGCACCTTGACCCGTCGACTGCTGTATCTCTACCTCGGTCTGGCGCTGTACGGAGTGAGCTCCGCGCTCCTCGTACGCGCCGGGCTCGGCCTGGAACCGTGGGGTGTGCTGCACCAGGGCCTGGCCGAGCGGACCGGGCTGACCATCGGCGTGGTCTCGATCATCGTGGGCGCGGTGGTGCTGCTGCTGTGGATCCCGATCCGCCAGCGGCCGGGCCTCGGCACGGTGTCGAACGTGTTCGTGATCGGGATCGCGATGGACGGCACCCTCGCCGTGGTCCCGGCTGCCGGGTCCCTCGCGGTCGGCATTCCGCTGATGGCGGCTGCCATCGTCCTCAACGGCGTGGCCACCGGGCTGTACATCTCCGCCCGCTTCGGCCCGGGCCCGCGGGACGGCCTGATGACCGGCCTGCACCGGACGACCGGACGGTCGATCCGCCTGGTGCGCACCGGCATCGAGGTGGCCGTGGTGGCCACCGGCTTCGTCCTCGGGGGCTCGGTCGGCGTGGGCACGGTCCTGTACGCGGTGGCGATCGGCCCCCTCGCGCAGATCTTCCTGCGCGTGTTCGCCATTCCGGCGGCGGACACCGTCAGCCCCGTGGTCGCCGGCCGGAAACCCGGACGAGCGATACTGCCCAAGTGACAGACGTACGCCATCCCTATCTCGACCACCCCGGCACCATCCCCTTCGCTCACCGCGGCGGGGCGGCGGGCGGCCTGGAGAACACCGCGGCCGCCTTCCTGCGGGCCGCCAAGGCGGGCTACCGCTATTTCGAGACCGATGTGCATGCCACGGCCGACGGAAAGCTCGTGGCCTTCCACGACGCGACGCTGGACCGGGTGACCGACGCGCGGGGCCGGATAGCGGCGCTGCCCTGGAGCGAGGTACGGCAGGCGCGGGTGGCGGGCCATGAGCCGCTGCCGCTGTTCGAGGAACTCCTCGAAGCGTTTCCCGAGGCCCGCTGGAACGTCGACATCAAGGCTGAGCCTGCCCTCCTGCCGCTGCTGGATCTGATCCGCAGGACCGGAGCCTGGGACCGGGTGTGCGTCGGTTCGTTCTCGGAGAGCCGGGTGGCCAGGGCGCACCGCATGGCGGGCCCCCGGCTCGCCACGTCGTACGGCGTCCGGGGCGTCCTGGGCCTGCGGCTGCGGTCGTACGCGATCCCCGCCGCCCTGCGCAGCGGCGCCGTGGCAGCGCAGGTTCCCGAGTCCCAGGCCGGCATCCGCGTGGTGGACCGCCGGTTCATCGAAACCGCACATGCCCATGGGCTGCAGGTCCATGTCTGGACGGTCAATGAGGCGGATCGGATGGCAGCGCTCCTGGACCTGGGCGTGGATGGCATCATGACCGACCAGATCGACCTCCTGCGCACGGTGCTGACCGAGCGGGGAGTCTGGACCTGAACGCCGCGCCGCCGTCACCGGTGCCGCACGGGGACGAGCGAGGGGGCGCGGGTGAGTGCGGAGACCGCGGACGGGGCAGACGCGACGGCGGAAGCCGCCGGGCGCAGACGTGAGCAGCATGGCTGGTACTTCTACGACTTCGCGTGTTCCGTCTATTCGACGAGCGTCCTCACGGTGTTCCTGGGGCCGTATCTGACCGAGGTGGCCAAGGCCGCCGCCGACGCGGACGGCTTCGTCCACCCGCTGGGCATCCCGGTGCGGGCCGGTTCGTTCTTCGCGTACTCGGTGTCCGCCTCGGTGATCCTGGCGGTTCTGGTGATGCCCCTCGTGGGCGCGTTGGCGGACCGTACGGGCCGCAAGAAGCCACTCCTCGCGGCCGCCGCCTATGTGGGCGCGGCCGCGACGGCCGGCATGTTCTTCCTGGACGGCCACCGCTATCTGCTGGGCGGCTTCCTGCTGATCGTGGCCAACGCGTCGCTGGCCGTCTCGATGGTGCTGTACAACGCCTATCTCCCGCAGATCGCCGAGCCGGCCGAGCGCGACTCGGTCTCCTCCCGGGGCTGGGCGTTCGGCTACAGCTCGGGCGCCCTGGTGCTCGTCCTCAACCTGGTCCTGTTCCAGGGCCATGACGCGTTCGCCATCTCGCAGGGGACGGCCGTACGGATCTGCCTGGCCTCGGCCGGGGTGTGGTGGGGCGCCTTCACGGTGATCCCGCTGCGGCGGCTGCGCGACCGGGCGGTGGCCCGCGAAGGCGGGTTGGTCCCGGTCGGCCAGGGCTGGCGGCAGTTGATCTCCACGCTGAAGGACATGCGCCGGCACCCGCTGACGCTGTCGTTCCTGCTCGCCTATCTCGTCTACAACGACGGCGTGCAGACGGTGATCTCGCAGGCCTCGGTGTACGGGTCCGAGGAACTGGGCCTGGAGCAGTCCACGCTCATCGTGGCCGTACTGCTGGTGCAGGTGCTGGCGGTGGCAGGGGCCCTGGGGATGGGCCGGCTGGCTCGTACCTACGGCGCGAAGCGCGTCATCCTCGGCTCGCTCGCCGCCTGGACGCTGACCCTGGCGGCGGGGTACTTCCTGCCGGCCGGGGCGCCGGTCTGGTTCTTCGTGCTGGCCTCGGCGATCGGGCTGGTCCTGGGCGGCAGCCAGGCGCTGTCCCGTTCGCTGTTCTCGCACCTGGTGCCTCGGGGCAAGGAGGCCGAGTACTTCTCCGCGTACGAGATGAGCGACCGCGGCATGAGCTGGCTCGGGCCGCTGGTGTTCGGACTGACGTACCAGGTCACGGGCAGCTACCGGGAGGCGATCATCTCTCTTGTGATCTTCTTCGGGCTGGGATTTGTCCTGCTCGCCCGGGTCCCGGTGAGGCGCGCGGTGGAGGCAGCGGGCAATCCTGTGCCGGACCGGATTTAGACCTCGAAGTGAAAGGCCGGTAGTGTACGCCTTCGGCCTGCCAGGCGGACCGTTACTGCGCGCTAAAGAAGTAGAAACGCCGGGTGACATCTGCGGCCAGATGTGACAAACCGGGCACTGGTGGGTACTCCAACCCTTGCAAAAGCAGCGGCACGACGGGCGACGCATGACCCGGAACGGGAATCTTTACCGCCGACCGGACGTTGACCGGATGACGACGACAGCGACACCTGTCCTGTGGGCGACAAGCCCGGGAGGCACGATTCATGAGTGAGCGAGCTCTCCGCGGTACGCGACTCGTGGTGACCAGCTACGAGACGGACCGCGGCATCGATCTGGCCCCGCGCCAGGCGGTGGAGTACGCATGCGAGAACGGACATCGATTCGAGATGCCGTTCTCTGTAGAGGCGGACATTCCGCCGGAGTGGGAGTGCAAGGCGTGTGGCGCCCAGGCACTCCTGGTGGACGGCGACGGCCCTGAGGAGAAGAAGGGCAAGCCCGCCCGTACGCACTGGGACATGCTCATGGAGCGGCGCACCCGCGAGGAGCTCGAGGAGGTGCTGGCCGAGAGGCTGGCCGTTCTCCGCTCCGGTGCCATGAACATTGCCGTGCATCCGCGGGACAGCCGCAAGTCCGCATAGCGCCCAGGCGTTCGCGTACGCACCGCAACAACCGAACAGAACAAGAGCCGCGGGCTGCTGCACACTCCAGGGTGTGCCGCAGCCCGCGGCTTTGCTGTGACGGGTGCCCGCCCCCCGGTCAGGGGGTGAGCGGCGGTCGCGGGCCCTCGTCCTGGCGCGGCGCGGGACCGTCCGGCCGGATCACCTCACCCTGCACGACCTTTCCGTCCGGGCGGTGAATGCGGGCCTGCTGGAAGGCGTCGCCCAGGCTGCCGGGGGTGGCGGCCCGCATCCGGTCGAGCGACCGCTCCGCGTACGCGCCGAGCCGCGAGCGGACCGGCGGGAGAAGCAGCAGCAGCCCGGCCGCGTCCGAGATCAGTCCCGGCATCATCAGCAGCAGGCCGCCGAGCATCATGAAGCCGTTGCCGCCGGACTGCTTGTCCCGGCCGGCGGGTACGGCGCCCGACTGGGCCTGCTGGAGGGTCTCGGTCAGGCTGGTGAACGCGCGGCGGCCGGCCCGCTTGATGACCACCGCACCGAGCACGGCCCCGCCCACCAGCAGCGCGAGAACCGTCAGGCCGCCCGCGGCGTCCGCGACGACCGTCAGCAGCCAGATCTCGAGGACCAGCCAGGCGGCGAGGGCGAGAGGGAGGAAGGAACGGGCTCGGGAGCGCTTGGGAGCCGCGGGAGCGGGTGTGCCGGTCGTCATGCTCCCAGTGTGCCCGGTGGCACAGCAGGTCGGCATAAGGGTGATCAGGAAGGCTTGCGGCCGAGGAGACGGTTCGCCCGCGTGCCGACGCCCCAGGCGGTGACGCGCCAGAGGGCCTCCACGACGATGTCACGGCTCATCTTGCTGTCGCCGACCTCGCGCTCGACGAAGGTGATGGGAACCTCGACGACGTGGTAGCCCGCCTTGACCGCGCGGCGGGCCAGGTCGACCTGGAAGCAGTACCCCTGGGAGGCGACCTCCTCCAGCCCGAGCCCTTCGAGGGTCTCCTTGCGGAAGGCCCGGTAGCCGCCCGTCACGTCCCGGATCGGCACGTCCAGCAGCAGCCTGGAGTACGTGCTGCCGCCGCGGGAGAGGAACTCACGGGACTTGGGCCAGTTGACCACCCGCCCGCCCGGGACCCAGCGCGAGCCGAGGACCAGGTCGGCGCCCTTCAGCGCGGTCAGCAGCCGGGGCAGCTCCTCGGGCTGGTGGGAGCCGTCGGCGTCCATCTCGACCAGTACGCCGTAGCCGTGCTCGAGACCCCAGCGGAAGCCGGCCAGGTAGGCGGCCCCGAGCCCCTCCTTGCCCCTGCGGTGGAGGACCTGGACGTGGTCGTCCTCGGCGGCGAGCTCGTCGGCGATCTTGCCGGTGCCGTCCGGGCTGTTGTCGTCGGCCACGAGGATGTGCGCCTCGGGCACCGCGGACCGTACCCGGGTGACGATCGGCTTGATGTTCTCCGCCTCGTTGTAGGTCGGAATGATCACCAAGGCTGTGCCGAGCGGGCCGTACCGCCGCTCACCGCCGTCGCTCACTGCTTCCCCTTAAAGTCCGTTCAGAACACCACCATAGCGAGCGCACGTGTACGGGCCCGCCCCGACGCGGGCGCCGGGTGCCGGCCGGCGGAAAACGGGGAACTGCGGATCGGGGCCCGGCGCCCTTCGGGCCGACCTGGGACCCGCTGGCTGCGGGTCTACCGAGAGCCGTTGTCTACTGAACGTCCGGGCCCCACCCGGGTCGCACCTGCCGGCCGGCTGAAACCTTCCCTCGCCCCCGAGGCGCGGGCGCTGAACCTGGCTCCCAGTGGTGGTGCGCCGGTGCGGCACACCGCCCCATGACCCAGCGGCGTTCGACGACTGCGTGGAGGTTTCCCGGCCGGACGTCCTGTGGTGGACCCGGCCGAACCTACCGGCCGGTGGCCGCCCCCTGTCAACAGTCGTTCGACCTGCGGCGTTTCATCGAACCAGCAGGTCAGTACGGAGGGGCCGGGCGGCGAACCGGCCGCGCGGCGCACATCGATCGGCGGAACGGCACGCCCCCATGTCACTCGTTCGGCCGTACGAAGACCGTATGTCCGAACACCACCGTCCGCAGGCAGACGGGCAGTTCACCGCCCGGAGTGAGGTCCGGCAGCCCCGGGGTGCCGGAGCGCGGGTCGGTCGACCAGCGGGCGAGCCGGTCGTCGGGTGCCTGGACGACGAGCTCCGCCGTACGCCAGACCGCGTAGTCGGCCGGTGCGCCCGGGACGAGGACGCCCGCGTCGTCGCGGCCGATGGCCCGCCAGCCGCCGCGGGTGTGGGCGGTGAAGGCCGCCCGTGCGGAGATGCGGTGTTCCGGGGTGCGGTGGAAGGCCGCGGCCCGGACGGTGCCCCACGGGTCGAGGGGCGTGACCGGGCTGTCCGAGCCGAAGGCGAGCGGGACACCTACGCGCAGCATCGCCGCGTACGGGTTGAGGGTGCGGGCGCGCTCGGCCCCCAGACGCTGGGCGTACATCCCGTCCTCGCCGCCCCAGGCCGCGTCGAAGGCAGGCTGCACGGAGGCGGTCAGGCCGAATTCCGCGAAGGCCGCGATGGTCTCCGGGGTGAGCATCTCGGCATGCTCGACGCGGTGGCGGGCGGCCCGTACGCGGGCCAGGCCGACCTTGTCGGCGGCCGCCCGGACTCCCTCGGCCACCGAGGCGATCGCGGCGTCCCCGATGGCGTGGAAGCCCGCCTGGAGGCCCGCCTCGGTGCAGGCCGTGACGTGGGCGGCCACGGCGGCCGAGTCGAAGTGCGCGGTGCCGGAGTGGGAGGCGTCGGCGTACGGCTCGTGCAGGCAGGCGGTGTGCGAGCCGAGGGAGCCGTCGGCGAAGAGGTCTCCCGCCGCGCCGATCGCGCCGAGTTCGCGGATGCGGTCGGCGTCCTCGGCGTCCGTCACATGGTCGGCCCAGTAACCGAAGACCCGTGGCCCGGGCTCCTCCCCGGCCAGCTTCAGCAGACCGGTGAAGTCGTGCTCGTCGGAGATGTCGGGGCCGCCGCACTCGTGGACCGACCCGATGCCGAGCGAGGCGGCCCGGGCGAGCGCGGCCCGCTGCGCCTCGGTGCGCTGGCCCGGGGTGACGGCGGCGTGCGCCGCGGCGCGGACCGCGTGGTGGGCGTCGCCGGTGAGCGGGGCGTCGGGACGGTAGCCGGTCAGCTCGGTGACACCGGGGACCAGGTCGAGCAGAGCGGTGGTGGCGACGGCCGAGTGGACATCGACCCGGGTGAGGTAGAGCGGCCGCCCGCCGGTGGCCTCGTCGAGTTCGAGGCGGTACGGGGGACGCCCTTCCGGCCAGCGTGACGCGTCCCAGCCGTGGCCGAGGAGGACCCGGTCGGCGGGCCGGCCGACCGCGTGGACCCGTACGAGATCCAGCGCCTCGCCGAGCGAGCGGGCGCCCGAGAGGTCGAGGCCGGTCAGGGCGAGGCCGGTGGCGGTGGTGTGCACATGGGCGTCCGTGAACGCCGGGGTGACCAGAGCGCCTTCGAGGTCGACCACCTCGTCCACGCCGTCCGCGAAGGCGTCCGCGGCGCCCTCCGAGCCCACCCATGCGACATGGCCGCGCTCGACGACCATGGCCGTGGCGAAGGGGTCGGCGGGACTGTGCACGTCCCCGCCGCGCAGCAGTACGGTGCGGTGGGGTTCGGGCTGGATGGCGGTGCGCTCGGTCATGGGGACCAGTCTCCCGCCTGTGCGGGGGTGGTCCGTGCGCGGGGTCCCGGCGGCCCGGGTCAGATGCGGGGCGGGCGGGCCTCGTACGGGGTGGAGAGGACCACCGTCGTGCGGGTGGACACGCCGGCCAGGGCGCGCAGCCGGCTCAGCAGGTCCTCCAGTTCGAGCGGAGAGGCCACGCGCACCTTGAGGATGTAGTTCTCCTCCCCGGCCACGCTGTGGCACGCCTCGATCTCGGGGACTCCGGCCAGCCGTTCCGCG
The DNA here is from genome assembly GCF_024213665.1 of Streptomyces sp. A3M-1-3. GTDB lineage: Bacteria > Actinomycetota > Actinomycetes > Streptomycetales > Streptomycetaceae > Streptomyces. The sequence goes on from NZ_JANAVP010000002.1 coordinate 53,352, forward strand.
ATGTCGTCGGGAGCGCTGGGATCGAACGGTTTCACCGAGATGAAGGCCGTCAGGGGCAGGCCGACCGCCTCGGGGTCGACCACTGCGGCGTAGCCGCGGATGACACCGCGCTGCTCAAGTCGGCGTACGCGCTGATGAACCGCCGAGGTGGACAGGCCGGTGGCCTTGCCCAGATCGGTGTAGCTCATGCGCCCGTCCCTGACGAGCAGATCCACGATCTGGCGATCCAGCTCCTCCATAGTGCTCATAGCGGATCAACCTATTGCCCCGGAGCGCTCCGGCACAGTCGGCGGTGGCCGCCGGGTGGCACCTGCGGCGGGCATGTGACGAACGCCACAGGTTTGTGACGCCGCCGATGGACGCGGCGTGGTTACCCGCCGCGCGCGACGGGAAGTGCTTGCTGTGGTCGAGGCCGCAAGTGCCTTATCGGCCCACCCGAGGGGGAGATTTTCCATGCAGAACCCGAAGCGCAACGGACGTACCGAACCGGAGCCTGTCGATTTCGCCGACTCCATCGAGGACGACGACGCCGAACTCGACGCGTACGACACATTCGAGATGTACCGGGTGATCTGCCCGGACTGCGCACAGCCGATCGCACTGCTGGCGGACGAGGACGTGCTCCCGGAGCACGCGCTGTGCCCCACCCCGTGGAATCCGTTCGGGCTCACCGCGTGCACGGGCACCGGGCGCTCGGCGTCGGACGCACGGCCGGCCGACCTGACCCTGGAGGTCCAGGAGCAGGACACCGCGCTGCTGTTGACGCTCCCTCAGGGCCTCGACTGGCGGACGCAGCCGTTCTCGCACGTCGGCGGTCCGGGCTCGCGTCCCGTCAGGGTGCCGCGGCAGGCGCAGCGGCACGCCGCCTGACCGCTCGGACCGCCTCTCGTCACCAGTAGCTTCCCTGCACCATGGCCGCCAGGCTGCCGTGGTGCAGGATCAGGCCGTCCGGATTCTCCGGGACCTGGACCTCGCCGAAGTGGACTTGTCGGTAGGCGACTCTGAGCATCACGATCGCGTGCCGCAGCGCGGCGTAGAGCGTGTGGAACTCCATGTCGCGCGGGGTGTGGCCGGTGAGCCCGGCATAGCGGCGCTCGATGCTGTCGCGGCGCAGGAAGTCCGGCAGGCCGCGCTGGCCGAAGCTCACCGTCAGGTCCTGGAAGAAACGGTGCAGATAGACCGTCCACCCGAGGTCGACCTCGCGTGGGACGAGCGCCGCCATCTCCCAGTCGAGTACGGCGGCCGGCTCGAACCCGGCGTAGATGATGTTCCCGATGCGGGCGTCGCCCCAGTTGAGGACGGCCGGCCCTTCGTCGGCGGGCCAGAGCTGCTCCAGCCGGTCGAAGGCACTCTCGATCAGCGGTGAACTCGGCAGACCGTCAACGACCCAGCCGTAATAGGCACGTTGGGCATCGACGTGCAGGCGCAGCGGGCTGCCCGTGCCAGACGGCAGCAGGAACACGGCCTCCTTGGCCGGGACCTGGTCGTGCAGCCGGGCGATGACCGAGATGCTTGCCTCCTCGAGGCGGGCGCGCTGGGCGGCGGTCGCCGAGTGCAGCCAATTGCCCTCGTACGTATAGGGCATGACATCCGGCGGCACCCGGCCCTCGGCCCGCTCCATCACGAAGAACGGGGCGCCGAGGGACGTCGGGTCCTCTTCGAGCCACTGCACGCGGGGCACGGGCACGTCGGTGTGCTCGGCGACCAGGCTCATCACGCGGTGCTGGCGGGGCATGTCGTACGTCGGGAAGATCGTGTACGCGTCCGGATCGGCGGCCAGCCGCAGGGCGCAGGCGCGCACCGGCGCCCCGGGGTGGTCGATGTCGAAGAGCAGGGTCTCGCTGGACATGCCGTTGGACTCCGGGACGCGGATCCCGGTGACGCGGACGCCGGGCAGGTGCCCGTCGAGCCACCGGGTCAGCCGCCGGCCGAGCTCCTCGGGATCGCGGGTCGTGGTACGGGGGCGGGGAACCATGCGGGTACTCCTGTCGGGTCAGGGACTCAGGGAGCCACCGAGTCGTAGCCGGTGAAGCCGCTGGGGTCGTGGCGGCCGAAGGTGCCGTGTTCGAAGATGCCGTGGCCCACCTGGCCGTCGAGCGTGAAGCGGGCGGCGTGGTCGGTGACGCCGAAGGCGGCCATCGGGTGCGCGGCCGGGTCGGAGAGGTCGTAGCTGCGGCGGTCGGTCCAGTCCCGGCCCTGCCAGGCGCCGTGCTGCCAGTCGGTGGCGGGCGGGTAGCCGGCGCCGACGCCAGTGGGGAGGAGGCCAGGACCTCGACCCCGAGTTCGTGGGGTTTGCGGGCCGGGTCGGTGAGGTGGACGACGGCGCGTTCGGGGTGGCGGGTGCCGGGTCGGTAGCTGATGTCGGCCTGGGGCCAGCCGAGTTGGACATCGCGGCGGCCGCTGCCGTCGGGGTGGACCAGCAGCGCCTCGTTGAGGGTGCGGTGGCCGTCGGCGTCCTCCTGGGCGATGACCATCAGGAAGCGGTCCTCGAAGCGGACGGGTATCCAGAGCCAGTGGAAGCCCTCGGGCCGGTACTCCTCGGCGGCCCGGCCGCCCTCCTCGCCGGGGATGGGGCGCACGCCCCAGCTGCGGTCGCGCGTCCCGGTCCACTCCCTGGGGGTGAGGCGGATTTCCCGGCCCGGGCGCGCAGCGTGCCGGTGCAGCCGCCCGCCTGCACGAAGCGGCGGCCTTCGAGCATCAGGCGGTCGCCCCGGCGCTGGACGTGGTGCGGTTCCCAGACGGCGGGGAATTCCGCGGTCCACTCGATGTCGTAGGCGAGGGAGTGGGGGTCGTCGGGGTCGGGGTCGCAGTGCAGCCGGATCCGGCGCAGCGGCTCCTCGACGGTGATCCCGAGCGGACCGACGCAGAGGTTCATCCGGTCGTCGGCGAGGGCGTCCGAGGCGCGTACGGCGAGGAGTTCGTCCCCGAGCCGGAGGGTGGCGTACGCGTCGATCACGCCCGCGTTGGGGTAGACGCCGAGGCCCACGATGAGGAGGGCACGCCCGGTGTGGTCGACGACGTGGAAGATGCACCGGTCGTACGCGTTGCGGTCGCCGGTGACGACGTGCTTCATCGACAAGGGGGCCTGGTGGATGGGGTATTCGTCGAGTGCGACGGGGCGGTCCTCGGCCACGGCAAACCTCCTGGGCGCGGGGCGGGCAGCGCAAACGGGTCAACGCAGCTGACGGTATGTCAGAAACCCTGCCGAAGGCCATACTCGTGTCACCGCTCACGGCCGCCCGGCGCCCGCCCCGGTCACATGGTGAACTCACGCCCGAATACCGCAGGGGGTGACCCCGGGATCCCGCCCCGCGTTGGCCAGATATGGACACGCTGTACTCCGCGACCGGCCGACGCCGTCGCCTGGTGACGCCCAGCCCCGAAGAATCGGTTCATCACCCCGCCGATCCGCCCATCTACCGGGCGCTCCTGACCCATTGGGCGAACAGCGGCCGCACTCTGCCGGGACGCCGGGACCCGGAGTGGTCCCGGCTCACGGCGGCGCCGATCTGGCCGGGCCGGACGGGCCGGCCCGGCTCGCAGTTCAGCGCGACTCGGGACCCGCGAGGTGACGGGCGATGACCATGCGCTGGATCTGATTCGTACCCTCGACGATCTGCAGCACCTTCGCCTCGCGCATGAACCGCTCCACCGGGAAGTCCATCGTGTAGCCGTAGCCGCCGAGGACCTGCACGGCGTCCGTGGTGACGCTCATCGCCGCGTCCGTGCAGAACAGCTTGGCCATGGCGGCCTGCCGCGAGAAGGGCCGTCCGGCGTCGCGCAGCCGTGCCGCCGCGAGGTACAGCGCCCGGCCCGCCTCGATACGCGTGGCCATGTCCGCGAGCATGAAGCGCAGCCCCTGGAAGTCCGCGATGGGCCGTCCGAACTGCAGCCGTCCGGTCGCGTACGACAGCGCCTCGTCCAGCGCCGCCTGGGCCACCCCGATCGCGCAGGCCGCGATGCCGAGCCGGCCCGAGTCGAGGGCGGACAGCGCGATGGCGAAGCCCTGACCCTCCTCGCCGATCCGGCGGGCGTCCGGAACGCGCACTCCGTCGAAGTGGAGTTGGGCGGTGGGCGAGCCCTTCATGCCCATCTTCTTCTCCGGCGCGGCGGCGCTCAGGTTCTCGGCGTCGCCCGGCACCAGGAACGCCGTGATGCCCCGGGCGCCATCGCCTCCCGTACGCGCGAGGACCGTATAGAAGTCGGCGATGCCGCCGTGGGTGATCCAGGCCTTGGTGCCGGTGATGACCCAGTCACCGCCGTCGCGGACGGCCTTGGTGCGCAGGGACGCGGCGTCCGAGCCGGAGGCGGGCTCGGAGAGGCAGTACGCCCCGAGGAGGCCGCCGCCGAGCATCGCGGGGAGATGTTCGGCCTGCTGCTCCTTGGTTCCGTACCCGGCGAGGGCGTGACAGGCCAGGGAATGGACGCTGACGCCGAGGCCGACGGTGAGGCGGGCCGCCGCGAGTTCTTCGAGGACCTGCAGGTAGACCTCGTAGGGCTGGTCGCCGCCGCCGAATTCGGAGTCGTACGGCAGACCGAGCAGACCGGAGTCGGAGAGGAGGGTGAACACCTCGCGCGGGAAGTGCCCGGCGTCCTCCTCCTCGGCGGCCCGGGGCTGGATCTCCCCCTGGACGATCTCGCGCACGAGCGCGAGCAGGTCCCGGGACTCCTCGGTGGGCAGCTGTCGTTCCACCGGCTGCGGGGCGCGGTCGGGCATGGCGGCGCTCTCCTCCCTGATCGGGCGCTGCGGCGGTCGCCGCGCAGGGTGTGGCTGCGCCGCCGTATGTACTGCTCACCAGCCGAGGCGGCCCTCCCGGATCACGGACGGGTGCTGACCAGCGGCTGTGGCGGCTTGAGTATGCCCGATCGGGGCCGTCCCGTCACGACTTCCAAGATCCACTGCCGAGATCAGCCCTCGGTGTGCTCCACCGGGGGTGCGGGGCACTCCGGCACCAACTCCTCGATCGCGCCGAGCCTGTGTCTCAGCATCCGTGCCAGCAGCGGCACCCACGGTGTCCCGCTTCGGCTCCTGGTGTCCCAGCCAGTCCAGCGTGACGCCCTCGACGCTGTTCAGCCAGCCGACCAGGGCGAGGCGGGCGAGCGGCGGGAGGTTGCGGTGCCCGTACGCGCCGTCGGCGATGGTGCCGATCAGCTCCTCGCGCACCGCGTCGCGGATCGCCTGCACCTGGGTGTCGAATCCGACCCTGGAGGTCCCCGCGTACGGCTACATCAGGCCGGCCTGGGTGACGAACATGGCGAGCACGACGACGAGGGTCCAGCCGAGGATGTGCTCCAGCAGCTTGGAGTCCTCTTCCTCGGGTCCGCCCGTGCGGGCGCGGGTGGCGGTGGTCGTGGCTGTGGCCGTAGTCGCAGTCATTGCAAACTCGCTCGGTCGTCTGGCAGTGGACGTCCCCCCCGTGACCCGTCCAATGTGCCAGCGAAACCAGCGTTCGAGGGAGAGATGTTCGTCACGCCGCCCCGGCCGCGCGGCTTATAGCGTCTCCCCCATGGAGACGACGACTCTGCACGGGGCCGAGGTCACCCTCCGGCCCGCCGCTGCCGCCGACGTTCCGGCGCTGGCCGCCATTCGGGCGAAGCCCGAGGTGTACGCGCGCTGGCGCGGCGACGCAGACCTGGCGGCGGAGATCGCCGGCTACCTCGACGATCCCGACGTCCGCATGCTGGTCATCGAACGGGACGGCCGTACGGTCGGTGCCATCCAGTGGGGCGCGGAGACCGATCCCGACTACAGCCACGCGAACATCGATCTCTACCTGGACCCCGCGGCGCACGGCCGGGGCCTGGGTACCGACGCCGTCCGCACCCTGGCCCGGCACCTCGTCACCGACCACGGTTTCCATCGTCTGGTGATCGATCCGGCGGCGGACAACGCCGCCGCCATCCGCTGCTACACCAAGGTGGGCTTCCGCCCGGTCGGGATCATGCGCAGCTACGAACGCGGAGCGGACGGCACGTGGCACGACGGCCTCCTGATGGACCTGCTGGCCGACGAGCTGACCGACTGAGCCGACGAGCACGGGCCCGGCCCGTCAGAGCAGGCCGAGCGACCTCAGGGCGAGCCGCTGCCGGGCGGTCGGGTGGGCCGGGAAGTAGACGTAACAGACGCCGCCGGTGCCGGAGACCACCTTGCCGCTCGCGTTGTACCGCTTGGTGCGCAGCCAGATGTTCTCCCACTCGCGCCGCCGGTAGACCCGGCGTACCGCCTCGTTGCCGGTCGAGGCCGGGTCGTTGGCGATCACGTCGCCGTCCGCCGTGAAGCCGATCACGGTCATCAGGTGGCCGGCCGTGCCGTAGCCGGCCCCGGTCAGCTCCTCCTTGAGGAAGGACTGTGACGTGATGGCGGGGATGCCCGCGCCGATCAGCGTCTGCAGGTCGCTGAGCGAACCGAGCCGGGTGACGACGGCGCTCATGTCCCGGTAGGTCGAGGCGTAGGCGGCGTTGAAGGGCCAGTTTCCGCAGCCGTCGTACTGGTAGTCGAAGGTGTACCGGGCGGCATGGCAGACCTGGGGGTCCGCGAAGGCCGGGTTCACCCAGGCCAGGTCCTCGGCGGTGGGCTTGCGGCCCCAGTATTCGGTGATCATCTGGGAGGAGGTGGGACTGCACCAGGCCTCGCCGCCGTTGTCGTACTCCGGGTACTGGCCGATGTGGGTGTTCTGCGAGTAGCGCGGGACGGTCAGCTCGCGGGCCGGTCCCGGCGTCGAGGCGGGCACCGTGAACCGGTCCGGGATGTCCGAGGCCACCGCGCCGACCTGCCAGACGGTCGGCGTGAGCTTGCTGCCCGGCTTGCGGTAGAGCGTCAGACGCAGCTGGTACGAGACCAGGCGCAGACCACTGGCCGCATCGTCGATGGAGAAGGTGTCCGTCCAGATCGTGCTCCGGCCGTCCGTCTGGTCGTCGACGGAGGTACGCCGGATGTCGACGTCACCCGCCGCCCAGCGGCCCATCACGTACCAGGGCGTCGAGGTGGCGTCCGAGTAGGTGCCGCGCAGCTCCACGAGCAGCCAGGTGCCGGCCGGCGTGTGCGCGTTCCAGGAGGCGATGACCTCGGTCGCCGGGACTTTCGAGCGGTGGACCGGCGAGGTCCAGCTCGCGTACTCCCAGGCGGCGGTCCGCCCGGTGTGCGGATCGGTGTAGTCGGTACGGCCGGCCGGGGCGGCGATCGCCAGTCCGGGGCGGCGTCCGGGCACGGCTCTGGTCCCGGTCCGGGTGCCGGAGCGCCAGTCGGTGTACGAGTTCCAGAAGCGGTTGTCCACCGGCGAGGCGGCCGGGCCGCGCACCATGGGCGTCGCCGGTGCCGCTGCTCCCACCGCGACGGCGGGCGGGGCCGCGGATCCCGCGGCCGCGAGTGCGGCCGCCAGCACGGTTCTGCGCGGAGTGGGACTGGTCATGGGCGAGGCCCCCTCGTTTGCCCGAGCCGTGTCCGGTCGGGGCAGCAGGTGCACGACAGTGGGCCAACTATTGCGGTTCCCGGCGGAGTTCTGCCAGGGCTCCGGCCCGCGCCACGCCCACCAATATGGGACTGGACCACTGGCGTGACCTGCGGCGGCGTACACACGCTTAGGCTGACAGGGTGGCCTCACTCGACACGCTCGCCGCGGAACTGCGCGCCCTTCCTCCCTCCTGCGGCCCGGTGCGGCTGATCGCCGTCGACGGGCACGCCGGCTCCGGCAAAACCACGTTCGCCGACCGGCTCGCCGCCGCCCTCGGCGGCGCCCCCGTGCTGCACCTCGACGACGTGGCCACGCACGAGGAGCTGTTCGGCTGGACGCGGCGGCTCCTGGAGGGGGTGATCGGTCCGCTGTCCCGTGGGGAGGCCGCGCGGTACGCCCCGTACGACTGGACGCTGCGCCGCTTCGGGCCCGAACGCACCCTGGAACCCGCTCCGGTGATCATCCTGGACGGGGTCGGGGCCGGACGGGGCGAGCTGCGTCCTTTTCTCGCGAGTCTGCTGTGGATGGAATTGGCGGAAAACCAGGCGTGGAGGCGTGGTCGCGGCCGGGACGGAGGTACCCTGGCGGGCTTCTGGGACGGGTGGGAGGCGGCGGAACGGCGGCACTTTCACCAGGACCCTTCCCGGCCCTTCGCCGACACCCTGGTACGACAGTGCGAAGAGGGGTACGAGTGGTCTTCCGGGGCTGCTGCGGCAGCAGGATCAGGCCCTCACCCTCACCGAGGGTGACCGCTCGGCGCAGTCGCTCCGGAGCGGCCGAAACGCGCCCCTGAGACCCGCCAACTCTGCTTGACCTGGGGGCCGTACAGGTCTTACGTTCTCAATGTGCGGTCTTTTGGACCGTCGCAGACGCGAAGCCCCCGGTTGTTCCCCCGTGACCGGGGGCTTCGTTCTGCCCCTTGCGCTCTGCGCGGGCCCCGCGCGTCGCCATTCCCTCACCCTGGGTCACTGTGCCGTCGGCCGCCCCGGCCGGCCGGCCGCCGGGGTGCACCCTACGGCCGACCCGGTCTCCGCAGGTACGATGCCCCTCGGTACAACTCCCGTCCACGACGCGGCGGTTCAGCAATCCTGCCGACGGGCGCTCGCCCGCCGGCACACCACGGGGGCACGGCTTGTGGGGGACTGATGGATTTCGGCACGCAGGGCACGCAAGCCCCGGCCGATCTCGCGTGGCTGCGCGGCGTCGACGCCTACACGATGGGCGCGTACCCGCAGGCCGAGGAGGAGTTCCGGGCGGCCGTACGGCTCGACCCCGCAATGGCCGACGCCTGGCTCGGGCTGCACGCCTTGCGCGTCGACACCACCACCGCACTGCTGCGGATGTTCCGCCACCGCGAGCGGTTCGGCGAACAGCGGGCCCGGCACCGGCGCACCCTCAACTCCTGGTACTGGCTCGGCTGGTGGGTGCAGCCGGTCCTGGAGAGACCGCGCGACCTGCTGCTGGCGCACGCCTCGCACTGGCTCGACGGCCGCCATGTGCCGGAGCTGGACCGCGCGCTCGCGGGGCTGCCGCCGGTGGACGCCGACCCCCAGGTCCGCTTTCTGCACGCCTGCCGCGCCTACCTGGTCAAGGACTGGGATCAGCTGGTCCGGCACACCGAACCGCTGGTCGACGATCCGCTGCTGGGCATCGAGGCCGGGCTTTTCGGCGGCATGGCACGGGTCCGCCTGGAGATGTACGGACAGGCCGAGCCGCTGCTCTCCGCCGCGCTGATGCGTTGCCGCAGCGAACAGCCGCAGCGCAAGGAGCTGCGCTACTGGCTCGCGAGGGCCCACGAGGGCACCGGGCGCAGCGCCGCCGCGCTCCCGCTGTACCGGGCCGTGCACCGGGTCGACCCGGCGTTCATGGACACCTCCGCCCGCCTCACGGCCATCACGGACAACGACTCGTTCGACGGGTATGACGGCTACGACGAGCCGGCCGACTACGCGGCCGTGTCACCGGCCCTGGTCGGCCAGGACACTGCCGACGGCCCGGGCGATCCCGACCCGCTGCCGGCGTCCGACCCGCTCGACGGGCGCGACCTGAGGTTCGGGACCGGTCCCGAGGCTCCGCTCGGAGGCGCGGTGCCGCCCGAGACCGCGCGGCGGAAGTCGGTCGTGCCCGCCCGGCCCATGCCGCTGCCGTCCGGGCCCTCGGATCCCGAGCTGCTGGCCCAGGCGCTCGCGGAGCTGGAGCGGATGGTCGGCCTGGAGCCGGTCAAGCGCCAGGTCAAGGCGTTGTCCGCGCAGCTGCACATGGCCCGGCTGCGGGTCGGCCAGGGCCTGCCGGTGCAGCCGCCCAAGCGCCACTTCGTCTTCTCCGGTCCCTCCGGCACCGGGAAGACCACCGTCGCCCGGATCCTCGGCCGGGTCTTCTACGCGCTGGGGCTGCTCGGCGGCGACCATCTGGTGGAGGCCCAGCGGGCCGATCTGGTCGGCGAGTTCCTCGGCCAGACCGCGGTCAAGGCCAATGAGCTGATCGACTCGGCGATCGGCGGTGTGCTGTTCGTCGACGAGGCGTACAGCCTCTCCAACTCGGGATACAGCAAGGGCGACGCGTACGGCGACGAGGCGCTCCAGGTGCTGCTCAAGCGCGCCGAGGACAATCGCGACCACCTCGTCGTCATCCTGGCCGGCTATCCGGAGGGCATGGACCGGCTGCTGGCCGCCAATCCGGGCCTGTCCTCCCGGTTCACCACCCGGGTGGACTTCCCCTCGTACCGGCCGCTCGAACTGACCGCCATCGGCGAGGTGCTGGCCGCCGAGAACGGCGACCGGTGGGACGAGGAGGCGCTCGACGAACTGCGCAGCATCAGCGGGCATGTGGTCGACCAGGGCTGGATCGACGAGCTGGGCAACGGCCGCTTTCTGCGCACCCTGTACGAGAAGAGCTGCGCCTACCGTGACCTGCGGCTCTCCGGCTACACCGGCACACCGACGCGGGAGGATCTGGCCACCCTGCGGCTGCCCGATCTGATGCAGGCGTACGGCGAGGTGCTGTCGGGCCGCGGTCCTGTCGACCGCGGCCCGCAGGACCCGCTGAATCCGTGAGAGGTCAGCCCGCGAGGGCTCGGTTCGGGTGCACCCGAGCCCGCCGCCGTGCGGGCCTTCTTCAGGTCAGCCCGCGAGGGCTCAGTTCGGGTGCACCTGAGCCCGCCGCCGTGTGGGCTTTCTTCAGGTCAGCCCGCGAGGGCCTGTTCGGGTGATTCCCTGCGCGGGTCCGCCAGCCGGGTGAAGGCCACCGGAGCCGCCCGGTGGGCGGGATCCCGTACCTCGCCCACCAGCATCTCCAGGACGTCCTCCAGCGCGACGAGGCCCAGCACCCGGCCCGACGCGTCCGCGACCTGGGCCAGGTGGGTCGCGGCGCGGCGCATCACGGTCAGGGCGTCGTCCAGCGGGAGTTCCGCGCGCAGCGTGGTCATCGGGCGCCAGATGTGCTGCGGCACGGCCCGGTCGCCGTCCTCCAGGTCGAGTACGTCCTTGACGTGCAGGTAGCCCATGAACGGGCCGCTGTCCGAGGCGCGCACCGGAAAGCGGGAGTACCCGGTGCGTACGGTCAGCTCCTCGACCCGGCGGGGCGTGACGGAGGGGTCGACGGACACCAGCGAGGCGCGGTCCAGCAGGACGTCGGTGACCTGGCGGCTGCCCAGTTCCAGGGCGTCCTCCAGCCGCTCCTGCTCGACCGGCGCCAGCAGCCCCGCCAGCCGGGAGTCCGCGACGAGGCGGCCCAGCTGGGCGCTGGTGTAGACGGCCTCCACCTCGTCCTTGGGCTCGACGCCGAACAGCCGCAGCACCAGGTGGGCGCAGGCACCCAGCGCGGTGGTGACCGGCCGGCACAGCCGGGCGAAGCCGACGAGGCCGGGGCTGAGCCACAGCGCGGTCTTCTCCGGGGCTGCCATGGCGAGGTTCTTCGGGACCATCTCGCCGATGACGAGATGGAGGAAGACGACCGCGGCGAGCGCGATGGCGTAGCCGAGCGGATGGATGAGGCTTTGGGGTACCTGGGCGGCGTGGAAGACCGGCTCCAGCAGCCGGGCCACGGTGGGCTCGGCGACCGCGCCGAGCGTCAGCGAGCAGACGGTGATGCCGAACTGCGCGGCGGCCATCATCTGCGGCAGGTTCTCCAGGCCGTGGAGCACCTGGCGGGCGCGGGCCGAGCCCGGCCGTCCGTCCCCGGGCCGGGCCAGCGGCTCGATCTGGCTGCGGCGGACGGAGACGAGGGCGAACTCGGCGCCGACGAAGAACCCGTTGGCGAGCACGAGCAGGAGGGCGAAGAGGAGGAGGAGCACGTTCATCGCACGGCCTCCGTGCGGCCGGCCGTCGCGTCGGCCGGCACGCCGGCGGTGCGGACCAGCCGTACCCGCTCGGCCCGGTAGCGGCCCACCTGGCGTACCGAGAGCCGCCAGCCCGGGAGTTCGGCGCGGTCGCCGGGGGCCGGGATCCGGCCGAGCAGGTCCGCGACCAGTCCGGCCACGGTCTCGTACGGGCCCTCGGGCACCTCCAGGCCTATCCGCCGCAGGGTGTGCACGCGGCAACTGCCGTCGGCCTCCCAGGCGGGGCGGCCGTCCTCGGCCGGGACGGCGGACAGCTCGGGCCGTCCGGCCTCGACGCCGTCGTGTTCGTCCCTGACCTCGCCGACGAGTTCCTCGACGATGTCCTCCAGGGTCACGACGCCGGCCGTACCGCCGTACTCGTCGACCACGACGGCCATCGGCTGCTCGCTGCGCAGCCGCTCCAGCAGGGGCTGTACGGGCAGGGTTTCGGGCACCAGCAGCGGCTGTACGGAGATCCGGCCGACGGGGGTGCGCAGCCGCTCGTGGGCCGGTACGGCGAGGGCGTCCTTGAGGTGCACCATGCCGACGACCTCGTCGATGCGCTCCCGGTAGACGGGGAAGCGGGAGAGGCCGGTGGCGCGGGTGAGGTTGAGGACGTCCTCGGCGGTCGCGGAGACCTGCAGGGCGCTCACCTTCACGCGGGGGGTCATGACGTGCTGGGCGGTGAGGCCGCCGAGCGAGAGGGTCCGTACGAACAGGTCGGCCGTGTCCTGTTCCAGGGTGCCGGCCCGGGCCGAGTGGCGGACCAGGGAGACCAGTTCGCCGGGGGTGCGGGCGGAGGCCAGCTCCTCGGTCGGCTCGACGCCCAGGGCCCGGACCAGCCGGTTGGCCACGGCGTTGAGGAGGGAGATCACCGGGCGGAAGACGCGCGAGAACACGTACTGCGGACCGGCGACGAACCGGGCGACCTGGAGCGGCCGGGAGACCGCCCAGTTCTTCGGTACGAGCTCGCCGACCACCATCTGCACGGCGGACGCGAGCAGCATGCCGACGATCACCGACACGCCGGGGACGGCCCCTTCGGGGATGCCGGCCGCGGTGAACGGGCCGGCCAGCAGCCGCGCCAGCGCGGGCTGGGCGAGCATACCGACGACGAGTGAGGTGAGGGTGATGCCGAGCTGGGTGCCGGAGAGCTGGAAGGAGAGCTCCCGCAGTGCCTTGACTACGGTCCGGGCGCGGCGGTCGCCGTCGGCCGCGGCGCGCTCGGCGTCGGGCTTGTCGACGGTGACGAGTCCGAACTCCGCCGCCACGAAGAAGCCGTTGGCGAGGATCAGGACGAAAGCTGCGGCGAGCAGCACAAGGGGGATGGTCATGCCGCCGCCTCCGGGGAGGGGGCGGCGCAGGTACTACCGGACGATCCGTCCATTGCTGGAGGGAGTCACTCCTCAAGTCGCAGGTGCCCCGGGGCCGCGGGGATGGAGATTCCCGCGGCACGGGGCGGAGGCGCGCTCGGCGCCTCCGCCACCAGGGTAGTCATTGGGATCGGCGCCGCAATGTCGTGCGCCACGCCCCTTACCGGGTGTCGCCGCTGCCGGTGCCGCGTGATTCGGCGAGCGCGCGCAGGGCGCGGGCGTCGGTGATGGCCTGCTGCCGGGCGATGCCCGGCTGGATGCCCAGCGCGGGCAGGCTGGTGCCGTCACTGAGGTCCAGGAACACCCAGGGGTCACCCGGGCGCAGGTTGACCCGCAGGATCTGGGCCCAGGCGAGCCGCCGCTTGCTGGTGAGGTTGACCACGGTGACGCCGGTGTCGTCGGCGACCACCTTGGGGCGGCTCAGCAGCAGCAGGACGCCGAAGAGCAGTACGGCGGTGAAGACGAAGCTCGTCCGCTCCCCCGCGCTGAGCGTCTCCAGCAGCAGGGCGACGGCCGTGATGGTGGCGAACATGACCGTGCCGGCGGTCAGCAGGACGACCCGGGTGCGGGTGGGCCTGAAGGTGACCGGCAGGGCGGGGAGTTCGGGCCGGTTCTCGGGAGCAGACATGGGTGCGGTGGTCTCGGTCCTCAGAGGCGGCAGGCGTGGATTTCCGTGGTGAGGATCGCGCGGGCGCCCAGCTCGTACAGGTCGTCCATGATCCGCTGAGCCTCCCTGGCCGGGACCATGGCCCGGACGGCGACCCAGCCCTCGTTGTGCAGCGGGGAGACGGTCGGCGACTCCAGGCCCGGGGTGAGGGCGACGGCCTGCTCGAGGTGCTCGGCGCGGCAGTCGTAGTCCATCATCACGTAGCTGCGGGCGACCAGGACGCCCTGGAGGCGGCGCAGGAACTGCTGCACCTTCGGCTCGTCGGTCGGTGAGCCGGTGCGGCGGATGACGACGGCCTCGGACTTCAGGATCGGCTCACCGACGACTTCGAGGCCGGCGTTGCGCAGGCTGGTGCCGGTCTCCACGACGTCGGCGATGATCTGGGCGACGCCGAGTTCGATGGCGGTCTCGACGGCGCCGTCGAGGTGGACGACGGAGGCGTCGATGCCCTGGTCGGCGAGGTGCTTGGCGACGATGCCCTCGTACGAGGTGGCGATGGTCATTCCGCCGAAGTCCTCCGGGCCCTTGGCGGTGCCGGGCTTGGTGGCGTAGCGGAAGGTGGAGCGGGCGAAGCCGAGCTGGAGGATCTCCTCGGCGTTGGCGCCGGAGTCCAGCAGCAGGTCGCGGCCGGTGATGCCGATGTCGAGCCGGCCGGAGCTGACGTAGATCGCGATGTCGCGCGGGCGGAGGTAGAAGAACTCGACCTCGTTCTCGGGGTCGACGAGGACGAGCTCCTTGGACTCCTTGCGCTGCTGGTAGCCGGCCTCATGGAGCATCGCCGACGCAGGTCCGGACAGTGAACCCTTGTTGGGAACGGCGATGCGCAGCATGAGGTCGGCTTCCTTTGTTCGTACGTACGGCTGGTGCGGCGGAGGTGGATCAGAGGTGGGCGTAGACGTCGTCCAGCGAGATTCCGCGGGCGACCATCATTACCTGGACGTGGTACAGAAGCTGCGAGATTTCCTCGGCGGCGGCTTCCTTGCCCTCGTACTCGGCTGCCATCCACACCTCGGCCGCCTCTTCGACGACTTTCTTGCCGATGGCATGCACCCCCTTGCCCACCAGTTCGGCGGTGCGGGAGGTGCTGGGGTCGCCGTTTGCGGCCTTGAGCTGGAGCTCGGTGAAGAGCTCCTCGAACGTCTTGTTGGACATGGTGCTTTCTACCCTACGCGGCCGGGTGCTCGCTCTCAGCGCCAGGGTTCGGACACCGAGCGCAGGATCGCGGCCGTGGCGACCGCCGCGGTGACCGCCTCGTGGCCCTTGTCCTCCTTCGAGCCGTCCAGACCGGCCCGGTCCAGCGCCTGCTCCTCGTCATCACAGGTCAGGACGCCGAAGCCGACGGGGACGCCGGTGTCGATGGAGACCTGGGTGAGGCCCTGAGTGACGCCTTGGCACACGTACTCGAAGTGTGGCGTGCCGCCGCGGATGACGACACCCAGCGCGACGATCGCGTCGTAACCGCGGCCCGCGAGGACCTTGGCGACGACCGGCAGCTCGAAGCTGCCGGGGACGCGCAGCAGGGTCGGCTCGTCGATGCCCAGCTCGTGCAGGGCGCGCAGGGCGCCGTTGACGAGACCGTCCATGATCTTCTCGTGCCACTGCGCCGCGATCACGGCGACCCGGAGGTCACCGCAGTTCTTCACGCTCAGTTCGGGTGCGCCCTTGCCGCTCACAGCTCTCCTCGGTTCTTGTGCACTGTCGTTGTACTGCTTGCCTACTGCTTGCCTACTGATTGCCGCAGGTGGACGCGGCGGCCGCGTCCAGCCAGGGCAGGTCGTGCCCCATCCGGTCCCGCTTGGTCTGCAGGTACCGGAGATTGTGCTCGCCCGCCTGGACAGCCATCGGCTCCCGTCCGCTGACCGTCAGGCCGTGCCGGACGAGTGCGGCGGTCTTCTCGGGGTTGTTCGTCATCAGCCGCACGCTGCGTACGCCCAGGTCGTCGAGGATCTGGGCGCCGGCCGCGTAGTCGCGGGCGTCGGCGGGCAGGCCGAGTTCCAGGTTGGCGTCCAGGGTGTCCCGGCCGCGCTCCTGGAGTTCGTACGCGCGCAGCTTGGACATCAGCCCGATGCCCCGGCCTTCGTGGCCGCGGAGGTAGACCACGACGCCGCGGCCCTCGTCCTTGATCCGCTCCATGGAGGCGTGCAGTTGAGGGCCGCAGTCGCAGCGCAGCGAGTGGAAGATGTCGCCCGTCAGGCATTCGGAGTGCATGCGGACTACGACG
The DNA here is from genome assembly GCF_024213665.1 of Streptomyces sp. A3M-1-3. Classification (GTDB taxonomy): domain Bacteria; phylum Actinomycetota; class Actinomycetes; order Streptomycetales; family Streptomycetaceae; genus Streptomyces. The sequence goes on from NZ_JANAVP010000002.1 coordinate 69,379, forward strand.
TCCGCGCCGTCGCCGATGTCCCCGTGGACGAGGGCGACATGCTCGACGCCGTCGACGGTGGAGCGGTAGCCGTACGCGGTGAACTCGCCGAAGGCGGTGGGCAGCCGGACCTCGGCCTCGCGCCGGACGGTGGGCTCGGACGAGCGGCGGTAGGCGATCAGGTCCTCGATGGAGATGATCGTCAGGCCGTGCTTGCGGGCGAACGGGATCAGCTCGGGCAGCCGCAGCATCACCCCGTCCTCGCCCGCGATCTCGACGATGGCGCCGGCCGGGCGCAGCCCCGCGAGGCGGGCGAGGTCGACGGCGGCCTCGGTGTGGCCGTCGCGGATCAGTACGCCGCCGGGCTTGGCGCGCAGCGGGAAGATGTGGCCGGGGCGGACGAAGTCGCCGGCGGTGCTGACGCCGTCGGCCAGCAGCCGGAGGGTGATCGCGCGGTCGGCGGCGGAGATGCCGGTGCTCACCCCGTGGGCGGCGGAGGCGTCGACCGAGACGGTGAAGGCGGTGCGCATCGACTCGGTGTTGTTCTCGACCATCTGGGGCAGGTCGAGCCGGTCGAGTTCCGGCCCCTCCATGGGGGCGCAGATCAGACCGCGGCACTCGCTCATCATGAACGCGATGATCTCGGGGGTGGCCTTCTCGGCGGCGATGACGAGGTCGCCCTCGTTCTCCCGGCTCTCGTCGTCCACGACGACGACGGGGCGGCCGGCGGCGATGTCGCGGATGGCCTGCTCGACGGGGTCGAGGGCGAAGTCCTCGATGCCGTCCTCGCTGTACCAGGTGGGCTGGGTGGTCATGCCGGCACTCCTTCCAGGGCGGGCTTCACACTGGTGCGGGTGCGCTGCCACCAGTCGTACGCGCCCCACAGCACGAGGGCGAAGTAAACGACGTACACCAGGCCGGAGAAGGCCAGGTTGCTGCTGAAGGCGAGCGGGACGCCGACGAGGTCCACCAGCAGCCAGGCAAACCAGAACTCGACCAGACCGCGGGCCTGGGCGATCATCGCGACCAGTGTGCCGACGAAGATGTACGCGTCGGCCCACGGGCTCCACGACAGCCAGGGGTAGAGGGTGAAGAGCCCGCCGACCGCCAGCGTGCCCACCACGGCTCCGGCCAGCAGCAGGCCGCGCTCGCGCCAGGTGGCGAACCGTACGGCGATCGAGCCGTCCTGCGCCTGCCGCTTGCCGCGCTGCCACTGGCGCCAGCCCCACAGGGCGACACCGATGACCAGCAGCTGCTTGCCGACGCCGCCGGCGAGCTCCGCGGACGCGTAGGCGGCGACGAGGATGACGCCGGACAGGAACTGCGCGGGCCAGGTCCATATGGAGCGGCGCCAGCCGAGCGCGAGGGCGGCCAGGCCGATCGAGTTGCCGATCATGTCGGACCACCTGATGTGCTGCCCGAAGGCCGTGAACGCCTCGGAGTTGAGCCAGTTCAGGGCGCTCACTTCGCCGTCTCCTTGCCGTGCAGGGGCTCGACACCGGCACCGAGCAGCCGCTCGACGTACTTCGCGAGTACGTCCACCTCGAGGTTGACCGGGTCGCCGGCCTGCTTGATGCCGAGGGTGGTCAGCGCGAGGGTGGTGGGGATGAGGCTGATGGTGAAGTAGTCGGGCCCGGCGTCGACGACGGTGAGGCTCACGCCGTCGACCGTGATCGAGCCCTTCTCGACCACGTAGCGGGAGAGGTCGGCGGGGAGCGAGACCTTCACGATCTCCCAGTGCTCGGAGGGTTTGCGGTCGATGATCTGCCCGGTGCCGTCCACATGGCCCTGCACGAGGTGACCGCCGAGGCGTCCGCCGAGTGTCATGGGGCGTTCCAGGTTGACGCGCGAGCCGGCTTCGAGCGCCCCGAGGCTGGAGCGGTTCAAGGTCTCGGCCATGACGTCGGCGGTGAACTCGCCGTCTTCGCAGTCGACGACGGTGAGGCAGACGCCGTTCACGGCGATCGAGTCGCCGTGCTTCGCGTCCTCGGCGACGACGGGGCCGCGGAGGCGGAAGCGGGATGCGTCGCCGAGGTTCTCGACGGCGGTGACCTCGCCCAGTTCTTCGACGATTCCGGTGAACACTTAGCTCTCCTTGAGGGCTGAGGAGGGGACGGCGGTGATGCGCAGATCGGGACCGATGCGGACGGCTTCCGTGATGTCGAGCCGCAACGCTTCGGTGAGGGTGGAGATTCCGGCGTCGGCGAGGGCCGCGGGGCCCGCGCCGAGGAGTACGGGGGCGAGGTAGCCGACCACCCGGTCCACGGCTGCGGCCGCGACGAAGGCGCCGGCCAGGGTCGGTCCGCCTTCGAGCAGCACGGAGCGCACGCCGCGCGCGTACAGCTCGGTGAGCAGGGCGTGGATGCCGAGTCCACCGGTGTGGTGCCTGTCGTGGGGCAGCCTCACGATGTCCGCGCCGGGCAGGTGCCGGGTGTCGGCGTCCTCGGCGACGGCGATGAGCGTGGGGGCCGCGTCGTCGAGGACCCGGGCGGTCGGCAGGATCGTGGCGTGGGTGTCCAGCACCACCCGCAGCGGCTGGGTGGCGCCTTCGATGCCGCGTACGGCGAGGTGGGGGTCGTCGGCGCGCAGCGTGCCCGAGCCGACCAGTACCGCGTCCGCCTCGGCGCGCAGCCGGTGGACGTCGGCGCGGGACTCGGGCGAGCTGATCCAGCGGCTCGTGGCGTCGGCCGCCGCGATCCGGCCGTCGAGCGTCGCCGCGTACTTCCACACGACGAACGGGCGCCCCAGGCGTACGGAGGTCAGCCAGGCGGCGTTGCCCGCCTCGGCCTCGTCCGCGAGCAGCCCGCCCTCGACCTCGACCCCGGCTGCGCGCAGGGTCTCGGCACCGCCGGTGGCCTGCGGATTCGGGTCACCGACCGCGTAGACGACGCGGGCGATACCGGCATCGGCGAGCGCGTGGGCGCAGGGACCGGTGCGGCCGGTGTGGTTGCAGGGTTCGAGGGTGACGTACGCCGTGCCGCCGCGGGCCTTCTCACCTGCGGCGAGGAGGGCGTGGATCTCGGCGTGCGGGCCGCCGGCGCGCTGGTGGTAGCCGGTGCCGGCGGTCTCGCCGGAGGCGTCGAGGATCACGCATCCGACGACCGGATTGGGGCTGGTGGAGCCGAGGCCGCGGGCGGCGAGCGCGATGGCACGGCGCATGGCGTCTGCGTCGGTTGTGATGGCCACCGGGTCCTCCTGCCTCTTCGGGCACGGACTCCGGGGCCTGTCGATGACGACAGAGAGACGGACCGAACGCAACGGAGGACGCCGAGGCCGGAAAAACGGCTCGTCGATGACGAACCGCCGACGGCGGCGTACCCGATACTGGCCCGCCGCGCACTGCCTCCCATCCGGACTTTCACCGTCGGTCCAGGAATTTCACCTGGTCAACCGGCCGCTGGCTGCGGACGGGTCGCGGACTATAACCGCCGGTTCGGAATTACACCGACCCCGGAGTGCGCTGCTTCTGGTACAGGGTCAGTGTGCCACGCCCGCTCGTCGCCCATGCGGGCGAACGCTGTGGCCTGGCTCACAAGCACCGCGCCTGCCCGGATTGGTCCATACCTATTGACCTGCTGGTCTAGTCCTCTTAGGGTCTGCGTCACCTCCGCGGACACGGCCCGCCCGGTGTGCGCACATCACGGGCCCAACACGACCCACCCCTCTGCTCGTTGTGTCATGCAGACTCCCCCTACGCCCTTGCGGGCGTGGGAGGTACCCCCACCCAGGAGGAACAGATCGTGCTGTCCCCCACACGCGCGAGAGCCACGCTGGCCGCAGCCGGTGCGGCGGTCGCCGGGCTCCTGCTCAGCTCGCTCTCCGGAGGCGTCTCGCACGCCGCCGACCACGAGTCCTGTCGCCCCGACGGCCTCTACAAGACCCCCGGCGTCGACGTCCCGTACTGCTCCGTCTACGACGCCGAGGGCCGCGAGAAGATGGGCGCCGACCACCAGCGCCGCGTCATCGGCTACTTCACGGGCGGCGTACCGGCAAGAACGGCGAGCCCGCCTATCTGGCCTCCGACATCCCCTGGGACAAGGTCACCCACCTCAACTACGCCTTCGCCCACATCGGCGGCGACAACAAGATCTCGGTCGGCGGCGACAGCGCGAACGACGCCGCGACCGGAATGACCTGGCCGGGAGTCGCCGGGGCGGAAATGGATCCCGCGTACTCCTACAAGGGCCACTTCAATCTGCTGAGCAAATTCAAGAAGGAGCACCCGAACGTCAAGACGCTGGTCTCCGTGGGAGGTTGGGCCGAGACGGGAGGCTATTTCGACGACAGCGGCAACCGGGTGAACTCCGGCGGCTTCTACTCGATGGCCACCAACGCCGACGGTTCGGTCAACCAGGCCGGCATCGACACCTTCGCGGACTCCACCGTCGCCTTCATCAAGAAGTACGGCTTCAACGGCGTCGACATCGACTACGAATACCCGACGACCATGAAGGACGCGGGCAACCCGCTCGACTGGCAGCTCTCCAACGGCCGCCGGGCCGGGCTGGTCAAGGGCTATGCCGTGCTGATGAAGTCGCTGCGCGAGAAGCTCGACCGGGCCGGGGCCGCGGACGGAAAGCACTATCTGCTCACCGTCGCCGCGCCTTCCTCCGGCTATCTGCTGCGCGGTATGGAAACCTTCCAGATGCAGAAGTATCTGGACTACGTGAACATCATGTCCTACGACCTGCACGGCGCCTGGAACGAGTACGTCGGCCCGAACGCCTCGCTCTTCGACGACGGCAAGGACGGCGAACTCGCCGCCGCGGGCGTGTATTCCACCCCGCAGTACGGCGGTGTCGGCTACCTCAACACGGACTGGGCATACCACTACTTCCGCGGCTCCATGCCGGCCGGCCGTATCAATATCGGCCTGCCGTACTACACCCGCGGATTCAAGAATGTGCAGGGCGGCACGGACGGCCTGTGGGGCAAGGCACCCTCGACCGCCTGCCCGGCGGGCGCGGGCCTGACCAAGTGCGGTGACGGCGCCGTCGGCATCGACAACCTGTGGCACGACAAGGACACCGCGGGCAAGGAGTCCCCGGCCGGCTCCAACCCGATGTGGCACGCGAAGAACCTGGAGAAGGGCGTCGTCGGCGACTACGTCACGCAGTACGGCTTCCCTGCCTCCACCACGCTGACCGGCAGCTACGCCCGCAGGTACGACTCGACGCTGGTCGCGCCGTGGCTGTGGAACGCCGAGAAGAAGGTGTTCCTCTCCACCGAGGACGAGCAGTCGGTGAAGGCCAAGGCCGACTACGTCGTCGACAAGGGCATCGGCGGCACGATGGTCTGGGAGCTGGCGGGCGACTACGCGTGGAACGCCGCCAAGGGCCAGTACGAGATCGGTGACACTCTCACCACGGCGATGTACGAGAAGTTCAAGTCGGCCACGCCGTACGGCGCCAAGCGCTCGACGATCGCCCTGCCCACCGAGGCGCTGAAGATCGACGCCGAGTTCGGGCAGTTCCCGCTGGGCGACTCCAACTACCCGATCAGCCCCAAGCTGAAGATCACGAACAACTCGACGGCCACGCTGCCGGGCGGTACCGAGTTCCAGTTCGACTACGCGACCTCGGCGCCCGCCAACGCCAAGGACCAGTCAGGGTTCAACACGACGATCGTGCGCAGCGACCACACCGCCGCGAACAACATCGGCGGCCTGAAGGGCGACTACAACCGCGTCTCGCTGAAGCTGCCGAGCTGGCAGACGCTGGCGCCGGGCGCCTCGGTCGAGCTGGACTTCGTGTACTACCTGCCGACGTCCACCCCGTCCAACTGGACGGTGACCTTCGGCGGCAAGTCGTACGCACTGGCCGGTGACCTGGCGCGCGGTACGACCGTCGTCGAGCCGGGCACGGGGACGGGAGGGACGACGACCGGGGGCACGACCGGCGGGTCGACCGGGGGCAGTACCGGCGGGTCCACGGGCGGTGGCGGCGGGCAGTGCACCGCGCCCGCGTGGAGCACGACGGCCGAATATGTCGGCGGCACGACCGTCTCCCACAAGTCGCACCAGTGGAAGTCCAAGTGGTGGACTAAGGGCGAAGAGCCCGGTACCACCGGTGAGTGGGGTGTCTGGCAGGACCTCGGAGCCTGCTGACCCCCGGCGTTGAACGCCCGGCGGCGGAGACCCGGCCCTTGCCGCCGCCGGGTCTGCGCCGTCTGCCAGGGTGGGGGCGTGACTGGCGGACTACGGGCGGTGGTCAATCCGGACAAGCTTGGATTTCTCGCCCCGCAGGCCGCCGGTCTGTCACATCCGTGAAGCCTCGCCGATTCCTGGTGGGTGACAGATGTTCCCGCACCCCGAAGGGCTGATCTCGCGATGACCACAATTCTGGTGACCGGTGGCACCGGCACTCTTGGCTCCCTGGTGACGGCCCGGCTGCGCGCGGCCGGGCACGAGGTACGGGTGCTGAGCCGGCACGCGCAGCCGTACGCGGTCGATCTGCGCGAGGGGACCGGCCTCGACGCGGCGATGGGCGGCGTGGAGGTGGTCGTGCACTGCGCGAGCACCCCGCGCGGCGGCGACGACAGGGCGGCCGGTCACCTCATCGACGCGGCCCGGCAGGCCGGGGTCGCGCACCTGGTCTATATCTCGATCGTGGGCGTGGACCGGCTGCCGCTCGGCTACTACACGACGAAGCGCAAGGTCGAGCGCATGATCGAGGAGTCGGGCCTCGGCTGGACCGTGCTGCGCACGACCCAGTTCCACGACCTGGTGCTGGGACTCCTGCGGACGTCGGCGAAGCTGCCGGTGATGCTGGTGCCCGCGGGGGTGAGCGTGCAGCCCATCGACACGGCCGAGGTCGCGGACCGGCTGGCCGAACTGGCCGCGGGCCCGCCCGCAGGGAGGGTGCCGGACCTGGGCGGCCCCGAGATCCGCCCCCTCCCGGACCTGGCCCGCGCTTACCTCCACGCGACCGGCCGCAGCCGCCCGGTGCTGCCGGTACGCCTGGCGGGCAAGGCGTACGCGGGATACCGCCGCGGCCTTCACCTCACCCCGGACCGCGCCCTGGGAAAGACCACGTTCGAGGACTTCCTGTCCACGCACGCCCCCGCCGCCCGGAACCGCAGACGGCCGAAGGCCGGGCGCCGAGCTGAGGGGGCACACCTTCCGGGCAAACCGCCCCAGTAAGCTGCCGGCCGCCTGACCGGGGCCGAGCCCATCCTCGCGTGCATTGCCGCCACCACCCACCCCCGGCCCAGGGCGCCCCGCCGCGCCGGCCCGCTCACCGGGGCGCGGCGAACAGTTCCTCCTGCGCTGCCTCCTGGGCTGCCAGCAGTGCCCCCCTCAGCACCGCCGCTCCTCCCAGGGTTCCGGCCCGCACTTCGGTACGCAGGGGGGACAGGGCGGTCAGCCGGGTCGCCACCCGGGCGGCCAGGTCCTCGCCGCCGGCGTGGCCGACCTCGCCTCCCAGCACTACGCAGCCCGGGTCCAGCACCGCGCTGACCGCGGCCGCGCCGAGGGCCAGGCGGTCGGCGAGGGCGTCGAGGAAGGGTTCGCCTCGCGGGCCCGCCGCCACGGCGGCCCGTACGACCGCCTCGGCCGGCGGCGCGTGGGCCTCGGCGACCGCGGCGACGCCGTGTTCCTCGGCCAGGGCGCAGACGGCGGCGCTGCCCGCCAGCGCGTGGAAGCCGCCGTCGCATTCGGTGGCGGACGGCAGGCCCGAGGTGCCCGGTACCGGGAGGAAGCCGATCTCCCCCGCGCCGCCGGAGGCGCCTCGGCGCAGCCGCCCGTCCAGGACGACGGCCGCGCCGACTCCGTGGCCGAGCCAGAGCAGGACGAAGGTGTCGCGGTCGCGGGCGGCGCCGAGGCGCTGCTCCGCGACGGCGGCGAGGTTGGTCTCGTTCTCCAGCAGCACGGCGGCCGGCAGCCGCTCGTGCAGTACGGCGACCAGCGCCCGGTGCCAGGCCGGCAGGCCGGTGGTGTCGCGGAGTTCCCCGGTGGCGGGGTCGACCAGCCCCGGCGCGCCGATGCCGACGCTGTGCAGCCGCGTCGCGCCGGCCTCGCGCGCGGTGCGTTCCAGCAGGGCGACGGCCTGGTCCACGGCCGGCCCGGTACCGGTGTCACGGTCGATGGGCAGGACGGCCTCCGCCAGGGTCCGGCCGAGGAGGTCGGCGACGACCACGGACACGCTGTGCGTCCGTACGTCCAGCGCCGCGAGGTGCGCGCGGTCCGCGACGATCCCGTACAGCCGGGCGTTGGGGCCCCGCCGCTGGGCACCCGCTTCGCCGACCACCGCGATGAGTCCGGACACCTGCAGCCGCTCGACGAGATCGGCGACGGTCGGGCGGGAGAGTCCGGTGAGCGTCTTGAGCTGGCCTGCCGTCAAGGGTCCCTCCTGCTGGAGCAGTTGGAGGGCCAGCCGGTCGTTCATGGCCCGGGCTGTGCTCGGCGAGGCAGGCGGCATACCGGCGATCCTTCCAGATCTATCTATCAGGCAGGCTCCCTGATAGTTTACTCCCCCATGAAGAGTGGAGTGGTCTTCGACCGGCAGCAGCTGAAGCGGGCACGGATCGCCGTGGCCGCTGTCTTCTGCGTGCACGGCGCGGTCACCGGCAGCTTCGCCACCCGCATCCCCTGGATCCAGGACCATGCCGCACTCAGCGCCGGCCGGCTCGGCCTGGCCCTCGCCTTCCCCGCGATCGGCGCCTCGGTGGCGATGCCGCTCGCCGGGGCGATCAGCCACCGCTTCGGCGCCCGGACCGCACTGCGCGGCCTGCTCGCCCTCTGGACCCTCTCACTCGTCCTCCCGGGGCTTGCCCCGAGTCTGCTAACCCTGTGCGGCGCGCTGTTCGTGTACGGCGCCACGGCCGGCATGTCCGACGTGGCGATGAACGCGCTCGGGGTGGAGATCGAGAACCGGCTCGACCGCTCGATCATGTCCGGCCTGCACGGCATGTGGAGCGCCGGCGCCCTGCTCGGTTCCGCCGCCGGTACCGTCGCCGCGCACGCCGGCGGCGATGCCCGGTTGCACCACGCCGTCGCGGCGGCGGTCCTTACCGCCCTCGGCCTGGTCGCCTGCCGGGGCGTACTGGACCTGCGCAGTGCCCCGGACGAGCATCCGCCACCGCGGTTCGCGCTGCCGCCGAAGTCGGCGCTGGTCATCGGTGCGGTGGGCTTCTGCGCCGTGTTCGCGGAAGGCGCGAGCCTGGACTGGTCGGCGGTCTACCTCAAGGACGTACTGGACACCTCGCCGGGGCCGGCCGCCGCGTCCACCACGGCCTTCGCCCTGACCATGGCCGTGGCGCGGATCGCGGGCGACCGGGTGGTCGACCGGTTCGGCGCCGTACGCACCGTGCGCGTGGGCGGGGTGTTCGCCACGCTCGGCGGACTGTTGGTGGTCGGGGCGCCGAATCCGCCGGTGGCCCTGTCCGGCTTCGCGCTGATCGGCCTCGGCGTCGCCGTCGTAGTGCCACTCGCCTTCGCCGCGGCGGGGCGCAGCGGCCCGGCGCCGGCCCAGGCGATCGCGGGCGTCGCCACCATCACGTACACCTCGGGTCTGATCGCCCCCTCGGCGATCGGCGCGGTCGCGGACGTGACCTCGCTGGTGGTGTCGTTCGGGCTGGTGACGGCGCTGGCGTTCGGGCTGGTGCTCGGCGCCGGTGTGCTGCGGCAGGGCAGCCGGGAGAGCGTTCGGGCCACGATTCCCGGCAAGGCGCTCAAGCCCTGACCGAGTGGGTGACCGAGTCGGTCAGCCGCCCGCCAGCTCGTACGCGTACGACGGGGTGAAGGTACCCGCCGGGCCCTTGCAGCCGTCGGACTCCCCCGGCAGCTTGATCCACAGGTAGCCGTCGATCCGCGCCTCGCCGGTGCGGGTCGTCGGGGTCCGGCCGAGCGCCCGCCCCGCCGGATCGCACCAGTTGCCGGGCGCCGGCGCCCCGTTGCCGTTCCTGCTGGTGTCGATGACCGCGCCCAGGCGGGAGGGCCCGCCGAGGGCGGCCAGGACCCGCCGCGCGTACGCGGCCTCGTCGGCGGTGCGGTGGAAGTTCGCGACATTGGTGAAGATGCCGTCGCCGCTCGACGCGGCACCCGCCCTGCTCAGCGCTGCGGCCTGCTTCTCCGCGGGGTGCCAGCCGGAGTGACCGGCGTCGTAGTACACCTTGGCGTTGGGGTTGGCGGCGTGCAGGGCGCGGCCGGCCCGGGCCAGGGACGCGTAGCGGGCGTCCCGGTCGCCCGGCGACAGGCAGTCGGCGAGGGCGATCGAGTCGGGTTCGAGGATCACGATGACCGGGCCGTCGCCGAGACCGGCCGCGAAGTCGCGTATCCAGTCGTCGTACGCGGCGAGATCGGGCGCCCCGCCCTTGGACGCGCCTCCGCAGTCCCGGTCGGGTATCGCGTACGGAACGAGGACGGGCACCCGGCCCGCGGCGGCGGCCCCGGCCGTCACGGAGCGGACCTTGCCGGTGATGGTGCCGGGGTTGTACTCGGCGAACCAGACGGCGGCCGGGCGCGCCGCGATGCTCGACTCGATGAGCGGGCGTCTCGGATCGCCGCGGTTGGCGGCCACCCAGTCGAGGACGCGGGATTCGGGATGCCGGTAGAGCGCGGTGTCGGCGGGCGCCGGCTGGGCGCGCTTGGGTACCGACGGCTTGGGCGACGGGCGGGACGAGGAGGACGCCGAGGCGGAGGGTTTCACGGACGCCCGGACGGACGCCGATGCCGAGGCGCTGGGCTGCGCGGGCAGCGGCCGGAGCGTCGGGGGCTCGGTCACCTCGGGCCGGGCCGAGTCGTCCGTGCCGCCCTCGCCGGCGACCGCGCTCAGCACACCGGCCACCGTGCCTACGGCCACCACGGCGGAGGCGGCGACCACCATGGCGGTATGCCGCACGGCCCGTCGGCGCTCGGTACGCCGGACGCGGTTCTGCGCGCGTACGCCTGACACAGCTGAAGTCCCCCACTCCCCCGGTGCCCGTCCTTCGCCCGAACCGGGGAAGACCGGGCGCAATGCCACCCGGTGGAGCCTAGTCCCTGGGACGCTGCCCCCATGGCGCAGATCGAACAGTTCGCGGTGCGGAGCCGTCCCGGCCACACGTCGGTAGACGCGGTCGTCGCCCGGCTGCGCGTCCTGGGGTCCGGCTGGCCGCCCTCGGACGGGGTGGCGGTGTTCAACCGGGTCTACCTGGCTGTCACTGAGGAGATCGGCCGGCAGATCGACCTGGGTGTCTTCCCTGCCCGGCAGTCCGCGGCGACGCTGGACGTCCGGTTCGCCGAGCGCTATCTGGCGGCTGTGGACGCGGTGGCCGCGGGCCGGCGGCCACCTGCCTGCTGGCGTCCGCTCTTCCAGTACCGGTGTCATCCGGGTGTACGACCGCTGCAGTACGCGCTCGCCGGGATCAACGCGCACATCGGGCACGACCTGGCGCTCGCCGTCGTGGACACCTGTCGCACGCTGGGCTGTGAGCCGGCCGCCCTGGAGGGGGACTTCGACCAGGTCGGTGACACGCTGACCGCCATGGAGGAGCGCATCCGCGAGGATCTGATGCCCGGCCCCGACCTGCTTCAGATCGCCGATCCGCTCACCCACCTGCTGGGGTCGTGGAGTCTGGACCGGGCTCGTGACGCCGCCTGGTCATCCGCCCGGGTGCTCTGGGGCCTGCGTGAACTGCCAGAACTGGCCGAGGAGTTCAGGGAGCGGCTGGACGCCGGAGTCGGACTCGTCGGGCGCTGTCTGCTGACGCCCGCCCGCTGAACCGGCAGCACTGAACCGGGACGAACAGGGCGAGAAATTGGTGACGGCCCGCCGCCGTGCTCTGCGCACGGCGGCGGGCCGAGTCTGTGATCCCCTGAGTCAATCCCTCGGGTCAGTCCTCGGGGAGTTCGACGGGGGCGATCTCGTCGTAGAGGTCGCCGGGCCCGGGGTTGGTCGCGTCCGTCCTACCACCGAAGTGGTGCATGACGCCCCACACCGCGTTGAGCGCGGTCTGCACGGCGCCCTCGGCCCAGCCCGCGGTCCACGAGATGTCGTCGCCCGCGAGGAAGATTCCGCGCTTGTCCTCGGGCAGCCGGTCCTGCATGAAGTGCGTGAACAGGCGGCGCTGGTAGCGGTAGTGACCGGGCAGGTTGGCCTTGAACGCGCCCATGAAGTAGGGCTCGTTCTCCCACGAGACGGTCACCGGGTTGCCGATGATGTGGCGGCGGATGTCGACCTTCGGGTAGATCTCGCCCAGCGACTTGAGCATGACCTCCATCCGCTCGTTCGCGGACAGCGGCAGCCACTTGAGGCTGTCGTCGCACCACGTGTACGAGAGGCAGATGACGGCCGGCTTGTCGGGACCGTTGTCCAGCAGATAGGTGCCGCGGGTCATCCGGTCGGTCAGCGTCATCGACATGACGTCCCGCCCGGTCTCCTCGTGCTTGTCCAGCCAGAACGGCCGGTCGACCGGCACGAACAGCTTGGAGGACTCCATGTAGTGGGTCCGCTCCATCGCCGTCCAGTGGTCGATGGGGAACAGCGAGTCGTCGCACGCGATCTTCGACAGCAGCATCCAGGACTGCGCGGTGAAGACGGCCGCGCGGTACGTACGGATGTCGCCGGAGGCGTCGGTGACGGTGATCCGGTTCCCGGCGGTGCGGTGCAGCCGCGTCACGGCCGGCTTGGGCGTGCCGTCGTGCAGCGACGAGAGCGAGGTGCCCTGCGCCCAGTACACGATCTTCTCCGGCTCGCGCTCCCACAGCCGCAGCGGGAGCTGCTGGCTGCCGCCGACGATGCCGCGGTGGTGGTCGTCCGCCTCGGTGTAGACGACGCGGAGGATCTCCAGGATGGAGTTCGGGAAGTCGGTGTCCCAGCCGCCCGTACCGAAGCCGACCTGGCCGAAGATCTCGCGGTGCCGGAAGGACTTGAACGCCGGGGAGTCGCAGAGGAAGCCGTAGAAGGTCTGGTTGTCGAGCTTCTCGACGAGCTTCGACCAGATCTCGCGGATGCGGGGGATGTCCCGCTCCCGCAGGGCGGTGTTCATGTCGGAGAAGTCGGCGCCCTCCTCCAGGCAGGAGTTCCACGCCTCCATGACCTCGCGGTAGACCGCGGGCAGCTCGTCCACCGAGGTGGCGTAGTGCGACTCGCCCTTGAGGTCGACGACGGTCGACGGGGTGTCGGGCGCGAGCGGGTTGGGGAACGGCTTGGTCTCCAGGCCCACCAGGTCGATGTAGTGCTGCAGCGCGGTGGAGCAGGGCGGGAAGCGCATCGCGCCCATCTCGGCGGTCAGCTCGGAATCGCAGCCCTCGAAGCCGACGGTGCGCAGCCGGCCGCCGATCTGGTCCGCCTCGTAGACGACGGGCTTGAGGCCCATCTTCATCAGCTCGTACGCGGCGACGATGCCGGAGAGGCCGCCGCCGATGACGGCCACCTCGGCGCCGTGCTCGGTCGCGGGTATCTGGCCGATCCCGGCCGGGTGGGCGAGGTGGTCGTCGTACGCGTAGGGGAAGTCCGGACCGAACATGGTGATCGGCGGCAGGGCGGGCGGCTGCTCGTCGTGAGCGGCGGTGGGCACCGTGGACGTCATGGGGTACGGACTCCTTGCGCGGAAAGACTGAAGCAGCGGGGGCGAGGGCGGGGCGGGGTCGGACGAGGGGGTCAGACCAGGGACGCGTACAGGCCGGGGCGGCGGTCGCGCAGATACGGATTGTTCGCGCGGGAGGCCCGCAGCAGCTCGGGGTCGGCCTCGCCGAGTACGAGTTCCTCGCCGCGGCCGGCCCGCGTGCGGGTGGCGCCGTCGGGGCTCGCCAGGCAGCTCAGGCCGACGAACTCGAACTCGCCCTCGGGGCCGGTCCGGTTGACGTACGCGATGTACATCTGGTTCTCGAAGGCGCGGACCGGGACGACGGACTCGGCGACGAACTGGAAGGGGTGCATCTGGGCCGTGGGCACCAGCAGCAGGTCGGTGCCGGCCAGCGCGTGGGCGCGGACGTTCTCCGGGAACTCCACGTCATAGCAGATCATGAGCCCGATGCGGAGCCCGCCGAGGTCCGCCTGGACGACGGGGGTGTCGCCCGGGGTGAACCACTCGTTCTCGAAGCAGCCGAAGAGATGCGTCTTGCGGTAGTTGGCCAGCCGCTCGCCGTCCGGGCCGATCAGCTGCGCCGCGTTGTAGACCTGCTGCCCCTCGCGCTCGCGCTCGGGGTAGCCGTACAGGACGGCGATGCCGTGCTCGGCGGCGATACGGGCCACGGCGTCGGCGCCGGGACCGTCGGCGGTCTCGGCGAGGCGGTGGACGTCCTCGCCGATGGCGTAGCCGGTCAGGAACATCTCGGGGCAGACGAGCAGGCCCGCCCCGGCGGCGGCGGCCTCGCGGGCGGCGCCGGTGAGCACCTCGAGGTTCTTCACGACGTCGCCGGGCTGACCGGAGCTCTGGAGCAGGGCGGTGCGCAGCGGCGGCATGGCTGACCTCGGGGAGCGTCGGTGTTCGGGGGACGTCTTAGACGGTACGGTCCGGTGCTCACCCCCGACAAGGCGCCTCCGTTGCGCGCCGACGGGTGATTCATTGCGTGTTTTTGCGTCGGTACGGAGATTCGTTGTGCCTGCCGGGCGCCCCTTCGGAGGTACTACGTGGGCGAGCCGGACGAGAAACGCCGCAGCAGCGGCGAGAGCACCAGCACCGACTTCGTGCGCTCCACGTACGGCTCGCCCGCGATCCGCTCCAGCACCCGCTCGAAGTGCCGCATGTCGGAGGCGAAGACCTGGACGATGGCGTCCGCGTCACCGGTGACGGTCGACGCGGACACCACCTCCGGGTAGCGCGACAGGCCGCGGCGGATGTCCTCGGGCGAGGTGTTGTGGCGGCAGTACAGCTCGATGACCCCCTCGGTCTCCCAGCCGAGCGCGGCCGGGTCCACCCGTACGGTGAAGCCGGTGATCGCGCCTTCGGCGCGCAGCCGGTCGACCCGGCGCTTGACGGCGGGTGCGGAGAGGCCGACCTCGGAGCCGATGTCTGCGTAGGAGCGGCGGGCATCCTCTGCGAGGGCGTGCACGATGCGTTCGTCGAGTTGGTTCAGTCGCACTGCGGGTGGATCACTTCTCTGCCGTGGCCAGTCGGGAGCGGCGCATGCCGTAACCGAAGTAGAACACGAGGCCCGCGGCCATCCAGCCTCCGAAGACGAGCCACGTGGCGCCGGGCAGGCTATACATCATGTAGGCGCAGAAGGCGAAGCCCAGGATGGGGGTCACCGGGAACAGCGCGACGCGGAAGGTGCGCGACATGTCGGGCCGCGTGTACCGCAGGATGATGACGGCCACATTGACCAGCGCGAAGGCGAAGAGCGTGCCGATGCTGGTGGCATTGGCCAGCTCGCCGAGCGGGATGGTGGCGGCGAGCAGGGCGCAGAACACCGAGACGATCAGCGTGTTGGCGCGCGGGGTTCCGGTACGCGGGTCGACCTTGGCGAAGACCTTGGGGACCAGCCCGTCGCGCGCCATGGCGAAGAGGATGCGGGTCTGGCCGTAGAGGACGGCGAAGACGACGCTGGCGATGGCGACGACCGCTCCCGCGGCGAGGACCACGCCCCAGAAGCTGTGGCCGGTGACGTCCTTCATGATCTGGGCGAGGGCGGCCTCGGTGCCTTCGAAGTCCTGCCACGGCATGGCACCGACGGCGATCAGGGCGACCAGGCAGTACAGCACGGTGACGATGAGCAGGGACAGCATGATCGCGCGCGGCAGGTCCCGCTTGGGGTTCTTGGCCTCCTCGCCTGCGGTGGAGGCCGCGTCGAAGCCGATGTACGAGAAGAACAGCGTGGCCGCGGCGGCGCTGATCCCGGTGACGCCGAGCGGGGCGAGCGGGGTGTAGTTGCCCGCCTTGATGCCGAGGAATCCGATCGCGCAGAAGAGCACCAGCGTGGCGATCTTCACCACGACCATGATCGTGTTGACGCGGGCGCTCTCCTTGGCGCCGCCCATCAGGAACACCATGGCGAGCATGATGACGACGAGCGCCGGCAGGTTGATGTAGCCGCCTTCGCCGAGCGGCGCGGACACCGTCTGCGGGATGGTGACGCCGAGGATGCCGTCGAGCAGCTCGTTGAGGTACTCGCCCCAGCCGACCGCGACGGCCGCGACCGAGACGCCGTACTCGAGGATCAGGCACCAGCCGCAGATCCACGCGACGATCTCGCCCATGGTGGCGTAGGAGTACGAGTACGAGGAGCCGGACACCGGGATCGAGCCGGCCAGCTCCGCGTACGAGAGCGCCGAGAACAGCGCGGTCAGGCCGGCGATCACGAACGAGATCGCGACGGCCGGGCCGGCCAGCGGTGTGGCTTCGCCGAGGACGACGAAGATTCCGGTGCCGAGCGTGGCACCGATGCTGATCATCGTCAGCTGCCACATACCGAGCGAGCGGCGCAGTGAGCCGCCTTCGCCGTGGCCGCCCTCGGCGACGAGCTGCTCGACGGGCTTGCGCCGCATCAACCGGTTGCCCGGGCGCGGACGCTCAGATTCCGGTTGGGGAGTGACGGGTGGCGCTGCGCCGTGGTCCAACACTGGGGTGGCTCCTTATCGCTGCCGATCGGGGGGCGGCGACCGCGGCGGTACGCGCTGGGAGCACGGCTGGGCAGCCGTGCGCGCGGGAACCGCCGAGCAGACGGTCCCCGCCACTCCACGTACAGCGAGTGAGCCTACGAGGTGGGCGTTCCTGCCCGTAATGCATCAATCTTGCGCATCGACGATCGATCATTGCGTGCTTACAGTCACAGCGGCCGAATATTGCGCCCGTACGACTGGTCGTGTCACAGCTCCCTCAATCGGTCGACAATTTCGCGCAGCAGGACCGGGTCGCTCATGGCCTCGTGGGCGACCGGCGCGGAGATGCGGACGAGTCCGGCCTCGACGAGGTCGATGAGCAGGACACGGACCACGGTGAGGGGCAGGTCGGCGTCGGCGGCGATCTCGGCGACCGGGCGCGGGCCCCGGCGCACGAGGGCGAACAGCGAGTTGCGGGCATGGTCGAGCCGCGGCTCGGGCCCGTTCTCCCACACCGCCGTGACCTGGGACAGCAGGTCGACGACATGATCGGCGGCGGGACGGGTACGGCCCCGGGTCACGGTGTACGGCCGTACCATCGGCCCGGTTTCGTCCTCGTACCAGTGGTCGCTGTGCTTGCTCACGGGTTATGTGTCGGGAGCCTCGGTGGCCGAGCGGGTGGGCACCGCCATATGCCGCCCCACCCGCCTGACCAGCAGCGACATCTCGTGGGCGAGCTGTCCGACGTCGGTCTCGATGTCGCTGAGCACAGCCAGCCTGCTGCCGTCACCGGCCGGGGTGATGAAGAGATACGCGTCCTCGAGCATGACCATGGTCTGCCGCACGCTGCCGGCTTCGAAACGGGCGCCGGCCTCCTTGGCGAGGCTGTGGAAGCCCGCGCAGACCGCGGAGAGGTGGTCGACGTCCTCCCTGGCCATGCCCTCGGAGGCGCTGGTGGCGAGGCCGTCCGCGGTCAGCAGCACGGCTTGGCGGACGTGGTCGGTCCTGGACAGGAGGTCGTCCAGCAGCCAGCCGAGGTCGCTGTCTTCGTCAGCCATCGTCGTCCGTCCGTTCGTCGTTCGTGCGGGGGGATGCCCGGCCGACGGGGTCGCCGTTCCGGCCTCGGTCCAGCCCGCGCTGGAAGGCGCCGAGGATCGAGCGCATCTCCTCCGGCGACACCTCGCGGGAGGGAGCGCCTCGACCGGCACCGGCACCGGCACCGGCCGCTCGGCACGCAAGGGCGCGGCCAACGATGCCTGCCGCACCCGGGTCGGCAGCCCAGGTACGGCCCCACCCGCAGCGGGGCCGTCGGCCCTACCCGCGCGGGGCACGTCTGCGGGGCCGTCGGCGCGGGGCACGTCTGCGGGGCCGCCGGCGCGGGGCGCGCCTGCGGGCCGGGCAGCCGGCTCGTCCGCGGGCCGCGCGTTGGGCGCTTCAGCGGACCAGCCCGCCGCAGGCTGGGCGGCAGGGGCGGCGGACCGCGCGACCTCGTCCGCGGACCCCTTGGCGGGACCCGCCGGGTCGTGGGTGTGCGTCGGGCGCACCGGGGCGAGCTGCCGGGAGCGGGCGGGCAGCGCCCGGGCAGACGGGGGCGCGACTCCGCCCGGTGCGGGAAGGGCCCGGACGGGAGCGGGCGTGGGCGGGGCGGAGAGTTCCTCCGCCGGGGCTTCGGGACCCGTACCGGGGTCCGGGTCTACGGGGGCCAGGATCGTGTGGGGCAGGAGTACCACCGCCGTGGTGCCGCCGTACGGCGAGCGGCAGAGGGTGACCCCGATGCCGTGCCGCTCGGCGAGCCGCCCGACGACGTACAGGCCCAGCCGCTCATCCTGAGCCGGGTCGAAGTCGCCGGGCCTGGCGAGCGTCCGGTGGGCCTGCGCCAGTTCCTCCGCGTCCATGCCCAGACCGCGGTCGTCGATCTCCAGGACGAAACCGTTGCGCGCCGACCCGGTCCGCATCGTGACCTGGGTGTGGGGCGGCGAGAACACCGCCGCGTTCTCGACGAGTTCGGCGACGAGGTGCACCACGTCGGCCACCGCCTCCGCGCGGATGCCCACCGCCGGCATCGGCGGCAGTACGACCCGGGTGTAGTCCTCGATCTCGCCGACCGCCGCGCCCACGACGTCGACCACGGGCACCGGCCCCCGCCACCGGCGCCCCGGCGAGGCGCCGGACAGGATGATGAGGCCTTCCGCATGTCGCCGCATCCGGGTCGTCAGATGGTCGATCCGGAACAGGTCCTCCAGCGTGTCCGGGTCGGCGGTCCGGCGTTCGAGGGTGTCGACCAGCTTCGCCTGACGGTGGACCAGCGCCTGGTTGCGGCGCGCGATGTTGAGCAGTACGGCGAAGACGCCGCGCCGCAGGGTCGCCTGCTTGACGGCGACCTCGACGGCCGCCAGGCGGGCGGCGTTGAGGGCTCGGCCCACCTGCCCGATCTCGTCCGGCCCGCGGTCCTCGTCCCCGAAGTCCAGCGGCGGCGCCGCCTCTGCCGCGTCGACCTCCTCGCCCGCGCCGAGCCGTTCCATCACCTCGGGCAGCTGCCGGGTTGCCAGGACGTCGGCGGCGTCACGCAGTTCCTCCAGGCGGCGGGAGATGCGCCGGCCGCTGGCCATCGAGAACCAGACGGACAGTCCCACCGCCAGGAGTCCGAGCCCGCCGACCACCGCGGCCTTGATCATCTCCCGGTACGCGAAGGTCCGTCCGCGCTCGGCGGTGTTCAGCGCCGACTGGGTGAACAGCAGCATGTACCGCTTGACCGCCCGGTCCGTCGTGGTCCGCCAGGACTCGGCGGCCATGGCCTTCCCCGCGCCGGACGCGCCGGCCCTGAGCACGGCGTCCTCACCGGCGGTCAGCGCCCGGTACTCGTCGCCCTGCTCGAACTCCTCGAACAGCGCCCGTGAGTCGCCCGGCAGGTCGGGGACGTACGTACGGTGGAAGACGCGCCGGTCCTCGACCGTGGCGGTCAGCGTGTCGTACTGCCGGTCGGTCAGGCTGCCCGCCGCGCGGGCCCCGGCGACCAGCGCGTCCTCGCGGGACACGAACTCCCGGACCCGTACGAGTTCGACGACGACCTGCGCCTCGCGGGCCAGCTGACCGGCCTGCAGCGCGGTGAGCGTGGACTGTACGTCGAACGTGGGTTCCACGACGGCGGTGTACGCGTCGACGGCGTGATCCCAGGAGATCTGCCGGGCGGTCACGCGCCCCCGCAGGGCGTCCAGCCCCTCTACGGCGTCGGCCATCGCGTCCAGGGACTGCCGCTGACGGCCGGAGGGTCGCCACGCCGCTCCCGGTTGCCGATCGCGTCGCGCATCGCCTGGACGGCCCGGTCGGTGGAGCGCTGCTGCTCGGTCAGGGCCGCAACGGTGGCCCGGCCGTCCTTCTCCCCCGCTCCCAGATACTCGGCGGCGATACGGCGTTCGATCTGGATCTGCCCGACGGCGGTGTCGACCGGGGTGCCGAAGCTCTCGTAGACGCCCTGGACCCGGATCAGGGCCCGCAGGTCACCGGTCACCGACACCATCGCGAAGCTCCACAGCGCCATCAGCGCGAGGACCGGTACGACCGTGAGGGTCACGATCCGCCCGCGGATCGTGGGACGGCGCAATCGCCGGCGCATGGACTCCCCAGAGCACATAGAGCAAATGACCGGCTACGGTTACTCGCCGGTAGGGGGCAGTCAAGCTACGCGATTTGGCATGCGCAATGCAATGTTCCCTGGGGTAACCACGCGTCTTCGCGGTCGGCTGGGTAGGAATCCGGTTCCGGTATCCGATACACGGAGGCGAACGATGAAATGGCTGGACCCCGAACCGTTCCTGCGCGGAGTCGCCTGGCTCGACGACGGCTACGCGGTGCGTGCGGACCCGGCCGATCTCGCCCGGCTGCCGTGGGACACCTGCGAGCGGTCCGCCCTCCCGATCGGAGTGCGGCTCGAATTCACCGCCGAGGACGCCACCGCCGTCGAGATCCACTACCGCGCCACAATCCCGGCGACGGCCGGCGCGCTGCGCGACCTCCCCCATGTCTTCGACCTCTGGCAGGGCGGCGCCCACGTCGCCGAAGTCATCACGGAGCCGGCCGAGGAGGCGGTGGTTCGCATCGGACTCCCGGCCGGGCAGGGGCCGTTCACGGTCCATCTGCCCGAGACCCGGTCCCCCGTCGTACTGGGCCTGCGGGCGCCGCTGGGCGGCACGCCGGTCCCAGCCCCTGCGCGCCCCCGGTGGCTGGTCCACGGCGACTCCATCACCGAGGGCTGGTGGTCCACCCGCCCGGCCCACGGCTGGCCGGCCGTCGCCGGACGCGCCCTCGGCCTGGACACCGTCAACCTCGGCTACGCGGGCGCCGCCCGCGGCGAACTCGCCACCGCCGAACAACTCGCCGCCCTGCCCGGCGACCTCATCACCCTCGCCTTCGGCACCAACTGCTGGTCCCGTGTCCCGTTCACCGCGCCGCTCCTGTACGAGACGACACGGGCGTTCCTCGATCTCGTACGGCAGGGCCATCCGGACACCCCGCTGCTGCTGGTCTCACCGGTGCTGCGCCCCGACGCCGAGCGGACGCCGAACGTGCTCGGCGCCACGCTCGCCGACCTGCGCGGCGCGATGGAGCGGGCCGCCGGCGAACGCATCGCCGCGGGCGACGGGAGCCTGGCACTGCTCGAAGGCCGCGATCTGCTCCGTCCGGAGCATCTGGCGGACGGACTGCACCCGAACGACGAGGGCCACGCCGTGCTGGCGGAGGCCGTCGCCGCCGCGCTGCGGAAGGCGGACTTTGTTGCGTAGTCCAGCCATGGAGTGCCTGGCCACGGGGTAGATGTGCAGTTGATGACTGATGAGCCGCATGTGGTGGTGAGTGCAGCACCACACAGGGACAGCGCGACGGCCAGGCGGGCCGCCGCGGACTTCCTTGCGCAGCACTGCCCGTGGGCCGACACGGACGCGGTCCTGCTGGTGGTGACCGAGCTGGTGGCCAATGCCGTGCGGCACACCACCGGCTGGTGGCGGCTGCATCTGACCGTGCGCGAGCGGGAGTTGGTGGTGGAGATGGACGATTCCAGTCCGCAGCCGCCCATCCCGCGCCGGCCGGAATTCGCCGGGGGCGGCGGCTTCGGCTGGCAGATGGTGCAGCGGCTCGCGGGCCGGGTGGAGGTCGAGCTGCTGCCGGACGGCAAGCGGGTGGCGGCCATCTGGCTGCGGCCGGCCGCGTCGCTCACGGCGGGCTAGGGACACTCGTACAACGCGGGCTGGGGACACTCGTACAGCGGCGAGGGAGGCACCCTCTCCGGGGGCCTCCTTCGCCGCTGTACAGGCGCTGTACTCACTCCACGGCTAGCAGACCCGCACGCAGCCGCGTGGTGATGCGGGACAGCAGCCGGGACACATGCATCTGGGACACACCCAGTTCGGCGCCGATCTCGGCCTGGGTCATCTCTGCGCCGAAGCGCATCCGCAGGATCTGCTTCTCCCGCTCGTCGAGTTCCTCGATGAGCGGCTTGAGCGCCTGGACGTTCTCCGCGGTCTCCAGATCCGCGTCGGGAGCGCCCAGCCGGTCGGACAGCGGCGCCGAGGCGCCGTCGGCCGTGTCGTCCATCGGCATGTCGATCGAGCCCGCCGTGTAGCCGTTGCTCGCGACGACGCCTTCGATGACCTGCTCCTCGTCGATTCCGAGGTACTCGGCTAGTTCGGCGGTGGTCGGTGCCCGGTCCAGGTGCTGGGACATCTCGTCAGTCGCCTTGGCCAGGTCGATCCGGAGTTCCTGGAGCCGGCGCGGGACATGTACGGCCCAGCTCGTGTCGCGGAAGAAGCGCTTGATCTCCCCCACGATGTACGGCACGGCGAAGGTGGCGAACTCCACCTCGCGGGACAGCTCGAACCGGTCGATCGCCTTGATCAGGCCGATCGTGCCGACCTGGACGATGTCGTCCATCTGCTCCGACCGGTTACGGAAGCGGTTCGCCGCGTACCGGACCAGCGCGACATTGAGCTCGATCAGCGTGTTCCGCGCGTACTGGTACTCGTGGGTGCCTTCTTCGAGTTCGGCCAGCCGCGTGAAGAACAGCTTCGAGATCTCCCGTGCGTCCTTGGGAGCCACCTCCCCGGGGCTCTCCAGATACGGAAGTTCCTGGTCCGCCAGGGTCTGACCCAAGGTCGCTCCGTACTGGCCGAGTTCGGTCGGGACTGCGCTCGCCGTGGACACCATGTCCTCCCCTTCTCCGATGTCAATGCTGAGGCCCGTCTACCCCGACTCATGCCGGGCATGCCTGCCAATTGGAAAACGCCGCGTCCGGCCTCCATGACACAGCGGAGACCGGACGGTTGAGCGTGGAGCGTTCAGCCAGGCAGGGAGAGCCTCGGGGACGGAGGTGCGGATCAGCCCCAGCTGGCGTGCAGCGGCTTGCCCTCGGCGTATCCGGCGGCGCTCTGCACGCCGACGACCGCCTTCTCGGCGAACTCCTCGAGCGAGCCCGCACCCGCGTAGGTGCAGGACGAGCGGACGCCCGCGATGATCGAGTCGATCAGGTCCTCGACACCCGGGCGGGCCGGGTCGAGGAACATCCGCGACGTGGAGATGCCCTCCTCGAACAGGCCCTTGCGGGCGCGGTCGTAGGCCGACTCCTCGCTGGTGCGGTTCTGCACGGCGCGGGCCGAGGCCATGCCGAACGACTCCTTGTAGTAGCGGCCGTCGGCCGACTGCTGAAGGTCGCCGGGCGACTCGTACGTACCGGCGAACCAGGAGCCGATCATCACGTTGGACGCGCCTGCGGCCAGCGCCATCGCGACATCGCGCGGGTGGCGGACGCCGCCGTCGGCCCAGACGTGCTTGCCGAACTTCCTGGCCTCCGCGGCGCATTCGAGGACCGCGGAGAACTGCGGCCGCCCCACGCCGGTCATCATGCGGGTGGTGCACATGGCGCCGGGGCCCACACCGACCTTGACGATGTCCGCGCCGGCCTCGATGAGGTCCCGTACGCCCTCGGCGGCGACGATGTTGCCCGCCACGATCGGCACCTGCGGGTCGAGCGCGCGGACCGCCCGGACCGCGCTGATCATCGACTCCTGGTGGCCGTGCGCGGTGTCCACGACGAGCGTGTCCACACCGGCGTCGAGGAGCAGCTTGGCCTTGCCCGCAACATCACCGTTGATACCGACGGCGGCGGCGATACGCAGCTTGCCGTTGGCGTCGGTGGCCGGGGTGTAGAGGGTCGCGCGCAGCGCGGCCTTCCGGGTCAGGATGCCGACGAGCTTGCCGTCCTTGTCGACGGCCGGGGCCAGCTTGCGGTGGCCGGCGTCGAGCCGGTTGAAGGCCTCGGTCGGGTCGATGTCGGCGTCGAGGAGCAGCAGCTCCCTGGTCATGACCTCGGACAGCTGGGTGAAGCGGTCCACACCCGTCAGATCGTGCTCGGTGACGACACCGATCGGGCGGTTCTGGTCGTCGACGACGACACCCGCGCCGTGCGCCCGCTTGTGGAGCAGGGAGAGCGCGTCGGCGACGGTCTGGCCGGGCGCCAGCGTGATCGGGGTGTCGAGCACGAGGTGCCGCGTCTTGACCCAGGAGATGACATCGGTTATGACGTCGATCGGGATGTCCTGGGGGATCACGACGAGCCCGCCTCGCCGGGCGACCGTTTCAGCCATCCGGCGGCCCGCGATCGCGGTCATGTTCGCGACGACGAGGGGGATGGTGGTGCCGGTGCCGTCGGGTGCGGAGAGGTCGACTCCCTGACGGGAACCCACCGCGGAGCGGCTCGGCACCATGAATACATCGTCGTACGTCAGGTCGTACGGCGGCTTCAGGTCATTGAGGAAACGCATACTGACTCTCTCACCTGCGGTTTTACGGAGGGGGGCGGGTGGGGAGTGAGCACGGACCAGCGCGGTTCCGGCTGCGGCTCCTAGGCCATCATCGCCGATGTGACCAGGTCCTGGCGAGCTTCGGTCACATCTGTGGACGTTCCGTCAAGGGCCGCCGCCCGGCCTTGTGCGATCACACGGCGGTGGCCCCGGCGGGAAGGGGATCCGCCGGGCCACCGCCGATCCGCGAAAGCCGGGGCTTTCGCGCGCGTCACCGCTTTCCGGCGTCCTTGATCTTCTGGATCGCCTCGCGCACGTCGCCCTTGGCGCGCTCGGCGCGGCCCTCCGTGGTCATCCGTTCGCTGCCCACGGCACGGCCGGCCGTCTCCTTCGCCGCGCCCTTGGCCTGATCGGCCTTGGCAGCGGCCTTCTTGTCCTTGGCCACGGTCGCACTCCCTTACGTGTTGAGCGGTCACCCTGACGCCGGATCGCCTGCCCGGGTCCGACTCGGGCAAACCCCTCTCAGACCGGCAGGACGACGAACGGCCGCCGATGCTGCCACCGAACTGCTGCGTCCGCGATCGCGCTGGGTAAGGATGAGGGCATGCTGCTCGCCGACGTGGCCAGGACCTCGCGGGAGATCGCGGCCACCCGCGCCCGCTCGCGGAAGACCGCCCTGCTCGCCGAGCTGTTCCGCAGGACCGAGCCGTCCGAGGCCCCGCTGGTGGTCACCTACCTCGCGGGCAGGCTCCCGCAGCGCCGTACCGGGGTGGGCTGGAGCCTCCTGCGGGAGCGCCCGGCGCCGGCCGCCGAGCCCCGCCTCACCGTGCGCGAGGTGCACCGTACGCTCGATCTGATCACGGCAGTGGCCGGCAAGGGTGCCCTGGTCGAGCGCAGAAAGCTGCTCCAGACGCTGATGTCCGCCGCCACCGACGAGGAGCAGCAGTTCCTCCTCGGCCTGATCGGCGGCGAGCTGCGGCAGGGCGCACTCGACGCCCAGGCCGCCGAGGGGCTGGCGGCGGCGGTCGACGCGGATCCCGGGGAAGTCAGACGGGCCGTGATGCTGGCCGGCTCGCTGGGCACGGTCGCCGAGGCGCTGCTCGCGCGCGGTCCGTCGGCGCTCGCGGACTTCCGGCTGGACGTGGGACGGCCGGTGCAGCCGATGCTCGCGCACACCGCGAAGGACGTGGACGAGGCACTGAACCGGCTCGGCCCCTGCGTGGTGGAGGAGAAGCTCGACGGCATCCGGATCCAGGTGCACCGGGACGGCGAGAACGTACGGATCTTCACGCGTACGCTGGACGAGCTGACCGAACGGCTGCCCGAAGTCGTCGCCGCCACGAAGGAGTTGGCGACCGACCGGGCCGTACTGGACGGCGAGGTGATCGCGCTGGACGAGGACGGACGGCCACGGCCGTTCCAGGAGGTCGCGGGCCGCGTCGGTTCGCGTCTCAACGTGGCGGACGCGCATGCCTCGCTGCCGCTCTTCCCGGTCTTCTTCGACCTGCTGTCCGTGGACGGCCGTGACCTGCTCGGCCTGTCCGCGCGGGAACGCAACGACGAGCTGGTCCGGGTGGCCCCCGAGCCGCGCCGGGTGCGCCGCCTCGTGGTCGAGGACCCGGCGGACGAGAAGTCCCGTACCGCGGCCCGGGAGTTCGCCGCCCGCACCCTGGAACGCGGGCACGAGGGCGTGGTGGTGAAGGCGCTGGACTCGACGTACAGCGCGGGCCGCCGCGGTATGTCGTGGCTGAAGGTGAAGCCCGTCCACACGCTCGACCTGGTGGTACTGGCTGCCGAGTGGGGCCACGGGCGGCGCACCGGCACCCTGTCGAACCTCCATCTCGGCGCCCGCCGCCCGGACGGCACCTTCGCCATGCTCGGCAAGACGTTCAAGGGACTGACGGACGCGATGCTGGCCTGGCAGACCGACCGGTTGCAGCAGCTCGCGGTGAGCCGCGAGAGCTGGGGGGTGACGGTCCGGCCCGAGCTGGTGGTGGAGGTGGCCTTCGACGGGGTGCAGCGGTCCTCGCGATATCCGGAGGGCGTGACGCTGCGCTTCGCGCGCGTGGTGCGCTACCGGGAGGACAAGCCGGCGGCGGAGGCGGACTCGGTCGCGGCGGTCGTCGCGCTGCGCGGAACGCAGGGGGAACGGGCATGAACGATTCGCGGCTCGAGGCGGCCCGTGCGGAGGCCCGGCGGCTGACCGGCCTCGGC
Organism: Streptomyces sp. A3M-1-3; assembly: GCF_024213665.1. Classification (GTDB taxonomy): domain Bacteria; phylum Actinomycetota; class Actinomycetes; order Streptomycetales; family Streptomycetaceae; genus Streptomyces. Next base: position 95,819 of record NZ_JANAVP010000002.1, read on the forward strand.
ATCAGGGGGGTCGCCCTGACCTGGGTGGACAACGCGGGCCTCACCCGTGTCAAGGCCGTGCCTGTCGCGCGGCTCGCGCAGGTGGCCGGGCGCGGGGTCGGCATGTCGCCGGTGTTCGACGTCTATCTGGTGGACGACTCCATCACCAGCAGCCCGCACATCGGTGGCCCGGACGGCGATCTGCGGCTGTTCCCCGACCTGGACAGGGTGACGCCGCTCGCCGCGCAGCCGGGCTGGGCCTGGGCGCCGGCCGACCGGTTCGACCAGCAGGGGCGCACGCATCCGGCGTGCCAGCGGCAGTTCGCGAGCCGGATGGCGGCACGCGCCGCCGAGCGCGGAATCGAGATGCGGATGGGCTTCGAGACGGAGTGGGTCGTCGCGCGGGGTACGGACCGGGCCGGTGGCGCGGACGGCGCCCGGGGCGCTGCCGGGACGCGGTTCGCGGGGGCGGCGGGCCCGGCGTACGGGATGGCCCGGCTCGTGGAGTTGTCGGACTATCTCGGTGACGTGCTGGACGCGCTGGCCACACAGGGCGTCGACGTCCTGCAGATCCATCCCGAGTACGCGCCCGGCCAGTTCGAGGTGTCCGTGTCCCCCGCCGATCCGGTCGGCGCCGCCGATCTGGCCGTACTCGTGCGCGAGACGATCCGCGCGGTGTCGGTCCGACACGGGCTCACGGCGCTGTTCGGGCCGGTCGTGACGGCGGGCGGGGTGGGCAACGGCTGTCATGTGCACCTGAGCCTGTGGCGGGAGGGCAGGAACCTCTGCCGGGGCGGCGACGGGCCGTTCGGCATGACACGGCAGAGCGAGGCGTTCCTCGCCGGGGTGCTGCGCGAGCTGCCCGCCCTGCTGGCCGTCGGCGCGCCGTCGGTCGCGAGCTATCTGCGGCTGGAGCCGTCGCGCTGGGCGGGCGCGTACCAGTGCTGGGGACTGGAGAACCGGGAGGCGGCGCTGCGCTTCGTCGCGGGGGCGCCCGACGACCGGGCCGGGGCGAACGCCGAGGTCAAGAGCTTCGACGCGGCAGCGAACCCGTATCTGGCCGCCGGTTCGCTGATCGCTGCCGGGCTGGCTGGGATCGACGCGGATCTGACGCTGCCTGCCCCGGTGGCGGGCGATCCGGTGCGCGGCAGCGGTGAGCGCCGGCTGCCGACCTCGCTGCCCGAGGCGCTGGAGCACTTCACGGCCTCGGCGGTCCTGCGTGAAGCACTCGGGGACCCGCTGTTCGAGGCGATCGCCGCGGTGCGGCACGCGGAGGCGGAGCTGTTCGAAGGCGCGTCCCCGCAGGAGATCGCGGACGCCACCCGTGGGCGGTACTGATGGATCTCGACCTGCCGCCGCTGGTGGACCACCACTGTCACGGGGTCCTGCGCGCCGACCCGGACCCGGCGGTGTTCGAGTCGTTTCTGACCGAGTCGGACGCCCCGGCCGCGCCCGGTACCACGTACTTCGACACCCAGCTCGGTTTCGCGGTCCGCCGCTGGTGCCCGCCCGTCCTGGGCCTCGCCCCGCACTGCCCGCCCGAGCAGTACCTCGCCCGGCGGCGCGAACTCGGCGGACCGGAGGCCACCGAGCTGCTGCTGCGGTACTGCGGCATCGCCGAGTTCCTGGTGGACACCGGACTGCCGGGCGACCTGACCACGCCCAGGGAGCTGGCCGCGGCGGCCGGCGGAACCTCGCGCGAAATCGTACGTCTGGAACAGCTGGCCGAGCGGACGGCCGACACCACCAAGGACGGCGACGCGTTCCTCGCCGCCATGGACCAGCGGATCACGGCCGCCGCGCACACGGCCGCAGGCTTCAAATCGGTCGCGGCGTACCGCTACGGACTCGATCTGGCCCCGGATCCGCCCGCCCCGGCCGAGGTCCGCGAGACCGCCGCCCGCTGGCTCACCGGGCGCCGCGCCGGAGGCCGGCTGAGCGACCCGGTCCTGCTGCGCCACCTGCTGTGGTCGGCGGCGCTGACGGGCCTGCCGCTGCAACTGCACACCGGCTTCGGCGACCCCGATCTGCGGCTGCACCGCAGCGATCCGCTGCTGCTCACCGATTTCGTACGGGCCGTACGCCCCACCGGCTGCCCGCTGATCCTGCTGCACGGCTATCCGTACCACCGGGGTGCCGCATACCTGGCGAGCGTCTTCCCGCACGTCTACGCGGACGTGGGCCTGGCTCTCGGCCACACCGGGGCGCGGGCCGGGGCGGTGCTCGCGGAGATGCTGGAGCTGACCCCGTTCGGCAAGCTGCTGTTCTCCACCGACGCGTACGGGCTGCCCGAGCTGTACGTCGTCGGCGCGCAGCTCTTCCGCGAGGCGCTGACGCGGCTGCTGACGGGCTGGGCCGGCACCGGCGCCTGGTCGACGGCCGACGCCCGGCGGGTGGGAGCGATGATCGCGGCGGAAAACGCCCGCCGGGTCTACGGCTGACCCGGCCGCGCGGCGGTCGGACGCCGTCCGGACCAGGCGCCGTCCGGATCAGACGACGTCCGGGTCCGCGCGCTCGAGCGCCGGGCGCGGGCCCGGCGCGGATTCGGTCAGCAGGAAGTCGGCGGCCGCCGTGTCCGTCACCAGGCTGGTGACGAGGCCGGACCGCAGTACGGCCCCGATCGCGGCGGCCTTGCGCAAGCCCCCCGCGATCGCCACGACCTCGGGGATCCGGCGCAGCCGGTCCGCCTCGACCGTGATGCACCGCTCGCCCAGGTCGCGGCCGACCCGCCGCCCCTCCGCGTCGAACAGGTGCGCGGACATCTCGGCGGCCACGCCGAGGGATGCGTAGTGGCCGCGCTCCTCGTCGGTGAGCATGTCGTGGACGGTCGAGATGCCGGGCTCCCAGGAGCCGATGGAGACGGCCGCGACGGTGACCTTGTCGAAGTATTCGAAGGCACGGGCGATGCCCGTCTGGTTGCGCAGCGCGGCGGCGGTGGCCGGGTCGGGCAGCAGCATCGGCGCGTAGATCGGGTGCGCCTCCCCCCCCGACACCTGGGCGGCGCGGCGGACGGCCTCGACCGAGCCGCGCTCAGCGGTGCCGGCGTCGTACACGCCGGTCAGCTGAACGACGGTGCACGGCGGCAGCCGGTGCAGGGCGGCGGCCATGTGGATGGTCGATCTGCCCCAGGCGAGGCCGAGCACATCGCCCTCGGTGACCAGCTCGCCCAGCAGGTCGGCGGCGACGGCGCCCAGGTTCTCCGGGTCCGGGGCGTCAGCCGTCTCCACGTCGACGGAATCGGCCGGGGACTCGACGACGACCGCGTGCCGCAGGCCGTAGCGGGCCCGCAGCGCGTCGGAGCGCTCCGCGTCCAGTTCGGCCGGCACCCGGATTTCGATCCGTACGAGATCGCGCTCGAGCGCCGTCTCCAGGACCCGGGCCACCTTGAAGCGGCTGACGCCGAACTCCTCCGCGATCTGGATCTTGGACTTGCCCTCGAGGTAGAACCGGCGGGCCATGGCCGCCGCCTGCACCAGTTCCGCGGGTCCCATCCGCAGGGCTGACCGACCCGCCGACATAGCAGACACCGCGATCTCCTCACTGCTGTTCACACTCTGGACTCGCCGTTCATCCTCTCAGATGCGGCAAGCCTTGATCAGCCCGGTCGGACTGCGTTCACCGAGCTGTGGCTCAGTGGTTGCACAGCCAGGGCGCCGAGGCCGAGGCCTCGGCCGCCTGGTTGCGCAGCATGCGTACAGCGGCGGCCGGGTCGTCCGTCCCGTAGACCGCGGAGCCGGCGACGAAGACGTCCGCGCCCGCCTCCGCGCAGCGCTCGATCGTCGTGGCCGAGACCCCGCCGTCGACCTGGAGCCACAGCTCCAGCCCGTGCTTGGAGATGAGCTCACGGGTCCGGCGGATCTTGGGAAGCATGATGTCCAGGAAGGACTGGCCCCCGAAGCCCGGCTCGACGGTCATGATCAGCAGCATGTCGAGCTCGGGGAGGAGATCCTCGTACGGCTCGATCGGCGTCGCGGGCTTCAGTGCCATGGAGGCGCGGGCGCCCTTGGCCCGGATCTCCCGGGCCAGCCGGACCGGGGCAGCCGCGGCCTCGGCGTGGAAGGTGACCGAACCGGCCCCCGCTTCGACGTACTGCGGGGCCCAGCGATCGGCGTCCTCGATCATCAGGTGGCAGTCCAGCGGAATGTCCGTAGCCCTGCTGAGCGATTCCACGATCGGCACGCCGAGGGTGAGGTTCGGTACGAAGTGGTTGTCCATCACGTCGACATGCAGCCAGTCGGCGCCCTCGACGGCCTTCGCCTCCTCCGCCAGGCGGGAAAAGTCGGCGGAGAGGATACTGGGATTGATCTGAACGGCCATACCCCAAGCCTGCCATGGACTTCGGGCTTTCCCCGCCCGGGTCCGGCGTAAAGCCTCTCGGCACCTCGAAGGGGGCGGCTCGCGGCGAGCGCGATGGGGCGTCCATGACCGACGCAATGACTCGGCGGAACCGCGGCGCCGGCCGGCTGGTGTGCGGCCGGCGCACCTATTGGCTGGTCGTGGTGGTGTGGCTGGTGGTGATCGCCGTCGCGTTCCCGCTCGCCTCCAAGCTCACCGACGCCCAGGACAACGACGCCGCGTCATGGCTGCCCGCCGGCGCCGAGTCGACCCAAGTCCTGGAGGAATCGGAGGGGTTCAGGCGCCCGAGGTCGTCCCGGCGATCGTCGTGTACGGGCCGTGGTCGCACCGTCTTTCCAGGGAGGCCGACGCCGCGCCGGAGCCGCCGGCCGTGGAGAAGGAACCGGCTCACGTGTGATCCGGCGTCAGGCGGTTCGCCTCAGCAGGGCCAGATACATCGCGTCCGTGCCGTGCAGATGCGGCCACAGCTGTACGTCCGGACCGTCGCCCAGCGCCGGTACCCCGGACATCAGCGGCCGCGCGTCGATCCACTCCGCGTCGACCGGCTCGTGGCCACCGCGGCCCTTCAGTACGTCCTCGACGACGATCCGCGTCTCGGCGAGGTGCGGCGAGCAGGTCACGTAACCGACGACGCCGCCCACCCGTACCGCCGCCAACGCCTCGCGCAGCAGCGCCCGTTGCAGCGGGGCGAAGCCCTCCAGGTCCTCCGGGCGGCGCCGCCAGCGGGCCTCCGGACGGCGGCGCAGCGCGCCGAGTCCGGTGCACGGCACGTCCATCAGGACCCGGTCGAAGGACCCGGGCCGCCACGGCGGCCGGGTGCCGTCCGCGGCGATGACCTGGTACGGACCTGGGTTGCCCGCGAGCGCCCGCTCGACCAGGCGTGCCCGGTGCGGCTGCTTCTCGGAGGCGAGCAGCGCCGCGCCTCGCTGCGCGGCGAGCGCGGCCAGCAGGGCCGCCTTGCCGCCGGGGCCTGCGCAGCCGTCGAGCCAGCGCGCGTCGGACCCGTCGACCGGGGCGTTGGCGAGGGCGAGCGCGACGAGCTGGCTGCCCTCGTCCTGCACACCCGCGCGCCCCTCGCGTACGGCGTCCAGCGCGCCCGGTTCGCCGCCCTCGGCGAGCCGTACGGCGTACGGGGACCAGCGGCCCGGCAGCCCGGAGTCCTCGCCCAGCGCGTCCAGCAGCTCATCGGTGGTGGAGCGGCCGGGGCGGGCGACCAGGGTCACCTCGGGCCGTTCGTTGTCGGCCTCCAGCAGGTCCTCGATACCGGCGCGGCCGCCGCCGAGGGAGTCCCACAGGGCGGAGACGACCCAGCGGGGATGCGAGTGGACCACCGCGAGGTGGTCCTCGGCGTCCTCGTCGTAGGGCGGTGCGACCCGTTCCAGCCAGGCGTCCAGATCATCGGCGGCGATCTTCCGCAGTACCGCGTTCACGAACTTCGCCCGCCCGTCGCCGAGCACCACCCGGGCCAGCTCCACACTGGAGGAGACCGCCGCGTGCGTGGGGATCCGGGTGCCGAGGAGCTGGTGGGCGCCCAGCGCGAGGACGTCCAGCACCGGCGCGTCGACCTCGCGCAGCGGCCGGTCGATGCAGGCCGAGATGATCGCGTCGTACGTGCCCTGGCGGCGCAGAGTCCCGTACACCAGCTCGGTCGCGAGCGCCGCGTCGCGCGCGTCGAAGCCGCCGCCCTCGCGTGCCTTGCGGAGCAGCGGCGGCAGCACGAGGTTCGCGTAGGCGTCACGCTCGTCGACGGCCCGCAGCGCCTCGAAGGCGAGAATGCGGACGGGGTCCTTCTGGGGGCGCCGGTACGGCTTCGCCTGCTTGGCGGGACGGCGACGAGGCTGGTCGTTCACGTGAAAGGTGCTCCGCTGATGGTGAACCGGTGGTGAGCTGACGGTGTGCTCGTGGGGCGAGGGGCGATCTCTCTCAGCGTACGTCCGCCCCACCGAGGCGCTCCCCGGCGGCGATGCGTACGCCACGCGCCCAGTCGGCGGCGCGCATCGGCTTCTTGCCCTGCGGCTGGACCCAGAGCAGCTCGACGGCGTGGGAGCCGGTGCCGGTGTACACGTTGTTCTTTCCGACGGACAGCTCGCCGGGTGCGAGGCCGGTCCGCTCGGGCAGCAGCTCGATGGAGACCAGCTTGAGCCGCTCGCCGCGGAACAGCGTCCAGGCACCGGGCGCGGGCGTGCAGCCGCGCACCAGGCGGTCGACGCGGAGCGCCGGGGCGGCCCAGCCGACCTGGGCGTCCTCGACGTTGATCTTCGGCGCGAGCGAGACGCCGTCGGCGGGCTGCGGTACGGCCTTGAGCGCGCCGTCCGCGATGCCGTCCATGGTCGCGGCGAGCAGTCCGGCGCCCGCGAAGGCGAGCCGGGTCAGCAGGTCACCGCTGGTGTCGGTGGGCCGTACGGTCTCGGTCAGCACGCCGTACACCGGGCCCGAGTCCAGCCCCTCCTCGATCAGGAAGGTGGACGCGCCGGTCACCTCGTCACCGGCCAGCACCGCGTGCTGTACGGGGGCCGCGCCGCGCCAGGCGGGCAGCAGCGAGAAGTGCAGGTTGACCCAGCCGTGGGCGGGGATGTCCAGGGCCGACTTCGGGAGGATCGCGCCGTAGGCCACCACGGGGCAGCAGTCGGGCGCGATCTCGCTCAGCCGCGCCAGGAAGTCGGCGTCGCGCGGCCTGACCGGCTTGAGCACCTCGATGCCGGCCTCCTCGGCGCGCTGGGCGACCGGGCTGGCCACCAGCCTGCGGCCGCGCCCGGCGGGCGCGTCGGGCCGGGTGACGACGGCGGCGACCTCGTGCCGGCCGGAGGCGATCAGTGCGTCCAGGGCGGGTACGGCGACCTCGGGGGTGCCTGCGAACACAAGCTTCACTGGGGTTTACCTCGCTATCTCGTGCCGACGAGCAGCGCACCAGTCTATGGGCCCTGGTGTGAGGGGGTGTCCTCCGGATCAGGCCGGGTCAGCCTGCGGCGTCTGGTGCGGTGCATCGCAAGGCGAAGGAGGGAGTCGATGCGGTGGGGGCACCCCCAGCGGTAGCTGGGGGACATCGGCGACCGACGACAACGCGGCGAGGTGCCGTGCCAGGCATCGCAGGCCCGGCCTGATCCGGAGGGCACCCCCTCGGGGGGCGTACGCACGCCCGTGCGCCCCTCGCATATGCCCATACGCCCCCACAGCGTGACCACAACGACCGGTGGAGCGTTGGGGTCAAGAGAGATTGACCGAAAGCGGGCCGCTGTCGGCGGCCCCATCCGTTTCCACGCCGGTTCGAGAGGCTTGTTCATGGCCGACCACGCAACCCACGACGCCCAAGCGCGGGCCAGCCTGCACCTGCTGGTGCGGGACATCGAGCGGGTCCGCCGGCAGGTGGACGCGTTGCGCACGCTCACCGCCCAGCTCGGCAACGTCTACCGTCCGCGCCGCTCCGGCCCCTCCACGGGCTTCGTCGTGTACGGCCGGGCCCCCGCCCCGACCGTCCGCCTCGCCCAGGAGCTGCGGGACAGCGTCGAGACCCTGGTCACCGCGGCGGTGGACTTCGACCGCTCGCTCGGTTTCTCGTGGGACGCGGTGGGTTCGGCGCTCGGCGTCACCAAGCAGGCGGTGCACCGCCGTTACGGTGCCAGGCGCGCGGCGGCGCAGTCCGGCGCGGCCGAAGTGGCCGAGCACCCGGCCGAGGCGGCGACGGCCACCGCGACCCGCCCGCTGCCGGTCGGGCCCGGCCTGCCCGCGGTACCGGCGGCCCGGTCCATGCCGTCGCAGCCGACGTCGGGCAGCCAGGCGCTGCGCGAAGAGGCCCGGGCCAGCGCGTTCCCAGGCCCGCGCAACGGCTGACACCCCTGCCCCCGCCGACTCCGGCCGGGGGCAGCCGTCTGTGCACGGCCCGCCGCCCGTCGGGGGCCCGCCCGCCGTGACCCGCCCGCCGTGACCCGGCCGCCCTCTGAGGCCGCGCCCCGGAATCCGCCCGCTGCGCCCCGCCCCGGCCCCCGTCAGCCGATGTCCGGGGGGTCGATCCTGATGCGTACGGGATCTTCTCCCGCACGCGCCAGCCGTGCCGCCTGCGCCGACTTGAGGGCGGCGGCCAGCGCGGCGCCGCTCCCCGGCGGTACGCGGAGCAGTGCCCGCTCCCATACCTCCCCCGGCGGAGGATCGCCGGGCCTGCGGGGTCTGGCCGGGTCCACGACAGGCAGCGGTACCGGGCCCAGTACCTCGGCGTCCCGGGGTAGTTCGGCGGACGCGAGGAACGCCGCCAGGGCCTCCGGGCGGCCGGACACCGCCGCCATCCGGGAGACGGGCGGGAAGCCCAGCTCGGCCCGCTCCGCCAGCTCCCGCACCGCGTGCCCCACCGGATCCCAGCGCACCAGTGCCTGGACGGGCCGCAGCGTCGGCTCGGCGACCACCACGACCGTGCCGCCCTCGCCCTGTCCCCGTACCAGCGAGGCCGCCCCGATCCAGCGCCGCAGCGCCTCCTCCCCCGCCCGGAGGTCCGGCCGCCCGAGCATCGCCCAGCCGTCGAGCAGCAGCGCGGCCGCGTAGCCGCCCTCGGCGACCGGCTCCGCACCCGGCGTGCTGACCACGAGCGCCGGGCCGGCCGGCACGGTGTCCAGTACATGCTCGCGCCCGGACGTACGCACCGGAACCGCCGGGAACGCCCGCCCCAGCTCCTCCGCGGTCCTTCGGGCCCCCACGACCTGCGCCCGCAGCCGGGTGCTTCCGCACTCCGGGCACGCCCGGCCGGACTCCGACCGCCCGCACCATCCGCAGTGCAGGGTCCGCTCGTCGGGTGCCTCCAGCGGTCCCGCGCAGTGCGCGCAGCGCGCCGGCGTGCGACAGCGCTCGCAGGCAAGCCTCGGCACGTACCCCCGGCGCGGTACCTGCACCAGCACCGGGCCGGTCTTCAGCCCCTCCCGTACGGTCTGCCAGGCGAGGCTCGGCAGTCGTGCGGCCCGGGCCGCCTCGTCCCGCGCCAGCTCGCCGTCGCCGACGGTACGGATCACCGGTGCGGCGGCCCGCACCTTGTCGCGATCGGCGGCCAGCGGCAGGGCCCAGCCGGTCTCGACGAGTTGGGCGGCCTCCACCGTGCAGGTCGTACCGCCGAGCAGGAAGCCGCACTTGTCGGTGGCCGCGCGCAGCAGCAGTACCTCGCGGGCGTGCGGCAGCGGCGCGTGCGGCTCGCTGTGGCTGGAGTCGCCGTCGTCCCAGATGGCGACCAGCCCGAGGTCGCGCACCGGGGCGAACATCGCGGCCCGGGTGCCGACCACCGCCCGCACCGAGCCCCGCCGTACGGCGAGCCACTGCCGGTAGCGCTTCTCCGGGCCGGCCTCGGCGGTGAGCAGTGCGTGCCGCCCCGCGCCCAGCACCTCGGTGAGCGCGGCGTCCAGCCGCGCGGCCGTCCGCCCGTCGGGGACGACGACCAGCGCTCCCCGCCCGGAGGACAGCGTCGCCGCGACGGCCAGGGCCAGTTCCCCGGGCCAGTGCGGCCCCGGAAGGGCGGTCCACACGGCACGTGGGGCGCCGCCCCGGGCGAGCGCCTGGAGGAACGCCGGGCCCTTCGCGTACCGCTCCCAGGTGCCGGGAGAAGGGGCGGCGGGGGCGGGCAGCGGCTCCGGAGAGGGTTTCGACTCGGCGCGGGAGTTCCGCGGGGGTATGGCGAGCTGCAGTACGTCGGCGAGGCTGCCCGCGTACCGGTCGGCGACCGCGCGGGCAAGCGCCAGCAGCTCGGGGCCGAGGACCGGTTCCGGGGAGACGACTCCGGCCAGTGCCGCGAGCGGGCCGTCGTAGTCGGACTCGGCGCGGCGCTCGACAATGAACCCGTCGATCAGTCCGCCGCCCTCGCGGCGCCCCTCGCGCACCCGGTGTGCCCCGGCGCCGAACCGTACTCGGACGCGGACGCCGGGCTGGGCGGCCTCGTCGAGGTCTGCCGGTACGGCGTAGTCGAAGAACTGGTCGAGGTGGAGCACGCCCTTGTTCACCAGCACACGGGCGACCGGCAGTTCACAGGCGAGTGCGGCGCCCCGCCAGGTGCGCGGCTTGGCCTTGGGCGCCTGCGCCTTGCGCACGGTCTCCCGGATGAGCGCAAGCTGCTCCGGCACCCCTGCGGCGGGGGCTTCGGGCTGCTCGTCGCTGCTGCTCACAGCCAAATTCCTACCAGACGCCACTGACACCGACGGCCCCGGACCGATCCGGTCCGGGGCCGTCAGGTGTCAGCAGGTGCGACTACAGGCCGACTGCCCTGCGCAGCGCGTCCACGCGGTCGGTGCGCTCCCAGGTGAAGTCCGGCAGCTCGCGGCCGAAGTGGCCGTACGCAGCGGTCTGAGCGTAGATCGGACGCAGCAGGTCGAGGTCGCGGATGATCGCGGCCGGGCGGAGGTCGAAGACCTCGCCGATGGCGTTCTCGATCTTCTCCACCTCGACGGTGTTGGTGCCGAAGGTCTCGACGAACAGGCCCACCGGCTCGGCCTTGCCGATCGCGTACGCCACCTGGACCTCGCAGCGCGCGGCGAGGCCGGCGGCTACGACGTTCTTGGCGACCCAGCGCATCGCGTACGCCGCCGAGCGGTCCACCTTGGACGGGTCCTTGCCGGAGAACGCGCCGCCACCATGACGGGCCATGCCGCCGTACGTGTCGATGATGATCTTCCGGCCGGTCAGACCGGCGTCACCCATCGGGCCGCCGATCTCGAAGCGCCCGGTCGGGTTGACCAGCAGCCGGTAGCCGTCGGTGTCCAGCTTGATGCCGTCGTCGAGCAGCGCCTTCAGCTCCGGCTCCACGACGAACTCGCGGATGTCGGGAGCGAGCAGCGAGTCCAGGTCGATGTCGGACGCGTGCTGCGAGGAGACGACGACGGTGTCCAGGCGGACCGCCTTGTCACCGTCGTACTCGATGGTGACCTGGGTCTTGCCGTCCGGGCGCAGGTACGGGATGGTCCCGTTCTTGCGGACCTCCGAGAGCCGGCGGGAGAGCCGGTGCGCCAGGTGGATCGGCAGCGGCATCAGCGCGGGCGTCTCGTCGCACGCGTAGCCGAACATCAGGCCCTGGTCGCCCGCGCCCTGCTTGTCGAGCTCGTCCTCATCACCCTCGACACGCTTCTCGTACGCCGTGTCGACGCCCTGGGCGATGTCGGGGGACTGCGCGCCGATGGACACCGAGACGCCGCATGAGGCGCCGTCGAAGCCCTTCTTCGAGGAGTCGTAGCCGATCTCGAGGATCTTCTCGCGCACGAGGGAGGCGATCGGCGCGTACGCCTTCGTCGTCACCTCACCGGCGATGTGCACCAGACCAGTGGTGATCAAGGTCTCGACGGCGACGCGGGAAGTCGGGTCCTCGCGGAGGAGCGCGTCGAGGATCGTGTCGCTGATCTGGTCAGCGATCTTGTCGGGGTGGCCCTCGGTGACAGACTCCGAGGTGAACAGGCGGCGGGACACATCGCTCCCTGGGGTTGCAGCGGCTGCTGGCTGATCATTGGTGGACCAGACCGGAGGCTGCGCCCGGCGTGGTTCCGTGACCAGTTTATCTGGCGCTTCCGTGCAGCGGACCACTCGTCTCGCTCCGTGGGAGCTCTGTGACCTGCGGCACTGAATTCTGCGGTACGACGATCGTGCCCGACAAGGGGGCGGATTGCCGCTCTTGCCCGATTGGAGACGCCCGGTAGAACGAATATAGAAATTCACCCGAGCCGAGGCACCACGAGGTCCCAGACCGTGTCGGCGAGGTCCTCCTTGGGACCGAACGGGACGGGTGTCTCCTCGCCGTCGGCGGCGAGCACCACGGCTTCGCTCTCCTCCGAGCCGAACGTCTTGCGCTCCCCCACCTCGTTGACGACGAGCAGGTCGCAGCCCTTGCGGCGGAGCTTGTCCCGGCCGTTGGCGAGCACGTTGTCGGTCTCCGCGGCGAAGCCGACGACGACCTGGCCGGGCCGCGCCCGCTCGGCGGAGATCTCGGCGAGGATGTCGGGGTTGCGCTCCAGGACGACCGGCGCGGGTTCCTGTCCGTCCTCCTTCTTGATCTTGCCCTCGGCATAGCTGGCGGGCCGGAAGTCGGCCACAGCCGCGGCCATCACCACCACGTCGGCGTCCGCCGCCGCCTTGAGGACCGCCTCGCGCAGTTGCACGGCCGTGCCGACGCGGACGACGTCGGCGCCCGCCGGGTCCGGCAGTCCGGTGTTGGCCTCGATCAGCGTGACCCTGGCGCCCCGGGCGACCGCCGTACGGGCGAGGGCGTAGCCCTGCTTGCCCGAGGAGCGGTTGCCCAGGTAGCGCACGGGGTCAAGCGGCTCACGGGTGCCGCCCGCGCTGATCACGACATGCCGGTCGGCGAGGTCCCGCGTGCCGGTGCCGCGCGCCAGCACCCGACGGCAGACCTCGAAGATCTCGTCCGGGTCGGGCAGCCGGCCCTTGCCGGTGTCGACGCCGGTCAGCCGCCCGACGGCGGGCTCGATCACGACCGCGCCACGGCGGCGCAGCGTCGCGACGTTCTCCTGAGTGGCGGGGTGTTCCCACATCTCGGTGTGCATCGCCGGCGCGAAGACCACCGGACAGCGCGCGGTGAGCAGCGTGTTGGTCAGCAGGTCGTCGGCGAGGCCGTGGGCGGCCTTGGCGAGCATGTCGGCGGTGGCGGGGGCGACCACCACCAGGTCGGCGCTCTGGCCGATCCGTACGTGCGGAACCTCGTGGACGGCGTCCCAGACCCCGGTCGAGACGGGGTGGCCGGAGAGCGCGGACCAGGTCGCCGCCCCGACGAACTGCAGCGCCGAGTCCGTCGGCACCACCCGTACGTCGTGGCCCGACTCGGTCAGCCGCCGCAGCAGCTCGCACGCCTTGTACGCGGCGATGCCGCCACTCACCCCCAGTACGACTCTGCCCAGTACGGCCCTGTCGGCCTTCGGCTTGTCCACTGCGTCTCCCCGCACTCGGCTGCGTACCCCCGCCTACCTATGACACACCACAGGCCCGGCAGTCACTCCCCCTCGCTGACGCTGGGAGGTGCCCCTGCCGGGCCTGGATGAAGTAACTCTGACGCCTACTGGGCCGGGCCCTCGATGGCCTCGGAAGTCAGCAGACCCGCGTTGATCTCACGCAGGGCGATCGAGAGCGGCTTCTCGTGGACGTGGGTGTCGACGAGCGGACCGACGTACTCGAGCAGACCCTCGCCGAGCTGCGAGTAGTACGCATTGATCTGACGCGCACGCTTGGCCGCGTAGATCACGAGGCTGTACTTCGAGTCAGTTGCCTCGAGCAGCTCGTCGATCGGCGGGTTGATGATGCCCTCGGGCGCAGTGATGGAAGAGGACACGCTCTAGCCTTCCGAAGAAACTTCAGGGAAATGCGGGAAAACAGACAAAAGATCAAACAACTTGCATCAAGGCTAGCAGCTCACGGGCTACGTCCTCGACGGAGGTGTTGACCAGGGTGGTGTCGAACTCGGACTCGGCCGCGAGTTCGATCTTGGCGGCCCCGAGCCGGCGCTCGATCACCTCGGGCGCCTCGGTGCCCCGGCCGGTGAGCCGGCGGACCAGCTCGTCCCAGCTCGGCGGCGCGAGGAAGACCAGCTGGGCCTCCGGCATGGACTCCCGGACCAGCCGGGCACCCTGCAGGTCGATCTCGAGCAGCACAGACTCGCCGGCCTCCAGGTGCTCGAGTACCGCGCGCCTGGGCGTGCCGTAACGGTTGCCCGCGAACTCGGCCCACTCCAGCAGCTCACCGTTGGCGACCAGCTTGTCGAACTCCTCGTCCGTGACGAAGAAGTACTGGACGCCGTGACGCTCACCGGGGCGCGGCTTTCTGGTGGTGGCCGACACCGAGAGCCAAACCTCGGGGTGGACTTTGCGCATATGCGCGACGACCGTGCTCTTTCCCACCCCGGAGGGGCCGGAGAGCACGGTCAGCCGCGGACGAACCTCTGCTGCCATGGAGCAGATTATCCAGGTTCTCAGGGGTGCCTGAGAACGTCAGGCGGCACTGCCGCCGAACTCGCGCTCCAAGGAGGCGATCTGGTTGGATCCGAGGCCGCGCACACGGCGGCTTTCGGAGATGCCGAGTCGCTCCATGATCTGCTTGGCGCGGACCTTGCCCACGCCCGGGAGCGACTCCAGGAGGGCGGAGACCTTCATCTTGCCGATGACGTCGTTCTCCTGGCCGTGCTTGATGACCTCGTGAAGGGAGGCGCCGGAATGCTTGAGTCGATTCTTCACCTCGGCCCGCTCCCGGCGAGCCGCGGCGGCCTTTTCGAGCGCGGCTGCGCGCTGTTCAGGGGTAAGGGGCGGAAGAGCCACGCCTACGTCACCTCGGATGTCGAACTGTCGGATACGGACCGGTGAGGAACCTGGTCGCCCCACACCGGGCGAGCAACGAGCACCCCATGTGCACGTTCGCTCTCGACGGAGACTAGCGGCCACAGGCGCTCCAGTCAGCGAGAAAAGACTAAAAGTCCTGGTCAGCATCGATCCAGCTGTACATTTCGGGCAAAATCACCCGGGATTCGAGCCAAGAAGTCCTCAAGCAGGCCGGTAACGCGCGGCGCTACGCGCCGTCGACCGCCTCGCGGACCTCGTCCGCGTACCGCGCCGCCGACTCACGCAGGGCCGTCGCGTCCGGACCGTGGCGGAGTACGCCGCGGCTCACACTCGGCACCACGTTGCCCACCGCCGCGCCGAAGACGCCCGGCAGGTCGGCCGGCGTCGCGCCCTGGGCGCCGATGCCGGGGGCGAGCAGCGGGCCGTTGATGTTCAGGTCCGCGCCCGGGTCGCCGAGCGTCGCGCCGACCACGGCTCCGACCGAGCCGAGCGGCTGCGCGCCCTCGTTCTCGGCGGCCATGTGGTCGAGCATCACCTGGGCCAGCGAGCGGCCGTCGGCGGCGGTCGAGCGCTGCACCTCCGCGCCCTCGGGGTTGGAGGTCAGGGCGAGGACGAAGACGCCGCAGCCGTTGATCACGGCCGCGTCCAGCGCCGGACGCAGCGAGCCGAAGCCGAGGTAGGGAGAGACGGTCACCGCGTCCGAGAAGAGCGGCGAGCCCTTGTGGAGGTAGGTCTCCGCGTACGCGCCCATCGTGGAGCCGATGTCACCGCGCTTGGCGTCCATCAGGACCAGCGCACCGGCTTCCCGCGCCTCCTCGACCGCCTTCTCCAGTACGGCGATGCCGCGCGAGCCGAAGCGCTCGAAGAACGCGGACTGCGGCTTGAGGACGGCGACCCGGTCGGCCAGCGCCTCGACGACCGTACGCGTGAATCGCTCCAGGCCCGCGATGTCGTCGTTCAGGCCCCAGGCCGCGAGCAGTGACGCGTGCGGGTCGATACCGACGCAGAGCGGGCCGCGGGTGTCCATGGCGCGGCGCAGCCGGGCGCCGAAGGGTTCGGTGGTCACGGGGTGGCCTTTCGGGTCTCGGCGCCGACGGCCTCGGCGAGGGTGGCGTACGGGGAGGCCTGCAGCCGCGCCGCCAGGCCCTTGTTGACGGCTCGGGCCCAGAAGGGGCCCTCGTAGACGAACGCGCTGTACCCCTGGACGAGGGTGGCGCCGGCCAGGATGCGCTGCCAGGCGTCCTCGGCGTTCTCGATGCCGCCCACCCCGACCAGGGTGATCCCGCCGCCCACACGCCCGTACAGGCGCCGCAGGACCGCCAGGGAGCGTTCCTTGACGGGGGCGCCGGAGAGCCCGCCGGTCTCCTTGACCAGAGCCGCCTCGGACTTCAGGCCGAGGCCGTCGCGCGCGATGGTGGTGTTGGTGGCGATGACGCCGTCCAGAGCGAGTTCCACCGCGAGGTCCGCGACGGCGTCGATGTCCTCGTCCGCGAGGTCGGGCGCGATCTTGACCAGGAGCGGGACGCGGCGGTCGGTCACCGTACGGTCGGCGGCCTCGCGTACGGCGGTCAGCAGCGGGCGCAGCGACTCGGTGGCCTGGAGGTTGCGCAGGCCGGGGGTGTTCGGCGAGGAGACGTTGACGACGAGGTAGTCGGCGTGGGTGGCGAGGCGCTCGGTGGAGGTGACGTAGTCTCCGACCGCTTCGGCCTCGGGGACGACCTTGGTCTTGCCGATGTTGACGCCGACCGTCGTACGGAAGACGGGGTTACGGGTCGCCAGGCGCTCGGCGACGGCCGCCGAGCCTTCGTTGTTGAAGCCCATGCGGTTGATGAGCGCGCGGTCCGCCACCAGGCGGAACAGCCGCTTCTTGGGGTTGCCGGGCTGCGGCTGCGCGGTGACCGTGCCGATCTCGACATGGCTGAAGCCGAGCATGGCCATCCCGTCGACGGCGACCGCGTTCTTGTCGAAGCCGGCCGCGAGCCCGAACGGGCCGTGCATCCGCAGGCCCAGCGCCTCCGTACGCAGCGACTTGTAGCGCGGCGCGAGGACGGCCGCGATGAACGTCCGCAGTACGGGGACACGGGCGGCGAGGCGGATCCAGCGGAAGGCCAGGTAGTGGGCCTGCTCGGGGTCCATCCGCTTGAAGACCAGGTTGAAGAAGAGCTTGTACATGGTGTGCCTTCTGGGCGAGGGGCGGGCGAGGTGCTCACGAAGAGGGGGACACCGCATGCGGTGTCCCCCTCGTGCGCCCTACTCCTCGCGGGCCGCGATCAGATGCTCCGCGTGTTCCTGGAGGGAACGGACGCCGACGTCTCCGCCGTTGAGCGCGTCGATGCCCTGGACGGCGGCCGCGAGGGCCTGGACCGTCGTCAGGCACGGGACCGAGCGGGCGACGGCGGCGGTGCGGATCTCGTAGCCGTCGAGGCGGCCGCCGGTGCCGTACGGGGTGTTGACGATCAGGTCGACCTGGCCGTCGTGGATGAGCTGGACGATGGTCCTCTCGCCGTTCGGGCCCTCGCCCTCGCTCAGCTTGCGCACCACGGTGGCGTTGATGCCGTTGCGGCGCAGCACCTCGGCGGTGCCGGAGGTGGCGAGCAGCTCGAAGCCGTGGGCGACGAGTTCGCGGGCCGGGAAGATCATCGAGCGCTTGTCGCGGTTGGCGACCGAGATGAACGCGCGGCCCTTGGTGGGCAGCGGGCCGTACGCCCCGGCCTGGGACTTGGCGTAGGCCGTGCCGAACACCGAGTCGATGCCCATGACCTCGCCGGTGGAGCGCATCTCCGGGCCGAGGACGGTGTCCACGCCGCGCCCCTGGATGTCGCGGAAGCGGCTCCACGGCATCACGGCCTCCTTGACCGAGATCGGCGCGTCGAGCGGCAGGGTGCCGCCGTCGCCGTTCCTCGGCAGCAGGCCCTCGGCGCGCAGCTCGGCGATGGTCGCGCCCAGCGAGATCCTGGCGGCGGCCTTCGCCAGCGGGACCGCGGTCGCCTTCGAGGTGAAGGGGACGGTCCGCGAGGCGCGCGGGTTGGCCTCCAGGACGTACAGGATGTCGCCGGCCATGGCGAACTGGATGTTGATCAGTCCGCGGACTCCGACACCGCGCGCGATGGCCTCGGTGGAGGCGCGCAGCCGCTTGATGTCGAAGCCGCCGAGGGTGATCGGGGGCAGGGCGCAGGCCGAGTCGCCGGAGTGGATGCCGGCCTCCTCGATGTGCTCCATCACGCCCCCGAGGTAGAGCTCGGTGCCGTCGTAGAGCGCGTCGACGTCGATCTCGATCGCGTCGTCGAGGAAGCGGTCGACCAGGACCGGCCGGGTGGGGCTGATCTCGGTGGACTCGGCGATGTACGAGGAGAGGCGGGTCTCGTCGTACACGATCTCCATGCCGCGGCCGCCGAGCACGTACGACGGGCGCACGAGCACCGGGTAGCCGATCTCGTCGGCGATGGCCTTGGCCTCGTCGAAGGTCGTCGCGGTGCCGTGCTTCGGGGCCGGCAGGCCCGCCTCGGCGAGCACGCGGCCGAAGGCGCCGCGGTCCTCTGCGGCGTGGATGGCCTCGGGCGGGGTGCCGACGACCGGTACGCCGTTGTCCTTGAGCGCCTGGGCGAGGCCCAGCGGGGTCTGGCCGCCGAGCTGGACGACGACGCCGGCGATCGGGCCGGCGAGGGACTCGGCGTGGACGATCTCGAGGACGTCCTCCAGGGTGAGCGGCTCGAAGTAGAGCCGGTCGGAGGTGTCGTAGTCGGTGGAGACGGTCTCGGGGTTGCAGTTGACCATCACGGTCTCGTAGCCCGCGTCGCTGAGCGCGAAGGAGGCGTGGACACAGGAGTAGTCGAACTCGATGCCCTGGCCGATGCGGTTCGGACCCGAGCCGAGGATGATCACGGCGGGCTTCTCGCGCGGCGCGACCTCGCTCTCCTCGTCGTACGAGGAGTAGAAGTACGGGGTCTTGGCGGCGAACTCGGCGGCGCACGTGTCGACCGTCTTGTAGACCGGGCGGACGCCGAGCGCGTGCCGGACCTCGCGGACGACGTCTTCGCGCAGGCCGCGGATCTCGGCGATCTGGGCGTCGGAGAAGCCGTGCCGCTTGGCGTCGGCGAGCAGCTCGGGGCCGAGCTTGTCGGCGCCGGCCAGCTCGTCCGCGTACTCCCTGATCAGGAAGAGCTGGTCGACGAACCACGGGTCGATCTTCGTGGCGTCGAAGATCTCCTGCGGGGTGGCACCGGCCCGGATGGCCTGCATGACAGTGTTGATCCGGCCGTCGGTGGGGACCTTGGAGATCTCCAGCAGCTCGGCCCTGTCGCCCGGGTCACCGATGAAGGTGAACTGCGAGCCCTTCTTCTCCAGCGAGCGCAGCGCCTTCTGCAGGGCCTCGGTGAAGTTGCGGCCGATGGCCATGGCCTCGCCCACCGACTTCATGGTGGTGGTGAGGGTGGCGTCGGCGAGCGGGAACTTCTCGAAGGCGAAGCGCGGCACCTTGACCACGACGTAGTCGAGGGCGGGCTCGAAGGACGCCGGGGTCTTCTCGGTGATGTCGTTGGGGATCTCGTCCAGCGTGTAGCCGACGGCGAGCCGGGCCGCGATCTTCGCGATCGGGAAGCCCGTGGCCTTGGAGGCGAGCGCCGAGGAGCGGGAGACGCGCGGGTTCATCTCGATGACGATGATCCGGCCGTCGTCCGGGTTGACCGCGAACTGGATGTTGCAGCCGCCGGTGTCGACGCCGACCTCGCGGATGATCGCGATGCCGATGTCGCGCAGCCGCTGGTACTCGCGGTCGGTGAGGGTCATCGCCGGCGCGACGGTGATCGAGTCGCCGGTGTGCACGCCCATCGGGTCGAAGTTCTCGATGGAGCAGACGACCACGACGTTGTCGTGCTTGTCGCGCATCAGCTCCAGCTCGTACTCCTTCCAGCCGAGGATGGACTCCTCCAGGAGCACCTCGGTGGTCGGGGAGAGCGTGAGGCCCTGGCCGGCGATGCGGCGCAGCTCGTCCTGGTTGTGGGCGAAGCCGGAACCGGCGCCGCCCATGGTGAAGGACGGGCGGACGACGACCGGGTAGCCGCCGAGCTCGTCGACACCCTTCAGGACGTCTTCCATCGAGTGGCAGATGACCGAGCGGGCGGACTCGCCGTAGCCGATCTTGGCGTTGACGGCCTCGACGACCCCCTTGAAGAGGTCCCGGTCCTCGCCCTTGTTGATCGCCTCGACGTTGGCGCCGATGAGTTCGACGTTGTACTTCTGCAGGACGCCCTGCTCGTGCATGGAGATCGCGGTGTTGAGCGCGGTCTGGCCGCCGAGGGTCGGCAGCAGCGCGTCTGGGCGCTCCTTGGCGATGATCTTCTCGACGAACTCCGGGGTGATCGGCTCGACGTACGTGGCGTCGGCGATCTCCGGGTCGGTCATGATCGTGGCCGGGTTGGAGTTGACCAGGATGACGCGCAGGCCCTCGGCCTTCAGGACGCGGCAGGCCTGGGTACCGGAGTAGTCGAACTCGGCGGCCTGGCCGATGACGATCGGGCCGGAGCCGATGACCAGGACGGACTGGATATCGGTGCGCTTAGGCACGCTGGCCCTCCATGAGCTCTACGAAGCGGTCGAACAGGTACGCGGCGTCGTGCGGGCCCGCGGCCGCTTCGGGGTGGTACTGGACGCTGAATGCCGGCTGGTCGAGCAGCTGGAGGCCTTCCACCACGTTGTCGTTGAGACAGACGTGGGAGACCTCGGCCCGGCCGTAGGGCGTGTCGGAGACCTTGTCGAGCGGTGCGTCGACGGCGAATCCGTGGTTGTGCGCGGTGACCTCGACCTTGCCGGTCGTACGGTCCTGGACGGGCTGGTTGATGCCCCGGTGGCCGTACTTCAGCTTGTACGTGCCGAAGCCGAGCGAGCGGCCGAGGAGCTGGTTGCCGAAGCAGATGCCGAAGAGCGGGGTCTTGCGCTCCAGGACCGCCTTGATGACGGTGAGGTCGGCGGTGGCCGGGTCGCCGGGGCCGTTGGAGAGGAACACGCCGTCGGGGTTGACCGCGTACACCTCCTCCGCAGTGGCGGTGGCGGGCAGGACATGCACCTCGATGCCGCGCTCGGCCATCCGGCGCGGGGTCATGCCCTTGATGCCGAGGTCTATGGCGGCGACGGTGAAGCGCTTGGTGCCGATCGCGGGGACGACGTACGCCTCGGTGGTCGCGACCTCGGCGGAGAGGTTCGCGCCCACCATCTCGGCGCCCTGGCGCACCTTGGCGAGCAGCATGCCGTCGTCGGCGATCGCGTTGCCGGAGAAGATGCCGACGCGCATGGCGCCGCGCTCGCGCAGGTGGCGGGTGAGGGCGCGGGTGTCGATGCCGCTGATGCCGACGATGCCCTGGTGGACCAGTTCCTCGTCGAGCGAGCGCCGCGAGCGCCAGTTGGACGGGACGCGGGCGGGGTCACGCACCACGTACCCGGCGACCCAGATCTTCTTCGACTCGTCGTCCTCGTCGTTGACACCCGTGTTGCCCACGTGCGGGGCGGTCATCACGACGACCTGACGGTGGTACGACGGGTCGGTCAGGGTCTCCTGGTAGCCGGTCATGCCGGTGTTGAAGACCGCCTCGCCGAAGGTCTCCCCCACGGCCCCGTAGGCGCGGCCGCGGAAGCTGCGGCCGTCCTCCAGTACGAGTACGGCGGGAGTCTTGCCGGCTCCCCGGGTGGAGGTGGTCATCGTGCGCCTTCCGTCGTGCTCTTCTGAGTGCTCAGCGTGCTGATGGTGCTGGTGGTGATCGCCTCGACCCAGGCGGCGTGCTCGGCCGCGCGGTCGGAGCGGAAGCCGGAGTCGATCAGCCGGTCGCCGTGCTGCCAGGTGACGATCAGCAGACCGCCCTCGGCGAGGACCTTCCCGGCGATGCCCTTGTCGAGCCTGGCCTCGCGCAGGGCCGCGGCCGGTACGAAGAAGTCGGCCGCCCCGGGGCGTACGACATCCAGGCCGGTGTCGGTCAGCGTCAGCTCGACGCGGCTGCGGGTGCCCAGGCCGTGCGCCACGATCCGGTCGAGCCACTGCCCCGCGGTCGTCGAGCCGTGGTAGCGGCCGTTGAGTGTGAGCAACGGCGGCTCGCCGCCTCCGTTGAGGGCGGTGGTGGGAGACGGGTGGGGCAGCCGGGCCTCGGGCAGGCCGTCCGGCCGGGTGATCAGCTCGGGCAGGTCGCCCTGCAGGGTGCCGCGCCACTTCCAGCCCTGGCGCATCAGCCAGTAGACGAGCGCGACGAAGAGCAGCAGCCCGACGACCCAGCCGATGCGCGCCGCCCAGTCGGTCACCTCCGCCGACTTCTGCTCGGCGGCGACGGCGGCCTCGGTCGCCCCGGCGGCCAGATTGATCAGTGCAGGTGTCACGCCAGCTTCCCGTCCACGACCGTTGCCCGGCCCCGCAGGAAGGTGTGGGTGACGCGTCCCGGCAGCTCACGGCCCTCGTAGGGGGTGTTGCGGCTGCGGGAGGCGAAGCCCGCGGGGTCCACGACTCCACGGTATGCCGGATCGACGAGGGTGAGGTTGGCGGGCTCACCAGCCGAGACGGGCCGTCCGTGGCCGTCCAGCCGGCCGATGGCGGCCGGGCGGAAGGACATCCGGTCGGCGACGCCCGCCCAGTCGATCAGGCCGGTCTCGACCATCGTCTGCTGGACGACGGAGAGCGCGGTCTCCAGGCCCACCATGCCCATGGCGGCCGCGGCCCACTCGCAGTCCTTGTCCTCGTGCGGATGCGGGGCGTGGTCGGTGGCGACGCAGTCGATGGTGCCGTCGGCGAGGGCCTCGCGCAGGGCCATGACGTCGGTCTCGGTGCGCAGCGGCGGGTTCACCTTGTAGACCGGGTTGTACGAGCGGACGAGCTCGTCGGTCAGCAGCAGGTGATGCGGGGTCACCTCGGCGGTGACGTTCCAGCCCTTGGACTTGGCCCAGCGGACGATCTCGACCGAGCCGGCCGTGGAGAGGTGGCAGATGTGCACGCGGGAGCCGACGTGCGCGGCGAGGAGGACATCGCGGGCGATGATCGACTCCTCGGCGACGGCCGGCCAGCCGCCCAGCCCCAGCTCGGCCGAGACGATGCCCTCGTTCATCTGGGCGCCCTCGGTGAGGCGGGGCTCCTGGGCGTGCTGGGCGACGACACCGTCGAACGCCTTCACGTACTCCAGGGCGCGCCGCATGATCACCGCGTCGTCGACGCACTTGCCGTCGTCGGAGAAGACCTTCACGCCCGCGGCGGAGTCGTGCATGGCACCGAGCTCGGCGAGCTGCTTGCCCTCCAGGCCCACGGTGACCGCGCCGACCGGCTGGACATCGCAGTAGCCGGACTCCCTGCCGAGCCGCCAGACCTGCTCGACGACGCCGGCGGTGTCGGCGACAGGGAAGGTGTTGGCCATGGCGTGCACGGCGGTGTAGCCGCCGACCGCGGCCGCCTTCGTACCGGTCAGGACCGTCTCGGAGTCCTCGCGGCCGGGCTCGCGCAGGTGGGTGTGCAGGTCGACGAGGCCGGGCAGCAGGATCTGGCCGTCGGCCTCGACCACGGTGGCGTCGCCCGCCTCGAGACCCGCACCGACCTGGGCAATGGTCTCGCCGTCGATCAGGACGTCCTGCGGCTCGCCGCCGAGGACCTTCGCGCCGCGGATAAGGATCTTGCTCATGGTTACTTGTTCTCCTCGGTATCCAGGGGCGGGCGCGTAGCGCCTCCGTCAAGGGTGGTGGCGGGCAACGGGCGGGAACTGATGGTGGTGACGGCGGGTTCGGCGCCGCCGAGCAGCAGGTACAGGACAGCCATGCGGATGCTGACGCCGTTGGCGACCTGCTCGACGGCCGTACAGCGGTCGGAGTCCGCCACCTCGGCGGTGATCTCCATGCCGCGGTTCATCGGGCCGGGGTGCATCACGATCGCGTGCTCGGGCATCCGCGCCATACGGTCGCCGTTCAGACCGTAGCGGCGGGAGTACTCGCGCTCGGTCGGGAAGAAGGCGGCGTTCATCCGTTCGCGCTGTACACGGAGCATCATCACCGCGTCGGACTTCGGCAGCACCTCGTCGAGGTCGTAGCTGACCTCGCACGGCCAGTGCTCCACGCCGATCGGCACCAGCGTGGGCGGCGCGACCAGGGTGACCTGAGCGCCGAGCGTGTGCAGCAGCAGGACGTTGGAGCGGGCGACCCGGCTGTGCAGGACGTCGCCGACGACGGTGATCCGGCGGCCGTCCAGGTCACGGCCGAGACCGGCGTCCGGGCCGACGAGGCGTCGGCGCATGGTGAAGGCGTCGAGCAGGGCCTGGGTGGGGTGCTCGTGCGTGCCGTCACCGGCGTTGACGACCGCGCCGTCGATCCAGCCGGAGGTGGCGAGCCGGTAGGGGGCACCGGAGGCGCCGTGGCGGATGACGACGGCGTCCGCGCCCATCGCCTCCAGGGTCAGCGCGGTGTCCTTGAGCGACTCGCCCTTGGAGACGGACGAGCCCTTCGCGGAGAAGTTGATGACGTCGGCGGAGAGGCGCTTGGCGGCGGCCTCGAAGGAGATGCGCGTACGGGTCGAGTCCTCGAAGAAGAGGTTGACGACGGTACGGCCGCGCAGGGTCGGCAGTTTCTTGATCGGCCGGTCGGCCACCCGGGCCATTTCCTCTGCGGTGTCGAGGATGAGGACGGCGTCGTCGCGGGTGAGGTCGGCGGCCGAGATGAGGTGGCGCTTCATCTGGGAGTGCTCCGGGGGTGAGGAGGGCGCAGGCATGCGGTCGGGCGGGCAGGCAGGCCGTACGCACCTGGATCGGCAGGGGCGTACGCGGCAGTTGCTACTGCTCGCCGGCCGGGGCGGTCTGCTGGACACCGAGCAGCACGGCGTCGCGGCCGTCCTCCTCGGCAAGCTGGACCCTGACCGTCTCCCGCAACGACGTGGGGAGGTTCTTGCCGACGTAGTCGGCGCGGATCGGAAGTTCGCGGTGGCCGCGGTCGACGAGGACCGCGAGCTGCACAGCGCGGGGCCGGCCGATGTCGCCGAGGGCGTCCAGCGCGGCGCGGATGGTGCGGCCGGAGAAGAGCACGTCGTCGACGAGGACGACCAGGCGTCCGTCGACGCCGTCACCGGGGATCTCGGTGCGGCCCAGCGTGCGGGCAGGGCGAAGCCGCAGGTCATCGCGGTACATGGTGATGTCGAGGGAGCCGACGGGAATCTTCCGGCCGGTGATCTCTTCGAGCTTGGCGGCGATCCGGCCGGCCAGGAACACACCGCGGGTCGGAATGCCGAGGAGCACCACGTCGTCGGCGCCCTTGGCGCGTTCGACGATCTCGTGGGCGATGCGGGTCAGTACCCGCGCGAT
Organism: Streptomyces sp. A3M-1-3; assembly: GCF_024213665.1. Lineage (GTDB taxonomy): Bacteria > Actinomycetota > Actinomycetes > Streptomycetales > Streptomycetaceae > Streptomyces. The sequence continues at coordinate 120,741 of NZ_JANAVP010000002.1, forward strand.
GTCGGGGCCCTCGAGAACAGGGCGCGCCGCATCAGTATTGATGGCGTCCATACGAAACGGACCTCCTTCTCCGCCTCACGGGACGGACCTTAAAGGACGTCGGATTTACGCCACCCACGGTACCAGGGGCTTGCGCGGGACCTCCGGGCGCCCCTCGAAAGGCGCGGTCGTGAGCATTCGGCTTGACGCAGCCAAGTAACGCTGCGTAACCTCACAGTGAGTTACCAGCCGCGCGGCGCAGCCGCATGTTGTCACAGCGTCCGGGAGCGTTATGTCCAGCGAATACGCCAAGCAGCTCGGGGCCAAGCTCCGCGCCATCCGCACCCAGCAGGGCCTTTCCCTCCACGGTGTCGAGGAGAAGTCCCAGGGCCGTTGGAAGGCCGTGGTGGTCGGCTCGTACGAGCGCGGCGACCGTGCCGTGACCGTGCAGCGTCTCGCCGAGCTGGCGGACTTCTACGGGGTGCCGGTGCAGGAACTGCTGCCGGGCACCACACCGGGCGGCGCCGCCGAGCCGCCGCCGAAGCTCGTCCTGGACCTGGAGCGCCTCGCCCACGTCCCGCAGGAGAAGGCGGGCCCCCTCCAGCGGTACGCCGCGACGATCCAGAGCCAGCGCGGCGACTACAACGGCAAGGTGCTGTCGATCCGCCAGGACGACCTGCGCACGCTTGCCGTGATCTACGACCAGTCGCCGTCGGTCCTGACCGAGCAGCTGATCAGCTGGGGCGTCCTGGACGCGGACGCGCGGCGGGCCGTGGCCCACGACGACGTCTGACCGAACTGCAGAAACGTGCCGCCGGGACCGGCGAAGCCTTGTGGCTCCACCGGTCCCGGCGGTCTTTGCACCTGCGCGCCTGCGCCACCGCTCCCCTGCCTCCAAGCGAGCCCGCTCCGGGCAGTGGGCCCCACGGGCCGGCGGGCCGCCTGACGGCGCGAAGCTGCCACGCACGGACGGCAGGAGACCCGCAGCGCGAGCGCCCCGGGTGGTACGCCCCACGGGCCGGCAGGTGCCGACTTGACGGCGCGAAGCTGCCGCGCAGAGACGGCAGCTTGGCCCGCACGCGTGCGCTGCGGGCCCTTCGTACGGCCGGTGCGGCGTGGTCCAGGCCGGCAGCCCCCAGGCCCTGGTGCTCGGCAGCGAGGGGCGAGGGCGGCCGACACGGCGCCGCGACCGGCCGGGCCCGGCGACCGGCTCGTGAGAAGGCCGTCGCGGCGCCGCGACGGCCGGGCCGCGACAGCGAAGGGCCCGCGGCGCGACGCCGCGGGCCCTGTGCCGCTGAACCTCGCCGGAGGCCAGCCGTCGCTGAACCCCGCCGGGAGGCTAGCCGCGGCGCAGGCTCGGCTTGAGGTCCTTGAAGCGGCCCAGCAGGCCGTTCACGAACGCCGGGGAGTCGTCGGTCGAGAACTCCTTGGCGAGCTGCACGGCCTCGTCGATCACCACCGCGTCGGGGGTCTCGTCGACCCACACCAGCTCGTACGCCCCGAGCCGGATGATGTTGCGGTCCACGACCGGCATCCGGTCGAGCGACCAGTCCACCGAGTAGGTGGCGATCAGGTCGTCGATCCGGTCCGCGTAGTCCGCGTACCCCTCGACGAGCTGCATCGTGTACTCGTTGACCGGCGGCTGCCGGTCGTCCGTCCGGGCATGGCGGATCCAGTCCGCGAGGACCGTCTGCACGGACTCACCGCGCTGGTCGGCCTCGAAGAGGATCTGGAAGGCGCGCTTGCGAGCCTTGTTCCGGGCAGCCACGGTTAGCTGTTCACCCGGCCGAGGTACTCACCGGTGCGGGTGTCGACCTTGATCTTCTCGCCCGTCGTGATGAACAGCGGGACGCCGATCTCGTAGCCGGTCTCGAGCGTGGCGGGCTTGCTGCCGCCCGTCGAGCGGTCGCCTTGGACGCCCGGCTCGGTGTGCTGGATGACCAGCTCCACGGCGGCCGGAAGCTCGACGTAGAGCACCTCGCCCTCGTGGGTGGCGACGCTGGCGGTGAAGCCCTCGATCAGGAAGTTGGCGGCGCTGCCGACGGACTTGCGGTCCACCATCAGCTGGTCATACGTCTGCATGTCCATGAAGACGAAGTATTCGCCGTCCATGTACGAGAACTGCATGTCTCGACGGTCGACGGTGGCCGTCTCGACCTTCACACCGGCGTTGAACGTCTTGTCGACGACCTTGCCGGAGAGCACGTTCTTGAGCTTGGTGCGCACGAAGGCAGGGCCCTTGCCGGGCTTGACGTGCTGGAACTCGACGACGGACCAGAGCTGGCCCCCGTCGAGCTTGAGCACCATGCCGTTCTTGAGGTCGTTCGTGGAAGCCACGGTTGCGGAATCTCCTGGACTGAAGCTGGCGGGACCACGGCGCGCGCTCGTGCTAGAGAGCGAGCAGTTCCTTGGTCGTGATGGTGAGTAGCTCGGGTCCGCCGTCCGCCTCGGGGCGTACGACGAGCGTGTCATCGATCCGGACTCCGCCCCGGCCCGGGAGGTGAACCCCCGGTTCGACGGTGACCGGCACACAAGCGTCCAGTTTACCCATGGCAGAAGGTGCCAACTGCGGGTCCTCGTCGATTTCGAGTCCTACACCGTGTCCGGTCGAGGGTGCGAGCCGTTCTCCGTGGCCCGCGGAGTCGAGCACCTGACGGGCCGCACGGTCCACATCACGGTATGCGGCGCCCGGCGCCAGGGCCTCGCGGCCGGCCCGCTGAGCGGCGAAGACGACGTCGTACAGCTCGATCTGCCAGTCCGCGGGGGTCGTGCCGATGACGAACGTACGGCCGATCTCGCACCGGTACCCGCGGTAATTGGCACCGAGGCAGACCGAGAGGAAGTCGCCCTCCTCGACGCGCCGGTCGGACGGCCGGTGGCCGCCGCGGCCCGAGTTCGGCCCGGTCGCGACGGAGGTCGGGAAGGCCGGACCGTCCGCGCCGTGGTCGACGAGCCGGCGCTCCAGCTCCAGCGCCAGATGGCGCTCGGTGCGGCCCACCAGGATGGATTCGAGCAGCTCGCTCAGGGCCTGGTCGCTGATCTCGGCCGCGATGCGGAGGCAGGCGATCTCCTCCTCGTCCTTGATGATCCGCTGCTGTTCGACCGCCTGACCGAGATCGGCGAGCCGCAGCCGGGGCGCCACCGAGCCGAGCGCGTGGTAACGCGCGACGGTCAGGTGGTGCTCCTCCACGGCGAGGGACTCGGCTCCGGTGGCGGCGGCCGTGTCCGCGCCCGCGACCGCCGGGTCCCCGTCCGGTGCGGGCAGGACGGTGAGCCGCAGCTGCTCGTCGAGCCGGCCTTCGGACGGGTCACCCGTCGGCGTACCGGCGCAGAGCAGGACGTCCTCGGCCGGGCCGACGAGCAGTACGGCCCCGTGCGGCGAGGCGCCCGCGAGGTAGCGGACGTTCGCGGGGCGGGAGATCAGTGCGGCTGTACTGCCGGCGGCGGCGCAACGGTCGCGCAGCTGGCCGCGGCGGGCCGCGTACACCTCTGACATGTGACGAGCCTACGAGCCCCGGCCGGAACCGGCCCGGTCAGCGCGTCCGGACGGGCGGCGGGGCGGCCCGCGCGGCGGCCCCGGCTTACCAGCTGGGCGGGGAGGCGATGGCTCGGGCGAGGACGTCGTCGAGCACCCGGGCGGTGGTCTCGACGTCGTACTTCGAGTTATCGATGATCGGCAGCCCCGAGCCGTACCACCCGGCCATCCGGCCGTGGATACGGGCGACCTCCTCGTCGCTGAGGCGCCGGTTGCCGCTGCGCTCGGCGTTGCGCTCGAGGACGATCTCCAGGCCGGGGAGGAGGACGACGGGCAGCAGGCCCGGACCGACATGGCGCTTCCAGCCGCCGAGTCCGACGACCGGGCGGTCCGGGAAGACCGCGTCGTCGAGGATGCAGGAGATCCCGTTGGCCAGGAAGTTCCGGGCGGCGAAGCCGCAGGTGCGGCGGGCCAGCCGGTACTGCGCCTCGGAATGGTCGTTCCAGCCGGCCTGCGGGTCGGCGAAGCCGGAGCAGACCCATTCACGGACGTCGTCGAGGCTGATGTGGGCGGTCGGAACCTGGCGGCTCCTGGCCCAGTGCTTGGCGACCGTGGTCTTGCCGGCTCCGGCGGGACCGATCAGCAGGACCGCGAGCATGGTCCCCCCGGTGTCGGCGTGCGTGGGCCCGGCAGGCGCGGCGGGTATGGGTACGGGACCGCCTGGCGGCAACGGAATATGCCCGGTGGTGTCCCGGCCCGGAGACGCGGCGGAAGCGTGCGGAACGGACCGGCCCCACCCAGGCGCGGCCGGACCCTGCGGATGGCCCGAGGACGCCGGCCCCTGCGCCGAAGGCGGCCCCGGGTGGTGACCTGCGGGCGGGCCTTGCGGCACGGGCAGGCGCGAGTCTCGACCCGCGGGCGGCGGCCCCTGCGGCGCGGGCGGCCCCGGGTGGTGGCCTGCGGGCGGCGGCCCCTGCGGCGCGAGCCGGCTCGGGTGGTGGGACGGGGGCTGCGGGCCCTGCGGGCTGGGCCATTCTGCGGGCTTGCTCTGCCCCTGGCCGTGGGGTGGTGGCAGCGGAGCCCCCACTGCTTGCTGCATCCGGTGCCACTCCGTCTCGTACAGGCAACTGGCGCTGACAGGGCAGGTCTTCCCCCATGGGCACCCTGCGCCTGCTACCGAACGGTATCTCCCCCGCCCGCCGTTCAGTGAACGGGCGGGGAAGCGCAATGGTGCCCGGTCAGCCGGACAGTTCGTCCGCGAGGGCGCGCAGCGCCAGCCGGTACGAGCCGATTCCGAAGCCGGCGACCGTGCCGCTCGCGACGGCCGCGACCACCGACGTGTGGCGGAACTCCTCACGCGCGTACGGATTCGAGATGTGCACCTCGATCAACGGCGCGGTGCGCTGAGCGGCCGCGTCCCGCATTCCGTACGAGTAGTGAGTGAACGCCCCCGGGTTGAGAATGACCGGAATTGATTGGTCCGCCGCCTCGTGGAGCCAGCGGATCATCTGCCCCTCGTCGTTCGTCTCCCGCACCTCGACCTCGAAGCCGAGCTCCTTGCCGAGCGTCTGGCAGGCGTCGACGAGGCCCGCGTACGAAGTGGCCCCGTACACATCGGGCTCGCGCGAACCGAGCCGCCCCAGGTTCGGCCCGTTGAGCACGAACACCCGTCGCGTCACTTGGACACCTCGCCATAGGCGGCCAGCAGCACCGCGGGGTCCGGGCCTTCGAGCACCGTCGGCTTTGCGAGACCGTCGAGGACGATGAAGCGCAGCAGGTCGCCTCGCGACTTCTTGTCGACCTTCATGTTCTCCAGCAGCTTGGGCCACTGGTCGCCGCGGTAGGTGAGCGGCAGCCCGACCGACTCCAGGACCGCACGGTGCCGGTCTGCCGTCGCGTCGTCGAGCCGGCCGGCCAGCCGGCCGAGTTCGGCCGCGAAGACCATGCCGATCGAGACGGCCGCGCCGTGCCGCCAGTTGTAGCGCTCGTTCTTCTCGATCGCGTGGGCCAGCGTGTGCCCGTAGTTGAGGATCTCGCGCAGACCGGATTCCTTGAGGTCGCTGGAGACGACCTCGGCCTTGACCCGGATGGATCGCTCGATCAGCTCGGCGGTGTGCGGTCCGGCGGGCGTACGGGCCGCCGCCGGGTCCGCCTCGATCAGTTCGAGGATCGCCGGGTCGGCGATGAAGCCGGCCTTGATGATCTCGGCGAGGCCGCTGATGTAGTCGTTGACCGGCAGCGAGTCCAGCGCGGCCAGGTCGCAGAGCACTCCGGCCGGCGGGTGGAACGCACCGACGAGGTTCTTGCCCTCCGCGGTGTTGATGCCGGTCTTGCCGCCGACCGCCGCGTCCACCATGGCGAGCACAGTGGTCGGTACGGCGATCCAGCGCACGCCGCGCAGCCAGGTCGCGGCGACGAAGCCCGCCAGGTCAGTGGTGGCACCGCCGCCGACGCCGACGATCACATCGGTACGGGTGAAGCCGGTCTGCCCGAGCGCCTTCCAGCAGTACGCCGCGACCTCGACGGTCTTGGCCTCCTCCGCGTTGGGCAGCTGGATCGCGATGGCATCGAGGCCCTGCGACGCCAGGTCCGCGCGGATCGCCTCGCCGGTCTCGGCGAGCGCCTCCGGGTGCAGTACCGCGACCCTCCCCCTGCCTGCGGCGGGGGGACCCCCAGCCTTGGGCCCGATCAGGCCGGGAAGCTCGCCGAGCAGCTGCCGGCCGACGAGCACCTCGTACGGGTCGGCTCCCTCGGTGCCGCCGACCTGGATGCGCGTGGGCGTGTTGTCATCGGTCATGCGTCCGTCGGTCATGCGTCCTTCAACTCCAGTGCGTCGAGGACCGCTTGTGCGACCTCTTCGGGGGTGCGCTCGTCGGTGGCGACGACGGCGCGGGCCACCTGGTTGTAGAGCGGGCGCCGCTGCTCCATCAACTGGCGCCACTGCTGGCGCGGGTTGACGGCGAGCAGCGGACGGGCGGTGTTCAGGCCGACCCGCCTGACCGCCTCGTTGACTTCCACGTCGAGGAAGACGACCGGCAGTCCGGTCAGCAGCTCTCGGGTGGACGGGTCGAGGATCGCCCCGCCGCCGAGCGCCAGCACACCCGTGTGCTCCTCGACCGCGCTGCGTACGGCCTGCCGCTCGCGCTCGCGGAAGTACGCCTCGCCCTCCTCCACGAAGATGTCCGAGATCGGCCGGCCCTCGGCCGCCACGATGTCGGCGTCGGTGTCCCGGTAGGCGGCGCCGAGCCGCACGGCCAGCTGCTCGCCCACCGTGGACTTGCCGACGCCCATCGGCCCGACCAGAACAACCAGCGGAGCGCTCATCGGATCCCGAGGTTCTCGAGGAAGGACTGGACGTTGCGGCGGGTCTCGGGCACCGAGTCGCCGCCGAACTTCTCGGCCACCGCGTCGGCCAGCACCAGGGCGACCATGGCCTCGGCGACGATGCCCGCCGCCGGCACGGCGCACACGTCCGAGCGCTGGTGGTGGGCCTGGGCCGCCTCGCCGGTGGACACGTCGACCGTGGCCAGCGCGCGCGGCACGGTCGCGATGGGCTTCATGGCGGCCCGTACGCGCAGCAGCTCACCGGTGGTCAGACCGCCCTCGGTGCCGCCGGAGCGGCCGGAGGTACGGCGGATGCCGTCCGCGGTGGTGACGATCTCGTCGTGCGCCTTGGAGCCCGGCACCCGGGCCAGTTCGAAGCCGTCGCCGACCTCGACACCCTTGATGGCCTGGATGCCCATGAGGGCGGCCGCCAGCCGGGCGTCCAGGCGCCGGTCCCAGTGCACGTGCGAGCCGAGGCCCACCGGCACGCCGTACGCCAGCACCTCCACGACACCGCCGAGCGTGTCGCCGTCCGTGTGGGCCTGGTCGATCTCCGCGACCATCGCCTTGCTCGCGTCCGCGTCCAGGCAGCGCACCGGGTCCGCGTCGAGCTTCTCGACGTCCGCCGGGACGGGGTAGACGCCGTACGGGGCCTTGGCCGCGGCCAGCTCCACGACGTGCGAGACGATCTCGATCCCGGCCGTCTCCTTGAGGTACGAACGGGCGACCGCGCCCAGTGCGACCCGGGCCGCCGTCTCGCGGGCACTCGCGCGCTCCAGGATCGGCCGGGCCTCGTCGAAGCCGTACTTCTGCATGCCGGCGAGGTCGGCGTGGCCGGGGCGGGGGCGGGTCAGCGGGGCGTTGCGCGCGAGACCGGCGAGGATCTCGGGGTCGACCGGGTCGGCCGCCATGACCTGTTCCCACTTGGGCCACTCGGTGTTGCCCACCATGACCGCGACGGGGGAACCGAGGCTCAGTCCGTGCCGCACGCCGCCGAGGAAGGTGACCTCGTCCTGCTCGAACTTCATCCGCGCGCCACGGCCGTAGCCGAGACGCCGCCGGGCAAGCGCGTCCGCCACCATCTCGGTGGTGATCGGTACGCCGGCGGGGAGACCCTCCAGCGTCGCGACGAGTGCGGGGCCGTGCGACTCTCCCGCGGTCAGCCAGCGCAACCTGCTCAACGGTGCTCCTCATGTTCGCGCCTGGAACTGCGACGACGCGACCGGGTGCGCGGCCCTGGCCCGCCACCACTGATCCTCCCACGTCCGGGCCCATGTCCCGGCCGCCGGTCCAGCAATCGGACGCCGGTGGACCCCGCCGGGTCAGCCGGAGTCGCCGTCGCGGCGCACGGCGAGCCTGCGCGAACGCCGGAGATCTTGGCGCCGATGGTCTAGCGGGCTTCGAGCGCCTGTTCGCCTGCCCTGCGCAGCGCGGCGAGCGGCACGGGAGTCCGGCCCGTCATCTGCTCGACCTGAAGCACCGCCTGGTGGACCAGCAGGTCGAGCCCGCCGACCACCGCACCGCCCCGCTCCGCCCAGGCCGCCGCCAGTGCGGTCGGCCACGGGTCGTACAGCACGTCGAACAGCGTGCCGGGAGCGTCCGGGACCGCCGCGGACAGGGCGTCGGTCGTCCCGGCCGGCGTGGTGGCGATGACCAGCGGGGTACGGAGGGCCTCGGCGGCGTCCGCCCAGTCGGCCGTACGCACGCCGACCCCGAGCCGCTCGCCCCACTGCCGCATCTCCTCGGCGCGGGCCCGGCTGCGTACGTACGCGGTGACCTCGCCCGTACAGATGCGGGAGAGCGCGGCCAGCGCGGAGGAGGCGGTGGCGCCGGCGCCCAGGACGGCGGCGGCCTCGACCTTCTCCACGCCGCGCTCGCGCAGCGCGGCGATCATGCCGGGGATGTCCGTGTTGTCGCCGACCCGCCGGCCGTCCTCGGTGAGGACGACCGTGTTGACCGCCTCGACGGAGGCGGCGGTGTCACTGATGCCGTCGAGCAGCGGGATGACCGCGCGCTTGAGCGGCATGGTCAGCGACAGCCCTGCCCAGGTCTCGTCGAGCCGCTCGAAGAAGCCGGGGAGGCCGGCCTCGTCGACTTCGAAGCGGTCGTACGACCAGTCGGTGAGCCCGAGCTCCGCGTACGCGGCGCGGTGCAGCACCGGCGAGAGCGAGTGGGCGATCGGCGAGCCCAGTACGGCGGCTCGGTGACGTGACATGGATCTAGTCGCCATTCTTCTGCCGCTCGTTGAATTGATCGACGAGCTTCTCGTGCTCAGCCAGCGTCTTGGTGAACTTCGTCGTCTGTCCGTCGACGGACACGAAGAACATCCAGCCGCCCTTGTCCGGCGCCAGCGCGGCGGTCAGCGCGTCCTCGCCCGGGTTTCCGATCGGCCCGGGAGTCAGACCCTTGTAGAAGTACGTGTTGTACGGGTCGTCGTGGCCCCGGATCTCCTCGATGGAGATATTGATTTTGCTCTGGTTCTTCAGGTAATTGAACGAGGAGTCGAATTCGAGCTTCCGGTTTGTGACCGTGTTCGCCGGCTTGAGCCGGTTGTAGACGACCGCGGACATCTTCTTGAAGTCGTCGTGGGTCATCCCCTCGGCCTGGACGAGGCTGGCGACCGTGATGACCTGGAGCGGAGAGTCGAGACCGAGAGCCGTGGCCTTCGCCTCGAGATTCAGGGCCCCGTACTTCTCATTGGCGCGGGCGACCATCTGCTGGAGCACCTTCTCCGGCTTCGTCGATTTGCCGACGTCGTAGCGGGAGGGGAAGAGGAAGCCTTCCAGCGGGTCCTTGATCTTGGAATTGTCGTCCGCCCACGAGGGCAGCCCGAGATTCTTCACCTGGGACGTCGCCACACCCTTGGTGGTGCCGGCCTTGAGGCCCAGTTGTTTGTCGATCGCCGCGTAGACCTGGACGTTCCGCATGCCTTCGCGAATGATCAGACCACTGCGACTGGCCGGATCGATCATGAGCGCGACAGCCGCGCCGGCCGACATCTCCTTCTTGAGCGTGTAGACGCCCGGCTGGATGAGCTTGCCGTCCGGATGCCCCGTCTGAGCCGCGACGAAGGCGCCGACGCTTTTCACGACCCCCTTCTGCTTCAGGATGTTGCCGATGTCGGTGCCGCTCGCGCCGCTGGGGATCTCGACCTCGACCTGCCCCCTGCCCTCGCCCGCGAAGTCCTCCGCCGGGCCGAATCGGTCCTGCCAGAACTGGTAGCCGTAGTAGGATACTCCGCCGAACCCGCCCACCAGTACGACCGCGACCATCAGGCAGGCGCAGCCGTTGCGGCGTTTCGGTTTGGACTTGCCCCGGCGTTCGCCGCCGCCCCGGCCGCGGCGCCTCTCGCGCGGGTCGTCGTCGTACTCGCCGTCGTCGTCCCGGCCGTCGCCGCCCGCGAAGAACGCGTGCTCCGGCTCATCGGGCTCGTTCGGCTGCGACTCGGGACTCTGTTCCGGCATGTGGGGCCGGCGGCCGGGGGGCTGCGGCGGCGGGTACGCGTCCGGGGTGCCGTACAGGTCGGGCGTCTCGCCCGGGTAACCACCGGGCTGCTGGGTGTACGGGTCGGCCGCGCCGGCGCCGTAGGGGACGGCGGCCGGGTTCTGGCCGGTCTCCCAGCCGCCGTTGTACTGCTGGTTCTGCTGCTGCCCGGGATACTGCTGGGCCTGCCGGCCCTGGTACGGGGGGGCTTGCTGCCCGGGGTACGGACCCTGCTGGCCGGGGTACTGGCCCTGCGGGTCTCCGTACTGCGGCTGCTGAGGATACTGCTGCTGCGGCCGGCCGCCGTACGGACTCCGGCCGTCATCGGCCTGCCCTCTCCATCCCAGGTCCCCGTACAACGGGTCCTCGGGATGCCACGGTTCGGAGCCTTGGCCCCGGCCATACTCAGTCATCGATCCCCTAGAGCCGCGAGACGGCGGCCGCTGGGCACTTCTGCCACGGCTTCCGGTCCACCTCATTCGTATGCGGCGGCTGTTCGAACACCGCCGCATCGCGCGGAACGTTACCGTATCGCGATCAGACAACCACTTCGACGCCCTCGCCGGGAGCCGTGCCTGACGCCCGTTCGGACTCCAGAGCGTTCTGAAGGATCACCACAGCGGCAGCCTGGTCGATGACAGACCGGCCCTTCTTGGACTTCACGCCCGAAGCGCGCAGCCCCTGACTGGCCGTCACTGTGGTCATCCTCTCGTCCACCAGTCGTACGGGAACCGGTTGGATGCCCCGGGCCAACTCCTGGGCGAACGCCCGGACCTTGACCGCGGCCGGGCCCTCCCCGCCGCTGAGCGAGCGGGGCAGGCCGACCACGACCTCGATGGGTTCGTACTCCTCGACGAGCTGCCGCAGCCGCCGGTGGGCGGCCGGGACGTCGCGTCCCGGCACGGTCTCCACCGGCGTGGCGAGGACCCCGGAGGGGTCGCACGAGGCGACCCCGATCCGGGCGTCCCCGACGTCGATCGCGAGCCGGCGACCGATGCGCATCGCCACGGTCACGCCGTCTCGACGACGAGGCGCTCGACGGCGGCCACGGCATCGCCGATGGCCTCCGGGTTCTGGCCACCGCCCTGGGCCACGTCCGGCTTGCCGCCACCGCCGCCGCCGAGGGTCTTGGCGGCCGTACGGACCAGGTCGCCCGCCTTGAGGCCGCGCTCGCGGGCGGCCTCGTTGGTGGCGATCACGGTCAGCGGACGGCCGCCCGCGGTGGTGAACAGGGCCACGACGGCCGGGCGGTCGCCGGCGATGCGTCCCCGGACGTCCAGGACGAGCCTGCGCAGGTCGTCGGCGCCGGTGCCGTCGGGCACCTGGCCGGTGACAACGGCGATGCCGCGTACGTCCTTGGCGCCCGCGGCCAGACCGGCGGCGGCCTGGAGGACCTTCTCCGCGCGGAACTTCTCGATCTCCTTCTCGGCGTCCTTGAGCTTGGCGAGCATCCCGGAGACCTTCTCCGGCAGCTCCTCCGGACGGCCCTTGACCAGCTCCTGGAGCTGGGCGACCACCGTGTGCTCGCGGGCGAGGAAGTGGTACGCGTCCACGCCTACCAGGGCCTCGATACGCCGTACACCCGAGCCGATGGAGGACTCGCCGAGCAGCTTCACCAGGCCCAGCTGGGCGGTGTTGTGGACGTGCGTGCCGCCGCACAGCTCCTTGGAGAAGTCGCCGATGGTGACCACGCGCACGCGCTCGCCGTACTTCTCGCCGAACTCGGCGATGGCGCCCTGCTTCCTGGCGTCGTCGATGCTCATGACCTCGGCCTGGACGTCGAGCTCACGCGCGAGGACTTCGTTGATCTTCTGCTCGACATCGGTGAGGACCGTGCCGGGGACGGCGTTCGGCGAGCCGAAGTCGAAGCGGAAGCGGCCGGGCGAGTTCTCCGAGCCGGCCTGGGCGGCCGTCGGTCCGAGAGCGTCACGCAGCGCCTGGTGGGTGAGGTGGGTGGCGCTGTGGGCGCGGGCGATGGCGCGGCGGCGGCGGATGTCGATGGCGGCGTAGGCGGGGGCGCCGACCGTCACCTCACCGACCTGGACCGAGCCCTTGTGCACGCTGACACCGGGGACCGGCTGCTGGACGTCGCGGATCTGGATGACGGCGCCGGAGTCGAGCCTGATCCGGCCCTGGTCGGCGAGCTGGCCGCCGCCCTCGGCGTAGAACGGGGTGCGGTCGAGGACGACCTCGACCTCGTCGCCCTCGGTGGCGGCCGGCGACGGCACACCGTCGACGAGCAGGCCGACGATGGTCGACTCGCCCTCGGTGTGGGTGTAGCCGGTGAACTCGGTGGAGCCGGAGCTGTCGGCGACCTCGCGGTACGCGGACAGGTCGGCGTGGCCGGTCTTCTTGGCCCTGGCGTCGGCCTTGGCCTTGTCCCGCTGGTCCTTCATCAGGCGGCGGAAGCCGTCCTCGTCCACCGACAGGCCCTGCTCGGCGGCCATCTCCAGGGTGAGGTCGATCGGGAAGCCCCAGGTGTCGTGGAGCAGAAACGCCTTGTCGCCGGCGAGGACCGTGCCGCCGGCGGCCTTGGTCTCGGTGACGGCGGTGTCGAGGATGTTGGTGCCGCTCTTGAGGGCCTTGAGGAAGGCGGCCTCCTCGGCGAGAGCAACGGTCTCGATGCGCTTGCGCTCGGTGATCAGCTCCGGGTACTGCTCGCCCATCGACGTGATGACGGTGTCGACGAGCTCGCCGACGACCGGGCCGGTGGCGCCCATCAGGCGCATGTTGCGGATGGCGCGGCGCATGATGCGGCGCAGGACGTAACCACGGCCCTCGTTGCCGGGGGCGACGCCGTCGCCGATGAGCATCACGGACGTACGGATGTGGTCGGACACGACCCGCAGTGAAACGTCCGAGCCGTGCTCGGCGCCGTACCGGACGCCGGTCAGCTCGGTGGCCTTGTCGATGACGACGCGCAGGGTGTCGGTCTCGTACATGTTCTGTACGCCCTGCAGGATCATCGCGAGACGCTCGAGGCCCAGACCCGTGTCGATGTTCTTCGACGGCAGGTCGCCGAGGATCGGGAAGTCCTCCTTGCCCTCGCCGGCGCCGCGCTCGTACTGCATGAAGACCAGGTTCCAGATCTCCACGTACCGCTCGTCGTTGACGGCCGGGCCGCCCTCGACGCCGAAGTCGGGGCCTCGGTCGTAGTTGATCTCGGAGCAGGGTCCGCAGGGGCCGGGGACGCCCATGGACCAGAAGTTGTCCTTCTTGCCCAGGCGCTGGATGCGCTCGGCCGGGACACCGATGACCTCGCGCCAGATCTGCTCGGCCTCGTCGTCGTCGAGGTAGACCGTGATCCAGAGGCGCTCGGGGTCGAGCCCGTAGCCACCGTCCGCCACGGAGCTGGTGAGCAGCTCCCAGGCGTACTTGATGGCGCCTTCCTTGAAGTAGTCCCCGAAGGAGAAGTTGCCGCACATCTGGAAGAACGTGCCGTGGCGGGTGGTCTTGCCGACCTCTTCGATGTCCGGCGTACGGACGCACTTCTGCACGCTGGTGGCGCGCGGGGCGGGCGGCTTGGCCTCGCCGAGGAAGTACGGCTTGAAGGGGACCATGCCCGCGTTGACCAGCAGCAGAGTCGGGTCGTCCGCGATCAGCGAGGCCGACGGCACGACCTTGTGGCCGCGCTCCTCGAAGAAGCTCAGCCAGCGGCGGCGGATTTCAGCCGACTCCATCAGTGGTCCTCATTCCGGTTGTACTTGTACGAGTTCTTCGTCTTCGGGTGCTTCGGGTGACTCGAGTAGTCGATGGCGGCGACGCGGCGCGGCGCGTCGAGCTCATGCACGTCGGGGGCCTGCAGGCCCAGCGCGTCATTGAGCTCGTCCTCGCGCTGCGCCATTCCCGCCCTGACGTCGAGCGCGAAGTCCTTGAGCCGGTGGCCCGCCTCGATCGCCTTGTCCGCGGCCTGCGCGGCGAGGCTCTCGGGCGTCAGCTGCCTGAGCTTGCGGTTGACCTTGGTGGTGGCCCACACGCCGGCTGCTGCGCCTGCGGTGAACCAGAACGTACGGCGGAACATCGCTGCGTCAGTCCTTCGATCCGCGGGAGCCTCGGCCGGTCCTCTTCGCCCGCCGGGCCGACGGCACGGTGCGGCCGACGATCACCGTACGACGGGACGGCTGCGGCGGCACCTCTTTACGGCCCAGCGCTCTGCGTACGCCGTATCCGAAGGCGGCGACCTTGACCAGCGGGCCGCCGAAGGTGGAGGCCACCGTGGTGGAGAGCGCCGAGGCGTTGGAGGTGACTTCCTGGACGTCGGTGGCGATGGCGTCGACCCGGTCGAGCTGGGTCTGCGCGGAGCGCACCGTGGCGGAGGCGTCGGCGAGCAGCGGGACGGCCTGTTCGGTCACGTCCGCCACCAGCTTGGTGGTCGCCTTGAGCGTCTGGGCCAGCCTCACCAGCACCACGGCGAGGAACGAGACCAGGATCGCCCAGAAGACGGCCACAAGGATCCCGGCCACCTCTCCACCGGACACGTTGCACCGCTCCCTGCACGTCGAAGTCGTCACCCGACCCTATCGCGCCGCGGGTCGGGGACCGTACCGCATTACCGCGGTGAGCGGCGGCAGTTGTCCGGTTGGATTGTACGCAGTGCGCACGCACCAGTACGCTCCGTGTCCCATGCGAAGGACTAACCTCCCTGCCGAACTGAACGCGTTCGTGGGCCGCCGGACAGAACTGGCGCTGCTGGGGCCGCATCTGGAGGAGTCCCGGCTGGTCACGGTGACCGGGGTGGGCGGCGTGGGTAAGTCGCGCTTTCGCCGTCCGGGCCGCCTGTGACCTGCAGGAACGCTACTGCGACGGGGTCTGGCCGGCCGAGCTGTCGGCGGTCCGCGACGAGGCGCTGCTCGACCACGCGCTGTTCCGTACTGGTCGACCATCGTGCCGGGCGTGAACTCCTGCTCGTGCTCGACGGTTTCGCCTCGACGGGATCCCGCTCGCCCTGGAGTTGGCCGCGGGCCGGCTGCGGACCTTGTCGGTCGAGCAGGTGCTGGAACGGCTGGGCGACCGCTTCCAGCTGCTCACCGGCGGCAGCCAGGGCGCGCTGCCGCGCCATCAAGCGCTGCGTACGACGATCGGCTGGAGTCATGAGCTGTGCGCGCCTGGGGAGCGGCTGCTGTGGGCGCGGCTGTCGGTGTTCGCCGGGCAGTTCGACCTGGATGCCGCCGAGTACGTGTGCAGCGGAGCCGACCTGCCGGCGGACAGCGTCCTCGATGTGCTGGGTGAGCTGCTCGCGCAGTCCCAGCTGGTCCGGCAGGACTCTCCCACGGGGGTCCGGTACCGGATGCTCGACACCGTCAGGGCGTACCGAGCGGGCTGGCTGGAGGCGCTGGGCGACGCCGCTCGTATGGGCGCAGGCATCCACGATCTGGTGGGCCTGGTGCTGGCGATTGACTGCTGGCCCTGGTGACGGCCGGCGAGGGCGACCCGTCGGAGGCCGCGGTGCTGCAGGGCGCCGCCGAGCCGATCTGGGACTCGGTCGGCCTGCCGCTGTTCGGTTCGGGCTATTTCAGCTCACCGCGGGCCCAGTGCGAGCAGCAGGCCGGCCGGCTCCTCGGGGCCGAGCGGTACGCGGAGTGTGTGCGGGAGGGCCGCGCGATGGGGCTGGAGTCGCTGGTGGAGCGGGCGCTGCGGGTGAAGAGACCGCCGACCGCACCGGCCCAAGTGGTGCGTGGCGGCCACGCAGGCATGCCCCCGCAAACGCGGAAGCCCGCCGGCTCCCCCTCCGCACAGGGCGGCGGGGAGACGGCGGGCTGACCAGCCCGAGTGGGTACTCCCCCAGCTACCGCTGGGAGGTGCCCCCAGATCAGCGGGCGTAGTACTCGACGACGAGCTGCTCGTCGCAGATGACCGGGATTTCCTTGCGGTTAGGGTCACGGTCCAGGCGGAAGGCCAGGGCCTTCAGGTTCACCTGGAGGTAGCGCGGGGTCTCGCCCTCGCCGGCGTAGCCACCCTCGCGGGCAACCTGGAAGGGGTGCTTGTCGCGGCTGCGCTCGCGGACCGTCACGACGTCGTCGGGACGGACGCGGAAGGACGGCTTGTCGACCTTGCCGCTGTTGACCTGGATGTGGCCGTGGACGACCATCTGGCGGGCCTGGTAGATGGTGCGGGCGATGCCCGAACGCAGGACCAGGGCGTCGAGACGGCGCTCGAGCTCGACGACCAGCGCCTCGCCCGTCTTGCCCTCGGCCTTCTTGGCGCGGTCGTAGGCACGCGCCATCTGGCGCTCGCTGATGTCGTACTGGGCGCGCAGACGCTGCTTCTCGAGCAGACGGACCTTGTAGTCCGAGTTCTGCTTGCGGCCACGGCCGTGCTCGCCCGGCGGGTAGGGGCGGGCTTCGAAGTACTTGACAGCCTTCGGCGTCAGCGCGATACCGAGCGCGCGAGACTTCTTGACCTTGGGACGCGACTGGTTAGGCACGTTCTCCAGACCTCCGTTGTAGGTTAGGTTAGGCTCACCTTACTCAAGGAGATCGCATGTCTCGCCCTGGGAACACCAAGCGCATCACGGACAGCACAAAGAACACCGACGCTTCTGAGAGCGTCGAGGCGACGGAGGTCCGATCAGCTCATGGTCAGCCGCGTCCCAGCGGGCTTGAAATCACTCGGATGCCGTCAGCAGCCGAGCGCACACGAACTCTCGTACAGGGTACATGCTCAGCCGTACTGCTCATTACCGGGCTGGACGGCGCACGCCCCGACCAGCTGATGCCGGCCGCGCGAAGCGTGGGTCCGGACGGCGAGGTGTACCTCGAATTTCCGGCCGACTCCCCGGCCGTACGCGCCGCAACGCACGCACAGGACGACGAACTGGCCGCCGTGCTGGAGATCACCGATGTCGCGCCGGTCTCCGTCCCCCACCGTATCCGCGGCCGCGCCTGGATCTCCGGCTGGCTCACCCACGCACCCGGCATGGCCGAGCCCGGCCGGATGATGCTGCGGCTGGAGGTGGGCGAGGCGTCGGTGGACGACCTGTGGGGCGCGTCGAGCGTCGAGCCGGAGGAGTTCGCGCACGCCACCGCCGATCCCCTCGTCGCGCACGAGGCGGAGCTGCTCCAGCATCTGCACGCCGCGCACAGCGACCAGGTGCAGGAGCTGTGCGGGCTGCTGGGCGATCGCGAGCCCGGCGCCTGGTCGGGCCGGCGCGCGGTGCCGCTGGCCCTGGACCGGTTCGGGCTGCGGGTGCGGTTCAGCGGAGAGCAGTGCTTCGACGCGCGGTTCGAGTTCCCCGAGCCGGTACGTGACATCACCGGCCTGCGCCGGGCGATGCACACGCTCTTCGAGGCGGCCTCGTACTGAGGCGGACTCGTACGGAGCCTCCTGTCAGGGGGTGCCCCCCCGCAGCCGCTCACGGACCTTCTCCACCACGTCCGCGTACCGCGCCTCCGCGCCGTACCGCGTGGGCTCGTAGTACCGCTTGCCGTGCACCGCGTCCGGGGCGTACTGCTGCGCCGCGATCGCGCCCGGCACGTCGTGCGGGTACACGTACCCCTGGGCGTGGCCGAGCTTGGCCGCGCTCTTGTAGTGGCCGTCACGCAGATGCGGCGGCACCGGGCCGGCCAGCCCGCCGCGCACATCGGCGAGCGCGGCGCCGATCGCCGTGGTCGCGGTGTTCGACTTGGGCGCCAGGGCGAGCGCGATGGTG
Organism: Streptomyces sp. A3M-1-3; assembly: GCF_024213665.1. GTDB lineage: Bacteria > Actinomycetota > Actinomycetes > Streptomycetales > Streptomycetaceae > Streptomyces. Next base: position 138,650 of record NZ_JANAVP010000002.1, read on the forward strand.
GCGTGGCTGAGGGTGAGAGCCGCCTCGGGGAAGCCGATCAGCGCGACCGCCTGGGCGGCGGCCACCGCCGTCGGCAGCGCGGTCGGGTCGGCCAGGCCGATGTCCTCGCTGGCGGAGATCATCAGCCGCCGGGCGATGAACCGGGGGTCCTCCCCCGCCTCGATCATGCGGGCCAGGTAGTGCAGCGCCGCGTCCACGTCCGAGCCCCGGATCGACTTGATCAGGGCGCTCGCCACGTCGTAGTGCTGGTCGCCGTCGCGGTCGTACTTCACCGCTGCCCGGTCCACGGCCTCCTCCACGGCCCGCAGGGTGACCTCCTGCTCGCCCTGGGAGATCGCCGAGCCCGCACCCGCCTCCAGGGCCGTGAGAGCCCGGCGCGCGTCGCCGCCCGCGATCCGCAGCAGATGCGCCTCGGCGTCGGCGGGCAGGGTGACGGCTCCGCCGAGGCCGCGCTGCTCGGTGAGCGCTCGGTGCAGCAGGGCGCGCAGGTCGTCGTCGGTGAGCGGTTCGAGCGTGAGCAGCAGGGAGCGGGAAAGCAGCGGGGAGATGATCGAGAAGTACGGGTTCTCGGTGGTCGCGGCGATCAGCGTCACCCAGCGGTTTTCGACCGCGGGCAGCAGCGAGTCCTGCTGCGCCTTGCTGAACCGGTGGATCTCGTCCAGGAAGAGGACGGTCTCCTTGCCGAAGCCGCCCGCGGCGCGGCGGGCGCCGTCGATGACCGCCCGAACTTCCTTGACGCCGGCGGTGATCGCGGAGAGTTCGACGAAGCGCTTCTGGGTGGCCTGGCTGACGACGTACGCGAGCGTCGTCTTTCCGGTGCCCGGCGGCCCCCAGAGGATCACCGAGGAGGGCCCGGCGGGCCCGCCGCCTCCCTCGCCCACCAGCCGGCGCAGCGGCGCACCCGGCTTCAGGAGGTGCTGCTGGCCCACGACTTCGTCGAGGGTGCGCGGGCGCATCCGTACAGCGAGCGGAGTGCTGGACGGATCCTTCTCCTGGCGGTCCTCTGCGGCGGCGGTGAACAGGTCGGGTTCCACGCGTGAAGCCTATGTCAGCCCACTGACAACGCCGCCGGGCTCAGCTGGTCCAGAAGTCCCACCAGCGGGTCAGGATCAGCATCCCGATGATGCCGACCCAGACCACCGGAACGACCCAGTGGAACTCCAGCAGCCCGCTCCGCATGCCGGCCGGAACCGGAAGGAAGCGGTGCTTGATGTTGTGCAGGGTGACGTAGCAGAACATCACGATCGTGGCGACCCAGGCCAGGCAGCACCACAGGCACAGCGAGTTGATGGTGTACAGCGACTGGTACTGGAGCCAGGTGCAGAAGCCGACGCCGAACAACGTGCCCGCGTTCAGGCCCAGCCAGAACCAGCGCCGGTAGCGCGCCCCGGCCAGCAGGCCCATGCCGATGGCGATCACCATCGCGTAGGTGACCAGGCCGAGCATCGGGTTGGGGAAGCCGAAGGCCGACGCCTGCTCGCTCTTCATGATGTTGCCGCAGGAGACGATCGGGTTCAGGCTGCAGCCGGGGACGAAGTCCGGGTCTTCGAGCAGCTTGAACTTGTCGAGCGTGATGATCCAGGAAGCCAGCAGACCTGCCGCACCGGTGATCACCAGCAGCCAGGCGAACGCCCGCCCGGCACCGACCGAACGCCCGGTCCCCTCGTCAGCCGCAGTCGTCGTCATATGCCGTTCCGTCGCTCCCGTAGGACCTTGCAGGGCACGCCCATTGTGCCGCACCCCGCCGGCCATCCTGCCGAGTCCGGCGTTCGCCGGACATAAGGCGGCCCGGATCGTCGGCGACGGTCCGGGCCCCGTGGTGCATTCCCTGTTCAGGCGAACTTCGCCGTTCAGACGAGCTTCGCCCGGATCTCGTCGACCACCGCGTCCAGCGCGACCGGGGTCTGCTCGCCGCTCTCCATGTCCTTGAGCTGCACCACGCCGTCGGCGAGGTCACGCTCGCCCGCGACGATCGTGAACCGCGCGCCCGAACGGTTTGCGTTCTTCATCGCGCCCTTCAGGCCCTTGCCGCCGTACGCGAAGTCGGCCGCGACCCCGGCCCTGCGCAGCTCGGTGACCACGCCGAAGAGCAGCCGGCGGGCCTCCTCGCCGAGCGGCACCGCGAACACGCTGGTGGCGGCGGGGAGTTCGAGCGTGATGCCCTCGGCCTCCAGCGCCAGCACCGTACGGTCCACGCCGAGCGCCCAGCCCACGGACGGGAGCGCCGGGCCGCCGATCATCTCCGAGAGACCGTCGTAGCGGCCGCCGCCGCCCACCGCGGACTGCGAGCCGAGCCCGTCGTGGACGAACTCGAACGTCGTACGGGTGTAGTAGTCGAGGCCGCGGACGAGCTTCTCGTCGTCCTCGTACGCGACTCCGGCCGCCCCCAGCAGCTCGCCCACCTCCTCGTGGTACGCCTTGCACGCGTCGCAGAGGTAGTCGCGCAGCATCGGCGCACCGGCGAGCTGCTGCTGCACCTCGGCGCGCTTGTCGTCGAGGATCCGCAGCGGGTTGATGTCGATACGGCGCCGGGTGTCCTCGTCCAGCTCCAGCCCGCGCAGGAAGTCCTGCAGGGCGGCCCGGTAGACGGGACGGCACTCCTTGTCGCCCAGCGAGTTCAGCAGGATGCGGAAGGTGCGCAGCCCGAGCGAGCGGTACGCCTGATCGGCCAGGATGATCAGCTCGGCGTCCAGTGCCGGGTCCTCGGCGCCGATCGCCTCGGCCCCGACCTGCGAGAAGTGCCTGTAGCGGCCCTTCTGGGGCTTCTCGTAGCGGTAGTAGGAGCCCGAGTACCAGAGCTTGACCGGCAGGTTGCCTAGCTTGTGCAGGCTGGCCTCCAGGGCTGCGCGCAGTACGGACGCGGTGCCTTCGGGGCGCAGCGCCAGCTGGTCGCCGCCCTTGGTCTCGAAGGCGTACATCTCCTTGGAGACGATGTCGGTCGACTCACCGACTCCTCGGGAGAAGAGCTCGACGTTCTCGAAGCCGGGCGTCTCGATGTAGCCGTAGCCGGAGTTCTTCAGGGGTGCGGCGATCGCCTCGCGTACCGCGAGGTACTTCGCGGAGTCGGGCGGCAGCAGGTCGTACGTGCCCTTGGGGGCCTGAAAAGTGCTCACGGGAAGTCTCTCGTCACATTCCTCGTCGGGGAGCGGCGGTCGGGCCGTCTCCGAAGCCGGCGGCCACCTCGCGCAGATACGGGTTGGTGGCGCGCTCGCGGCCGATGGTGGTCTGGGGGCCGTGGCCGGACAGCACCACGGTCGAGTCGTCGAGCGGCAGGCACACACGCGCCAGCGACTCGAGCATCTCGGCCTGGTCGCCGCCCGGCAGGTCGGTGCGTCCGACGGAGCCGGCGAAGAGCAGGTCACCCGAGAAGAACACCTGCGGGATGTCAGCGCTCTCGGGCATCCGGAACGTCACCGACCCCTTGGTATGGCCGGGCGCGTGCGCGACGGTGAACTCCAGGCCCGCGAGCTTCAGTCGCGCCCCGTCGGTCAGCTCCTGCACGTCGTCGGGCTCCCCCACGGTCAGCTCGCCCATGAGCGGCATGCCGATGGAGCGGCCGAGGGCCCTCTCCGGGTCGTTCATCATGTACCGGTCGGCGGGGTGGATCCACGCCGGTACGTCATGTGCTCCGCACACCGGCACCACCGAGGCCACATGGTCGATGTGGCCATGGGTGAGGACGACCGCGACAGGCTTGAGCCGGTGCTTCCTGAGTGCTTCCTCGACTCCCTGAGCGGCCTGGTGGCCCGGGTCGATGATCACGCACTCCTCGCCTGCGGCGGGGGCGACCAGATAACAGTTGGTCCCCCAGGCCCCGGCGGGGAACCCGGCAATGAGCACGATCGTCCTTAGGTGTTGTCCGGCTTGGGTCGTCCGGCGGGATTTCGGCCGGCGGGGATTGCAGCAGATCAGAGCCTACCGGCGCTGCTCATCACACAGCGAACCCATATACGGTACGGGCTAGCCCGGCCGGACAGCAGTACCCGATACGCACAAGGAGACGACCCGGTGGTCAGCAGCGATCAGCGGCGGCGACAGCTCGCCAGGGAAAAGTTCGAGCGTCAGCAGCAGCGCAGGGCCGAAGCCCGCCGCAAGGCGCGCCGGCGCAATGCGGTGATCGCGTCGGCAGTTGCAGTGGTCCTGGCAGCCGGCGCCGCGGCGGCCGCGACCGGGGCCTTCGAGAAGGACAAGAAGGCCGACAACGCGGACGCCGCCGACCCGTCCCCGTCGGCCGGCGAGTCGAAGTCGCCGGAGCCGCCGCTGACGATCGACAAGAAGGCGAAGTACACCTTCGCGATCAAGACCAACCAGGGCGACATCAAGCTCGCCATGGACGCCGCGAAGACCCCGCACACGGTGAACTCGTTCAAGTCGCTCGCGGACAAGGGCTTCTTCGACGGAACGAAGTGCCACCGCCTCACCACGGGCGGCATCTTCGTCCTGCAGTGCGGCGACCCGAAGGGCGACGGCACCGGTGGCCCCGGCTACACCATCCCGGACGAGAACCTGACCGGCCTGGGCAAGGCGGGCGCGGACGGCAAGGTGACCTACCCGGCCGGCACGGTCGCCATGGCGAACACCGGGCAGCCCGGCTCCGGCGGCAGCCAGTTCTTCCTGGTGTACAAGGACAGCAAGCTGCCCCCGACGTACACACCGTTCGGCACGATCGACGCGGCGGGCCTGAAGACCGTCAACGCGGTGGCCAAGGCCGGCGTCGAGGGCGGGGCACAGGACGGGGCTCCGAAGAAGGCTGTCACCATGGAGAAAGCGGCTGTGACCAAGTCCTGAGGAGGGGATTTTCGGTCGCGCTGGATGCGGACAGCCGACCCGCCGTTCGCCTATGTTGGCGTTGTGCAGGGCGGGCGCTGCCCGCCCCAGGAAACTGTGGACGATGCCCAGGGGGTGGCAAGCCCCCTCGTAGGCATCATGTGGAGGAGGCGCTGTGAGCAGCGACCCGTGGGGCCGCGTCGATGAGACGGGCACCGTGTACGTGCGTACTGCCGATGGCGAGAAGGTCGTCGGCTCGTGGCAGGCCGGATCTCCCGAGGAGGCTCTGGCTTACTTCGAGCGCAAGTACGAAGGCCTGGTTGTCGAGATCGGCCTCCTCGAACGACGGGTACGGACCACCGACCTGTCGGCGAAGGACGCGACGACCGCGATCGAGCATCTGCGCCAGCAGGTCGAGGAGCACCACGCCGTCGGCGATCTCGACGCGCTGCGTCAGCGGCTCGACAAGCTCGTCGCGACCGTGGACTCGCGCCGCGAGGAGCGCAAGGCACAGAAGGCGAAGCAGACCGACGAGGCGAAGCACGCCAAGGAGGCGCTGGTCGCCGAGGCCGAGGAGCTGGCGCAGAGCGAGCAGTGGCGGGCCGCCGGTGAGCGGCTGCGCGCGCTGGTGGACACCTGGAAGGGCCTGCCGAGGCTCGACCGGAAGTCGGACGACGAGCTCTGGCACCGCTTCTCGCACGCCCGCTCGGCCTTCTCCAAGCGCCGCAAGGCCCACTTCGCCTCGCTCGACGCGCAGCGCGAGGATGCCCGCAAGGCCAAGGAGAAGCTGGTCGCGGAGGCCGAGTCGCTGTCCGGCTCCACCGACTGGGGTCCCACGGCGGCGCGCTACCGCGACCTGATGACGGAGTGGAAGGCGGCGGGCCGCGCCCAGCGCGAGGCCGAGGACGAGCTGTGGAACCGCTTCCGCGGCGCCCAGGACGTCTTCTTCGCCGCGCGCAGCGAGGTCTTCGCGGAGCGCGACGCCGAGCAGTCCGAGAACCTCAAGCTCAAGGAGGAGCTCGCGGTCGAGGCCGAGAAGCTCGTGCCGGTGACGGACCTGAAGGCGGCCCGTGCCGCGTTCCGGGCCATCAACGAGCGCTGGGAGGCCATCGGCCACGTACCGCGGGACGCTCGGCCGAAGATCGAGGGCCGGATGCACGCCGTGGAGCGGGCCATCCAGGAGTCCGAGGAAGCCGAGTGGCGGCGGACGAACCCGGAGGCGCGGGCGCGTGCCGCCGGTCTGACGGGCCAGCTCCAGGCGGCGGTGGACAAGCTGCGTACGCAGGTCGACGCGGCGCGCGCGGCGGGGAACAACGTCAAGGCCGACAAGCTCGCCAGGGAGCTCGAGGGCCGGCAGGCGCTGCTGGACCAGGCGCTCAAGGGCCTGGAGGAGTTCGGCGGCTGATTCGCCGGGCACGACATGGGGCGGCCCCGGTACGGATTTCCGTACCGGGGCCGCCGTGTGCGCTGCTACGGCCTGCGGGCCGAGGTGACGCGGTAGACGTCGTACACGCCCTCCACGCCCCGTACCGCCTTCAGTACATGGCCGAGGTGCTTGGGGTCGCCCATCTCGAAGGTGAACCGTGAGGTGGCCACCCGGTCGCGCGAGGTCTGCACGGCCGCGGAGAGGATGTTGACGTGCTGGTCGGACAGCACGCGCGTGACGTCCGAGAGCAGCCGGGACCGGTCCAGCGCCTCGACCTGTATGGCGACCAGGAAGACGGAGGACTGGGTCGGAGCCCACTCGACCTCGAGGATGCGCTCCGGCTGCTGCGACAGCGAGTCGACGTTGACGCAGTCGGCGCGGTGGACGGAGACGCCGCTGCCGCGGGTGACGAAGCCGATGATCGGGTCGCCGGGGACCGGCGTACAGCAGCGGGCCAGCTTGACCCACACGTCCTCGACGCCCTTGACGACCACACCGGGGTCGGCGTTGGCCCGCCGCTTGCTGCGGCCGCGCACCGGGACCGCGGTCTCGGCGATGTCCTCGTTGGCGGCATCCTCGCCGCCGAGGGCCTGGACCAGCTTCTGTACGACGCCCTGCGCCGCGACATGACCCTCGCCGATCGCCGCGTACAGGGAGGAGATGTCGGGGTAGCGCATCTCGTGCGCGAGCGTGACCAGGGAGTCGCCGGTGAGAATCCGCTGGATCGGCAGGTTCTGTTTGCGCATGGCGCGCGCGATGGCGTCCTTGCCGTGCTCGATCGCCTCGTCGCGACGCTCCTTGGAGAACCAGGCGCGGATCTTGTTGCGAGCGCGCGGGGACTTGACGAAGCCCAGCCAGTCGCGGGACGGGCCCGCGCCGACGGCCTTGGAGGTGAAGACCTCCACCAAGTCGCCGTTGTCCAGAGTCGATTCGAGGGGTACGAGCCGCCCGTTGACCCGCGCTCCTATGGTGCGGTGGCCGACCTCGGTGTGGACCGCGTACGCGAAGTCGACCGGGGTGGCTCCCGCGGGCAGCGCTATGACGTCGCCCTTGGGGGTGAAGACGAAGACCTCGTTGCGCGAGAGGTCGAAGCGCAGCGACTCCAGGAACTCGCCCGGGTCCTCGGTCTCCTTCTGCCAGTCGAGCAACTGCCGCAGCCAGGCCATGTCGTTGACGGTGTCCTGGCCGGCGCTGCCCTTGGCGGCCCGGGGCACGTCGGTGCGCACCTTGGAGCTGCCGGCGACGGTCTCCTGCTTGTACTTCCAGTGCGCGGCGATGCCGTACTCGGCGCGGCGGTGCATGTCGAACGTACGGATCTGCAGCTCGACCGGCTTGCCGCTGGGCCCGATGACGGTCGTGTGCAGCGACTGGTACATGTTGAACTTGGGCATCGCGATGTAGTCCTTGAACCGCCCCGGGACCGGGTTCCACCGGGCGTGGACGGTGCCGAGCGCCGCGTAGCAGTCGCGGACGGTGTCGACGAGGACGCGGATGCCCACCAGGTCGTAGATCTCCGCGAAGTCGCGGCCTCGCACGATCATCTTCTGGTAGACGCTGTAGTAGTGCTTCGGCCGGCCGGTGACGGTGGCCTTGATCCGGGCGGCGCGCAGGTCGGACTGGACCTCGTCGGTGACGACGGCCAGGTACTCGTCGCGCTTGGGGGCCCGCTCGGCGACGAGCCGCACGATCTCGTCGTACATCTTGGGGTAGAGGATCGCGAAGGAGAGGTCCTCCAGCTCCCACTTGATGGTGTTCATGCCGAGCCGGTGGGCCAGGGGAGCGTAGATCTCCAGCGTCTCGCGGGCCTTCTTCTCCTGCTTCTCCCGCTTGAGATAGCGCATGGTGCGCATGTTGTGCAGGCGGTCGGCGAGCTTGATGACCAGGACGCGCGGGTCCTTGGCCATCGCCACGACCATCTTGCGTACGGTCTCGGCCTGCGCGGCCTCGCCGAACTTGACCTTGTCGAGCTTGGTGACGCCGTCGACGAGCAGGGCGACCTGGTCGCCGAAGTCGCGGCGCAGGGTGTCGAGGCCGTACTCGGTGTCCTCGACGGTGTCGTGCAGCAGGCCGGCCATCAGCGTCGCCGGGTCCATGCCCAGCTCGGCCAGGATGGTGGTGACGGCGAGGGGGTGGGTGATGTACGGATCGCCGCTCTTGCGCTTCTGGCCGCGGTGCCAGCGCTCGGCAACCTGGTACGCGTGCTCGATCTGCCGCAGCGTGGCGGTCTCGATCTTGGGGTCGTTGCTGCGCACTATGCGCAGCAGCGGTTCGAGGACCGGGTTGTACGGGCTGGAGCGCTGGACGCCGAGACGGGCGAGCCGGGCGCGAACCCGGTTGGACGAACCGCCGGAGCGGGGCGCCTGGCCGGGCGCGGGCTTGGCGGGTACAGGCTTGGCGGGCACGGGCTTCGCCGCGGAGGCCGGGAGCGGGGCCTGGGAGGCCGAGCCGTTGGACCGCGTGGAGACGGGCGGCGTGGGGTTCTCGGCGGGCTGCTTCGCGCTCTCCTGGGGCATGGCGGCGGCCGCCGCGGCCTTGTCGGCCGGCTGGTCGGGCTGCGCGGCGGCGGCCAGTGGCTGGACCTCGTCTGGCAAGAGCGCTCCTCATGCGTATCCGGGTCCCCCGGTCAGGTCCGGATAGCCCATGGTATCGATCCCTGGCCCGAAGCTCGTCCCGGGCCGGTGAGAGACGCCACAACGAACGGCGGCCACCCGGATTTCTCCGGGTGGCCGCCGTCGATGATTTCCGTACCGGCCTATGGGCTCAGACCGTGATCAGAGCCTCCAGGGGGGCTCCGCGCAGGGCCGTCTCCAGGCGCGCGCGGCCCGCGAGGAAGCTCAGCTCCATCAGTACCGCCACGCCCGCGACCTCGGCGCCGGCCCGCCGGATCAGCTCCAGCGAGGCCTCGGCCGTGCCGCCGGTGGCCAGGACGTCGTCGATGACCATGACACGGTCGCCCGCGGCCAGGTCCTCGGCGTGGATCTCGATCTCGGCGGTGCCGTATTCGAGCTCGTACGCCTGGGACAGCGTCGCGCCGGGCAGCTTGCCCGCCTTGCGGACCGGGACGAACCCGATTCCGGAGCGGACGGCGGCGGGCGCGGCAAGGATGAAGCCGCGTGCCTCCAGACCGACGATCTTCGTGGCGCCGTGCCGTACGCACAGCTCGGCAAGCACCTCGGTCAGCGCCGTGAAGGCCTTCGGGTCCGCGAGCAGCGGGGTGATGTCCTTGAACATCACCCCCTGCTTCGGGTAGTCGGGCACATCCCGGATCCGGCTGAGCAGCAGCTCGTGCGTGCTCGTCATCGGCGCTTGCCCCGCCCACGTCCGCCGCCGGGCGGCGTGGTCTGCCGGCGCTGGCCGACGACGGCCGCCTCGGCATCGCCGTCCGAAACGTCGCGCGCGTCCTGCGGCCCACCGGCGGTGGCCTCGTCCGCCCGCTCGCCCTTGGCGGCCGCGGCGGCCCGCTTGGCAAGCACCCGCTTCTTCAGGGCCTTCATCTGCGGGTCGCGCTCCTTGAGGTCGGCGACCAGCGGGGTGGCGATGAAGATCGAGGAGTACGCACCGGCCGCGAGGCCGACGAACAGCGACAGCGAGATGTCGTTGAGCATGCCGGCGCCGAGCACACCGCCACCGATGAAGAGCAGGCCCGCCACCGGCAGCAGTGCGACGACCGTGGTGTTGATGGAACGCACCAGGGTGCTGTTGATGCTGCGATTGGCGACCTCGCTGTAGGTCCAGCGGGTCTGCTTGGTGATGTCCTTCGACCCCTCCTTCAACGAGTCGAAGACGACGACCGTGTCGTAGAGGGAGTAACCGAGGATCGTCAGCAGACCGATCACGGTACCCGGGGTGACCTCGAAGCCGACCAGCGCGTACACACCGACGGTGATGGTGATGTCGTGGATCAGCGCGATCAGCGCGGCGAGCGCCATGCGCCACTCGAAGGCGATCGCAAGATAGATCACCACGAGGAACATGAAGATGCCCAGACCGGTCCATGCCTTGTTGGCGATCTGCTCGCCCCAGCTGGGGCCGACGAGATCGGCGTTGATGTCCTTCTCCTGGACACCGAGGGCGTCGGCCAGATCCTTCTTGACGTCGGCCGCGGCGTCGGTGTCCAGACCGCTGAGCTGGATCCGCATACCGCCGCTGCCCAGTTCCTGGACGATCGCGTCGTGGCCGGAGGCCTTCTCGGCCTCCTCCTGCACCTGCGAGACGGAGACGTCCGTCTTGGGTGTGGTGAGGACGGCACCGCCCTTGAACTCGATGCCCATGTTGAGGCCCTGTACCGCCAGGGCCACGATGGCGGTGATGGTGATCAGGATCGAAACGCCGTACCAGATCTTCCGCTTGCCGACGAAGTCGTAGCCGACTTCGCCCTGGTAGAGCCGGTGGCCGAGGCTGCCGAGTCGCGACATCTCACGCCTCCTTCGGGTCGACGGGGGCGGAGATACGGCGGGTGCGGCGCAGCGGGGGCTGTACGCCCAGCCGCTTCGGGTCCAGGCCGGACCACGGGTGACCGCTGGAGAAGAACTTCGTACGGGCCATCAGCGTCATCACGGGCTTGGTGAAGAGGAACACCACGACGACGTCGAGAAGGGTGGTGAGGCCGAGCGTGAAGGCGAAGCCCTGCACCTTGCCCACGGTCACGATGAACAGCACCGCCGCGGCCAGGAACGACACGAAGTCGGAGACCAGGATGGTGCGCCGGGCGCGCGGCCAGGCCCGCTCGACGGCCGGACGCAGCGTGCGGCCCTCGCGGATCTCGTCCCGGATGCGCTCGAAGTACACGATGAACGAGTCCGCGGTGATTCCGATCGCGACGATCGCACCGCAGACGGCCGGCAGGTTGAGCGCGAAGCCGATGCCCTTACCGAGCAGCGCCATGATCGTGTAGGTGAGGATCGCGGAGACGAGAAGGCTCACGATCGCGATAAAGGCGAGGCCGCGGTAGTAGGCGACCAGGTAGATCACGACCAGCGCGAGGCCGATCGCACCGGCGATGAGGCCCGCCTTCAGCTGCTCACCGCCGAGCGCGGCCGTGACGGTGGTGACGCTGTCCTCCTGGAAGGAGAGCGGGAGCGCACCGTACGAGAGGATGTTGCCCAGGTCCTCGGCGGTCTGCTGGTTGAAGCTGCCGGAGATCTCGGCGCTGCCGCCGGTCAGTGCCTGGCTGACGGAGGGGTCGGAGACCACTTCACCGTCGAGCACGATGGCGAACTGGTTCTGCGGGGACTGCTGGGCAGCGAGCTTGCCAGTGATGTCGGCGAACTTCTTCGCGCCCTTGTCCGTGAAGTCCATCTGGACGATCCACATGCTGCGCTGCGGGTCGAGGACACCCTTCGCGTCGTCGACGTCGGTGCCGTTCACCTCGGCCGGGCCCAGGATGTACTTCTGCCACTGACCGGCCGGGCTCTTACCGCAGGCCACCACCGTGTCGGTGTCCTTGGTGCCCACGCCGACCTCTGCGCGGGACTCCTTCTTGGTGCAGTCGAGCGCAGTGAACTGCTTCTCCAGCTTGCTCGCCGCGGCGGACTCGGAGGGGTTCGGCGTGGGGGCCTTGGCCGCGTCGGGCTGCTTCGAGTCGCTGCTCTTCGGCGTCGGAGTGGCGTCGTCCTTCAGCGCGTCGGTAACGGCACGGCCCTGGGTGGTCGGGGTCGACGTCGGAGTTGCCGTAGAGGTGGCCTCCTCGTCGGAGCCCTTGTCCTTGTCCGCGGCCTTCGGCGTGCCGGAGGAGGCGCTGGGGGACGGCTGCGGGGCCTGCGGGGAGCCGGCGGCGATCGTCAGAACCGGACGGAAGAAGAGCTGAGCGGTCGTGCCGACCTGCTGACGCGCCTGCTTCTCGTCCGTCCCCTTGGGGATGTTGACGATGATGTGCTCGCGGCCCTGCCGCTGGACCTCGGCCTCGGACACACCCAGACCATTGACACGGCGCTCGATGATGCCGACCGCGGTGTTCATGTTGGTCTCGTTGACCGCGTCCTGCTTGCCGGGCTGGGGCTTCGCCTTGAGCGTGATGCTCGTACCGCCGGCCAGGTCGATGCCCAGGCGGGGCGTCGTCTGCTTGGAGAGGAACATCCCCCCGGTAAGCGCCACCATGGCGATCAGGATCAGGGCCAGGGCACGCCCCGGCCTCCCCTGAGCGCCCGTGGACCCTCGGCCCTTCTTCGGTGCTGCCACCTTCTCGTTTCTCCCTGTCCAACCGCCCGCGCCGGGTGTGCGCCCTGGCGGCCACTAAGTGTTGTGGGGACCTGCCCCCGCAGAAGAAAGCACTCACGGGGGATCGTGGCAGGCGCCGGTGGGCGCTCCACGATCCCCGGTCGTGACTACTTGGCGTCGGTCTCGCCGTCGGTCTTCCCGTCGGCCTTGCCGTCCTTCTTCTCCGGCTCGACGTCGTCCGCCTCGGCCTTCTTGCCCAGGTCGATTCGGGTGTCGTCGGCGGCGGGCTCGGCGGGCGCCGGGGAATCGGCGGGGCCGGTCAGCGCGGATGCGTCGTCCGGTACGACGGGGCCGTCGGCCTCGAGGTCCTCACCGGCGCCGTGGACGATGCGGTTGTACTCCACGTCCTCGAGGACGGCGCCGACGGAGTTCTTCGCGTAGACGGCGTGGACGCCGGGGGCCACCTCGAGGAGGAGCGTGTCGTCGTGGACCTCCTTGACGGTGGCGTACATGCCGCCGATGGTCCGGACGCCGGCGCCGGGCTGGACCTGGTCGCGCATGTGCGCGGCGGCCTGCTGCTTCTTCTTGGCGGACCGGGTCATCAGGAACATGGCCCCGATGAGCACGATGAACGGGAGGAGAGTCACGATATCCACGGGACGGGGTTTCCTTCGCACGACCGCTTGATGTGCGGCCTGATCTTCGGGGGTGGGCACGCCGGCCTGGAAGGTCGGCATCGGCGGAGTCTAAGCGAGTCCGTACCGATGGAACAACGCCCAGCATGGCACCGTGGTTCCTGCCCTCGCGAGCCTCCGCGCCGTCACGCCCCGAACAGGCCCTGTTGTCCGCTTACTCCTGCGCTGTGCTGCGGCGGAACCAGTCCGAGGTGGGCCCAGGCGGCCGGTGTCGCCACCCGGCCACGGGGCGTACGGGCCAGTAGGCCCTCCCGTACCAGGAACGGCTCCGCGACTTCCTCGACCGTCTCCCGCTCCTCCCCCACGGCCACCGCCAGGGTGGACAGGCCCACCGGACCGCCGCCGAAGAGCTTGAGCAGGGCTTCGAGTACGGCCCGGTCCAGCCGGTCCAGCCCGCGGGCGTCGACCTCGTACACCCGCAGGGCCGTTTCCGCCACCTCACGGGTGATGAGGCCGTCTGCCTTGACCTGGGCGTAGTCCCGTACGCGGCGCAGCAGGCGGTTGGCGATGCGGGGCGTGCCACGGGAGCGGCCGGCGATCTCGGCGGCGCCGTCCACCTCGATGTCGAGGTCGAGGAGCCGGGCGGAGCGGTGGATGACGCGCTCCAGCTCGGCGGGAGCGTAGAACTCCATGTGCCCGGTGAAGCCGAACCGGTCGCGCAGCGGTGGCGGCAGCAGTCCCGCCCTGGTGGTGGCGCCGACCAGGGTGAAGGGGGGCAGCTCCAGCGGGATGGCGGTGGCGCCGGGGCCCTTGCCGACGATGACGTCGACCCGGAAGTCCTCCATCGCCATGTAGAGCATTTCCTCCGCCGGACGGGACATCCGATGGATCTCGTCGAGGAAGAGCACTTCGCCCTCCTGGAGGGAGGACAGGATCGCCGCGAGGTCGCCGGCGTGCTGGATGGCCGGGCCCGAGGTGATCCGGATCGGGGCGCCCATCTCGGCGGCGATGATCATGGACAGGGTGGTCTTGCCGAGGCCGGGAGCGCCGGAGAGCAGGACGTGGTCGGCGGTGCCGCCGCGCTGGCGTGCGGCGCGCAGCACCAGGTCGAGCTGCTGGCGGACCTTCTCCTGACCGACGAACTCATCCAGGTCCTTGGGCCGCAGTGCCGCTTCGACCGCGGTGTCCTCGCCGTCGGCGTCGGCCCCGACCAGCCGGTCGGGGCTCTCGGGGGCCGTGTCGTCCCAGTTCACTGCAGCTCGCCTCGCGGAGTCGGGGTCGGAGTCGTCCCGGCCGGGTGCGGGGTCGGCCGGTGGTGTGTGGATCGGGCCGCGGCTGCGGTCCTGCGGGCGCCCATGTCAGCGCGTGCGGTTCAGAGTCTGCAGGGCCGCGCGGAGCAGCTGCGGAACGGGCGGGGCGGAGCCTTCGGCGACAGCGGCCTCGGCCTGCGGGGTGACGGCCTCAACGGCCTCGTCGGCCTCCCGCGTCGCGTACCCGAGGCCGATGAGAGCGGCGTGCAGCTGCTCGCTCCAGGGCGCGGGACCGCGCGCGGCGACGCGCTGGGCCCCCAGGTGCGCACCCGTGCCCAGCGGCTCGCCCAGGCGGTCCTTCAGCTCGAGCAGCAGCTTCTGGGCGCCTTTCTTCCCGATGCCGGGGACGGCCATGAGCGCCTTCTCGTCCCCGGTGGAGACGGCGATGCGCAGCGCGTCGGGGCTGTGTACGGCGAGCATCGCCTGGGCGAGGCGGGGGCCGACGCCGCTGGCGGTCTGGAGCAGCTCGAAGACCTGCCGCTCGTCGTCGTCGGCGAAGCCGTACAGCGTGAGCGAGTCCTCCCGTACGACGAGAGAGGTGGCGAGCTTCGCCTGCCGGCCGATACGCAGTCCGGCCAGGGTGCCCGGCGTGCACTGGACAGCCATGCCGACGCCCCCGACCTCGATCACGGCGGTGGTCGGGGCCAGGGCCGCGACCGGGCCCGAGACAAAGGCGATCATGCGGTACGGCCTTTCGTCGTGTACGTCGTACGGTGTGCGGCGACGGCATGCTGGAGACGGTTCTGCGCGGGGGCCCGCCAGATGTGGCAGATGGCGAGCGCCAGTGCATCGGCGGCGTCGGCCGGCTTGGGTGGTGCGTCCAGCCGCAGCAGCCGGGTCACCATGGCCCCGACCTGCTCCTTGCCGGCCCGGCCGCTGCCGGTGACGGCCGCCTTGACCTCGCTGGGGGTGTGCAGGGCGACGGGGATGCCGCGGCGCGAGGCGCAGAGCATGGCGACGGCACTGGCCTGGGCGGTGCCCATGACCGTACGGACGTTGTGCTGGCTGAACACCCGCTCCACCGCGACCAGTTCGGGCCGGTGTTCATCGAGCCAGGCTTCTATGCCCTGCTCGATGGCGACCAGCCGCAGACCGATCTCAGCGTCCGCGGGCGAACGAACAACCCCCACACCCAGCATTTTCAGCGGGCGGCCCGCGACGCCCTCGACCACCCCGATACCGCACCGGGTCAACCCCGGGTCCACGCCCAGTACGCGCACCGCGCCCCTCCCCTCGCACCCTTCGACCACGTGTTCCTGAAGGCTATCGGCTCGTACTGACAACAAGCAGGACGGGCCGACAGGAGCGTGTCCTGTCGGCCCGTCCACCAACGCAGTGCTGAGCACCCGTCAGGCGTCGACCTTCTCCATGACCTCGTCGGAGACGTCGAAGTTGGCGAAGACGTTCTGCACGTCGTCGCTGTCCTCGAGCGCGTCGATCAGCTTGAAGACCTTGCGCGCGCCCTCTTCGTCGAGCTCGACCTGCATGGTCGGCAGGAAGTCGGCCTCGGCCGAGTCGTAGTCGATGCCCGCCTCCTGGAGCGCGGTGCGGACCGCGACCATGTCGGTGGCCTCGCTGACGACCTCGTACGACTCACCCAGGTCGTTGACCTCTTCCGCGCCGGCGTCCAGGACCGCGCCGAGGACGTCGTCCTCGGTCAGCTCGCCCTTGGGGACGATCACCACGCCCTTGCGGTTGAAGAGGTACGAGACGGAACCCGGGTCGGCCATCGAGCCGCCGTTGCGGGTCATCGCCACGCGCACATCCGAAGCGGCGCGGTTGCGGTTGTCGGTGAGGCACTCGATGAGCACCGCGACACCGTTCGGGCCGTAGCCTTCGTACATGATCGTCTGGTAGTCGACGCCGCCCGCTTCGAGACCGCCACCGCGCTTGACCGCGGAGTCGATGTTCTTGTTCGGGACGGAGCTCTTCTTCGCCTTCTGGATGGCGTCGACGAGCGTCGGGTTGCCCTCGGGGTCGACGCCACCGGTGCGGGCCGCGACCTCGATGTTCTTGATCAGCTTCGCGAAGAGCTTGCCGCGCTTGGCATCGATCACGGCCTTCTTGTGCTTCGTCGTAGCCCATTTAGAGTGGCCGGACATCCGCCTGTCTCCTTCGCGTAACCAATAACTGCTCTGCGTTCGCCAGAGATCCTACCGGGATCGCTTCACGACCCGGCGCGCACCATGTCCACGAAGTAGGCGTGGACGCGGTGGTCGCCGGTGAGTTCCGGGTGGAACGACGTGGCGAGCACGTGGCCCTGGCGGACGGCCACCGTGTGGCCGTCGTACGTGGCGAGCACGTCGACCGCGCCGCCCACCGACTCCACCCAGGGCGCGCGGATGAAGACACCCTCGACGGGTCCGCCCGCTATCCCTGCGAAGTCGATAGCCGCCTCGAACGACTCGTTCTGGCGCCCGAAGGCGTTGCGGCGGACGATCATGTCGACGCCGCCCAGGGTCTCCTGGTCCTCGCGGCCGTCCAGCAGCTTGTCGGCGAGCATGATCATGCCGGCACAGGTGCCGTACACGGGCATGCCGGCCCGTACGCGCTCCCGCAGCGGCTCCAGCATGCCGAAGAGAACCGCCAGCTTGGACATGGTCGTGGACTCGCCGCCGGGTATGACGAGGGCGTCGACCTCGGCGAGTTCCTCGGGGCGCCGGACCGGCCTGGCCACGGCGTCCGCCGCGGCCAGGGCGATCAGGTGCTCCCGTACATCACCCTGGAGAGCCAGGACACCAATGACGGGAGTGGTCATTACCAGCCCCGGTTGGCGTAGCGCTCGGTCTCGGGCAGGGTGTCGCAGTTGATGCCGACCATGGCCTCGCCCAGGTTGCGGGAGGCGTCCGCGATGATCTTCGGGTCGTCGTAGAAGGTGGTGGCCTTCACGATGGCGGCGGCACGCTTGGCCGGGTCGCCGGACTTGAAGATGCCCGAGCCGACGAAGACGCCCTCGGCCCCCAGCTGGCGCATCAGCGCGGCGTCGGCGGGAGTGGCCACACCACCGGCGGAGAACAGCACGACCGGCAGCTTGCCGAGCTCGGCGACCTCCTTGACGATCTCGTACGGGGCGCGGAGCTCCTTGGCCGCGGCGTACAGCTCGTTGTTGTCGTAGCCGCGCAGCTTGGCGATCTCGTTCTTGATCTGGCGCAGGTGGCGGACGGCCTCGACGACGTTGCCGGTGCCGGCCTCGCCCTTCGAGCGGATCATGGCCGCGCCCTCGGCGATGCGGCGCAGGGCCTCGCCCAGGTTGGTGGCACCACACACGAACGGCGTGGTGAAGGCCCACTTGTCCGAGTGGTTGACCTCGTCCGCCGGCGTCAGCACTTCGGACTCGTCGATGTAGTCGACGCCGAGCGCCTCCAGCACCTGGGCCTCGACGAAGTGGCCGATGCGGGACTTCGCCATGACGGGGATGGAGACGGCGCCGATGATCTCTTCGATCATGTTCGGGTCGGACATACGCGCCACGCCGCCGTCCTTGCGGATGTCGGCGGGGACCCGCTCCAGGGCCATGACGGCGACGGCGCCCGCGTCCTCGGCGATCTTCGCCTGCTCGGCGTTGACCACGTCCATGATCACGCCGCCCTTGAGCTGCTCGGCCATGCCGCGCTTCACGCGGGCGGTGCCGGTCTCGGGGGCCTGAGGGGTGGTGGGAAGCGTGCTGGACACGGTATGACCTCGCTCGGTGATGAAAAGGGGGTACTTCCTACTACACCGCCGAGGAAACCTCTCCGGACCAGTCCACTGCAAGGGCCAATAGTGAGCCGGTGGATCGTTTACGTGCCCGGCCGGTCGGCCAGCGCCGCCGGGGGCTCGTCGTCCATCTCGAACGCGAGGGGGAACGGGGCGTGCCCGGCCAGCCGGAACCAGCGCACCGTGCGGTGCCGGCGCAGGGCGCGGGTGGCCCGTACCGAGTCGTTGTGGAAGCGCCGCGCCATGGGCACCCGGCGCACCGCCGCGGCCAGCTCGTTCGCGGCGTCCTCGCCCCCGGGGGCCTCCTTGACGGCCTCCACCTGGTCCACTTCCGCGAACACCGCCCGCAACGCCTGGCTCAGCTCGCTCTCCGCGACCTCCCGCTGCTCCTCCTCGGCCTGCCGGGCGGCGTGGGCGGCCTGGTACAGCACGATCGAGGCGGCCGGATCGAGTACACCGGAGGTGGCCAGCTCCTGGGCGACCGAGGCACGTCGCAGCAGCTGCGCGTCGAGGGCGGCGCGCGAGGCGTCGATCCGGGCGTGCAGCCGGTCGAGCCGGCCGGCGGTCCAGCTGAGATACAGGCCGATCGCGAAGAGGGCGACGGCGATCCAGATAAGGGTTTCGATCACGGGCGCCCACGTTACGGGGCTCCCTGGCGGTCGCGGTGCCCGGGGCGGGGGCGCCGAAGCATGGAAGTTCCCCTACCCGCCCCTTCCCGAAACTGGGGGCAAGCCCCCAGCCCCCTGCGCGCCCGCTCCGCGGCGCGATGCGGGCCCCGCCCCTGGTTCGACGCCCGCTACGCGGCGCAACAACACCCGGCCCGCGCCCGCCACGCGGCGCGAACAACAGCCCCGCGCCCGCCACGCGGCGCAACAACACTGGGCCTGCGCCCGCGGGGCAACACAGGAGCGCCCCACGGCCCCGGCCTCGCGGCACGGACGACACGGGGCGGGCGGGCCCCGTACCGGGGCCGGGCAACGCGCCCGGCGGCTGGGGACGGCGGGAGGGGGTCGGGGTCGGAGGGAGTGGTGTTCGGGACGTAGAAGTGCGATTTGTGGCGCAGGGCCCCGGGCACCCAAAGCGACCCCGCTGAACGCGCCGTAAATCGTACAGTCCCGAACGCCGCTCCCGCAGGCCCCGGCGCCCGGCCCACGACACCCCCCACACCCGCGCCGCAGGCGAACCCGCCCCGGCACCCGGCCCACGACACCCCCCACACCCGCGCCGCAGGCGAACCCGCCCCGGCACCCGGCCCACGACAGACCCGCGCCACCCCACCGGAGCCGAACCGCGCTCCCGGAGCGCTCCCGAGCCCGCAACCCGCCGGAGGGGCTAGTCCCGGGCCAGGCCGAATCTCGCGCGGAAGCCCGTGCGGTCGTCCTCCGCCACCGATGCCGCGCCGTCCGTCACCGTTTCGTACACCGCCAGGATGTCCGCCCCCACCGTCGACCAGTCGAAGCGCCGCACATGCGCGCTCCCCCGCTCGCTCAGCTCCGCGCGACGCCCCGCGTCGCCCAGCAGCCGCACCGCCGCCCCGGCCAGCGCATCCGCGTCCTCATTGGCGAACAGCTCGCCCGCCGCCCCCTGATCCAGGACCTGGGCAAACGCGTCCAGGTCGGCGGCCAGTACCGGCGCGCCCGCCGACAGCGCCTCGACCAGGATGATCCCGAAGCTCTCGCCACCCGTGTTGGGCGCGACGTACACATCGACACTGCGCAGCAGCCGCGCCTTGTCCTCGTCGCTCACCATGCCGAGGAATTCGACGCGCTCGCGCATCTCCTTCGGCAGCGAGGCCACCGCCTCCTCCTCGTCGCCGCGGCCGGCGACCAGCAGCCGCGTCTCGGGGCACGCGGCGAGGATCTTCGGCAGCGCGCGCATGAGGACCGGCAGGCCCTTGCGAGTCTCGTCGATGCGCCCTATGAAGCCGAGCGTGCCCCCCTGCCACTCCGCCTTGGGCTCCGCCTTGGCGAAGAAGTCGACGTCGACGCCGTTGGGGATGACGACCGCGTCGCCGCCGAGGTGCTCGACGAGCGTGCGCCGCGCGTACTCGCTCACCGCGATCCGCGCGTTGATCTTCTCCAGCGCCGGCTGGAGGATCGGGTACGCCGCGATCATGGCCCGCGAGCGCGGGTTGGAGGTGTGGAAGGTCGCGACGATCGGCCCCTGCGCGGCCCAGCAGGTCAGCAGCCCCAGCGAGGGCGACGTCGGCTCATGGATGTGGATGACGTCGAACGTGCCGTCGTGCAGCCAGCGCCGTACCCGCGCGGCCGACAGGAAGCCGAAGTTGAGCCGGGCCACCGAGCCGTTGTACGGGACGGGGACGGCGCGGCCCGCCGAGACGACGTACGGCGGGAGCGGGGTCTCGTCGTCGGCCGGGGCCAGCACGGAGACCTCGTGCCCGAGCCGGATGAGATGGTCGGCCAGGTCCCGGATGTGGAACTGCACGCCGCCCGGTACGTCCCAGGAGTACGGGCAGACGATGCCGATCCTCACTCTGTTTCCCCCCTCGGGTCGAGATCGGCGAGCCAGAGCCGCTGAAGCATGTGCCAGTCCTCCGGGTGCTCGGCGATTCCGGTGGCGAAGACATCTGCCAGCGCCTGTGTCATCTGGGACGTGTTCACGGCCCGGTTACCTGACTCGGGTACCCCGACGGGCGGATGGACGCGGCCCCGCAGCCCCGATTCCTCGTACCAGAGCGTCGCCGGAAGCAGCAGGGCCCCGGTCTGCTGCGCCAGCAGGGCGGGCCCGGCCGGCATCCGGGCGGCCTCGCCGAAGAACGTCACCTCGACGCCCGAGGCGGACAGGTCGCGGTCGGCGACCAGGCAGATCAGGCCGCCCGCCCGCAGCCGCCTGGCCAGCGCGCCGAAGGCGCTGCCGCCGGTGTGCGGCAGCACCTCCATGCCGAGGCTCTCGCGGTAGGCGACGAAGCGGTCGTACAGCGTCTCTGGCTTCAGCCGCTCGGCGACCGTGGCGAAGGGCACCCCGAGGTGGGTGGTGACCCAGGCGCCCGCGAGGTCCCAGTTGCCGAGGTGCGGGAGGGCGAGGATCACGCCGCGGCCCGAGGCCAGACCGTCCATGATCAGGTGGAGGTCCTTGATCTCGACGCCGGCGCCGATGCGCTCCCGGCTCCACGCGGGCAGCCGGAACGACTCCATCCAGTACCGCATGTACGAGCGCATGCCCGCCCTGGACAGCTCGGCCAGGCGCTCCGGTGTGGCGTCCGGCACCACGCGCGCCAAGTTGGACTCCAGGCGCAGCACGCTCTTGCCGCGCCGCTTCCAGGCCGTGTCGGCAATGCGCCGGCCCAGACCGGCGGCCACCGGCTCGGGCAGCTTCCTGACCGTGCCCCAGCCGAGGCCGTACAGCGCGTCGGTCAGACGGTCCCGCATCATGTCGCCTCGCTCCCCTGGCCGGCACCGGGGGTCGCGCCGGTCCCCGCGTCCGCCTCGGCCGCCTCCCGGCGTACCGTGACGACCCGCTGCCCGAGTGTCACGACGCTGCCCACCGCCACGATCCACAGCGCGATCGGCAGCAGGATGTCGATCCCCCGTACACCGAAATTGTGCAACCCGGCGAGCCCGGCCGCGACGAGCGTGATGACCAGCCGCTCGGCACGCTCCACCAGCCCGTTGACGGCGACCGGCAGGCCGATCGCCTCACCGCGGGCCTTGGTGTACGAGACCACCTGGCCGCTGGCGAGGCAGAAGATGGCGACGGCGCACAGCAGGTTGTTGTCACCGCTGCCCGCGTACCAGAGGGCGAGCCCGCCGAAGATGGCCGCGTCGGCGACCCGGTCGAGGGTCGAGTCGAGGAAGGCGCCCCACCGGCTGGAGACCCCCGCCTGGCGCGCCATGTTGCCGTCGACCAGGTCGGAGAAGACGAACAGCGTGATGACGATGGTGCCCCAGAAGAACTCCCCCCTGGGGAAGAAGACCAGCGCACCCGCCATCACACCGCCGGTTCCGACGAGGGTGACCGCATCGGGGGTGACCCCGAGACGAAGCAGCAGTGCGGCGAACGGTGTGAGAACACGCGTGAAGAAAGCACGCGCGTACTTGTTCAGCATGGCCTTCCCGGAGGGTCGGTGGGCCGCGCGGCCACTCCGGCCACCGGCGGGCCCATCGTAGTCACGACCCCGGCGGTCCATCACCGGGCACCCGCGGGTTCGCGTCACGTACGACGTATGGACGCACTGTGACGGGAGTGCCAAGCTCGAAGGACCGCGGGCGTCGCCGGAGCCGCCACGGCCGTCGCGTCTCCCCCGGGTCCGCGCCCACCCTCCTCACCGTGCAATGAACCGGGAGGCAAGACTCATGGGCGACAAGACGAGTGCACACCCCGGAGCCGCCGGCAGGGCAGCTACGGCCGACCGGCCCTCCGACGTACGGAACGTGGTGCTGGTCGGCCACAGCGGCTCGGGAAAGACGACTCTGGTCGAGGCTCTCGCCCTGGCGGCGGGAGCGGTCAACAGGGCAGGCCGGGTCGAGGACGGCGCGACCGTCTCCGACTACGACGACATCGAGCACCGCCAGCAGCGGTCGGTGCAGCTGTCCCTGGTCCCCGTCGAATGGGGCGGAATCAAGATCAATCTTCTGGACACCCCCGGATACGCCGACTTCGTCGGTGAACTCAGGGCCGGTCTGCGGGCGGCGGACGCGGCCCTTTTCGTCGTCTCCGCCTCCGACGGCGTCGACGGCGCGACCCGGATGGTGTGGGACGAGTGCGCCGCGGTGGGCATGCCGCGGGCCATCGTGGTCACCCACCTCGAGGCGGCACGGTCCGACTACGAGCAGATGACCTCCGTATGCGGGCAGATGTTCGGCGGCGACGACCCAGACGCCGTACTCCCGCTCTATCTGCCGCTGTACGG
The DNA here is from genome assembly GCF_024213665.1 of Streptomyces sp. A3M-1-3. Taxonomy (GTDB): domain Bacteria; phylum Actinomycetota; class Actinomycetes; order Streptomycetales; family Streptomycetaceae; genus Streptomyces. The sequence continues at coordinate 161,510 of NZ_JANAVP010000002.1, forward strand.
CCGGGCCGGAGCGGACGGGCATGCTCCGGTCGCCGGCCTGATGGGCCTGCTCTCCCAGCGGGTCTTCGACTACTCCTCCGGCGAGCGCAAGGAGGCAGCGCCCGATCCGGAACAGCTGGCGCTGATCGAGGGCGCCCGCAACCGGCTGATCGAGGGGATCATCGCCGAGAGCGAGGACGAGGGCCTCATGGACCGCTATCTCGGCGGCGAGGAGATCGACCTCAAGACCCTCATCGACGATCTGGAGCGGGCCGTCGCCCGGGGCACGTTCCACCCGGTGCTCGCGGCCGCGCCCGCCGTCAACGGCTCCAAGCAGGGCCTCGGCACGGTCGAGCTGCTGGAGCTGATCACCGGCGGGTTCCCGACCCCGCTGGAGCGCGAGAGTCCGGTCGTGACCACCCCGCAGGGCAAGCCGCGTCCGCCGATCACCTGCGACCCCGAGGGCCCACTGGTGGCCGAGGTGGTCAAGACGTCGTCCGATCCGTACGTGGGGCGGGTCTCGCTGGTACGTGTCTTCTCCGGCACCCTGCGCCCGGACGAGACCGTGCACGTGTCGGGGCACGGTCTGGAGGACCGCGGCCACGAGGACCACGACGTCGACGAGCGGATCGGCGCGCTCTCCTCGCCGTTCGGCAAACAGCAGCGGCAGCTCGCGCAGTGCATCGCCGGTGACCTCGCGTGCGTGGCCAAACTGGGCCGGGCGGAGACCGGTGACACGCTCTCCGCGAAGGACGACCCGCTGCTGATGGAGCCCTGGGTGATGCCCGACCCGCTGCTGCCGCTGGCGATCCAGGCGCACAGCAAGCCGGACGAGGACAAACTCTCCCAGGGACTCTCGCGGCTGGTCGCGGAGGATCCGACGATGCGGCTGGAGCAGAACCAGGACACCCACCAGGTGGTGCTGTGGTGCCTGGGCGAGGCCCATATGGATGTGGCACTGGAACGGCTGCGCAACCGGTACGGGGTCCAGGTCGACGTCGTCCCGCACAAGGTGTCGCTGCGCGAGACATTCGGCGAGCAGGCCACGGCCCGTGGCCGGCACGTCAAGCAGTCCGGCGGCCACGGCCAGTACGCGATCTGCGAGATCGAGGTGGAACCGCTGCCTCCTGGATCGGGTATCGAATTCGTCGACAAGGTGGTGGGCGGCGCGGTGCCGCGCCAGTTCATCCCGTCCGTCGAGAAGGGCGTACGCACCCAGGCGGCGCGCGGTGTGGCGGCCGGCTACCCGCTGGTTGACGTCCGGATCACCCTGGTGGACGGCAAGGCCCACTCGGTCGACTCCTCCGACGCGGCCTTCCAGACGGCGGGCGCGCTGGCGCTGCGGGAGGCAGCCGCGGACGCGAAGATCCACCTCCTCGAGCCGGTCGCGGAACTGACCGCGATGGTGCCCGACGAGTACGTCGGCCCGGTGATGAGCGATCTGTCCGGCCGGCGCGGCCGGGTGGTCGGCACCGAACAGGCGGGCGGTGGACGGACGCTCGTACGGGCCGAGGTCCCGGAGATCGAGATCGGCCGGTACGCAGTGGACCTCCGCTCGATCTCGCACGGCACCGGGCGGTTCAGCCGCTCGTACGCCCGTCACGAGCCGATGCCGCCGCAGCTGTCGGTGAAGATCCGCGAACAGGCGGAGAAGGGTACCTAGTTGGCTGATGACCGACCGACGCCGCCCGCCAACCCCCGTGGTGGCGGGCGGCATTTGCCTGTCCCCTGACGAGTGCGGTGTGTCACCGTTACGCTGAGGTCGCAGCTCAGCAGGTGTGCCGGGAGCGGCGACGGGGAAAAGGCCGCTGGAGCGGCGGCGTGTGCGGCGAGTGGGGGCAGCAGTGGCGGACGACGTATTCGACTTCAGGCCCGGGGCGCAGGTTCCGCTCTCGGGCTCGGCCGGCCAGACGGCGGCGACGCATGCCCTCGCCTCGGCCGCGTACCGCGACGGCAAGGTCGAGGAGATCCTCAAGGCCAACAGCGAGTGGCACACGTCCACGGTGAAGAAGGGCAAGCTCTCGCTCTGCGAGCCGAACCTCGGCGAGGCCTTCTCCCGGGCGGTGCAGGTGCGGATGCTGGGCGGCGCGCGCAAGCCGCTGATCCAGTCCTTCGGCACCGAGCCGCAGGCCGTCGTCGAGCACTGCCTGGCCGCTACCCGCCTCCGCAAGGAGCGCGACAAGAAGCTCACTCTCGTGATGGTGGTGTGCGGGCTGCTGTTCCTGCCCGGACTCCTGGTGTGGCTGGCCCTGTTCCAGCTGCGGCGCACGATCGCGGGCGCGAAGGACAGGCGGGCCGGCGCGCTGGGCACCGCGCTGCTGGTCGCGTTCGGCGGTCTGGCGGTGATCTTCCTGATCAGGCTGCCGTTCGGCGGCTTGTGGGCGTACTACCTGCGCGGGATGATCGTCGCCCCGGTCGTCGGCTGGCTGCTGGCCAAACAGATCAGCGAGTCCACCGCGAAGGACATGCGCGCCCGCTGGGACAGCCTGCTGGCGGGCGGCGGCGTGGGCGCCAAGATCCCCGAGGCCGTACCGCGGAACCCCAACGAGACCGCGGCCGAGCAGCTGCGCCAGGGGCTCGCGAAGCTCACCGCGGAGGACCGGAGCAACGCCGTCTTCTACGCGGGCCCCAAGGGGATACTCGGCATGGGCACCCGCTGGGGCAGCTGGCAGCTCGCCGAGGAGCTGCTGCCACGCGAGCCGGCCACGGAGATCCACCCGTTCCGCAGCTGGGACGTGATCCGGGCGGTGCACGACCAGCTGCGCATGCTGGAGCGCGGCCCGCTGCACACCGGCGGCTTCCCGGTCCCCTCGATCAAGCACTGGATCGTCTCCCCGGTCGGTGAGAACGCCAAGGAGGTGGCCAGGCCCGTCGGCCAGGACGTGGACACCTTCCAGATCAAGGGCCACGAGATACAGCGGATATGCAACGAGCAGCAGTTCGGCAGCGGCAACCGGCACTACCTCGGCGTCCAGTTCACCCTGTGGGACGGCCAGTTGGTCATCACCATGCTGATCACCGTCACCGTGCTGCACCAGACGCTGCGGATCGAGGTGACCGGGCACGCGCTCGGCCCGGTGCACTCGCTGTTCACCACCAAGCCGCTGCCCAAGACGGTCGAGGTCAGCAAGACCATCCGGTTCTGGGAGACCACCGAGAAGCATCTCCCGCTGGTGGACGCCGCCGAGGTGGTACGCCTGGCCGTCCGCGCCCCGCTCACCTGGTTCCCGCCGGCCCTGGACTTCTTCGGCGGCAGGCTGATCCTGCCGGAGCCCTTCGGGCTGCGACACGCCTGGGCCGAGAAACCCTGGCGTCACCGCTTCATGGCCGACGACGCGATACGCACGGCGACGCCGGTGCTGCGCGTGGTGCACACCGCCGCGATGCGGGTGCTGGAGGAGAACGGCGTGGACACCGAGCGCTTCACCAACCGCTCGCTCTTCCTCAGCACCCTCGTCCAGGATCCGGCGCCGAGGAAGGCGGACGTCTACGACGCGTAGCGGTCCGGCGGGGTCGGGCGCCGGATCAGGCCGGCCACGCGTCGGCCAGCATCTTCCTGGTGTCGGCGAGGAGTTGAGGCAGGATCTTGGTGTGCCCGACCACCGGCATGAAATTCGTGTCGCCGCCCCAGCGGGGCACGATGTGCTGGTGGAGGTGGGCGGCGATACCCGCGCCGGCCGCCGCGCCCTGGTTCATGCCGATGTTGAAACCGTGCGCGCCCGAGGCGGTGCGCAGCGCGACCATGGCCCGCTTGGTGAGATCGGCCAGCTCGGCCGTCTCCGCGTGGTCCAGCTCGGTGTAGTCGGCGACGTGCCGGTACGGGACCACCATCAGGTGGCCGCCGTTGTACGGGTAGAGGTTCAGCACGGCGTAGACGTGCTTGCCCCGGGCGATGACCAGCCCGTCCTCGTCCGACATCTCCGGGATCGCGCAGAACGGACAGCCGTCGCCGGCCTCCGGGCCGGTCGGCTTGTTCTCGCCCTGGATGTACGCCATCCGGTGTGGCGTCCACAGGCGCTGGAACGCGTCCGGCGTCCCGACTCCGATCTGCTGCTCCGGCTCAATCGTCATGCTGTGCAGCATATGACTTCGCCCGTACGCGGCGTGTCGCCGGGGTTGGTGGCGGTACGGGTACGGCGATGCTGGGCCCATGCAGGTCCACAAGGCCGATGGTGCGGCCGAGGGCGACAGCCGGCTGCTGCGCTGGGAGCAGCGCGTCGAGCTGCCGCTCTTCGCGGCCTCCCTCCTCTTCCTGGGCGGCTACGCGGTGCGCGTACTGGCCCATGGGGCGCCGGTGTGGCGGGACCTCGCGCTCGCCCTGGTGCTGCTGACCTGGCTGATGTTCGCGGTGGACTACGCGGTGCGGCTGGGGCTGAGCGGGCAGGGGGCGCGTTTCGTCCGGACGCACTGGCTGGACACCGTGGTGGTGCTGCTGCCCCTGCTGCGCCCGTTGCGCATGGTGAAGGTGTACGCCGCCGTGCAGCGACGGCGCGGCGAGCCCCGGCTGAGTCTGCATGTCCGGGTGATCGCCTATGCCGGAATGTCGGCCGTACTGCTCGGCCTGTCCGGGGCTCTCGCCGTCTACCAGCAGGAACACTCCGCGCCGGACGCCACCATCCGTACCTTCGGGGACGCGGTGTGGTGGACCTGCTCGACGCTGACCACTGTCGGGTACGGGGATGTGGCGCCCGTGACCGCGCTGGGGCGGGTGATCGCGGTGGGCCTGATGACCTGCGGGCTCGCGCTCCTGGGCGCGGTGACCGGCTCGTTCTCCTCCGGGCTGCTTCAGGTCTTCGGACGGGAGGACGAGGAGAGGCCCCCGGCAAGCTGATCGCTTGCCGGGGGCCCGTAACCCCCGCGCCGGCGGGACAAGGTCGACATCTGCCACGTCCGGCCGATGGCGTCCGGATCACCCCCGCTCAAGCGGGGACCACGTCACACCTGGATGCGACGCTCTACTGCATCAACGATCTCCGCAAGCGCTTCGTCGCGCGGAATGCCGTTCTTCTGTGAACCGTCGCGGTAGCGGAAGCTGACCGCGTCGTTGGCGACGTCCTCATCACCCGCGATGATCATGAACGGGACCTTGCTCTTCTGGGCGTTCCTGATCTTCTTCTGCATCCGGTCCGAAGACGCGTCCACCTCCACCCGCAGCCCCTTCGCCTTCGCCTCGGCGGCGAACTCCTGGAGGTACGGCACGTGCGCGTCGCCGATCGGGATGCCGGTCGCCTGTACCGGGGCGAGCCAGGCCGGGAACGCGCCCGCGTAGTGCTCCAGCAGGACCGCGAAGAACCGCTCAATGCTGCCGAACAGCGCGCGGTGGATCATGACCGGGCGCTGCTTGGTGCCGTCGGCGGAGGTGTACTCCAGGTCGAAGCGATCCGGGAGGTTGAAGTCGACCTGGATGGTCGACATCTGCCAGGTTCGGCCGATGGCGTCGCGCGCCTGGACCGAGATCTTCGGCCCGTAGAAGGCGGCGCCGCCCGGGTCCATGACCAGCTCGAGGCCCTGCTTCTCGGCGGCCTTACGAAGGGTCTCGGTGGCCTCTTCCCAGTTCTCGTCCGAGCCGATGGACTTCTCCGGATCCTTGGTGGAGAGCTCCAGGTAGAAGTCCTCCAGGCCGTAGTCGCGCAGCAGGTTCAGCACGAAGGTGAGCAGGGAGTCGAGCTCCTCCGCCATCTGTTCGCGGGTGCAGTAGATGTGCGCGTCGTCCTGGGTGAAGCCGCGGGCCCGGGTGAGGCCGTGCACGACGCCCGACTTCTCGTACCGGTAGACGGTGCCGAACTCGAACAACCTGAGGGGCAGTTCACGGTAGGACCGGCCCCGCGCGTCGAAGACCAGGTTGTGCATCGGGCAGTTCATGGGCTTGAGGTAGTAGTCCACGCCCTCGTCGAGCTGCATGGGCGGGTACATGCCGTCGGCGTACCAGTCCAGGTGGCCGCTCTTCTCGAAGAGCTTCCCCTTGGTGGCGTGCGGGGTGTACACGAACTCGTAGTCGGCCTCCTCGTGGCGGCGCCGCGAGTAGTCCTCCATCACCCGGCGGATGATGCCGCCCTTGGGATGGAAGACCGCGAGCCCGGAACCGATCTCCTCCGGGATGGAGAACAGGTCCAGCTCGGAGCCGAGCTTGCGGTGGTCACGCTTCTCGGCCTCGGCGAGGAACTCCAGGTGCGCCTTGAGTTCTTCCTTGGAGGGCCACGCGGTGCCGTAGATGCGCTGCAGCATCGGGTTCTTCTCGCTGCCGCGCCAGTACGCGGCGGCGTTGCGCATCAGCTTGAACGCGGGGATGTTCCGGGTGGTGGGCAGGTGCGGACCGCGGCAGAGGTCCTTCCAGCACAGGTCGCCGGTCTTGGCGTCGAGGTTGTCGTAGATGGTCAGCTCGCCGGCACCCACCTCGACGTCCGCGCCGTCGTCGTGCGAGGCGGAGCCCTTGAGGCCGATCAGCTCCAGCTTGTACGGCTCGCCCGCGAGCTCCTCGCGGGCGGCCTCGTCGGTGACGACGCGCCGCGAGAAGCGCTGTCCGCGCTTCTGGATCTCCTGCATCTTCTTCTCGACGGCCTTGAGATCCTCGGGGGTGAACGGCTTCTCGACTTCGAAGTCGTAGTAGAAACCGTCCCGGACCGGGGGACCGATGCCGAGCTTCGCCTCGGGGAAGAGCTCCTGCACGGCCTGTGCCATGACATGCGCGGTCGAGTGCCGGAGGATGTTCAGGCCGTCCTCGGAGGAGATCTCGACGGGCTCGACGACCTCGCCCTCACCGATCTCGTACGCGAGGTCCTTCAGATCGCCCTCGACGCGCGCGGCGACGACGGTGCGCTCACCGGCGAAGAGCTCGGCCGCCGTGGTGCCCGTGGTCACCACGCGCTCTTCCCGCTCGGAATCGCGTTGGATGATCACACGGACGTCTGACACCGGTCTCTCCTGACTGAGGGGGCGCGACAGCGGACACTGCGCGCCTGAATCGTACCGAGCCGGAAGGGTCCCAGGCGAAACGGTTAGCGCTGCGCGCAGCACCCCTGTCCCGGCGGGTGCCCTGCCCCATCGCCGCTGCCCGGCCCGGCCGAGCCCTTCGCCGCGTCCCGCATCTCGGGGCGTACCCCGACAGGGGCGCTCGCCGGGGCGGGACCGGACCGGTTCTGCGGTCGCGCGCAGGTGACGCATCGGGCGCCGGGCGACCGGTGCGCGGTCACGCGTAGGCGAGACGCGGGCCAGGCGGGCCACCCGTCTGCGGTCGGGCGCCGAGACAGCGGCCGCCAGGCGATGGCGGATCGCGCAGCCGCCGCCCGGGCCGGCGTCAGTCGGTCTCCGTGCAGGCCTCCTCGAAGAAGTCCAGGTTCTCCTGGAGCGACTTCATCAGGCGGTCCCGTTCTCCCTCGTCCAGCCGGACCGGCATCACCCCGGACGGGTCGGTCAGGCGGCGGAAGCCGCCGCGGCTTTCCAGGCGTCCGTTGACCCGGATCGGCAGGCCGACCAGGTGCGCGTGGCCGGCGATCCGGTACGCCTCCTCGTCCAGCACCGTTCTGACGTGCGGGATCTCCGCCCCGGCCAGCACCCGCAGGCGTACGGTCCCGCCGCCGCGCGGGGCCGAGCGACGCATCCGTACCACCGTGCCGGCGATCCGGACGGGTACGGACGGCTCGTCCGTCATATAGCGCGCTCCCGCGAGCCGCAGCGCGGGCAGGTCGCCGGGCGAGAACTCCACCGGCTCCGGCCGGGCCGCGCAGCCCTCGGGTACACCGGCCGCCGGCGCCCAGTCCAGCGCGATGCCGGCCCCCTCCGAGCCGCGGACGAGCGCGATGACCGCCTCGGTCAGCTCGCGGCTCACCCCCGCCTCCACCGCCGCGTCGAAGGCCTCCATCCCACCGGTCGCGCGCTGGTAGTCGGCCGCCTCGCGGGCGGCGTGCAAGGCATGGTGCAGCCTGATCACCGCCGCCCGTCCGGCCTCGACCGGTACGAACGCGGTCAGCCGGCGCCCGCCCGGCGCGGGCCCCACCAGTACGCCCTCCAGCGCGCCCTCCGCCTGCCGCCGGTGGCGCGCCCCGTAGTAGCCCGCGCGCGCCCGCGCCGCGAGCGCCCCTGCCAGCAGCATCCGCCGGGCCGCCGAACGCAGTTGTTCCTCCGCGGTCCACGAGGACGCCCCGGAGGGGCCCGGCGGCACGTCGCGCCACCAGCGGATCTCGTCGCTGGGGACGGTGAGCCCGACGAGCACGTCGCGCGCGGAGGGCACCGCGCTGCGCGACAGCGCGGTGAGCGCCTCGCCGAGCAGATCCTCGCTGTCGGGGAACGCCCTGCTCTCCGGGACGAGGAGGCTCGTGCCGCCCAGCCCGGCACCCGGCGGAGTCCATCGCGCGTACCGCCCGGCCGCTCCCCCGCGCCGCTGCCACCCGTGCCGGTCCAGCAGGGCGCCGAGCACGGCGGGGTCGACCTGCGCGGGTTCGGGACCGGGCGCTCCTGCCCAGAATCCCGCCGGCTCGGCGGCCTGCGGTCGTGTGCCGAACGGCACCGCTTCGTGCATCAGGGTCTCCCTCCCACCCCGACCCGCGTCATGATCTCGCAGAGCGCGCGGTCGTCGAAGATCCGCGAGGTCGGGATGCGCACGGTGGTCCTGCGCCTGCCCGTCACCGGGTGGCCGGCCAGGTTGGTCCAGTAACAGCAGTACCGCAGGTCCAGGCCGTCGTGTCCGGCGCGCAGCCAGTCGTCCTGGGACCGCGGTACGAGCATCACGACCAGGATCTTGTGCACCGAGACCGGGGTGCGGGCGAGCTTCACCAGGTGCTCGTTGTCGAGCGTGAAGGAGAAGGCCGGTCCTGCCGGGTGCGGCGGGATCTGGTACGTGCACTTGAGCTGCACCTTGATCGTCACTTCGTCGTCGACGGTGTGCGCGGGAGCGCTGTGGCTCACGTGCCAGTCGATGCCGTTGTCCGGAAACGGCTGGGAGAGCGAACATCCCGCGGCAGCCGCGACCGCGTGCAGGTAGCCCACCTGGAGGGTCTCCATGCAGGCGGTGGCGGCGAGTCCGCCGCGCAGCGGTGTGATCCGCTCGGGCAGCAGCCCCCCGGGTTCGGGCTGCGTGAGCGCCATGGCTCTGATTGCCTTCCGGGCCGTTCTGATCGAATTCTTCCCATGAGTGGCCGTTAACTGGCCGTCAACTGACCAGGCCCTCACCTGTGTTGTCTCCGCAGTGCGTAGCCCGCAAACGGCGTACGGCGCAAACAGCCCGGGTATCACCGAATCGGGCAGGGGGACGCACGCCATCTGCCAAACGGGTACGAGGAGTTCGGACATGACGTGCTGGTACGAGGGACCCCTGGCCGCCTTCGACACCGAGACCACCGGAGTGGACGTCGAAGAGGATCGCATCGTTTCGGCTGCCATCGTCGTCCAGGACACGGCCGGCGCCCGGCCGCGCGCCACCCGGTGGCTGGTCAACCCGGGGGTACCGGTGCCCCCCGGAGCGACGGAAGTTCACGGTCTGACGGACGAGCACCTGCAGCGCAACGGCCGCTGGCCGGCCCCGGTGGTCGAGGAGATAGCCAGGGCGCTCGCCGAGCAGAGCGCCGCCGGCCGTCCGCTCGTCGTGATGAACGCGCCGTTCGATCTGACGCTGCTGGACCGGGAGTTGAGGCGACACCGCGCCTCGCCCCTCGCCCGCTATCTGGACAACCGCCCGCTGTACGTCCTCGATCCCCGCGTGCTCGACAAGCATCTTGACCGCTACCGCAAGGGGCGCCGCACGCTCACCGATCTCTGCGCGCAGTACGGCGTGGAGCTGGACGCCGCGCACGACGCGGCCGCCGACGCCGCTGCCTCGCTGGAGGTCGTACGGGCGGTGGGGCGCCGGTTCGCCGCGCGCCTGGAACGGCTCACGCCCGCCGAGCTGCACACCCTCCAGGCGGTGTGGCACGCGGCCCAGGCCCGGGGCCTGCAGGCCTGGTTCGCCCGCAACGGCTCGGAGGAGGCGGTGGACCCGCACTGGCCGCTGCGTCCCGACCTGCCGGCCGCCGCGTGACGCCTGACGTCGGCTGTGGAAACGCAAGTGAGGCCGGTCCGTCAGCTGACGGACCGGCCTCTCCCGGTGGGCGATACTGGTTTCGAACCAGTGACCTCTTCGGTGTGAACGAAGCGCTCTCCCACTGAGCTAATCGCCCGGGAACGCACTGAACGATACAGGTGCGGACGGGCTTCCTTCAAACCGCATTCGGGGGCGTGCGTACTCGCCCGTACTCACTGCGTATCTGAGTATCCGCACCCATGCCCCTGCGGCGTGACGGCGGCCACACTCCAGAGCATGGAGAACGTTCCGCCACCCGCCGAGGAACTGGCGATCCTCGACCGCGAGCTGGTTCAAATAGAAGCTCGCCGCGCCCAGTTGCTGGCCCGGCGAGCCTGGCTGCTCAGTGTGCTGCACGCCCCCGCGCCGCAGCACTTCGGTCCGCCGCCCTTCGCCGCACCGCCCGCCGGCCGGGCGCCGGCACGGGAGACCGCTCCGCCGAGCGTGCAGAACGTGCTGCTCACGCTCGGCGCCGTCCTGCTGACGATCGCCGCGATCGCCTTCACGGTGGTCAGTTGGGGCCACTTGGGCATCGGCGGCCGCACCGCCGTCCTCGGCGCGGTGACCGTCGCGACTCTCGCGGCGCCGGTGGCGCTGCTGCGCCGCGGGCTGGCCTCGACCGCCGAGTCGGTGGCGGCTCTCGCCCTGGTGCTGATGGTGCTGGACGCGTACGCCCTGCACCGGGTGGCCCTGCCGGACACGGACGGTGTCGGGTATGCGGCCGTTGTCTCAGCCGCCCTCGCGCTGCTGTGGACGGTGTACGGCGTGGCGCTCGGCCGGCTGCGGCTCCCGCTGCCGGTGGCCGTGGCAACCGCGCAGCTGCCGATCCTGCTGTGGGCCCTGGCGGCCGGCGCCGGACCGTTGCCGCTCACCTGGGCACTCCTCGCGACGGCCGCCCTCGACACGGCGATCGCGCTGTGGGGGAAGGGCGTTGCGGTACGTGTCATCGCCTGCGTCGGCGCCTGGGCGACCGGTGCGTGGGCGCTGCTGAGCGCCGGCTGGATGTCGGTGGACGCCGACACGACGGCCGACGCGGTGGCGCCGGGCGTCCTGATGCTCGCGGCAGCGGCGCTGGCCCTGTTCGCCGCCTGGCGCGCGCCGTCCCCCGAAGCCGCCCGGAAGGAACTCGGCACCGCTGCCGCTGTGGTGGCCGGTCTCGCGGCGGTCGCCGCCGTCGGCGGCGTACTGCGCACGGATGTGGCGCGGACGTGGACCGTACTCGCGTACCTGCTGCCCGCGGTGGCCCTGCTGACGGTCGTACGCACCTCGCTGCCCGCCCGGATACGGCTCGGACTCGCGGGTGCGTCCGGCGCGGTGCACGTGGTGGCGCTGCTGTGGGCCCTGCCTGCCGTGGCACTCACCCTGGTGGGCCCGCTCAGCCAGGCCGACTCCGTGTGGTCGGGAACCCCGGGCGACGCGCGGGAGGCACTGGGCATCGGGGTGCGGTGGAACGACATGATCGCCGCGCCCGTGGTGCTGCTGATCGTGGCCGGCGTGCTCGCGGCCGCTCACCAGACCGCCTCCGCCGAGCGCACCTGGCGGCCTGGGGCCTCGTGCGGCGCTCTCGTCCTGGTCTGGGCGGCGGCGTTCATCCTGCCGCCGGCGCTCGACCTCCCGTACGCGGCGGCAATCGCCACTCACCTGCTGCTCACGGCGGCGGCGCTGGGCGCAGCCGTGCGCCTGAGCGCATCGACGGCCCGGGAACACGCGCAGACTGCGACCGCCCAAGCCCAGCCTGAGGCCACGGCACGGGCCGAGGCCCCGCAGGGGCAGGGCGCCCCGACGGCTGCGGCCGCGGCTGCGGCGCCGGGTACCGGCGCGGCCACCCCGGCCCGGGCTCCGGCCGGAACGCCCGCGGCGGCAGCGCCGGGTGCCGCCGCGGCCACCCCGGCGCACGGGGCCGAGGCCCCGCGGGGGCAAGGCGCCCCGACGGCCGTAGCCGCGAGTGCGGGCACCGGCGCCCCGGCGCAGGCTCAAGCCAGAACGGCCGCGGACGTCACGGCCACGGCCCAGCACCCTGCCGAATCCCCGGCTGCGGCGCCGGCCCCGCCCGCTCCGCCGCGCCCCGGCGCGGTCGGGTGGGGTGGTGTCGCCGCTGGGCGGCGTAGCTCCGGCGGTGTCGTACCCTCCGCCACGATGCCCGTCGCCGCGCTCCTCTGCGGCCTCGCGGGGGCGCTCAGCGTCTCGCTGCTGTCCCTGGCCGCACGCCCCGCCACCTTCGTCGCGCTCGGCACCCTGCTCGTCCTGTTCACCGCCGCGGCGGTGACCGTCCGTGAGCAGTCGCTGCCCTTCCCGCGCCTGACGCAGGGGCTGTCGGCGTCCGCCGCGGTGGGGTTCGCCACCGGGCTCGTGGCAGCCGCCGCGGCCGCCCTGGAGTTCGCTTCCCACCAGGTGGGGCCGGCGGTGCTCGTGGTCACCGCGGCGGTGGCCCTGCTCGCGGTCCGGCTCGGCGGCCACCCCGCCCTCGAACCCGTCGAGCTCACCGGCGTGGCCGCCGGTCTGCTCGCGGTGCTCCTCGCCGTGGAGGACGCCCCCACGCTCGCCCTGGTGCTCGCGCTGTGCGGCGTCATCTGTGCGGGCACCGCGCTGCGGGCCGACCGCCGGCAGGCCCGGTACGCCGCCGCGGTGCTGTTCGTCCTGGCGACGTGGGTACGACTGGCAGCCTCCGAGGTGGTCACGCCCGAGGCGTACACGCTGCCCGTCACCGTGCCGGCCCTGGTCATCGGATGGCTTCGGCGTCGGCGCGACCCGCAGGCGTCCTCCTGGGCCGCTTACGGGCCCGGTCTGGCCGCGACCCTGCTGCCCAGCCTCTTCGCCGCCTGGGGCGACGGGCACTGGCTGCGTCCGCTGCTCCTCGGCGTGGCAGCCCTGGCGGTAACGCTGGCCGGCGCGCGGCTGCGGCTCCATGCCCTCCTAGTGCTGGGCGGCGCGGCGCTCGCGCTGGTCGCGCTCCACGAGCTGGCCCCGTACGTCGTCCAGGTGGTCGGCGCCCTGCCCCGGTGGCTGCCGCCGGCCCTGGCCGGCCTGCTCCTGCTCGGCGTGGGCGCCACGTACGAGCAGCGGCTGCGCGACGCGCGCAAGCTGCGGGACTCGCTGGGCCGGATGCGCTGACCGGCGGCCCGCCGCCGACGTGGGAACGCCGAAGGCCCGGAGACTCAGAAGTCTCCGGGCCTTCGGTCCGGGTGGGCGATACTGGGTTCGAACCAGTGACCTCTTCGGTGTGAACGAAGCGCTCTCCCACTGAGCTAATCGCCCGGACAGCAGGGCACACATTACCCCATGTCAGCGGCTGCCCCGGACCCTCTCCGGATCACCTGTCGATGTTCCACGGCATCGCGATGCCGAACTGCCAGACGTAGATACCGACCAGTACGGCAATGATCACGAGGCCGACCGTCGTGAGGATGATATTGCGCCGGCGGACCTTCGGATCGAGCGCCTTCTGCGCCGCTTCGGTCACTTTGCGTTTCGTCCAGCGCAGGACGATCTGCGCCCAGACGAACTCGGTGGCCCAGATCGCCATTCCCCCGAAGATCACCAGCCACCCCGGCCCGGGCACCACCAGCATGATCACACCCGCGCCGATTACCGCGAGTCCGACGATGAAGACGCCGACCTGCCAGCTCAGATGCAGGGTCCGCCGCGCCTTGATGAACTCCGGTGCCCGCGAGCCGAGCGCCGGCTCCTCGCTCGTCGCACTGGTGGTGGCACTGTCGCCGCGACCGTCACTCCCCGTATTCATGAAGCCCAACCTACCGGACTCCAACCAGTCACCGGAATGGCCGCAAAGCACGAGAAACCACTCCTCCGTAAGAGGGACCCGAAGACCCGCAAAACGGTCAGAGGGGTTTACAACGGCACCGTAGGTGGCATGTCGATTTCGCCGACGTGCGAATCCCCGAGCGCACACTGAGCGAAAGGCCCTGGCGCTTATGAACACCACGGTCAGCTGCGAGCTGCACCTGCGCCTCGTTGTGTCGAGCGAGTCCTCACTGCCTGTACCCGCGGGCCTGCGGTATGACACGGCCGATCCTTATGCCGTGCACGCCACCTTCCACACCGGAGCCGAGGAAACCGTCGAATGGGTGTTTGCCCGCGACCTCCTCGCGGAGGGCCTGCACCGGCCCACCGGAACCGGTGACGTCCGGGTGTGGCCGTCCCGTAGCCACGGCCAGGGCGTTGTCTGCATCGCCCTGAGCTCCCCGGAAGGAGAAGCCCTGCTCGAGGCCCCCGCGAGGGCCCTGGAGTCGTTCCTGAAGCGGACCGACGCCGCAGTGCCACCCGGCACCGAGCACCGTCATTTCGATCTCGACACGGAGCTTTCGCACATCCTGGCCGAGAGCTGAGCCAGCGCGAGAGCCGCTCGACGCCGTCCGACTCGGGGAGACGGTGCGGGCCGCACAACCACATACGGCAGACACCGGCGCTGTCTCCGCGGAATCCACCGTGGGGACAGCGCCGCTGCGCTGTGGGGCGAGCCGCTAAAGTCGGCCAGCATCGGCGGGCATCCGCCCGCGCAGGCCAGGGAGCGAAACCGTGCTGATCCCCCACGACACCCGTCGCGCGCTCGACGTCGTTGTCGATCTGGTGAACACCGCACCGGAGACCGACCAGCCCGACGGGCTCTCGGATGTCGAGGCGCTGAACGAGTTCGTACGACTGCACAAGATCAGTGACGTCGGTGTGCTGGGCGCGCGCGACCTGGCCGCCGTCCGGGCCGTACGTTCGCGCTTCGCACAGGTCTTCGCCGCCGCCGATGCCCGCAACGCAGCCGAGCTGATCAACGAGCTGGTGGCGGCGGCCGGAACTACTCCGCAGCTCACGGACCACGACGGCTACGACTGGCACGTGCACTACTTCGCGCCGGGGGCATCGGTCGGCGAGCACCTCGCGGCCGACTGCGGGATGGCCCTGGCCTTCATCGTGGTCTCCGGCGAGCAGGAGCGGCTGCGGCGCTGCGAGGCCCCGGACTGCCGGCGGGCCTTCGTGGATCTGTCGCGCAACCGTTCACGCCGCTACTGCGACAGCCGGACCTGTGGGAACCGGCTGCATGTGGCGGCGTACCGGGCCCGGCGCAAGGAAGCCGCGGAGTGAGCGGGCAGGGTCCTCGCAGCGGATTCCCTCACAGCAGATAGAGATCATGCATCGCGGCGATCAGCAGCAGGCAGCCGATCACCCCGAGGAAGATCATCAGGGGCGGCTGGGAGAGCGCGAAGAGGCAACCGCGCTGCTCGTCGGTGGGTACGGGGGGCTCGCCCCGGGATGTGTCCAGCATCTCCGGGGCATGATGACGCAGCGGCGGGACGCGTCAAGGTCAACACGCCCACCGGCCAGGGGCGTTCGTCAGATCCCGTGCTTCTTCAAGATCGCTTCGATGTCGGAGAAGTCCTCGCCCTGTGACGCGGCAGGCTCGGCCTTGGCCTTCGCTTCGGCGGCGGGCTGTGCGGCCGTGGTTCGGCCCGGTCCGAGTGAGGGCGCCGAGGCGGCCGGCGCGACCGCCTCCCGGCCGGCGGCCGCCCGGGCCGCCTTGCGCTCCCTGCGGGAACCGCCGGCGCGGCGCTCCACGGCGCGCGTGGTCATGAAGAGCACCCAGGCGAGGCCCAGCAGTCCGAAGCCTGCCCAGACGGTGGGGTTGAAGACCAGGTCGGCGACCCAGTCGACCACGCCGGTCATCACCAGGCCGATGGGCACCAGCGAGTAGGCGGCGATACGGGTCGCGGTGAGGAATCGCTTGCGGTACGCCGTGATCGCGGCGATGCCCAAGCCGGCCGCGGACAGCGCGGAACAAATGGTCTCGGCGATCATCCGGTCCTCCTGCGGTGAGGGCTCTGTCCCTCCATCCTGCACCGCCCACCGGCACATAAGCCACGATCCGGTACGAGGTCAGGGTGATCTCGGGGATGTGATCCTCCCCAGGTCCCGGTTGGGGAGCGGACGGAGGTGCTGGGAGACTGTGCGCATGAGTGACTCCAGCCCCGGCCGTCCCGACCGTCCCGTCCTCGATGTGTGGTGCGAGCTGCAGTGCCCCGACTGCCGCAGCGCCTTGGACGACCTGCGCGCACTGCGGGAGCGCTATGGCGACCGGCTCGATGTACGGCTGCGGCACTTCCCCCTCGAGAAGCACAAGCACGCCTTCGCCGCCGCGCAGGCGGCCGAGGAGGCCGCCGAGCAGGGGCAGGGCTGGCCCTACGCGGAGGCGGTGCTCGCCCGCACCGAGGAACTGGCCGGGAAGGGCGAGCGGTTCCTGCTGGAGGTCGCGCGCGAACTCGGTCTGGACGCCGAGGAGTTCGACACGGCACTGATCGACGGCCGGCACATTCTGATCGTCGACGCCGACCAGGCGGAGGGCAAGGCGATCGGCGTGACCGGCACCCCGACCTACGTCATCGGCGGCGAACGGCTGGACGGCGGCAAGAGCCAGGAAGGGCTGCGCGAGCGGATCGAGGACATCGCCGACCGGCTGCTGGCCTAGGTCAGGCCTAGGTCCCGGGCGGCTGGGGCCGGCGCGAGCGGGCTAGAGCAGCTGCTTGTACAGGTGGTACTCGGTCGTCTCGTAGCCGAGCGAGTCGTAGAGACTCACCGCCGGGGTGTTGTCGGCGTATACGTTCAGGCCCAGCTCGGCCACCCCGGCGGCCCGCGCCTCGCGCTCGGCCAGCAGCATCAGCGTGCGCCCGTGACCCCGGCCCCGGTGCTCGACGGCCACCTCGACGTCGAAGACGTACGCGCCGGGCATGCCGGGGCCCATCGGACGCAGTGCGACCCACAGGGTTCCCACCGGCGTCCCCTCGTGCCGGAGGACCCCCACGTAGGTGTCCGGCGTGCGTTCGCCTCCGGGCAGCGCAGACGCGTGGTCGGAGTCCGACTTCGCCCTCGCCTGCTCCTCGGGGATGCCCCGCCCCACCAGGTTGCGTACGTAGCCCTGCCGGGTGTGCTCGATCCACACCGCGTACTCCGCCCCGCTCATCGGCCGTCCTTCGCTGCCGGCGGGGAGCACGGGCGGCTCGGCGGGCAGGCGCTTGAGCATGTTGCGGTTGCGGACCGTGTAGCCGAGGGCCGACGCCAAGTGCCGGGCCGCCGCGGCCGCCGCCGGAATGGAAACCTCCACCCGGACGCAGCCCCACCCCCGCAGCACCTCTTCGGCCGCCAGGGCGGCGACGGTGGCGCGGCCCCGCCGACGGTCCTGCTCGTCGATGTGAAGGGACGCGATGCGCCCGACCGAGGGGCCGAACCGGCTGTCGGTGCCGAGTTCGATCATGCCGACCGGGCGGCTGTTCACGCACACCCGGTACTGCCGCGACTTCGCGCCGTCGGCGCCGTGCTGTATCGGCCCGGTGGGCCGCAGGGTGGTGGTCATCAGGGGCTTTCTACCCCGAACGGCGGCCGCCGTCATCCGTATTGCGGGAGTCGGTGACGGGGTCGGCCATGGGGCCGTTACGGATCCAGATCCGACCCGGCACGCTCGTCGAAGATGCGCATGGCCTTCGCGGTCACCGGTCCCGGCGCGCCCGCCTGCTCACGCCCGTCGACCCGGTGCACCGCCTGCACGTCGCGCAGCGTCGAGGTCAGGAAGATCTCCTCGGCCCGTTCCAGGACGTCCTGCGGCAGGTCGGTCTCCCGGGCCCCCGTCCACTCCACGGCCAGGGCGCGGGTGATGCCGGCCAGACAGCCCGAGGCGACCGGCGGCGTGTGCAGTTCGCCGTCGAGGACGACGAACACATTGGAGCCGGTGCCTTCGCAGAGCTGCCCCACGGTGTTGGCGAACAGCGCCTCGGACGCGCCGTGCTGGTGGGCGCGGGCGAGGGCGACGACGTTCTCGGCGTACGAGGTGGTCTTGAGCCCGGTCAGCGCGCTGCGCTCGTTACGCGTCCACGGCACGGTGATCACCGCGGTGGTGTCGGGGCGCCGCTTCGTCTCGCCGAGCGCGACGACCAGGGTGGGGCCGGTGTCGCCGCGGTCGGAGCCCAGCGGCGAGAGGCCGCCGGTGTAGGTGATGCGCAGCCGGCCGAGAGCCATGGGGTTGGCGTCCAGGACCGCCGCGCAGGCCCGGCGCACCTCGTCGAGGTCGGGTTCGGGCAGTCCGAGGCCGCGCGCGGACCGCGCCAGCCGGTCCAGGTGGCGGGTGACGGCGAAGGCCCTGCCGTCCACCGCCTTGAGTGTCTCGAAGACGCCGTCGCCCACGGTCAGCCCGTGGTCGAACACGGACACCCGTGCGCCTTCGGCGTCCCGCAGCGTTCCGTCGAGCCAGATCTTCACCGTACGGTCCCTCCACTCGCCTCGTACGCTCCCGACGCTACCGCGAGCAGCCGCGCGGCCTTCAGCTCGGTCTCGTCCCACTCGCGCTCAGGGTCGGAACCCCAGGTGATGCCGGCGCCGGTGCCGAAGCGCAGTTTCGGCCCGCCGACCGCGTCCCGGTCGATCCAGAACGTCCGGATGCCCACCGCCAGCTCGCCGGTGCCGCGGTCGGCGTCGACCCAGCCGAGGCCGCCGCAGTAGGGGCCGCGCGGGGCCGTCTCCAGGGCTTCGATGATCCGCAGGGCGCTGGACTTGGGGGCGCCGGTCACCGAGCCGGGCGGGAAGGTCGCGGCCAGCAGCTCTGCCCAGCCGGCGCCGGCGGCCAGTTCGCCGCGGACGGTGGAGACGAGGTGGACGAGTCCGGGGTGGGCTTCTACGGCGCAGAGTTGCGGGACGGTGACGGAACCGGTTGCGCAGACCCGTCCGAGGTCGTTGCGGACCAGGTCCACGATCATCACGTTCTCGGCGTGGTCCTTCTCCAGCAGGTCTTCGGCGGTACGGCCGGTGCCCTTGATCGGCCCGGACTCGACGAACCGACCGGCACGCCGCAGGAACAGCTCGGGCGAGGCGGTGGCGATCTCCACCCCGTGCGCCCTCAGGCGAATCGTTCCGGCATAGGGAGCGGGGTTGCCGCGCGCCAGCAGCGACGTCAGCGCGTCTACGTCGGCGGTGGCGGGCTCGGGCAGCGGCGCGGACAGCACGCGGCACAGGTTGGCCTGGTAGACGTCGCCGGCCGCGATGTGCGTACGTATGCGCCGTACGCCCGCGGTGTAGTCGGCCCGGTCCAGCGAGGAGGACCAGTCCCCGGCCCCGGGGCCCGTCCACGCGCCGGGCACCGGCTCGGGCACCGGCTCGGCACGTACATCCCCGAAGCGGGCGCAGGTCAGCCCGCCCTCGAAGTCGGCGGCCACTGCCCAGAAGCCGGTGGAGTCGAGGGCGGCGGGATCACTGGTGACATCGCGGAGGTCTGTCGCGAGGAGGCCGCCGAAGCGGGCCATCGGGGGGAGGTCGTGCACGGCTGTGAGTCTAGGGCGGGTGACGAGGAGGTGCCGGAGAGGTGCTGGTGGGGTGCCGGTGGGGTGCCGGTGGAGGCGCAGGTGAGGCGCGCCGGGCTGAACGCAGCGCAGCACGCTGGGGAAACGCGTTTTTGAGCTGGCCCGGGTATCCGCTAGAGTTCAACACGTCGCCGGGGAACGAAAGCGCCCCGGAGATGGCACCTGCGGACGTGGCTCAGTTGGTAGAGCATCACCTTGCCAAGGTGAGGGTCGCGAGTTCGAATCTCGTCGTCCGCTCGAAGTGGGGGATCTTCCCGGAACCCCCGCACTCTGTGGTGGAGTGGCCGAGAGGCGAGGCAACGGCCTGCAAAGCCGTCTACACGGGTTCAAATCCCGTCTCCACCTCCACGGACGATTAGCTCAGCGGGAGAGCGCTTCCCTGACACGGAAGAGGTCACTGGTTCAATCCCAGTATCGTCCACTGGATCCCCGGCCGCCGGGGTGTCCGTCCCGCGCGATTAGCTCAGCGGGAGAGCGCTTCCCTGACACGGAAGAGGTCACTGGTTCAATCCCAGTATCGCGCACGCAACACGCACCACGGCAGTTCACGCAGCACCGCAGTACGCAGCACCGTCCCGCGCGATTAGCTCAGCGGGAGAGCGCTTCCCTGACACGGAAGAGGTCACTGGTTCAATCCCAGTATCGCGCA
>NZ_JANAVP010000002.1:181633-249128 GCF_024213665.1 Streptomyces sp. A3M-1-3
CACCACCGGAAAGCCCCCGGCCGTCGCTACGGCCGGGGGCTTTCTGCGTCACGGGGTCGTTTCAGGAGGAGAAGAGCATCCGCCCGAAGCCCTTCTGGCGGTGGTGGCCGTGGTGACCGCCGTGGCCGCCGTGCTGCGGGGCGCCCCAGGCGGGGGCGGGGGCAGCCGGATAGGCCTGCGGGGCGGGCGGAGCCGGCGGAGCCTGCTGCGTCCACTGCGACTCGAGGCGGGTCAGCGCCTCCAGTTCCCCGTAGTCGAGGAAGATCCCCCGGCAGCCGCTGCACTGCTCGATCTGGACGCCGTTGCGGTTGTACGTGTGCATCGCTGCATGGCACTTGGGACACTGCATGTCGGCTCAACTCCTCGCCGTCGGGTCGGCATCGCCGGATGCATGCCCGGCGACACTGGGCTCACCCTACGATGACGCCTCGAACTCCAACTCGGGCGGGAGTGACGCGATTCGGGCACAGGCGTCGATCACCAGCTCTTCCACCTCGTCCAGTGCTCGGTGCTCCGCGGCCGACTTGGCCAGGGCGAGGGCGGCCGTCTGTACGGTCAAGGCGCGGGCGGGAACGTCCAGTTCGGGCCAGGGGTCGTCGGCGTCGGGGCGCACGGCGGGCCCGCCTGCCGCACGGTACGCGCCGAGGAAGCGCAGCCAGATCTCCGGGGCGAGCAGGCCGGCCGCGTACCAGGCCGCCGGGCGGGCCAGGTCCCACGCCGGGTTGCCGAGGCCCATGTCGTCGACGTCGATCAGCAGCCAGGGGCCGTCGGGGGCCGGGTGCCGGACGAGCTGGCCGAGATGGAGGTCTCCGTGGCACAGCACGCCCGGCGCGCGCGGTGCGGGGGCCTCGTCGCGGGCCCAGGCCGGGAGCCGCTGCCAGGCCGCGATTACGGGGGCGGCGGCTGCCGGGCCGGCGCCGCCGCCGGCTGCCGTCATACGCCGGACCGCGCCGGCGGCCTTCGCCGGGCCGCGCATCTGCGGGAGCGGGCCGGGCAGTTCGCCCGTGGGCACGGCGTGCAGCCGGGCGAGCAGCCGGGCCGCGTCCTCCCAGGGGGCGGCGTCCGGGTGCTCGGGGTCGACGGGTGTGCCGTGCGGCCAGGCGGTCACCGGACGGCCGTGCAGTACGGCGGACAGGGCGCCCTCGCGGGCGAGGACGGGCAGCGGGGGCAGCAGGATCCCCTCGAGCCGGGGGTCGGCGGCGACGCGGATCCGTATGTCGAGGGCCGCCCGGTCCGTGTCCGGGGCGTGGGCCTTGACCACGACTCCCCCGCTGTGGACGACGGTGCCGTCGGGGCGGTCGGCGAGCAGGGCGTGCGGCTCCTTCGTACGGCGCGGGGCCGGTACGGAGGCGGCGAGCGCGGCGAGTTCCTCGGCGAGCGGTACGCGCACGGTCCCCCCTGCGGTGGTGCGGTCCGGGCTGCGGTGCGCCGCCCCGGGGATCGTACGCGGCGCGCGTACGTCGCCGGGGCCCGGCCGGTGCCGGCGCCGCCGGCGGTGCGCCCGCCCGGGGGGAGCGAGAGGTCCACCGCTGCCCGCGGCTACCGCCCACAGGCAGCGCGCCCGTGGGCTCCGGCGGGCACCTGCCCACCCGGCCGCCCGTTCGGAGATCGCGAGAAGCTCACCATCCCCCGTGGGCGGCTACCCGCCGTCGGCGCCCGCGGCCCCGTGCGGCGTACGCGCGCCCCTCGGGGCGCCTGCCCCGTGAGCGGCCGCGGCCCGCTGTGCGATACGCCCGACCCTCGGGTGCCTGCCCACGCCACCCCCGTTCGGAGGCGAGCCGGTCGACGGCTCCCGTCGGCGGCTGGCGCCTCGCGGGTGGGCCCATGGCGGGCAGGTCACCGTGTCCGTGGGTGGGGCTGCCGGGGCCACTGCGGCCGCGTTCGGGAAGGGCCGGGAGCCGGGTGTTGTAGAGCGGCTGATGCCGGCGCGGAAAAGGGTTTGCCCGCGCAGCTCCCCAGCTGCGCGGGCAAACCCTTTTCCTGCCGTCCGCCGCACCCCCGTCCCCACGGGGCTGATGGGCCGGATGTCCCCGGCCCGGGCCGCTCTCCCGGGCCCGGGGCGCCGCTCAGCGCCCCAGCATCACGCCCACGGACGACGCCTGTGTGACCACCGCTTCCCAGCCGCCGAAGACGACTACGAGCAGGGTCGCCAGGGGAAGGACCATCGCCGCCGCCACCAGGGGGTGGCGAGTGCCGGACGGGCGGCCGCCGAACGCGGCGTATGCCTTACGTCCCTGCGTGCGGATCATGCTCCGCGATGCCGTGTCCGCCATGGTCCCTCTCCTGTCGTTTTGAGCGCGGCGGGCGTCTGACCTCGGGGGACGAGTGCTGCGCCCGCCGCTTGACTTCAACGTTAGGGGCGGGGCAAGGCCCGGGCGTCATGCCCTCGTACCGATTCCCGGGCCTCCCGGAGGATGACGGGCACCCCGGCGGCCTACTCCCCTGGGTGGAGACGCGGTCCTAGGACCTGGGGTCTTCCCGGAGGGGATGCTCCGAGGAGTCGTCCCTGGGCACCGGCTGCTCGACCAGAGCCAGCACCCGGTTCGCCATGAACCGCGCCGTGCGCACCGGCGTCCCGGTCCGGGTGACTTCGCTCACTTCCACGACTCCCCTGCGCACCGCCGTCTCCACCCGGCGCCCCGCCCGGCTTGCCACCACTTCGTATGTACGCGTCGTGTCTCCCGCGTCCACGACTATCTCCACACGATCGCCCTTCATTTCCCAATCCCCCTTCTGCGACGGACCTTTGAGATCTCGCACGGGTGAGGGGAGAGCCGGCCGCCGCTCCCCTGACCACCCCTCAAGTTTCCCACCCGGCACTGACAATCGGCCGAGTGACGAGGGCGCGGCCTCTCCGCACAGCGGGCCGATGGTCCGTAAGCTGTGCCACGTCAAACGGACCGGGCAGCGGGGATGGACATGGCGATGATGCGGCTCCGGCGCGAGGACCCGCGTGTCGTCGGCTCGTTCAGGCTTCACCGGCGGCTGGGCGCGGGCGGCATGGGCGTCGTCTACCTCGGTTCCGACCGGCGGGGCCAGCGGGTCGCGCTGAAGGTGATCCGGCCGGACCTGGCGGAGGATCAGGAATTCCGGTCGCGGTTCGCACGTGAGGTCTCGGCGGCCCGCCGGATCCGCGGCGGTTGTACGGCCCGGCTGGTGGCCGCCGATCTCGAGGCGGACCGGCCCTGGTTCGCGACCCAGTACGTCCCTGGCCCCTCGCTGCACGACAAGGTGGCCGACGAGGGACCGCTGCCGGCCGCCCAGGTGGCCTCGATCGGCGCCGCGCTCTCCGAGGGCCTGGTGGCCGTCCACGAGGCCGGGGTGGTGCACCGCGACCTGAAGCCCTCGAACATCCTGCTCTCGCCCAAGGGCCCCCGGATCATCGACTTCGGCATCGCCTGGGCGACGGGCGCCAGCACGCTGACGCACGTCGGTACGGCCGTGGGCTCGCCCGGGTTCCTCGCCCCCGAGCAGGTCCGCGGGGCCCTGGTGACCCCCGCGACGGACGTGTTCGCGCTGGGCGCCACCCTCGCGTACGCGGCGACCGCCGATTCGCCCTTCGGGCACGGCAGTTCCGAGGTCATGCTCTACCGGGTCGTGCACGAGGAGCCGCAGCTGTACGGCGTCCCCGACGCGCTGGCTCCACTCGTCCGCGCCTGCCTGGCCAAGGACCCCGAGGACCGGCCGACCACCCTGCAACTGTCCATGCGGCTCAAGGAGATCGCGGCCCGCGAAGCGCAGGGTCTGTCAGAGATCCGTCCGCCCGCGCAGCGGAGCGAGGCGGACCGGCCGACAGGGCGGCTCGCCGAGCACGCCGACCGGCCCACCCAGCAGCACACCGAGCGGCGCACAGCAGGGACCTCCGCGCCCCGCGCGCAGGGCCCGCGCGCCTCCTCGCCGCGCACCACCTCACCGCGCACCACCGGTTCACGCCCGGCGGCGCCGCGCAACCCCACCCGCCCCGGAGCACGTACGAACGGCCGGCCCCGCCCCCGTACGACCTCGACCGGCCGGCGGCCGGCGGGGCCGAACCGGCGCCTGCTGCGCCAGCGGCTGATCGTGTTCGTCGTGGTGACGCTGATCGTGGCGCTGGGGATCGCCGCGGCGCAGCAGCTCTGACCTGCAGTACCGCGTTCAGCCCTGCGGGCGGCCCGTCGCCACCGCGTAGAAGGCGACCGCCGCGGCCGCGCCCAGAAACTTTCCGGGGGAAGCGTGCGGTGATCTACGCACGCGTATCCCTTGATGCTGCAGGCGAGGGACGCTCGGTCGACCGGCAGCTTGAAGCCGGCCGACAGCTCTGTGAGCTACGAGGCTGGACGGTAGTAGAGGAGCGGATCGACAACTCGATCTCCGCCTCGACCGGCAAGGAGCGGCCGGCGTGGAAGTCCGTTCTGGCTATGGTCGAGGCCCGCGAGGTGGACCTGATCGTCGCCTGGCACATCGACCGCATGACGCGCTCGATGCTCGACCTGGAGGAGCTGATCCTCCTCGCGGTGGATGCCGGGGTCGGCGTCGCGACGGCTTCGGGTGACCTCGACCTGACTACCGACGTCGGTCGGATGGTGGCTCGCATCCTCGCGGCCGTCGCCCGCGCCGAGGTGGAACGGAAGGGGGCTCGTCAGAAGCTGGCGAACGTTGCCCGTGCCGCCGAGGGGGACGTGCACTTCGGTGGCGTCCGGCCCTTCGGGTATGAGAACGACCGCGTCACGATCATCCCGAAGGAGGCTGACGCCATCCGCAAGGCGGCGGTCGACGTGCTCGCCGGCAAGCCGCTGGCGCAGGTGGCACGCGAGTGGAGCGATGACGGGCTCGTATCCTCCCGGGCCGAGATCGGGTGGGAGAAGGGGAAGCGGAAGCCGAAGGCCGGCTGGTCTGCGCGCGGAGTGAAGAACGTCCTCGTGAATCCTCGATACGCAGGTATCCGCGTCTACAACGGCGACGAGGTGGGCACCGGAGTCTGGGACAAGATCCTTGAACTGGAGGACTACCTCGCGCTTGTTCAGTTGCTCGTCGACCCGGACCGCAAGAAGGGTGAGAATGCCGGGCGCAACGGGCGCAAGCCTCAGTCTCTAGTGACCGGCATTGGCCGGTGCCAGAAGTGCGGGGAGACGGTGCGGGCAGCGTCCAACCGGGGCGAGCTGACGTACTCGTGCCGGATGTCTCACGTCCACACCAATCGGGAGTACGTCGACACCCGCGTGCACGGCGAGATGATCGACCGACTGTCCCGGTCGGACGCCTTGGCCCTGCTGGCTCCCTCGGGCCACACCGAGGCCGACGAGGCGAAGGCGGACATCGAGAAGGCGCAGGCCAAGCTCAACCAGCTCGCCAAGCTCCTCGCCACTGACCTCATGACCGACGAGCAGTTCATCACGGCCACTGCGGCGACGCGAGAGAAGCTGAAGAAGGCCGAGGCGGTGCTGATCAAGGCTGGGACGGGTGCCCTGACGGTAGGGCTTGACCTGGGGACGCCGAAGGTCAAGAAGCAGTGGCTTGACCTGCCCCTGGAGCGTCAGCGGAAGCTCGTCGAGGCTCTGTTGGAGGTGACCCTGATTCCGCGCGGCCGGAAGCGTCGAGACCCGACGCCATTGGAGGAGCAGGTGATGATCGAGGACCGTAAGGTCGAGGTCGAAGCCGAATAGAACGCACGAAGGCCCCCATCTCCGAGTGGAGATGGAGGCCTTTCGTCATGCGGCGAGCGCGTGGCTCTTGCGGGTGGGCGCGAGGAGCATACGTATCAGGCGGGCTTGCTCTGCGGTGAGGGGTGGTGGCGGCGCGCCCTGCCGTCGACGCCTCGCGATCTCGATCGCCTCGTCGATGGTGAGGTTCACGGTGCTACTCGGCCATGCTCGTTGAGGACTCGACGGACGAGGACTGCGCGACCGGCGCCTGCCCGGTGCGGTGATCACGGCGAAGGCGCCCCCTGCTGCGTGTTGGGCGAATTCAAGGGGTCGTGGCAACACCGCTGGTCATGCGGCTGTTGTCAGTAGCTTAGCCAGGCGCTCGGCTGGGGTTTCCCAGCCGAGCGTCTTGCGTGGGCGGCCGTTGAGTTCGGCGGCGACGGCTTCAGGGTGCTCGCGGCTGTGCCGGGACAGGTCGGTGCCCTTGGGGAAGTACTGCCGTAGCAGTCCGTTCGTGTTCTCGTTCGAGCCCCGCTGCCAGGGGCTGGAGGGATCGCAGAAGTAGACCGGCATGCCCGTGGCCATGGAGAACTGGTGGTGCAGGCCCATTTCGGCGCCCTGGTCCCAGGTCAGGGAGCGTCGCAGGTGGCCGGGGAGGGTGCTGACGGTGTCGATCAGCGCGTCGCGGACGGTGATGGTGTCGCGGTTGCCGGGCAGATGGACCAGCATCACGTAGCGGGTGGTCCGCTCGACCAGGGTGCCGATCGCGGAGCCGTTGTTCTTGCCGATGATCAGGTCTCCCTCCCAGTGGCCGGGAACGGCCCGGTCCTCGGCCTCGGCCGGCCGGTCGCTGATCATCACCGCACGGCCCGCCTGATGGGCCGGGCCTCGTCCAGGGCAGGCCCGCCTACGGGTTGGGCATAGCCAGCGCCAGACCGAGCACCAAGCCACACGAGGCGCTGATCATGACGATGAGTAAGACCCCGGCGCACCTGCCGATGACGCGCACTACAGACCAGCCCGGGTGTTGTGGTTCCTCACGGCCAGGCGTGCGCTCAATTCCTCGCGGGCCATGGGAGGCACCACGTTCTCGGGGAGGGCGTCCCATTCGAGGCCGCCGTCCACCGGGCGCATCTGCACACGCCCGCCGATCGCGCCCATGATGATGCCGATCTTGCCCTTGGCTGTGTCCTTGGCAAGATCCCCGATTCCGGGCTTGGTCTGCTCGTTGCTCGCCATGACGAGGAAATTACGGGGAGTGAATACGGGCAGCCAGGCACGCTTCGTGGTAGTTCTCTGGCGCTCCGTCAGGAAGTGTTGTGCAGCGCGGTAGTTACCCTGCAACGCCCAGGTGAGCGGCCATCTCGCGCATGTCTTGGGTCAGCGTCCGCTTCCGGTGGCTGAGGATGTCCCCCATGATGTAGCGGGCCATCGCCTGATGCTTCAGCCACTCCGGGGAGGCGCGACGAATCGTGCTCAGCTCCTCCATCGTGTCCTGGTGAGACCCGAGCATCGCGTGAGCCCGCGCGACGTCGAGACGGTGACGATCCCAGTTGTTTGCGCTCGGCCGGCCGAACCGCTTCAACGCCTTTCGCCCCACGGGCCCCTCGTCGGCACGCCGAATCACCCCGCGAGCATCTCCGATCAGGGACAGGTCTTCGATCGCCTTCGCTTCGGCCGTCACCGGCCCGAACGTGGTCCAGTGCTCCCGGAAGTTGACGTGCTCGACGTCCAGCGCGCTCGCGGCGGTCGCCGTCATGCGCCGAGCCTCCCGAGCGACGTCCGGGCGGTTGTTCCGCATCGCGGCGGAGGCCACGCGCTGAAGGAGCTCACCCCAGAGGGCCAGTTCGCCCGGCTTGGCGCTGGAGATGCGCGGCTCGATCTCCTCGGCCGTCACAGTGGCCAGGTGCTCAGCCTCGTCGAAGCGGTCCTGCCGCAGGAGGAGCCAACCCATCCCGACGACGCCTGTAGCGGCGATGTGCTTCTCGCCGGCCTCCCGAGCGTCCCGGATGCCGAGCGACAGGGCGTGATAGGCCATGTCGTAACGCCGAACCTGCGTCAGGTACTTCCCGGCGAGCAGGAAGGCGCTCGCGCGCACCACGACGGCCTGCCGACGGGCCTGGTCCTCCTCGGCGAGGGTTACGGCGGCCTCGGCGCCCCGCAGGATGCCAGGGAGGCGCTTGGCCACGCTGTCGTAGCGGTCGGAGTGGTATAGGGAGTGGCTGTCGTCGATGTCCCGCTGAATGGCGGCCAGAGTGGGCGCCTGTTCGGCCTCGACGATGACTTCCCGCAGTCCGACCGGTGGCATGAGGGCCCGGCGTAGCTCGGAGAGCTTCGGGCCGTCACCTTCGCCGATGTGGACCGGCTCGGGTGCCTCGGTGGCGAACAGGCTCGATGTCGTGGTGCCGAGAGCGCGGGCGAGCATGTGAATGGTCTCGACCTGGGCGTTTCCGCCCTGCTCGATCTTGCGGACGACTCCCACAGACAGGCCGGCTTCTTCGGCGAGCCGTTCCTGGCTCATGCCGGTCCGGCGTCGGTGGTTGCGGACGTTCTCCTGGAGCGACGACATCGAATCACCTCACGTCCAGCGTACCGGCGTTGGCGAGCCGAAGAGTTCTATCCCATTACCCGTGCGAGCACACGAACGGCTCTCGATCTTCCGTTCAGGCGGGCCTCGGCCGGGTCGCGTAGAAGGCGACGGCGGAAGCCGCTGCCACATTGAGCGAGTCGATCCCGGCGGCCATCGGAATGCGCGCCCACTCATCCGCCGCTCGTAGAGCGTACGTGGACAGTCCATGGCCCTCGGACCCGAGCATGATGGCGCACTTCTCGAAGCGGTCGGGGTCGAGCTCGTCGAGTGGGGTCGCCTTCTCGTCCGGGGTCATCGCGAGGATGCTGTACCCCGCCTCCCGGACGGCGTCGAGCCCGGCCGGCCAGTCTTCGAGCCGGGCGTACGGGACGGTGAAGGTGGCACCCATCGACACCTTGATCGCTCGCCGGTAGAGGGGGTCTGCACAGTCCGGGGAGAGCAGGATGCCCTTGATCCCGAGGGCGGCGGCACTACGGAAGGCAGCCCCGAGATTGGCGTGATCGACGAACCCCTCGAAGATTGCGATACGCCGACCTGCGGAATCTTGTAGACCCAAAGCGAACGTCGTGCCGATGTCGGTGTGGTCGTTGACCGCCTCCATGACCACCACCCGGCGGGCCGTCCCGAGCAGTTCGTCCGCCGTCGGCAGCGGTTTGCGCTGCATCGAGGCGAGGGCGCCACGGTGCACGTGGTAGCCGGTGACCCGCTCGGCGAGGTCCGGGCTGACCGCGTACACGGGAGCCGGGACCTCGTCGATGACGTCGCGCATCACGTCGACCCACTTGGCCGAGAGCAGCATCGACCGCATCTCGTAACCGGCGTGCTTGGCCCGTCTGATGACCTTCTCGCCCTCGGCGATGAACAGGCCCTCCGCGGGCTCGCGCCTGCGCCGGAGCTCGACGTCGGTCAGGCCCGTGTAGTCGCGCAGGCGCGGGTCTTCGGGGTCCTCGATGGTGATGAGATCAGCCACAGGGTGATACTGCCTTGTCCTGGGTGTGGTGCCAACGGCCGGACGAGATGGGTTACTGGCGGTTACGCGGATGCGCCTTTGCGCGCTTGCGCCGTGCGCCTCGCGCGGTTAGGCCGTGGTGCGTGGTGCCGGGCCCGTGCCCCGGCCCACGGTCACGACTTCGCCGATGACGATGACCGCCGGCGGGCGGATCTCCTCGGCCCTGACCGTGTCGGCGACCGTGGCCAGGGTCGCGTCCACCCGGCGCTGGGCGGCGGTCGTGCCCTCCTGGATGACCGCGACGGGCGTCTCCGGCGACCGGCCGTGCGCGGTCAGTGCTGCGGCGATCGCGCCGATCCGCTCCACCGCCATCAGCAGGACGAGCGTGCCGCGGAGCTTGGCGAGCGCCGTCCAGTCGACCAGCGAGCGCGGGTCATCGGGCGCGACGTGACCGCTGACGACGGTGAACTCGTGGGCCACTCCCCGGTGGGTCACCGGGATTCCGGCCGCACCGGGGACGCTGATCGAGCTGGAGATGCCGGGCACCACCGTGCACGGAATGCCGGCCTCCGCGAGCGCCTCGGCCTCTTCCATGCCGCGGCCGAAGACGAACGGGTCGCCGCCCTTGAGGCGGACCACCGCCTTGCCCGCCTTCGCGTGCTCGATCAGCGCGTGATTGATGGCCTCCTGGGCCATGAATCGGCCGTACGGGATCTTCGCGGCGTCGATCACCTCGACGTGCGGGGGGAGTTCGTCGAGCAGGTCGCGCGGGCCGAGGCGGTCCGCGATGACAACGTCCGCCTCGGCGAGCAGGCGGCGGCCGCGCACGGTGATCAGGTCCGGATCGCCCGGCCCGCCGCCGACGAGGGCGACGCCAGGGGTCCGCGTGCGGTGGTGGGGCGCCGAGAGGGTGCCGTCGCGCAGGCCCTCGACGATCGCGTCCCGGACCGCGGCGGAGCGGCGCGGGTCGCGGCCGGTGAGCACGGCGACGGTCACGCCCTCGCTGCGGCCGGTCGCCGGGGTCCAGGCGGTGGCCGCCTCGGCGTCGTCGCTGCGTACGCACCAGGTGCGGTTGCGCTCGGCCTCGGCGGAGGCCCGCGCGTTCGCTTCCGGGTCACCCGTCGCCACCAGGGCGTACCAGGCGTCGGCGAGGTCGCCGTCCGCGTACGGGCGACGCTCCCAGCGGATCTCGCCGGCCTCGGCCATCGCCTCGACGGACGGGGTCGCCGACGGCGATACGAGGACGATGTCGGCGCCGGTCGCGATGAGTGCGGGGAGGCGGCGCTGGGCGACCTGGCCACCACCGATGACGACGACGCGCCGTCCGGACAGACGCAGTCCGACGGGGTAGGCGGGGTGCGGGTCGCCTGCGGCGGCGTTCGCGGTCATGACGTGCGGCTCCTCGTGCGGGGCTTGCGTGTGCGGGCCGCTGCGGCGGTGGAGCGGCGCTGATGAGGGCGGGCTTTCGGCCCCGCGCTCACCTTACGGGCCGGGGGGCGGGGGTTCACCGTCGGCGGTGCGGCGCGGTGCGTGGCCTGTGGGCCCCGGCCTCGGTGTTGACCGGCTTCGGTGCGGTGCGGTTCCAGCGCGGTGCCGGGCGCGGTTCCGGTGCGGTGCCGGTGCGGTGCGGTTCCGGTGCAGTGCCGGTGCGGTCCCGGTGCGGCGCGGATCCGGTGCGGTGCCGGTGCGGTCCCGGTGCGGTGCCGGTGCGGTCCCGGTGCGGCGCGGATCCGGTGCGGTGCCGGTGCGGTTCCGGTGCGGTGCCGGTGCCGGTGCCGGTGCGGTGCCGGTGCGGTTCCGGTCCGGTGCGGTGCCGGCTCGGTGCCGGGTGCTGGTGCGGGTGGGGGCGGGGCTCCGCCCGGGGGGGGGGGGGGGCCGGGGGCCGGGGCCTCCGGGAGCGCCATTCGGGACTGCATGATTTACGGCGCGTTCGGCGGGGTCGCTTCCGGCGGCCGGAGCCCCGCGCCACAAATCACGCTTCTACGTCCCGAACGTCACTCCCTCCGACCCCGACCCCCTCCGCGCGTCACTTCTCCGTCACGCCCGCCGAGTCGAACGTAGCCACCTCGTGCATCGCACGCGCCGCGCTCTGAACCACCGGGAGCGCAAGGAGCGCGCCAGTGCCTTCGCCGAGGCGCAGGTCGAGGTCGACCAGCGGGCGCAGGCCCAGCTTGTTGAGCGCCGCTACGTGGCCGGGTTCCGCGCTGCGGTGGCCGGCGATGCAGGCCGCCAGGGCTTCCGGGGCGATGGCGCGGGCGACCAGGGCAGCCGCGCCGGCGCTTACGCCGTCCAGGATGACGGGGGTGCGCAGGGAGGCGCCGCCGAGGAGGAGGCCGACGATTGCGGCGTGTTCGAGACCGCCTACGGCTGCGAGGACGCCGATCGGGTCGGCCGGGTCGGGCTGGTGGAGGTCGAGGGCTCGGCGTACGACATCGACCTTGCGGGCGTGCATCTCGTCGTTGATGCCGGTGCCGCGGCCGGTTACCTCGGCCGGGTCCATGTCGGTGTAGACGGAGATCAGGGCGGCCGACACGGTGGTGTTGGCGATACCCATCTCGCCTGTGAGCAGGGCTTTGTTGCCCGCGGCGATGAGGTCACGGGCCGTCTCGATGCCGACCTCGATCGCGGAGAGGACTTCTTCGCGGGTGAGTGCGGGACCGGTGGTGAAGTCGGCGGTGCCGGGGCGCACCTTGCGCGGGAGGAGACCAGGTGTGGCCGGCAGGTCGCCCGCGACGCCGACGTCGATGACGCAGACCTCGGCGCCGACCTGATTGGCGAAGGCGTTGCAGACCGCGCCGCCGCCGAGGAAGTTGGCGACCATCTGGGAGGTCACTTCCTGGGGCCAGGCGGTGACGCCCTGCGCGTGCACGCCGTGGTCGCCGGCGAAGATCGCGACGGCGGCGGGCTCGGGGATCGGCGGCGGGCACATCCGGGACAGGCCGCTGAGCTGTGCGGAGATGATCTCCAGCATGCCGAGCGCACCGGCCGGCTTGGTCATCCGCTTCTGGCGTTCCCAGGCTTCGCCGAGCGCCTTGGCGTCCAGTGGCCGGATGTTGGAGACGGTCTCCTGGAGGAGGTCGTGCGGCTCTTCGCCGGGCAGGGCGCGGCGGCCGTACGTCTCCTCGTGGACGACCCAGGCCAGCGGGCGGCGCTTGGACCAGCCGGCCTGCATGAGCTCGGGCTCCTCCGGGAACTCGTCGACGTACCCGACGCAGAGGTAGGCGACGACTTCGAGGTGCTCGGGGAGGCCGAGGGCGCGGACCATCTCGCGCTCGTCGAAGAAGCTGACCCAGCCGACGCCGAGGCCCTCGGCGCGGGCGGCGAGCCAGAGGTTTTCGACGGCGAGGGCGGAGGAGTACGGCGCCATCTGCGGCTGGGTGTGCCGGCCGAGGGTGTGGCGGCCGCCGCGGGTCGGGTCGGCGGTGACGACGATGTTGACCGGGGTGTCGAGGATGGCCTCGATCTTCAGTTCCTTGAACTGCTTGGCCCGGCCCTTGGGCAGCGACTTGGCGTACGCGTCGCGCTGGCGGGTGGCCAGTTCGTGCATCGACCGGCGCGTTTCCGCGGAGCGGATGACGACGAAGTCCCAGGGCTGCGAATGGCCGACGCTTGGTGCGGTGTGCGCGGCCTCGAGGACGCGCAGCAGTACCTCGTGCGGGATGGGGTCGGTACGGAAGCCGTTGCGGATGTCGCGTCGTTCGCGCATCACGCGCAGGACGGCTTCGCGCTCGGCGTCGTCGTAGCCAGGCGCCGGCCCGGAACGTGCTTCCTCGGGTGTGGGTACTGGTGTGGGTACGGGTACGACTTCCGGCGCGGGTGCGGGTGCGGGTGCGACGGTCGCGGCTTCGGGCTGCGGCTCGGGAGCGGGCGCGGGTGCGGGCGCGGGTGCGGGTGCGACTGTTGCGGCTTCTGGCTGCGGCTCGGGCTCGGCGACGGGCTCCGGTGCGGGTGCGACGGTTACGGCTTCCGGCACCGGCTCAGCGATGGGCGCGGGTGCCGGAACGACGCTTGTGGCCTCCGGCTCCGGCTCGGTTGCCACGGTTACGACTGCCGGCTCCGGCTCGGGTGCGACGATCGCGGCTTCCGGCTCAGGCTCCGGGGCGACTTGCGGCTCCGGCTCCGGTGCGGGGGTTACGGCTGCGAGCTCCGGCTCGGGGGCGTTCTGCGGGGGGAGGAACTCCGGCTCCTGCGTGACGGGCTCCGGTGCGGGGGCCGCCGTGGTTGCTTCCGCGGGCTCCGGCTGCGGGCGTGCCGGGTCGCCGTCGGTGGCGGTCGGCTGCTCGGGCGCCGGTACGGCCTCGGCGACGGGCTCCGGCTGGGACGGCGCCAGGTTGTGCGTGGACGGAAGCGAGCCCTCCGCCGGGACGAACTGGCCCATCGGCTGGGCCGGTTCCGGGACGACCGTTTCTGCGGGGGCGAGCGGGCTCCACGGGGCGACTGCCTGCGGCGGGATCTCGCCGAGCTGCGGGCCCGGCAGGGCGCCGGCGTCACCGCGTGGCACGTCGAGGTACTCGGGGCCCGTGGTGGGCGGGCCCGCGTGCCGTACGGCCGAGGCGGGGCCGCGGTCGGCGAGGGAGCGCACCACGCCGCCGCTGGCCTCCGGCACGGGCGGGCCCAGGTGCAACGGGCGCCGCGCGGGAGGCGGGGTTGCCACGGGCTGCGGGACACGTACGCCGCCGAGGTCGACGGAGCCGGAGTCGCGGCCGCCCGCCTCGTGGGCGTCGGGCTGCGCGACGGGCACGGGCTGCGGGTCGCTCCACGCGCCCTGCGCGCTCGGCATCAGCAGCAGGTCGTCGTCCTCCGCGGGGTCGAGGAAGGTGTACGCGCCTGGAGCGGGGATGCCCGGCTGGTCCACCATGCCCGCGTTCTCCGGCATTCCCTCGCCCGGAACCTGGCCGGTGTCAGTCATGCGTACCCCTCGCCCATCGGTTGTGCTCCTTCGACCAGCTCGCCCGGGCGCCCCGAACGCGGCACACCCGGCGCCCGTCATGAAGAACGAGCGTGTGCGCCGCGCGGCACGAACACCCGCCGACATGAGTCATTGTCGCGGCCGTTCGCCGCCATGGCACCCGTATGTGCCACGGCCCGCTGTGGACTGCGCCACGTCGCGCGTCCTCCGGTTCCGCCATACCACACAGACACCCAAACCGGGCGCCCTTTTAGGACATTGGCGAACGAAGCACCGAACGCCCCCCAGGCAGTACAACGATCGGCCAGCCTACCCCGCGTGGTGCGACGGGAGGATCACGGGGCGCGATCCAGGCGCCGTCCGGAGAGCAGGAAGGCCACCGCGCGCTCGCGTTCGGACCAGGTGCGGGTGTCGAGGTCGACGGACTGCAACAGGGCGCATTCGACGGCGTAGCCGCTCTCGGAGAGGGTCCGGCCGATCGCCTCCGCCTCGTCGCGTGTCGAGGCATGCGTGACGATCCGCTCGGGGCGGCGGTCGGCGCACGCGGACACCACGGGGACTCCCCCGCCGCCGATGCGTACGACATCGGGTTCGGGGAGGTTCTCCAGGGTGTGCGGGGCGCGGCCGTGGACGACGTGGAGCTGGACCTGGGCGTGCCGGGCGGCGGCATCGATCCGGGCGCAGGCGGCGGCGTCCTGGTCGACCGCGATGACGGCCGCGCCGAACCGGGCGGCCTCCACGGCGAGGGCTCCGGTGCCGGCGCCGATGTCCCAGACGAGGTCGCCGGTGCGTGGGCCGAGGCGGGCCAGTTGGGCGGCGCGCAGCTGGATCGATTCGCCCTCGGCCGGGCCGGGCCGTCCTTCGGCGGGCAGGGCCCAGCCGCGTTCCGACGGCTGGCCTGCAGGTTCGTGGCCGGCGATCCAGCCGGCGTCCCGGTCGGCGACGTTGCCGCCGCCTCCGATGACGATGACGACATTGGGGTCGCGCCAGGTGTGGTCGGCGGCCTTGTCCGAGGTGAGGACGGTGACCTGCTCCCGCTCGGTGCCGAGTTCCTCGCAGATCACGAAGGTGCGGTGGACGCCTTCGAGGAGCAGGGCGAGTTCTGCGGGGCCGGCACCCGGGGAGGTGAGGACGGCGACCTTGGGGTGCGCGCGGCAGACGTTCACGGCGCGGCGCAGGGTACGGGGATGGGCGACGACGATGTGGGCGTCGTCCCACGGCATCGCGGCGCGGGCGAACGCGGCGGCCACGGGGGAGACCGCGGGCACGACTTCGACCTCGAGGCCGTGTTCGGGGGCGCGCAGGGTCCGTACGACGCCGAAGAAGCCGGGGTCGCCGTCCGCGAGGACCACGGCACTGCCGCGGTGGCCGGCGATCCGGCGGGCGGCGAGGCCGACGCTGCCGAGGCGGATCCTTTCCGCGGAGGCGGGAACTTCGGGGAGCGCCAGGTGGTGGGCGGCGCCGGCCACCAGTGTGGCGGCCGAGAGGGCGGACCTGGCGGCTGCGGTCAGGGGCGAACCGTCCCAGCCGATCACCGTGACCCGGTCGGCCATCGTCGTCAGTCTCCTGGGTGTGTCGCGGGTCGGGGCAGCCCGCGCGGCGGCGGGCACGGTGAGACTACCTGGTGATCTGGTCAGTTCCAGTCGGTGTACGCGGCGTACCCGCCGGCGTCGGCCATCTCGCCGGACACGCCGTCGAGGTCCTCGGGGAGCAGGCTCCAGACGATGAGGTCGGTGCGCAGATCGGTCCAGCTGCCGTCCTCCGTCTGCGTACGCGCTATCCAGGCGTTGCGCAGGACGCCCTCGCTGATGCAGCCGATCTTCTGGGCGACCTGCTGGGAGGCGGTGTTGTCGGCGGCGGTACGCAGTTCCAGGCGCTCGAACCGCTGGTCCCGGAAGAGCCACTGGGCGACGGCGAGCACCGATTCGGAGGCGTAGCCCTCGCCGCGCGCCCAGCGCGCCGTGACGTAGGAGATCTCGGTGGACCGGCAGCGCCAGTCGGTGTTGCGGAGGTGGACGATGCCGACGAGCCGCTGGGTGAGGAATTCGGTGACCGCGAAAACGATCCCCCGGCCCGCGGTGCGTTCGGCGTGTGCGAGCCGGGTGGCCCAGTCGTGGGCGTGGGCCGTGGTGTAGGGGTACGGGACGGAGGTCCACGCGGTGACCAGTTCGTCGTTCATCATCTCGGCCAGCGCCGTGACATCCGACTCCTCGAAGGGGCGCATCACCAACCGGTCCGTGCTGATGGAGATGTCCGGAAAGGTGGTAGTCATGCGCAACTCCATGCCAGAGACCGTTGTCAGGACCGTAAAGGCACAGCATGCAGCATCGGTCCGCGGCTGCGCATGGCCGGGTGGACGCGCGAAGGCCCCGCGCACCGGGCCTGGTGCGCGGGGCCGTTGCCTGTAAGGGCCGTACGGGCGTCAGGACTTGACGGCGCCGAAGGCCGGGATGACCGAGCCGTCACCGAACTTGCTCTCGATGAACTTCTTGACCTCGTCGGAGTTGAGGAGCTTGGAGAGCTTCACGATCCGCGGGTCGCTCTCGTTCCCCGCCTTCACGGCAAGGAAGTTGGCGTACGGGTTGCCCTCGCCCTTCTCCAGGGCGAGCGCGTCCGTGGAGGGCTTGAGCTGGGCGCCGATGGCGAAGTTGCCGTTGATCACCGCGGCGTCGAAGCCGTCGAGGCGGGGGGCGATCTGCGCGGCCTCCAGCTCGGTGAACTTCAGGCCCTTGGTGTCCTTGATGTCGGCGAGGGTGGCGTTGCTGCCGGCGCCGTCCCTCAGCTCGATCACACCGTTGTCGGCGAGCAGCTTGAGCGCACGGCCTTCGTTGGTGGCGTCGTTGGGCACCGCGACGGTCTGGCCGGACTTCAGGTCGCCGAGCTTGTCGGCCTTCTTGGAGTAGAGGCCGAGCGGCTCGATCTCGACGTTGACGACGGGCACGATGTGCGTCTTGTTCTGCTTGTTGAAGTCGTCGAGGTACGGCTTGTGCTGGAAGAAGTTGGCGTCGACGTCGCCGTGCTCGGTGGCCTTGTTGGGCTGGACGTAGTCGTCGAAGACCTTGACGTCCAGCTTCAGCCCTTCCTTCGCCGCCAGGTTGTCCTTGACGTACTCGAGGATGAGGGCGTGCGGGGTGGGGCTGGCGGCGACGGTGAGCGTGGCGGCCGGGTCGGCCTTCTTGCCCGCGGTCGTTTCCTTCTTCGGGTCGGAGGGGGCGCTGCACGCGCCGAGCCCGAGGGTCAGGGCGGCGGCGGCCGCGAGGGAGGCGGAGATCTTTACAGAAGTACGCACGAAGAGTGCCTTTCTTGCGGGGTTGAACTGTCCGGCAAAGGGTCCGGACATGGCGTCAGGAAGTCTTGGCGGGCGCCGGCGTGGGCCGGGTCCCGAAGAGCCGCAGGCGTGTGGCGGCGGTGGAGCGGCCCGAGCGGTGGGCCAGGCGCCGGACGGCGAGGTCGCCGGCCAGCTGTACGAGGGTCACGAGGACGACGAGCAGGACGATGTTGGCGATCATCCAGCTGCTCTCGAAGCGCAGGTAGCCGCGGGTGTACGCCAGGCTGCCGAGGCCGCCGCCGCCGACGGCGCCGGCCATCGCGGAGTACCCGATGAGCGTGATCACGGTGGTCGTGATGCCGGCGATCAGCGAGGGCAGCGACTGGGGCAGCAGCACCTTGAAGACGGTGGTCCAGGTGCCGCCGCCCATCGACTGGACGGCTTCGACCAGACCGTGGTCCACCTCGCGGATGGCGGTCTCGGCGAGCCGGGCGAAGAACGGGACGGCGCCGATGGCCAGGGGCACGACGAAGGCCGTGGGTCCGCTGACCTGGTTGGTGACCCAGGCGGAGAACGGGATCAGGACGATCATCAGGATGAAGAACGGCAGCGAGCGGCCGATGTTCACGATCGCTCCGACGACCTTGTTCACCACGGTGTTCTGCAACAGCCCGCCGCGATCGGTGAGGATCAGCAGAATGCCGAGCGGCAGTCCGCCCAGTACCGCGTAGAACGTGGACCAGCCGACCATATAGAGGGTGTCCAGAGTGGCGTTGACCAGCTCGGGCCGCATCTCGGACCAGTTCACTTGGCACCTTCCTTGCTGTCGGCGATGTCGATCTGCAGGCCCTGCTCGCGCAGGAAGCCGATCGGCACGACGTTCTCCTCGAAGCGACCGGGGAGTTCGATCCGCATCCGGCCGACCTGCTTTCCGCCGACGGTGTCCATGGCGGCGCCGAGGATCGATATGTCGATGTTGTAGGTACGGGAGAGCTGCGAGATGACCGGCTGGGTCGCGGCCTCGCCGTGGAAGGTGACGTCGACGACCGTGCGGTCGTCGCCGGAGGCCGCTCCGCTCACCGGGAAGAGTTCGTGGGCCAGCTCGGAGCCGGGGGTGGCGAGCAGTTCGGCGACCGTGCCGGATTCGGTGATGCGCCCGTTCTTCATCAGCGCGGCCGAGTCGCAGATGGTTTTGACGACGTCCATCTCGTGCGTGATGAGCAGGACGGTGAGGCCGAGCTGCTGGCCCAGGTCGCGCACCAGCTGGAGGATCGAGCGGGTGGTCTCGGGGTCGAGGGCGCTGGTCGCCTCGTCGGAGAGCAGCACCTTGGGGTCGCCGGCGAGGGCGCGGGCGATGCCGACGCGCTGCTTCTGGCCGCCGGAGAGCTGCGCCGGGTAGACCTTCGCCTTGTCGGCGAGACCCACCAGGTCGAGCAGCTCCAGGGCCTTGCCGGTGCGCTCCCTGCCGGAGATGCCGAGGATTTCCAGCGGCAGTTCGACGTTGGCCTGCACGGTGCGTGAGGAGAGCAGGTTGAAGTGCTGGAACACCATGCCGATCCGGCTGCGGGCCTCGCGCAGTTCCCGGCCGGCGCGGCGGCCGCGCCCGGCGAGGGCGGTGAGGTCCTGGCCGGCGACGGTCACGGTGCCGGCGGTCGGACGCTCCAGGAGGTTGACGCAGCGGATGAGGGAGGACTTGCCGGCGCCGCTCTGGCCGACGACTCCGAAGACCTCGCCCTCGCGGACGTGCAGATCGACGCCGTCCAGGGCGGTGACCTCGCGGCCGCGCGACTGGTAGACCTTCTTCAGGCCCGTTGTGGTGATCACAGGGGATTTCCGTCACTGTCGAGTGCGCGGCGAAGTGTCCGCCGGGCACGGGGCATTCGTCAGGGGCGCGGAACGGCTGAATCGGTGGAAACCGGTACTCAACGCGTGCGCGGGGCAGGCACGTTCCGCGGTTCACGGACGTGGCTCGGCCAGGACTCGCTTCGGGGCGCGAGGCCGTGGGAGGGGGCCCTCAGAAGGCGCACATTCGACACATACAACGAGCACCGGGCGTCATCATCGCCTCGGTCGCAAGGGTGCGGCTGCTCGTCGTGGTCATGCGCCCAGTAAACCAGACACGCGTCCGGAACCGATCACCGCTGTCCGAATACCGGACGGTCGTGGACAGGTTCAGCCGACTCCGGCGATCTCCACTCCGCCGCCCGCGACCTGCGCGGACGCGGCCGAGGGGCCGCTCACTCCACGGTCCGCGGCGGGCGGACCGGTCCCGCGTTGTGGCCAACGCCACGGTCGTCGCGGGGCCGGGCGCAGCGGGTCTTTTGGCCCGTAATACCCTCGCTGCATGCTTGACGCCCTGACGGTCGCGATCGGTGCGGCCGCACTCGCCCTCGCCGCGTGGTGCGGATTCGCCGCGTTCCGCGACCAGCCGACCAAGGACTGGCACTTCATCGGCATGGCCGTGGTCTCCGTGCTCGCCCTGGTCCAGCTGGCCGTCGGGATCGTGCAGCTCGCGCGGGGCGAGAAGCCCGACGAGGGCGGCGTGATCTTCGTGTCGTATCTGCTCGGCGCCTTCGCGGCGATCCCCGCCGCCGGATTCCTGTCGCTGGCCGAACGGACCCGCTGGGGCTCGGCGACGGTCGCGGCCGGCGCGGTGGTGCTGGCCGTGCTCGAAGTCCGGCTGTACGACATCTGGGGAGGCATCGGTGCCTGAGCCCGCCATCGTCGAGCGCACGCGTACCCGGTTGGTCACCGGCCCCGGCCTGCTGCTGGTCTGGGTGTACGGAGTGATCACCGTCGGCGCGGTGTCGCGGTCGGTCTACCAGATCCTCACCGAGTTCGACCGGGCACCGCTGGCCTACTCGCTCTCCGCGGCGGCCGCCCTGGTGTACGCGTTCATCACGTACTCGCTGGTGCGCGGCGGGGAGACGGCCCGCAAGGCGGCGCTGGTGTGCTGCGCCGGCGAGCTTACGGGCGTACTGGCCGTCGGCACCTGGACGCTGCTGGAGCCCTCCGCGTTTCCCGATGCCACCGTCTGGTCGGACTTCGGCATGGGCTACCTCTTCATTCCGGTGATCCTGCCGGTGACCGGGATGCTGTGGCTGCGGAGGTCCAGGGCGTCCGCGGTTTAGCACTTACGCGCTGGCCGCAAAGGCCCGCGTGTCCGCCTCCTTCTCCAGGGTGACGAGCGTCAGGCGGGGCCCGATCCGCCGGTTGGCCACCGCGGCGTAGCCACGGCTGCGGTAGAGGCGCAGATTGCTCTCACTGCGGTGTCCGGTGAAGAGCTGGAACCGCTTGGCGGCCAGCTCGGCGGCGAAGTACGTCTCTATGGCGACCAGCAGCCTGCCGCCCAGTCCGTGCCGCTGCATCCGGGGGTGGACGATCAGTTTCGCGATCCGCGCAGTGCCCGACTCGTCCACGCTGCCGCGCACCGAGGCCACCACTTCGTCGCCGAGCCGGGCCACCAGCCCGTAGCCCCGGCCGAGTTCGGTCCTGATGCCGGCGAGCGTCTGGGTGAGCGGCTCAATGGCGTAGTCGCCGTAGAGCTCGGCCTCGCTCTGATAGCACAGGTACTGGAGTTTGAGGATCTGCTCGGCGTCGTCTTCGGTCGCCGCAGAGATGGTCACGCTCATGCCCATGTGTGCATGCCTCCCGCTCACCTGGTTCCCGCTCGGTCTACGGCTCCTTTCCCCCGAGTTCAGGAGCCGCAACCTCTGCCCGCAGCATTCTGCGCAGACATCCCAGGCATCGGGAACGCACCGGCCCCAGGCTGCCCTGTGAGATACCCAACTCCCCTGCGATTTCCCGGTAGGTCGGATCGTCCGGGGAGAGCATCGCGCCGAGCAGTTCGGGGCACCGGCCGGGCAGCCGTCCGACGGCCGCCCGCAGTTCGCGGTGCCGCTCGCCGTCGAGGGCGCGGCGCTCCGGGGAGGAGTCGTGGCCGGTTGCCGGTTCCGGGGTGCCGGCGCCCAAGGCGTGGTACGCGGCTTCGCGCCGCGTCCTGCGGCGGGCGATGCGCGCCTCGGTACGTACGGCGGAACGCACCCAGCGCGCGGGTTCGTCGGGGCCCGTCTCGCGCTCCAGCAGCCGCAGCCATACGGCCTGTTCGAGGTCGGCGGCCTCGATCCCGGCCGCCGGTGCCTCGGCCGCGGCTTCGGCGGCGAGGAGCGGGCGTAGCGCGGCCACCAGCTGTGCGGTACTCGTGGTCATGCCGGGCGGGACGCGAGGGCGGGACGGGCCGGTTGCCGGTGCGGCGCCATGTCACCCCAACCGGTTGGGGGCGGCTTGGAGTTGACGCGAACGGGGCACGGAGTGGCCCGGAGTGGTCGGCTCCGGGCCCCCCGTCCGGTCGTATTCGATCAGTTCCCGTTGAAGTCGGCCGCGGCCAGCAGACCCGTGTCGGGATTGTCGGTGAAGATCCCGTCGATGCCCTGCTCGAAGTACGCCTTGAAGGCGCCGAAGGCGTCCCCGTACGCGTTCGGGTCCGTACCGCGCCGGAAGTCCA
The DNA here is from genome assembly GCF_024213665.1 of Streptomyces sp. A3M-1-3. Classification (GTDB taxonomy): domain Bacteria; phylum Actinomycetota; class Actinomycetes; order Streptomycetales; family Streptomycetaceae; genus Streptomyces. The sequence continues at coordinate 203,475 of NZ_JANAVP010000002.1, forward strand.
GCGGCAGGAAGCTGTTCTCGTTGCGCAGCGTGTACGGGTGGAGGATCAGACCGCGGGCGTGCGCGTCGCGGACCAGGGTGGTCGGTGTGCCCAGCTTTCCGGCGGCGTCCTTCGGGATGACCAGGTCCAGCGTGGGGCCGATGCCCTGGGCGAAGCCCGCGATCCACTTCAGCCCCTCGGGCTTGACCAGGTCCGCGACCGTACGGGGGTCCCCGGCCTGGACGAAGTCCCAGGGCCGGGAGGACGCGGAGGAGAACAGCACGACGCGCGGCGAGGCCACCAGCTTCGACAGCCGCTGGATGCTGGTCGGCTCGAAGGACTGCAGGAAGACCGGCGAGTGCTTCTTGTCCCTGCGGTACGTGCGCAGCAGCCGCGCGAGCGGCTCCTCCAGGCCGAGGCCGAGGCCGCGGAAGTAGGTGGGGTGCTTGGTCTCGACGTGCAGCCACACGGCCTTGCCGCGACGGCGGCCTTCCTTCTCGGCCCAGCGCAGCACCTCCTCGAAGGTGGGGATCTCCCAGCGGCCGTCGTAGAGCGTGTTCTCCTGCCGGACGCCCGGGATGCGCTCCTTGGCGCGCAGCGTCTTGAGCTCGGCGAGCGTGAAGTCCTCGGTGAACCAGCCGGTCTGGGAGACGCCGTCCACGGACTTGGTGGTCTTCCGGCTCGCGAACTCGGGGTGCGCGGCGACATCGGTCGTACCGGTGATGTCGTTCTCGTGACGGCAGACCAGATGGCCGTCCTTCGTGGGCACCAGGTCCTGCTCGATGACATGCGCACCGAGGTCGAGCGCGAGCTGGTACGAGCCCAGCGTGTGCTCGGGCCGGTAGCCGCTGGCGCCGCGGTGGGCGATGACGGTCGGCACCGGCAGGTCGCGGTACGAGAAGCCGTGACCGTGACGCTCCTGGGCGGCCGCCGTGCCGCTGCCTGGGCCGAGTCCCAGCGAGGCGCCGCCGATGCCGAGCACCGCGGCCCCCAGCAGCTTGCGGCGGCCGGGGCTCGTGCCCGTGCCCTCGGCCCGTCCCGCTGCCTCACCCTGCGTCATGAGCGCTCCCTCGATGTGATGTCCCGCACCTGCCGAATGGCGGACCGATGGTAGGCACCGGGGGGTGGCGTATGGGAGACCATGGACGGAACGCGGTGGAAACATGGGTCAACACTGCGTATCGGCTCGGTGAACCCGATGTGCGATCAGACCCGACCCGCGAGTATCGTCCTCACCTGCACAGACTTCATACTTCTACAGAGACACTCACGCCGCCGGAGGGCCCCGTTGTCCCGATTCGCGCTCATCAAGGCAGTGCTCGGACCGATCATGCGCCTGATGTTCCGCCCGCGGGTGGAAGGCGCCGAGAACATCCCGGGGACCGGTCCGGTGATCCTCGCGGGCAACCACCTGACCTTCATCGACTCGATGATCATGCCGCTGTTCTGTGAGCGTCAGGTCTTCTTCATCGGCAAGGACGAGTACGTCACCGGCAAGGGCGTCAAGGGCCGGCTCATGGCCTGGTTCTTCACCGGCTGCGGCATGATCCCGGTCGACCGGGACGGCGGCCACGGCGGTGTCGCGGCACTGATGACCGGCCGCCGGGTGCTCGAGGACGGCAAGGTCTTCAGCATCTACCCGGAGGGCACCCGCTCCCCCGACGGTCGTCTCTACCGGGGCCGTACGGGCATCGCCCGGCTGACGCTGATGACCGGCGCGCCGGTGGTGCCGTTCGCGATGATCGGCACGGACAAGATCCAGCCGGGCGGCGCGGGCCTGCCGCGCCCGGGGAGGGTCACGGTCCGGTTCGGCGAGCCGATGGAGTTCTCGCGCTACGAGGGCATGGACCGCGACCGGTATGTGCTGCGCGCGGTGACCGACTCGGTGATGAGCGAGGTCCTGCGGCTCTCCGGCCAGGAGTACGTGGACATGTACGCAACAAAGGCGAAGGCCGCCGCCTGATCCACCGTCGGCCGGAGGCCGGCGCAGCCGTACGAAGCATGTGAGGCGCCCCGGCGCCGAACCCGCGAGGACGGCAGACAAAACCGCCGCAACAAGGGCGAAGGCCGCCGCCTGATCCCGCACCGTGTGATGAAGGGCCGTACCCCTCGGGGTGCGGCCCTTCATCACGTCACGAGTGTTCGAGGCCGTCCTCGAGCTTCTGGCCGCGCAGCATGAACCACGCTGCGATCGCGGTGGCGAAGAGCACCGACGCGCCCACCGCGCCCGCCGCGTGGAAGCCGCTCGCGAAAGCCTCCTGCGCCGAGGAGAGCAGGGCGGCGCCCTGCTCGTGCGGCAGCCCCTTCGCCGACTCGACCGCGCCGCCGAGGGAGTCGCGCGCCGCGTCCGCCACACCGGCCGGGACGCCCTCGGGGACGGTGAAGTCCCGGTAGACGCCGGTCACGATGGAGCCGAGCACGGCGATACCGAGCGCCGCGCCCAGTTCGTACGCCGTCTCGGACACCGCGGAGGCGGCGCCCGCCTGCTCCTTGGGGACGGTGGACAGGATGACGTCCGCCGTCACCGTGAACGCGAGTCCCGCGCCCAGTCCGCCGAGGAACAGCGCCAGCGCGAGGGCCACGACCCCGGTGTCGGCGCTCAGCGCCGTACAGGCCGCCAGCGCCAGGCCGACCGCCGTCAGGCCGCCGGAGACCGCGCTGCGCACCGAGGCCCTGCGGGCCAGGTAGCCGGCCATGAGTCCGGCGCCCACGGCGCCGATCGCGGCGGGCAGCTCGATCAGGCCCGCTTCCAGCGGCGAGCGGCCCTGAACCAGTTGCAGGAACTGGGAGAGGAAGAAGACCAGGCCGGACAGGCCCAGGATGGTCAGCAGGTCGGCGAGGACCGCGCCGGAGAAGCCCCGGTGGTGGAAGAGCCGTACGTCGAGCAGCGGCGAGGGCAGGGTCAACTGCCGCCTGACGAACCAGGTCAGGGCCGCGAGTCCGATGGCTGCCGCGCCCGCGCTGTCCCAGTGGAAGCCGTGCACCGCCGCTTCCTTCACGGCGTACACCACGGCAACCATGCCGACCAGCGACAGACCGACGCTGATCAGGTCCCACGGGCCGGGGCTGGGGTTCCGTGACTCGGGCAGCAGCCTGATGCCGACGAGCACCAGCACCGCCATCACCGGCAGGTTGATCAGGAAGACCGAGCCCCACCAGAAGTGCTCCAGCAGGAAGCCGCCGACGACGGGTCCGACCGCCGCACCGGCCGAGGCCGCGGCGCCCCAGATGCCGACGGCGAGGCTGCGCTCCTTGGGGTCGTGGAAGATGTTGCGGATCAGCGCGAGCGTGGACGGCATCAGGGTGGCACCCGCGACGCCGAGCAGGGCCCGTGCGAGGATCATCATCTCGGGGCTGGTGGCGTACGCGTTGAGCACCGACACCGCACCGAACGCGACGGCGCCCGTGAGCAGCAGCTTCTTACGGCCGATACGGTCGCCGAGGCTGCCCATGGAGACGAGCAGGCCGGCGATGATGAACGAGTAGACGTCGCCGATCCACAGCAGCTGGGTGCCGGACGGCTTCAGGTCCTCGCTGAGGAACGGGGTGGCGAGGCCGAGTACGGTCGCGTCCACCGCCACCAGCAGTACGGCCAGGACGAGGACGGCGAGCGCGAGCCATCGGCCCGGACTGCGTACGGTCTCCGACTCCGTCGCTCGCTGGTCGGTACTCGTCATTTCTCCACGCTCCGTCGTGCGCCGCCGAGCAGCAGCTCGGCGATCATGTACTGGAAGTCCTTTGCCGCGACCCGGCCGTCCTGGACGGCCCAGGCGCAGGTGCCGATGAGGCCGTACAGCGCCTCGGTCAGCCAGGCGGGGCTGAGGTCGATCCGGAACTCGCCCTCCTCCTGGCCGCGCCGGAAGAGCGCCGAGACGCGGGCGTCGAGCCTGGCCCAGCCCTCGTTGACCTGTTCGCCCTCGAAGAGCTGGTTCTCGGTCACCAGGAAGGCGAGCAGCCCGGCGCCCGGTTCGGTCTCGGCGATGAGCCGCCGCACCGCGTCGCTCGCCCCGCCCTCGTCGAGCTGAGCGGCGTCGATCGCCGCCTCGAACTCCCGGATACCGAGGTCTTCGAGCGCCTTGACGAGGGCGTCACGCCCGGCGAAGTGCCGGTGCAGGGTGGCGCGCCCGATGCCGGCCGCCTTCGCCACCTCGTCCATGGTCGCGGTCGACTTACGGGAGAGGAGGGCGGCGGCGGTGCGCAGCACCTGGTCGCGATCGACTGTCATGAGACAACCATAACCCAAATGAGACGTTCATGTCTCACATTACGGCGGCCAGGGAGGAATCCTGTGCGTAGAAGCCGCTGAAGACCCTGAAGCCGCTGCTGCTGATCGACATCGACGGGCCGCTCAACCCGTATGGCGGCCCCCAAGCATCACCGGCCGGAGGGCTACGCCGGGCGCCGGCCGGCACGTACTGGAAGACGCAGTACGTGCTGGGGTACGCGGCAGGGCGGCCCTTCGCCTGGTTCGACGACGAGATCACCATGGACCGCAGCCATGTCGACCAGAAACACCTCGCCGCCGCCCTGCTGGTGCACGTCGATCACCGCATCGGGCTGACCCTGCCGGACTTCGACGCGCTCGCGTACTGGGCGGCGGCGCTGGTGGCGTAACTGGTGTTGGGGGGGTTACTTCTTGGCGGTGGCCCAGGCGTGCTGGACCGCCAGGTCCGCCTTGACCTCGGCGAGCTGGACCGCGACCGCGGAGGGCGCGGTGCCGCCGCGGCCGCTGCGGGAGGCCAGCGCGCCGGGCACGTTGAGGACCGAGCGCACCTCCGGCGTGAGGTGCTCCGAGATCTTGGCGAACTGGTCGTCGGTCAGCTGGTCGAGCTCGATGCCGTGCTGCTCGCACTCCTTGACACACTCACCCGCGACCTCGTGCGCCACCCGGAACGGCACGCCCTGCTTCACCAGCCACTCGGCGATGTCGGTGGCGAGCGAGAACCCGGCCGGTGCCAGCTCCTCCATGCGCTCGCGGTTGACGGTGAGCGTGGCCATCATCCCGGTGAAGGCCGGCAGCAGGACCTCCAGCTGGTCGCAGGAGTCGAACACCGGCTCCTTGTCCTCCTGCAGGTCGCGGTTGTACGCGAGCGGGAGGGCCTTCAGGGTGGCGAGAAGCCCGGTCAGGTTTCCGATGAGCCGCCCCGACTTGCCGCGCGCCAGCTCCGCGATGTCCGGGTTCTTCTTCTGCGGCATGATCGACGAACCGGTGGAGAAGGCGTCGTGGAGGGTGACGAAGGAGAACTCCTTCGTGTTCCAGATGATGATCTCCTCGGCGATCCGGGAGAGGTTGATGCCGGTCATCGCGGTGATGAAGGCGAACTCGGCCACGAAGTCGCGGGAGGCCGTGCCGTCGATGGAGTTGCCGGCGCTGCCGTGCTCGAAGCCGAGGTCGGCCGCGACCGCCTCCGGGTCCAGGCCCAGCGAGGATCCGGCCAGCGCGCCCGATCCGTACGGGGAGACGGCCGTGCGCGCGTCCCACTGGCGCAGCCGTTCCGCGTCACGGGAGAGCGACTGCACATGCGCGAGGACGTGATGGGCGAACAGAACCGGCTGGGCGTGCTGGAGGTGCGTACGGCCCGGCATGGCGACATCCGCGTGCGCCTCGGCGAGGCCGACCAGCGCATCCTGGAGCTCGGCGATCAGGCCGCCGATGATCCGGGCATGGTCACGCAGGTACATCCGGAAGAGGGTGGCGACCTGGTCGTTGCGGGACCGGCCGGCGCGCAGCTTGCCACCGAGGTCGGGGCCGAGGCGCTCCAGCAGGCCCCGCTCCAGCGCGGTGTGGACGTCCTCGTCGGCGACGGTGCCGATGAAGGTCCCGGCCGCGACATCGGCCTCCAGCAGGTCGAGTCCGGCGATCATGCGCTGGAGCTCGTCGGCGGTGAGCAGACCCGCCTTGTGGAGCACGCGGGCGTGGGCACGGGAGCCGGCGATGTCGTACGGCGCGAGCCGCCAGTCGAAGTGCACGGACGCCGACAGCTTGGCCAGGGCCTCGGCCGGGCCGTCGGCGAAACGGCCGCCCCAGAGCCGGACGTCACCGTTGTTGCTGCTCACAGCTCAAGCTCCTCAAAAGGGGTGGATGTGCCTCCCCCCAGGCCCTGCGGGCCTGGGGGACCCCCACCCCGCCGCGGAGGAACGGGGAGGCGGTTTCAGGCTACTGAGCGCTGCTGTCAGGCGAGGTCAGCGTCAGGCTATGCCTGCAGATCGCGCTTTGCCGCGATCTTCGACGACAGGCCGAAGATCTCGATGAAGCCCTGCGCCTTGGACTGGTCGAAGGTGTCGCCCGAGTCGTAGGTCGCCAGGTTGAAGTCGTAGAGCGACTCGTCGGACTTCCGGCCGGTGACGACGGCGCGGCCGCCGTGCAGCGTCATCCGGATGTCGCCGGTGACGTGCTGGTTGGCCTCGTTGATGAAGCCGTCCAGGGCGCGCTTGAGCGGGGAGAACCACAGGCCGTCGTAGACCATCTCGCCCCAGCGCTGCTCGACCTGCCGCTTGTACCGGGCCAGCTCGCGCTCGACGGTGACGTTCTCCAGCTCCTGGTGGGCGGTGATCAGCGCGATCGCGCCCGGGGCCTCGTACACCTCACGGGACTTGATGCCGACGAGCCGGTCCTCGACCATGTCGATCCGGCCGATGCCCTGGGCGCCGGCCCGCTCGTTGAGCTGCTGGATGGCCTGGAGGACGGAGACGGGCCTGCCGTCGATGGCGACCGGGACGCCCTCCTTGAAGGAGATGACGACCTCGTCGGCCTCGCGGGCGAGGGCCGGGGTCTGGGTGTACTCGTAGATGTCCTCGATCGGCGCGTTCCAGATGTCCTCGAGGAAGCCGGTCTCGACGGCCCGGCCGAAGACGTTCTGGTCGATGGAGTACGGGGACTTCTTCGTGGTCGCGATCGGGAGGTTCTTCTCCTCGCAGAAGGCGATCGCCTTGTCCCGGGTCATCGCGTAGTCACGGACCGGGGCGATGCACTTCAGGTCGGGGCCGAGCGCGGAGATGCCGGCCTCGAAGCGGACCTGGTCGTTGCCCTTGCCGGTGCAGCCATGGGCCACGATGCCGGCGTTGTGCTTCTTCGCGGCGGCGACGAGGTGCTTGACGATCGTCGGCCGGGAGAGCGCGGAGACCAGCGGGTAGCGGTCCATGTAGAGGGCGTTGGCCTTGATCGCCGGGAGGCAGTACTCGTCGGCGAACTCGTCCTTGGCGTCCGCGACCTCGGCCTCGACGGCACCGCAGGCGAGCGCGCGCTTGCGGATGACGTCCAGGTCCTCGCCGCCCTGGCCGACGTCCACGGCAACGGCGATGACCTCGGCGCCCGTCTCCTCGGCGATCCAGCCGATGGCGACGGAGGTGTCCAGGCCGCCCGAGTAGGCGAGTACGACGCGCTCGGTCACGGGTTTCTCCTTACGGTGCATTCAACGACAGGCATAACTATGCATTACTCCGTATGTTTCGTCAACGCGCTCGCTGAGCGGCATGCAATCCGGCGGCGCCGCGTGGGCTTGATCGCCGATAATCCGTGGCATGGGAAAGCTCTATGAACGGATAGACGGCCGGCTGCGCGCCTTCATCGAGGAACAGCACATCTTCTTCACCGCGACCGCGCCGCTCTCCGGCGACGGCACCGTGAACCTCTCCCCCAAGGGACTGACGGGCTCCTTCGCCGTCATCGACCAGCACACCGTGGCGTACCTCGACTTCGCGGGAAGCCACAACGAGACGATCGCCCACCTGAGGGAGAACGGCCGCATCACCCTCATGTGGTGCGCGTTCCAGGGGCCGCCGACGATCGTGCGGGTGCACGGCCGCGGCGAGCCCGTCTTCCGTGACGACCCGCGCTGGAAGGAGCTCCTCGGGCACTTCCCGGACATCGACCCCGGCCCGCACGGGCTGCGCGCCATCGTCGTCGTACGGGCCGAGGTCATCCGGGACAGCTGCGGGTTCGCCGTGCCCTACATGACGTACGACGACGAGCGCGAGCTGCACGCGCAGCGCTTCTCGCGCGAGGACGACGCGTCCCTCAGCGCGTACTTCGAGCAGAAGCCGGACATCGCCACCAGCATGGACGGCCTTCCCGGGCTCCCGCTGCCGCTGCCGCCGGCTCCCTGAGTCCGGGCCGCGTGCGGGCCGGGTGCGGGCCGGGTGCGGGCCGGGTGCGGGGCCGGACCCGTTGGGCCGGACGGCCCAGGCGCGCTGCCGCCGGCCGCTTCCGCGCGTACGGTCGCCCGTATGCGCAACCGTGCTGTTCTCGGTTCGGTCCTGTTCGTAGTCGCCGCCACAGGCGCCGTCGCGCCGGACCGCGCCGCGCCGCTGCCCGACCGGATGGCCGACACCGGCGGCGGCCGCCAGCTGCTCACCGCCGTCGCCCCGAGCGCCGGCTCGACCACCGGGCGGCTGACCTGGTGGGACCGGCGGGGCGGCAGGTGGGTCCGGGCCGGTTCCGCGGAGGCGAGGTTCGGGGCGAACGGCCTGGTCGAGGGCCGGCAGCGGGAGCAGGGCACCAACACCACGCCGACCGGCCTGTACGACCTGCCGTTCGCGTTCGGGATCAAGCCGCCGCCGCTCGGGACGGACTTCTCGTACCGCCGGGTGACGGACCGGTCCTGGTGGTGCCAGGACAACGCCTCGCGACAGTACAACCGGTGGGTCGAACCGCGGCCGGCGGACTGCGCGGCCGACGAGTCGGAGCACATGATCACGTACGCGACCCAGTACGCGCACGGGATGGTCATCGGCTTCAACTACGCCGAGCCGGTACGCGGCCGGGGTGCCGGGATCTTCCTGCACGTCAACGGCCGTGGCGCGACGGCAGGTTGCGTGTCCGTGCCCAGGTGGGCGATGAAGCGCATCCTGCGCTGGGCCGATCCGGAGCGCCGCCCGCACATCGCGGTCGGGACCAGTTCGGGCCCGACCGCGATCACCCGCTACTAGACGGTGCTAGCTCTCCTTCTGCGCGAGGCGCAGCAGGTGGTCGGCGAGCGCCTGGCCCCCCGCCGGGTCGCGACTGATCAGCATCAGCGTGTCGTCACCCGCGATCGTGCCCAGGACGGCGTGCAGTTCGGCCTGGTCGATGGCCGAGGCCAGGAACTGGGCGGCTCCCGGCGGAGTGCGCAGCACGACGAGGTTGGCCGATGCCTCGGCGGAGATCAGCAGCTCGCCGGAGAGGCGTCGCATCCGCTCCTCCTTGGCCGACTCCCCCAACGGCGCCTGCGGGGTACGGAATCCGCCCTCGCTGGGCACCGCGTAGATCAGCTCGCCGCCGGTGTTGCGGATCTTCACCGCGCCCAGTTCGTCCAGGTCCCGGGAGAGCGTGGCCTGAGTGACGCTCAGCCCGTCGTCGGCGAGCAGCTTCGCCAACTGGCTCTGGGAACGCACCGGTTGCCGGTTCAGGATGTCCACGATCCGGCGGTGGCGGGCGGTGCGGGTCTGCGGTACGGCCTGGCCGCCGTGCTCGTTGTCCTGCGCCTCGGTCATCGTCGTCTCATTCTCCGGATCGTCCGTCCCCGTAGGCAACGCCGAGAACGCCGGGCAGGGCCCGGAGGAACGCGTCCACCTCGTCGTCGCCGATGATCAGCGGGGGCATCAGCCGTACGACATCGGGGGCGGGCGCGTTCACCAGGAAACCGGCGTCCTGAGCCGCCTGCTGCACCTGCGGCGCGAGGGACTCGGTGAGCACGATACCCAGGAGCAGTCCCGCTCCGCGGACATGGGAGACCAGCGGGTGGCCGTTCGCGCCGCCGATGCCCTCGATTCCGGTGCGGAGCTTCTCGCCGGTCCGCTTGACCTGGTCGAGGAGTCCGTCCGCCGCGAGGGTGTCGAGTACGGCCAACCCGGCCGCGCACGCGACCGGGTTTCCGCCGAACGTCGTGCCGTGCTGGCCGGGCTGCAGCAGCTCGGCTGCCGGGCCGAAGGCGACGGTCGCACCGATCGGCAGCCCGCCGCCCAGGCCCTTGGCGAGGGTGATGATGTCGGGCTCGGCGCCCTCGTGGGCCTGGTACTCGAACCAGTGGCCGGTCCGGCCGATGCCGGTCTGCACCTCGTCGAGAACGAGCAGCGTGCCGGTCGCCCGGGTGATCTCACGGGCGGCCTGCAGATAGCCCTTGGGCGGGACGACAACGCCGTTCTCGCCCTGGATGGGCTCGATGATCAGCAGCGCGGTGTCCTCGGTGACCGCGGCGCGCAGCGCCTCGATGTCTCCGTACGGGACATGGGTGACGTCGCCGGGCAGCGGCAGGAAGGGCTGCTGCTTCTTGGGCTGTCCGGTGAGCGCGAGGGCGCCCATCGTCCGGCCGTGGAAGCCTCCTTCAGTGGAGACCATGTGGCTGCGGCCGGTGAGCCGGCCGATCTTGAAGGCGGCTTCGACGGCCTCCGCGCCGGAGTTGCAGAAGAAGACCCTGCCCGGCCGGCCGGAGAGCTGGATCAGCCGTTCGGCGAGCGCTACGGGCGGCTCGGCGACGTACAGGTTGGAGATGTGGCCGAGCGAGGCGATCTGCGCCGATACGGCCTGGACGACGGCGGGGTGGGCGTGGCCGAGCGCGTTGACGGCGATGCCGCCGACGAAGTCGGTGTACTCGGTGCCGTCCGCGTCCCAGACCTTGGTGCCCTCGCCGCGCACGAGGGACAGCTTCGGCGTGCCGTAGTTGTCCGTCATCACGCCCTGCCAGCGCTGCGTGAGTTCCTGGTTGCTCATGATTCCCCCTGTTCCGGTCCCTGTCCCAGTCCCTGTCCCGGTCCCTGCGCGTCGGGCACGACCATCGTGCCGATACCTTCGTCCGTGAAGATCTCCAGCAGGATCGCGTGCTGGACCCGGCCGTCGATCACGCGGGCGGTGTGGACCCCGTTACGGACGGCGTGCAGGCAGCCCTCCATCTTGGGAACCATCCCGCTGGACAGCTCGGGCAGCAGCTTCTCCAGTTCGCTCGCCGTGAGCTGGCTGATCACCTCGTCGCTGCTGGGCCAGTCCGCGTACAGGCCCTCCACGTCAGTGAGCACCATCAGCGTCTCGGCGTTCAGCGCGGCGGCCAGGGCGGCCGCGGCGGTGTCCGCGTTGACGTTGTAGACGTGTCCGTCGTCGGCGCTGCGGGCGATGGAGGAGATGACGGGGATACGGCCGTCCTCCAGCAGCGCCTCGATGGCACCGGTGTCGATCGCGGTGATCTCGCCGACCCGGCCGATGTCGACCAGTTCGCCATCGATCTCGGGCCGGTGCTGGGTCGCGGTGATCGTGTGCGCGTCCTCGCCGGTCATGCCGACCGCGAGCGGGCCGTGCTGGTTGAGGAGCCCCACCAGCTCGCGCTGGACCTGGCCGGCCAGGACCATCCGTACGACGTCCATCGCCTCCGGGGTGGTGACCCGCAGGCCGGCCTTGAACTCGCTGACCAGGCCGTGCTTGTCGAGCTGGGCGCTGATCTGCGGGCCGCCGCCGTGTACGACGACCGGCTTGAGGCCGGCGTGGCGCAGGAAGACGACGTCCTGGGCGAAGGCCGCCTTCAGGTCCTCGTCGATCATGGCGTTGCCGCCGAACTTGATGACGACGGTCTTGCCGTTGTGGCGGGTCAGCCAGGGCAGCGCCTCGATGAGGATCTGCGCCTTCGGCAGTGCGGTGTGCTTGCGTGGGGGTACCCCCGGCCGGAGGTTGGGGGAGCTCATGAGCTGTACGCGCTGTTCTCGTGGACGTAGTCCGCGGTCAGGTCGTTGCCCCAGATCACGGCGGACTCGCTGCCGGCGGACAGGTCGGCGGTGATCTTCACCTCGCGGTAGCGCATGTCGACCAGGTCCCGGTCCTCGCCGACCGAACCGTTCTTGCAGACCCAGATGCCGTTGATCGCGACATTGAGCTGGTCGGGGTCGAAGGCGGCCCTGGTCGTGCCGATGGCGGAGAGCACCCGGCCCCAGTTGGGGTCCTCGCCGTGGATGGCGCACTTGAGGAGGTTGTTCCGGGCGATGGACCGTCCGACCTCGACGGCGTCGTCCTCGGTGGCCGCGTTGACGACCTCGATGCGGATGTCCTTGCTTGCGCCCTCGGCGTCGCCGATGAGCTGGCGGGCGAGGTCGTCACAGACCGTACGTACCGCCTCGGCGAAGTCGGCGTACGCGGGCGTCACGCCGCAGGCGCCGGAGGCGAGCAGCAGCACGGTGTCGTTGGTGGACGTGCAGCCGTCGGAGTCGACCCGGTCGAAGGTGGTGCGGGTGGCGGCGCGCAGCGCCTGGTCCAGGGTCTCGGCGTCCAGGTCGGCGTCGGTGGTCAGGACCGCGAGCATGGTGGCCAGGCCCGGGGCCAGCATGCCCGCGCCCTTGGCCATGCCGCCGACGGTCCAGCCGTCCTGACCCGACACGGCCGTCTTGTGCACGGTGTCGGTGGTCTTGATGGCGATTGCGGCCTTCTCGCCGCCGTGCGGGGAGAGTTCGTTGGCGGCCTTCTCGATGCCGGGCAGGAGCTTGTCCATCGGCAGGTTGACGCCGATGAGCCCGGTGGAGGCGACGGCGACCTCGCCGGCGCTGTGGCCGTCGAGTACGCCGGCGACCTTCTCGGCGGTGGCGTGGGTGTCCTGGAAGCCCTGGGGGCCAGTACAGGCGTTGGCGCCACCGGAGTTGAGGACGACGGCGCTGACGGTGCCGCCCTTGACGACCTGCTCGGACCAGAGGACCGGGGCGGCCTTGACGCGGTTGGAGGTGAAGACGCCCGCGGCGGCCAGACGGGGCCCGTTGTTGACCACAAGGGCCAGGTCCGGGTTGCCGCTCTCGTTGATCCCGGCGGCGATGCCCGCCGCCGTGAATCCCTGTGCTGCCGTGACACTCACGGTGCGACTCCGATCGTGGAAAGTCCGGTGTCCTCGGGCAGTCCGAGGGCGATGTTCATGCTCTGCACCGCGCCGCCGGCGGTGCCCTTGGTGAGGTTGTCGATGGCGCTGATCGCGATGACGCGGCCGGCCGATTCGTCGTACGCGACCTGGATGTGTACGGCGTTGGAGCCGTAGACGGAGGCGGTCGCGGGCCACTGCCCCTCGGGGAGCAGGTGGACGAACGGTTCGTCCTGGAGCGCCTTCTCGTACCCGGTGCGTACGGATTCGGCGGTGGCGCCCGGCCTCGCCTTCGCGCTGCACGTGGCGAGGATGCCGCGCGCCATCGGGGCGAGGGTCGGGGTGAAGGAGACGCAGACCGGCCCCCCCGCCGCCGCGCTCAGGTTCTGGATCATCTCGGGGGTGTGCCGGTGGCCGCCGCCGACGCCGTACGGGGTCATCGAGCCCATCACCTCGGAGCCGAGCAGGTGCGGCTTGAGCGCCCTGCCCGCGCCGGAGGTGCCGGTCGCGGCGACGATCACCGCCTCCGGCTCGGCGAGCCCCGCCGCGTACGCCGGGAACAGCGCGAGCGAGACGGCGGTCGGGTAGCAGCCGGGCACCGCGACGCGCTTGGCCCCCTCCAGCGCGGCGCGGCCGCCCGGCAGCTCGGGAAGGCCGTAGGGCCAGGTCCCGGCGTGCGCGGAGCCGTAGAACCGCTCCCAGTCGGCCGCGTCCTTCAGCCGGAAGTCTGCGCCCATGTCGACGACGAGCACCTCGTCTCCGAGCTGCTCCGCGACGGCCGCGGACTGGCCGTGCGGCAGCGCGAGAAACACGACGTCGTGGCCGGCCAGCACCTCGGCGGTGGTCGGCTCGAGCACACGGTCCGCGAGTGGCAGCAGGTGGGGTTGCAGCGCGCCGAGCTTCTGACCTGCGTTGGAGCTGCCGGTCAGGGCGCCGATCCGGACCCCGGAGTGGGCGAGCAGCAGGCGCAGAAGTTCTCCCCCCGCATACCCGCTCGCCCCGGCCACTGCTACACGTACCGTCATCGAACCCTCCTCGTCGATGGCATGACTATACGTATCGCCGCACGTTTATGCAAAGCCGGACAGGCGTGCGGGCGCCGCTGTGATGTGACTGGGCGCTTCAGTCGGCGGATGAGCGTCTTAGTTGGCGGGCGTAGCACCGCAGGGGCGCCGCTGCCACCGGGTTCCTGGGAGGCCGCAACAGCTTCCGCGAGGCAGGCTGTTCCCATGGGGTCAAATCCTCGCCCACCTGTTCGGCCGGGAGCGTCCTCTCGACCAGGAGTGGGCGGTCACGGCGAGGTCCTGTTCACACTGGCGCAGTGTGCCCCCTACGCGATCTTGCTGGGCGTGCTGGGCATCGAGCTCTCGCCCGCACACGATCTGGTCACCGGTCCCGTCCTCACCACGACGCCGGCGCTGGCCGCGCTGACGATGGGCCCGATGGGCACGCTGTCCGCGGCAGCCCTCGCTGTGGGTGTGAACGTGACCTCCGCGACCTACAACCAGTCGTGGGGAACCCAGACCCAGCTGATCATCGGCAACTTCCTGGGGCTGATCGTGGTGTCCGTGGCCAGTGTCATCCTGAGTAACGCGGTGCGCACGCGTAGACAGAGCGAGCTCGACCAAGTTCGCCAGATCGCAGTGGCGGCTCAGGAGGTCGTCCTGCGGCCTGTCCCCGAGCTCCTGGGCCCGGTACGGGCGGCCAGCCTGTGCCTCGCGGCCGGGACAGGGGCACAGATAGGCGGCGATCTGTACGAGGCCATGCAGACGCGCTACGGCGTCCGGCTGATCGTGGGGGACGTCCGGGGAAAAGGGCTGTCCGCCATTCGCGCGGTCGCGGTGGCATTGGGCGCGTTCCGGGAGGCCGTTCACTATGAGGAGGAACTGCGGGAGGTCGTGGACCGCTGCGCGGCTGCGCTGCGGCGAGAGGCCGCCGTACCGGGTACGTACTCTCAGGAGAAACTCCCTGAAGTTCTGCTGGAGGGATTCACCACCGCGCTCATCGCCCAGGTGCCGGACGAACAGGTGGTGCACCTGGTCAACCGTGGCCATCCGCCTCCGCTGGTTCTCCACCAGGGCAAGGTTCGGGCCCTGATGCCCGCCTCGCCACTGCCGCCGCTCGGTCTCGAAGACCTCGTCAACGGTCCTCCCGCCAAGCCCGAGAGCTACCCGTTCCTGCCCGGCGACCGCCTGCTGCTCTACACCGACGGCGTCACCGAAGCCCGCAACCGCGACAACGACTTCCTCCCTCTGCCGGAGACCATGGAGCAGATACCCGCCGGCACCTCCCCACAGGAGTTCCTGGACGAACTGCACCAGGCATTGATCCGCCACACCGAGGGCCGCTTGACGGACGACGTGGCGATGATCCTCATCGACCGGCTCGCATGAAGAAGCCGGCAAGCAGGTCAGCGCAGCCAGCTGCCTCCTCAAGTGACAGTCCGCGTTGGCCACCTCCCGCAGTTCGATGATGGGATCCACCTCTCTGACGTGGAGGGCCAGCGGCGCGCTGGGCTTCGTCACACCCTGAGCGCGGTGACTGGCGAAACCCGCCAACTGGAGTGCTCAGTCACATGTGACTGAGTGCTTCAGTCGGCCCTTCAGCGCTTGAGTTGGCCCCGCTGAGCACCGTGGTTGGCCCGGCCTGGTGGCGCGGCACTCAGCGGGAGGTACGGCACCGGACCGCGCCGAACTCGGCCGGAGACAGGTCACATCCTTTCCAACCGCAACTGCGCGCTCAGCCGACGGCAGCGCCGAACCACTTGGGCAGCTGGCTGAGCAGATCCTGCTGATCTTCACCGACCCACGCCACGTGGCCGTCCGGCCGCAGCAGCGCCGCGGGCGCGTCCAGTTCCTCGCTGACGTCGACGACGTGGTCGACCCGATCTGCCCAACCTGCCACCGTGAGCCGGCCGGTCTGGTCGAGCAGTAGTCCGCGGCCGCCGTGCATCAGCTCGTAGAGGCGACCCTGCTTCAGCTTCACGTCCCGCAGCCGCCGGCCGAGCAGTTCGTGGCCCTCGCCGAAGTCGTAGCGGACCCCGACCGCGGTGATGATCCCGGTCACGTACCGGTTCACCTCCTCGAAGTCCATCAGCTTCGAGAACAGCTCCCGCAGCGCGGTCGCACCCGGATCGGTCCCCAGCAGCGTGATCTGCGCGCGGGTGTTGTCCAGCACGCGGGCGCCCACCGGGTGCCGTTCGGCGTGGTAGCTGTCCAGCAGCCCCTCCGGCGCCCAGCCGTTGACCGCGGCGGCCAGCTTCCAGCCGAGGTTGAACGCGTCCTGCACGCCGAGGTTGAGCCCCTGCCCGCCGGTCGGCGGGTGGATGTGCGCCGCGTCGCCGGCCAGCAGCACCCGGCCGACCCGGTAGCGCTCGGCCTGCCGGGTGGCGTCGCCGAACCGGGACAGCCAGCGCGGCGAGTGCACGCCGAAGTCGGTGCCCGCGAACGCCCGCAGCTGCTGCTTGAACTCCTCCAGGGTCGGCGCGGTCGCACGGTCCTCGGCCACTTTGTCGGCGGGCACGACGATGCGGTACGTCCCGTCCTCGTTGGGGATGGTACCGAACCGCAGTTGGGTCTTGCGGACCTCCGCGACGACGGCGTCAACCGTCGCCGGATCCTCGGTCATCTCCATATCGCCCAGCAGCGTCTCGACCTTGGCGGGCTCGCCGGGGAAACCGACGCCGAGCCGCTTGCGCACCGCACTGCGGGCGCCGTCGCACCCGACGAGGTAGCGCGAGCGCAGGTGCCTGCCGTCCGCCAGCTCGACGGTCACCCCGTCCTCGTCCTGGCTCAGCCCGACCACTTCGCAGCCGCGCCGGATCTCGGCACCGAGTTCGAGCGCACGCTCATTGAGCAGCCGCTCGGTGACCGGCTGCGGGGTGGCGAGGCCGTACGGGTGCGCCGTGTCCAACCGGTCCGGCCACGGCTTGACGATGCCGCCGAAGAGACCGCCGACCTGGAACTTCTCACTGACCGCGAGGAACCGGTCCAGCAGACCGCGCTGGTCCATCATCTCGACGCTGCGCGCGTGCAGGCCGCGCCCGCGGGACTGCTCGGTCGGCTCGGCCAACTTCTCCAGCACCACCACGTGCACTCCGGCCAGCCGCAACTCGCCGGCCAGCATCAAGCCGGTCGGTCCGCCGCCGACCACGATCACGTCAATCATGAAAACCCCCATTTAACGATGTTGAATTTCAGCCAGCCGCTCCGCACAGTCCGGCGGCGCGCACGCCCGCACCTCCGCGCCGAGTCCCCGCAACCGCACCGCGAGTCCCACCGGCGGTTCGACGTCCCCGCGTGACCCATACGTCGACAACAGCACACGTACTTCGCGAATCTCTGATTTACGCAGGTTCTGGCCTCGGCCGACGATTCTGCGGCACGACCCGGGTCTTGCCGCAAGCCCCCCGGTGCGCTATACGTTGAGCGTGGCAAGGAGTGGGTACTCTCCTTGCCCTTTGTCGTGCGCTGTGGACGGACAAGCTCCTCCCGAAGCGGTGACGCGCCGCGTACGGCGATGCCGGCGGTCCAGGAGGACCTCCCCCGGGCCTGCGGACGCAGCCGCGGAACGAGAGGTTCTTCACCCTCTTCAGCAAGGCTGGCTCGAACGCCGTCGAGAGCGCGGCCGTTCTCATGCAGTTCGTCGCCGCGCGCACGAGCGCTGGGCGGAGCTCGCCAAACGCATGCACGACACCGAGCGCGTCGGCGACGACACCACTTAAGGTCCGGGTGCCGTTAACGAACCACCTATTCGTTTTCGGCGTCCTCGGCGCATGATCGCCATCATGCCGGGCCAACCTGGCGCTCAGCAGGGCCAACTCAAGCGCTAGAGGGCCAACTGAAGCGCTAAGTCACAGCCGTCCGGGGTCACCGCGTCCGTACGCGCTTACGCCCTGGCCCGTACCGGCCGCCGGAGCAGGTAGACGGCCGCGGTCGAGACCAGGACGGCCATGCACGCGATGAACACCAGCCCCGCACCCTCCAGGCCGATCGGACCCGCCAGTACCCCCACACCGATCACCGGCACCGAGATACCCGCGTAGGCCACCACGAACAGCGTCGAGATCACCGCCGCGCGCCGGTCCGCGGGAGACGCCTCGGCCACCGCGGACAGCGCCCCGCGAAACGCCAGCCCCTGCCCGCCCCCGCCGACGAGCGCGCTCAGCACCACCAGCGGCAGCAGGTCCCACCGCAGCGCGCCCGCGAGCAGCGCCAGCCCGGCGAGGAGCCCGGCGCAGCCCAGCGGCAGCGATCGCCCCAACCCGACCCGGCCGACCGCCAGCTGCCCGGCGGTCGAGGCGAAGAAGGCCAGTGCGACGACCAGCCCGCTCACGGCGTGGTTGTCCACGTCCAGGGACTGCGCAAGGAACGCCGGGCTGACCGACGTGAACACCCCGAACAGTGCGAACCCCACGAACGAGGCGATCGCCGCAGGCCCGAACACCGCCCGCACCTGCGTGGGCAGGCCGGGCCGCTGCGGCCGTACGGTGCTCAGCGGCCGCAGCTCCCGTACGGTCTCCGGAAGCCGCAGCAGGACGGCGGCCGAGCCGGCCACCAGTGCGAGGTGCACGGCGAACGGCAGGTACAGCGGCCAGGCGGCGTACTGCGCGAGCACTCCGGCGAGCAGCGGACCGCAGCCCAGCCCGCCCATGTTGGCGGCCGTCGCCACGAACGTGGCCCGGGAGGAGCCGCCGTACGGTGCCAACTCCATCACGTACGCCGTGGCGGCCCCGGTGAACAGGCCGGCGGACAGTCCCGACAGCAGCCGCCCCACATACAGCCAGCCCAGCCCGGTGGCGCACAGGAAGCAGACGGCGCTCGCCGCCGCGAATCCCAGGCCCGACATCAGCACCGGCCGCCTGCCCACGGCGTCGGAGGCGTTGCCCGCCAGCAGCAGCACGCCGATGACCCCGAAGGCGTACACGGCGTACACGACGGTCACCGTCAGCTCGGAGAACCCGAACTTCTCCTGGTAGAGGCCGTAGAGGGGGGTCGGCAGCGTGGTGCCGGCCATACACACGGAGAACACCGCCCCGCTGAGCAAACACTGGCGCCACCCTGGGCGATCACCGTCCACGCCGCCGACGGTAAACCCGCGCGCCGCCCCGGACCGGCCCGGCGTGCCCGGCGGTACTGGGGTTCGCGGCCTGAGCCCCGGCTCGGCCCTCCCCGAAGGGCGGGCCCCCGGCCGGCAGTACGCTCATCCGCACCGAGCCGCTCGCCGACAACCGGCCGTTCCAGATCGGCTGCTTCGCCGAATGGCGAAGGCCCCTCCGCGGAGGGGCCTTCGCCATTCGGTCAGGACCGCGGTCGACGGGGTTGATCGCCTCGCGCCGCGTTCTTCTCCTTGATGCGCACCGCTTCCTTCCGGACCTCGGCCTGGGTGGCGCGTTCCTTCTGCAGCCACTCGGGACTGTCCCGCTTCAACGCGTCGATCTGCTCCGTGGTGAGGGCGTCCGTGACTCCGCCACGCGCGAGACCTGCGATGGAGATGCCCAGCTTCGCCGCGACCACCGGCCGGGGATGCGGGCCGTTGCGTCGCAGCTCCTGCAGCCACTCGGGCGGATCGGCCTGCAGCGCACTCAGCTCGGTGCGCGAGACGACACCCTCCTGGAACTCGGCGGGGGTGGCCTCGAGGTACACACCCAGCTTCTTTGCCGCGGTCGCGGGCTTCATCGTCTGGGCGGTCTGGTGCGACGTCATGGTGTCAAGAGTATCGAGCGTGTGCGCTACCTCCGACCAGGGCCGGTAACCTGGCGGAGTGACAGGCTCGGATGTACCTCCCTCGTTCCGGCTCGCGTATGTCCCGGGTGTGACGCCGACCAAGTGGGTGCGGATCTGGAACGAGCGGCTGCCCGAAGTTCCACTGACCCTCACCGCGGTCTCCGCCGCCGAAGCCTCCGACATGTTGCGGGGTGGCGGCGCCGACGCGGGTTTCGTGCGATTGCCGATCGACCGGACGGAGCTCAGCGCGATCCCCCTCTACACCGAGACGACGGTGGTCGTGGTCCCGAAAGACCACGTCGTGGCGGCGGTCGACGAGGTATCCGCTGAGGATCTTGCCGACGACATCGTGCTGCATCCCCTCGACGACACCCTCGAATGGGAGCGTCGGCCGGGACGGCCCGCGAACGTGCGCCCGGCCACGACTGCGGACGCCGTCGAACTGGTGGCGGCAGGAGTGGGACTACTCGTCGTCCCGCAGTCACTCGCCCGCCTGCACCACCGCAAGGACCTCACGTATCGGCCGGTCTCGGACGCGCCCGAGTCGCGCATCGCGCTGTCGTGGCCGCAGGACGAAACCACGGATCTGGTGGAGCAGTTCATCGGGATCGTCCGCGGGCGGACCGTCAACAGCTCACGGGGTCGCCCGACCCCGGCACAGCCGAAGAGCAAGCGCCCCGATACACGCGGCGCACGGCGGACGCCCGCAGCCGGCAAGTCGACCGGCAAGAGCCCACGGAGCGGTTCCGGCGGCCCCAAGGGCGGCAAGCGCGGCAAGCCTCGCCGTCGGTCGTAGCCCGGCCTCGCACATACGTGGGAGCCCAGGCTCGCAGGTCGTGACCAGCAGGTCGATGACATCTGCGGGCGCGCTGGGACCGTCGGGCAGCTCGACACCGAGCGCGCGCACGATCTCCTCGACCGAAGCGCGGGCGGGAACCCGGCGATCGGGCAGGCTCGCCGACCAGCGGACGGCGTGGCCGTATGCCTTTTGGAACGCTGTCTCGCGCGCGTCCATACCTCGGACTACGAGACGGTTGCCGCCGCCGCGCAAGTCACCGATCTGATGTCCAAGGGCTCGGTCACAAGGGCCCTGTCGAGAGTGGGGGGATGACGAGATATCTTGATGTCGAGCAATGTTGCAGACGTGGAGCGGAGCACCCGGTGACTGACTCGACCATCATCTATACGCACACCGACGAGGCGCCGGCCCTGGCGACCTATTCGTTCCTGCCTGTGGTCGAGGCGTATGCCTCGACGGCCGGGGTCACTGTGGAGAGCCGTGACATCTCGCTGGCCGGGCGGATCATCGCCGGCTTCCCAGAGCGCCTCGAGGAGAGCCAGCGGATCGATGACGCGCTCGCCGAGCTCGGTGAGCTGGCAAAGACTCCCGGGGCGAACATCATCAAGCTGCCGAACATCTCGGCCTCGATTCCGCAGCTGAAGGCGGCGATCGCCGAGCTGCAGCAGCAGGGCTACGCGCTGCCGGACTACCCGGACGACCCGAAGACCGACGGGGACTGGGATGTCCGCGCGCGCTACGACAAGGTCAAGGGCAGCGCCGTCAACCCTGTGCTGCGCGAGGGCAACTCCGACCGCCGGGCCCCCGCCTCGGTGAAGAACTACGCCAAGGCGCACCCGCACCGGATGGGCGCGTGGACGTCCGACTCGAAGACGAACGTCGCGCACATGACGGCCGACGACTTCCGCTCCACCGAGAAGTCAGTGGTCATCGCCAAGGCCGGCACCCTGCGTATCGAACTGGCGGGGGACGACGGCAGCACCACCGTCCTGCGTGAGTCGGTGCCCGTGCTCGCGGGCGAGGTCGTGGACGCGTCGGTGATGCGGGTGGCGGTGCTGCGTGAGTTCCTCACCGCACAGGTTGCCCGCGCCAAGGCCGAGGGCGTGCTGTTCTCGGTGCACCTGAAGGCCACGATGATGAAGGTCTCCGACCCGATCGTCTTCGGCCACGTGGTGCGGGCCTTCTTCCCGAAGACGTTCGCCGCGCACGGCGAGGCGCTCGCCGCGGCCGGCCTGACCCCGAACGACGGACTCGGCGGCATCCTCAAGGGCCTGGAGTCGCTGCCCGAGGGCGCGGAGATCAAGGCGTCCTTCGAGGCCGAGCTGGCTGACGGTCCCGCGCTGGCGATGGTCGACTCCGACCGGGGCATCACCAATCTCCACGTTCCGAGCGATGTCATCGTCGATGCCTCCATGCCGGCCATGATCCGCACCTCCGGTCACATGTGGGGCCCGGACGGCCAGGAGGCCGACACCCTCGCGGTCATCCCCGACAGCAGCTACGCCGGCATCTACCAGGTCGTCATCGACGACTGCCGCGCGAACGGCGCCTACGACCCGTCGACGATGGGCTCGGTGCCGAACGTCGGCCTGATGGCACAGAAGGCCGAGGAGTACGGCAGCCACGACAAGACCTTCGAGATTCCCACCACGGGCACGGTGCGGGTCGTCGACGGCGGCGGCAACGTCGTGCTCGAGCACGCCGTGAGCGCCGGCGACGTGTGGCGCATGTGCCAGACCAAGGACCTGCCGATCCAGGACTGGGTCAAGCTCGCCGTCACCCGCGCCCGCGCGACCGGCGACCCGGCGGTGTTCTGGCTCGACGAGGGCCGGGCACACGACGCCAGCCTGATCGCGAAGGTGAAGACCTACCTCGCCGAGCACGACACCGACGGGCTGCAGATCGAGATCATGGCGCCGGCCGAGGCGATCGCGTTCTCCCTCGAGCGCATCCGCCGGGGCGAGGACACGATCTCGGTCACCGGCAACGTGCTGCGCGACTACCTGACCGACCTGTTCCCGATCCTCGAGCTCGGCACGAGCGCGAAGATGCTCTCCGTCGTCCCGCTCATGAACGGTGGCGGACTGTTCGAGACGGGTGCCGGCGGCTCCGCGCCGAAGCACGTCCAGCAGCTCGTCAAGGAGAACTACCTGCGCTGGGACAGCCTGGGCGAGTTCCTCGCCCTCGCGGTCAGCTTCGAGCACCTCGCGCAGACCACCGGCAACGCGCGCGCCCAGGTCCTCGCCGACACCCTCGACCGCGCGACGGGCACGTTCCTCAACGAGGACAAGTCGCCGAGCCGCAAGCTGGGTGGCATCGACAACCGTGGCAGCCACTTCTACCTTTCGCTCTACTGGGCGCAGGAGCTGGCGAAGCAGACCGACGACGCTCAGCTCGCGAAGGCGTTCGACGCCCTCGCCAAGACACTGTCGCAGCAGGAGCAGACCATCGTCGACGAGCTGATCGCGGTGCAGGGCTCGCCGGCCGAGATCGGCGGCTACTACCAGCCTGACGTGTCCAAGGCCGCGGCCGTCATGCGTCCGTCGGCGACCTTCAACCAGGCGCTCGCGACCCTCGGCTGACCCGGGAGCCACAGTTGATCCGCCCCGGCCGGCAGCCCTGCCGGCCGGGGCGGTCCTGTCTGCGCTGGCGCACGCCCGCCTCGGCAGCGCTGAGCAGTGGAAGGGAATCAGCAGTGAGCGTCCAGCGGATCGGCCCGCCCCTGATCGCGGGAGAGCGGGAGATGCTGCGCGCCTTCCTCGACTAACCGCGCGAGGCTGGCGATGAAGACCGGGGCTCTCCTGGTACGGCACATGGCCGAGGTGGAGCGCGCATGGTTCCGCCGGGTGATCAACGGGGAGGACATCCCGCTCGGATGGTCGGACGAGGGCGACTTCCAGGTGGCGTACGACGCGAGCTCGGCCATCCGGTCGGAGGCCTTCGACGGCTGGTAGACGGAGGTCGCTCAGGCGCGGCGGATCGAGGAGGCGGCCGAGTCGCTGGACGTGACCGGCTGCCGGCTCCCGTCGCGGTCGGCGGCGTCGGCGGCGTCGGCGTCGGCGTCGGCGTCGGCGTCGGCGTCGGCGATACGCTCCCACAAGGCGCGCAGCAGGGCGGCCGTGTCGTCCGCTTCCGGCAAGTCGGCGGCGGTTGCGATACGGGTGGCCGCCGGGGCGAGTTCGCGCGCCGCACGACCGGCTTGGCCGTGCAGGCGGCCTGCACGACACTGCGCAGGAACAGCACGGTGGCGGTGACGGCCCACGAGGGTTCGGTCGGCCCGTTGGGCCTGGGGCCCCGCAGGCCGGCCCGTGGCCGTCGCCTTCGTAGGGGCGTGATCGTAAGGCCGCTTAGAGGGCCGCCGACTCCAGTCGCAGGCTCCAGCGTCCCGACCACCCCGCCAGGGTGACCGTTGACAGCGGGCGGACGTCGACGTTCCAGTACGTCGACGGGGACGCTTTCAGGGCGTACACCAGGGCCGCCCGGACGACCGAGGGCTCGGCCACGGCGACGATCGTGCCGCCGTCGTCGGCCGGGCGGGTGTCCAGCCAGCCGCCGATCCGGGAGATGAAGGCCAGCAGCGACTCACCTCCGTGCGGCGCCGAGCGCGGGTCGGCGAGCCAGGCGTCGACCGCCTCCGGCTCATGGGCCGTGACCTCGCCCAGGGTCAGGCCGCGCCAGCGGCCCATGTCGCACTCGCGCAGCGCCGGCTGGGCCATGGGCGCGAAACCGAGTGCCTGGCCGGTGGCGCGGCTGCGTGGGGTGGGCGAGCAGTACCGCAGCTCCGCCGCGCCGAGCGAGATCAGCCCGTGCGCGGCGAGCTGCACCTCGTGCCAGCCGGCCTGGTCGAGCGGCCGGTCGTCGTCGAATCGCTCGGCCAGCAGCGCGGCGCTGCGGGCTGCGGCGATCAGCGTGACCCGAACATGCATGCGGCGATCGTGAGGCCGTTCAGCCCCGCAGGTCAAGAAGGAACTCAGGAGTCACAGAAGACTCAGGGCCATCCACTTCTCGGGGTCGTCGATCCGCTGGAAACCGATCTTCTCGTAGACGCCGTGCGCGTCGTCCGTCGCGAGCAGCATGCGGCGCAGTCCGGCGGGGGCGAAATGGTCCCGGACCGCGGTGACGAGTGCGGTGCCGAGACCCCTGCCGCGGGCGGCCGGGGCGACGTACACATCGCACAGCCACGCGAAGATCGCGTGATCGGTGACGACCCGGGCGTACGCCAGTTGGGCGCACGAGGCCGCGTCGTACAGGCCGAAGTTGACCGAGGCGGCGACCGCGGCGTCGTGCTTCTCCCGGGGGCGGCCGAGCGCCCAGTACGCGTCGGTGGAGAGCCAGTGGTGGACGAGGTCGGTGTCCAGCCGGTCCGGGTCGGTGGAGATGTCGTAGTCCTGGGTCACGGTGTCGTTCATGAGGGGAAGCTTGCGGGCCGCAGGGTTTGCGTACAAGCGATTTGCAGCCGGCGCACTCCTTCGGCGATTTCCGCCGACCCGGCCACCGCCGCGAAGCTCAGCCGCAGATGTCCGGCCGGCGGTTCCGCGCTGAAGTACGGCCGGCCGGGGGCGACGGCGACTCCCGCCCGCAGCGCGCCCGCGACGACGGCCGCCTCGTCTGAGCCGTCGGGGAGGCGCACCCACAGGTGGTGGCCGCCGGACGGGATGCGCGGCAGGGTGAGCGCGGGGATCGCCGGCCGCAGCGCGGCGGCCAGCGCGTCGCGGCGGTTCTTCAGCTCTGCGGCGACCGTGCGCAGATGTCGGCTCCAGGCGGGCGATCCGACGAGTTCGAGGGCGGCCTCCTGAAGCGGGCGGGGGACGAAGAAGCTGTCGACGACCTGGATGGAGCGCAGCCGTTCCAGCACGGGGCCACGAGCCGCGAGCGCCCCCACCCGCAGGCTCGGCGAGGTGGCCTTGGTGAGCGAGCAGACGTGCACGACGACTCCGTCGGGGTCGTCGGCGGCCAGCGGCCGGGGCAGCGGGCCCGCGTCCTCGTGTGCCAGCCGGCGCGCGAAGTCGTCCTCGACGACGAAGGCGCCGGCTTCGCGGGCGATCCGCACCACCTCGGCGCGGCGGTCGGCGGCGAGCACGGCACCCGTCGGGTTCTGGAAGAGCGGCTGGCATACGAAGAGCCGGGCGCCGGTGGCCCGGAAGGCGGCGGCCAGCAGGTCCGTACGTACGCCGTCGGCGTCGGCCGGGACCGGTACCGGCCGCAGGCCCGAGGCGCGGGCGATCGCCAGCATTCCGGGGTAGGTGGGGGATTCGACGAGGACGGGCGCTCCGGGCGGGGCCAGCGCGCGCAGCGCGGTGGTCAGCGCGCTCTGGCCGCCGGCGGTGACCAGCACTTCGGCGGCGGTGACCGTGCCGCCGATCTCGCGGGCGAACCATTCGCGCAGCTCGGGGAGGCCGTCGACGGGCGGTCGCCCCCAGGCGCCGGGCCGGCGGCCGGCCCGGGCGAGGGCGGCGGCCATCGCACGCTCGGGCTGGAGCGACGGATGCAGGTAGCCGCCGTTGAACTCGATCACCCCGGTGGGCGGGGCGGCCAGGGTGACCAGCAGTCCGGCCGCTTCGACCGCGCGCGGGACCCGCTCCTCGGCCGCGTCGGCGCTGAGGGTGACCTCCTGCCAGGAGGTGTCTCCGGTGGCGGGGACGTCCGTACGGGGCTGCGCCCGGAAGGCACCGGCGCCGGGGCGGGTGACCACCAGGCCCTCGGCGGCGAGCTGGGCCAGCGCCCGGGAGACGGTCACGGGGCTCACCCGGTAGCGCTCCACCAGGGCTCGACTCGACGGCAGCTTTCCACCCGGAGAGTAGCGGTTCAGCTCGCTCCGCAGCGAACTCGCCAGTTGCACGACACTGCTACGCTCATACATGACAGCACAGGATAGCGCTACTCCCACCAACCCGATAGCAGTCGGCAGCGGATCCCGCAGCAACGGACCCCGCAGCGGCCCCCTCCCGAGTGGAACCCGCAAGAGTGGAACCCTTCTCGCCGGACTGGGTGTGGTCGCCTTCTCGCTCACGTTCCCCTCCACCGCCTGGGGGCTGGAGAGCTTCGGCCCGTGGTCGCTCGTCGCCGTACGCAGCCTGCTCGCCGCACTCCTCGCGGGCGGCTTTCTGCTGGCCTTGCGCGTCCCGGTCCCCGACCGGCGGCACTGGGCCGGCCTCGCGGTCGTCGGCGGCGGGGTGGTCGTGGGCTTCCCGCTGCTGACCACCCTCGCGCTCACCACCTCCACCACCTCGCACGCGGCAGTGGTCGTCGGCCTGCTGCCGCTGACGACGGCCGCCTTCTCGGCGGTACGCACCGGGGCCCGCCCCTCCCGTACGTTCTGGCTGGCCGCCGTGGCCGGGGCCGGCGTGGTCATCGGCTTCACCGTCCAGCAGAGCGGAGGCGCGCTCTCGGCCGGCGACGGGTACCTGTTCGGCGCGCTTCTGGTCTGCGCCGCCGGATACACCGAGGGCGGCAGGCTCGCGCGGGTGATGCCCGGCTGGCAGGTCATCGGCTGGGCGCTGATTCTCTGCCTGCCGCTCGCGCTGGCCGGCGCGGTGGCGGCCCTGTCGTTCGAGCCGGTGCGGCTGTCGGCCCAGGGCATCGTGGGGCTGCTGTGGCTGGCCGGATCGACCTTCTTCGGCCTGTACGTCTGGTACCGGGGCATGGCGGAGATCGGCGTGGTCCGGGCCAGCCAGCTCCAGCTCGCCCAGCCGCTGCTGACCCTCGTCTGGTCGGTACTGCTGCTGGGCGAATCCCTCTCCCCCGCCGCGCCGGTGGCCGCGGTCGCCGTACTGGTCTGCATCGCCGTTACGCAGCGAGCCCGAGGCTGACCATGATGCAGATCACACCAGCGGCCCTAGACTCGACCTGACGGCCGGTTTACGCACAGGGAGGACGTCTCGATGCATGCGGAAAAGGGCGACAAGCTGGTGGTGCACGGCAGGGTCGTGGGACAGCACGACCGCGTCGTGGAAATCGTCGAGGTCCTGGGGCCGGACGGCACGCCGCCGTTCAAGGTCCGCGCCGAGGACGGCCACGAGTCGATCATGTCCCCCGGGCCCGACTCGATGGTGAAGCACTACAAGGGCGCCGGCTTCGGCGAGTAGCTCAGCGCGACGGACCGGCCGGGGCCCGGTAGTGGTCGGCGACGACCCTGGCCATGGCCCCGATCCGGTCCGCCGCGACCTCCTTCGCTGAGAAGAAGGCGTGGCCGCCGACCTCCGGGTACCGCGCGCCCAGCGTGAGATGGCTGGAGAGTTCGGCCGGGTCCTGCCAGGCGGACGGCTGATTCGGGTCGCCCGCCTTGTAGAGCGCCTCGCCGATGTAGAGGCTGACTTCTGTGCCCCGCACGGTCTGGGACCACCACGGCAGCAGCTTGGCGTAGTCGGCGGCCGAGTGGCCGATGTGCCAGTAGAGCTGGGGCACGACGTAGTCGATCCAGCCCTCCTTGACCCATTTGCGGGTATCGGCGTACAGGGCGTCGTACGTCTGGAGACTGGCGGTGTCCGAACCCAGGGGATCCGTGGACACGTTCCGCCAGACCCCGAACGGGCTGATGCCGAAGCGGACGTCCTTGCGTACGTCCTTGACACGGCCGCAGGTTTCCAGGACCAGCAGGTCGGTGTTGTGGCGGCGCCAGGCGGCCCGGTCGGGAAAGTCGCCGCCGTGCAGGGCGTAGGCCTCGTCGTCGTCGAAGGTCTGGCCCGCGACCGGATACGGGTAGAAGTAGTCGTCCCAGTGGACCGCGTCGATCGCGTAGCGCCGGACGGCGTCGAGCATCGCGTCCTGGACAAAGCGCCTGACCTCCGGCAGCCCGGGGTTGTAGAAGAGCTTGCCGCCGTACCGGACGGCCCAGCCCTCGTTGACCCGGGCGGGATGCCAGTCGGCCAGCCGCGAGAGGTCGGTGTGGTTCGCGACCCGGTACGGGTTGAACCAGGCATGCAGTTCGAGACCCCGCCGATGCGCCTCGGTCACCGCCGTACCGAGAGGGTCCCAGCCGGGATCCACGCCCTGTTCGCCGGTGAGGCACTCGGCCCAGGGCTCGTACGGGGACGGCCAGAGCGAGTCGGCCGACGGCCGCACCTGGAGGATCACGGCGTTCAGCCGGCGGGCGACCGCTGTGTCGAGGTGCCCGAGCAGTTCGGCCCGCTGCTGATCGGCGCCGAGTCCGGCGCGGGAGGGCCAGTCCCGGTTCCCGATGCACGCCAGCCACATCGCGCGGAATGGGGGTGGGGCCGCGGCCTGCCGGGGCCGGGCCGCGGCGGCGTCTGCCGCCGTCATCAGACAGGACAGGGCCCCGGCCACGGCCACGATCAGTCCCCTTCGCCCTACGCATCGCGATTGCTTCATGTGACGCCCCCTGTTCGCACAGTGACGAGGACTCCTCTGCGGACAGCATGCCCGCCCCGGCCCGCCGCCCGCCCGGAGGCGCGGAGTAACGTCAAGGGCCGAGGCGGGCGCCGGAATCACACGGGGGACCCGCTGGATGATCAGCGAAAGGCACGATGTGACCGACATCGAACGCGTCGGAGTAGTGGGCTGCGGCCAGATGGGCGCGGGCATCGCGGAAGTCTGCGCCCGCAGCGGCCTGGACGTCAAGGTCGCCGAGACCACGGGCGAGGCCCTTGAGATCGGCCGGACCCGGCTGTACAACTCCCTCTCGAAGGCCGCCGAACGCGGCAAGATCACCGAGGAGGAGCGCGACGCGACGCTCGCCCGCCTCAGCTTCACCACCGACCTCGGGGAGTTCGCCGACCGCGACCTCGTGATCGAGGCCGTGGTCGAGAACGAGCAGGTCAAGACCGAGATCTTCCAGATCCTCGACCAGGTGGTGACCCGGCAGGACGCGATCCTCGCCTCGAACACCTCCTCCATCCCGCTGGTCAAGCTGGCGGTCGCGACCTCCCGCCCCGACCAGGTCATCGGCATCCACTTCTTCAACCCGGCCCCGGTGCAGAAGCTGGTCGAGCTGATCCCGGCGCTGACCACCGGCGAGGAGACGATCAAGCGCTCCGAGGCCCTGGTGCAGAACATGCTGGGCAAGCACGCGATCCGCGCCCAGGACCGCTCGGGCTTCGTCGTCAACGCCCTGCTGATCCCGTACCTCCTCTCCGCGATCCGGATGTTCGAGTCGGGCATCGCGAGCCGCGAGGACATCGACAACGGCATGGAGCTCGGCTGCGCCCACCCGATGGGTCCGCTGAAGCTCGCCGACCTGATCGGCCTGGACACGGTCGCCTCGGTCGCGGACTCGATGTACGCCGAGTTCAAGGAGCCGCTGTACGCCGCTCCGCCGCTGCTGCAGCGGATGGTCGACGCGGGGCGGCTGGGCCGCAAGACAGGCTCGGGCTTCTACCCGTACTCCTAGGCACCGGACAGCTCCTGGCTCAGCCGCAGATGGTGTAACAGCAGCAGGCCGGCCGCCATGTTGGCGGCCGGTATCTCGCCGCGGGCGACCATGTCGGGGACCAGTTTGAGCGGGACCCATTCGCGGCGGGACGACTCGAAGTCGTCCTGCGGATGGCCGGTGTACGTCGCCTCCTCGGACCAGAAGAGATGGTGGCGGGCGTCGGTGAGTCCGTTCGACGGCTCGACGGTCATGAGGTGGTGGAGCGGGCCGGGGCGCCAGCCCGTCTCCTCCTCCATCTCGCGGGCGGCCGCGGCCTCGATGTCCTCGCCGTCCTCCACGACGCCGGCGGCGAGCTCCCAGCCCCAGCTGTCGGTGATGAACCGGTGCCGCCAGAGCAGCAGTACCTCGTTGGCCTCGTTGACGGCCGTTGCCACGGCGACGGGGCGCAGCCTGATGAGGAAGTGGTCCAGGTGGCGGCCGTCGGGGAGTTCGACGTCCGCGAGGTTCACCCTGAACCAGCGGTTCTTATAAACAGTTTGTTCGCTCAGGTTCGTCCACTGCACAGTTCTGCCACCTTCCGACAAGTAGGTAGCAACATCGCAGCAGGTGCGCGCTCAGAGGGGAACGCGCAGCGCCCCGTCGATCAGTTCGGCCGTCTCACCGGCCCCGGCGCAGCCGCTGGCGACCAGCTCCTCGCGCACGGCGCGCAACCGGTCCCGGAGCCGCTGCGACTCCATCCCCCTGGCCCGTTCGGCCATTTCGGCCGCGGTCCGTACCGCACGGTCGGCCTCCCCCTGACGCAGTTCGATACGGGACAGCATGGCGAGCCGGTGGACCCGGCCCCGGTCGTGCGCCGGGCAGTCCACGGCCGCCGTCGCGTGCTCACGCGCGGCCGGCAGGTCCCCGAGGCTCAACAGGGCCTCGGCCACCTGCACATTGACCAGGCCGGGCTGTACGTAACCCGTCTCGTCCGGCTCGTGGTCGCGGCGGATCCGCTCCGCCGCCGCCTCCGCGTTCCGGATGCAGGACATCGCGCTGCCGCCGTCGCCGAGATGCGCGTACGCCTTGGCCTGCATCGCGTACAGGTCGCAGGCCAGCGCCGGGGTGATCTGCTGCCCCGCCGTCCGCAGCGCCGCCTCCGCGAAGGCCACCGCCTGCCGGTACTCGCGCATGAAGAGCGACTGGTTGACCAGCAGGGCGATGACGTACGCGCCGAGCCCCCGGTCGCCGCTCGCCTTCGCCAGCCGCAGCGCCTGGTGGAAGTAGCGCTGGGCCAGCCCGTGGGCGTCCGAGTCGTACGCACAGATGCCGGCCACCGCGACCAGTCCTCCCGTCGCCCGGTGCAGTTGACGGCCCATCCGGTCGGTGTAGCTGCCGCGCAGCAGCGGCGCCGTCTCCGCGTTGAGGAAGCCGACGATGCGCGAGCGCGTCGCGATGCCGCCGGCTCTGCGGTACATCAACTCGTAGTGCGCCCGGGCCGCGCGGAGCATCTCGATGTCCGCCATGCTCACGTGCGTCTGCCCGGACCGGGAGACGTCCACGTCCTCGGGCGGGTTCTCCCACTCCCATACGGGCATCACCGCGGGTGTCCCGGTGACGGCCGGGGCGCCGAGTACGTGCGGGCGCTGCTGCTCGTCCGAGCGCCACAGGGCGGTGGCGCGGTCGACGAACCCGTTCAGCGGCGAGCCGTGCGGCTCGGCCGGCCCGCCCGGGACGCCGAGGCCGATGTCGTCGAGGGTCACCGTGCGGTGCAGCCGGGCCGAGAGCACCTCGCAGATGAGGTCCGGTACCTGGCCGCGCGGCCGCTGGCCCTTGATCCAGCGGGCCACGGCCGTGTGTTCGTACCGCAGCGCGAGTCCTCTCGCCCGGCCCGCCTGGTTCACACGGGCAGCGAGGCCCGCCCGCGAGATGCCCGCCTCGTCGAGCAGGGCGTCGAGCAGGGTGTTGGGCTGCACGGGCCCCTCCGATGGCTCGGTGGCACCAGCGTAGTGGAGTGCGATTCGCACGGGGTGTGAACGCAATGCCCGCATAAATGCGCCGCGCGCTCTGCCGGGCCGGGGCGCGGACCGGTTGACTGAAACGCCTCGAAAGAGGTGGCCGGGCCGCCGGCTCCCCCTCGTACAGTGCGGCGGCCCGCTTCCGCGTCGTCTGTCCTGCTGTCTGCCCGACACTCCGCGGCAGGGCGGACGGCGCCCGTCAGGCCGTCGCTGTTCAGGCTCCATGGGGAGTCGGCGCCCGGCGCACCGCGGGCCCACCCGGCTGCGCGGGCACCCGGCGGCGGTCGTTGCGCAGGACCAGCAGGGCGACATCGTCGGCGAGCCGCCCTCCGGTGTGACGCAACAGCGCGGCGTGCACGTCTGCGACCAGGCCCGCAGGCGATACCGGGCCGAGAGCGGCCTCGGCCAGCGCGCCGCGCAACGGGAAATACTCCCCCGCCCGGTCGCGGGCGTCCTCGGCGCCGTCGGTGTGCAGGAACAGTGCCTCGCCCGGCAGCAACCGGGTGCGCAGCTGTACGGGAATGTCGTCCGGCAGGGGGAAGGCCCCCAGCGGCGGCAACGGGTCGGCGCCGGCCAGCACTTCGGCACTCCCCCGCAGCCGGTACGGCCACGGATGCCCGCAGTTCAGGGCCAGGACTTCGCCGTCCGGGCCGATCTCCAGCAGCAGTACGGTCACGAACTCCTCGGCGACCGGACTGTCCGGCTCCGCGCCGCCGGCCGCCGGATGCTCGGCGCGGGCCCGCTCCCGCAGATGCCGGTGCAGGGCCCGCTCCATCCGGCGCAGCACCCCCGGCAGACCGGGCTCGTCGTACGCGGCCTCGCGGAAGCTGCCGAGCACAGCGGCGACCGCGCCCAGCGCGTCGATCCCGTGCCCGCGGACGTCTCCGATGACGATACGGACGCCGTGCGGGGTGGCGACGGCCTCGTACAGGTCCCCGCCGACCGCCGCGCCACGGCTCGCGGAGAGCTGGCCCGCGGCGACGGCCAGCCCTTCGAGCCGGGCCGGCAGCGGACGCAGCAGGACCCGCTGCACCGCGCCGGAGATCTCCTGCGTGCGCCGCAACTCCCCCAGCAGACAGTGCCGAATGCACAGCGCGACCGCGGTGGCGATCAGCAGGAAGGCCACGCAGGTGGCGACCCGGGGCAGCAGCCGGTCGTGCACGGCCGGAGGGCAGGTCAGCTCCCAGGTGACGACTGCGGCGGCGCAGGCGAGGATGAACGTCCGGCGCACCCACGGCGCGTCCGCGCGAGGAGCGCGCCACGCCCTGATACGGATCATGCCGTCGGCCCCCTCGGTCCTGTTCGGCGGATCCCCCACGGCCCCCCGCGGCCGGATCGATTCTGTCGATCGTTCGTGCCCGTTCAGGTAAATCGTCTGCTTTTCTCACCCGAATGAGTGAGGTGGGGGTCCCCCCACGCCCGCAAGGGCGTAAGGGGCGCATTCGGTAGACCGAATGCGCCCCTCAACAGGCATTTCACGCCGCCAGGCAGCCGCCCGGCAGGTCTGCGACTACGCGCCGCGCAGTACCGCCCCGGTGCGCTCGGCGGCCAGCGCCACCGCCGCGTCTCGGGCGGCCGAAGCCTCCTCGACGGTCAGGGTGCGGTCAGCGGCGCGGAAGCGCAGCGCGTACGCCAGGGACTTGTGTCCCGCGCCGATCTGCTCACCGGTGAAGACGTCGAACAGCCGCAGCGATTCGAGCAGTTCACCGGCGCCTTCGCGCAGCGCGGCTTCCACGTCGGCGGCCGGCACATCGCCGGAGACGACGAGCGCGACGTCCTGGGTGGCCACCGGGAAGGTGGAGATCCGCGGGGCGTGAAGCGCTCCGGCACCGGCCCGCTCCAGGCGGTCCAGGTCCAGCTCCATCGCGCTGGTCCGCGCGGGCAGGCTCAGCGCCTTGACGACACGCGGGTGCAGCTCGCCGGCGAAGCCGATGAGCTGCTCCTCACCGTCGATGACGACGACCAGCTCGGCACAGCGGCCCGGGTGCCACGGTCCGTACTGGCCCTGCCGGACGATCAGTTCGGCCCCGGCCTCACGGGCGAGCGTACGGGCGGCCTCGACGGCGTCCGCCCAGTCGGCCGGACGGCCGTTGCCCCACCAGCCGGCCTGCTCGCGCGCACCGGCCAGCACCACCGCGGCGTGCCGCGGCTGCGCCGGCAGCGCGGCGTCGAGCGTGGCGATCTCCTCGTCGGTCGGACGGCGGTCGACCGGGAGCCGCACAGCGACGCCGGCCTCTTCGCCCGCCCGGAAGACCATGCCGGTCTCGAAGAGCGCGAGGTCGTGGCTGCCGCGGCTGTCGTTGCGGTGCAGCGCGCCGAGGAGGCCCGGCAGCAGCGCGGTGCGCAGTGCGGGCTCCTCGTGGGAGAGCGGGTTGACCAGCTTCACGACGCGGCGGCAGGTGTCGTCCGCCGGGATGTTCAGCTGGTCGAAGACCTGCTCGCCGATGAACGGGTAGTTCGGCGCCTCGACATAGCCGGCGCCGGCCAGCGCGCGGCCGACCCGGCGGTGCAGCAGCTGCCGGTCGGTGAGCCCGCGGCCCGACGGCGGCGTCGGGAGGGTGGACGGCAGGTTGGCGTAGCCCTCCAGCCGGATGACCTCTTCCGCGAGGTCGTTCGGCTCGCGCAGGTCCGGACGCCAGGACGGCACGGAGACAACGAGCTCGTCCTGCCCGTAGACGTCGCAGCCGACCTCCTGGAGGCGGCGTACGACGGTCTCGCGGCCGTAGTCGACGCCCGCGACCCGGTCCGGGTGGTCCGCGCCCATAGCGATCGTGTGCGGCGCGGACGGCGCGAGGATCTCGGTGACGCCGGCCTCGGCGGTGCCGCCCGCGAGCAGCACCAGCAGGTCGACGGTCCGCTGCGCGGCGGCGGCCGCGGCCTGCGGGTCGACGCCGCGCTCGAAGCGCTTGGACGCCTCGGAGGACAGCTTGTGGCGGCGGGCGGTACGCGAGATCGACAGCGCGTCGAAGTGCGCGGCCTCGATGACGACCTCCGTGGTGCCCTGGACCTGGCCGGTCTCGGGGTCCGTGACTGAGTCGGCGATCTCGGTGTCGGCGCCGCCCATGACACCCGCCAGACCGATCGGCCCGCTGTCGTCGGTGATCACCAGGTCGCCGGCGTCCAGCACCCGCTTGGTGCCGTCGAGGGTGGTGAACTTCTCGCCCTGTTCGGCCCTGCGCACGCCGATCGCCCCGTTGATCCGGGACCGGTCGTAGGCGTGCAGCGGCTGGCCGAGCTCCAGCATCACGTAGTTGGTGATGTCGACGGCGAGCGAGATCGGGCGCATCCCGGCCTTCTGCAGACGCCGCCGCAGCCAGATCGGGGAGCGCGCCTCCGGGTCGAGCCCCGTCACCGTACGCGCGGTGAAGCGGTCGCAGCCCTGCGGGTCGGCGATCTTCACCGGGTAGCCGTACGAGTTGGGCGCGGGCACGTCCAGCAGCGCCGGGTCGCGCAGCGGCAGCCCGTACGCGGTGGCGGTCTCACGGGCCACCCCGCGCATCGAGAGGCAGTAGCCGCGGTCGGGGGTGACGGCGATGTCGAGCACCTCGTCGACCAGCTCCAGGAGCTCGATCGCGTCGGTGCCCGGCTCGTACTCCGGCGGCAGCACGATGATGCCGCCGTTGCCTCCCCCGGACTCCGTCCGGGGGTACCCCCAGTCGCCCATGCCCAGCTCGTCACCGGAGCAGATCATGCCGTGCGAGGTCTTGCCGTACGTCTGGCGCGCGGCGATCGCGAAGTCGCCCGGCAGCACCGCGCCGGGCAGCACCACGACGACCTTGTCGCCGACGGAGAAGTTGCGGGCGCCGCAGACGATCTCCTGCGGCTCACCGGTGCCTCCCCCAGAGCCTCCGGCCTGGGAGGTGCCCCCAGCGGTACCGACGTCGACCGTGCAGAAGCGGATCGGCTTCTTGAACTCCGTCAGCTCCTCGATGGTCAGCACCTGGCCGACGACGAGGGGGCCCTTGAGGCCGGCGCCGAGCTGCTCGACCCTCTCGACCTCGAGGCCGGCGTCTACCAGCTTGGCCTGCACGTCGCGACCGGTCTCACCGGCCGGCAGGTCGACGTACTCCCGCAGCCAGGAAAGCGGGACCCGCATCAGATCTCCATCCCGAACGGCCGGGTGAACCGGACGTCACCCTCGACCATGTCTCGCATGTCTTCGACGTTGTGGCGGAACATCAGCATCCGCTCGATGCCGAACCCGAAGGCGAATCCGCTGTACTTCTCGGGGTCCACACCGCAGGCGATGAGCACCTTCGGGTTGACCATGCCGCAGCCGCCGAGCTCGATCCAGCCCTCGCTGGAGCAGGTACGGCACGGACGGTCGGGGTTGCCCACCGACTCGCCGCGGCACACGTAGCACTGCATGTCCATCTCGGCGGACGGCTCGGTGAACGGGAAGAAGTTCGGACGCAGCCGGGTGGTCATGTCCTTGCCGAAGAGCGCCTGGACCATGTGGTCGAGGGTGCCCTTGAGGTCGGCCATGGTCAGGCCCTCGTCCACGGCGAGCAGCTCGATCTGGTGGAAGACCGGGGTGTGCGTCGCGTCCAGCTCGTCGGTGCGGTAGACCCGCCCCGGGCAGACGACGTAGACGGGCGGCTCCCGGTCGAGCAGGGAGCGGGCCTGGACCGGCGAGGTGTGCGTACGCAGCACGACCCCGGACTCGTCGCCTTCGGTCCCTGCGGGGCCCTGGACGAAGAACGTGTCCTGCATCTGGCGCGCCGGATGGTCGGGCGTGAAGTTGAGGGCGTCGAAGTTGAACCACTCCGCCTCGACCTCGGGGCCCTCCGCGACCTCGTACCCCATGGCGACGAAGATGTCCGCGATGCGGTCCATCAGCGTCGTCAGCGGGTGGCGGGCGCCGGCGGGCGTGCGGTCGTACGGCAGCGTGACGTCCACCGCCTCCTCGACCAGCACCCGCTCGTCGCGCTCCGCCTCGAGCTCCGCCTGCCGCGCCGCGAACGCCTTGTTCACGGCGCCGCGTGCCTGGCCGACGCGCTTGCCGGCGTCCGCCTTGGCGTGCGGCGGCAGGGCGCCGATCTCGCGGTTGGCGAGCGCGAGCGGCGAGCGGTCGCCCATGTGCGCGGTCTTCGTCTCGCGAAGCGCGTCGAGGTCGGCCGCGGCGCTGAAGGCGGCGAGCGCCTCGTCCCGCATGCGCTCGATCTCTTCCGGTTTCAGTGCCTCGACCTCAACAGGGTCGTACGACTTGTTCGGTGCCGACATCTCTTCCCGTACTTCCGATGGGCTGGCTGGAGGTCCCCGCTCGACGACAAGGACACAAAGGTGCCAAAGGTCGAGTCTAAAGGTCGCGGGGGGTCGAATGAGCCCGTGGGCCGAGTGGCGAGACTCAGGTGAGATACGCCGGGGCGCCCACAGGCAGAGTAAATCGGAATTCGGCGCCGCCGCCGGGACCCCGGCCGACGGTGATCGTCCCGCCGTGCGCCTCGACGATTCCCTTGACGATGTACAGGCCGAGTCCGGTGCCGCCGCGTTTGCTTCCCCGCCAGAAGCGGGTGAAGACACGGCCCATCGACTCCTCGGGGATGCCGGGGCCTTCGTCGCTCACGGTGACGGCCGTTCCCTTCGCCGGGTTGTCGGCGTTCCTGACGTGGGCAGGTGCCACCTCGATGGTGACTGTTCCCTCGCCGTGCCGCACCGCATTTTCCAGCAGGTTCCCCAGAATCTGGTCGATCTTGTCCGGATCGGCCCAGCAGTCGGGCAGCGGCTGGAGGATCCGGACCAGGAAGCGGTCCGGGGACTGGCCGTTCGCGGTCAGGGCCTGGATATGGCGGCCGACGGCCGCGCCGACGTCCACGGGCTGGCGGCGCAGCTCCAGCCGGCCGGAGTCGATCCGGGAGATGTCGAGCAGCTCGGCGATCAACCGGGTGACGCGGTTGGCGTCGGCATCGACGGTCTCCAGCATCAGCCGCTTCTGGTCGTCGGTGAACCGCTCCCATTTGGCCAGCAGGGTCGCTGTGAAGCCCTTCACCGAGGTCAGCGGGGAGCGCAGCTCATGGGCGACGGTGGCGATCAGCTCGGCATGGCTGCGCTCGGTGCGGCGCCGGGCCTCGGTGCCGCGCAGCGAGACCACCAGCCGGCGGACCGGCCCGGTGGGGTGCTCCCGTACGTACCGGGCGGCGACCAGGACCTCACGGCCGCCCGGCAGCAGCAGATTGCGCTCGGGCTGGCCTGCCCGGATGGCGAGGCCGCCGTACGGGTCGGTCAGCGTCCACCAGCGGCGGCCTTCGAGGTCCTCCAGGGGCAGAGCCCGCTCGATCGGTTCCCCGAGCGCGTCGCCCACGCGGACGGCGGTGATCCGGGCGGCGGCGGCGTTGAAGCAGATGACGCGTCCGGTCTCGTCCGCGACGACCAGGCCGTCGGGCAGATCGTCGGGGTCGATGCCGGAGGTGCCGAGGGGAGCGGACGAGCACGGCAAGGAGTCGTGCACCTCTGACGAACTGTTGGTCCCGACGGTCATGTCCCCGTACCCCACCTCTCCGAATGGCGCAGTGGGCCCCCCGAGCCCGTCACATTACTAGGTCCTGTCCGGTCGATCAGGCCGGATCAGGGAGCGGGGTCTGGTGCCGTGGATCGCAAGGCGGAGGAGGCCGTGACATCAGTCGCTGCCGCGACGGGCGACGCGGTGGGGGCGCGCGAGCCCGGCATGATCGGCCGGGCAGGACCTAGGTGGCGGTGACGGAGCGGCACCCTCCCGCAGCACGCTGCGCACGGGCGGACGCGTAGAGGCACACGGCGGCGGCCGTGGCGAGGTTGAGGCTCTCCGCCTTGCCGTGGATCGGCACGCGGACCACCGCGTCGGCGAGCGCGCGGGTCTCCTCCGGCAGGCCCCAGGCCTCGTTGCCGAAGATCCAGGCGGTGGGGCCGCCCATGGTGCCCGCGTCGAGTTCGGTGTCGAGGTCGTCCTGCCCAGCGCCGTCGGCGGCGAGGATCCGTACCCCGGCCGCCCGCAGCCCCTGTACGGCCTGCTCGACGGGTACGCCGACGGCCACCGGGAGGTGGAAGAGCGAACCGACCGACGCCCGTACGGACTTGGGGTTGTACAGGTCGACCGAGGCGTCGGTCAGGACGACGGCGTCGGCGCCGGCGGCGTCCGCGCAGCGCAGTACGGTGCCGGCGTTGCCGGGGTCGCGGACGTGCGCGAGGACGGCCACCAGCTTGGGGCGCGCGTCGAGGACGGACGGGAGGGGGGAGTCCAGGAAGCGGCAGACGCCGACCAGGCCCTGCGGGGTGACGGTCTGCGAGACCTCGGCGAGGACCTCGTCGGCGGCCAGGTGTACCCGGACCCCGGCGGCGCGTGCCGCGTCGACGATCTCCGCGTACCGCTCGGCGGCCTCAGGCGTCGCGAACAGCTCGATCAGGGTCGGCTCGCCGGCGGCGCGGTGTGCCACGGCCTCGCGCACGGCCTGCGGTCCCTCGGCGATGAACCGGCGTTCCTTGGTACGGAAGTTGCGCCGCGCGAGCCGTCTGGCGGCGGCCACACGCGGGGAACGGGGGGAGATCAGCTCGGCGGGGGTGCCCATGGTCGGCGGCTCGCTTCCGTACATCCGTACATACGTCAAAGGTCGTGCAACGCGCCGGACCCGCAGGCACAGGGCCTGCGGGTCCGGACTTTGGCTGCGGTGAAGAGCGGGCCTGGATCAGGCGGCGGTCTTCGGCGCGTTGACGTCGCTCGGGAGCGCCTTCTGGGCGACCTCGACGAGCGCGGCGAACGCGTTGGCGTCGTTGACCGCGAGCTCGGCCAGGATCTTGCGGTCCACCTCGATGTTGGCGGCCTTCAGACCCTGGATGAGGCGGTTGTACGTCATGCCGTTCTGGCGGGCAGCGGCGTTGATGCGCTGGATCCACAGCTGACGGAAGTCGCCCTTGCGCTTCTTGCGGTCGTTGTAGTTGTAGACCAGGGAGTGGGTGACCTGCTCCTTGGCCTTGCGGTACAGGCGCGAACGCTGGCCGCGGTAACCGCTGGCGGCCTCGAGGATTGCCCGGCGCTTCTTGTGGGCGTTGACTGCCCGCTTGACGCGTGCCACTTGTTAACTCCTTGTAGCGGGGCCGCGGTTGGACTCACACGGCCCGGAAACGAATTGGTCCCGGTCTCGGCGCGCGCCCCCGGTCACCGGAGGCACGGACGTCACTTGCCGAGAAGCTTCTTGATGGTCTTCGAGTCACCCGGGGCCATCTCGGCGTTGCCGGTGAGGCGACGCGTCAGCTTGGACGACTTGTGCTCGAGCAGGTGGCGCTTGCCTGCGCGCTCGCGGAGCACCTTGCCGGAGCCGGTGATCTTGAAGCGCTTCTTGGCACCGCTGTGCGTCTTGTTCTTCGGCATCGCGCCGTTCTCTCCTCGTCAGTGGCGCTCCCGCCGGTCCGTGGACCGGCATATGGGAGCGTCAGATGTGTGGGTTGTGTCCGGGGCGGGCCTGCTCCGGAATCAGGCCTCGGCCGATTCCTCGGAGGCGGCCTCCGGAGCGGAGTCCTCCACCTGGGCGGGCTGGCCCTGGCGCTCGGCCTTGCGGGCGGCCTGCGCCTCGCGGGCCTCGGCCATCGCCTCGGTCTTCTTCTTGTGCGGACCGAGAACCATGATCATGTTTCGGCCGTCCTGCTTCGGGTTCGACTCGATGAACCCGAGGTCCTGGACATCCTCGGCGAGACGCTGCAGCAGCCGGTAGCCGAGTTCCGGCCGGGACTGCTCGCGACCACGGAACATGATCGTGATCTTGACCTTGTCGCCCTGCTTGAGGAACCGAACGACGTGACCCTTCTTGGTGTCATAGTCGTGCGGGTCGATCTTCGGCCGGAGCTTCATCTCCTTGATGACCGTGTGCGCCTGGTTCTTGCGCGCTTCACGGGCCTTCATGGCCGACTCGTACTTGAACTTCCCGTAGTCCATGAGCTTGCACACGGGCGGGCGGGCGGTCGCCGCCACCTCGACCAGGTCGAGGTCGTACTCCTGCGCAAGCTCCAGGGCCTTGGCAAGCGGAACAATCCCGACCTGCTCGCCGCTGGGACCGACAAGTCGCACCTCGGGAACGCGAATCCGGTCGTTGATGCGGGGCTCGGCGCTGATGGATCCTCCTCAGTAGCACCACACGACTGCCTGGCAGACAGCCGCGTAACGTCTGTTTCGTCAGACCAACCGAGCCGGAACGCGAAAAATGCCCCGGACGGGACACAGGCGGAAGCTCCTCGAATACCGGAACACCGCCGCGTACCATCGCGGGGCGCACATCGGGCGGCTCCATCGTCCGTACGGAACGATGGTCGCCACCTGACCGGTGACCCGCCGCCCCTGAGGACGGCCAGGTGGGAGATCGGAGCCTCCACTTGTGGGCCGGACACATGCGTATCCAGCCGGTCGTGCACCCAGCATACCAGTGACCGGGGGCGCGTCCCACTCGGGCGGATACGGGCCATAGGCTTGACCACACCGTCCACCAGCACCCTGAGCAAGAAGAAGCGAGCACGATGACTACCGCAGGCGACGCCACCCCGTCCGAGCAGGCCGCGACCCCCGACTACGAGGACCTGACCCGCGACATCGCGGACGTGCCGGCGGTCGAGGTGATCACTACGGTCGCGGTGCATCTGCTGAGCGCGGCGGCGGTCAACCTGGGCCTGGACAAGCCGGACTCCGAGCACAAGGACCTCGACGAGGCGCGGAAGCTGATCACGGCCCTGGCCGGCCTGGTCACGGCGAGCGCGACCGAGATCAGCTCCTTCCACGCGGCGCCACTGCGCGACGGCCTGAAGTCGCTGCAGCTGGCGTTCCGCGAGGCGTCCCTGGTCCCGGACGAGCCGGGCCAGGGCCCCGGCGAGAAATTCACGGGCCCGGTCTTCGGCTGAGCCACCGGTGCGGGTGAGCGGCAGGTGCGGGTCAGCGGCGGGTGCCCTGTCTGTCGCGCGGGGTACGAGGGGTCGCCCCCGGAAGACGGCAGCCACGGCCCGGTCTTCGGCTGAGCCACCGGTGCGGGTGAGCGGCGGGTGCCCTGCCTGTCGCGCGGGGTACGGGGTCGCCCCCGGGAGACGGCAGCCACGGGCCCGGTCCTCGGCTGAGCCCCTGACCTACTTTTCTTTCCGTACGTACAGGGGCTCGCCCGGCGGGGTGGCCTCCGGCGGGAGCAGGGCCAGGTCCAGGCCGCGCACCAGGCGGGCGCGCAGGACCTCGTCCGCCGCCAGCGCTCCGGCCACCCGCCGGGCCGCCTCCGCCGCGTCCGCGCCGGGGGCGAGGACCAGCGCGAGGGTGCCGTCCGCCCGGCCGGGGCCGAGGTGGGCGCGCAGGACCGCCGGTTCTGCGGCGACCGCGGACCGTACCGCCGCCGTGACGGCGGGATCGTCGAGCAGGTCCGCGCTGGTACGGCCCTCCGCCAGCGCCAGCAGCGCGGAACCGGTGAGCTGGAACGGAACCGGGCCCGCCAGGTCGAGCACCACCGTGTCCGCACGCTCATGCGCGGCGGCCTGAAGCGCCTGGTGCAGCGGCACGGCGACAGGCCGGGCCTGCGGGTCCCAGCGGGCCAGTGACTCGGTCGAGGTGAAGGCGGGCAGCGCCCGCCGGTCCCCCGCCTTCAGGGTCGGGACCGCCATGTCGCTGGTCTTCTCCCGACGCAGCCCGTCCGGCCCTTCCTCGACCTCGCCGAGCACCGCGACGACGGGTACCAGGAGACGGGCTCCTGCCAGGGCCCGCAGGACCTGCGGCTCGGCCGTTCTGTCGTCGGCCCAGGCGGCGAGAGCCGCGCTCAGCCGCGGGTCGGCGGAGCCGTCGTCGTCGGAGAAACCGGGGTCGGGAATGTTCTTCTGCGCCACAATGACCCGACCTTATAGGGAGGCCGCGGTGGACCACGACCGGGTGCTCGCCGAGCGGATCGGCGCGCTGTCCGTGCCGGACGGCGTACGGGTCTCGGTGGCGGTGCGCGACCTCGGGGCGGGGGCCACCGCGACG
The DNA here is from genome assembly GCF_024213665.1 of Streptomyces sp. A3M-1-3. Taxonomy (GTDB): domain Bacteria; phylum Actinomycetota; class Actinomycetes; order Streptomycetales; family Streptomycetaceae; genus Streptomyces. The sequence goes on from NZ_JANAVP010000002.1 coordinate 246,048, forward strand.
TACGGCGAGGGCTCGTTCGACGCCGCGAGCATCGTGAAGGTGGACATCCTCGCCGCGCTGCTTGCGCGGGCCGAGGACGCCGGGCGCGGGCTGACCGCGCGGGAGCGAGTCTGCGCGGACGCCATGATCCGGCTCAGCGACAACGACGCGGCCTCGGAGCTGTGGCAGGCGATCGGCGGTGCGGACGGCCTGACGGCCACTCATATGCGGTTCGGCCTCGTCGCGACCGAACCGGCGCCGAGCGGTGCGTGGGGGCTCACCCGGACGACGGCCGGGGACCGGCTCACCCTGCTGGATGCCGTGTTCGACACCGGGCCGGGGCTGCGGGCGTCCTCCCGTACGTACCTCCAGGACCTCATGGCACGCATCGCGGCCGGCCAGGACTGGGGGGTGTCCGCCGCGGGGTCCTCGTACGCGCTGAAGAACGGCTGGCTGCCGCGGACCGCCACCGGGCTGTGGGTCGTCAACAGCACCGGCCGGGTCACGACGGAGGAGGGCCGGACCTGTCTGGTCGCCGTGCTGTCCGACGGCCACGCGGACCGGGCGGCGGGCGTCTCGCTGGTGGAAGCCGCCGCGCGGGCGTCGGTCAGCGCGGTGGGCGCGTCCTGACGCCGCGCCACAGCAGCACGGCCCCCGCGAGCAGGACCGCGCCGAGGGCGCCCGCCGCGGGGGCGAGCCAGCCGGCCGGCTCGTCGGCCGCGCGGGCCTGGTCCGGGCCCGGCCCGAAGAACTGCTTGCCGTAGGCGGCGGAAGCGGGCTTCAGGCCCGCCGGCTTCAGCTTCGCGCCGGCCCGGATCGCGGCCGCCGGGTCGACCAGGCCGTGGCCGCGCGCGTCGTCGCGGCCGCCCTGCGGGGAGTTGCGTGCGGTGTCCGCGAGGAGCTTCTTGACCTGGGCGGGTGTCAGGTCCGGTTGCGCGGAGCGGACGAGCGCGACGGCGCCGGAGACGAACGCGGCGGCTGCGCTGGTGCCCCAGCCCTCGTAGTAGCGGCGGTCGGGGTCGGCGATGACCACGTCCACGCCGGGGGCGCTGACGGTGGCGTACCAGCGGCGGGTGGAGAACGGCGCCTTGGTGCCGTAGCGGTCGACGGCGGCCACCGCGATCACGCCTGGGTAGGCGGCGGGGTAGGAGATGTGGTCGCCGTCCTCGCCGCCGTTGCCGGCCGACGCGACGACGACCGCGCCCTTGCTCAGGGCGTACTGGACGGCCGCGTCCTCCGCGGCCTCGGGGTGGGCGGACTTGCTGTCGTCGCCGAGGGACAGGTTGATCACGTCGGCGCCGTTGTCGGCCGCCCAGCGGATGCCGTCGGCGAGGGCGCTGCCCTTGGAGTTACGGGCCTTCGTGCGGGCCGGGTCGCCCTCTTCGAGGATCACCCGCACCGGGAGGATCTTCGCCTCGGGGGCGATCCCGACGACGCCGTCGGTCCGGCCGGGGCCGTGTCCGTGGGCCGCGATGATCCCGGCCATCGCGGTGCCGTGCCGGGCCCAGGAGCGGTCGCCGCGGCCGGCCCCGAAGCCGATGAGGTCCTTTCCGGGGAGCACCTGTCCGGCGAGGTCGGGGTGGAGGTCGTCGACGCCGGTGTCGAGCACGGCGACGGTGATGCCCTCGCCCTTGGTCGTACGCCAGGCCTGTTCGGTGTGCATGGCGTCGAGCGCCCACTGCCGGGAGCGGATGCCGTCCGCGTGGGCGGGGGTGCCGGCCAGCAGCACCAGCCCGGAGGCGAGGGTCGCGGCGAGGCAGCGGGAGGCCACGGGTGTCATCGGGGCTCCTCCGTGGGCGGGCCGGCCGTCTTGCGCAGGGCGCGTTCGACCCGGTCCGCGATGCCCTTCGCCTCGTGGCCGAGGCCGGCCTGGGCAGGGGCGGTCGTCGCGCCCGGGGTCATGGCCCGGCCGGCGGGCTGCGGGTCCGCGACGGTACGGCCGTCCGCGAAGCCGGTGACCGCGAAGACCACCACCGGGGCGTCGGTCAGGACGCTCAGCGTCCAGCTCGCGCGCTGCTTGTCGCCGAAGCCGGCGGCCACGGTGCCCTTCGCCGCGAACGGGCGGGGCATGAGGTCCGTACGGTCGGCGAGCTTCTCGCGCGCGAAGCGGGTGCGCAGGGCGCCCATGGCCGTCGCGTCGGCCTTGGTGAAGACCATGCCGACGGTGGTGACGCTGCTGCTGGACGCGTCGGTGTAGGTGGCGCGCAGCAGGCGGGTGCAGCCGACGGGTTCGAGGGCGGTGAGGAGGAGCGGGTCCAGGGCGGCGGCGCAGCCGTTGTCGGGTGCGACGGCCACCCGCGTCCAGGCCCGGTCCGCGCCGCCGGGCCCGGCGCCATCGCCGGTCAGGGTGGGCGGGAAGAGCGCGTCGACGGGGGCGCTGTGCCAGCGGGAGGCGGCGCGTTCGTACCCGGCGACGGCGGCGGGCTCCGCCGCGGAGTCGCCGGTCAGCCAGCTGCCGGTGACGGCGCCGCCGATGAGTCCGAGCCCGAGCACGCCACACACGGCGGCGCCGGCGGCCCGGGCGGGATGCCGGGCCCGGACGGGCCGCAGCCGGGTGGTGGTCTCGACGGGAGTCTCGGGAGGCGGCTGCGGGGCACTCAGGAATCGCGGCGGTACGGGTGCGCGTCCCGGCCCGGGGGTGAGATCAACGGCCCCAACAGCCCGGCGCCTCGCAGGCACCCCGGGAACAGGCCGCAACCGGGCGGTGGTCTCGACGGACCGGTGGCCGGGCGGCGGGCCTACGGGGGTCGTACCCGGCCGCCCGGCTTCGGCGGCGACGCGGCTGCCGGGCACGGCGGGGACCGACGACTGCGGGCGGCCGGCGGCCGCGGCGGCGGGGCCGCGGGGCGGGGTCGCGGGCGCGACCGGCGCTTCGGCGGAGCCCGTGGCGAAGCCATGGGGCCGGGGCGGCGGCAAGGGCGGGTTCCCAGCGTCGGCGACGGCCGGCGCGGGCGCGTGGGCGGGGGGCCGACTGCCGGACATGGCGGGGCCCGTGGGCGCGTAGGTGGAGCCCGGTGGGCGGCCGGCGGGGCCGCGGGGCGGGGTCGCGGGCGCGACCGGCGCTTCGGCGGAGCCCGTGGCGAAGCCATGGGGCCGGGGCGG